>NZ_JBNHGA010000001.1:0-1140144 GCF_059090765.1 Arthrobacter sp. Cza30 | reverse complement strand
GCTGGGCTTCACCGTTCGACTTGCATGTGTTAAGCACGCCGCCAGCGTTCATCCTGAGCCAGGATCAAACTCTCCATAAAAAATGAATGCCACTCGAAACCGGGAAAACAGTCACAAGCAGCGAGTTCGATCTGACCAAAAACGAATGTCACTGACATCCATGAATTGATCCAAAAGGAATTCTCAACCGGTCAGAAGACCGGACGAGGATAATTTGGCATTTGACAAGTGCACGCTGTTGAGTTCTCAAGGATCGGACGCTCCCACCAACCAACCACCACACGGCAGCCAGCCCAGCAGGGCAACTTCACAATCTTACCCCACACCAACCCGCGAGGTCAAACCGGCGCGATGCTCTGTGGGGATCCGCCTCTCGTGGCCTGGAGCCACCGGATCACACTGTGATCCGAGGAGGAGGAGGTTGATTCTCCGCTTGAGGGGGCGGGGCTTCAGCCTCTCCGCGTTCCCTTTGGGGCGAACAAGAAATACTCTACGTGCGATCGGCCACCTCGTCGAATCCGGGCTGCATCCCGGGCGTGTCGCCCCCCGCGCGGCGGGCATCCACGCGGCCGCGTCGCCGCCGCTAGCGTTGATGTCATGAGCGAAGAACGATGGGTATGGGGCGTCGGCCTGGCGACGCTCGCCGACGACGGAACCGTGCTGGACACCTGGTTCCCCTCGCCCGCCGAGGGCCGCATCCCGCTGGGTTTCGACCCGAACATGCCGCCCGACCAGCTCGAGCGGCTGGCGGTGGCCGACCCGCGCCGCGCGGTGACCGTGGACGTGGTGACCGTCGAGGTGGATCTCGACGTCGCGCCCCGCTCCACGTCGGATGCGTACCTCCGACTCCACGCGCTGTCGCACCGGCTCGTCCGCCCCAATGAGGTCAACCTCGACGGGGTGTTCGGTCACCTGCCGAACGTCGCATGGACCAACGCCGGCCCGATGCATCCGGATGCCCTCACGCGGCTGCGCCCGTTCCTGGCACGCGACGGCATCCAGGTGCAGGGTCTGGACAAGTTCCCGCGCCTGCTGGACTACGTCACTCCCCCGGGTGTGCGCATCGCCGATGCGTCTCGCGTGCGCCTGGGCGCCTATCTGTCACCGGGCACCACCGTCATGCACGAGGGCTTCGTGAACTTCAACGCCGGCACCCTCGGTCAGAGCATGGTCGAAGGGCGCGTGTCGCAGGGCGTCGTCGTCGGCGACGGCAGCGACATCGGCGGCGGCGCGTCCATCATGGGGACGCTTTCGGGCGGCGGCTCGCACAAGGTGTCCATCGGCGCGCGCACGCTGCTCGGCGCGAACGCCGGCATCGGCATCTCGCTCGGGGACGACTGCGTGGTGGAGGCGGGTCTCTACGTGACGGCCGGGACGAAGATCGTGCTCGCCGACGAGCCCGTCCGCGCGGACGGCTCCCGTCCCGTGGTGAAGGGCGCCGAGCTCTCGGGGCGCGACGGGCTGCTCTTCCGGCGGAACTCCGTCACCGGCGCGGTCGAGGCGGTGCGCCGTGCGGGCGTGGGCGTGACGCTGAACGAGATGCTCCACGCCTGAGGAGAAGCGAAGCGGCTCGGATCGGGATCCCGATCCGAGCCGCTTTCGTCTGCGACGTCGAGGGTCAGGCGACGCCCGGGTACGTGCGCTCGGAGGCGCCGATGTACAGCTGCTGGGGACGACCGATCTTCGTCTGAGGGTCTCCCGCCGCCTCGCGCCACTGCGCGAGCCAGCCCGGCAGCCGGCCGATCGCGAATAGCACCGTGAACATCCGGGTCGGGAAGCCCATCGCCTTGTAGATGACACCGGTGTAGAAGTCGACGTTCGGGTAGAGGCGACGCTCCTTGAAGTAGTCGTCGCTGAGAGCGATCTCCTCGAGCTGCTTGGCAAGGTCCAGCAGCGGGTCGCTGACGCCGAGAGCCTCGAGCACCTCATCGGCCGACTCCTTGACGAGCTTGGCGCGGGGGTCGTAGTTCTTGTAGACCCGGTGGCCGAAGCCCATGAGCTTGACGCCGTCCTCCTTGTTCTTGACCCGCTCGACGAAGCGCTCGACGCTCTCGCCGGAATCGCGGATCTGCGCCAGCATCTTCAGCACCGCCTCGTTGGCTCCGCCGTGCAGCGGCCCGTAGAGCGCGTTGATGCCCGCCGAGATCGACGAGAACTGGTTCGCGCCGGTCGACCCCACGAGGCGCACCGTCGAGGTGGAGGCGTTCTGCTCGTGATCCTCGTGGAGGATGAGCAGGCGCTCGAGCGCCCGCGACATCACCGGGTTCACCTCGTACACCTCGCTGAGGACACCGAAGTTCAGCTTGAGGAAGTTGTCGACGAAGCCGAGCGAGTTGTCGGGATACAAGAAGGCCTGACCGATGCTCTTCTTGTGCGCGTACGCCGCGATCACCGGCAGCTTCGCCAGCATGCGGACGGTGTTGAGCTCGACGTGCTCGGGGTTGTTCGGGTCGGACTCGTTCTCGTAGTAGGTCGACAGCGCGGCCGTGGCGGCGGAGAGCACGGACATCGGGTGCGCGGTGTGCGGCAGCGCCGAGAAGAAGCGCTTGAGATCCTCGTGCAGCAGCGTGTGCCGACGGATGCGGTTGTCGAACTCCGCCAGCTGGTCCGGGGTCGGCAGCTCACCGTAGATGAGAAGCCACGCGACCTCGAGGTAGGTGCTGTTCTTCGCAAGCTGCTCGATCGGGTAGCCGCGATAGCGGAGGATCCCCTGGTCGCCGTCGATGTAGGTGATCGCCGACTTGGTGGCGGCGGTGTTGACGAAGCCGTAGTCGAGCGCCGTGTGTCCGGTCTGGCGGGTGAAGGTCGACACGTCCACGCTCGGCGTCCCGTCGGTGCCGCGCAGCACCGGGAACTCGGCGGTCCGCTCCCCGATCGTGAGGGTGGCCTTCTCCTGCAGGGTGCCCGCTTCGCTCACGGCGCCTCCTCGCGATTTCTGGTCGGTCAGGGGGTTCCGTCCCGTTCGCCGCGACGCGCGCTGCGCCGGACTGGGACTCTGGGAGCGGGACGCCGGATGCCGCGTCGCCGCGTCCTACAGCCTACTGGGCGGCGGAGACCACTGCTGACACGGCCAAAGCGAGGGGGCATCCGGTGGAGGTTTCCTCAGACCGGGGCGGCCGCGCTCGCGCGCAACCGCGCGGCGGCGGCGGCGATGCGCTCGTCGGTGGCGGTCAGCGACAGCCGCACGTGCTGCGGGAACTGCTCGCCGTAGAAGTGGCCGGGCCCGGCGAGGATGCCGAGGCCCGCCAGTCGCGCCATGCTGTCCCAGGCGTCGCGCCCCTCGGTCGCCCACAGGTACAGCCCGGCTTCGCTGGCGTCGATGCGGAAGCCGGCCGCTTCGACCGCGGGCTTGAGGAGTGCCCGCCGTGTTCGGTAGCGCTCCCGCTGCTGAGCCACATGGGCGTCGTCGGCGAGCGCGGCGACCATGGCCTGCTGCACCGGGAGCGGCAGCATGAGGCCCAGATGCTTGCGGGCCGTGAGCAGGCGCGCGACCAGCTCGGGGTCTCCGGCCAGGAACGCCGCACGGTAGCCGGCGAGGTTGGACTGCTTGCTGAGCGAGTACACCGACAGGATGCCCCGCAGCTCGCCGCCGGTGACGCGCGGGTCGAGCGCCGACGGGATGGGCTCGGCGTCCCACGGCGCGTCCCAGCCGAGCTCGGCGTAGCACTCGTCCGAGGCCAGCACGGCGCCCAGGTCGCGCGCTCGCAGCACGGCCGCGCGGAGCGCTGGCACATCCAGCACGCGCCCGTCGGGGTTGCCCGGCGAGTTCACCCAGATGAGCCGGGCCGACTGGGGCCAGTCGGCGGGGTCATCCGCGGCGACCGGTGTCGCTCCGACGAGCCGGGCCCCGACCTCGTATGTGGGATACGCGGCCCGCGGGTGGACCACGACGTCGCCCGGTCCGAGGCCGAGCAGGAGCGGAAGCAGGGCGACCAGCTCCTTGGAGCCGACCGTCGGGAGCACGTTCTCGGCGGTCAGGCCGGCAACGCCACGACGACGGGCGTACCACCGTGCGATCGCGTCGCGCAGTGCCCGGGTTCCCATCGTCTGGGGGTACGCATGTGCGTCGGTCGCTGCCCGCAGCGCGTCGGCGACCACCGGCGGCGTCGGGTCGACCGGCGACCCGACCGAGAGGTCGACGATCCCGTCCGCATGCGCGCGGGCGCGCGCCGCGTACGGCGCGACGGCGTCCCAGGGATACTCGGCGAGGTCGGCGACCCCCACGTCAGTGGTCGCCCTGCGGCGGGAGCGCGGCGATGATCGGGTGGTCCTTGTGGATCACCCCGACCTTGGCCGCGCCGCCGGGCGAGCCGATGTCGTCGAAGAACTCGACGTTGGCCTTGTAGTAGTCCTGCCACTCGTCGGGCAGGTCGTCCTCGTAGTAGATCGCCTCCACGGGGCACACCGGCTCGCAGGCGCCGCAGTCGACGCATTCGTCCGGGTGGATGTACAGCGACCGTTCACCCTCATAGATGCAGTCCACGGGGCACTCGTCGATGCAGGCGCGGTCCTTGACGTCCACGCAGGGAAGGGCGATCACGTACGTCACGGCATCAGTCTAGTTCGGTCCCCCGCCTCAGCGGCCCCGACCATCGACGCTCGGCCCTCCGCTCGGGAGCGCCGTCAGCGCCGAGCGCGTGTGCGGTCGGGCCAGGCGACCACCACGGCGATCACGACCGGGACCGCGAAGGTCCACACGACGGCGAGGCCGGTCTGCGGGACGATCACCGAGCCGCCGGGCCCGCTGCCGGAGAAGACGAGTGTGGCCAGCAGCATCCCGCCGCCGGATGCGAGGGTCGCCCACCGGTCGGCGGCCAGGAGTCGGACCGCGACCAGCAGCGCGGCGCTGCCGAGCACCCCGAGGACGAGTCCGACAGGGAGCCCTGCGAGGGTATAGGCGTGCGCGATCGTGCCGGCCAGTCCATAGACCGTCCCCGCCGCCAGCGCGACGATCCACGTGCCGATGCGGGCGGGAACGGAAGAGCGCACCCGAGAACTCTACGCGGACGACGGATGCCGCTGCGCCCCGCGCGTCGCCCCTCAGGCGGCCCAGCCCCACAGGCGCAGCAGCGCTGCCACGGCGGCCGCGGCGACGACCACGACCAGGAAGGGGGCGCGCAGCAGCAGGAGCCCGGCGGCGACCAGGATCGCCGGCACCCGGGCGTCGACGACGACGGCCTGGCCCGCGCCGAGCGTCTGCACGGCCACGAGCGCCGCCAGCAGGGCGACGGTGAGGAGGTCCGCGATCCGCAGGGGCCGCGGCGCCTCCACCCACCGGGCCGGGATGAGGTATCCGACGGTCTTCAGGGCGACGCACACGATGGATGCCACGAGCACGGCGTTCCACATGGTCACGGCAGTCCCTCCCTTTCGGCCACGTCGTCCGGCTCCCGCCATCGCGTCGAGCCTTCCGCGTCCCGCGTGCCGAGCCAGTTGGTCCAGCCGACGGCGATCGCGACCGCCGCGGCGACGATCACCGGCAGGCCCGGCATCAGCATGGGCGTCAGGATCGTGGCGATCACGGCGGCGGCGACACCCACGGCGATCGGCTGCCGGGCCCGCAGGCGCGGCCACAGCAGCGCCAGGAAGGCCGCCGCGGCCGCAGCGTCGAGGCCGTACGTGCGCGGATCGCCGAGGACATCCCCCAGCAGCGCACCGGCGAGGGTGGAGAGGTTCCAGCCGATGTAGATCCCGATGCCGGTGACCCAGAACCCGAGGGTGCGGGCGCGGGGCGTCCGCTGCGCGAGCGACACCGCCGTCGACTCGTCGATCGTGAACTGCGCGGCCGCCGCGCGTCGCCAGAACCCCGCACCGATCACCGGGGACATCCGGATGCCGTAGGCGACGTTGCGCACGCCCAGCAGCGTGGCCGACGCGATCGCCGACCACGCGGCGGTCAGCCCGCCCGCGCCGACGATGCCGACGAAGGCGAACTGCGAGCCGCCGGTGAACATCATCAGGCTGAGAACGCATGTCTGCCACACGTCCAGGCCCGACGCGACGGCCAGAGCACCGAACGAGATGCCGTAGGCACTCGTCGCGAGCGCGACCCCGAGGCCCTCTCGCACGGCCCGTCGACCCTCGCCGGCGGCATCGACATCGTCGACGTGCGGTTCCGGACTCACCTCGCCATCGTACCGAGGAGCCTCCGACACCCTCCCGCGCCGCCGTCACACCCGTGGCCCGCAGGGCCGTCGCCCGGACGGCGGATCACCGCACCGCCGGCATCCGGTGTCGGACCGGTCAGGCGTTGGCGTCCTGGCGCTTCAGTCTGGAGGCTGCGCGAGCGCGCTCGGTCTGATCGAGGATCACCTTGCGGATGCGCACCTTCTCGGGCGTCACCTCGACGCATTCGTCCTCGCGGGCGAACTCGAGGCTCTCCTCGAGGGAGAGCTGCCGCGGCGGCGTGAGCTTCTCGAGCTCGTCGGCGGTCGACGAGCGCATGTTGGTGAGCTTCTTCTCCTTGGTGATGTTCACGTCCATGTCGTCGGCGCGCGTGTTCTCACCCACGACCATGCCCTCGTACACCTCTTCGGTGGGCTGGACGAAGAATGTCATGCGCTCCTGCAGCGCCATCATCGCGAACGGGGTCACGACGCCGGCCCGGTCGGCGACGATGGAGCCGTTCTGGCGCGCCTGGATGTGACCTGCCCAGTCGTCGTAGCCGTGCGAGATCGCGTTGGCGATGCCGGTGCCGCGCGTGATGGACAGGAACTCGGTGCGGAAGCCGATGAGGCCGCGTGAGGGCACGATGAACTCCATGCGCACCCAGCCGGTGCCGTGGTTGGTCATCGTCTCCATGCGGCCCTTGCGGGCGGCCAGCAGCTGCGTGATCGCACCCAGGTACTCCTCGGGCACGTCGATGGTCAGGTGCTCGAAGGGCTCCTGCGTCTGACCGTTCGGGCCCTTGCGGGTGACCACCTGCGGCTTGCCGACGGTGAGCTCGAAGCCCTCGCGGCGCATGTTCTCGACGAGGATCGCCAGAGCCAGCTCGCCGCGGCCCTGCACCTCCCAGGCATCGGGGCGTCCGATGTCGACGACCTTGAGCGAGACGTTGCCGATCAGCTCACGGTCGAGACGGTCCTTGACCATGCGGGCGGTGACCTTGTGGCCCTTGACCTTGCCGACCAGAGGCGACGTGTTGGTGCCGATGGTCATCGAGATCGCCGGCTCGTCGACGGTGATCGCCGGCAGCGGCCGCACGTCGTCGGGGTCGGCGATGGTCTCGCCGATGGTGATCTCCTCGATGCCGGCGATGGCCACGATGTCGCCCGGGCCGGCGGACTCGGCCGGGTACCGCTCGAGCGCGCGGGTCTTGAGCAGCTCGGTGATGCGGGCGTTGGAGTGCGAGCCGTCGTGGCGCACCCACGCCACGGTCTGGCCCTTCTTCAGCGTGCCGTTGAACACGCGCAGGAGCGCCAGGCGGCCGAGGAACGGACTGGAGTCGAGGTTGGTCACCCACGCCTGCAGCGGCGCCTCGTCGTCATAGGACGGCGCCGGCACGTGCTCGAGGATGGCGGCGAACAGCGGCTCGAGGTCGTCGTTGTCGGGAAGCTCGCCGTTGGCGGGACGGGTGCGCGAGGCGGCGCCCGCGCGTCCGCTGGCGTACACGACCGGCACGTCCAGCAGTGCGTCGACATCGAGGTCCGGGACGTCCTCGTGGAGGTCGGAGGCCAGGCCCAGCAGCAGGTCGTGCGCCTCCTCCTCGACCTCGGCGATCCGGGCATCGGGCCGGTCGGTCTTGTTGATGAGGAGGATGACCGGCAGCTTCGCCTCGAGCGCCTTGCGCAGCACGAAGCGGGTCTGCGGCAGCGGGCCCTCGCTCGCGTCGACCAGGAGCACCACGCCGTCCACCATCGACAAGCCGCGCTCGACCTCGCCGCCGAAGTCGGCGTGCCCGGGCGTGTCGATGACGTTGATGGTCACCGGCACATCGGTGTGGGCGCCGTTGTAGGTGATCGCCGTGTTCTTGGCGAGGATCGTGATGCCCTTCTCGCGCTCCAGATCGTTCGAGTCCATCGCGCGCTCTTCGACGTGCGCGTGCTCGCCGAAGGAGCCGGTCTGGCGGAGCATCGCGTCGACGAGCGTCGTCTTGCCGTGGTCGACGTGGGCGACGATCGCGACGTTGCGGAGGTCCGGACGGAGGGCGCGCGCCATGAGGGAATCCTTGGAATACGGGGAATCGCCGGGATGCCGGCATCCCCCAGTCTACCGGGACGCGCCGCGTCCTCCCCCGCACGCCGGTGTGCCGCCCGGGGAAGCCCCGGACGGCACACGGTTTCCGATGCGACGGCCGGTCAGCTCGCGACCGAGCCGGAGCGCTGCAGCAGCGCCGCGCGGGCCTCGCGGCGGATGCGCTGCTCGTCGGGGTCGGGCACCGGCACGGCCGCGATGAGGCGCTGGGTGTACGGGTCCTGCGCGCCGCGCAGGATCTCGTCGCGCGTGCCGGTCTCGACGAGCTTGCCGTGGTGCATCACCGCGATCCGGTGCGCCAGGATGTCGACGACGGCGAGGTCGTGGCTGATGAACAGGCACGCGAACTGCAGCTGGTGCTGCAGCTCCTGCAGCAGATCGAGGAATCGCGCCTGCACGGACACGTCGAGGGCCGATGTGGGCTCGTCCGCGACGAGCAGCTCCGGGGCGAGCGCCAGGGCGCGCGCGATGCCGACACGCTGACGCTGACCACCCGACAGCTCGTGCGGGAACCGGTTGCGGTACGACGCGGGCAGCTCCACCTGGGTCAGCAGCTCCTCGACGCGCCGGTCGAGGTCCTTGCCCTTGGCCTCCCCGGCCAGCAGGATCGGCTCGCCGATCGACTGGCCGATCGGCATGCGCGGGTTCAGCGACGACGCCGGATCCTGGAACACGATGCCCGTCTTGCGGCGGATCGCGAACAGCTCCTTCTGGCTGGCATGCGAGATGTCGGTGCCGACGGCGGTGAGCTTGCCCTCGGCGATCGGGAGCAGGCCGATCGCGGCGCGGCCCAGGGTCGTCTTGCCGGAGCCGGATTCGCCGACGAGGCCGACGATCTCACCGGGGTAGATGGCCAGGTCGACGTGCTCGGCCGCGCGGAAGGCCGGGATGCGGCCGCGCTTGGGGTAGTCGATCGCGACGTCCTCGAAATGCAGGACCGGCGTGCGGGTCTCGATGATCTCCTCCGCCGCCTCCGTCGCCCGCTCGCGGATGGACGACACGGTCGGCACGGCCGAGGTCTCGGTGGCCACGACCTCCGGCGCCGGCGCGGCCTCCTCGAGGACGCCCAGTCCCAGGTGCGGCACCGACGCGAGCAGCTGCTGCGTGTACGGATGCTGCGAGGCGTGGAAGATCTTGTCCACCGTCCCGGACTCCACGACCACGCCGTTCTTCATCACCATGATGCGGTCGGCGAGGTCGGCGACCACCCCCATGTCGTGCGTGATGAGGATGATGGCCGAATCCAGCCGCTTGTGGAGGCTGCGCAGCAGGTCGAGCACCTCCGCCTGCACGGTCACGTCCAGAGCCGTCGTCGGCTCGTCGGCGATGAGCAGCAGCGGGTCGCAGGAGATGGACTGCGCGATCATCGCGCGCTGACGCTGACCGCCGGACAGCTGGTGCGGGTACTTGTGGAACGACTGCTCGGGGTTGGGCATCTCGACCATGCCCAGCAGCTCGATCGCCCGCGCCTTCGCGTCGCTGGGGGCGAGCGACCGGTCGTGGGAACGCAGCGCCTCCATGATCTGGAATCCGATCGTGTAGACCGGGTTCAGCGCGGTCATCGGCTCCTGGAAGATGACCGCGATCTCGTTGCCGCGCAGCGACCGCAGCGTCGCCGGGTCGGCGCCGCGCAGCTCGCGGCCCATCAGCTGGATCGAGCCGGTGACGCGGGAGTTCTCCGGCAGCAGGCCGAGCAGCGCCATCGAGCTGGTGCTCTTGCCCGACCCGGACTCGCCCACGATCGCCAGCACCTCGCCGCGACGCACCGCGTAGTCCATGCCGATCGCGGCGGGGTAGAACTCCCCCTCGACCCAGAACTCCACGCCGAGGTTCTTGACCTCGAGGATCGTCTCCGGAAGGGCCTCGTGCGACGCCGCGAAGGTGGCGTCGGCGCCCGTCGTGTCAGTCATTCGTGATGTCCCATCTGCGAAGCTTGAAGTCATGTCTTTCCAGGAGGTCCGTTACCGGCCCGTGTTCGGCCGCATCCTCGCTGTCGTGACCGTCGTGGTGTGCGCGCTCGGTCTGATCGCGCTGTTCTGGGCGGAGCCCGCGTCCGCCCTGCGCTACGCCTGGCCGATCCTGCTGGTGGCGGTGCTGGCGTGGGCGCTGTTCTGGCGTCCGAGCCTCCTGGTGCAGGAGCACGGCATCACCGTGGAGAACGTGTTCCGCACCGCTTTCGTCCCGTGGCCCTCCATCGTGTCGATCGACACGCGCTACTCCCTGACGCTGCACACCGTCGCCGGCCGCGTGCCGGTGTGGGCCGCGCCGGCGCCGGGCCGGCACCGTCAGCTGGGGCTTGCGAGCAAGGACTTCGACGGTGTCTCGTCCTCGGCCCGCGGCCTGCACGGCGGTCTGCGGCCGGCGGACGCCATCACGACGCCCACCGGCAACCTGGCGCAGCTGATCCGCGGCCACTGGGAGCGACTGCGCGATGCGGGCGCCTTCGCCAGCGGCGTGGACCCCGAGGCGTCCACCACCACGTGGCACTGGGCGACGATCGCGCTGATCGCTCTGCTCGCCGCCGCGACCGCGATCGGACTGCTGGTCTAGCAGCGTCACGTCACCGCTCCGGGTCGAGCGGCCCGCGCCGGCTGTCGCCGGGCGAGTCCGGACGCGGGTCCTGGTAGTTGACCACGTCGCCGGTGTACACCGCTTCGCCCGACACCGTCACCGTCGGGGCATCCGTCGAGGCGGTGGTGTCGACCGGCGTGGGCACCGGACCACCGGCACGACCCGCGCGCGCCATCGCCCGCTCGCTCGGCATCTTCTTCTGGCGCGGGTCGAACGCGTCGCGGAGACCGTCGCCGATGAAGTTGACGCACAGGGCGATCGCGATGATGAAGACGCCCGGCCACCAGAAGATCCAGGGGCGCGTCGAGAAGGCGGCCTGGTTCTCCGAGATGATCTTGCCCAGCGAGGTGTCCGGCGACTGCACGCCGAAGCCGAGGAAGCTCAGCGCCGACTCGAGCAGGATCGCTCCGGCCATGAGCAGCGTCGCGTTCACGACGATGACGCCGACCGCGTTGGGCAGGATGTGGCGGAAGATGATCCGCCGGTCGCGGGCACCCGACACGCGTGCGGCGTCGACGAACTCCCGCTCCCTCAGGGAGAGGAACTCGCCGCGGACCAGACGTGCCATCGTCGTCCACGCGAACAGGCCGATGACGACACCGAGCACGGCGGCTCCGAGGCTGCCGAACGTGTTGCCGAGCACCGAGCCGATCACGATGAGCGGGATGGTGATGATGATGTCGGTGAAGCGCATCAGCACCGAGTCGGTCAGCTTGCCGTAGTAGCCGGCGACCGCGCCGATCACCACGCCGATGATGGTCGCGACCACACCGGCGATGACCATCACCATGATCGACTGCTGCGTGCCGCGCATGACGACCGCGAAGATGTCGCGGCCCACCTCGTCCTGGCCGAACGGGTGGTCGCCGAACTGCAGCGGCCACAGGCTCAGCGTCGGAACGCCGTTGTTGACCTTGGCGGGGATCTCGTTCCACGAGTACTGCCACCAGCCGGGGACGCGCAGTCCCCACAGATCGACGCCCACCGACGTGAACGCGAGGACGACGATGAAGGCGAGGACGATCATTGAGATGAGCGCCGCGCGGTGGCGGAAGAACCGCCGGCGGACGATCTGCCCCTGGCTGAGGCCCTCGGTCTCCTTCTGCTCGATGGAGATCTCGGCGATGGCCTGCGTCTCGAGGCCGGGCTCCTGAGAGGTCGTGGTATTCATTCAGCCCACCTTGATTCTCGGGTCGAGTGCGGCGTAGACGAGGTCGGCGATCAGGTTGAACACCACCGCCAGGGTTCCCGTCACGACGAAGAACGCCATCACGGGGTTGGGGTCATGCGCGCCGAGCGCGGTGACGAACAGGCGCCCCATGCCCGTCCAGCCGAACACCGTCTCGGTGATGACCGCGCCGCCGATCAGGGCACCCACGTCGAAGGCGATGATCGTGGTGATCGGGATGAGCGCGTTGCGGAACGCGTGACGCACGACCACCGTGCGCTCGGTCAGACCCTTGGCGCGCGCCGTGCGGATGTAGTCCTGGTTCATCACCTCGAGCAGGCTCGCGCGCGAGTAGCGGGTGTAGCTGGCGAACGAGATCAGGATGATCGCGATCGTCGGCAGCAGGAGGTGCGTGTACAGGTCGATGCCCTGCACCCAGAAGTTGCCGCCCAGGCCCGGCGTGGATGCGCCCACGGTGGCGATCGGGCGGCCGCGCACACGGCTGGAGTTGGCGTACGCCTCCCAGTACGACATGTACTTGTCGACGGCGATGAACGACGCGACGAGGACCCCGACGATCGCGGTCGTGCGCACCACAGGAGCCCGGTCCGGGGCACCCATGAACCAGCCGATCCCGCCGCTGACCACGATGGTCAGCACCGCGAGGACGACGAAGAACCACAGCGTCATCCCGTTGAGGATGTAGTTCATCATCGGGAAGTACAGCGCGATGCCGATCGCGGCGACGATGAGCGAGGCGTACAGCGCCTTGCGGTTGCGCAGCCCGGTCGAGATGGCTGTCACACCGACCGCCACGCCCAGCGCCAGGAACGCGTAGACCACGATCCCGATGCTCGGGTCGGCGAACCACTCCGTGACGGAGAGGTAGGTCAGGACCGCGCCCGTGGCCACGGCCGAGACCGCGAACACGATGAGCCGGCGACGCCACCGTCCCCCGAGGAGCGACATCCAGATCAGGCCGGCGACGAGCGAGATCCCGATGATCACCGGCACGGAGATCGTCGGATCGCCCAGCCAGTTGTTCAGCTGGATCGCGCCGTACTGCTTCAGCAGCACGGCGACCCAGAAGATGGGCAGCGAGAAGAACAGGAACGAGATGAGGGTGACGCCGTAGTCGAAGCCGGTGTACTGGCGCAGCGCCGAGACGATTCCGACGGTGATGCCCAGAACGATCGCCACGATCGTGGCGGTGGTGACCAGCGTCAGCGTCGACGTGATCGCGTTTGCCAGCAGAGCGTTGACCGGCTGGTTCTGGATGCTGATGCCGAAGTCGCCGCGGAAGATCCCGCCGAGCCACAGGAAGTAGCGCAGCGGGGGCGGGACGTCGAGATTGAGAAGTCTGGTGCGAGCTTCGATGAGCTCGGCCTTGTTCGGGGCGTTGCTCTGCCGAAGGTCCTCGAGCGGATCCCCGGACAGCGCCGTGAGGATGTACATCAGGAAGGTGGCGGCGAAGAGCACGAAGATCGACGCGATCAACCGCCGGATGATGAATGAAGCCATGGTGTGGCCGCCTGCCAATCGGGTAAACAGCGCGGGCCGGCCGTTCGGATCGTGTCCGGAGCAGGCCCTGCCACTGAGAGGAGTCTAACGCGGCGGGGTGCAGGCCCCCTCGGGGACCTGCACCCCGCCCGATGCCCGCCCGGCCATCGCCGGGCGGGCATCGTGCTTATCGGATTACTCCTCCGAGCCGCCGTCGGTCACAGACCAATCCCACGCGTTCCAGAAGATCGTGGGCGCGATGATCGACGGGTCGATGCCCTCCACACGGTCGCTGTACGCGGTGACGCTCGGGAACTGGAAGATGGTCACGCCGTAGAAGTCCTCCCACAGCAGGCGGTCCATCTCGACCTGGAGCTCGATCTGCTTCTCCTCGTCGAACGTGCCGTTGAGCTCAGCGATGATCTCGTCCACTCGAGGGTTCGAGTAGAAGTTCATGTTGTTGATGCCGCCGGTCACGAACGTCGGGAGCGAGTTGGTCACACCGAGGCTCGTCGACTGCCAGCCGAACAGCGACGCGTCGTAGGCGCCCGGCGTGCCGAGCAGACCGCCCCACTCCTCCGAGCCGCAGTCGGTGACGTTGAAGCCCGCCTGGTTGGCCGACTCCTGGATGAGCGCGAACTCGTTCACACGGCGCGGGTTGTTCGAGGCGTAGAGGATGCAGACCGAGGTGTCGGTGATGCCCGACTCGGCCAGCAGCGCCTTGGCGCCCTCGATGTCGACCTCGGCGTACTCGGCCGACGTGTTGTTCTCGGCGGCCTCGTCATAGCCGGCAGCGCCCGGGACGAACAGCTGCGAGTCGCGCAGGATCGCGTCGTCACCGATGATCGGCTTGATCAGGGTGTCGACGATCTCCTGACGCGGGATGACCTTCATGAAGGCCTCGCGCGCCTTGGCGTTCGAGAAGATGTTCTGCGGGTTCTTGCCCTGGTCGAACTGCAGGTCGACGTGCTCGTAGGTGCCCTCGAGACCGGTCAGGACCGTGATGCCGTCGATGCCGTCGAGCGCCGTCTTGATGTCGGCGGTCGCCTGCGGCGAGATGATGTCGACCTCACCGTTCTCCAGCGCCTGAACCGCGGCGAGCGGGTCGGGGATGAAGCGGATCGTGATCTCCTCGATGTTGGCGGCGTTCTCGCCGTTGTACTCGGGGTTGGCCACGAGGGTGATGTACTGGTCGGCGACGAAGTCGCTGATCATGTACGGGCCGCTCGCCAGGTAGCGCTCCGGGTCGTCCGGCAGCTCGGTGAAGTTGAAGCCCGAGTTCCAGAAGGCCGAGATCGGAGCCAGCGCCGCGGCGTCGTTGTTCTCGATCGCCTCGATGAGAGCCTGCTTGGCCTCCTCGTTGTCGTCCAGGCCGAGCGCGTTCTTGGCCACGACGTGCGCCGGCAGCGGCGACGTGAAGACGAGCTCCCAGTCGACGAACGGCTTGTCGAACGTCATCGTGATCGAACGGTTGTCGTCGCCGATCTCGGGGGTCTGGGTGACCAGGCCCATGCCCGACTCGGGAGTGGCACCCGAGTCGAAGTAGACGACGTCGGTCGGGAACGACTCGGTGAACTCACCGGTCTCGGGGTCGGTGAACTCGCCCGGATCGAAGTCCGGGGTGTCCAGGGCGCGCGACAGTGCGGCCCAGTTGAGCATGAGGTCCGCGGCGTCCACCGGGGTCCCGTCCGACCAGTTCACGCCCTCTGCGACGGTGTACTTGACCGTGAGCGGGTCTTCGCTGACGAGCTCGTAGGTGCCGAACGACTCGTTCTGCACCAGCTCGGGCGTGTTGTTGTAGTAGTTGAACCCATCGAGGGTCAGGTAGTTGATGTTGTTGTTCGCCGTGGCGTTACCGAACGACGTGTTGCCGTTCATCGAGTAGAACGCCTGGTTCCACGCTGCGGTGATCGACGAGCCCTCGACGAGACCGGAGTCGTCGCCGCCGTTGTCGCCGCCACCGGCGGCGCAGCCCGAGATCGCCAGTGCGCCGGCTGCGGTGAGCGCCACCGCTGCCGAAATGCGCTTCATTCTCACTGTTCCTCCTGTGCAGGGTTGTGCGCACACGTCTGACGAGGCCGGACGGGGCGCGGATGGGAAAACGATATGCACCCCTTGTGAGATGGTCAAAACGATGGACGAAAACGTTACAGAGCCTTAACTCAAGCGACTTCAAGTGTGACAATCTGACAAGGTGACGCCGCCGAATCGGCTCGATGACCGCGAAAAACCCACGATCTCGCCTGCGCTCGGCGGGTATGAGCGCCGCCGCCTGACGTGGGAGGTCTGGCTCGTCCTCGCGGTGTCCGTCGGGCAGTCCGCGGTCTACGCGGTGCTTGCGCTCGTGCGTCGCCTTCTCGCACCGGTGCCGCTGGGGGCCCAGGCGGCTCAGGTCAATCCCTCTCGGGACGCCGTGGCCCTGTGGGACATCGTCTATCAGGTCCTGTCCTTCTTCTTCGGCCTGGCGCTGGTGGCCCTGGTGGTCTACCTCCTCTGGGAGCCCGGCGCGAACGCCCTGCGCCGCATGGGCCTCGACTTCTCGCGGTTCGGCGGCGACCTCGGCCGTGGCATCCTGCTGGCCGCCGTGATCGGTCTGCCGGGACTGGCGCTCTACGCGGGCGGCCGCGCGGCGGGTGTCACCGTCGCGGTCGTCGCGTCTCCGCTGGATGCGGCGTGGTGGACCGTCCCGCTTCTGCTGCTGGCGGCGCTGCGGGCGGGACTGACGGAGGAGGTGGTCTTCATCGGCTACCTCTTCGACCGCCTCCGCCGCTTCGGCTGGAACTGGTGGGCGATCATCCTCTCCACCGCCGCGCTGCGCGGCGCCTATCACGCGTATCAGGGGATCGGCGCGATCGTCGGCAACGTCGTCATGGGCATCGTCTTCGGCTGGTGCTACCGCCGCTGGGGCCGGGTCATGCCGCTCGTGGTCGCCCACACCGTCATCGACATCGTGGCCTTCGTCGGGTATCCGCTCGCCGCCGGCCTCTGGCCCGAACTGTTCGCGCCCCTCCCCACCCCCACCCCCACCACCACCGGCTGAGCCCGCTCGCGATGTCCGCGAGACTGCATCGGAGCGCCGAGACAGCCCCCTTCCGCATGCTGTTTCGGCGCTCCGATGCAGTCTCGCGGGTGGGGTCGCGACGACCGTGAGCGGGCGGATGGGGACAGGACGGCTCCTCCACATGGGGGGCGAGACCAGACGTTCTCGCAGGCGACCGGGGCGGTGCACCGTGCACGGCGCAGCGGGGCGACGATCGGGGGATGACATCGACGGCGTCGGCGGGCGACGTCCTTCCGAGCCCGGTCGCACTGCTCCGACGGGACGAGCTGCCTCATCCCGAGCGCGCCATCCGGATGAGACAGGTGGTGTCGGTCCGGAGGGGCGTCTACGCCGACGCGGATGAATGGTCTCGACTGGCTCCCTGGAATCGGTACCTCGCCCGAGTGCATGCCACGGCATGGTGTTACCAGAGGCCCGGTTCGTGCTCGAGTCGGCTGCAGCGCTGCGCGGTCTGCCGATCTTCGGAGAGCCGGCGGACGTGCACATCACCGCGACGCCGCTCGCCACTTCCCGCGCCGTTGGCGGGGTCCGCGTTCATACAGCGGAGCGACTTCCCCTCGTGGAGGAGATCGGAGGGATGCTGGTCGCGAGACCGGCGGACATCGCAGTCGACATCGCGCGCGTGCGCCATCACGCCGTCGGACTGGCGGTCGCGGGTACCGTGCTGCGTCGGCATCCGGGGCTCACACCCGCAGTGCTGCACGAGGTGAATCGCCTGCGGGTGAGCAGTCGCGGGAGGCGGCACGCTCGTTGGGTGCTCGACCGGGCGTCGCCGGTGCCGGAGTCGACGCTCGAGCACGTGAGCCTGGCGGTGATCGAGTGGCTCGGCTTCCCTGCGCCGGTGCTGCAGAAGTGGATCTGCGGCCGGGCTCCTGGCGATGCCGACCGCCTCGACTTCTGGTGGGAGTATTCGCGGATCGGCGGCGAGGCGGACGGCGACGTCAAGTACTCCGATACGGATGCTGTGACGGTCCTGCGTGCGCGCCGTGACCGCGATGCGCGCTTGCTCGCCCGCGGTGTTGCGGCGACCGCGCACTGGGGTTGGCACGATGTCATCGAGGTCGCGCCCCTGCGGGCGGCGCTTCTCGCCGTCGGCCTGCAACCCTCCCGTCCGGAGGATTCGGCCTCACTGCGCTCGCTGACGCGCCTGCTCACGCCCCTCCGCCGCTGACCCCTCCGTCGGCGCTCCCGCCCCCGCTGACGCCGAGACAGCATCGGAGCGCCGAGACAGCACTCCGGGAAGTGCAGTCTCGGCGCTCCGATGCAGTCTCGCGGGTGGGACCGCCGTCGCGGGTCAGGTCAGGCGAAGGCCTCGATCGGCGGGCAGGCGCACACGAGGTTGCGGTCCCCGTAGGCCTGATCGATGCGGCGCACCGGCGGCCAGTACTTCGTCCGCACGAGCGAGTGGACCGGATACACGGCGGTCTCGCGCGAGTACGGATGCGACCACTCGCCGGCGACCACGGACTCCGCGGTGTGCGGGGCGTTCACGAGCGGGTTGTCCGACGCGGGCCACTCCCCCGCCGCGACGCGGTCCGCCTCGGCCCTGATCGCGATCATCGCCTCGATGAACCGCTCGATCTCGGCGAGGTCCTCCGACTCGGTCGGCTCGACCATGAGGGTGCCTGCGACCGGGAACGACATCGTCGGGGCGTGGAATCCGTAGTCGATGAGCCGCTTCGCGACGTCATCGACCGTGATGCCGGTGGCCTCGCGCAGCGGCCGCAGGTCGAGGATGCACTCGTGCGCGACGAGCCCGTCGTCTCCGGTGTAGAGCACCGGGTAGTGCTCGCGCAGACGCGCGGCGATGTAGTTCGCCGACAGCACGGCCGCCGCGGTGGCATCCCGCAGTCCCTCGGCACCCATCATGCGGACGTACGCCCACGAGATCGGCAGGATGCCGGCCGACCCGTGCGGCGCGCCGGAGATCGGTCCACCGTCGAACACGCCGCCGGCATGGTCCTTGCGCTGCGACAGCGGGTGCGAGGGCAGGTACGGCGCGAGGTGGGCTTTGGCAGCGACCGGGCCGACCCCCGGGCCGCCGCCGCCGTGCGGGATCGCGAACGTCTTGTGGAGATTCAGGTGCGACACGTCGCCGCCCAGGTCGCCGAAGCGCGAGTACCCGAGCAGCGCGTTGAGGTTCGCCCCGTCGATGTAGACCTGGCCGCCCGCGTCGTGCACGGCCTGCGTGATCTCGAGCACGTCGTGCTCGTACACGCCGTGCGTGGACGGATACGTGATCATGAGCGCGGCCAGCGCGTCGGCGTGCTCGGCGATCCTGGCGCGCAGGTCGTCGAGGTCGACGTTGCCCTGCTCGTCGCACGCGACCACGACGACGCTCATTCCCGCCAGCACGGCCGACGCGGCGTTCGTGCCGTGCGCCGAGGACGGGATGAGGCACACGGTGCGCTGCGAATCCCCGTTCGCGCGGTGATAGCCGCGGATCGCCATGAGTCCGGCGAGCTCGCCCTGCGACCCGGCGTTCGGCTGCAGCGAGACGGCGTCGTACCCGGTGACCTCGGCGAGCCACGACTCGAGCTGCTCGATCAGCGCGAGGTAGCCGTGCACGTCGGCCTCCGGCGCGAACGGGTGCACGCGCGAGAACTCCGGCCACGACACCGCGGCCATCTCGGTGGCGGCGTTGAGCTTCATGGTGCACGATCCGAGCGGGATCATGCCGCGGTCCAGGGCGTAATCGCGGTCGGCGAGCTGCTTGAGGTAGCGCATCATCGCCGTCTCGGACCGGTGAGCGGTGAAGACGGGGTGGGTGAGGAACTCCTCGACACGGTGGAGACCTGCCGGCACCCCGGCCAACGGCTGCGCGTCGGCGAAGTCCACCGCGCGCTCCCCCTGCTCTCCTGCGCCGAGGAACTCGTCCTCCGGCAGCCCGAACGCCCACGCGACAGCGGCGAGGTCATCCGCGGTGGTGGTCTCGTCCACCGAGACCCCCACGGTCGCGTCGTCGGCCCAGAACAGCTGGTACCCCAGTGAGCGGGCGCGCTCGATCACGCGGCGGGCGGGACCGGGCGTGGTCACGCGGATGGTGTCGAAGAACGAGTCGGATGCCAGCGACAGGCCGTACGAGCGCAGCCGGTCGGCGAGCGCCTCGGCCTTCTGGGCGACCTCGGTGGCGATGGCCCGGAGGCCGTCCGGGCCGTGGTAGACCGCGTACATCGCGGCCATCACGGCCAGCAGCACCTGGGAGGTGCAGATGTTCGACGTCGCCTTCTCGCGGCGGATGTGCTGCTCGCGCGTCTGCAGGGCCAGCCGGTACGCGGGGTGCCCGGCGGCGTCCCGCGAGACTCCCACCAGACGCCCGGGGAGCTGACGCTCCAGACCCTGGCGGACCGCCATGTATCCGGCGTGCGGACCTCCGAAGCCCAGCGGCACGCCGAACCGCTGCGTCGTGCCGACGGCGACGTCCGCGCCGAACGAGCCGGGCGACCGCAGCAGCGTCAGGGCGAGCAGGTCCGCCGCGACGACGACCAGACCGCCCGCGACGTGGGCGGCATCGACCACCCCGGCGGGGTCCCAGACGTTCCCCGAGGCGCCCGGGTACTGCAGGAACACGCCGAAGAGCTCATCGGGCAGCGTCGCACCGTGCGCGAGGTCGAGCTCGACGAGCTCGATGCCGACCGCCGTGGCGCGATGCCGCAGCAGGGCCTTGGTCTGGGGCAGGGCATCGGCGTCGACGACGAAGACGTCGGATGCCGACTTCGAGGCGCGCCTTGCCACGAGCATGCCCTCGACCACGGCGGTGGGCTCGTCGAGCATCGACGCGTTCGCCGTCGCGAGGCCGGTGAGATCGGTGACCATCGTCTGGAAGTTGATGAGCGCCTCGAGGCGTCCCTGCGAGATCTCGGGCTGATACGGCGTGTACGCGGTGTACCAGGACGGGTTCTCGAGCACGTTGCGCGCGATCACCGACGGCGTGAAGGTGTCGTAGTAGCCCAGGCCGATCATCGGACGCGCGAGACGGTTCTGCGACGCCAGCGCGCGTAGCTCCGCCAGCGCCTCCGCCTCGCTGGCGGGGCGCGGAATGCTGCTCGTCTCGCGCGGCGTCGTCTGGATCGATGCCGGGACCGCGGCGCGCACGAGAGCGTCGACCGAGTCGAAGCCGAGCGTGTCGAGCATGACGCGCTGTGCTGCGGCATCCGTTCCGATGTGGCGGGCCGCGAAGCCCGCGGGTGCGCCCGCCGGCGGCATGATGGTCTCGTTCACTCGGCGCCACCCGTGAGCGCGACGTACGCGTCGCGGTCGAGCAGGCCCGTCACCGTCGCGGCGTCGACGCTGATCTTCAGCAGCCATCCCTCGCCGAACGGGTCGGAGTTGACCAGCGACGGGTCGTCGACGACGGCGTCGTTGACCTCGACGACTTCGCCGCTCAGGGGCGCGTACAGCTCGCCGACGGACTTGGTGGATTCGATCTCACCCACGACGGTCGCCGAGGCCACGGCCGATCCCGCGGCGGGCAGCTCGACGAACACGACGTCGCCGAGCTTGTCGGCGGCGTAGTCGGTGATGCCGACGGTCGCGGTGATCGTCCCCGACGTGGTCGACGGGTCGCTGTCGAAGGCGACCCACTCGTGCTCGGCGGTGTACTTGAGGCGGCTGAGGTCGGTCACTTGTTCCTCCTGTAGAAGGGCAGGGTGGTCACGGTCGCGGGGATGCGGGTTCCTCGCACGTCGATGAAGAGCTCGGTGCCGGGGTCGCTGCACGCCGGGGACACCAGCGCCATGGCGATGGGATGCCCGAGCGTCGGGCTGAGGGCACCGCTGGTGATCTGTCCCACCGCGGTGTCGCCGTCCATCACGGCGTAGCCGGCGCGGCCGGCGCGGCGCCCCTCGGATGTCAGCCCGACGAGGACCGGCGCGTCGCGCGACTCGGCCGCGCCGAGCCCGCCCTTCCCGACGAAGTCCTCCTTGTCTGCGGCGACCACTCGACCCAGGCCCACCTGAGCCGGCAGGACGTCCAGCGAGAGTTCGTGGCCGTACAGCGGCATCCCGGCCTCGAGGCGCAGCGTGTCGCGTGCGGCGAGTCCTGCCGGGACGAGGCCGTGCGGCTCGCCGGCGCGCAGCAGCGCGTCCCACAGCGCCGGTGCCGCGGCGTTCGGCACGAGAAGCTCGAAGCCGTCCTCGCCGGTGTAGCCCGTGCGGGCCACGAACAGCGGGGCGTCGTCGAAGGTTCCCGACGCCCACGCGTAGTAGCCGAGCTCTTCGAGCGCCGGGCGCACGCTCTCGATGCCGGGGGTCTGCTCGAGGATGGCCCGAGCGCGGGGCCCCTGCACCGCCAGCAGCGACGCCGCGTCCGTGATGTCCTCCACCAGCGCGCGCGGCTGACCGGAGACGAACGCGAACGAGCCCTCCGGAAGCGGATCCCCCGGTCCCGGCGCACGGAACCCGCGCGCACGGTCGTCGAACGCCGCCGCGACGGCATCCCGGTTCCCGGCATTGGCGATCACGAGGAAGCGCTCCTGGGCGATGCGGTAGACGATGACGTCGTCGATGATCCCTCCCGCCTCGGCCAGCACGAGCGAGTACTTGGCCTTGCCGACGGCCATGGCGCTGACGCGGCCGGCGAGGGCGTAGTCGAGGAAGGGGGCGGCGTCCCGGCCGGAGATCAGGAACTCCGCCATGTGGGAGATGTCGAACAGGCCCGCGGCCGTGCGCACCGCGTGATGCTCGGCGAGGTCGGACGTGTACCGCACGGGCATGGACCAGCCGCCGAAATCGGTGAAGGACGCACCGAGCGTCGCGTGGCGCTCGTGCAGGGCCGTGGTGCGAGGTGCGGTCATGAGTTCTCCCGTTCGTGGGCGGGCAGACGCCGGACGGCGTCTGTGAACTCCCCCTCTGTCATAGGCCTGAGAGCTTCACCGCGGCATCCTCTTGTCGAAGGATGCCGGGGGTTTCACCGTCGGCGGATCCAGCGCGACCTGCTGCGCTCGAATCGCTTTCCAGAGTCGGCCGGGCCCGGACGGTACGCGTACCTGAGAGATTGGCGGGGAGGCTTGCTCCTTCGGTGCTCGACGATCGTGCTGCCGAGGCTCTCCCGCCCGGGTCATTGGCCGGTATTGACTTGCGGTGCCAGCATACCGGTCGGCGTCGTCAGCCGGTGCAGCGGCCGCTCGACACGGCGTCGCTCAGCGAGGGGGCCTGCTCGACGACGGGCGTGAGCTCGGCCATCGTTATGGCGAAGCCGCGGTCGGGGTCGTCCTCCGATCGCGCGAACACGACGCCGGCGACGGCGCCGTCGCCGGTGAGGAGCGGTCCGCCGGAGTTGCCGGGCCGCACGACGGCTTCGAGGGAGTACAGCTCCCGCGGGGCGAACGCCCCGCCGTAGATGTCGGGCACCGGCGCCGTCCCGGTCGAGAGCACCGTGGCGTTGACCATGGTGAACGGTCCGCCATGCGGATAGCCCTGCACCGCCGCGGCCGTCCCCGGCCCGAGCGTCTCCGAGAACGGAAGCGGTTCGGCGCTCAGGCCGTCCACCGCGATGACGGCGAGGTCGTCGACCGGATCGAAGTAGACGATGCGACCGTCTCGTGCGACGCCTCCCGGCAGCTCGACCACCGGCGTGTCCACGCCGGCGACGACGTGCGCGTTGGTGACGACGCGGTCGGGCGCGACGACGAAGCCGGTGCCGGTGGAGCCGCGGCCGCACGCGTAGGCGGTGCCCGAGACCCGGGCGACGGATGCCGCGGCCCGGGTGAGCTCGGGATCGTCCAGCGCGACCGGAGGGCCGACGGGCGCGGTGGCACCCGGCCCGAGGAGCTCGCCGAAGCGGGGCAGCCCGTCCTCGATCACGGCGCTGCGCAGTTCCGCGAGCGCCGCATCCATCGACGGGGGCGTGAGGGCGTCGAGGCCGCGCAGCACGGCCGACGAGCCCACCGCCGCCGACACCGCGGGGACACCGGCCACGGCGATGGCCGGCGCGACGAGAACCAGCGCGAGCGCCGCCGCCACGACGGATGCCGCACCGCCGAGCAGGCGCTCGATGACCCGGAGCTTGAGCCGGTCGGCGCCGGAGCGCAGCGCGCGCCCGATCGCCGCTCCCGCCGCGGCACCCAGGATGAGCAGGCCGACGGCCGTGGCGAGCACCGCGACGCCGCGCCACGCGGCTGAGGGCACCCAGGCGTTCACCATGGGGGTGAGCCAGAACGCGGCGACGGCGCCGGCGGCAAGGCCCGCGAGCGTTCCGATGCTCGCGAAGAACCCGCGGCGGATGCCGCCGATCAGCGCGCCCACCAGAAGGAGCACCACCAGCACGTCGACGACGATCATCCCCACCCCTTCGGCTTGTCCCGCCAGGGTACTGAGGTCGCCTGGGAGGCGGCCTCGATCACAACGTCAGGGACGGCGTTTGGCTTCTGGTCATGGTGACACTATGATCGAGCCGAGAGTAAGAGTCACGATGACCAGAACCGCCGCCCTTCCCACCCCGTCCGCCGCCGAGGCCGCGGCCGATGCGATCCGCGTCGCCGTCTCGACGGTGATCTTCACTCTTCGCCGGCTTCCCGGCTCCGCCGGCACCGCCGTGGTGCTTCCGCTCGTCCGCCGAACGCGGGACCCCCATCAGGGACTGTGGGCGCTCCCCGGCGGCTGGCTCGATGTCGATGAGAGCCTGGATGCCGCGGCATCGCGCACCCTCGCCGAGACGACGGGGCTCGCACCGAGCTACCTCGAGCAGCTCTATGCCTTCGGCGCCGTCGACCGCTCCCCCAGCCGCGTGGTCTCCATCGTCTACTGGGCCCTCATCCGACCCGACGAGGTGCCCGACGGATCCGTCGAGAACGTCGAGTGGTTCGATGCCTCCGCGCTGCCGCAGCTGGCGTTCGATCACAACGAGATCGTCGGCTACGCCCTGTGGCGTCTGCGCAACAAGGTCGGCTACAGCCGCATCGCGCACGGCCTGCTCGCTGACGAGTTCACCCTGGCCGAGCTCCGCGAGGTGTACGAGACGATCCTCGGCCGGCACCTGGATCCGGCGAACTTCCGCCGGCAGGTCGAGCACTCCGGCACGCTCATCCCCACCGACCGCTTCCGCACCGGCAGCCATCGTCCGGCGCGGCTGTACCGCTACAACCAGGACGTCGAGCTGGCCGACCGCGGTCCGCTCGACGCCCGTCCCTGATCACCGAAGAACGAAGGCCCGCCATGCCCGCCGTCAACATCGCCCTTCAGAGTCGCCCGCAGCGCGACGCCTCCGTCGATCACGCCATCCAGGCCATCGTCGCCGGCGCCTCGACCGCCGCGACATGCACCACCGATCTCGCCGCCGGGCCGTGGGACTTCGACATCCGCCCCGGCTACGGACCGGGGTCGTCGATGGGAGACGTCATCCCCACCGGCGCCCCCCGACAGGGCGAGCTGCCGCGGGAGTACCGCGAGGCCTCGGAGTCGGAGCTCGCCGAGCGGATCCGCGCCGCCAAGGCGACGCTCGGCGACCGGGTCGTGGTGCTCGGGCACTTCTACCAGCGCGAGGAGGTGGTCACGCACGCCGACTACGTGGGCGACTCGTTCCAGCTGGCCAACGCCGCGCTGGAGCATCCGGATGCCGAGGCGATCGTCTTCTGCGGCGTGCATTTCATGGCCGAGACGGCCGACCTGCTCTCGCGTCCCGAGCAGGCGGTGATCCTTCCGAACCTCGCCGCCGGATGCTCGATGGCCGACATGGCCGACATCGACCAGGTCGAGGAGTGCTGGGAGCAGCTCGCCGAGGTCTACGGGGATCTGGACGCGCCGGATGCCGAGGGGCGGGTGCCGGTCGTCCCGGTCACCTACATGAACTCCTCCGCCGCCATCAAGGGCTTCGTGGGTCGGCACGGCGGGATCGTGTGCACCTCGTCCAACGCCCGGACGGTGCTGGAGTGGGCGTTCGCGCGCGGGCGGCGGGTGCTGTTCTTCCCCGACCAGCACCTCGGCCGCAACACCGCCAAGGCGATGGGCGTGCCGCTCGAGCAGATGCCGATGTGGAATCCCCGCAAGCCGCTCGGCGGGTCCGATGCCGCGACGCTCGAGGACGCACGCGTCATCCTGTGGCACGGCTTCTGCTCGGTGCACCGGCGCTTCACCGTCGACCAGATCACGGCGGCGCGCGCCGAGCATCCCGGGGTCCGGGTGATCGTGCACCCCGAGTGCCCGATGGAGGTCGTCGACGCCGCCGATGAGGCCGGCTCCACCGACTACATCCGCAAGGCGATCGAAGCGGCGACCGAGCCGACGACCTTCGCGATCGGCACCGAGGTGAACCTCGTGCAGCGCCTTGCCGCGCAGCATCCGCAGCACGAGATCTTCTGCCTCGACCCGGTCGTGTGCCCGTGCTCGACGATGTATCGCATCCACCCCGGATACCTCGCATGGGTTCTCGAGGCGCTCGTCGCGGGCGAGCGGCCCAACCGCATCACCGTGCCGGCGGACGTCGCCGAGCCGGCGCGGCTGGCGCTCGAGCGGATGCTGGCCGCGAAGCCCCCTGCGGCGCCCGCCTCGCACGGGGAGAACGCGTCATGACGGCGCCCGCGCACGCGGTGATCGTGGGATCGGGCATCGCCGGACTCACCGTCGCGCTGCATGCCGTCGCGGACGGCTGCCGCGTCACGCTCGTGACGAAGGACGTCCTCGAGCACGCGAACACCCGTTACGCGCAAGGCGGCATCGCGGGGGTCATGTTCGACGACGACCGCGTGGACGACCACCTGCGCGACACCCTCGCGGCCGGCGCCGGGCTGAACGACCCCGACGCCGTGCGCGTGCTCGTCGAGGAGGGTCCCGCCGCCATCCGCGAGCTCGTGGCGCTGGGTGTGGCGTTCGACCGGGATCCTGACGGCGGCTTCGTCAAGGGCCTGGAGGCAGCCCACTCGTACCCGCGGATCCTGCACGCCGGCGGCGATGCGACCGGCACGGCCATCGAACGGGCGCTGGTCGCCCGGCTGCGCGCGAGCGACGTCACGGTCATCGAGCACGCGTTCCTGGTCGACCTCGTGACGAGCGCCGCCGCCGACGGCGCACCGCGCCGCGTGCGCGGAGTGGACCTCCTCCTCGAGCGGCCCGGTGAGGCCGCCGGTCGTCGCGTGCGCATCGACGCGGATGCCGTCGTGCTCGCCACCGGCGGCGCGGGCGAGCTCTTCGCGCACTCGACCAATCCCGCCGTCGCCACCGGTGACGGCATCGCTGCGGCCATCCGCGCCGGGGCGGCGGTCGCCGATCTGGAGTTCTACCAGTTCCACCCCACCGTCCTCGCCGCGGGTGAGGCGTTCCTGGTGTCCGAGGCCGTGCGCGGGGAGGGCGCGACCCTCGTCGACGAGGACGGCCGGCGATTCGCCTTCGACGACCACCGGGACGGCGAGCTGGCGCCGCGGGACGTCGTCGCCCGAGCGATCGCACGGCGCATGGAGGCGCAGGACGGCCGGCCGGTGCTGCTCGACGCGACCGGCGTGCATGACGCCGACCCCGCGCGGCGCGCGGCCTTCCTCGCGCAGCGGTTCCCGACGATCGACCGGGCGGTGCGGGACCGCCGCCTCGACTGGGCACGCGCGCCGATCCCGGTCACGCCCGCCGCCCACTACCTCATGGGTGGCGTGGTCACCGACCTGCACGGGCGCACGACACTGCCGGGACTGTACGCGGTCGGCGAGGTGGCACGCACGGGCGTGCACGGCGCGAACCGGCTGGCGTCGAACTCGCTCCTGGAGGGCGCCGTCTTCGGAGCGCGCGCGGGCGATGCGATCGCGGCGGATGCGGCATCCGGAGCCTGGCCCGCTCCCCCGCCCGCCCATGCCCCGACTCCGGCACTCCCCGCTGCGTCGTCGCACATGAACGCAGAACGGCTCCTTCCGCCGGCATCCGTGACGAACGAGCCCGACGGGAAAGAATTCTCGCGGCGAGCGCTGCAGGAGCTGATGTGGGAGCACGCGGGGCTGGTGCGCGACGAGGACGGTCTGGCGCACGCCGCAGCCGTCATCGCCGCCTGGCGCGCCGAGGAGCGCCTCCCGATGACGGAGCGGGAGCTCGAGGACGACAACCTCCTCCTGGTCGCCGCCCACCTCGTCGCCGCGGCGCGAGCACGGCGGGTCTCGGTCGGAGCCCATTTCCGTCGCGACGCCGCCTCGCACGCCGCTCCCGCGGAGCCGGCTCCTGCGCCCGCCGTCGCCACGCGGACGCTCCCGGCGACGTCGGAGCTCGGCAGCGCGGCCCGCGATCTCGTGCGAGAGGAGGCCGTCGCGTGCTGACGCAGGCCCACATCGACCGGGTCGTCGCCGCCGCGCTGGAGGAGGACGCCCCGTGGGGCGACCTCACGAGCGAGTATCTGCTTCCCGAGAACGCACGGGCACGCGCCGACCTCGTCGCGCGCGAGCACGGGGTCTTCAGCGGCGGCGAGGTGTTCGCGGCCGCCTTCCGGCTGACCGACCCGCGCATCGACGTGGAGCTCGTCGTCGAGGACGGCGAGTGGTTCGAGTCGGGCGCGGTGCTCGCGGTCGTCACCGGCCCCGCCCGCGGGGTGCTCACCGCCGAGCGGATCGGACTCAACTTCGCACAGCGCATGTCGGGCATCGCGACGTTGACAGGACGATACGTCGCGGAGGTCGCCCACACCGCCGCGCGGATCGTCGACACCCGCAAGACCACGCCCGGACTTCGCGCCTTCGAGCGCAAGGCGGTGCGCGACGGCGGCGGCCGCAACCACCGGCATTCGCTCTCGGACGCGGTCATGGCCAAGGACAATCACCTGGCGGTCCTCGCCCACACGCACGCCTCCGTCACGGCCGCGCTGCAGGCGGCGAAGGACCGGCTACCGCACACGACGCACATCGAGGTCGAGGTCGATCGTCTCGACCAGATCGAGCCGGTGCTGGAGGCGGGGATCGGCACGATCATGCTCGACAACTTCTCGCTCGACGATCTGCGCGCGGGCGTCGCCCTCATCGCGGGGCGCGCGGTGGTCGAGGCCTCGGGCGGGGTCTCGCTGGAGACGGTGCGCGCCATCGCCGAGACCGGCGTCGACGTCATCTCGGTCGGCGCGCTGACGCACTCCGCGCGGGCCCTCGATCTCGGGCTGGACGTCCGGATCGACGCACCCTGAGGCCACGACGATGCTCTATCTCGACAACGCCGCGACGACGCCGGTGCGGCCCGAGGTGCTCGAGGCCATGGCGCCGTTCCTCACCCGCTGGTTCGGCAATCCATCCAGTCACCACACCGTGGGAGAGGCCGCCGCGACGGCCCTCGCCGACGCGCGCGCACGGGTCGCCGGCATCCTCGGGCTGCGCACCGGTGACGTCGTCTTCACCTCGGGGGGCACCGAGGCGAACAACCTCGCGATCAAAGGCATCGCCCTCGCGGCTCTGGCTACACGCGGCGCCCGCCACCTCGTCACGACGCCGATCGAGCACGAGTCGGTGCTCGAGTCGGCGGACTACCTGCGCCGCTTCCACGGCGTGGAGGTGGCGCAGGTCGCGGTCGACGGGGACGGGCGTGTGGCACCGGATGCCGTCGCTGCGGCGCTGCGCGAAGACACGGCGCTCATCAGCATCGGCTACGCCAACAACGAGGTGGGAACCGTTCAGGATGCTGCCGGCATCGCCGCCGTCGCGCGCGCGCACGGGGTGCCGCTCCACCTCGACGGCGTGCAGGCAGCGGGATGGCTGCCGCTGGGCGCGGCCGAGCTCGGCTACGACGCCATCTCGCTCGCGGGGCACAAGCTCGGAGCGCCGAAGGGCACGGGGGTCCTCGGCGTCCGCGGTCGCATCCCGCTCGAGCCGTTGCTGCACGGAGGGGGCCAGGAGCGGGGCCGCCGCAGCGGAACCGAGGATGTCGCCGGGGCGGTCGGCTTCGCCACTGCGCTCGAACTCGCCGAGGCCGAGCGCGCCGAGGCGGCGGCGCGCGTCGCCGCACTCCGGGACCGCTTCGTCGCCCGTGTCCTCGCCGGCGTGCCGTCCGCCACCTTGACAGGGCACCCCGCGCACCGCCTCGCGGGCACCGCCAGCTTCACGTTCGCGGGCACCAGCGGCGAAGCCGTCCTGCTCGAGCTCGAGCGGCGCGGCGTCGTCTCCTCCAGCGGCTCGGCCTGCGCGGCAGGCAGCGACGAGCCCTCGCACGTCCTCGTGGCGATGGGGGTGCCGGACGAGGTGGCGCAGACCGCGGTGCGCTTCACCTTCCCCCACACGCTGACCCGGCCGCTGGATGCCGTCGCTGACGCGGTCGCCGCCTCGGTCGCGGCGGTACGATCGGGCGGGTGACCTCGCCTTCCACGCCCGTCGTCACGGTCATCGTGCCCGGGTTCGACGTCGCCGCGTACGCCGCCGACGCCCTCGACTCGTTAAGGGCTCAGACGCTCGCCGACTGGGTGGCGGTCCTGGTCGACGACGCCTCGACCGATGCCACGGGCGAGATCTTCGATCGTGCCGCCGCAGAGGACCCCCGCTTCCGCGTGGTGCATCACCACGAGCAGCGCGGGCTCGGCGCCGCGCGCAACACCGGCATCGATCTGGTCGACACGCCGTTCGTGGCGTTCCTCGACGCCGATGACCGGATGACACCCACGGCGCTGCAGCGTCTCGTGGAGACGGTGGACGCCAGCGGCAGCGACTTCGCCGCGGGCGCGTACGTGCGCCTGCGTCCCGACGCCGCGGGCGGCTACACCGCCGGCGTCGTGCAGCCGTGGGTGAGCGCCGCGACCGATCCCGCCCGCATCGCCACGACGATCGACGAGCACCCGGATGCCTCGGGCAACATCGTGGCGTGGTCGAAGGTCAGTCGCACGGATCTGTGGCGCCGCACGGGTCTGCGGTTCCCCGTCGGCAAGGCGTACGAGGATCAGGTCGTCGCCCAGCAGATGTACACCCGGGCGCGGTCCTTCGACGTGATCCCGGACGTGGTCGTGGAATGGCGCGAGCGCGCGGACGGCTCCTCCATCACCCAGCACAAGGACGAGCTGCCGGTGCTGCGGGACTACCTCGAGGCGCTGGCCGGCGGCATCGCCGTGCTGGATGCCGCCGGTCGCACGAGGGCTGCCGCATCCCGTGTCCGGCTCATCCTGAGCATGGACCTCCCGCCGCTGGTGCAGCTCGCTCGCGATCACCCCGCCCCGGCGTACCGACGCCTGCTCGGCGCGTTCGTCAGAGACCTGTGGGCGCGGGCCGACGGCGTCGCGATGGACACCCGCGTCTCGCGGGCGCTCGCCGCGGCGCGACTGTGGTGACCCTCACTCCGCGGGCGAGGTGGGGGTGGCGGTCGCGGGCGGGACGGCGGCGCTCGTCGCCGGCGGCACCATGACGTCGGCCGCCGACGATGCGAGCACGGCGGGCGTCGTGGCGACCGGGTCGGGCGCCGCGTCTTCAGGCGCACGATCGGCGCGGCGGTCGGCGTGGTCGGGCTCGCCCTCGGCCGCCTCCGCTTCGAGGATCCGCGAGGACGCCAGCTGCTGCGCGGCGAGCTCGGCGTAGAGCCCTCCGGCGGCGATCAGCGCGCCGTGGGTGCCCGATTCCACGATGCGCCCGGCTTCGACGACATGGATGACATCGGCGTCGATGACCGTCGACAGCCGGTGCGCGATCGACAGGGTCGTGCGGCCGCGAGCGGCGGCCTCCAGCGCTTCCTGGACGACCCGTTCCGACACGGTGTCCAGCGCCGACGTCGCCTCGTCGAGCAGCAGGACGGGCGGATCCTTCAGCAGCACGCGTGCGATCGCGATCCGCTGCTTCTCGCCGCCCGAGAGCCGATACCCGCGCTCGCCCACCACGGTGTCATAGCCCTTCTCGAACGAATCGATCACATGGTGGATGTTGGCGGCGCGGCACGCCGCCTCGATCTCGGCGTCCGTGGCGTCGGGCTTGGCGTAACGCAGGTTCTCGCGGATGCTCGCGTGGAACAGGTACGTCTCCTGGGAGACGATGCCGACGTTGTCGATGATGGACTCCAGCCGCAGTCGCCGGACGTCCTCCCCCGCGAACAGCACGGAGCCCGCGGATGCCTCGTACATGCGCGGCGTCAGATACAGCACCGTCGTCTTGCCTGCGCCGGACGGCCCGACGAAGGCGACGTGCTGCCCCGGGTCGACGGTGAAGGACACCCCCTGCAGCGTCGGACGGGCGTCGGGGGCGGCATCCGGATAGCGGAAGACGACGTCGCGGAACTCGATCCGGCCGAGGGGCCCGGGCGCGGCTTCCACGTCGATCGCGTCGGGCAGGTCGCTGATCGCCGGCACCAGATCCAGGTACTCGAAGATGCGCGCGAACAGAGCGGCGGATGTCTGCAGGTCCAGCGAGACGCGCATCAGGCCCATGAGCGGCATGAGCAGCCGGGCCTGCACCGTGGTGAAGGCCACGATCGTCCCCGCGGTGATGGTGTCCGTCCCGCCGGTGATCAGATAGCCCGAGACGAGGTAGATGACCGCCGGAACGCTCGCCATGAGGACCTGCACGACGGCGAAGAACCCCTGCCCGCTCATGGCGCGGCGTACCTGGAGCCGCACCTGATTGCGGTTCTCGTCGGCGTACCGCGCCGACTCGGTGCGCTGCCGGTTGAACGACTTGGACAGAAGGATGCCCGAGACGCTCAGCGTCTCCTGCGTGATGGCGGTCAGCTCCGACAGCGACTCCTGCGTCTGGCCCGCGATCCGGGCGCGCACCTGTCCCACGCGGCGCTGCACGAGCACGAGGAACGGCATGAGGAACACCGCGATGAGGGTGAGGCGCCACTCGATGAGGATCATCGCCACGAGCGAGGCGATCACCGTCACGGCGTTGCCGAGGATGCTGGTGACGGTGTTGGTGAGGACGCCGGAGACCCCGCCCACGTCGTTCTGCAGCCGCGACTGGATGACGCCGGTCTTGGTGCGGGTGAAGAATCCGAGCTCCATCGACTGCAGGTGTTCGAAGAGCCGCACCCGCAGGTCGCCGGTCACCTTGTTGCCGACCGTCGACGTCAGCCAGGTCTGCACGACGCCGAGTGCCGCTGACAGCAGGAACAGCCCGATCATGAGTGCGACCAGCTGCCACAGCAGGCGCACGTCCGGCCCGGAGCCGTCGACCGGGAACAGGGCGTCGTCGAAGACGCGCTGCACGAGAAGCGGCGGGATGACCGCGATGCCGGCGCCGACCACGACGAGCACGCCCGTGACCGCGATCGAGAGCGCGTACGGCCGGAACAGCGCGACGACGCGACGGCCGAGGTGCGGGATCCGAGGCGCCTCGGCGTTCTGACGACGCTGCGCCTCGATGTCGATCGGACGGAACCCGGGATGCCCGCCGCCGCCGCGCATACTCACCAGACCAGCGTAATGAGCGGCGCCGACGAAGCTCAGGGGGTGAGCCGAGCGACCGCCGGCGCTATGCTGAGCGCCGTGACCTCGATCCCCGGCATCCCCGAGCACGACGGCAGCGACCTGGCCGAGCTCCGCGAGGAGATCGATGCGCTCAAGGCGATCCCGCACGAGGAGATCGTCAGCCCGGTGCCACGCAACGTCGAGGAGCGGGAACCGGACCCGCATGCGACCGACCCGATCGGCGGCGAGGAGTGGGACCGCCGCGACGCCGAAGCGCCCGAGAGCTGAACCATGCGCGTCCCGCTCTGCTCTGAGCGGATTCCGGCACTTTCCTCCCGTCATCGGGAATTCGACGTCTGACCTCACCGTTATCTTGGACGCTCGCCATCCTCCGGGTGGCCGTCCCCTCGTCCGACGACCTTCCAGGAGACCATTCATGGCCGCCATCGATACGACCCCCGGAACCGGGAGCATCCCCACCGGCCAGGCGCCGGCGCCGGCGCTGCGCCCCGAGGAGAGCCGCGTCATCTGGCTGCTGCTCGCGGCCGCCTTCGTCGCCATCCTCAACGAGACGACGATGGGCGTCGCCATCCCGCACCTCATCACCGACCTCGGCATCACGGCTCTGGCGGCTCAGTGGCTCACGACGGCGTTCATGCTGACGATGGCGGTCATCATCCCCATCACGGGCTTCCTGCTGCGCCGCTTCACCACCCGTACGATGTTCGTCGCCGCGATGGGGCTGTTCTCCATCGGCACGCTCATCGCCTTCCTGTCGCCCGGGTTCCCGATGCTGCTGGTCGCGCGCGTCGTGCAGGCATCCGGCACCGCGATCATGATGCCGCTGCTCATGACGACGCTCATGACGGTCGTGCCTCCGGCCATCCGGGGTCGCATGATGGGACGCGTCAGCATCGTGATGTCGCTTGCCCCGGCCATCGGTCCGACGCTGGCCGGCGCACTTCTGAACTACTTCGAGTGGCGCTGGATCTTCGGGGTCGTGCTGCCGATCGCCATCGTCGCCCTCGCCGTCGGCGCGCGCTGGATCCACAATCTCGGCGACACGACGCACGCGCCGATCGACGTCCTCTCGGTGATCCTCTCGGCGTTCGGATTCGGCGGTCTCGTGTTCGGACTCAGCCAGCTCGGCGCGGGAGGCCACGGCGGCGGCGCCGCTGCCGCAGCGGCGACGGCGACCTCGACGACCACCCTCGTGATCGCGATCTCGGTCGGCGTCGTCGCGCTGGGTCTGTTCGGATGGCGCCAGGTCCTGCTCCAGCGCAAGGACGACGCGCTGCTGGACCTGCGGGTGTTCCGCTCGGCGAACTTCTCGCTGTCGATCGGGCAGATGGCGATCATGTCGATGGCGTTCTTCGGCGCTATCACCGTGGTGCCGCTGTACGTGCAGGACGTCCTCGGCGTCAGTCCGCTCGTGACGGGCCTCATCGTGCTGCCCGGGGCACTGGCGATGGGGCTCCTCGGTCCGTTCATCGGCCGCATCTACGACCGGTGGGGCACCACGGTGCTGCTGGTGCCGGGCGCCGTCATCACCAGCGCGCTCCTGTGGTTCTACACGACGTTCTCGGCGCAGACGCCGGTCGCCGTCGTCGCGGTCGCGCAGACGGCGCTCTCGATCGGACTGTCCCTGTCGTTCACGCCTCTGTTCACGGCGTCGCTGGCATCGCTGCAGCCGCGGTTCTACTCGTACGGCTCCGCGGTGGTCGGCACCGTCCAGCAGGTCGCCGGTGCCGCCGGCATCGCGCTGATGTTCGGCATCATGGCCGCGGCGTCCGCGAGCGCGAGCGAGTCCGGCGCGGGCGAGCTGGCCGCGCAGGCCGCCGGCACGCACGCGGCGTTCCTCATCGCCGCGATCCTGTCGCTGCCGCTGCTGGTCGGGGCCTTCCTCATCCGCAAGCCGGCCGACCAGCCGATGAGTCCGCCCGCCGGGCACTAGCGGCTCGCGCGGATGCCTCACCCCTCGACGCCGGGGTGAGGCATCCGCGATCCTGGAAGCCTCATCCAGGCATCGGGAGGCCCGCCATGATCGTCACCACTCCGGCACCCGAGGACGCCACCGGGCACGCCGCCGAGATGTACGCCGGCGACGTGTCGGACGTCGGCGTGGTCCTCGCCCACACCCGCGCGCTGGCCGTCAACCCCGACGCCCACCAGGCGTTCGAGGCGCTGATCCAGGCGATCGTGCCCTCCATCGGCATCCGCACCTACGAGCTCGCGACGCTGGCGGCCGCGCGGGCGATCCCGTCACCGCACTGCCTGCTCGCGCACGGCCGCAAGACGCTGCGCGCCGGCGTAATGGATGCCGATCAGCTCGAGCGGGTAGCCCGCGGCGACACCGCCGCGGGCCTCAGCGAGGCGGATATCGCCGTGATGGCGTACGCCGACAAGCTGTCACGCGACCCGCAGGGGATGACAGACGACGACAGCCGGCGGCTGCGCGATGCCGGCTTCAGCGACCGCCAGATCGTGGACATCACGCTCGCGGCAGCGGCGCGCAACTACCTCAGCCGGGCGCTGCAGGCGCTGGCGGTGCCCGTGGAGGAGATGCCCGATCTCAGTCCGGAACTGGTGCAGGCCCTGCTGTCACCGTGGCATGCCGGGACACCGACACGCTCAGACGCGCCGTGACGCGGAGCGGTACGGGCCTCAGTCGATGCTGCAGCTGCCTCCGCCGCAGCACGATCCGCCCGACTGGACGACGGTGAGGAGGTTCTTCTCGTCGGACGGCTTCGCCGTGACGGGGCTCGGAAGCGGAGAGGTCGTCATGTCCCCCATGCTAACCGCGATCCGCCACACGGGGCCGCACGACCGGTCACAGCAGCGCGCCACCGGTTTGACAGGTCGGGCAGTACTGCGCGGATGCGCCCGCGAACGTGTGATCGCGGATGGTCGAACCGCAGACGGGGCACGCCTGGCCCGACCGCCCGTGCACGCGCATCGCGGCGACCTTCGCGGCCTTGAGCTGATCGATGGCGATTCCGCGTCGCGCCTGCAGCGCCCCCCGCATGACGCCGACGGTCGCCTCGAAGAGCCGGTCCCGCTCGTCGTCGGTCAGAGCGGCAGCGTGGGCGACCGGCGAGACGCGCGCGGCATGCAGGATCTCGTCGGAGTACGCATTGCCGATGCCTGCGAGCGACTCCTGCTCCTGAAGAACGGCCTTGACCTGCTTGCGCCGGTGTCCGAGTGCCCCGTCGAGGTCGGCGCGGGTGAACGCGACGTCGAGCGGATCGGGTCCGAGCTTCGCGATCGCCGGCACGTCGCGCACCGCATCCACGACGAAGAGCCCGAGGGACACCCACGTGCCGGCATCCGTCACCTCGATCGAAGCGTCGCCGGAGAGCTCGAACGTCGTCAGCGAAGGAGGCTCCTCAGGCGAGGGGACGCCGCCTTCCGCACTGCTGCCGTGGTGCCAGCGGACCCAGCCGTGGCGGCCGAGCGAGATGACGAGCCGGCGATCGCCCAGTTCGAGTTCGACGTGCTTGCCGTGCCGCCGGGCACCCGTGACGATGCTTCCCACGATGGCGGCCGGTGGCGTCGCCCTGGTCTTGACCGTTCGGAACTCCAGCACGTCGGCGGCCTGGATCATGCGTCCGCTCGCCTCTGCATCGAGGAAGCGGGCGAGGGCGTCCACCTCGGGTGACTCCGGCATGGGGACATCCTGTCACCGGAGGCCGACAGCGGGCCGGATCAGGCGTGTGCGGGAGGCCGGTGCGGTATGGGCTGGGGCTTGAGTGCGCCGGAGCTGCGCCGGCTCGAGATCAGCTTCACCGCGGCGTGGAGCAGTCCCTCGAGTGAGGAGTAGCGCGCGCTCCCGAAGCCGACGGACACCCACGTCACTTCGTAGCCGCCGCTCGGGGCCAGCTCGACATAGGCGACGACGCGTCGCGGGTCGTGGTGAGGCACGCTGCGGTCGCACAGTCGCCAGGAGCGGTCGTCCAGCGGCATGAGGACGAGATGATGTTCGCGAGGCATGGGGGTTCCTCCTGTGCGATCACTCGTGCCGGTCGGCCGGCATCGGCAGCGATCGTTCGAAACGTCCGGGACCTCCCACGCCGCCTGTGCGGCGACGCTCCGCGTCGGTGCGGTCGTCGGTCCCGATCGAGTGGTCGGCGGGTCTTTCGGCTTCGCGCTCCTGCTCCGTCGCAGTGGTCGCGCGTCGATGGCCAGTGCTCTCGTTCATAGAACACCTCCTGGGGAGGAGGATGCGTCGGCTTCATCCCTGGTGCCAGGGGGTTGACACACCGACACGCGCTTCACTAGCGAGGGACGGTCACACCCGCGGCGCTACGCGCCTCCTGCGGCGATGTCAATCCCCTCTGCCGTCGGGGAGGCGGCTTCATAGCGTCGCTCGCAGCGAAAGGAGCGGATATGACCGTAGCCAGAGACATCATGACGCCCGCGCCTCGTTGCGTGGGCGAGAACGAGACACTCGTCGACGCCGCACGGCTGATGGCGTCGCTCGACGTCGGCGCGCTGCCGATCTGCGGCGAGGACAAGCGGTTGAAGGGCATGCTCACCGACCGTGACATCGTCGTGAAGTGCATCGCCGAGGGCGGTGACCCCTCGAGCGTCACCGCGGGATCCCTCGCGCAGGGCAAGCCGGTGACGATCGGCGCCGATGACGACGTGCAGGAGGCCCTCGAGATGATGCAGAAGCATCAGATCCGCCGGCTTCCCGTGATCGACGGGCACGACCTCGTGGGCATCATCAGCCAAGCCGACGTCGCCCTCGCGCTCAGCCCGGACGACACCGGCGAGACCGTCGCCGAGATCTCGGAGTGACAGACCCCGGGGCTGCGGATCGCCCGGCGCTCCCCACGCCGAGGCGATCCGCAGTCGCGAGCCTCCGCTGACGCCGTCCGCGGCGCCGCGGGTCAGAGCCAGTGACGTCGCTTGAACATCGTGTACAGGGCGACGGAGGTGGCGACCATGAGCAGGAGCGCCGCAGGATAGCCCCACGGCAGATCCAGTTCGGGCATGTGCTCGAAGTTCATCCCGTAGACCGTGCCGACCAGCGTCGGCCCGAACAGGATCGCCGCCCAGCCCGAGATCTTCTTGACCTGCTCGTTCTGCTGGAGCGCCGTCTCGGTCTGCCGCTGGGTCACCAGGGTCGCGTTGACGGTGAGGGCGTTGTCCAGGACCGCCCGGAAGGATGCGAGCCGGTCGGCCACCCGCAAGGCATGGTCGTACACGTCACGCAGCGAGCGCTGCAGCTCGATGTCGACGCCGTACTTGTCGGCGCCGCGCAGCAGCGCCTCGAGCATGCCCGTCAGCGGCCCCGTCGCTCGCTGGAACGAGATCACCTCGGTGGAGAGCTCGTAGATCCGCCGGGAGAGCGCGGTGTCGGTGTGACGGAACAGCGCGTCCTCGATCTCGTCGAGATCGTTCTGCACCCCCTCGACGACGGGCGCGTACTCGTCGACGACCTCGTCCATGACCGCGTAGAGGACCGCCTCGGGTCCGCGCGCCAGAAGCGCCGGCTGACCTTCCAGGCGCCGGCGCACCTTGGCGAGGTCCGGCGAATCCGCGTGACGGATCGTCACGACGAAGTCGGGACCGACGAACACGTGGAGCTCCCCGAAGTCGACCGTCTCGGTCGCATCGTCATAGCGCGCTGGGCGGAGCACGGCGAAGAGGATGTCACCGTAGCGCTCCAGCTTGGCGCGCTGGTGCCCGCTCAGCGCGTCCTCGACCGCGAGAGGATGCAGTGAGAACTCCGCCGCGACCTGCTCGACCTCTTCCTTGGTGGGCCGGAACAGTCCGATCCACGCCATCCCGCCGTTCGCGCGCATGTACTCGAACGTCTGCTCGAGGCTGGACGGATTCGTGATCCGCCGCCCCTCCACGTACACGGCGTTGTCGATGATCGGCATCCGCCCATTGTCGCCGACGGACCCGCACGCCCCGGAATCAGCGAGCGGTCATTTGACCTCGCCGTCACCGGCGTCGGCGATCGGGGTGTCGGGCGCGTCCTTCGCCGGGCCCACGCCGACGGGAAGTCCCGCCTCGGGGTGGTTGACGTCGAACGCCGGACGCTCGCTGCGGATCCGCGGGATCGACGTGAAGTTGTGCCGCGGCGGCGGGCACGACGTCGCCCACTCCAGCGATGCGGCGTAACCCCACGGGTCGTTGACGGCGACTTTGGGAGCCTTCCGGGCGGTGATCCAGACGTTGAACAGGAACGGGATCATCGATGCGCCCAGCAGCATCGCACCCACGGTGGAGACCTGATTCTGCCACGTCCACTGGTCTTCGCCGGAGTAGTCCGCATAGCGGCGCGGCATCCCGTCGACGCCCAGCCAGTGCTGGATGAGGAAGGTCATGTGGAAGCCAATGAACAGCATCCAGAACTGCAGGTATCCGAGGCGCTCGTTCAGCATCTTGCCGGTCCACTTCGGCCACCAGAAGTAGAACCCGGCGAACATCGCGAACACCACCGTGCCGAACACCACGTAGTGGAAGTGCGCCACGACGAAGTACGAATCGGTGAGGTGCCAGTCCAGGGGCGGGGAGCCGAGGATCACGCCGGTGAGCCCGCCGAAGACGAACGACACCAGGAAGCCCAGGGCGAACACCATCGGCGTCTCGAACGTCACCGACCCGCGCCACATCGTGCCGATCCAGTTGAAGATCTTCACGCCGGTCGGCACCGCGATCAGCATCGTCATGATCGCGAAGAACGGCAGCAGCACCGCGCCGGTCGCGTACATGTGGTGGGCCCACACCGCCACCGACAGCGCGGCGATCGCGATCGTGGCGTAGACAAGGGTCTTGTACCCGAAGATCGGCTTGCGGCTGAAGACCGGGATCACCTCCGAGATGATGCCGAAGAACGGCAGCGCGATCACGTACACCTCGGGATGACCGAAGAACCAGAACAGGTGCTGCCACAGCAGCACACCGCCGTTCTGCGGGTCGAAGACGTGCGACTCGAGGATGCGGTCGGAGGCCCCGGCGAACAGCGCCGCCGCCAACACCGGGAAGGCGAGCAGGATCAGGATGCTCGTCACGAGCGTGTTCCACGTGAAGATCGGCATCCGCCACATCGTCATGCCGGGCGCGCGCATCGTGATGATCGTCGTGATGAAGTTCACGGCGCCGAGAATGGTGCCGAAGCCGCTCATCCCGAGCCCCATGAACCACAGCGTTCCTCCCACCCCGGGCGTGAAGGTGTCGTCGGCGAGCGGTCGGTACGCCGTCCATCCGAAGGACGCGGCACCCTGCGGGGTGAGGTAGCCGGCGACCACGATGATGGATCCGAACAGGAACAGCCAGAACGAGAATGCGTTCAGGCGTGGGAACGCCACGTCGGGTGCGCCGATCTGCAACGGCATGATGGCGTTGGCGAAGCCCGCGAACAGCGGCGTCGCGAACATCAGCAGCATGATCGTGCCGTGCATCGTGAACAGCTGGTTGTACTGCTCCCTCGTCGGCACCAGCTGCATGCCGGGCTCGAACAGCTCCGCCCGGATGACCAGGGCCATCACGCCCCCGAGCAGGAAGAACAGCACCGAGGCCATCAGATACAGGTACCCGATGGTCTTGTGGTCGGTGGAGGTGACCCACTTGACCATCATGTTGCCCTTGTGCTGAACGCGCGTCCTGCTCAGCAGTGCGGCCTGGCGCGGGGGCATGGTCGTCGGGCGCGTGCCCGTCTGCGCAGTGCCCGGCTCCGTCGTCACCATCGCGTGCTCCTCACGATCGCATCTCGCCCGCGCGGCGACGATGCCGTCCGAATGGTAAGACTCTGCGGGCGATTACTCCATGGGGGTTGTGCGGCGCCGCAGCCATGGCGTAGCGCCGCTCGCTTCGCGATCGCCGTCGCGGCGGCGCCGCTGGCGCCTCACGCACGCCGCGACGCCGGGCGTCGTCTCCCCTAGCCGGTCGCGATCGCCGCAGCCACCGCCCGCGTGAGGTCGCCCGACTCCCCCACCGCCTCGCGCTGGAGCGCCGCGCCGTTCCCGCGGCGGAGGATCGTCTGGACACCTCGGCGGGCGAACTCGCGCTCGGCGGCGTCGGAGAAGAAGCCGTCGATGTGCCGCAGGAGCGCCACGACGGCATCCTTCGCGGGCACCAGGCGATGCGTCGCGGGGTGCACGAGCTCTCCCTGGAGCCCGTACCGGCTCGCCCGCCAGCTCGCCAGGCGCAGGACGTTCGCGCCGACGCCGTCCGGCGTCCCGCCGGCGTGCCAGTCCGCGACCGCCCGCTCCGCGAGGGCGCGGACCAGAACGGCGGCGGTCGCTGCATCCTCGGGCTTCAGGCACACGTCGGAGATGCGGACCTCGACGGTCGGAACATGGCACGACAGGCGGGCGTCGAAGTAGATCATGCCCGCGTCGAGGCTCACTCCGGTGGCCAGCGCGTCCATCACCGACGCGTGATAGGCGGCAGAGCTGCCGAAGAGGTCCGTGGGGCCGGCGGTCGGCCACCGCCCCCACGCCTGGTACCGATAGCTCGCGAAGGAGGTGTCGGCACCATGCCAGTACGGGGAGTTCGCGGTGAGGGCGAGCAGCACCGGCAGCCACGGGCGCACGCGATCGAGGATGGCCACCCCCTCGTCCTCCGAGGAGATCCCGACGTGCACGTGGAACCCGCAGGTGAGCTGGTTGTCGAGCGTGTAGGCGAACCGCTCGCGCATCATCTCGTAGCGGGGCGCGGACACGGCGTGCGTCTCGCAGCGCGACGGCGCGGTCGCGAGCGGCACGGCGCGCGCGCCCACCGCCTGGGCCGCTTCATCGGCCAGCCGCCGGCCCTCCAGGATCGCGTCGGCGAGCTGGGCAGCGGTGTGCAGCGGCGGGCACACGACTTCGATCTGCTCGCGCTTCACCTCGAACTCCAGCGCGATCGGCACAGCCGGCGCCGCGCCGGCGCGAAGCGCCTGCCGAGCGGCCGAAGCACCCAGCGCCGCCTCGGCGACAGGCGTCGGCATGAGCGTCCGCGCGTCGACGAGGAGGAGCTCCTCCTCGACGCCCACCGACCGGAGCGCGGGGGCAGACGTCGATCCGCTCTCCCCGACCCGCGGGGATTGCACGATGGTCATGGCGTCCTCGCTCCCGTCTTGTGAGGTTGTCTGGCGCCAGCTTGTGCCATCACGGCCGACATCGGGTGGGGATTGATTTCCCGGCGCCCGTTGTGTACTCCCCGCGGCGTCCGAGCCGGTGCCGGCGGCGCGACGGCACAGATCCGCCTCCCTGTCAATCGTGTGAGCCGCGCCCCCGGCGCACCGGCAGGGTGGGTGCACGCGGGACCACCGCGGACGCGAGGGCAGGGACTGACATGAAACGCACCGACATCCTCTACGGCGACGGCGCTTACAGCGTCGGCGGACGCGACCTGGGCGAGCTGCAGGCGGAGATCACGCGAGGGGTCGCCGACGGAGGCTACTGGTTGAAGGTCAACCATGGCGAAGGTGGCCTGCAGGAGGCCTACCTGCTGCTCACGTCCGGGACCCCGGTCGCGCTCATCCCCATCCCCGGTGACGACTCAGCCGGCTGACGAGCGAGGCGGCGAGGGGCGGCCGTTCCCGTCCTGGACGAGAAGGTACGACGGCTGCCGAAGACGCCGCACCCACGCGTACGATCCCGCTCCGGGAAGCGGGCGACGCACCGCGTCGAAGCGCAGCTCGGCGTCGTCCCGGTCCGCGCCGCACCGGAGGGCGAGGTCGGCGAACGGATGCCATCTCCCGGTCGGGGACGCGAAGTACAGGCGCAGCCGCCACGGATGCGACCGGAGGGAATCCGCGATGCCGTCCAGGTCCGCCGGCAGCGGCTGATCGGCCGCACTGCGCGCGCACACGAGGATCGCTCCGTTCTTTGCCCGATACGGAAGCAGCGTCCCGAACGTGGCCCCGGCAGGTGAGCGGCGCGGCACCAGCACGAAGCGACCGGGTACGCCGATGCCCGTGGTGGACAGTTCGAGGTCCGCGGGCCCGACGGGCGTTTCGAACCGCAGCGCCAGCCCGATGACATCCGGCGCCCAGGACGGAAGGCCGATCGAGCGCGAGAGCCGCGCCACGACCGGTTCGGCCTCCCCCGGCTCGGCGTCGATCCACCGGATGCCCGAGGTCGCCGTCGTGCCCATCCGTGCGAGCTCCCCCGTCAGCACGATCCCGTGCGCATGGATGGGCCGTGGCCGCCGGACCAGGAGCATGGCGCCGAAGACGAAGCGGAGAGCCGCTCCTCCGGTGGCGGCCAATCGCGTGAGCACGTCGTCAGTATCGCCGGACCGACGGCTTCCGCACCGCCCCGTGGCCCGGCGCCGATCCTCCCGCTACGATGCCGTGCGCGCCGGGGCTGGTGCGAGGCCGGCGACGTAGTCTGAGGCGGTGCGCGAATTCACCCGGGGTGTCGGTCTGCTGGGGCGGGGATTCGCGTACTGGCGGCGGCGCCCGGGCCTCATGGCACTGGGCATCGTGCCGGCGCTGATCGTCGGGGCGGTCTTCCTCACCGGACTGATCGCGCTCGCGCTGTTCCTGCCGACGATCACTGAGACGGTCACACCGTTCGCCGCCGACTGGCCCGACTTCTGGGCGGGCGTCCTTCGCATCGCGGTCGGAACCGCGGTGTTCGGGGCGGCCGTCGTCGTGGTCGCGGTGTCGTTCACAGCCGTCACGCTCTTCATCGGCGAGCCCTTCTACGAGCGGATCTGGCGCGCCGTGGAAGCAGACCAGGGGGATGTGGACCTCGAGGCCCCGTACGGCTTCTGGCGGTCCGTGGGCGATGCCGTCGCCCTGATCGCGCGCGGGGTCGCCGTCGCCCTCGTCACCGTGCTGATCGGCTTCATCCCCCTCGTCGGCGGCATCCTCAGCGCCGTGATCGCCGCGCTGCTCACCGGCTGGCTTCTGGCCGACGAGCTGGTCTCTCGCGCGCTCACCGCCCGAGGGATGCCGCGCGCCGATCGCCGAAGGCTGATGCGGAGGCATCGCGGTCGCGTCCTCGGATTCGGCGTCGCCACCCAGCTCTGCTTCCTCGTGCCCCTCGGCGCGGTCGCGGCGATGCCGGCCGCCGTGGCGGGATCCACGCTGCTGGCCCGGTCGTTGCTCGACGCGGCGCCCGGCCGCGCCCGCGAACGGGCGTGACCCGCGCATCGCTTCTCCGGGCGGCCGGATGATACAGCGGTGCCGGCTCGATGTGAAGAGCGGGCTGCCGAATCTTGCGGTCCGCCATCGTTGAGGGCACCGAAAACAGCGTCTCAACTGATGCGCCGGATCACCTCCGGCGTACTCGACCCGAAGGAGAGATCATGCTCTGGACCATCCTCGGCCTCATCATCATCGGCCTCATCGCCGGCTTCATCGCCCGGGCCATCATCCCCGGCAAGCAAAGCATGGGAATCCTCATGACGATCGTCCTCGGAATCGTCGGCTCGTTCGTCGGCGGCTTCCTCGGATTCCTGATCTTCGGCAGCGACCCCAACGGCGGATTCCTGCAGCCGTCGGGCATCATCGGCTCGATCCTCGGGTCGATCATCGTGCTGGGCATCTACGTCTTCGCGACGCGTCGCCGCCAGCCGCACACGCGATAACGCGCAGCTCCTCCGCGCGCCCGTCAGCCGTCCGCACATTGCGGGCGGCTGACGGCGTTGATGGCGGCGAGGATCACTCGCTGCGAGGGTCTGCCCGCCGCATGGTCGCCTCGGGGCGGGCCGCCAGGTCGGTCGCCGTGCGCACGATCGTCTGCTGCATCACCTCCACCGCGGCCGCCGGAGCGATGTCACTGACACGGGCGATGCTGATGGTCCGTGTCAGTGTCGGCTCCGACAGGCGCACGGCTCGAAGTCCGGGCCGGTCGATGAGGACGACAGCCGGGACGATCGCGACCCCGATCCCCCGCTCCACGAACCGCAGCACCGCATCCATCTCGGCCCCCTCGACGGAGACGTCCGGACTGAGCCCCGCGGCTCGGAATGCCGCATCCGTCGTCCTTCGCAGATCGTAGGTGGAGCTGAAGACCACCTGCGGCAGGCGGGCGACCGCCGACAGCGGGATGCTGCCTCCCTCGGTGATCGGCGGTGCGCTGCTCGAGGAGATCACCACGAGCTCCTCGACGAGCAGAGGGGTCACCGTGAACCGGTCGGCGGATGCCCCGCCCGAGGTCGTGATGAGGGCGAGGTCGAGCTCTCCCCCGGCCAGGTCGTCGAGCAGCCGGCGGGAGCCCTGCTCCGTGATGTGCAGCTCGACCCCGGGGTAGTCGGTATGGAACGTGCTCAGCACCTCCGCGACGAGGCTGATGCACAGCGTCGGCGTCGCCCCCAGGCGCACGCGACCCCGCCGGAGTCCCGCCAGTTCGTCGAGGTCGCGGCGCACCGATGCGGCGTCGGCCAGCATCCGACGCGCTAACGGAAGCAGCGCCTCGCCGGCAGCCGTGAGCGTGCTGCCGCCTCGCGCGCGGTGGAACAGCTCGGCTCCGAGGTCCTGTTCGAGGGTCGCGATCTGGCGGCTCAGGGACGGCTGCGCGAGATGGAGCTGCTCGGCGGCACGGGTAAAGTTGCCCAGTCGCGCCACGGCGACGAACCCGCGCAGCTGCTCCAGGTTCATACGTATAGCGTATCGCTATGGCGGTGAGCAGGAAGATTCATTGGAGTAATCGCACCCGCGTTCTTACCGTTGAAGAGTGAACACTTCCGAGCGCCAGCTTTCCACCACCGTCCTCGTGATCGGCACGGGCGGTTCCGGCCTCCGCGCCGCCATTGAACTCGCCGAAGCAGGCGTCGACGTCCTCGCTTTGGGGAAGCGGCCCAAGTCCGACGCGCACACCTCGCTGGCCGCGGGCGGCATCAACGCCGCGCTCGGGACGATGGACGCCGACGACAGCTGGCAGCAGCACGCCGCGGACACACTCAAGGAGAGCTACCTGCTCGCCAATCCCGAGACCGTTCAGATCGTGACCTCCGGCGCCGCGCGCGGCATCGAGGACCTCGAGCGCTATGGGATGCCGTTCGCACGCGAAGCCGACGGGCGGATCTCGCAGCGCTTCTTCGGCGCGCACACCTACCGTCGCACCGCGTTCGCCGGCGACTACACGGGCCTGGAGATCCAGCGCACCCTCGTCAACCGGGCCGCCCAGCTGCACGTGCCCGTGCTCGACACGGTGTACGTCAGCCGCATCCTCGTCAACGACGACGGCGCCGTCTTCGGCGCGTACGGGTTCGACCTCGAGGACGGCACGCGGTACCTCATCCACGCCGACGCGGTGATCCTCGCCGCGGGCGGCCACAACCGCATCTGGCGTCGCACATCGTCTCGACGCGACGAGAACACCGGCGACTCGTTCCGCCTCGCGGTCGAGGCGGGCGGCCGACTGCGCGACCCGGAACTGGTGCAGTTTCACCCCAGCGGCATCATCGAGCCCGAGAGCGCGGCCGGCACGCTCATCTCCGAGGCGGCACGTGGCGAGGGCGGCATCCTGCGCAACGGCCTCGGCGAGCGCTTCATGCACAAGTACGACCCCGAGCGCCTCGAGCTGTCCACCCGTGATCGCGTGGCACTGGCCTGCTACACCGAGATCAAGGAGGGCCGCGGCACCCCGGGCGGCGGTGTGTGGCTGGACGTCTCGCATCTGCCCCGCGAGACGATCATGACCCGCCTGCCGCGGGTGTACCAGACGATGCTCGAGCTGCAGATGCTCGACATCACGAAGGAGCCGATCGAGATCGCGCCGACGGCGCACTACTCGATGGGCGGGGTGTGGGTCCGCTCGTCGGACCACTCCACCGACGTGCCGGGCCTCTACGCGATCGGTGAGGCGTCCTCCGGCCTCCACGGCGCGAATCGCCTCGGCGGCAACTCGCTGATCGAGCTGCTGGTCTTCGGCCGGATCGTCGGTCAGGCGGCCGCCGCATACTCGGCGTCGCTTCCGGCGCAGAAGCGGTCCCGCGCCGCCGTCGAGACGGCTCGGGCGGAGATCGCCGACCTGCTGGCGGCATCCGGCACCGAGAACGTCCGGGCGCTGCAGCGCGCGATCCGCGACACCATGACCGAGTACGCCGGCGTCGTCCGCGACGAGCAGGGCCTGCTGACCGGTCTGGCCGAGCTCGACGTGATCGAGGCCCGCATGGCCGACATCGGCGTGCATCCCGACATCGCGGGCTACCACGACCTCGCGCACGCCTTCGACCTCAAGTCGGCCGCGCTGGCCGCCCGCGCCACCCTCGAAGCCGCCCTCGAGCGGCGGGAGACGCGCGGCTGTCACAATCGGAGCGACTATCCCGACCTCGACCCCGAGCTGCAGGTGAACCTCGTGTGGTCGCCGCGAACCGGTGTCGTGCGCGAAGAGATCCCGCCGATCCCCGCGGAGATCGCCGCGCTGATGCGCGAGGTCTCCGTCGCCGGCAAGCTCGTCGAGTAGAGCTCCCGGATCCCGAGCGACGGCCGCGCGGCGTCGGCCATTGACGCGACCCCGGCCGCTTGGGATCCTGACGGGATCACGTACGGCGCTGGGGACGAGGTGATGGCTGTGGGGATGTCGACGCGGGCAACGCAGGCCAAGGCCGCGGTGGACATCGTCACCGCCTTCTTCGGCCGCATCCAGGCCCTGGCGAGCGACCCGGAGGCGCTCGACTTCACCTTCGGCAATCCGCACGAGACGGCGCTGCCCGGGCTGTCGGCGGCGATACGCACGCACGCCGAGCCGCGGTCCGTGGACTGGTTCGCGTACAAGACGAGCGAGCCCGAGGCGCAGCGGGTCGTCGCCGCGGGGCTCGCCGCTGAGCTGGGACTGCCGTTCGAACCCGAGGACATCGCCATGACGCAGGGCGCGTTCGGTGCGATCTCGCTCGCGCTGGCCCTGCTGACGGATGCCGGCGACGAAGTGATCGTCCCCGTCCCCGGCTGGTTCTGCTACGAGCCCATGCTCCATGCTGCGGATCTGGTGCCCGTCCGGGCGGAACTGGACACGGAGACGTTCGACCTCGACGTGGACGCCATCGCGCGAGCGATCACCCCGCGCACCCGGATCGTCATCGTGAACTCCCCCGCCAATCCGACCGGCCGGGTCTACCCGGCATCCTCGTGGGAGGCGCTCGCCGACGTGCTCGAACGGGCCTCGCGGGAGCATGGGCGGCGCATCTGGCTGCTCTCGGATGAGCCGTACCGCCGCATCCGATTCGACGGCATCGCCTTCACGAGTCCCGCCGCCGTGTACCCGTGGACGCTCATCGACTACAGCTACGGGAAGGTGCTGCTCGCGCCCGGACAGCGGCTCGGGTATCTCGCGCTCTCGCCGCTCATCCCCGTCGACGAGCGGGATGAGCTGCGCGCGGGGCTGATGCCGCTGGGCCTTGCGATCGGGTGGGGCTTCCCCGACGCCGTCATGCAGTACGCCGTTCCGCAGCTGGAGACGCTTTCGATCGATCTGGAGGAGCTGACCCGCAAGCGCGACCGCCTGTACGCCGCCCTGACGGATGCCGGCATCGCCGTCACGCGCCCCGAGGGGACCTTCTACCTGTGGGGCAGAGCCCCGGGCGGCGACGCGACCCGATTCTGCGATGCCCTCGCCCAACGCGGTGTCTACGTCATGCCCGGCACGCTGTTCTCGCAGCCGCACCATTTCCGGATCTCACTGACCGCCACGATGGACATGATCGACCAGGCTCTCCCCCGCCTGGTGGAGGTGGCCGCCGACCTCAGCTGAGCGCCGCGCTCGTCCCCGGCTCGGGCATCGGCGCGTGCGCCACGGCCGTCATGGCGCCCGGCCCGGGCGGCGTCAACCCCTTTGCCTTCGACGCGGCGCGTGCGGAATCTGGAGGTCTCCGCTTCGGGTCAGGAGACGCCATGACAGGACACGTTGACGCCTATGACTGACCAGAGATCCGCAGTCCGCCGCGGCGCGGGCGAGCGTGAGCTCGTTCCCGCCGCCCAGAGCCCATGGCGAAGGATCGCGCGCCTGAGGGCCGCCGAGCTGCTCGGCCGACGGGCGCACGCCGTCCCTCTGGAGCGCGGGTGGGCCCGCTCCGTCATCCTCGTCTGGGCCGCCGGCCGGGCGCTGAATCTGTCGTTCCTGTACGCCGCATTCCTGGTGTCGACGCAGTCCGGCTGGACGTTCGGCCCCGACGGCGAGCGCGCGAGGACCTTCCTGGACTTCCTCTCGGGGTGGGATGCCGCACGCTACGGCAGCATCGCCATGCAGGGCTATCCCGTGACGCTGCCGGTCGGGGCCGACGGCGACGTGCTGATGAACAACTGGGCGTTCCTGCCGGTCTTCCCGCTGCTGGAGCGCCTCCTCTCCGATGCGTTCGGCATGCCGTGGCAGGTCGCAGGCGTGCTCCTCAGCATGGGGGCGTCCTGCGCCGCCACCGTCGTCCTCTACGCGCTGCTTCGTCATGTCACGGCACCGGAGGCAGCCAGATGGGCCGTCGTGCTGTTCTCCCTGGCGCCGCTGTCCTTCGTGTTCGTGGTCGGCTACGCCGAGTCCCTTTTCCTCCTCCTTCTGTTCGCCGCCCTGCTGCTCGCGGTCCGTCGCCGGTACCTGTTGATCGCACCGCTGGGCGTGGTCGCCGCGTTCACGCGGCCGGGGGCCCTCGCGCTGGCACTGGGACTCGGCATCCTCCTGGTCGGGCGACTGATGCTGCGCTCACGCGACCCGATCTCGAGGCCCGAGCTCGTCGGCCTCATCGTGTCGGGTCTGTCCACGGCGGCCGCCGGACTGATGTGGCCCGTCGTCGCCGATGCGGTCACCGGATCGCCGTCGGCGTATGTGCGCACCGAGATGGCGTGGTGGGAGCCGTTCCTCGGCGACGGGCATTCCGTGCCGTTCGCGCCGGGCGTGGTGATGGGCTGGGTCTGGCTCGGCCCGGTCGGCGTGCTGGTCATCCTCGGCGTCGCACTGGCGGCGTTCCGGTGGACGCTCTCCCGCCCGATCCGGATGCTGGGTCTGGAGATCGTGGGCTTCGCCTTCAGCTACACGCTCTACCTGTTGGCGGTGTTCCTGCCGACCCAGAGCCTGCCGCGCCTGGTCATGCCGTTGGCGCCGCTCCTGGCAGACAGCAGACTGTCCACGACACCCCGTCGCCGGCGCTGGCTCGTCACGGCGTGCATCGTGCTGCAGGCCGTCGCCGTCTTCCTGCTCTGGACCCTTGCCAACCCGTGACCGCCAGGACGGCGGCACGCCGGTCCGCGGTGGCGCCGAGTCTCACGGCATCCCTCCGCTGACGCTGATCACGCTGCCGGTCACGTAGGAGGCGTCCGCGGTGGTGAGCCAATCCACGGCGGCTGCGATCTCGTCGGGCGCGGCAGCACGGCCCATCGGGGTCCGCATGCCGACGTCGGCTGCGCGACCCGGGCGGCCGGCGCGGGCATGGATGGCGGTGTCGGTGGTTCCCGGGCTCACCGCGTTGACGCGCGCGCCGAGCGGCGCGATCTCCTTCGCCAGCCCCACGGTGAGCGTCTCGACGCCCGCCTTGGACGCCGCGTACCAGATGTACTCCCCCGGTGCCCCGGTGCGAGCGGCGACCGACGAGATGTTGACGATGCTGCGGTCGCTGCGGATGTCGCCCACCTGCCAGCGGGTGACCGCCTCGCGACACAGCCGCAGCGTGGCGGTCAGATTGACCTCCAGCACGCGGCGGATCGTTTCGTCGCTCACCGTGGCGAGCGGTCCGATGGGGCCGGTGACACCGGCGTTGTTGACGAGGATCGTCACCTCGCCGTGCGCCTGCGCCGCATCGAGGATCCGGGTGGGCGCGTCCGGCGCTGTGACATCGCACCGCAGCGGCACGACCGACGAACCGACATCCCGCCGCACCGCGCGTGCGGCCTCGTCGTCGTCGCTGTAGGTGAAGACCACGACGTGACCGCGTCGCGACAGCCGCTCCACGACCGCACGGCCGATGCCGCGGCTGCCACCGGTGACGACGGCCACGGTGCCGAGAGCCTCACGAACCGTTGCGTGCATGCAGTCCGTCTCCTTCGTTCCCTCGATCGTGGCCTGTCGATCGCTTCCGTTCCAGTGCCGCCTCACCGCGCAGTGTCATGACCGAGCCGTCCGCCGTGGCCACGACGCGACCCGCGTCGTCGCGGATCTCGCACCGGTAGTGGCTGATCGTGCGGCCGGCTCGCACCGCCGATGCGGTCGCTGTGAGCGTCGCCTGCCAGATCCATCCGCATCCAGCTCGCCGGCGAGTTGCCGTCGCAGGTACTCCAGGACAGGAAGGGCAGCGGTCACCACCGCAGGCAATCACGTCCTCGCGCCGCGCCACGCGATCCAGTGCCCGGAAGTGGACGGGCCCCGCGCTGCGACCGGGCTAGCCGTCGGCGCCGCGCAGGCGGGCGGTGCGCGCGCGGTACGCCGCGATGACCGCGGCCATGTCGTCGGCAGCGTGGCCCAGAGCGAGCGTCTCGGCGAACAGGTCGGCGGTGTCGGTCATCAGCGGGGACGCGATCCTCTGCTCGCGCGCAGCGGCCACGACGAGGTCGGCGTTCTTCAGCACGTCCGGGATGGCCGCCTGCGGCGAGTAGTCCGCCGTCACGAGCGCGTGCGCCTTCGCCCGAGAGACGAAGGACGCCATGGGACCGGCGTCGAGGATCTCGGCCAGCAGCGGGGCGGGCAGACGGTGCTCCTCGGCGAAATGGAAGGACTCCACGAGCCCGGTGACCAGCGTGATGAGGAAGGTGTTCACCGCGAGCTTCATGCGCATCGCCTGAGGCGGCCGCCCGCACCGGAACACCCTCGCGCAGACCGGCTGCAGCAGCACGGCGACCTCGTCCAGCACCGCGTCGGCGCCGGCGAGCATGGCGATGAGCTGTCCGTTGAGCGCGGGTTGCCGCGACCCCGAGACGGGCGCTTCGACGTAACGACCTCCGGCGCCTGCCACCCGCCGCGCGAGACGGCCCGAGTATCCCGGCGGCACGGTGCTCATCTGCACCAGCGTCCTGTCGCGCAGCGCGGCGTCGTCCGCGCCGAGGACATCGTCGACGGCGACCTCGTCGGTGACCATGATGAACACGGTGCGGCATGAGGCGAACACCTCGGCCGCCGACGCGGCGACGGAGGCTCCTGCTTCGGCGAGGGGTGCGCATGCGGCCGCGGTGCGGTTCCACACGAGCAGCGAGTGGGCGCGCAGCATGCGGGACGCGATCGCCGAGCCCATCAGCCCCAGGCCGATGAACCCGACCCCATCGGTCATGGCTTCGGCCCCTCGCCGTCGACGAGCGCCGGCAGCACTCGCACCCTCATCCCGTACGCCTTCCGCCGTCCACGTCCGCCGATCAGAGCCGACCGCACCACGGATGGCCCTCGCGCGGTCCAATCGCACCTTCTGGACTCATGCCGGCGACAGCGGTCGCAGGCACGCCATCAGCCCGTGTGATCCGACAGGAGTCCGCTTCGCCGCTGCCCGCGAGCGCGGGGTTCGCGCTCCCGCGGCGCACCCTTCGGCCAGACGGTGTAGCTGACCGCCCACAGCAGTTCGATCGCCAGGATGGCGCCGAGGACCGCTGACGTTCCGGTGAGGGCGCTGGTGGCGGTCGGGTCTGCGGCGAGCACGGTCAGAAGCCACAGCACGGCCGCCGCGATGGCCACGGCGGCCGTGGTACGCAGCACGTCGAGCCAGCAGGCGCGCGTGTACGCGAGACCATGCAGCTTCTCGGGTGCGGGACCGCCGGCGTAGCGGTGGGCGAACCGCATGTCCGCCCACCGGATCATGCGGTGGCCGTAGACCAGCGAGAACCCGAGGTAGATCGCCGCCAGGGCGTGCGCGAAGGTCGCTGTGCCGCCAGCGCTCAGGTCGATCGCGACCGCGAGAAGCAGCACCACGTCGACGACCGGCGTCAGAAGCAGCAGGGCCGCCCCGGCGCGCGGCCGCCGAAGGATGTATCGCGCGGCCAGCCCGAGGACGATGAGCAGCCAGAAGCCGATCTCGCACACCACGATGACGCCGACGATCACGGATCCTCCTTGCTAGCACACCTGTACTGGCAACAAGCTAGCACGGGCGTGCTACGTTGCTGGGGTGCCACGACGCATCGACCTCGACGAACGCAGGCAGCAGCTCGCCGAGGCAGTGTGGGCCACGATCCGCCATCGCGGCATCGGTGCCGTCTCGGTCCGCACCGTCGCCGCGGAGGCCGGGGTCGCGGTCGGGTCGCTGCGCCATGTCTTCCCCACCCGCGGGGAACTGCTGCAGTTCTCGGCGGAGCTCATGGTGCGACGGGCGACCGAGCGCATCGCCGACACGCCCCGCACGGGCGACGCGACCACCGACGCTCTGGCGTTGCTGTCCCACGTCCTGCCTCTCGAGCCCGACAGCAGGGCCGAGCTGGAGGTGAACATCGCGCTGTTCGCCGAGGCGCCGGCGCTGCCGGAGCTGACGACCGTGCGCGATCACGCGCACGCGCAGCTGCGGATGCTCTGCGCGCACGTCGTGAGCCTGGTCGGTCCCGACCTCGATCCGCGCCGCGCGGATGCCGAAGCGCGACGTCTGCATGCCCTCGTCGACGGTCTCGCGCTTCACCTGCTCGTGGAGGACCCGGGCAGCGGACGAGCTCGCGCGCTTGGGACGCTGCGAGAGGAACTCGATCGGATCACGACAGTGGGATGAACCGTCGTCGAGGCGGATCGCATCGCGCGTTCGTCACGCCGACGCGCTCAGTCCCAGTCGAGGTAGTCCTCGATCGCCCATGACGTCTCGCCCACGTGGGTGAGGGGGAACAGGTGCCCGCCGCCCTCCACCGACACGACGCTGACCAGCTGCGGCGCCGACGCCCGCAGCCGCTCGCCATTGGCCGGCGGCGTCACCGTGTCCTCCGTCCCCTGGACCACCAGCACGGGGAACGACGGCGCGAGGGTCAGCCACTCGACGTCCGCGGTGGCGGCCTCGGCCGCACGCTGCATCGCTTCGACGGCGGCATCCCGCGCGTTCGGCGAGATCTCGGAGGAGTCGGAGTCCGCTGCGTCGGCCGGCCCTTCCACGCCGAGCAGCAGCACGCCGCTGACCCGCTCCGGGTGGTCGAGCGACACCGTGCGCGCGACTGCGCCGCCGAACGAGTGGCCCCCGACCCACGCGGCGGCCAGGCCGATGTGCTCCATCACGTCGATGACGTCCTGTGCCAGGTCGTGCATCGTGACGGCGGCCTCCGGCACGGGGCGGCGCGCGCCGATCCGCACGACCCGGAAGTCCTCCTCGGCCAGGGCACCCGCCAGCGTGCCGAGGTAGCCGACCTTCAGGCCGCGACCGGGGATCAGCACCAGTGCGGGCCCCTGCCCTTCGTCGACGTAGGGGATCGCGCGGCCGTCGGGCTCGAAGATGCGGATGTCGGTCACCGGGGGTCCTTCCATGGGGTGTGGGATCGCGCATTGCTCGCTCGAGCAGCGAGCGTCAGACGTTGAAGCGGAACTCGACCACGTCGCCGTCCTGCATGACGTAGTCCTTGCCCTCCAGGCGCGCCTTGCCGCGCGCGCGGGCCTCGACGACGGAGCCGGCCTCGACGAGATCGTCGAACGAGATGACCTCGGCCTTGATGAAGCCCTTCTCGAAGTCGGTGTGGATGACGCCGGCCGCCTGAGGCGCCTTCCACCCCTTGCCGATGGTCCACGCGCGGGCCTCCTTCGGTCCCGCCGTGAGGTATGTCTGCAGACCCAGCGTGTCGAACCCGATGCGGGCGAGCTGGTCGAGCCCGGACTCCTCCTGGCCGGTCGACGCGAGCAGCTCCGCAGCGTCGTCGGGGTCGAGGTCGATGAGCTCGGACTCGATCTTGGCGTCGAGGAACACCGCCTTCGCCGGCGCCACGAGCGCCTCGAGCTCCGCCTTGCGCGCGGCATCCGTCAGCACCGCCTCGTCGACGTTGAAGACGAAGATGAAGGGCTTGGCCGTCAGGAGGCCGAGTTCGCGGATGGGCGCCAGGTCGATCCCCGCCGCCGAGAGCAGGATGCCGCGCTCGAGGGCGTCCTTGGCGGCGAGCGCCGTCTCGAGCACGACCGGATCGGTCTTCTTCCCCCGCACTTCCTTCTCATAGCGGGCGATCGCCTTCTCGAGCGTCTGCAGGTCGGCCAGCTGCAGCTCGGCGTTGATCGTCTCCATGTCGCTCTTCGGGTTCACCGCGCCCTCGACGTGCACGACGTCGTCGTCGGCGAAGCCGCGCACCACCTGCGCGATCGCGTCCGCCTCGCGGATGTTGGCCAGGAACTGGTTGCCCAGCCCCTCCCCCTCGCTGGCACCGCGCACGATGCCCGCGATGTCGACGAACGACACCGCCGCGGGCAGGATGCGCTCGGAGTGGAAGATCTCCGCGAGCTTGTCCAGGCGCGGGTCGGGGAGGTTCACCACGCCGACGTTCGGCTCGATGGTCGCGAACGGGTAGTTCGCGGCGAGCACCTGGTTCTTGGTCAGCGCGTTGAAGAGGGTCGACTTGCCGACATTCGGGAGACCGACGATTCCGATGGTGAGAGCCACGGGCATCCAGTCTACGTGGGCGCGCCGCCGCGACCGCCGACCGGCGGCCCGGCCGCGGCGACGGTCAGGGACGGATGCTGCGGTGCGCGCGCGTCACGTAGGGGACGTCGACGACATCGGCGCCGGCGTCGTCGCGGCGGCGGTTCGCGTCGAACAGCTCCCCCGCCTGTGCGAGGATGCGCGCGCGATCGTCCTCCGAGGCGGTGATGACGAAGCTGCGCGAGGACACCATGTCGAGGAAGGCGCTGCGGTCCACCGTCCGCGTCCAGCGCCGGCTCATCTCCTCGATGCCGGTGAACGGCTCGGCGACGCGGACGCCGTCGCTGGAGATCATCTCCTCCGCATGACTGCCGTGCATGGCCGCCGTCAGTCGTGCGATCCACGGCACGGATTCATCGCGGATGTTCCACACCAGTCCCAGGACGCCACCGGAGCGGAGGACGCGCGCCGCCTCGGCGGAGGCGGCGACGGGATCGACCCAGTGCCATGCCTGACCCAGCAGCACGGCGTCCACCGAGGCATCGGGCAGCGGAAGCCGCTCGGCCGTTCCGACGAAAGTCGGGACACCGTGGACGTGCTCGCGCAGCGCGGCGAGCATGCCGGCATCCGGATCGACGGCGACGACCTCGGCGCCGGTCTCGACGATCGTGCGCGTCAGCTTGCCGGTGCCGGCGCCGACGTCCGCCACGCGCAGGGCGCGAGCGTCCCGGCGCACGGGCGCGAGCATCCAGTCGACCGCCTCGCGGGGGTAGTCGGGTCGACCGGACTCATAGGCGCCCGCGGCGGTGCCGAACGACGTGGACATCTCCTCGCGGCTTGCCATGCCTTCGAGCCTATGCCGACCGATGCGCCACGTCTCCGGCGCGCCTTCGTGGCGCCGCAGACACCTCGGGCGAGGCTGAGCCCGTGCCCTTGGACTTCACCGCGATCGACTTCGAGACGGCGAACTCCAGCAGCGCGTCGGCCTGCGCGGTGGGCCTGGTGCGGGTGCGCGACGGCGTCGTGGTCGATCAGACGGGATGGCTGATCCGGCCGCCCGCGGGTCACGACGTCTTCTTCGAGCTGAACACGCGGATCCACGGCATCTGCGCCGACGATGTGGTGGACGCACCCACGTGGAGCGAGCAGCTCCGCGAGCTGGCGGCCTTCGCGGGAAGCGACGTGCTGGTCGCCCACAACGCCGGCTTCGACATGGCCGTGCTCAAGCGCGCGTGCGAGGCGACGGGCGACGACTGCCCGCCGTACCGGTACGCGTGCAGCCTGCAGGTCGCCCGCAAGGTCTACCGCCTCGAGTCCTACCGCCTTCCCTTCGTCGCCGCAGAAGCCGGCTTCGCCGACTTTCCCCATCACAACGCCACAGCCGACGCGCTCGCCTGCGCACACGTCATGATCGACGCGGCTCGGCGCCTGGCCGTGGACAGCGTCGACGGGCTGGCCGAGGCAGCCGGCGTCCGCGTCTCGCAGATCGTGGTCGCCGAGGCGCCGGCGCTGTCGGTCGCCTTCGCGTGAGCATCCGGATGCCGCGCCGCGGTCCGCGGCGATGTCGGGGGCTGCGGGCATCCTGAGCTCATGGATGCACTTCTGGTCTCGATGATCGCGGTGGCGATGCTGCTGCTCGGCGCTGTCGCCGGCTGGGCCGCGGGGCTGGCACGCGGCGTCGCGCGGACGGGACGCGAGCGCGCCGACCTTCAGGCGCGGGTCGCCGCCGCCGAGGCGGCACGCCAGGGCCTGCAGGCGCAGCTCGAGCATCAGCAGGCGCTGTACCGGGAGCTGGCCGGTCAGGCGCGTCATGATCAGGCGGCCCGTGAGGAACGGGAGCGGCGTGAGCAGACGGTGCTGCGTGCTCTTGCGCCCGTGCAGGAGACCCTCACGGCCATGCAGCGGAAGGTCGACGAGCTCGAGCGCGACCGCCACACGCAGTTCGGCACGCTCGCCGAGCAGCTGCGGCGCGCCCAGGAGTCCGACGAGGCGCTGCGCTCGACGACCGAGTCGCTCGCCAGCGCGCTGCGCTCGGGCAGCACGCGAGGGGTGTGGGGCGAGACGCAGCTGCGCCGGGTCGTGGAGGCGGCGGGTCTGACCCGCCACGTCGACTTCGACGTGCAGACCTCGATCAGCACGGACGCCGGAGTCGGCCGTCCCGACATGGTGATCCGCCTTCCCGGTGGCAAGTCCATCGCCGTGGACGCGAAGGTGCCGCTGGACGCGTACCTCGAGGCGAGCGCCATCCCGCTGACGGCGCAGGGCGCCGAGGCGGCACGTCGGCGAACCCTGCTGGACAAGCACGTCAAGGCGGTGCGCGCGCACGTCGACGCCCTCGCTCGCAAGACGTATTGGGCGGGACTGGGCTCGAGCCCGGAGTTCGTGGTGTGCTTCGTGCCGAGCGAGTCGCTGCTGGCCGCGGCGCTGGAGGAGGACCCGGCACTGCTGGACTACGCCTTCGGGAAGCGCGTGGCCCTCGCCTCGCCGGTGAATCTGTGGGCGGTGCTCAAGACCGTGGCCTACACCTGGACGCAGCAGGACGTGTCGCAGGAGGCCCGCACGCTGTTCGACCTCGGCAACCAGCTGTATGAGCGGCTGGGATCGCTGGCGGCGCACGCCGACGATCTGCGTCGTGCGATCGAGCGGACGGTCGACAGCTACAACCGGTTCGCAGGCTCACTCGAATCGCGGGTGCTCGTCAGCGCGCGGAAGTTCCCCGGCATCGACGCGACGAAGCTGGACGCCGTCGAGGAGGCCCGAACGATCGAGAAGACCCCGCGGCGACTCACGGCACCCGAACTGCTCGAGCAGACCCTGGAGTTCGCCGAACCCAGCGGACTCGCCGACCTGGGCGACGTGCGCGCGCGCCTCGCGGCGCAGGATTGACGCCTCAGGCGCCGCCGGGCACGAAGCTCAGCAGCACGATGACCGCTGCGGATACGCCGAAGAAGGCGCCGATCATCCACCACGCGCTCATCTCCTGGCCCTCTTCGCGGCGCACGCGAAGGAGGACATCGGGGCGGCGAGCGGGGTCGACGGCGTCTTTTACGACGGCGTGAGCGCCGGTCTGAGGTGAAGATTGGCCAACGGTGGTTGCGGCCATCGAGAACCCCCTACGGACTTGGGAAACAACGACGTGTCCCCCTCGACACGCCTCCCATTGTGCCAGGCAAGCCTGAGAACGGCCGTTACGAAACGATCACGAGTTCACACCCGCCACAGTGGTGAACTCTGATCACAGACCCTTGACGGCGGCCCCGCGGTGCCCTATGGCATCAGAGCCATTTGGAGACGAGGTGCTCGGACGACACGCGGCGGAGCGTTCCGGAGGCGCCGCGCAGCACCACGCTCTCGGTGTAGACGTAGCCTCCCTCGCGCCGGACGCCCGCTACGAGTTGGCCGTCCGTCACGCCGGTTGCGACGAAGATCGTGTTGTTGCCCTTGACGAGGTCGTCGGCCTCGTACACGAAACCGTCGAGCTTGAGTCCCGCGTCCACGCCCTTCTGCTTCTCGTCGTCATCGCGCGGCCACAGGCGCCCCTGGATGTGGCCGCCGAGCGCCTTGATGGCGCACGCCGTCACGATGCCCTCCGGGCTGCCGCCGACGCCCACGCACATGTCCGTGCGGGCGTTGTGCCGCGCGGCGTTGATGCCGCCCGCGACATCGCCGTCCGACATCAGACGGGTGCCGGCGCCCGCCGCGCGGATGTCCTCGATGAGGCGCTCGTGCCGAGGACGGTGAAGCACCGACACGACGATCTCGTCGACCGGCTTGCCCAGCGCCTTGGCGAGACGGCGGATGTTCTCGCCGATCGGCAGCCGGATGTCGACCACTCCGACGCCCGCCGGACCGGTGACGAGCTTGTCCATGTAGAACACGCTCGATGCGTCGAGCATCGTGCCGCTGTCGGAGACCGCGATCACCGAGAGGGCGTTGTTGCGTCCGGCCGCCGTGAGCGACGTGCCGTCGATCGGGTCGACGGCCACGTCCGCCCTGGGGCCGCGGCCGTTGCCGACGCGCTCGCCGTTGAACAGCATCGGCGCCTCGTCCTTCTCCCCCTCGCCGATCACGATGGTGCCGTCGAAGTTCACGGTGGTGAAGAACGCCCGCATCGCGTCGACGGCGGCCTTGTCGGCGGCCTCCTTGTCGCCGCGGCCGATGAACGGGACGGCGCGGATCGCCGCCGCCTCCGTGGCGCGAACGAGCTCGAGTGCGAGGTTCCGGTCGGGATGCAGCGGGCTCATGTCCGCGGTCAGGCTCACCATGCGCTCGAGCCTAGCCAGCGTCCCGCGCCACGACGGCGATTTACCCCGTCGCCGCGGCGAAGGAATCGGGAATCTTTCACAACCGGCAGGACCTGGGGTTCCGGCGGCCTCCGCTGCCTTCGCGCCGCCGCCGCATGAAGTCCCCTTCGCTAGGCTTTCCCGTGACGCCGCGCTCGTCGCACAGCGCCCGCACTCACCGCCCCGGCACTCACAAGGAGCACTCATGCCCGTCGCCACCCCCGAGCAGTACGCCGACATGCTGGACCGCGCGAAGGCCGGTGGCTTCGCGTATCCCGCGATCAACGTCTCCAGCTCGCAGACCATCAACGCCGTCCTGCAGGGCCTGACCGAAGCCGGCTCCGACGGCATCATCCAGGTCACGACGGGCGGCGCCGACTACTTCGCCGGCCACACCGTCAAGGCCCGCGCGACCGGTGCCCTCGCCTTCGCGAGGTACGCCACCGAGGTCGCCAAGAACTACCCCATCACGGTCGCGCTCCACACCGACCACTGCCCCAAGGAGGCGCTGCCGAATTTCGTGCTGCCGCTCCTCGAGGCGTCAGAGGAGGAGGTCCGCGCCGGGCGCAACCCCATCTTCCAGTCGCACATGTGGGACGGGTCGGCTGTGCCGCTCGATGAGAACATCGAGATCGCCAAGGAGCTGCTCCCTCGCCTGAAGAACATCAACGCGATCCTCGAGATCGAGGTGGGCGTCGTCGGCGGCGAAGAGGACGGGATCAAGCACGAAGGCTCGAACGAGGCGCTGTACACCACGGTGGGCGACGTCACGAAGGCGGTCGAGGCGCTGGGTCTCGGCGAGAACGGCCGCTACATCTCGGCTCTGACCTTCGGCAACGTGCACGGCGTGTACAAGCCGGGCAACGTGAAGCTGCGCCCGGAGCTGCTCGGCGAGATCCAGGAGGGGATCGCCGCGCAGTTCGGCACGGGTCCGAAGCCCCTCGACCTCGTCTTCCACGGCGGCAGCGGCTCGAGCGACGAGGAGATCGCGCTGGCCGTGGCCAACGGCGTGGTGAAGATGAACATCGACACCGACACGCAGTACGCCTTCACGCGGTCGATCGCCGGATTCATGTTCACCAACTACGAGGGCGTGCTGAAGGTCGACGGCGAGGTCGGCAACAAGAAGCAGTACGACCCGCGCGCCTGGGGCAAGATCGCCGAGTCGGCGATGGCGGCGCGCGTCGTCGAGGCCACCCAGCAGCTGGGCTCGGCCGGCAAGAGCCTCGCCGCCTGACGCCTCCCGCGCAGCGGCTTCCCGGATGCCTCGGCACCGCCCCGTCAAGGGGCGCGAGCCGAGGCATCCGGCGTTCGGGCCGGGACCGCCGCTTCCGCCCGCTCGCGGTCGGGTTCAGCGGATGCTGTCGGTGAGGGCCTGCCACACGCCCGGATCCCCCATGAGGGGGACCGCCATGAGCGTTCCGGCGATGAAGGTGAACACGACACCGGCCACGAGCGGGATCCACCAGGTCAGGCGGCCACGCCGCAGGCTGCGCCACGACAGCAGAGCGGTTCCGATCCAGCCGACCGCCAAGACGAGGGCGGCGGCGATGCCCCACGGCCGGCCGGCCGCCGGGTCGGTGAGTTCGGCGTCGACGCCCAGGACCGAGAACATCGTGTCGGCGTACGCGGCGTAGTCGGTGAACGCCGGGAAGGACGACAGCACGTTGAACAGCCCGTACGTCAGGAGGGCGATCGTGGCGATGCGGTCGGCGAGGCGCGGCGGCCGTACGGGGTCTCCCGCCTGTGCGGGAGCGACGGGCGGTGTCGGCGCCGCTGCGGGCTGACCCGTCTCCAGCGCCCACGTGACATCCGGCTGACGGATCCGGGCGCGCTGCTCCTCCGGGGTGGCGTACTCGCCGTACTGAGGCCGCGGCCGGGCTGCTCCCCCCGGTGCGTCGGCGCCCGTGGGCCCCGCGGCGGCCGTGAACGGATCCGGCTGGCTCACGCGCGCGCCCTGCCACCGAGCGCGCGCTCGTCGCGCTTGCCGGCGGCATCCTGTCGCAGCTCCTTGGGCAGGGAGAACATCAGATCCTCCTCCGCGGTGCGCACCTCTTCGACGTCGCGGTACCCGGCCCCGGCGAGCTCGCGCAGCACCTCCTGCACCAGGACGTCCGGCACGGACGCGCCGCTGGTCACGCCGACGGTCTCGACGCCCTCGAGCCACTCCTGCTTCACCTCGTCGGCGTAATCGACCCGGTAAGCGGCCTTCGCGCCGTACTCCCGGGCGACCTCGACCAGACGCACGCTGTTCGACGAGTTCGCCGAGCCGACGACGATGACGAGGTCGGCGTCCTTCGCGACCTTTTTGATGGCGACCTGGCGGTTCTGGGTCGCGTAGCAGATGTCGTCCGACGGCGGATCCTGCAGCTGCGGGAAGCGGTCGCGCAACCGCCGCACCGTCTCCATCGTCTCGTCGACCGACAGCGTCGTCTGCGACAGCCACACGACCTTGGACGGGTCGCGGACCTCGATGGTGTCCGCCTCGTCGGGCGAGTTCACGACGGTCACGTGCTCGGGCGCCTCGCCGGCGGTCCCCTCGACCTCCTCGTGCCCCTCGTGGCCGATGAGGAGGATCTCGAAGTCGTCGCGCGCGAAGCGCACGGCCTCCCGGTGCACCTTGGTGACCAGGGGACACGTCGCGTCGATGGCACGCAGGCCCCGATCGGCGGCGGCGTTCACGACGGCAGGGGACACGCCGTGCGCGCTGAAGACGACGTGCGCGCCCTCGGGAACCTCGTCGACCTCGTCGACGAAGATCGCGCCCTTGGCCTCCAGCTCGGTGACGACGTGGATGTTGTGCACGATCTGCTTGCGCACGTACACCGGTGCACCGAAACGCTCGAGCGCCTTCTCGACCGCGATCACGGCGCGGTCCACACCCGCGCAGTATCCACGGGGGGCTGCCAGGAGCACCTTCTTGTGTCCCTGCACCGGGATATCCTGGAGCGGTTCGCGCCGCCGCGGAATGCGGGGAACGGGCATGCTCACACGGGTCGTACCCAGGGTGCTGATGGTCACCCCTCGATTCTACGATCGGCCCCTGAACGCAAGCTCCGCGCGGACAGAACCCCCCGCGCACGAGGAGATCGCATGACGACGTTCCAGCCGGCCGCGATCCCCGGCCAGCCGCCCCCGCCGGACTCCGTGCCGCCCCGCGACTCCACGGCGCAAGCGCCGACCTCGGTGTCACGGCTGAACGACACCATCCGCGGCTTCATCCAGACGTGGGGCTCGGTATGGGTCGAGGGCGAGATCACGGCGTGGAACCTGCGTGGCGGCAACGTCTTCGGGCGCCTCAAGGATCTGGTCACCGACGCCACGATCTCGTTCCGGATCTGGTCGTCCACCCGGGAGCGGCTGCCACGCGACCTCAAGGTCGGCGATCACGTCGTCGTGTGCGTCAAGGCCGACTTCTTCGCGCGCACCGGCGACTTCACCTTCGCGGTGTCGGCGATGCGGCACGTCGGGCTGGGCGACCAGCTCGAGAAGCTCGAGCGGCTGCGGGTGCAGCTGCGCGCCGAGGGCCTGTTCGACGCCGCGCGCAAGCGACCGCTTCCGTTCCTTCCTCATGTCATCGGACTGATCACCGGGGAGAACTCCGACGCCGAGAAGGACGTCCACCGCAACGCCGAGCTGCGCTGGCCGCAGGTGCGGTTCCGAACGAAGTACGCCGCAGTGCAGGGCGACCGCTGCGTGCCCGAGACGATCGCCGCGCTCAAGGCGCTGGACGCAGCCCCGGACGTCGACGTCATCATCATCGCGCGCGGCGGCGGCGACCCGCAGACCCTGCTCGGCTTCAGCGACGAGAGGCTGCTGCGGGCGGTGGCGGCCTCGTCGACGCCGGTGGTCAGCGCGATCGGCCACGAGAACGACCACCCGCTCCTGGATGACGTCGCAGACCTGCGCGCGTCGACGCCGACGGATGCGGCCAAACGCGTCGTTCCCGATGTGGCCGAGCAGAGGGCGCTCGTGGCCCAGCTGCGCGCCCGCCTCACCTCGCGCCTCACCCAGCGGGTCACGCACGACATCGCCCAGCTCGAGCAGCTGCGGTCCCGCCCGGTGCTCCGGACGCCCGAGTCCCTCCTGACCACGCGCGCACACGAGGTGGAGCTCCTCGCGGCCCGCGGGCGGGAGCGGATCGACCGGACGCTCGACGCGCACGGCCGCCGCACCGCGGAGCTGCGCGCGACGCTGCGGGCCCTCTCCCCCGCGTCGACGCTCGCCCGGGGCTACGCCATCGCCCAGCTCACCGACGGCGCGATCGTTCGGGATGCGGCGCAGGCGCCCGCGTCGACGCCGGTCGTCGTGACCGTCGGACGCGGCGCGTTCGCGGCCGTCTCGGAGGGTCCGATCGAGGATTCGCACCCATCGCTGCTCGACGAGCCCGGCGAAGGCGTCGGCGGGCGCGAACCGGCAGAGCCCGATGCGGCTGAGAACTAGGATGGGAGCCATGACCGACACCCGCGGCGCCGTGACCGACGTCGCGTCGCTGACGTTCGAGCAGGCGCGCGACGAGCTCGTCCGCGTCGTCGCGGAGCTGGAGCAGGGAGCACCCACGCTGGAGCAGGCCCTCGCGCTGTGGGAGCGGGGCGAAGCCCTCGCCGCGCGCTGCGAAGAGTGGCTGCTGGGAGCCAAGCGTCGCCTGGATGCCGCCCGCGCGTCGACCGCCGGTTCCTCGGACGGGAACGGAGCGCCCTGATGGCCGACCAGCGACGCATCGTCGCGGAGCTCGGACGACCCGAGACGCCCGAGGAGACCGCGAACCGCAAGGCCGAGGCGTCCCGGGTGTACCGCGCGAGCCAGAACACGCGCAACCTCATCGCGGCGCTCCTGGTCACCCTCGCCGTCGTCGCCGTCATCGTCTTCGCCGTGCCGCGGGGCACGCCGCCCGAGCGCGAGCCGATCGACGTGACGGCCGAGGCCGAGCGGGTCGCAGCCGCCGAGAAGCGCACGGTCATCGCACCTGAGGTGCCCGAGACCTGGCGCGTCAACCGTGCGGCCGTCGAGAGCGACGAGTCGGTGCGGGCGTGGACCGTCGTCTACGCTCCCCCCGGCGACGGCGCCCCGTTCCTGCGGATCGCGCAGGGCTTCGACGCCGACGAGGGCTGGGCGACGCGGCTGCTGGCCGGATCGGCGCCCGAGGACTCGACGACGATCGACGGCATCGTGTGGGACTCGTACCAGCTCGACGCCGGACGGACCGGAAACGTCTCGGTGGCCCTGGCCGCACGGGCCGGTGCCGACACGGTCGTGATCTACGGCGTCGCCGACGCACAGACCCTCGAGACCGCTGCCGAGGCGGTCTCCGACCAGATCATCACCCTGCGTGAGGAGGCCGAGTGAGCGAAAAGCCGACGCCGGATCAGGTGTGGGAGGAGATGCGCCGCGGCAACGCGCGCTTCGTCGCCGGAGAACCACGTCATCCCCGCCAGGACGCCGACCGCCGGCATGAGCTCGCGAACGGACAGCGGCCGCGGGCCGCGCTGTTCGGATGCGCCGACTCACGACTGGCCGCCGAGATCATCTTCGACAAGGGCCTGGGCGACCTGTTCGTCGTGCGCAACGCGGGTCAGGTCGTCTCGGACTCGGTCATCGGCAGTCTGGAGTACGCCGTCGCCGTCCTGAACGTCCCCCTCATCGTGGTGCTCGCGCACGACGCGTGCGGAGCGGTGCAGGCCGCGATCGACAGCACCGACGCCGACTCCCCGGCGCTGCCGCCGCACATCTGGCGTCTGATCGCGCCGATCGTGCCCGCCGTGCGGCGCGTGCAGCGCGCGAGCGCGGTCGACGGCGTCGCGCCCGACAGCATCGACGCCGAAGAGGTCGGCCGTGAGCACCTCCGCGACACCGTCACCGAGCTCCTGCACTCGTCGGAGCTGATCAGCGACGCGGTCGCCGAGGGGCGCCTGGCGATCGTCGGCGCCAACTACCGTCTCGCCGAAGGCACCGCGGTCCCCCACGTCGCCGTGGGGCTCGCGGCGCAGGCGTGACCCGATCCCGTACCGAACATAAGGAAAACGACGACGTGACCGACATCGAGTACCGCATCGAGCACGACACCATGGGCGAGGTCCGCGTGCCCAGGAACGCGCTCTATGCCGCCCAGACCCAGCGCGCCGTGGAGAACTTCCCCATCTCGGGCGACCCGTTGGAGCCGGCGCAGATCATCGCGCTCGCGCGCATCAAGAAGGCCGCCGCGCTCGCGAACAAGGAGCTCGGCACGCTCGACGCGGACATCGCGGATGCCATCGCCGGCGCCGCCGACCGCATCATCGGCGGTGAGTTCCTCGACCAGTTCCCGATCGACGTCTACCAGACCGGCAGCGGCACGTCGTCGAACATGAACATGAACGAGGTCCTCGCGACCCTCGCCTCGCAGGCGCTCGGGGCCACGGTGCACCCGAACGATCACGTGAACGCGTCGCAGTCCTCCAACGACGTCTTCCCCACCTCCGTGCACATCGCCGTCACGCAGGAGCTCATCGACGACCTCATCCCGGCACTGGACCACCTGGCCGTCGCGCTCGAGGCGAAGGCCGAGGCCTGGAAGGACGTCGTCAAGTCGGGGCGCACGCACCTGATGGATGCCACCCCGGTGACCCTCGGGCAGGAGTTCGGCGGGTACGCCCGGCAGATCCGGCTGGGCATCGAGCGCGTGCAGGCGGTGCTGCCGCGCGTCGCCGAGGTGCCGCTGGGCGGCACGGCCGTCGGGACCGGCATCAACACGCCGCTGGGGTTCCCGCAGCGGGTCCTCGAGCTCATCGTGGCCGAGACGGAGCTTCCGATCACCGAGGCGAAGGACCATTTCGAGGCCCAGGCCAACCGGGACGGCCTCGTCGAGGCATCCGGCGCGCTGCGCACCATCGCCGTGTCGCTCACCAAGATCAACAACGACCTGCGCTGGATGGGTTCGGGCCCCAACACAGGTCTGGGCGAGCTGCACATCCCCGATCTGCAGCCGGGCTCGTCGATCATGCCGGGCAAGGTGAACCCGGTGATCCCGGAGGCCACGCTGATGGTGTGCGCCCGCGTGATCGGCAATGACGCGACCGTGGCGTGGGCCGGCGCGTCGGGCTCGTTCGAGCTGAACGTGGCGATCCCCGTCATGGGCACCGCGGTGCTGGAATCCATCAGCCTGCTGGCCAACGCGACGCGCATCCTCGCGGACAAGACCATCGACGGCCTCGAGGCCAACGTGGAGCGCGCCGCGGCGTACGCGGGGATGTCGCCGTCGATCGTGACGCCGCTGAACAAGCTCATCGGGTACGAGGCGGCGGCCAAGATCGCCAAGCACTCGGTCGCCAAGGGCATCACCGTGCGCGAGGCCGTCATCGACCTCGGCTACGTCGAGCGCGGCGAACTCACCCTCGAGCAGCTCGACGACAAACTCGATCTGCTCTCGATGACGCACCCGGGCTGAGTCGCACCACGTGCCCCAGGAGCGGTTCGGGCGCAATAATCGGGGGGTGGCTCGGACACCCCGCCCCATCCCCGCGCGCGTCAGGATCCTCTCGGCGATCCTGGCCGTGGCGTGCGTGGGCCTGGCCATCGTGGGCAGCGTCACATTCATGGTGCAGCGCGAGCAGGTCATCGCCGGCGTGAACGCTCGCCTGGACGCCCAGGTGCAGTCCCTGCGCGGGGTCGCCGACCGCAGCAGCGTCGAGGAGACCGGCTCGGGCGCGGAACCCGCCACCGAGGACGCCGACGTCAGCGATTACGCGTCGATCGACGACTACCTCCGGGCCGTCGTAGCCCGCCTCGTTCCGGCTCGCAACGAGGCATCCCTCGCTCTCATCGACGGGGTGGCGCGCTACAAGCCGGCGACGCTGTCGGGCTTCGACATCTCCGACAACACGGCGTTCATCGAACGCGTTCTCGACGAGACGGCGGGCGGCACGGCCAAGAAGGGGACGGCGGTCACCGATCAGGGGTCGCTGCGCTACGTCGCCATCCCGGTCACGATGCCGGGGGACCCCCGCACGGGACTGTACGTGCGCGTCGTCGACCTCGGCGCCGAGCTCGAGCCGGTCACCGTCGCGATGATCACGTACGTCATCGCGGCGCTCATCGTGCTCGGCGCCATCGCCGTGGTGGGCTGGTTCGTGACGGGCAGGCTCCTCTCCCCCATCCGGCATCTCCGCGAGACGGCGAACGCCATCTCGATCACCGACCTGTCGCCGCGCCTGTCCGCCGAGGGCAACGACGACATCGCCGACCTGTCGCGCACCGTCAACTCGATGCTCGACCGCCTGGAGGGGTCCGTCGACGTGCAGCGGCAGCTGCTGGACGATGTGCGGCACGAGCTGAAGACGCCGATCACGATCGTGCGCGGCCACCTCGAGCTGATGGACCCGCGAGACGCCGATGACGTCGCCTCCGCCCGCGAGATCGGCATGGCCGAACTCGACCGGCTCGCGCGACTGGTGGAGGACATCGACCTGCTGGCCGCGGCCGAGGGCGACTCGTACACGATGCGCGAGGTCGACCTGGCGGCGCTGACCGCGCGTGTCGGGGAACTCGTCGCCGTGATCCCCGGGCACACGTGGACCGTCGAGGCCCACGCTGAGGGCGTCACCGTCGGCGACCAGGACCGGCTGCTGCAGGCGTGGCTCCAGCTCGCCGACAACGCCGCGAAGTACACGCCCGCCGGGTCGCCGATCGAGATCGGAAGCGCACTGGATGCCGGCGGTGCGCGGCTGTGGGTGCGCGACCACGGCGCCGGCATCCCGCACGGCGCACGCCACCGCATCTTCCGCCGGTTCGACCGCGCCCACGGCAAGCGGACGATCGGGGGCTCGGGGCTGGGGCTGGCGATCGTCGATGCGATCGCCAAGTCGCACGGCGGTCAGTGCGCCGTGACCGACACACCCGGCGGCGGAGCGACCTTCACGATCCATCTGCCGCCGACCACGGCGGAGCTGCCGGCGCCCGTGCGGGCAGGCGATGTCGTGCTGCAACGGGAGGCCGCCGGATGACGAAGATCCTCATCGTCGAGGACGAACCGCGCATCGCCTCGTTCGTCAGTCGCGGGCTTGAAGCGGCGGGATACGAGACCGTGCGCATCGAGGACGGCGCGGAGGGCCTGGCCGCGGCCCTGCGCGGCGACGGCGACCTCGTGCTGCTGGACGTCGGCCTGCCGAGCATGGACGGGTTCGAGGTGCTGCGGGAGCTGCGCGCCCGCGGGTCGGCCATCCCGGTGATCATGCTGACCGCCCGCTCCAGCACACGGGACACCGTCGAGGGCCTCGAGGCGGGTGCGAACGACTACGTCTCGAAGCCGTTCACCTTCGAGGAGCTGCTGGCACGGGTCCGGTCGCGGCTGCGCGAGAACATGCCGCAGCCGAGCGTATCCATCTCGCACGGCGGCGTCGTGCTCGACGTGCTCGCGCGGCGCGCGACGGTCGATGACCGCGAGGTCGACCTCTCGGCCCGCGAGTTCGCGCTCGCGGAGCAGTTCCTGCGCAACCCCGGCCGGGTGCTCAGCCGCGAACTGCTCCTGAGCCGGGTGTGGGGGCTGGACTTCGACCCGGGCTCGAACGTCGTCGATGTCTATGTGCGATATCTGCGAGGGAAGCTCGGTGCCGATCACATCGTGACGGTGCGCGGCGCCGGCTATCGCTGGGAGTGACGCGCTCGCAACCTGCCGCCGGCCCCTGACGGAGAAGAAGCCCCCGGTGTTGGGGGACACCGGGGGCTGGAAAGGCCGGACTGGGGGATCCGGCCGTCTCAGTCGCGCCAGACTGGGGATTCGCGCGACTGATCCTGATTCACGTCGCCGCCGGGGGCATGCCACCGGTCGTCGCCGTTCGAACCCGCGATCGCGGGAAGTCTCTGCAGAGTGCCGACGAGCCGGCCGGCGCCGTCCTCGCCGGAGGCGGACCGCTTCTCGGACCCGCGGCCGTTGCCGCCGTCGGCCTTGGTGTAGCGCTCCTCGAGGCGAGCGATCCACTCCTCCACCCGCTCGGGCGACCAGCCGCGTGCCGCAGCCCACGCACGGACGGCGTCCCACGAGCCGGCTGCCACGGATGCCGCCTCCGCCTCCTCGCGGGTCGCGGGCGCCTGCGGCGCCGACGGCGTCTGGGGCGCGGCAGGAGCGGGGGCAGGCGGCGCCGGCGGCGCCGGCGCCGGGTTCGCGGGCGCCGGCGGGGTCGGGTCGGACGGCCGCTGCGCGTCCACGACGTACGGGTCCGGCGCCTGCACCGTCTCGGGACGCGACGTCGATGCGGAGACCCCGTCCGTGCCCGCGCCGGAGTCCTCGTTCATCGCGGCGGCCGGTACCAGCACCCGGGCCGCGGCCATGTCGGAGCCGGACGAGTCGGCGAGCGCTGCGGAGGTGGTCAGCGCGACCGCGCAGATGACGGCGACGCTCGCCGCGACGGCGGACACGCCGCCGACCACGAGCCCCGTGCGTCCGTCCACGGTCATCCTTCCTCTCCGCGCGCCAAGAGCGCTGCACCCCGAAGATCTGCGCCCGGGAAGCGCCTCATCAATCGTGCCAGACCGTCGGAGTGGTTCCCGACACCACGAGTGAGACTCTTCTCATTGCGAAGCACCTCTTCGCGCGGTGTCCGGGACCCGGAAGGGGCCGGGATGCGGCATCCCGGCCCCCTCCGTCGGCTCAGGCCAGCTCGCCGGCCTCCAGCAGATCCGTCACCAGGGCGGCGATCGCCGACCGCTCGGAGCGGACGAGGGTCACGTGCCCGAACAGCCCGTGCCCCTTGAGCGTCTCGATCACCGACGCGACGCCGTCGTGGCGGCCCACTCGCAGGTTGTCGCGCTGGCCGACATCGTGGGTGAGCACCACGCGGGAGTTCTGCCCGATGCGGCTGAGCACCGTCAGCAGGACGTTGCGCTCCAGCGACTGGGCCTCGTCGACGATCACGAAGGCGTCGTGCAGCGATCGTCCGCGGATGTGCGTGAGCGGCAGCACCTCGAGCAGCCCGCGCTCGATCACCTCATCGAGGACGTTCGTCGAGACCACCGAGCCGAGGGTGTCGAAGACCGCCTGCCCCCACGGGTTCATCTTCTCCTGCTGATCGCCGGGGAGGTACCCCAGCTCCTGGCCGCCGACGGCGAACAGCGGGCGGAAGACGATGATCTTGCGCTGCTGCTGCCGCTCGAGGACCGCCTCCAGCGCCGCGCACAGGGCGAGCGCCGACTTGCCGGTGCCCGCTCGCCCTCCGAGCGAGACGATGCCGACCTCCGGGTCCAGCAGGAGGTCGATCGCGATGCGCTGCTCGGCGGAGCGACCGTGCAGGCCGAACACGTCCCGATCCCCGCGCACCAGGCGGTACTCGCCGTCGCCGACGACGCGCCCCAGAGCGGAGCCGCGCTCGGAGTGGATGATCAGCCCGGTGTTGACCGGGAGCCCGCGCACCTCGTCGCTCGCCGCGACCTCGCTCTCGTACAGGTCGCTGATCTCATCGCCCGAGACGTCGAGCTCGGCGATGCCGGTCCAGCCGGAGTCGACGGCCTGCTCGGCCAGGTACTCCTCGGCGATCACACCGAGGGAGGCCGCCTTGACGCGCATCGGCAGGTCCTTGGAGACGACGGTGACCTCCTGCCCGTCCTGGGCGAGGTGCATGGCCACGGCGAGGATCCGGCTGTCGTTGTCGCCGAGCCGCATGCCGGAGGGCAGCACCGTGGGATCGGTGTTGTTCAGCTCGACGCGCAGCGTGCCGCCCGCGCCGACGGGGACCGGGAAGTCCAGTCGTCCGTGTTCGACCCGCAGCTCGTCGAGATGACGCAGCGCCTGGCGGGCGAAGTACCCGATCTCAGGATCATGGCGCTTGCCCTCGAGCTCGGTGATCACCACGACGGGGATCACGACGTTGTGCTCGGCGAACCGGAAGAACGCGCGCGGATCGCTCAGCAGCACCGACGTGTCGAGCACGTAGGTGCGAAGCTGCTGATCCGTCCCGTCGACCTGCTCGAAGTCCTGACGGCGCTGCTTGTGTGGTGCTGATGTGGTCACAACCCACTCCCGCCCCGGGTCGGAAACCCGGCAGTCACGAGTCGGCCGTGGGCCACGAGTCGTGATCCGAGAGGCCGACTCGACCGGGCGCCTTGCCCGATGTCATGACCGTACGACTCGGCGACGACATCCCGGGACCTCGACACGCCCGCAATTCGTGACGGAGAGGTGAATTCCGGATGCCGTGTCGCGGGCGAGTGCGAAGCCCGGGTGCGTCACCACGTCCGTGCCGAGGAGAAGGCCGCGAGCGCGTCGCCGAACAGCCGCAGCGTGTCGGCTCCCGTGCCGACGTGCGGCGCCACCCGGATGCGCCCGGCCCGCACCGTCACGGTGAGGCCGTGGTTGGCAAGGGATGCCGCCAGCGGCGCGGCATCCCGCGGCGCCGGCTCCAGCGTCACGATGCCCGCCCGCTGCTCGGGCTCGCGCGGCGTGATGACCGGGATGCCGTAGCGGTCGGCGAAGAAGATGACATCGCCCGTGCGGGCGGCCAGCTCCGTCTCGATGGCCGCCACGCCCACGTCGGCGACGTCGCGCAGCGCCGTGGCCAGTCGTGCGGCGGCCAGCGTGTCCGGTCCGGAGACGGTGTACGCCTGCGCGGATCGCGCCGGCGCCGGCACCTCGTCGACGGGCAGGTCGCCCTCGACGCCGCGGAAGCCCGAGAGCACCGGCGTGATGCGATTGAGGGCGCGGTCGCCGAACCACGCGAAGCCGGTGCCGCGGCCGGCGCGCAGCCACTTGTACCCGTGCCCGCACACCACATCGGCCGCGCCGTAGTCGACGTCCACCATGCCGAATGCCTGGACGGCGTCGACGATGAGCAGGCGGTCGCCGATGACCTCGCGCAGACCGGCGAGATCGGCGCGATATCCGGTGCGGAAGTCGACGAGGCTGACCGCGAGCGCTCGCGTCCGCTCGGTGAGCGCAGCCCGCACCACATCGGGCGTGATCCGGCCGTCCGGCGGCTCCAGCCACTGGAGCTCGAGGGACCCGAGCGCGTCGGCCGCTCGCGTTGCGGCGACGGTGAGACTCGGGAACTCCCCCCGCCCCAGCATCAGCCCGCCCTCCAGACCGTAGACGGCATGCATGAGCCCGTAGGTCGCGGACGGCTGCAGCACGACCTGATCCATGGCGACGTCCATGAGGTCGGCCACGAGCTCGCGTGCTTCGCGCACGTGATCGGTGACCAGGCGGATGCCGGCGCTCCGTCCCGATCCCAGCAGCTCGGTGTCGCCCTGAGCCTCTTCGCGGACGGCGGGAGCGAGCGGTCCGAAGGCAGCCCAGTCCAGGTAGCCCGGTTCCCCATCGAACGACTGCAGATACGTCTCGAGATCCCCCATCCGCGTCATTCTGGCAGAGCGACGACGGAGACGGCCAGATGCCCTGATGACGGGCGGATTTCGCTCCGAGCCGGGCTCAGCCCCCGAACCGGCGGTCCCGCGACGAGAAGTCGCGGATCGCCCGCAGGAAGTCCACCTCGCGCAGGTCCGGCCCCAGGGCTTCGACGAAGTAGAACTCGCTGTGGGCGCTCTGCCACAGCAGGAAGTCGCTCAACCGCTGCTCGCCCGACGTGCGGATCACCAGATCCGGGTCGGGCTGGCCTCCGGTGTAGAGGTGCTCGCCGATCTGCTCCGGGGTGAGGCTGGCGGCGAGCTCCTCGAGCGAGCCGCCGCTCTCGTGATGCTTGGCGATGATGCTGCGCACGGCGTCGACGATCTCGCTGCGACCCCCGTAGCCGACGGCGAGGTTCACGTGCATGCCGGGGTTGTCCTTCGTGCGCTCCCCGACCTCCGCCAGCACACGGGCGAGGTCGGGCGGCAGCACGTCAGCGCGTCCGACATGTCGGACGCGCCAATCCCGCTCACGTGAGAGCTCGTCGGCGAGCTCGGCGATGATCTCGATCAGGTCGGACAGCTCCTGGGTGTCGCGCTTGCGCAGGTTGTCGGTCGACAGCAGGTACAGCGACGCCACCTTGACGCCGACGTCGTCGCACCAGCGCAGGAACTCCCTCATCTTCGCGGCGCCGGCACGGTGACCGTGTGCCGCCGATTCGTACCCGAGCTGCCGCGCCCACCGGCGGTTCCCGTCGATCATCATCGCGACGTGGCCGGGCACCGTCGCCGGATCCAGACGCCGGCGGAGGCGGTTGATGTAGAGGCGGTAGAGCGGTCCTCTGCCCTCGTTCGACCCTGCGCGCGCCACACGCCTACGCTACCCCGCGAGCCGCGAGAACCGCAGAGCGGTCACCCGCATGCCGCCGAGACAGGGTGCGTGGTATGTACCGAGCGGCATACGACGCCGCCTACGCTGGACGGATGAGCCGTCGTGCGCGCCTGCCTCAAGCACCCGAGGTCCCCGTGCTCCCGCTCCTGGATGCCGCCGCGGTCGACGCCGCGCGCCCGGAGCTCAAGCCCAGCTGGCGCGGCTGGATCCATGCCGGCACCTTCCCGGTCGCGATCGCCGCCGGGGTGGTGCTCATCGTCTTCGCCGAGGGCGCGCCGGCGAAGTGGGCCTGCGCGGTGTTCATGGCGACGTCTCTGCTGCTGTTCGGCAACTCGGCCATGTATCACCGGTTCGACTGGCAGCCGCGCACGAAGGCGATCCTCAAGCGGATCGACCACGCCAACATCCTCCTGCTGATCGCCGGCACGTACACCCCCATCGCCGCCCTCGGCCTTCCCCCCGACAAGGGCGTCCTGCTGCTGTCCGTGGTGTGGAGCGGCGCGCTCCTGGGCATCCTCTTCCGCGTCTTCTGGATCCACGCGCCCCGGTGGCTGTACGTCGCGCTGTACCTGGTGCTCGGGTGGGCGGCGATCATGTACATCGCCGACCTGTTCCAGGCCAACGCCGCGATGATGATCCTGGTGATCGTCGGCGGCGTGCTCTACACCGTCGGGGCCGTGATCTACGCGCTCAAGCGCCCCAACCCGTGGCCCGGCCACTTCGGCTTCCACGAGATCTTCCACGTGTGCACCGTGCTGGCCTTCGTGTGCCACTGGACCGCGTGCCTGCTCATCGCGCTGGCGCCGCTCACTCCCTCGCTGGGCGCGTCGGGCTGACGCGGCGGCGCCTGACGGGCACGCGAGCCGCGCGCCGTCAGCGTGTGGGCGTGTCGTCGCCTCCGACGTCCCGGGTTCCGCCGTCCGCGCGCTCGTCGTCGACGCCCGTGGCGGCGGCTGCGCGCTGCGCCTGTGCCTCGGCTTCGAGCTGCTCGTCGAGGTCGGCACGCACGCGCCCTCGTCGGATGCGGCGCATCATGTCCCACACCAGCAGGATGACCGCCAGCGCGATGAACACGATGATCGCAAACCCCCACGGCCCGGGCGTCACGAGGTCGGGGTCGACCTGCTGCGTGGGGCTCGGCGTCGGCGTGGCCGCCACGCCGGCGAGTGCCGCGAGCGCATCGTGCATGGGGGTCCTCGCTCTGCCCGCGTGCGGGCGTCGGTGGTCAGCGGCGATGCGCACCAACGCATAGCCTGGACTTCCACCCTATTCTCCGATGGGACCGTCCATGACGACGCAGGACATGCTCGACGACCGCTACGGGCGTCGGCGGTCGCCCGGACGCCGGTGGCTCGTGCTGGCGGGCATCCTGGCAGCGATCGCGGCCGTCGGCTGGTTCGGCTGGACCACCGTTCAGAGCTCCCTGGGCAGCGTCGATGCGGACACGACGTCGTTCGAGGTGATCGACGAGCACACCGTGATGCTCGGCTTCCAGATCACCGCGCCGGCGGGCCGGTCGGTCGCCTGCGCGATCGAAGCGCAGGACGAGGATCACGGCATCGTGGGGTGGCGCGTCGTCGAGATCCCGGCCTCCCCGCAGCACGCGCGTGCCTTCAGGGAGGCCATCCCGACCACGGCGGAGGCGACCACGGGTTTTGTCAACTCCTGCTGGGTGACGTAGTCTGTCGGCACTGCGATCCACATGCGCCCTGGCCCTGAGCCGGGGCGTTTGACTTATCGCACGTCCTGCAGACAAGGAGACACCCGTGTCGAACGACGCCCCCGTGACGTTCCTGACCCAGGAGGCCTACGACCGCCTCGCCGCCGAGCTCGAGCACCTCTCGACCACCGGACGCGAAGAGATCGCCAAGCGCATCGAGGCCGCTCGCGAAGAAGGCGACCTCAAGGAGAACGGCGGCTACCACGCGGCCAAGGACGAGCAGGGCAAGCAGGAGGCCCGGATCCGCACCCTGCAGGAGCTGCTGAAGAACGCCAAGGTCGGCGAGGCGCCCGAGAGCACCGGCGTGGTCGAGCCCGGCACCGTCGTGACCGCCATCGTGGCCGGCGGCGAGGAGGTCTTCCTGCTCGGCAGCCGCGAGATCGCCGCCGGCTCCGAGCTGGACGTCTACAGCGAGGCCTCGCCGCTGGGCGAGGCGATCATCGGCCGCAAGGAAGGCGAGAAGACCTTGTACACCGCCCCGAACGGGCGCGAGATCACCGTCGAGATCCTGAAGGTCGAGACCTACAACGGCCAGTGAGCCGGTGTCTCCGCGGTCCTAGTCGCGGATGACCGTCGGCGCGTAGCCGGCTTCCTCGAGCACCGCGATGACGTGCGCCCGGTGCTCCTGCCCGCGCGTCTCGACGCTCAGCTGCAGGAACACCTCGTCGATCTGCAGCCCCTGCCCGTGGCGGGTGTGCAGCACCTCCATCACGTTCGCGCCCGCGGCGGCCAGCAGCTCGGAGACACGCGCGAGCTGGCCGGGGCGATCGGGCAGCGGGATCCGCAGGGTCATGTACCGACCGGATGCCGCCAGCCCGTGCGCGACGACGCGCTGGAGCAGCAGCGGGTCGATGTTGCCGCCGGAGAGGATGCTCACGGTCGGTCCGGTCGGCACGACCTTGCCCGCGAGGATCGCCGCGACGCCGACCGCGCCGGCGGGTTCGACGACCTGCTTGGCGCGCTCGAGCAGCACCAGCAGAGCGCGGGCGATGTCGTCATCCGACACGGTGACGACCTCGTCGACGAGGTCGCGGACGATCGCGAACGGCAGCTGACCCGGCCGCGCGACCGCGATGCCGTCCGCGATGGTCGGCGTCGTGGCGACATCCACCGGATGCCCCGCCCGCAGCGACGGCGGGTACGCCGCCGAGTTCTCGGCCTGGACGCCGATCACCCGGACGGCGCGTCCTCGGGCCGCCGCGCGCGCCTTCACCGCACCCGCGACGCCGGCGATCAGGCCGCCTCCTCCGATGCCGACCATCACCGTGTCGAGGTCGGGGAGCTGATCCATGAGCTCCAGCCCCAGCGTCCCCTGCCCCGCGATGATGTCCGGGTGGTCGAACGGGTGGATGAAGACGGCGCCGGTGCGCTCGGCGAACTCGGCCGCCATCCGCAGCGGCGTCTCGACGGTCGACCCCTCGAGGATGACGTCGGCGCCGTAGCCGCGCGTGGCCAGCAGCTTGGGAACCGGCACCCCGAGCGGCATGAAGATGGTCGCGGGGATGCCGAGCGCCTTCGCCGCCAGCGCGACCCCCTGCGCGTGGTTCCCCGCAGACGCGGCCACGACGCCGCGGGCGCGCTCCTCCTCGGTCAGCCGCGACAGCCGGTAGGTCGCACCGCGGATCTTGAACGAGCCCGTGCGCTGCAGGTTCTCGAGCTTCAGGTGCACGGGAACGCCCAGCAGGTCTGTCAGGTGCTGGGACTCGTCCAGCGGCGTGCGCGAGATCACGCCCTCGAGCGCAGCGGCGGCGTCCTCGTAATCGGCGAGGCTCGGCGCGGCGGCGCTGCCGGGGGCGGGGGGCATGGTCGTGGTCACGACGGGGTTCTCCTCGGTCGGGGGACGGTGCTCCAGATGAGGTCTCCTCGGGGTCTCGCGCCGGTCTCCCACGCCCGTTCGCTGAGGTAGACGGCGACGACGTTGACGAACGCGGCGAGCGGCACGGCGAACAGGGCGCCCGGGATGCCGGCGACCATCGCTCCCCCGGCGACGACCAGGACCACCGCGAGCGGGTGCACCTTCACGGCGGAGCCCATGAGCAGCGGCTGCAGCACGTGCCCCTCCAGCTGCTGGACGCCCAGCACCACCACGAGCATCCACAGCGCGATCCACGGGCCGTTGTAGACCAGGGCCAGGAACACGGCGACCGCGCCGGTGACGACCGCGCCGACGAAGGGGACGAAGGCGCCCAGGAAGACCAGGACGGCGACCGGGACGGCCAGCGGCACGCCCAAGAGGAACGCCCCCAGCCCGATTCCGATGGCGTCGATCGTGGCCACCAGCAGCTGCGTGCGAGCGTAGTTGACGACCGTCACCCACCCTGCCCGACCGGCGCCGTCCGCGGCGGGACGTGCCTTGCGCGGGAACATCCGCACGGTCCAGCGCCAGATGCCGGCGCCGTCCGCGAGCAGGCACAGCAGGATGAACAGCGTCAGCAGCGCGCCGGCCGCGACGTGTCCGAGCGTCGAGCCGATGGCGAGCGCACCGGACCACAGCAGCTCCGCCTGCTCCTGCGCGAAGGCCCACGCCTGCGCCAGCAGATCGTCGATCTGGTCGGCGCTGAGGTGGAGAGGCCCCTGGATCAGGTACTCGCGGAAGTCCTGGACGGCCTGCACCGTCCGCTCCTGAACCGACGGCCACTGCCGCGTGATCTGCCACACCGCCAGCCACAGCAGTCCCGTGACGACGGCGATCGTGACCAGCACCGACAGGACGATGGCCAGCCAACGGGGGAAGCGGTGGCGCAGCATCCACGCGAACGACGGCCACAGCAGCGCGGTGAGCAGGATCGCGATGAAAAGCGGAATGACCAGCAGCTTCAGCTGGATGATCAGCCACACCGCCACACCCACGGCCGCAGCGACGACCAGCAGCCGCCACGCGTAGGCCGTGGCGACCCGCAGGCCCCGCGGGACCGTGCCGGACAGCTCGGTGGAGACGACTCTGCGCCGATCGCGGACGGCGTCGAGGAGCGAACCGCGAGGCTTGCCGTCGGTGCCGCTCATCCCGCCAGTCTAGGTCGGCCGCATGCCTCGACGCTCATGTGACCGGTCGTCACGCGGCGCGTCCGGTGTCGGACGCCGTGGCTAGGCTGACGCGCGTGAAGTCGTCCCTCAGCCTGCCGGAGGCCCGGCGGATCGCCTTGTCCGCACAGGGCTTGGCCAAGCCACGACCCGCCCAGCCGGGAACACGGCAGCTCGCTGCCGCACTCTCGCGGATGGCGACCCTTCAGATCGACTCGGTGAACGTCTTCGCGCGCTCGCACTACATGCCGCTGTTCTCGCGGGTCGGGGCCTACGATCCGGCGGCTCTGGACCGCCTGCTGTTCGCACGGCGGGCACCGTACGTCGAGTACTGGGCGCACGTCGCGGCGTTCATCCCGGCGACGGACTGGGGCCTCTTCCGGTTCCGCATGGACGAGATGCGCGCCAAGTACGGGTCCGCACAAGACGGCTGGTTCCGGCAGCATCGCGAGACCGTCGACTGGGTCCGTGCAGAGCTCGCCGCGCGCGGGCCCCTGAGGCCCGCCCAGATCGAGCACGACGCCAAGCGGGGCGCACGCGGTCCCTGGTGGGACTGGGACGTGGTCAAGCGGGCCCTCGAGTATCTGTGGCTGTTCGGCGAGGTGGCCATCGCCGGGCGTCGCGGTTTCGAGCGCCGCTACGGTCTGGCCGAGCACGTGCTGCCGGCGGACGCGCTGAACATCCGCGTCGAGCGAGCCGACGCCATCCGTGAACTGGTGCGCAGGGCCGCCAGGGCGTACGGCGTCGCGACCGCCGCCGACCTCGCCGACTACTGGCGCCTGACCGACCGCAAGGCCGTGATGGCGGCGATCGGGGAGCTCACCGACAGCGGCGAGCTGCATCCGGTGACCGTCGACGGGTGGACCGCCGCAGGGCGCCCCGCGAAGGCATGGCTCCACGACAGCGCCGCCCTTCCTCGGCGCATCGACGCGGCGGCGATCCTGACGCCGTTCGACCCGGTCGTGTGGTTCCGGGACCGGGCCGAGCGCCTTTTCGACTTCGCGTATCGCATCGAGATCTACACCCCGGCGCACAAGCGACGATTCGGCTACTACTCGCTTCCGGTGCTGGTGGATGACGACCTGGTCGGCCGCGTCGACCTGAAAGCCGACCGCGCGGCGTCCACCCTGCTCGTGCAGTCGGCATGGTGGGAGCACGGACGCCCGGCCCACGCCGCCGCACGGCTCGCGGACGAGCTGCGCACGGCCGCCGCCTGGCAGGGACTCGGATCGATCTCCGTCTCGAGGTGGGGCGACGCGGTCGACGATCTCGCGCGGGCGCTTCCCGAAGCCGGGCGTCACGAGGCCGGTCCTGCCGAGCCGGTCGCGCTCGCCGCCGAGGAGCCGGCCGGATAACGTAGACGGGTGAGGCGGCGACCGGTGGTGATCGGCATCGTGGTCGGCGCCGTCGCTCTCGTGGCGGTCGCCGTCGCAGCGTGGTGGTTCGGCTTCCGCCCGCCGACGGCGCAGGATGCCGCCGGCACGTATCTGCGGGCGCTGGAGACCGGCGACCTCGCCGCCATCCAGGCGATGCGCGCTCCCCTCGATGAAGAGACGGATCGGATCATCGAGGAGTCGTTCGCGGGCGCGACCTCATACCTCGTCGACGCGCGCATCGAGGAGATGCGCGAGCGGAAGGCCGACCTCGTCTCGGTGCATGCGACCGCCGAGGTCGACGGCACGCGCCGTGACCTCCTCTTCGACCTCCGACGGTCCGGCGACCGGTGGTCTCTCGCCGGCGACTACCTGGCATCCGCCACGGTCGAGGTGGTGCTCGCCGGATCGGACGTCGCCGTGGGCGACGTGCGCATCGGGGGCGCCCTCGTGGGCGCCGGGACCGCGACGCCGCTCCTGCCCGCCGTCTATCCGGTCACCGCCGGACCGCGCGAGCTCCTCAGCGGAACATCAACCCTCGCCGTCAGCAATGATCGCGCCGAGCAGCTCGCCCTCGAGGTCACCCTCTCCCCCGACGCCGCCGCGTCCGCGCAGGAGCAGCTGAACGCCTATGCGTCCGCGTGCGCCGAGGCGGCCGAGACCGTGCCGGAGAACTGCGGGCTCGTGATCCCGTGGGCTGCCGACCTCGCGCGGCTCGAGCGGATCGCCTTCCGCGTCGAACGGCTGCCCAGCGTCACCCTCCTTCCCGAGAACGGGTCCTTCGCCGCGACAGAGGGCGTCATCGTCGCTACCGCGCATGGGACGGGCCACGACGGCCGCGACGGCTTCTTCACCTACCGGACCGACCAGTGGGCCCTGCGCGGCGCCTTCGGCTTCGACGACGGAATCATGGTGCTCACCGTCCGGTGACGCGGGCGACCCTCAGCGGCCGCCCTGCCGCACCTCCAGTCCCAGCCAGCGCCCGAGCTCGTCGATCTCCCGGGTGACCGCTGCCTCCTGGTCCTCGGTGAAGGGCTCGTCCTCGTGGACGGCGAAGACGTGGAGGACGCCCGCCTTGCGGTCCGCCTTGGCATCCAGCTTGCCGATGAACCGGTCGCCGTGCAGGATCGGCAGCGCGAAGTACCCCCACCGCCGCTTGGCAGCAGGCTTGTACATCTCGAGCAGATACTCGTATCCGAAGAGCTCCTCGAGACGCCGGCGATCGAACACCAGCCGGTCGAAGGGCGACAGCAGCGCCGTGCGCGGACGGACGTCGTCATCGCCCAGGGCAGCCGGATCCACGCGCCAGATGCCGTCGACGCCTTCGACGACCGCCTCCTCGCCGATCTCGCCGACGTCGATCGGCTCGATCGGCTGCGCCACTGTCCTGACCCGCGCGATCCCGAGCGCCGCAAGGCGACGCTCAGCCCTCTCGCGCGCCGCGTCATCCGGCGCGAGCTCTTCGACGTCGGCCGGGTACACCCTCTCCGCCACGTCGAACAGGCGCCCGGCGGCATCCCGGGCCGACACGGCCACCTCGCCGCGCAGCACCAGCATCTCCAGCAGCTGCAGCGTGTTGCGGTTGTTCGTCCACCCCGACGAGCTCCAGGACACCTGCGCGGTGTCGGGGATGTCCGTCGGCCGCAGAGGCCCCTCTGCCCGGAGGCGGGTGAGGACGTCGCGCCGGAAGCGGTCGTTGGCCGCCAGCCACTCGCGGGCCTGCGCCGAGTGCGGCCGCTGCCGCATCTCGGGCAGGAGCAGCGGAAGGTCCGCCATGGTGCGGTAGAACCCGCCCCACTCGAAGATGGCACGGTCCTGCTCGACCAGACGCTGCAGATCGGCGGGCTGGTACGGCCAGCCGAGCCTGCTCCACAGGATGAGATCCGCGCTGGGAGCGATGGCCGCCGTCGGCTCGATGTTCACCACGGTGAGCCCGTCGACGGTCTCGACGATCCCCGACGGCCGCTGCGCCGTCAGCAGCTGCGCGCGCACGGCGATGCGGCGCGCCTGTTCACGGGAGAGCCGGAGGGGCATGCCCCGACGCTAGCGCGCGCCGGCGACACCGGCGGCAGCGTCGCACCGGTCCGGAACGCTCCCGCCGCTGCGCGCGCCTGGTCAGAACTGCACGCGAGGCGGCTCCGACACGGCCGCGCCGTCCACGACCTCGAAGAACTCGCGCTCGGAGAATCCGAGGTTGCGAGCGAACAGGTTGTTCGGGAACACCTTGATCTTCGTGTTCAGCTCCCGCACGCCGCCGTTGTAGAACCGGCGGGACGCCTGGATCTTGTCCTCAGCATCGACGATCGACTGCTGCAGCTGAAGGAAGTTCTGACTGGCCTGCAGCTGCGGGTACGCCTCGGCGACGGCGAACAGCGATCTGAGCGCCCGCTGCATGTGTCCCTCGGCGAGGCCGGCTTCCGCTGGTCCTCCGGCGGTGAGCGTCTCAGCCCTCGCCCGGGTCACGTTCTCGAAGACGGCCTTCTCATGTGCCGCGTATCCCTTGACCGATTCGATGAGGTTCGGAAGGAGATCGGCCCGGCGCTTGAGCTGCACGGTGATATCGCTCCACGCCTCATCGACGCGGACGTTCAGCTGCACGAGGGAGTTGTACGTCGCCCAGAGATAGATGCCGGCGACGAGGACGAGCGCCACCACGATGATGACTGGGATCAGCCATTCCATAGCCGAGTTCTCCGTTCGAATCCCCCTCATCCTATCCAGCGGCCACTCGCGCTCCCGGGTCGGTGCCGGGACTCCCAGCCGTTACCCACCCAGGACCCGCTCGAGATGGGGGTTGCGGAAGACCCGCTCGGGATCGAGGCGATCGCGCAGGGCGAGGAAGTCGTCGAATCGCGGATACCGCTCGCGCAGCGCCTCGGCTCCGAGCGTGTGCATCTTCCCCCAGTGCGGTCGGCCGCCGTGGTGGAGCATGATCTCCTCCACCGCCGCGAAGTACGCGGTGGGGTCGTCGCGCCAGTACCGGTGCACCGCGATGTAGCCGGAGGCCCGTCCGTGTGCGGTCGAGAGCCACAGGTCGTCGGCCGCGGCGAATCGGACCTCCACCGGGAACGAGATGCGCCACCGACGCTGCCGGATGAGCTCGCGCAGCTCTGCGAAGGCGGCGCGCACGTTCTCGACCGGCAGCGCGTACTCCATCTCCCGGAAGCGCACGCCGCGCTCCGAGGCGAAGACCCTCGGCGAGAGGTCCGTGTACTCCCGGTCGCCCCACAGCCTGACCGAGAGCTCGTTGATCGGCGGAGTCGCCGCGGGGACGACGTGGGCGACGCCGCACGCGAGTCGGTGCAGCCCGTTGCCGACGAGGGTGTCGTCCACCCATCTGCGCGCGGAGGACAGCGGATGCCGCGGCGCGCTCTCCGGCAGCCGCGTGTTGGTCTTCGTCATCGCCCGATCGGTATGCGGGAACCAGTAGAACTCGAAGTGATCGGAGGCGTCCACGCGGCCGTCGAGGTCGTCCAGGACCGCGTCGAGCGGCTCGGGGCGCTCGACCGCGTGCAGGGCGAACGCCCGCACGCACCGCACCGTGACCTCGACGAGGATGCCGAGCGCCCCGAGCGCCAGGGCCACGGCCGGCAGCAGGCCGGGGCTGTCGTCCTCGTCGACGCGCAGCAGCTCGCCTGACGCGGTGACCAGCGTGGCTCCGACGATCTGCGTCGCGATGCCGCCGAAGCGGGAGCCGGTGCCATGCGTGCCCGTGGAGATGGCGCCGGCGATCGACTGACGGTCGATGTCGCCCAGGTTCTCCATCGCGAGCCCGAACGGCGCGAGAAGCGCCGGGATCCGGTGCAGCCGTGTCCCGGCGAGGAAGGTGGCCTCGGACCGGTCCACGTCGACCGCGACCAGGCCGGTGAGGTCCCGCAGATCCAGCAGCACTCCCGGCGCGACGGCGATGCCGTTGAAGCTGTGGCCGGCGCCTACCGCCTTGATGGGAAGACGATGAGCCACCGCCGCGGCGACCGCGCGCTGGACCGCCTCCACGGTGCGGGGGAACTCGACGCGCTGCGGTCGAGCGGACTGCGAACGCCCCCAGTTCTCCCACCGACCGCCGGGCCGCGTCACAGGAAGGCCTTCCCCTCGCCGCGGTAGGTCCGCACCGATCCGACCCGGCCGTTCCCGTCCACGAGGTGATAGCTGTCGATCCGCTCGGCGAGCTCGCCGCTCTTGGCGTGCCGGAACCACACCCGATCGCCGACGTGCAGCATGCGCGCGGCTCCGCCGCGCAGCGGCGTCTGCACCTCACCCGCGCCCTCGCGGGGCACGGTGTGAAGTCCTCGAGGCCACACCGCGACCGGCTGCCGTGTGGCCGCCGGGGGTCCGGACGCGATCCAGCCGCCCCCGAGCACCGTGGCGACGTCGGGCTCGGGCTTGCGCACCACCTCGAGCGCGAAGGCCGCGGCCGGGGCGGGAGTGAACGCCCGGTAGTCGTCGAAGAGGTGCCCCGCCAGCAGGCCGCTGCCCGCGGTCACCTCGGTGACGGATTGATCGGATGCGGTCAGCTCCAGCGAGCCCGTGCCGCCGCCGTTGACGAACTCCAGGGGGGCGATGTCGCGCAGCGCCGCCACGATCGCCGCGCGCCGCTCGAACAGCTCGGCCGCGGATCGGTGCTGGACCCACCGGATCGCCGCCGCGCCGGGACCGGCGTCCCCCTGACCGGCGATCTGCGCCTCGTACATCATCAGGCCGACCAGCCGGAAGCCCACGCGGTACGCGATCGCGCGGGCAAGGGACGCGACCTCCGCCGGGTCGTGGACCGGTGAGCGCAGCACGCCGATGCGGCCGAGGCCGGGAGCGCGCCATGACGCGTCGGCGTCGACGGCGATCCGCAGCTCCGGCCGGCTCCCCGGCGGCGCCACCGCGTCGATGAGATCGAGCTGCGCGGGATCGTCGACCATGAGCGTGATGCGCGACGCCGACAGCTCGTCCCGAACGAGCTCCTGCACCGCCTCGCGATCGGCCGTGGGATAGCCCACGACGATGTCGTCGTGGGTCTCGGCCAGCCACAGGGCTTCGGGCAGCGTGAAGGCGAGGATGCCTCGATAGCCCGGAAGCGCGAGGACCGCATCGAGGATCTCGCGGACGCGCACGGACTTGCTCGCCACCCGGATGGGCACGCCACCGGCGCGCACGAGAAGATCCAGGGCGTTGTAGCGGAGCGCGTCGACGTTCACGGCGGCCACCGGACCGCTGCGGTCCCCGACCGCGCGCGTCATGCCGCCCCAGTAGGACGCCGCGTCTGTCCAGGGCCTCGTCGCCGCCGGTGTCGACAGCAGGTCGAGGCTCATCCGCCCCGCCGAGGGTGCGCGCGCATGCGATCAGCCTAGAGGCAGCACCGGACGCGACCCGGGTGGCGCCGCGTCGGTCGAGCGCCTCGCGGCGATCACCGGAGCCGTACCCCCGCTGGGACTCGAACCCAGACTGAAGCGATTTTAAGTCGCCTGCCTCTGCCGATTGGGCTACGGGGGCGCGACCGGTCCGGTCGCTCCCACGCTACCGTCAGCGACCGGCGCCCGCCTTCGCCGCCGATGCCTCGGCCGTGGCCTTGTCCGCTTCGACCTGCTCGGGCTTGTCCGCCTTCTTGCCCTGCTCGCGCGGCTCGGCCGGCGGCGTGACGGCCGGCTGGGTCGGACGCGGACGCGCGGCGAACTCCTCGAACACGTACCGCGGGTTCTGCACCGTGGACAGGTTCACCAGGTCACGGCCGAGCCAGAGGTTGTTCCACCAGCCCCACAGGACGCGCCACTTGCGCTCCCACGTCGGCATGGCCAGGCCGTGGTATCCGCGGTGCGCGACCCACGCGACGATGCCCTTGAGCGCGATCTTGCCGGACTGGAAGACGCCGTTGTAGAGACCGAGGCCGGCGACGGCGCCGAGGTTCTTGTGGACGTACTCGCGCGGAAGCTCGCCGCGCAGGACGGCCACGATGTTCTGGGCGAGGAGCTTGCCCTGGCGGACGGCGTGCTGCGCGTTGGGCACGCAGTAGCCGCCCACGCCGCCGCCGGAGAGGTCGGGCACCGCCGCGACATCGCCGGCCGCCCAGGCGCCCTCGACGAACTCCTCGTCGGTGCCGACGCGCAGGTCGGCGCGGGCGCGGATACGGCCGCGCTCCTCGACGGGTAGGTCGCCGCCGCGGACCACCGTCGGGTTCGCCATGACGCCGGCGGTCCAGATGATGAGATCGGTGGGGATCGTCTCACCCGTGGACAGCTCGACGTTCCCGCCGACGGCGCCGGTGACCTGCGTGTCGAGGTGGACGTACGCGCCCCGCTTGGCCAGATCCTTGAGGACCCACTCGCTGGTCTTGAGCGACACCTCGGGCATGATGCGGCTCATGGCCTCGACGAGGTGGAAGTGCGTGTCGTCGAAGGTGATCTGCGGGTAGCTCTTCACCAGTGCCGAGGCGAGCGAGCGCAGCTCGGCGAAGACCTCGATGCCCGCGAAGCCGCCGCCGACGACGACCACGGTGAGGAGCCGGTCGCGCTCGGGCCCGGGAGGCAGGACCGAGGCCTTGTCGAAGTTCGACATCAGGCGGTCACGGATGGCGACGGCCTCTTCGATCGTCTTGAGGCCGATCGCGTTGTCGGCGATGCCCGGGATCGGGAACGTGCGCGAGACGGCGCCGGCCGTCACGACGATCTGGTCGTACTCGAACTCGTAGGGCTCGCCGACGATCGGCGTGATCGTCGCGACCTTGTTCGCGTGGTTGATGCCCGTGACCTTGGCCGCCACGATGTTCGTGCGCTTGAGGTGACGGCGCAACGCCACGACGGAGTGACGAGCCTCGATGGAGCCCGCCGCGACCTCGGGGAGGAACGGCTGGTACGTCATGTACGGCAGCGGGTCGACGATCGTCACGTCGGCCTCGTTCTTGCGAAGTCGCTTCTCGAGCTTCCAGGCCGTATAGAAGCCTGCGTATCCGCCACCGACGATGAGGATCTTGGGCACGGTGTTGGTCACGGTTTGGAGTACTCCTCCTGTGTCAGCGGCTCGGCGCGCGGGACGCCAATCGGATGCGTCGGACAGCTGCGGTGACGCCGAGCGCCACCAGTATAGCCGTCGCGGTGACCAGGGAGAGCGGCAGCGTGCCATACAGCAGCGTCTCCTGCGACGGAAGCAGCGGTGAGCGCGGCTGCGGCGCCTCGTCGGCGCGCGGCAGCGGCTCGATCTCCACCGGCTGTGCGGATGCCGACGGGCGGGGTTCGCTGTCCGCACGCCGATAGAGGCGGATCCAGTCCTCGAGACTTCCCATCGGGTTCGCGCTGACGGTGGGAACGTTCGCCGACACCGCCGCGGCGGCATCCACGAGACCGTGCCCGTAGAGCAGCTCGGGGTTCGCGGACGCGGTCGGTGCGGGCCGCGTGGTGCGGATGATGCGGTTGATGACGTTGTTCGCGTCCAGATCCGGGTGCGCCGCGCGCACGAGCGCTGCGATGCCGGCGACGATGGGGGCTGCGCCGCTCGTGCCGTTCCACTGCACCAGCCGCCCGTCGGCGGACACGCCGATGAGCTTCTCGCTGGGCGCGGCGACCCCGAGCGTGATCCCCTGTGTCGACGCTTCGACGCTGGCGTTCCCCTGCGGATCGACGCCGGCGACGGTGAGCACCCCCGGAATGGTCGCCGGGGCGCCGACGCGCGTCGTCCCGCTGCCGCGGTTCCCCGCGGCCACCACCACCACGACGTCGTTCTCGAAGGCGTACAGGAACGCGTCGTCCCAGCTCTCGGGCCAATCGGGCACGTTCGTCGTGAGCGAGAGGTTGATGATGTCGGCGCCGTGGTCGACGGACCAGCGGATCGCCTCGGACATCTGATCGGCGAACGACCGTGTCGCGGCGGACCCGAAGCCGACCGAGACCGACAGCAGCTCCGCTTCGGGGGCCACCCCGATCATGCCGGTGTCGGGGCCGGTCCCCCGACCGGCGGCGAGCGAGGCCACCCAGCTGCCGTGATCGGCATCGACGGCGCCGACCGGCGTCCGGCCGTCGGGACTGCCGGCTCCCGACACGTCCGTGCCGCCGACGACGGCACCGTCCAGCTCGACGGGACCGCGTCCGATGCCGGTGTCGATCACGGCGATCCTGACGCCCGCGCCGCGCGTGGTCTCCCACGCCTTCTGGACGCCGTAGTCGGTCAGCCAGTACTCGGCCGCGCGCACCGGATCCGTCTGCGCGGCGGGCGACGGCGCGACGTCGGGCATCGGCGAAGCCGCCGTCAAGGTCGCCGCGACCACCGCCGCCGCGGCCAGGGCGCGCACGCTCATCCGCCCGACCCGGGCTGGACGCACACGCACCGATCGGGAGACCAGGCGGACAGCTCGAGCGCGCGGTCCCCGATCGGGTTGACGCCGCGGCCGGCGGCCAGCGCGTGGCCGGCGAGGGCATGGAGGCACTTGACCCGGGTCGGCATCCCGCCCGCGGAGATGCCCTCGATCTCGCCCACCTCGCCGTAGGCCGCGCGGTCGCGGAGATACGCCTCGTGTGCTCGCGCGTACCCCGCCGCCAGCTCCTCGTCGGCGGCCAGCTCCTCGCTCAGCTCGCGCATCACGTGGTCCGCTTCGAGCACCGACATCGCCGCGGTCGCCGCCGGATGGGTCAGGTAGTAGAACGTCGGGAAGGGCGTGCCGTCCGGAAGCCGGGGCGAGGTCGCCACCACCGTCGGATTGCCGCAGACGCATCGGGCGGCGATCCCCACGACCCCGCGTGCGGGACGGCCGAGCTGTTCTCGCAGAACGGCCAGGTCGGCATCGCTGACAGGGGGGAAGGGCGGGGTCGTCACCCCGTCAGGCTACCGGCGCCCGCTGGGACGGCGCTGGATCGAGCGCCGACCGGCAGCCGTCACGGCGCGGGCGTGGTGCTGGGTGCGGGGTCGGGTACGCCGATGGTCAGCGGGGCGACGGTCTGTGCGAGGCCGGCCTCGGTGACCGAGCGCACCAGCTGGGTCATCCAGTCGGTCCGGGTCTGCTCGACGTCCTCGCTCACCGGCGCCTGCTCCTGCGGCTTCTGCTCCGGCGGCAGGTCGTCGTCGACGAGATACACCACCTCGCCCGGCCGGACGTAGTAGAGCCGCTCGCGCGCCTGGGTGGTGATGTACGCCGGATCCCGCCAGCGCTCGCGCTGGGACTCCAGCTCCGCCACCTCCTCGCGGCTGAGCTGCACCGCCTTCTCGAGGGCGGTGATGCGCTGCCGCTGATCCACGTAGGTGCCGATGGTCGGCACGAGCACGAACGCGGCCAGGACGACCAGCCCGAGCATGATCACCATGAATCCGGACAGCCGGATGCCGCCGAGCCATTCGCGGACGTCGACCCGCCCGCGCGGGGGCCGTCGCGCGGGACGCGCTGCCTTCGAGGAACGAGAAGAGGGAGCCGTCGATCTCGCCACGGCTCCCCCTTCCTGTCAGAACGTCCTCAGCGCATCAGCCCTTGAAACGGGGGAACGCCGAGCGACCCGCGAACACCGCGGCGTCGCCGAGCTCCTCCTCGATGCGCAGAAGCTGATTGTATTTCGCGACCCGCTCGCTGCGGGCGGGCGCGCCGGTCTTGATCTGACCGCAGTTCACCGCGACGGCGAGGTCGGCGATCGTGGTGTCCTCGGTCTCACCCGACCGGTGCGACAGCATCGAGCGGTAGCCGTTCTGCGTCGCGAGCGCGATCGCGTCGAGCGTCTCGGACAGCGTGCCGATCTGGTTCACCTTCACCAGCAGCGCGTTGGCGACGCCGAGGTCGATGCCGCGCTGGAGGCGGGTCGGGTTCGTGACGAAGAGGTCGTCGCCGACGAGCTGCACCTTCGAGCCGATCGCGTCCGTGAGCGCCTTCCAGGCGTCCCAGTCGTCCTCGGCGAGGGCGTCCTCGATCGTGACGATGGGGTAGTTCGCGACGAGGTCGGCGAAGTACGCGGTGAGCTGCTCGGCGCTCCAGGGCTTGCCCTCGACGGTGTAGACGCCGTTGTCGAAGAACTCCGTCGCGGCGACGTCGAGGCCGACGGCGATGTCCGTTCCCGGGGTGAAGCCGGCCTTCTCGATCGCGCGGATCAGGAAGTCCAGCCCCTCGCGGTTGCTCGGCAGGTCCGGCGCGAAGCCGCCCTCGTCGCCGAGGCCGGTGGCGAACCCGGCGGCCTTCAGCTCGCCCTTGAGGACGTGGTACACCTCGGTGCCCCACCGCAACGACTCCGCGTAGGTCTCGGCGCCGATGGGGGCCAGGAAGAACTCCTGGAAGTCGATGCCGTTGTCGGCGTGCTCGCCGCCGTTGATGACGTTGAACAGGGGCACGGGCAGCACGTGCGCGTTGGGTCCGCCGAGGTAGCGGAACAGCGGCAGGTCCGCCGAGTCCGCGGCGGCCTTGGCGACCGCGAGCGACACGCCGAGGATGGCGTTCGCACCGGTGCGCGACTTGTTCTCGGTGCCGTCGGTGCCGATGAGGATCTCGTCGACGAGGCGCTGCTCGCTGGCCTCCACGCCCTCCACGGCCGGGCCGAGCTCGTCTATGACCGCCGCGACGGCCTTCAGCACGCCCTTGCCGCCGTAACGGCCCTTGTCGCCGTCGCGGAGCTCGTACGCCTCGAAGGCGCCGGTGGACGCGCCGGAGGGAACGGCGGCGCGCTGGACGATGCCGTCATCGAGCAGCACCTCCACCTCGACGGTCGGGTTTCCGCGCGAATCCAGGATCTCGCGCGCGCCTACAGCCTCGATCAGTGCCACAGGGGGTCTCCTTGCTTGTGGAGGGTGGTTCGTCGGAGCGTCGTCGGTCCGGTCCCCAGCCTAGTGACCGGCATGGGGGCGCCGTCACACCACGATCGCGACCGCGATGCCGTCCCAGCCCTTGGCGTCGAGCGTCTGGATCGCGGTCGCGTCGAAGCGCGGGTCGCGGCCGAGCATCTCCAGGCCCCGCTGCACGCCGATGATCTGAGGATTCTCGGTCGCGGGGTTGGCGACCTCGCCCCCGCGGACGGTGTTGTCGACGACCACGACGGTGCCCGGCCGTCCGAGGCGCGCGGCCCAGTCGAGGTAGATCGTGTTCGACTCCTTGTCGGCGTCGATGAAGACCAGGTCGAACGGGTCGCCGCCCTCGAGCGTCGGCAGCACGTCGGCGGCGCGCCCGAGCACGATCTCCACCTTCTCGGCCACGCCCGCCCGCTCGAGGTTGGCGCGTGCGATGTCGGCGATGTGCGGCTCGGCTTCCACCGTGACGACGCGGCCGTCGTCGGGAAGGGCGCGCGCGAGCCAGATCGTCGAGTACGCCCCCAGCGTCCCGATCTCGAGCACCCGGCGAGCGCCCGAGATGCGCGCGAGCAGATGCAGCAGCTTGCCGTTGACGGGAGCCACCTCGATCGGCGGCAGCCCGGCCGCGTTCTGCTGCGCCACCGCCTGCTCGAGCGTCGGCTCGTGGCCGACGAGGGTGTCGGTGAGATAGGCGTCGACGCGGTGCCAGCTCTGCGGTGTGGGGTCGGCCATGCCGCCAGCCAACCGGGATGCCGCGCGCGCGTCAAGCGTCGCGCTGCCCCGGTCGGCCGCCGGGTCCGTTCCGAGGATGGGCCGCTCACCGTGCGCCGCGGTACTGCGACGCGGTGAGGCCGAGCACCGCCCGGAAGTCGTTCGCGAGGTGCGCCTGGTCGGCGTAGCCGAGCTCCGCCGCGACGACGGCCAGCGACACGGAGGGATCCTCGCGCACCCGCTGAGCGGCTTCCTGCAGCCGCCGGCGACGGATCATCGCCGCGGGAGACAGCCCGACCGTCCGGTGAGCCAGGCGCTGGAGGGTGCGGACCGAGACGCGCAGGCGTTCGGCGGCGTCATCGACGTGGCGGATGGTGGCATCCGTCATCAGCAGATCAGCCATGGCGTTCGCCAGTCGTCCCTCGGCCGTCGGCGGTCCGACGCGCTCCGCCAGCCACGTCGCGACCACCGCCGTCGCCGCGGCGTGCTCGGGCATCGCGTCGACGACGCCGCGATGGAGGTCGACGGCCTCCAGCGTCGTGTGGGCGTCGACGAGCTCGCGCGGCGCGCTGCTCAGGCGCGACAGCGCGGCCGGGCGCAGCAGGGCGCCCACCGCCCAGCCGCTCCCTCGCAGCACGCGCTCCGACGCGCGCGTCGTCGCACCCCACAGCGTCACGCCGCCCGGATCGACGACGAGGTTGGCGGCCGGATAGCCCAGGATCGGCTGACGGGACTCGACGTCCTCGGGAAGATCCCACTCGGGGATCCAGAACCATGCGACCAGCTCGGATGCCTCGGCCGGGGGCGGCACGCGCGTGAAGCGCGGGAGCCGCTCGGGGTAGAGGACGCCGCGCGTCGGGTCGGTCACGCGTGCCACCGTAGCCAGGCGCGCCGACAATCGCGGAACTGTCGCGAATCTCCAAGCCCGCAGCGTCGGCGGAGGCGGAGTATGACGGCATGACCACGACGCAGATCACCGGCGTGACCGGTGCACACACCACGAACGGACGCCCGAACGTCGCGACGACCCTCACGCCCTTCCTCGCGATCCCGCGCGCCAAGGAGGCGCTGGAGTTCTACCGTGACGTGTTCGGAGCGCGCATCGCCGACGTGACCGAGTTCGACGGGATCGTCGTGCACGCGAGCCTGGACTTCGGCATGGGACTGCTCCAGATCGGCGAGCCGTCGCCGCAGTACCGCCTGGTGCCGGCACCCGAGGGCGAGGACGACTGCTATTCCCTGGGTGTCTACGTCCCGGATGTCGACGCGGTGACCGCCCGCGCGGTCGCCGCCGGCGCCACCGTGCGCGAGGAGCCCTCGACGTTCGTGTCCGGCGACCGGTTCTCGAGCATCCGCGATCCGTTCGGCGTGCGCTGGTCGATCATGACCCGCGTCGAGGACCTCTCCGAGGAGGAGAGCGCCGCGCGCGTCGCCGAGTGGGCGGCATCCGTCGGCGAGGGCTGACGAGGACGCTGCCGGCTCTCGCGACGCTCAGCGGTCCGGCCGCGCGAACGCGTCCATCACCGCGGGAAGCAGCGCCTCCGCGGTGCGACGGTAGCCCAGGGCGCTCGGGTGGAACCGGTCCAGGCTGAACATCTCGTCCGGCTGGGTGATGAAGAAGGGGCCGACGGCACGACGCAGCGACACCGCGCGGGCTCCGAGCCGCTCGGCCGCCGTGGCCTGGGCGTCGGCGAGCTGGCGTGAGAGCCTGGATCCGAGGCTGCGCAGCGGCTGGGGCACCGGCCGCAGCGCGCCGAGGTCCGGACACGTCCCGACGACGACCCCCGCCCCGCGTGCCGTCAGCTCGCGGATGGCCTCCTCGAGGTGACGGACGGATGTCGCGATCGGCACGCGGTGGGTGACGTCGTTGCCGCCGACGATCACCACGGCGACGTCCGGCCGGTATCCGTCCGGAAGCCCGTCCAGCTGCGCCTCGAGCATCGACGACTCCGCCCCGACGACGGCGGCGGTGCGCAGGCGCACCGGCCGATGGGCCCGACGCGCCCAGCCTTTGGCCAGCCGCGCGCCCAGCGTGTCCTTGCGCCGCTCCGCTCCCAGTCCCGCGGCGATGGAGTCGCCGAGCACGAGCAGCTCGAGGGGCTCGCCGTCGTAGCGGCGCCGCCACACCCGGTCGGCGTCCAGCGCCTCCTCCCCCAGCGGCTTGCCGATGCGGCGGCGGGCCAGGGCGGCCTGCCGTCGCAGCAGCATCCGCCCCGCGGATGCGGCGACGACGGCGCCGCCCGCGGCGCTCCACGCGGCGACGGCGAGGGTCGTGCGGGGCGATCGGCGGGCGTCCGGCATGGCGCCATCCCACCTTCTGCGGGTGAACGGATGCCGTCGCCGCGGTGACGTCCCGCCTCTCGGCCGACCTCGCGGGACGTCCGGCCGGCCGCCCACGCGCGGCCGGGCGGTCCCGGCCACCTGGGCGACCGGCGAGCCCGGTAGAGTGCGCGCCGTGACGACCCCCTCCCTGCAGCGACGCCTCGGCCTCGGCGACGCCGTCTTCATCGGTCTCGGCTCGATGATCGGCGCCGGCGTCTTCGCGGTGTGGGCGCCCGCCGCGGACGCCGCGGGCGCGGGCCTGCTCGTCGGGCTGGGCATCGCCGCGATCGTGGCGTTCGGGAACGCGACCTCGTCGGCGCAGCTGGCGGCGGCGCACCCGACCTCGGGCGGGACCTACGCCTACGGTCGCGCCGAGCTCGGGCCCTGGTGGGGTTTCGTCGCGGGATGGGGCTTCGTCATCGGCAAGACCGCCAGCTGCGCCGCGATGGCGCTCACGGTCGCCGCCTACGTCGCTCCGGCCGCGTGGGAGAGGCCGGTGGCGATCGCGGCGGTCATCGTCCTCGCCGCCGTCAACTGGTTCGGCATCACGCGCACGGCGACGCTCGCGCGCGTGCTCGTGGTCGTCGTGCTGCTCGCCCTCGCGGTCGCATCGGCGAGCGCGTTCGCAGACGACGGCAGCGGCGCGTGGACCGTGCCCGGCGGCGTGTTCGCCGACGGGTGGTACGGCATCCTCCAGTCGGCGGGTCTGCTGTTCTTCGCGTTCGCAGGGTACGCGCGCATCGCCACCATGGGCGAGGAGGTGCGTGATCCGCAGCGCGTCATCCCGCGCGCGATCGTGATCGCCTTCACGATCGCGCTCGTCGTGTACGCCCTCGTCGCCGTCGCCGTCCTCGCCGCCCTCGGCCCGGCGGGTGCGGCGGACTCGGACCAGCCGCTCGCGGACGCCGCGGCTGCGTGGGCGCGCCCCGTCGTGATCGCCGGCGCCGCGGCGGCGTCGCTCGGCGCGCTTCTCGCGCTCATCGCCGGGGTCAGCCGGACCACGCTCGCGATGGCGCGGGAGCGGGATCTCCCCCGCGTGCTCGCGGCGGTGCACCCGCGCTGGCACGTGCCCCACCGCGCGGAGCTGGCGGTGACCGCCGCCGTCGTGCTGCTGGTGGCGCTGCTGGACCTGCGCGGGGCGATCGGGTTCTCGTCCTTCGGCGTGCTGCTGTACTACCTCGTCGCCAACGTCGCTGCATTCCGCCAGCGCCCGCCGGCCCGCCGGTACCCGCGCGTGCTGCAGATCGTGGGAGCGGCAGGATGCCTCCTGCTGTGCGCCACGCTCCCTTGGCAGAGCGTGGTGGCGGGCGTGGCCGTCGTGCTCGCCGGCGTGGCCTACCGCGGGGTGCGGCTGTGGCTGCAGCGGCGCCTCACGACAGCGGCTTGATCTCCAGTCCGTCGCGGCCGGTGCCGGCCGAGACGGTGGCGAATGCCGTGTACCCGTCTGCGGCCGCCCGCTCGAGCAGCGCCTTGAGGTTCTTCGTCCGGCGCTCCAGGCGGACGCGGGACCCCTCGGCGACGAGGGCCGCCTTCAGCGCGAGCAGCGCCCCCTCGCTCACGTCGCGGTCGTGGACGAGCACGACCGCGGGCGTCGCGGCGTCGGCGCGCTCGGGAACGAGGTCCACGATGCGCTCGAAGCCGATCGAGAACCCGACCGCGGGCACGTCCTGCCCGAGGAAGCGGCCGATCATGCCGTCGTAGCGGCCCCCGCCGCCGAGCGAGTAGCCCACCGAGGGGTGGGCGAGCTCGAAGATGGTGCCGGTGTAGTACCCCATGCCGCGCACGAGGAACGGGTCGAACACGAGCGGGATGTCGCCTTCGATGCCCCGCGCCGCGGCCACCGCCTCGCCGATGCCGACGAGGTGGGCCACGACGTCGCCCGGAGCACCGTCCGGAAGGGCCGCGCGGACCTGCGCCTCGCCGTAGGGCCGGTGCCCATCCGTCTGCGGCCGGTCGAGGAACTCCGCGAAGGCGTCGACGGCGGCCGGCGTCGCGGCGCGCTCCCGCAGCTCCGCCACGACACCGGCGGGCCCGACCTTGTCGAGCTTGTCGATCGTGATGAGGACACCGGGGCGCTCCTCCGGTGCGAAGCCGAAGTCCTCGAGCATCCAGTCCAGCGCCCGGCGGTCGTTGATGCGCACGCTGCCGCCCTCGAGGTCGAGGGCGTCGAGCGTGTCGAGCGTCGCGACGACGAGCTCCGCCTCGGCGCGCGCGGACTCGTCGCCGATGATGTCGATGTCGCACTGCATGAACTGGCGGTAGCGGCCCTTCTGCGGCCGCTCGGCACGCCACACCGGCGCGATCTGGATGGACCGGAAGACGCTCGGCAGCTGACCGCGGTTGGTGGCGTAGAACCGCGCCAATGGCACCGTGAGGTCGTAGCGCAGACCGAGGTCGGTCAGTGCCGACGGCTCGTCGGCCGCCGCGCGGATCGCCTCGGGGTCCAGTCCGCGCTTGAGCACGTTGTACGCGAGCTTCTCATTGTCGCCGCCGATGCCGGCGTGCAGGCGCCCGTACTCCTCCATCACCGGCGTCTCGATCTCGTCGAAGCCGTGCGCGCGATACCGCTCGCGGATTACGGCGAGCACGCGCTCGCGACGGGCCTTGTCTGCCGGGAGGAAGTCGCGCATGCCGCGCGGCGGATTGACCGATGCCACGCAGCTATCTTCCCAGGTCGGTCAGGACCGATCTCCCGCGGCGCCGGCCTCGGCGTCGCGGATGGTGGCGGTCAGGGACCGCAGCCGCTCGCGCAGCGCGCGCTCGGCGTCCCAGCCGCGCCGGCGCGCCGTGGCGGCGAGGACGAGCAGCGCCTCGCCGAGCTCCTCCTCCGACGCCGGTCCGTCCTCGGCGTGCGGGACGTCCACGCCCGCCTGCGCCGCCTTGCCCACGAGCTTCTGGGCGAGTGCGAGGCCCGGCATCCGCTCGCTCACGCCGTCGAGGACGCTCGTCCGCGTGCTCTTCTCGGCCGCCTTGGCGGCGTTCCAGTGCACGAGCACCTCTTCGGGCGTCGTGGCCACGGCGTCGCCGAAGACATGGGGATGCCGCCGCACCATCTTCTCGGTGAGGCCGCGGGCGACGTCGTCGATGTCGAACGGGTCGTCGGGGTCGCGCGAGGCGATCTCGGCGTGGAACAGCACCTGCCAGAGCAGATCGCCGAGCTCTTCGCGCAGCTCGTCGCGTGTGCCCTCTTCGACCGCGTCGATGAGCTCCGCGCTCTCCTCGACCAGATACGGCACGAGGGCGCGATGGTCGATGCGCTGCGTCCACACGCACCGGTCCCGCACCGCGCGCATCGTGTCGGCCGCCTCTCGCAGGGCATCCGGACCGGCGGCGTCACCCGTTGTGCTCATGCGATCTGTCCCTTCGTCGCCGAGGGCGGCGGCACCTCATCCTCTCGCGCCGACGGCTGCGTCCTGCGATAGTGGCGGGCACGCTGTGCGACGAGGAACGCGCCGAGGACGATCGAGATCGCGGAGCCGCCGAGCACCCCGAGCGTGGCCTCGTCCCGGACCACCGGGGCATCCGCGAAGGCCAGCTCCGACAGCAGCAGCGACACGGTGAAGCCGATCCCGCCCAGCGCGCCGGCGGCGATCAGGTCCAGCAGCGACAGGTGCGGCGGCGTTCCGCGGTTCCCCACGCGCAGCGAGATCCACCCGGCGATCGAGATGCCGACGATCTTCCCCAGCGGCAGGGCGACGAGGATGCCCCAGAAGGCCGGCGACAGCTCGGTGGGCGAGACCGCCGGAATCGCCACGAGCGCGGCCGAGAACGCGAACAGGGGCAGGACGATGCCGTTCACCCACGGCTCGAGCTCGTGACGCACGCGCAGGGCGGGCTGCTGCGCCATGGCGAGACCGAGGACGACGCCCGCGATCGTCGCGTGGACGCCCGAGAGGTACACCAGCACCCACGTCGTGATGGCCAGGGCGCCCAGGGCGATCGCGATCGGCAGCCGCGCCCGTGTGTCGAGGAAGCGGCTGAGGATTCCGAAGAGGATGACGGTGAGCGCCGCGAGAGCGAGGAGGCCCAGATCGACGTCGCTGGTGAACAGCACGGCGATGAAGACGATGCCCACGATGTCGTCGAGGATCGCCAGGGCCAGGAGGAAGATCCGGATGCCGGACGGCAGCCCCTTCCCGAAGACCGCGAGCACCCCCAGCGCGAAGGCGATGTCGGTGGCGGTGGGGATGGGCCAGCCGTCCACGGCGTCGGTGCCGAACGTGAACACGAGGAAGACCGCGACGGGGACGATGACGCCGCCCGCCGCGGCGATGGCCGGCTGAAGGGCTTTGCGCGCCGAGTTCAGCTGACCGTTGGTCAGCTCGAACTGCAGCTCGACCGCGACGACGAAGAAGAACACCGCCAGCAGCGCGTCTTGGATCCAATGCCCCACCGACATCTCGAAGACGCCCGGGATGCCGACGTACGCGTTCTTCGCGGCTTCCGCGGTGGGACCCAGCGGCGAGTTGGCCACGATCAGGGCGAGCACGGCGGCGGCGAGGAGGACGACCGCCGGAAAGCGGGCGGAGCGGAGCAGGGACACGGGGGTCCTTTCGTCGAGTCGGAGCGTGGCGCGATCGCGCATCGCCGACCAGACTTCCCGGCACACCAGGCATCCAGTCTACCGGGGCGACCTCACGCGCGACGGCGGGGGTCGGCGTCACACGAGGTCTCGCGTCGTTCCGGCCTTCCCGAGCCCGGATAGCCTGGAGCGATGCGCGAACTGACCCGAACCGAAGCGATCGACCTCGTGGGCCGCTACGAGGCGGAGCAGGAGATTCCCGAGCGCATGCGCGCCGACGTGCGCATGCTGGGCGCACTGCTGGGCCGCGTCCTGCGCGAGAGCGGCTCGCCTGGTCTGTACGAGGACGTCGAACGCCTGCGCACCGCGACGATCCAGGCGTACACGGACGAGACGCCCGAGGCGTTCGCGCGTGCGGCGGCGATCGCGGATTCGTTCACGGTCGCCCGCGCCGAAGAGGTGGCACGCGCCTTCACCGCCTATTTCCACCTGGTCAACCTCGCGGAGGAGCACCAGCGCGTGCGGGTCCTGCGCGAGCGCGACGGCCGGCCCGACCGAGAGCACGCGACCGATTCGGTCGCGGCGGCGTTCGTGCGTCTGGCCGCGGAGGTGGGCGACGACACCGCGCTCGCACGGCTGCAGCGCATGCGCTTCCACCCCGTGTTCACCGCGCATCCGACGGAGGCCCGGCGGCGCGCGGTCTCGTCGAGCATCCGGCGGCTCGCGACGCTGCTCGAGGAGCACGACGCGTCACTGCGCAACGGCGCCGACGAGCGGCGCGCCGAGCGGCGCATGCTCGAGGAGATCGACACCCTGTGGCGCACCGCTCCGCTCCGGCCCGAGAAGCCGTCGCCGGTCGACGAGGTGCGCGCTGTGATGGCGGTGTTCGACGAGACGCTGTTCACCGCGGTCCCCCACGTGTACCGCCGCGTCGATGACGCGCTGCAGGGCCCGGCAGCCGGCGGACGCGCACCGATCGTGCGGCCCTTCGTCCGCGTGGGCTCGTGGGTGGGCGGCGACCGAGACGGCAACCCGTTCGTGACGGCGTCGGTCACGCGCAAGGCCGCCAAGATCGCCAGCGAGCACGTGCTGCTGGGCCTGGAGAATGCGGCCAGCCGCATCGGCCGCACCCTCACGCTCGACGCCACCACGACGCCGCCGAGCGCCGAGCTGATGGCGCTGTGGCACCGGCTCAGGGCCGCCGACGAGGACGCCGCGAACGAGATCGCCAAGCGCAGCCCCGACGAACCCCACCGCCGCATCCTGCTGCTCATCGCCCGCAAGATCGCCGCGACGCGTGAGCGCAACGCCGATCTGGCGTACGGCGACCCGGAGCATCTGCTGGCAGACCTTCGCACCGTGCAGGACTCCCTCGTCGCCGCCGGCGCGTCGCGGCAGGCGTACGGGCACCTGCAGCAGCTGCTGTGGCAGGTCGAGAGCTACGGGTTCCATCTCACCGAACTGGAGGTGCGTCAGCACTCCGCCGTGCACGCGAAGGTGCTGGCCGAGCTCGATGCGGGCGGGCCGCGGTCCGAGCTGACCGAAGAGGTGCTCGAGGTGTTCCGGACGATCGGCTTCCTGCAGGAGCGCTACGGACCGCGCGCCGCGGGCCGCTACATCGTCTCGTTCACCCGGTCGGCCGACGACCTCGCGGCCGTCCACCGCCTCGCCCGCTACGCCGTCGGGCCGGACGGCACTCCGCCCGTGCTCGATGTCATCCCGCTGTTCGAGACCTTCGCCGACCTGCAGGCCGCCCCGCGCATCCTCGCCGAGATCGCGCTGCACCCCGAGTTCGCCGCGCGGCTGGAGGCCACCGGCCGCCGGCTGGAGGTCATGCTCGGCTACTCCGACTCCTCCAAGGACGTCGGCCCGGTGGCGGCGAACCTCGCACTGTACGAAGCGCAGGCCGCGATCTCGGCCTGGGCGCGCGAGAACCGCATCGAGCTGACGCTTTTCCACGGCCGCGGCGGGGCGCTCGGACGCGGCGGCGGCCCGGCGAACTCCGCGATCCTGGCCCAACCGCCGCACTCCGTCGACGGCCGGTTCAAGCTGACCGAGCAGGGCGAGGTCATCTTCGCCCGCTACGGCGACCCGGCGATCGCGATGCGTCACATCGACCAGGTCGCCGCGGCGATCCTGCTCGCCTCGGCCCCGTCGAACGAGGAGCGCAACCGTGCCGCCGCGGAGCGCTACGCGCCGGTCGCCGCGACGATGGACGCGGCATCCCGTGAGCGATTCTTCTCGCTCGTGAAGGCGCCGGGGTTCGCGCCGTGGTTCGCTCGCGTGACGCCGATGGAGGAGATCGGCCTGCTCGCCCTGGGCTCGCGTCCGGCGCGCCGGGGGCTGTCGGTCGAGTCGCTCGAGGACCTGCGCGCCATCCCGTGGGTGTTCGCGTGGACGCAGGCCCGCATCAACCTCGCCGGCTGGTTCGGACTGGGAACGGCCCTCGAGGCGGTCGGCGACGAAGTGCTGCTGCAGACCGCGTACACGGAGTGGCCGCTGTTCCGCACGCTGATCGACAACGTCGCGATGAGCCTGGCGAAGGCCGACGACCGGATCGCCCGTCACTATCTCGAGCTCGGCGACCGCGAGGACCTCGCGGCGCTCGTGCGCGAAGAGATGGCGCTGACGCGCTCATGGGTGATCCGCGTGACAGGCGGCACCGAGCTGCTGGGCAACAAGCCGGTGCTCCAGCGCGCCGTGAAGATGCGCAGCCCGTACGTCGACGCACTGTCCCTGCTGCAGCTGCGGGCTCTGCGCGCCCTGCGTGAGGCCCCGGAGGGAGCGCCGGTGGACCCCGAGCAGCAGCGGCTCCTGCTGCTGTCGGTCAGCGGCGTCGCCGCGGGCCTGCAGAACACCGGGTGAGTCGCGACGCGCCGCGCGTCGCTTCCAGTCCTCTCGCGTGGCGGAGTTACGGTGGCGCCATGGCAGGAATGATCGTCACCGAAGTCTGCCCCGGCTGCGGGTCGCTCGAGGTGCGAGCCGGCGAGCCGGGCTGGTTCCGCGTCGAGCTCGACCGTCGCGCCGACCTCGACGACGGCGTGCTCGAGCGCCTCGAGTTCGAGTGCCGGGACTGCCGACTCGTGTGGGGCTGACGACCGGCACGGCGTGATGCGACGTCGGCGCCGGCGCTCGAGCGTCGTCAGTCCAGGCGCCGGTCGTCCGCGTGGCGGGCGAGGCTGCGGCCGTAGCGCTCGGTGAGCTGCACCATCAGGTCAGGCGTCTCGCGATCCAGACCGAAGACGTAGCCCGGGAAGTCCAGCTCGCGCTGGGCGGCCCAGATCTCCTCGTGCCGGTCCGGGGAGAGGATCCGGACGGGATCGCCGACGGCGACCCAGCCGATCGGAACGACGCTCTCGGGAGGGAGCGTGGTGCGCAGGTGCACCACGGCGTTGATGCGCACCTCGCTGCGCGCGCCGATCCGGGCGCCGTTGAACACGCGCGTGCCCGTGGCGAGGAACACCTCCTCCTCGATCACCGCACCCGAGACGCTCGCCATCGGGCCGATCAGCACGTGGTCGCCGACGTGCACGGGGTTGGTAGATGTGGAGCGGATGAGCGCGTTCTCCATCACGATGACGCTCTCGCCGAGCGTGAGCGCTCCCCCTTCGGCGGTGATCACCGCGCCGTGCAGGATCCGGCAGCCGGCGCCGATGCGCACGTCGCCGCTGATCACGGCCGTCGCCGCGACGACGGCATCCGGATGGATGCGGGGCTGGGCCCCGAGGTGCTGAAAGCGCATCGGTCCTCCTCGGTGGGCGCCAGCGTAGCGCGACCGGACCCGCACTCGTCACACCCCATTCCGAGCGCGTTAGGCTGTACTCTCCGAGCCGCGCGTTCGCCGCGCGACCCGGCCGCCTCGCGATCCGCGTGGCGGCGGGATGCCCCGCGACCCGCGAGGCTCTCCATGGCTGCGGACGTCCCCGTCTTCCGGAAAGAAAGCTCCACCTCCGTGACCGACACTCTCGTCGCCCTTCCCTCTGCCGTCCGTGACGTCTTCGACACCGTGCTGGCGCGCAACCCGCACGAGCCGGAGTTCCAGCAGGCCGTGCACGAAGTGCTCGACTCGATCGTCCCCGTCCTCGAGCGCCACCCGGAGTTCGTCGACGGCGGCATCGTCGAGCGCATCGTCGAGCCCGAGCGGCAGATCCTCTTCCGCGTGCCGTGGATCGACGATGCGGGGCGGCTGCAGGTCAACCGCGGATTCCGCGTGCAGTTCTCCTCGGTGCTCGGCCCGTACAAGGGCGGTCTGCGCTTCCACTCGTCGGTGAACCTGTCGATCATCAAGTTCCTCGGCTTCGAGCAGATCTTCAAGAACGCCCTCACCGGGCAGGGCATCGGCGGCGCCAAGGGCGGCAGCGACTTCGACCCGCACGGGCGGTCGGATGCCGAGATCATGCGCTTCTGCCAGTCGTTCATGAACGAGCTCTACCGTCACCTCGGCGAGCACACCGACGTCCCCGCCGGAGACATCGGCGTGGGCGCCCGCGAGATCGGCTACCTGTTCGGTCAGTACCGCAAGATCACCAACCGCCACGAGTCGGGCATGTTCACCGGCAAGGGCGTGCAGTGGGGCGGCGCCGAGGTGCGCACCGAGGCGACCGGCTACGGCGCGGTCTTCTTCGTGCAGAACATGCTCGGCGTCCACGGCGAGTCGATCGCCGGCCGCCGCGTGGCGGTGTCGGGGTCGGGCAACGTCGCGATCTACGCGATCGACAAGATCCATCAGCTGGGAGGCATCCCGGTGACCGCGTCGGACTCCTCCGGGTACGTCGTCGACGACGCCGGCATCGACGTCGGGCTGCTTCGCGAGGTCAAGGAGGTCGAGCGCGCCCGCATCGCCGAGTACGCGGCGCGCCGCCCCGGTGCCCGCTTCGTCGAGGGAGCCCGGCCGTGGGAGGTCCCCGTCGACATCGCGATCCCGTCGGCGACGCAGAACGAGCTGGACGAGGACGACGCGGCGGCGCTGATCGGCGGCGGCATCCGTGCGGTCGCGGAAGGCGCGAACATGCCGTCCACCCCGGCCGCCGTCGCGGCGTTCCACGACGCCGGCGTCCTGTTCGGGCCCGGAAAGGCCGCCAACGCCGGCGGTGTGGCGACGTCCGCGCTCGAGATGAGCCAGAACGCGTCACGCCAGCGGTGGAGCTTCACCGACAGCGAGGACAAGCTCCGCGCGATCATGACGGACGTGCACGACGCGGCTTTCCATGCCGCCGAGCGCTACGGGCGTCCGGGCGACTACGTCGTCGGCGCGAACGCCGCCGGCTTCGAGCGCGTGGCGCACGCCATGCTCGCGCAGGGCGTCATCTGACCGCAGCCGGACGGGGTGGGCCCGCCGATCGTAGAATCGAGTGTGCGTGCCGCGACGCTCGATGAGCTCTTCGAACTGCTCGACCGACGATTCGCCGAGCGGGAGGGCGGCGACCGGACGAGCGCTTCGGCGGCCGAATTCTGGGAGGAGCTGCTTCAGCGCGACGGCCACCCGCTGAACACCGACCGCCCCGACGAGCCGCTCGTCGACTGGCATGAGCGTGGCCTGCTCGGCACGCTCTCCGGCGCCCGCGTCCTGGACGTCGGCTGCGGGAACGGCCGCAACGGCGGATGGCTCGCCGAGCGCGGGGCCGAGGTCGTCGGCATCGACCTCGCCGCGGCCCTGCTGGATGCGGTTCGCCCCACGCTGCCCGCGCGCATGACCGTGCAAGCCGTCGACGTGCTGCGCGACGAGCTGCCGAGGGGCCCGTTCGACCTGATCTACGATTCGGGGTGCTTCCACCATCTCGCCCCTCACCGCCGCTTCACGTACCTCGAGCGCGTGATGCCCCTCCTCGCGCCGGGGGGTCGCTACGGGATCGTGGCGTTCTCCCACGAGCGTCAGCCCAGTCCCGGCGACGCCGACATCCTCGCTTCCGGAGACACCGCCGGCGGCACCTCGTTCCTGCTCGAGGACCTCGAGCGGATCTTCCGGCCGTGGCAGCCCCTCGAGCTGCGCCCGGTGAGACCCGACGTCGACGGCGCCTTCGGATACGACTTCCTCAACGCCGGTCTGTTCCGGGCCTGACCGCCTCCGCCGGGCCTCAGCCCGGCCTCACGCTCGAGCAGCGGCCTCCGACGTGGCATCCGATTCGGCCTTCTTCGGCGGCCACAGCTGATCCAGCAGCTGCGCCACCCACGCGATGAGCTCGCCGTCGCGGAGCACTTCGCCGCCGGCGGACGGCAGCGGCACGACCAGCGCCTCTCCCCCCGCCAGCAGCTTCGCCTTCGGGTACAGCCGCTGCAGGCGGACCCGCATGGAGTCCGGGAGGTTGGCCGGCGCGAGGCGCAGGTTCGGACCCATGGCCACGACGTCGCCGAGGCCCGCCTGACCCGCGCGCCGCCGCAGGCGTGCGACGGCGATCAGCCCGTCGACCTCGGCCGGCGGGTCGCCGTAGCGGTCGGCCAGCTCCTCGAGCACGGCGTCGATCGCGTCGTCGGAGGCCGTGACGGAGGCGGCGGCCGACAGCTTCTGGTAGGCCTCGAGGCGCAGGCGCTCGCTGTCGATGTACGACTCGGGAATGCGCGCCTCGACCGGCAGCTCCAGGCGGAGCTCCGTCGGGCCCTCCGCCTCCTCGCCGCGGAACGTCGCGACGGCCTCGCCGATCATGCGCAGATACAGGTCGAAGCCGACACCGGCGATGTGACCGGCCTGCTCGGCTCCCAGGAGGTTCCCCGCGCCGCGGATCTCGAGGTCCTTCAGGGCGACCTGCATGCCCGACCCCAGGTCGTTGTTGACGGCGATGGTCTCGAGGCGGTCGGCCGCCGTCTCGGACAGCGGCTTGTTCTCGTCGTAGAGGAAGTACGCGTACGCACGCTCGCGGGCTCGTCCCACGCGGCCGCGCAGCTGGTGCAGCTGCGACAGTCCGTACTTGTCCGCGCGGTCGATGATGATCGTGTTGGCGTTGGAGATGTCCAGGCCCGTCTCGACGATCGTGGTGCACACCAGCACATCGGCGCGGCGCTCCCAGAAATCGTCGACGACCTGCTCGAGCTGGTGCTCGCCCATCTGGCCGTGGGCGACCGCGATGCGCGCCTCGGGCACGAGCTCGGCCAGATGCGCAGCCACCCGCTGGATCGACGACACGCGATTGTGCACGTAGAACACCTGGCCCTCGCGCAGCAGCTCGCGGCGGATGGCCGCGGCGATCTGCTTGTCGTTGCGGGGCCCGACGTACGACAGGATCGGATGCCTGTCCTCGGGCGGCGTCTGCAGCGTCGACATCTCGCGGATGCCGGTGACCGCCATCTCGAGCGTGCGCGGGATGGGCGTCGCGCTCATGGCCAGGATGTCGACGTTCGTCTTCAGCTTCTTCAGCGCGTCCTTGTGCTCGACGCCGAACCGCTGCTCCTCGTCGATGATGAGCAGGCCGAGGTCCTTGAACACGACCTTCTCGGTGAGGATGCGGTGCGTGCCGATGACCATGTCGATCGTGCCGTCGGCGAGCCCGGCGACCACCTCGCGGGCCTGCTTGTCGGTCTGGAAGCGCGACAGTGCGCGCACCTTGACGGGGAAGCCCGCGAAGCGCTCGGTGAAGGTCTCGAGGTGCTGCTTGACCAGCAGCGTCGTGGGCACGAGCATCGCGACCTGCTTGCCGTCCTGGATGGCCTTGAACGCGGCGCGGACGGCCACCTCGGTCTTGCCGAAGCCGACGTCGCCCGAGAGCAGCCGGTCCATCGGGATCGGCTTCTCCATGTCGGCCTTGATCTCGTCGATGGTCTGCAGCTGATCGGGGGTCTCGGCGAAGGGGAACGCCTCCTCCAGCTCGCGCTGCCACGGCGTGTCGGGGCCGAAGGCGTGCCCTCGGGCCGCCATGCGCGCCGAGTACAGCTTGACCAGCTCGACGGCGATGTCGCGCACGGCTTTGCGAGCCCGGCTCTTGGCCTGCGCCCAGTCGCTGCCGCCCATCTTCGACAGCGTCGGCGCCTCGCCGCCGACGTAGCGCGACAGCAGGTCGAGCTGATCGGTCGGCACGAACAGCTTGTCGCCGGGATAGCCGCGCTTGGAGGGCGCGTATTCCAGGACCAGATACTCGCGGGTGCTCTTGACGGCGTTGCGTCCGCCGGTCGACACCTCGCGCTGCGTCAGCTCCACGAACCTGCCGATGCCGTGTGTGGCATGCACGACATAGTCCCCGGCTTTCAGCTGCAGCGGGTCGACCACGGCCTTGCGCCGCGACGCCAGCTTCTTGACCACCCGATTGTCGCCGCCGATGGTGCGGCCGTAGAACTCGGTCTCGGTGAGGACCGCCAGTCGAGCCTCGTGGGACTCGAATCCGCGCTCGAGAGCGCAGGGGACGAGGAGGGCGACCCCCGGGTCGGGGGCGTCCGTCACCGCGTCGACCCTGCGGGCGGCGATCCCGCGCTCGGCGAGCACATCCCGGGCGCGCTCGACCAGACCCGTGCCGGATGCTGCGACCACGACGCGCCAGCCGGCGGCGAGCAGCTCCCCCACATGGGCGGTCGCACCGTCGACGTTGCCGTGGAACGACGGGACCGCCGTTGCGGGCACGCGGATCGTCGCCGCCGCTTCGAGCGCGACGTCGATGTCGTCATCGGCTCGCGCCTGCTGCGCCTCGCGGAGCTCGGCTACGGCATCCGCTTCGCCGGAGTCGAAAGCGCTCAGCGTCCACCACACGCCCTCGCGGGCGTGCGCGGCCTCGCGCAGCTCGGGAAGGGTCAGGAAGTCGCCCGCTCCGAGATCGACGGGCGTCTTCGCGCCCGCGGTCGCGGCGCTCCACGCGGCCTCGAGGAACTCGCGGTTGGTATCGCCGAGCGTGATGGCGCGTGTCACGGACCGCTCGGGATCGATGAGCGCGACCGCGGATGCGCGCGGCAGATAGTCCACCAGAGTCACCAGTCGGTCCACGACTGCGGGAAGGAGAGACTCCATGCCTTCGACCGGGATGCCCGCGGACATCTTCTCGAGCATGCCGGCCAGGCCCGGGAACTCGTCCTTCAGCTGCCGCGCACGACCCCGCACCGCGTCGGTGAGCAGCAGCTCGCGACTGGGCAGCAGCGAGACCTCGCGCACATCGCCCGGGAGGGACCGCTGATCGGCCACCGAGAACGCGCGGATCTCGTCCACCTCGTCGCCGAAGAACTCCACGCGGTAGGGGTGCGGGGCGGTGGGAGGGAAGACGTCGAGGATGCCGCCGCGCACGGCGAACTCGCCGCGCCGCGACACCATGTCGACGCGCTGATAGGCCAGGTCCACCAGGCGCGCGGCCACATCGCCCAGGTCGTGCCCGCGAGCGCCCGCGACCAGGTCGATCGCCGCGGCGTCGGTGAGACCGGCCGCGAGCGGCTGGATCGCCGATCGGACGGAGGCCGTCACGACGAGCGGCGAATCGCCGTCCCACGCGGCGATGCGCCCCAGCACCGCGAGACGCGTTCCGACCGTCTCGGCGCTCGGGCTCAGGCGCTCGTGCGGCAGCGTCTCCCATGCCGGGAAGTGCAGGACCTCCGCGCCGGGAAGCAGGGCTTCCACCGCGGGTCCGAGCGACTCGGCGCGGCGCCCGGTGGGCGCGACGAGTAGGACCGCCGGCGGCTTGCCCGCCGCGCGTCGGCGCTCCACGAGCGCTGCCAGCAGCGGTGCGTCCAGACCCTCGACCAGCGAGAAGTCGGCGTCGACGGATGCCGCGGCGACGGCATCCCGGAACGGCTCAGCGTGTTCGAGGGCGCGCACGATCCCGGGAACTGTCACCGCACGAGTCTACGTCGCGCGCCGACGCCTCGGCGGCGGTCGCCCGGCTTCTAGGATGAGACCGTGACCGACGCCCCCGAGCCCCGCACTCCCCCGGCCGGCCACGGACCGTCGACGACGCCCGTTCCGCCCGGCGGCTTCGCGCCGCCCGGCGGCTTCCCGCAGCAGCGCGCGTACGCCCCGCCGGCCGGGTACCCGGTGCCCGCCGGATACGGCCCGGTCGCCGGATCTCCGACGGGACCGCTCGGAGGTGCGGCGGCGCCGCGCCCGCCTGTCACCGGTCGCGTGGCGCTCATCCTGGCACTCGCCGCCACCGTCGGCGCGGCGCTGATGGGCGCGCTCGCGGCGTTCAACATCGGGCTCGGCGCAGGACGCGAGATGGCAGTGCGGCCGTTCGCAGCGGACTTCGACTGGTCGATCCTCACCCCGGTGCGGGACTGGGTGCTCCTGGCCGAGGTGTCCTTCTGGATGGGCACGGTCCTGGGCGTCTGGGCATTCGTGCAGGGCATCGTCGCGATCGCGACCGCGCGGGGAAGAGGACCGGGCATCGCGGCCGTCGTCATCTCGGCGCTCGGCCCCGTCGCATTCGCCGTCGTGGTCCAGGCGCTGGTCACCGCCGGGTTCGCCTCGGGCAACGGCGTCACCGCCTGACGGGTCGACGTCCGCGCCGACCGCCGCCCGATCGCGGCGACGAGCGACGACCTCGCGGGATTCAGACCCGCGGGGCGTGATGCTTCTGCTGAGCGGTGACGAGGCCTTCCTCGACGAGGAGCTCGACGGCGTCCGCCGCGTCGCCGACGAGGATCGGCAGGTTCTTGCGCTCGGCGGGCCCGAACGGGTCGAGCACCCAGTCCGCCGGATCCTGGCGGCCGTTCGGGCGTCCGATCCCCACGCGCACACGGGCGAACGCCGTGGAATCCAGAGCCTTGGCCACATCCCGCACGCCGTTGTGCCCGCCGTGTCCGCCGCCGGCCTTGAGCTTGATGGTGTCGAAGGGGATGTCGAGCTCGTCGTGCACGACGACGACATGCTCGGGAGCGATGCCGTAGAACCTCGTCAGTCCGGCGACCGGCCCGCCGGAGACGTTCATGAAGGTGTTCGGCTTGGCGAGGACGAGCTTGGCGCCGCCCGGACGCAGCCACGTCTCCGCCACACGCGCGTTGGCCTTGTGCGCTCGGAATGCCTCGCCCCGCCGCGCCGCCAGCTCATCCACGACCAGCTGCCCGACGTTGTGGCGGGTCAGCTCGTAGCGCGGTCCGGGATTGCCCAGCCCGACGATCAGCCACGTCTGTGCCATGAGTCCATCCTGTTCTGCGCGCGCGTGCCCCGCGGCGCGCCCCCTCACAACGCGGCGAGGGGGCGCGGCATCCGCACCCCCTCGCTCACAGCTGTGGCTTACTCTCCGGCAGCCTCTCCGGACTGCTCGGCGGCGACCTCGGCGTCGGCCGCGGCGATCTCGTCCTCCGCGGCGAGGGTGGCGGCCGGAACCGAGACGGCGACCACGAGGAGCTCGGGGTCCGCGGCCAGCGAAGCGCCGCGGGGCAGCTTCAGCTCGGCGGCGGTGATGTGCGTGCCGTCCTCGAGACCCTCGACGTCGACCTCGATGTGCTCGGGGATGTCCGTGGCCTCGACCTCGAGCGCGATGGTCTGCGCGTCGAGCGTGGCGATCGTGCCCGAGACGGGCTCGCCGACGACGACGACGGGCACCTCCACCTGGAGCTTCTCGCCCCGCTGCACCACGAGCAGGTCGATGTGCTCGATGATCTGGTGCACCGGGTCCTTCTGCACGTCCTTGACGAGGGTCAGGTGCTGCGTGCCGGCGATGTCGAGCTCGAGCAGCGCGTTGGCGCGGCGGACCAGCAGCGACACCTGGTGGCCGGGGAGCGCGACGTGGACGGGGTCGGTGCCGTGACCGTAGATGACGGCGGGGATCTTGCCGGCTGCGCGGAGGCGGCGGGCGAAGCCCTTGCCGAAGTTCTCGCGGATCTCGGCCTGGACTCGGGTGTCAAGCTCGGTCGACATGGTTGCTCCTTGCGGGCCGCTGGCCCGTTCGATCGGAGGCTCGCTCGGTGGCGGGCCTGGTATGGGGGGTCTGTTCTCGACTCGAACGCGCGTGCGTGAGGAAAGCCGCCAGGCCTGCATCACCGCGTCGATCACGGATGCCGCAGCCCGCCGCGTACGCCGGGCGCGAGGCATCCCTCGCCGAAGTTCGCTCCGAGTCTACCAGCGCGCCCGGTACGATGAGAACGAACCCGAGACACGACGGAGGACCCGATGGAGTTCGAGCACGGCTTCTGGTCGCACGCGCTGCTGTGGCTGATCGGCGGCATCACCGCCGTCGGCTGGATCGGGACGATGCTGGCGTTCTGGGGACTGGGCCGCCAGGCGTACTACAAGGACTGACCGGCGTCCGGGCCGGTTCGCTCTTCCGGCCACACGGCGACGATGACCTTGCCCGAGGCGCGCGAGTCCTTCGCGAGAGCGAAGGCCGCTTCGAGGTCGTCGGCGGATGCCTCGTGGGTGACCACCCGCTCGATCTCGGGATTCTCGTCCAGCAGCACGATCGCCTGATCGATCTCGTCCTTGAACCGGAAGGTGCCGTACCAGCGCAGCTCCTTCGAGATGAAGGGCGCGATGTTGATCGGACGCGCTTCGTCGGGCACCATGCCCACCTGCACGACCGTCCCCGCCTGCCGCGCCGCCCTGAGCGCGGTCGAGATCGACGCCGCCGCCCCGGAGCACTCCAGCACGACGTCGTACGCGCTGTCGGGCACCTGATCGCGGGTGACGTCGATCGTGTGCGCGGCGCCGAGGGCCGCGGCGCGTTCGAGCGGCTCGGCCAGGACGTCGGTCGCCGTGATCTCAGCGGCGCCGGCGATCCGCGCCGCGGCGACGGCGAGGAGTCCGATGGGCCCGGACCCCGTCACCAGCACACGACGCCCACGGACGTCGCCGGCCTTGGACAGACCGTGCAGCGCGACCGCGAGCGGTTCGGCGAGCACGGCCCGCCGCACCGGAAGGGACGCTGGCAGCGGGCGGACCATGGCGCGATCGACCAGGAGGTGCTCGACGAGGGCCCCCTGCGTGTGCGGCCACGTCGACGCGCTGCCGAGGTACGCCCCGCCCGGCCACAGATGCGGGTCGTCGGGGAAGTCGGGGTGCGGCTGACCGAAGGTCGCGGGGTGGACGGTGACCGGCGTCCCGGGCTCCCACTCCCCGGCGGGATCGAAGTCGACGCGCCCGGACACCTCGTGCCCGGGGCTCAGCGGCTCCCGCACCACGAACGCGCCGTTGGCGCCTTCGAAGTAGTAGTGCAGGTCCGAGCCGCAGATGCCGACGTAGTCGATGCGGATGCGCACCTGGTCGCTGGTGGGCTCGGGAACGGGGACGTCCTCCACGCGGATGGATCGGGGACCGTCGATGAATGCTGCGCGCATGCTGCTCTCCTGAAGGCGCGGGTCACACGACGGCGGTCATGCCGCCGTCGACGAAGAGGTTCTGGCCCGAGACGAAGCTCGAGGCATCCGAGACGAGGAAGCGCAGGGCGCCGTCGAGCTCGGAGAAGTGGCCCCAGCGCTGCGCCGGGGTGCGCTGGACGAGCCACGAGGTGAAGGCCTCGTCCTCGACGAGGTCGCGGTTCATCTCGGTGGCGAAGTAGCCCGGCGACAGCGCGTTGACCTGGATGCCGTGGCGGGCAAGGTCCGCCGCCATGCCCTTGGTCAGCTGCGCGATGCCGCCCTTGGACGCCGAGTACGGCGCGATCGTCTGGCGCGCCAGCAGCGACTGGACCGAGGCGATGTTGACGATCTTGCCCGAGCCGCGCTCGATCATCCCCGGAGCGACGAAGCGGGACACGTAGAAGGCGCCGCTGAGGTTCGCGGCGATGATGTTGTCCCAGTCGGCGACCGAGAACTCCGCGATCGGCGCCCGGCGCTGCACCCCGGCGTTGTTCACGAGGATGTCCGGCACACCGAAGCGGGCGACGAGGTCGGCGACGCCGGCCTCCACCGCCGCCGCATCGGTCACGTCGAACGAGACCGATGCGGCGGGTCGACCCGAGAGCTCCGCCGCCTCCGCCGCCGTCGCCTCCGCCGCCGCCGCGTCCCGGCCGTGCACGATGACGCGCGCTCCCGCACGGGCCAGGCCCAGAGCGAGGGAGCGCCCGAGCCCGCGGGTGGAGCCGGTGACGAGGGCGAGGCGGTCGGAGACGTCGAAGAGGTCGGTCATGAGAGGGATCTCCAGGTGACGGTGGATGGAAGAGGCCGGTGGATCAGAACAGCGAGCCGACGGCGAAGACGATCAGCACGAGACCGAACGCCAGCACCGACTCGATGGTCTGCTGCACGGTCCACGTCTTCAGCGTCGTCTTGACGTCCATGCCCATGAGCCGGCCGACGAGCCAGAAGCCGGAGTCGTTGACGTGACCGGCGAACACCGAGCCCGCGGCGGTGGCGAGCGTGATCGCCGCGACCTGGACCGGGTTGAAGTCGCCGGCGATGACGGCGGGCGCCGCGAGACCGGCGGCGGTCACGAGGGCGACCGTGGCGGAGCCCTGCGCGAGGCGGATGACGACCGCGATGATGTACGCCGCCACGATGACCGGCAGTCCCATCGCGCCGAGGGTGTCGGCGAGGGCGTCGCCGATGCCCGAGGCGCGCAGGACCGCACCGAACATGCCGCCGGCGCCGGTGATGAGGATGACCGAGGCCACGGGGCCCAGCGCCGAGTCGACGAGCTTCTCCAGCGCCGTGCCGTTCTCGCCGCGGCGGGTGCCGAGGACGAACATCGCCACGAGCACGGTGATCAGGAGGGCCACCGGCGAGTTGCCCAGCAGCACGAGCAGCTGCACCCAGAGCGCGTCGGCCGACACCGCGCCGATCGTCGAGAGGGTCGTCAGCCCGGTGTTGAGGAAGATGAGGAACATCGGCAGGAGCAGCAGCAGGATGACCGTGCGCGGCTTCGGCGGGTTGACCGGCTGGTCCTCGTCGATCTCGCCGAAGAGGGTGGGCACCGGAAGGGGCAGACGCGCGGCGATGAACCTGCCCCACAGGTAGCCGGACACGTACCAGACGGGGAAGGCGATCAGCAGGCCCACCAGCAGCACGATGCCGAGGTTCGCGCCGTACAGCTCGGTCGCCGTGACGGGACCCGGGTGCGGCGGCAGGAACACGTGCATCACCGAGAAGGCGGCGGCGGCCGGGATGCCGAAGAGAAGCACGTTCCCCTTGGACACGCGACGGGCCACGGCGAAGACGATGGGCAGCATCATGACCAGGCCCGCGTCGAAGAACATCGGGAAGCCGAGGATCAGCGAGGCGATGCCGAGGGCGAACGGCGCGCGCTTCTCGCCGAAGATGTCGACGAACTTGTCCGCCAGCGCCTTCGCGCCGCCGGAGTGCTCGATCAGTCGGCCCAGCATGGCCCCGAGCGCCACCAGCAGCGCGACGGTGCCCAGGGTGGCGCCCAGTCCATCCGTCAGGGTCTTGGCGATCACCCCCACCGGGATCTGCGCGGCGATCGCCGTCAGCAGCGACACGATGATCAGCGTCAGGAAGGCGTGGACCTTGAAGACGATGATCAGCAGCAGGATGAGTGCGATCGCTCCTGCTGCGATGAGCAGAAGCGGTGCGGTCCCCAGGGTCTGGGTCCAATCTTCCATCGGCGTTTCTCCATTGACGTTCCGGAGCGCACCGGCGTTCTCGCCGGTGCTCCGCGTGTACTATGCGAGCGGCTCGGCGGGTCTCCCCGCGCAGGCCATAGCGATCTAAGCACAAAGATCGTATCTTTACTAACAGAACATCGTATTTGTCAGGAGTGGGCCGTGGCACAGGCATCGCACGACTCGGTGCTGGACGATCTCGGCGTCCGGATCGCCTCCGGCGCGCTCGCGCCGGGCACCGTGCTGACGCTCGCGGGGCTCGAGACGGACTATCGCGTCTCGCGGACCGTGATCCGCGAGGCCGTCCGGGTGCTCGAGGCGATGGGGATGCTGGCATCCCGGCGCCGGGTGGGCGTGACGGTGCAGCCGATGACGTCGTGGAGCGCGCTGGACACGCGTCTGATCGGCTGGCAGCTGGCGGGTCCTCGCCGCGCACAGCAGCTCGTGGTGGTGACCGAGCTGCGTGCCGCGATCGAGCCGGTCGCCGCCCGGCTCAGCGCCGTGCGCGCGAGCGACGTGCAGAGGGCCGAGATCATGCGGCTCGCGACGCTCCTCGAGCAGCTGGGACACGACGGCCGTGGCGACTCCGAGGAGTACCTCGCCGCCGACATCGCGTTCCACGACCTCATCCTGGACGCGAGCGGCAACCTGATGCTGGCGGCGACGAAGCAGGCGATCGCCGCCGTCATCGCCGGCCGGTCCCGCGTCGGTCTCACCCCGCCCGTCCCCGACAGCGAGGCGCTGCACAATCACGTGCAGACCGCCGCGGCGATCGCCCGCGGCGACGCGCAGGCCGCGGAGCATCACACGCGGCGCTACGTCGACGCGGTGCTGGCCGAGGTCAGGCAGTCGCCCTGACGGCGTTCGCCGACACGCCGCCGCCGAGCACCGTGAGCAGGTCCGCGATGGACTGCGCGGCGACACGGGCGACGGCCTCGGAGGTGTGCGCACCGCTGTGCGGCGTGGAGACCACGTGGGGATGCCCCACCAGCGGCGACGCCGACGGCGGCTCGGTCTCGTAGGCGTCGAGCGCGACGCCGAAGAGCCGGCCCTCGTCCAGCGCGCGACGCGCGGCGTCCTCGTCGATCAGGCCCCCGCGCGCGGTGTTGACGACGATGGCGCGGTCGGGCAGGAGATCCAGACGTCGCTCGTCGATGAGGTGGCGCGTCTGCGGGGTCAGCGGAACGTGCAGACTCACCACGTCGCTGCGCCGGCACAGGTCGTCCAGCTCGCACCGCTCCACGCCGGCCGCCTCGAACGCGTCGTCCGGCAGCATCGGATCGTACGCGACGACCGCCATGCCGATGCCTCGCGCGCGCTCGGCGACGAGCCGGCCGATGGCGCCGAATCCGACGACCCCCATCACGCCTCCGGTGAGCTCCCGGCCCTCGCGCCGTGGCCACTCCCCCGCTCGCACCCCGGCGTCCAGCAGCGGGATGCCGCGTGCCACGGCGAATGCCAGACCGATGGCAAGCTCCGCCACCGCGAGGGCGTTCGCCCCCGGCGCGCGGGTCACCACGATGCCGCGCTCGGCCGCCACGGCGAGGTCGACGTTGTCGACGCCGACCCCGTAGCGGGCCACGACGCGCAGCGTGTCGGCGGCGCGCAGCGCCCGCGCACCGAAGTCGTCCACGCCGGCGAGCACGCCGTCGACGCCGGGGAGGACTGCGATCAGCTCATCCTCGGTCATGGGCCGGCCGAACGGGTTGAACACGACCTCGTCGACCGCTTCCCGCAGCGCGTCGAGCACCGGCGCGTCGGGGTTGCGGCACAGGGAGGTGGGCGTGACGAGCACCTTCATCGGGCGGCCTCCGTTCCGGGGCGTGTCTGCGAGTAGTGGTCGAGATACCGGGCGAACCCGGCGTCGTACTGCTCCCGGCGCTCGAGGCGGGGCTGGATTCGGCGCGGCCGGCGGCCGTCGAACGCGGGGTGCTGCGCGGGCAGACCCGCGGCGATGAGGCCCATGCGGACGGCGCCGGTCACCGAGCTGTGCTGCAGCGGCGACACCTCCATCTCCTGACCGAACACGTCGGCCGTCAGCTGGGTCCAGAAAGGCGAGGACAGGACGCCGCCGGAGAGGATGATGCGCCGGGGCATCCCGTTGAGGGCGGTCAGCTCCTTGAAGCAGTGGTACAACGAGAAGACGATGCCCTCGAGCACCGCCTGGTACATGTCGGCACGGCCGTGGTGGGGCTGAAGCTCGACCAGACCACCACGTCGCTGGTCCTGCCAGCCCGGGCTGCGCTCGCCGAAGAGGAACGGCAGGAAGACGGGAAGGTCGTCCCGGTCCGCCGACAGCAGCGGCTCGATCTCGGAGTAGTCCGTGCTCAGTCCGAACAGGCGCTCGCGCGCCCAGTCGACGCAGTTGCCGCACCCGGAGGTGGCTGCGCCGCTGAGCGCTCCCAGCGGCGACCGGTACGACCAGGTGCTGAGAGCGGGCGAGAACGCGGGATGGCGCGTCGCGACCCGGAGGGCCCCGCTCGTGCCCATCGAGAAGGTCATGTCGCCCGGCTCGGTGGCGAGGTCCCCGACCTGGCTGAGCCCGCCGTCCGGGCCGGGCATCAGCACGGGGATGCCCGCCTTCAGACCGAGCAGGACGGCGGCCTCGGGTGACAGCGGCGCCGTCGCGGTGCTCTCGCGCAGCTCCGGCAGCCCGAGCTCGGTCAGTCCCAGGCGGGCACGGACGTCGGCATCCCACGTGAGCGTGTCGGCGGCGAGCAGTCCCGTGCCCGAAGCCAGGGACGGGGTGGTCGCGACCTCGCCGGTCAGTCGCGCGAAGTTGAGGGACGGCTGGTCCATCGCGGTCAGCCCGTCCAGGGACAGGCCCTGCTCCTTGAGGTACATGGCCTTGAACGCCGGATAGATCGCGTTGACCATGCACCCCGTGCGCTCGTAGAACCACCACGTGAACTCGTGATCCGTCCGCTCGCGCGCCGAGAGGTCCTGGGCGCTCGTGTCCGGCCACTCGCGCACCGGCGTGACCGCCCGCAGGTCGCGGTCCATCAGCGTCAAGCCATGCCAGGTGCCGCTGAGGACGATCATGTCCACCGGCTGCCCGGCCGCGCTCTCGCGGCCGAGGGCCATCGTCTGCGTGTAGATCGCGTCGGGGTCGCGCACCGACGAGTCGGGCCCGGGCACCTCGAACCGTCGGCTCCGCACGGCCACGCTTCCGCTGTCGGTGTCGAACAGCAGCGTCTTGGCCGATGTCGTGCTGGATTCCAGGGCGAGAATGATCATGTCGGTGTCCGTCGTCGGTGGTTCACAGACCGTGGAGCCTGCGCTCCAAATGATATGATCTTTTCCCTCAGCGTCCCACCCCCGAAGGCGGATATGAGCATTCTCGAGCGCATCTCACTGGCCGCGATCGTTCCGGTCGTCGTCGCGGACTCGGCACAGGAGGGAGCGGCCATCGCCGACGCCCTCGCATCGGGCGGCCTGCCCGTCGCCGAGGTGACCTTCCGCACCCCCGCCGCTCGCGACGCCATCGCCCGCATCGCCGAACGCGGCGACATCCTGCTGGGCGCCGGGACTGTCACCACGTCGAAGCAGGTGGACGATGCGGTGACCGCCGGCGCGCAGTACATCGTGTCGCCGGGCACCTCGCGCGCCGTGATCGAGCGCGCCCTCGAGCACGGCGTGCCCGTGCTCCCGGGTGCCGTCACCGCGTCCGAGATCCAGACGGTGCTGGAGCTGGGGCTGTCGACCGTCAAGTTCTTCCCGGCGCAGACCTCCGGCGGCGCTGCCGCCATCCGGGCGCTCGCCGCGCCGTTCGGCGATGTGACGTTCCTCCCGACCGGCGGCGTCGGACCGGCCAACCTCGCCGACTACCTCGCGATCCCGCAGGTGGTCGCCGTCGGCGGCTCGTGGATGCTGCCGGCGTCGGCGATCGCGCGCGGCGCGTGGTCGGAGGTCACGGCTGCCACCGGCGAGGCGGTCGCCCTCGCTGCGCGCCTGCGGCCCCGCTCGGCGGGCGCCGACACCGCGGCGGCGCGCGTCGCCCGCTGACGCGCGACGTAACACCCGAACGCCAGACTCTAGGCTGAGAACGACCCCCGACGAATCCAGGAGAGCGTGTGTCCTCGAACGATCTTTCGCTGCACGGCGATCAGGCCCGAACGAACATCTCGACCGATCAGGACCAGGCGCCTGACGAAGCGGCGATCGCTCACGAGGGGGCCCCGGCACCGGAGGACGTGGCTCGTCCCACGCCCGAGCCGCAGGGACCTGCTGCCCCGGTGACGGCGACGGCGAACATCGGCGTGGTCGGCCTGGCCGTGATGGGCTCCAACCTCGCCCGCAACCTCGCCAGCCGTGAGGGCAACACCGTGGCGATCTTCAACCGCAGCCGCGTCAAGACCGACGCCGTGCTCGCCGAGCACCCCGAGGCGGAGTTCGTGCCGGCGTACTCGTACGAGGAGTTCGCCGCGTCGCTGCAGAAGCCGCGCACCGCCGTGATCATGGTCAAGGCGGGACCGGCGACGGATGCGGTCATCGATGCGCTGGTGCAGGTCTTCGAGCCGGGCGACATCATCGTCGACGGCGGCAACGCCCTGTTCAGCGACACCATCCGGCGCGAGAAGGCGGTCCGCGAGACCGGCATCAACTTCGTCGGCATGGGCGTCTCCGGCGGCGAGGAGGGCGCCCTCCTCGGGCCGTCGCTCATGCCCGGCGGCTCGGACGAGTCCTGGATCACCCTCGGGCCGATCCTGAAGTCCATCGCGGCAGTCGCCGAGGGCGAGCCGTGCGTGACGCACGTCGGCCACGACGGCGCCGGGCACTTCGTGAAGATGGTGCACAACGGCATCGAGTACGCCGACATGCAGCTGATCGCCGAGGCGTACGACCTCATCCGCCGCGGCACCGGCAAGAGCCCGGCCGAGATCGCCGAGGTGTTCGCCGAGTGGAACCGCGGCGAGCTGGAGTCGTACCTCATCGAGATCACGGCCGAGGTGCTGCGCCAGACCGACGCCGCCACCGGGCGGCCGCTCGTGGACGTCATCGTCGACCAGGCCGGCGCCAAGGGCACCGGCGCGTGGACGGTGCAGACCGCGCTGTCGCTGGGCGTCCCGGTGTCCGGCATCGCCGAGGCCACCTTCGCCCGGTCGCTGTCGTCGCACCCCGAGCAGCGCGCGGTCTCCCGCGACCTGCCCGGCCCGGTGGAGGCGCTGCAGGTCGAGGATGTCGACGCGTTCATCGAGGACGTGCGCCTGGCGCTGTACGCGTCGAAGATCGTCGCCTACAGCCAGGGCTTCGACGAGATCCGCGCCGGCGCGGCCGAGTACGGCTGGAACATCGACCTCGGCCAGGTCGCGAAGATCTGGCGCGGCGGGTGCATCATCCGCGCGCAGTTCCTCAACCGCATCACCGACGCGTACGCGCAGACGCCCGACCTGCCCGTGCTGCTGACCGCGCCCTACTTCGTCGACGCCCTCGGCCGCGCCCAGGACGCCTGGCGCCGGATCGTCTCGACGGCCGCGACCGCCGGCATCCCGGCACCGGCGTTCTCCTCCTCGCTGGCCTACTACGACGGCCTCCGCGCCGAGCGGCTCCCCGCCGCCCTCATCCAGGGTCAGCGCGACTTCTTCGGCGCCCACACCTACCGCCGCATCGACAAGGACGGCACCTTCCACACGCTGTGGTCCGGCGACCGCACCGAGGTCGAGGCCGAAGACACCCACTGACGGGACGGCGCGCGACGCCGACCCGCATGCGCGGAGGGCGGGCTCCCCCGGGGAGCCCGCCCTCCTCGTGTCAGGCGGGCACGACGTTGTGGTTCCGGCAGAAGAGGTTCGCCGGATCCCACTCCCGCTTGACCGCCGCCAGCCGCGCCATCGTCTCGGGCGGGTACATGCGCTGGACCCACGAGCGATCCGTCGACGTGGTGAAGTTGCCGTACACGCCCGCGCCGCGGGCCTCGATGGCGTCCCACGCAGCCAGGATGTCGGCGCGCCGGGCGTCGTCGAGCATGCCGGGGATGTCGAACGCACCTGCCATCGCGAACCACGTCGCGTCGCGCGCGGGGAAGGGCGTGGCGTCCTGGGCGACGTCACCGAACGCGCCGCCCAGCGAGCGCAGGAAGAGCACCGAGGCCGGGTTCTGCTCGTGGAAGGACACCAGCGCGTCGATCGTGCCCTCATCGAGGTCGTGAAGCAGCGTGTTCCCGCCCACGAACCCCGGCATCGGCTGCTCGGGATCGAACTCCGGCACCTCGAGCAGGACGTCCGGATAGCTCTTGACCCCCAGTTCCCGCACGCTGATGCCGGGGGCATCCAGCAGCGGCGCCAGGGCGGTGCGCGCGGCCTGCTCGTCGGTTCCGATCCACACCGCGGTGAGGGATGCGCCGGCGGGCGCACTGGGGTCCATGGCTGGCACGTCCATGTAGGTGACGGTCAGCTCGCGCGGGGCGGCGGCGAGGACGTCGCGCACCATCCGCAGCGCGGTCCGCACGTCGCCGTCGATGCCGAGCGTCGCGAACACGACCCCGTCGAGGGGGTGTGCCTCGAAGTCGAAGCGCGTGACGACCCCGAAGTTGCCGCCGCCGCCGCGCAGCGCCCACAGCAGGTCGGGATGCGAGGACTCGGAGACCTCCACCACCTCGCCGCGCGCGGTGACCACCTGCGCGCCGACGAGCTGGTCAGCTGCCAGTCCCCATGCGCGCACCATCCAGCCGATGCCCCCGCCCAGGGTGAGGCCCCCGACGCCGACCGACGCGGTGTCGCCGGAGCTGATGCCCAGGCCGTGCCGGGCGAGGGTGCGCGCCACGTCGCCCCAGTGCGCGCCGCCGCCGACGCGCACCCGCGTGCCGTCGACGGTCACGTCGGCGAGGGCCGAGATGTCGATGGTGAGGCCGCCGGGAAGGGTGCCCCAGGCGCTGTGACCGCCGCTGCGAACCAGGATCTCCAGCCGCTCGGCCGCGGCGTAGCGGAGGGCGCCACGGACGTCGTCGACCGAGGAGACGCGGATCACGGCGGCGGGCTCGCCGATGCCGGAGTGGAAGCGGCGGGCGGCGTCCCAGTCGGGATCGCCGGGACGGATGACGGTACCGCCGGTGGCGGTGGAGAGCTCGTCGAGTGTCATGCGCGTCACACTAGCGACGGCGGCGGACAGACGACAGGGCCCAGACGTGCCCGTAGGCTCGTCGTCGTGACGAGCATCCTGTACATCGGCGGCACCGGCACGATCAGCGCGGCCTGCGTGCGCAGGTCCGTCGCCGTGGGACACGACGTCACCGTGCTCAATCGCGGCACCGGCCGGCGCCCGCTCCCCGATGGGGTGCGGCGGATCGAGGCCGATGTGCACGATCGCGACGCTGTGCGCGACGCGCTCGCGGATGCCGCGTTCGACGTCGTGGCGCAGTTCCTGGCGTTCACCCCCGATCAGGTCGCGGCGGATCTGGAGCTGTTCGAAGGCCGCACCGGGCAGTACGTCTTCATCAGCTCCGCCTCGGCCTATGAAAAGCCCCCGCGCCGGCTCCCCGTGACGGAGTCGACGCCGCTGCGCAACCCGTTCTGGCGCTACTCCCGCGACAAGATCGCGTGCGAGGACCTGCTGGTGGCGGCCCACCGCGAGCGCGGGCTCCCGGTGACGATCATCCGCCCCTCCCACACGTACGACGAGCGGATGCTGCCCACGCTCGGCGGGTGGACCGACATCGCCCGCATGCGGGCGGGCAGGCCCGTCGTGATCCACGGCGACGGCACGAGCCTGTGGACCATCACCCACAGCGACGACTTCGCGGTCGCCTTCACCGGGCTCGTGGCCAATCCCGCCGCGATCGGCGACGCCTTCACCATCACCGGCAGCCACGCGCCCACGTGGAACCAGATCTACGGGTGGCTCGCGGACGCGGCCGGCGTCGCGGCGCCGGAGTTCGTCCACGTCGCCTCGGAGACCATCGCCGCCTTGGCGCCGGACCTCGGGCCCACGCTCATCGGCGACAAGGCCCACTCGATGCTGTTCGATGTCTCGAAGGTGACCGCGCTCGTGCCCGACTTCCGCACGACCATCACCTTCGACGAGGGTGCACGGCGGATCCTCGCCCACTACGACGCCCACCCGGACCAGCAGCGCGTGGACGCGGACCGCGATGCGCTGTTCGATCGCATCGCGGCCCACGCCCGCAGCGCCGGGTGACCATCAGCGGGTGATGTCCCGCACCGCTCCCTTCTCCAGTCGCAGACGGCGACGGGCGCGGCGGGCGACCGCGGAGTCGTGCGTGACCACGATCAGGGTGAGCCCCTCGTCGTTGAGCGCCTGCAGCAGGTCGAGGATGTCGTCGCGCATGCTCTCATCCAGATTGCCGGTGGGCTCGTCTGCCAGCAGCACACGCGGCCGCTTGACGATCGCCCGCGCGATGGCCACCCGCTGCTGCTGACCGCCGGACAGCTCCCCCGGACGGTGGCCAGCGCGGTCGGCCAGACCCACGTGGGCCAGCGCCTCGCGCACGCGCGCGGCGCGCTCGTCAGCGGCAAGCCGCAGCGGCTCGAGCGCCATGTCGACGTTCTCGTGCGCGGTGAGCGTCGGGATGAGGTTGAAGCCCTGGAACACGAAGCCGATCTCATGGGCGCGGATCCGGCTCAGCGCGGCGCCGCCCGCCGTCGCGATGTCGATGTCGCCGAGTGCGACCGAACCGCTGGTCGGCCGGTCGAGCGCCCCGAGCAGCTGCAGCAGCGTGGACTTGCCGCCGCCGGTCGGGCCCTGGATGGTCACGAAGTCGCCTTCGTGGATGTCGAGGTCGACGCCGTCCAGCGCCGTCACGGCACGCCCCTTACCGGTGTACGTGCGGGTCACGCCCGCCAGTCGGAAGAGCACTGCGGGCGCGGCATCCGGCTCCGCTTCGAAGCCGGTGTCGGTGAGGGTCATAGTCTGTCCTTTCGTCGTGGTGCGGGATACGGCATCCCGCTGCGGCGTGGGCGTGACGCCTGTCATCCGACCGCTCGCAGCGCCTCGGCGGGGCTGAGGCGGGCGGCGCGCCAGCCGCCGAACGCGCCGGCCACCAGGCCGCCGAGGATCGCGATCCCGACGGCGGCGACGACGACCCACGGCGTGACCGGCGCGTGCAGCACGATCTCGCTCGCACCCTGCGGGGACAGGACGTCGGCCAGTCCTCCTCCCCCGGGCGCGGCACCGCCCGCCGGGCCGCCCTGACCGGGGCCGAGGACGTCGGCCAAGGGCGCGCTGGAGATCGTCGGCGCCAGAAGGTTGATCGCGAGGATGCCGCCGAAGCCGAGCACGAGTCCGACGGCGCCACCGAGGAGCCCCTGCACGGCCGACTCCCCGGCCACCTGCCCGACGACGCGGCCGTTCGACCAGCCGATGGCTTTGAGCGTGCCGAACTCCCTCGTGCGACGGGAGATGCCCGAGATGGTGAAGAGGACCGCGAGCCCGAGGGCGACCGCCAGCACGACAAGCGAGAGCCACGTGCCGAGGTTCGTGATGAGCGAAGACGCGCTGGCGAGGGATCCCGACACCGTCGAGGCGAGCTCGGACTGCGAGCTCACCGTCGCGTCGGGCAGCGCCTCCTCCAGGTCCGCCTGCACCTCGGCGATGGCGTCGGACGACGACGCCCGGACGTACACGGTCGAGACGACATCTCCGGCACCCGACAGCGTCTGCGCCACATCGAGGGGGATGTAGACGTTCGATGCCGTGTCGGCCGCGTCGGACGTCGATGCGGCGATGCCGACGACCTCGAACTGCTCGCCGCCGATGTCGAGCGCGTCTCCGACCGTCAGCTCCGCACCCGACGCGTAGGTCGCATCCAGCACGGCGACGTGCTCGCCCGCGTCCGAGGCCTCCACCGCCCTGCCCTGCGTGATCTCGACCGCCGAGAGAGGGCCCACGTCGGCACCGGACGGATCGATTCCGAGCACGGTGAAGGAGTCGACCCCGAACGAGCCGCCGCCGAAGCCGCCCTGCCCGGCGTCGGCGCTCGGCGGCGCCTGGTCGGATGTGACCTGGTCGTCTCCGTCGGCGGGCCGCTGCGGCAGTTTGCCCGAGAACGTCATGTTCGTCAGGCTGAGGGCGGCCGAGGCTGCGGCCACCCCGTCGATGTCCGTCACCGTCTCGAGCACGCCGGCGTCGAGGGTCGCGCGCATCGGCTCGGTGACCAGGCGCGACTGGCTGAGTTCCGTCGTCCCGTCCTCACCTGCCTGGCCGCTGTCCTCGCCGAACTCGAAACGCTGCATCCGGCCCTCGCCCGGCGCCGCCGTCGCGCCGGTGACGGTGAGGTCCGTGCCGACGCCGTACACCGAGTCCAGGGCCTCGGACTGCGCGTCGCGCACACCGGCGGCGAGCGCGTTCACCACCATCACGAGCGCGATGGCGATCGCCAGCCCGGCCGCCACGATGATCGTCTGCTTCTTGCGGCCGAGCAGTTCCTGCCGCAGATACCGTCCGTACATGTGTCTCCTCCCGCCGGATCGGATGCCGGCTGTCGAGACGGTAGGAGCCGCCCCGATGGGAACGTGCAGGGACGAGTATGGGAGGACTATGAACACGGCGGCCGAGCGAGCCCACCGGAAGCGATTCACAGCCGCGGCATAGCCGGCGCCATAGGGAACTCATAGGGTGAGCGCGACAATGAGAGCATGACCAGCCCTGCGCCCGCACTCTCCCGCCCCGACGGCTCGGCTCTCCGCGTCCTCGTCGTCGACGACGAGCAGATGCTGACCGACCTGCTTTCGATGGCTCTGCGGATGGAGGGCTGGGACGTGCGCACCGCCGGCTCCGGATTCGAGGCGCTGCAGGCTGCGCGGGAGTTCGGCCCCGACGCCATGGTGCTCGACATCATGATGCCCGACCTCGACGGCATGGCGGTGCTCCAGCGCCTGCGGCAGTCCGGCGACGACGTGCCGGTGCTGTTCCTCACCGCGAAGGATGCCGTCGGCGACCGCGTGGCGGGCCTGACAGCCGGCGGCGACGACTACGTGACGAAGCCCTTCAGCCTCGAGGAGGTGGTCGCCCGCCTCCGCGGCCTCATGCGACGCGCCGGGACGGCGCACGCCGCCGGCGCGGAGCCGATCCTGCGCGTGGGCGACCTCTCGCTCAACGAGGACAGCCACGAGGTGGAGCGGGGCGGCGAGGAGATCGAGCTGACGGCCACGGAGTTCGAGCTGCTGCGCTACCTGATGCGCAATCAGCGTCGCGTCGTGTCGAAGGCGCAGATCCTCGACCGGGTCTGGAACTACGACTTCGGTGGACGATCGAGCGTCGTCGAGCTGTACATCTCGTACCTCCGGAAGAAGATCGACGCGGGGCGGGAGCCCCTGATCCACACCGTCCGCGGCGTCGGCTACATGATCAAGGCACCGCAGTGACACCCGAGGACGCGCCGCAGGCGCCCGCCCCGGATGCTACGGCGCGCGCGGATGCCGCGGGCAAAGCATCCGCCGGCCCGCCGTGGACGCTGCAGCGCCGGCTGATCGTCACCGTCGTGTCGATCACCTCGCTCATCCTCGTCCTGGTCGCCGTCACCACCAATGCGATCCTCGCCGGCGTGCTCGAGCAGCAGCTCGCCGAGCGGGTGCACACGTCGGCGCTCTCCTCGGTGTGGATGCGCCCGCTCATCACGCAGGGGTTCACCGCGGAGGAGATCCTCCAGCAGCGGCCCCAGCAGGCCGGGTTCCTGCTGGCCGTCGAGACGCCGCCGAGCCTTCCGACGGCGGCGGTCACGGACTCCTCCGCCGACGTCGTCGCGCTGACCGACGCGCAGATCCGCGAGATCACGCGCAGCCTCGAGGATCAGCAGGGGCCGCTGGTCGTGTCGATCGACGGTGTGGGCACCTACGGCGTCGAGGGGGTCCGCATCGGGAACTCCGTCGCCATCGTGGGGATCTCCCGGGCAGAGGTCGCGCACACGACGGGGCAGATGCTGACGACCATCGGGCTGCTCACGGCGGGCGGGCTGGTCCTCCTCGCCACAGCGACGGCGTGGACGATCCGCGCGGGGCTCGCGCCGCTGCGGGCGGTCGCCGACACCGCCGAGCGGGTCTCGAGGATGCCGCTGTCGCAGGGCGAGGTGTCGATCCCCGAACGCGTCCCCGCCCACCAGGCCGACCCGCGCACGGAAGTCGGGCGGGTCGGCGAGGCGCTCAACACCCTTCTCGACCACGTCGGGGACTCCCTGACGGCGCGGCAGCGCAACGAGGAGCGCATGCGTGCGTTCGTCGCGGATGCCAGCCACGAGCTGCGCACTCCGCTGGCGTCGATCCGCGGCTACTCGGAGCTGTCGCTGCGCGCGCTCACGCGCGGCCACGACACGGCGACCGTGGAGACGGCGGAGTCGTCCCTCGAGCGCATCCAGGCGCAGTCGCTGCGGATGACGTCCCTCGTCGAAGACCTGCTGCTGCTGGCACGGCTGGACGAGGGGCAGGAGCTCGTCTTCGGCACCGTCGACCTCACCCGCCTCGCGATCGACGCGGTCGGCGATGCGCGCGCGGCCGGCCCCGACCACGCGTGGGTGCTCGACGTCGACGAGGAGCCTGTGCTCATCGCCGGAGATGCGGGCCGTCTCCATCAGGTCGCCGGCAACCTGCTCGCCAACGCCCGTGCCCACACCCCCGCCGGCACCACGGTGACCGTCAGCGTGACGCGCGAGGGCGGCAGCGCCGTCCTGCGCGTGCACGACGACGGCCCGGGCATCGACCCGGGCATCAAGGACGAGCTGTTCGAGCGCTTCGCGCGCGCCGACCGGTCACGGGCCCGGCAGACCGGCGGCACGGGCCTCGGCCTGTCGATCGCGCGCGCGATCGTCCAGGCCCACGGCGGCACCATCACCGTCGACAGCGCCCCCGGCGACACCACGTTCGAGGTCCGTCTTCCCGCCCGCCCCCTCGACCCGGCGGTCTGACCCCCGCGGCATGCACGCGAGACAGCACTGGGGCGCCGAGACGGCAGTCGCACGACTGCGGTCTCGGCGCCCGGATGCTGTCTCGCGGGATGGAAGCGGACGGAGACGGGCGAGGACGGAGACGGGCGAGGAGGGTCAGTAGCCGCTGAAGGCGTCGGTCGTGATCGACCGGGCGCGCTCGAGCGCGGGCGCCAGAGCGGCGATGAGGCCGGCGGGACCGGAGATGTAGGCGTGACGCGACGAGATGTCGGGCACGACGCGCAGCAGGCCCTCGGCGTCCAGGCGCACGCCGCGCGCCCACTGCCAGTGCGGGGGCAGGTCCGCCGGCTCGTCCCGCGTGAACACGATGACGCGCGCCCCGGATGCCTCGATCTCGTCACGGTACGCCAGCTCCGAGGCATCCGACGCGACGTAGATCAGGACGACGTCGCGCTCCTGGCCGGTCAGGCGCATATGGCGCAGCTGCGACACGAACGGGGTCACGCCGATGCCGGCCGCCACCATGAGCACCGGCGCGGTGGACCGGGTGGGGAGCAGGAAGTCCCCCCACACTCCCGTGGTCGCGAGCCTCCCGCCCTCGGGCACCGCCGCGAGTGCGCGCTTGTAGGAGCTCTGCGGCTTGCTGCTGCCTCCCTCCTTGAAGGCGACCTTCAGCTGCGGCAGGTCCTCCGGCGCCGAGGCGATGCTGAACTCCCGGCGCGTGCCCCGCGCGTCGGGATGGCGGTGCGGCACCTCGAGCTCGAGATACTGCCCGGGCCGGAACGCCAGTCGGTCGTGCACGTGGAAGGTGATCTCACGCACCGTCGGTGTCGGCGCGCGGCGAGAGGTCAGCGTGAGGCGCACGGCGGTGCGCACGGCGAACGCGAAGGCGACGAGGTTGCCGATGAGCAGGGCGCGCTCCTGTCCGAGGGTGATCTCCCCGACGGGGATCGGCCAGCCGGCCAGGACGCCGACGACGGCGGCGACCGTGAGCTGCTGCCACCGGCGCGGCGGCAGAGTGAGAGGCTCGGACAGCATGAACGCCCCGAGGAACAGGAAGGGCGATGACCACAGCACCGGCCACAGGATCTCGAACCCGGTGATCTGGATGCCGGCGGCCTGATACTGCGACGCCGTCCGCACGAACGCGACGCCGACCGCCACCACGACGAACACGGCCGCCACGCGCAGCTTCTCGGTCCGCATCAGCACCGCGATCCCCAGTACCAGCACGGGGCCGGCCAGTTCGGGCGTGCCCACCCACCACGCCGACGCGCCCAGCTCCGGCCACGCCAGGCTCAGCAGCGTCAGCACCGTCGCCCCGACGGCCGCCGGGTTGAAGATGTGGCGGCCCCGCCATGCCAGCACGTACTTCGACAGCGATGCCACGGCTGCGGCGAGGACGATGCCCGCGAGCCCGGCGGGCACCAGCGTGGGCCGCAGGACGAACAGCAGGATGTGCGCGGTGATGAGCGAGGACTCGATGCGCCACGGAAGTCCGAGAAGCCGCTGGGCGGCGGCGTCCACGCCGACGCACACGGCGCTGAGCACCGCGAGGGTCGCCAGCAGCTCCAGCGGTCCCGGCGCGACGCGCCCCAGCAGCGACAGGACGAACGCGATGACGGCGAGCGCGGCAAGGGCGAGGTAGACCAGGCGGTACATCGAGACGCGGCCGAGCACCGCGAAGACGCGGTTCCAGACGGCCGTCAGTGTTCCGGTCACCTCGCACCGCCCGCAGCGGCTCGTGACTGCCCGTCGCCTTCGACGCCGCAGCCGGCGATCAACGTGACGCTCTCGCGCGTGGGCTTGCTGAAGCGGTGCCCGTCGTCGCGGGCGACGGCGAGGACTTCTCCCGGGGAGTCGGTCACGATCCCACGGTATCGGGTCGGACGAACAGCTCGGCGCGGCATCCGGGCGACCATTCCACGCGTCCGTCGGTGGTCATCCGCACCCATTCCACGCGGCGATGGAAGGCCAGGGCCGGTCCGCCGTCGAAGAAGAGCGCGGTGGCGATCGCGTCGGCCGTCATCGCGTCCTCGGCGACCGCCCACGTCGCGGCGATCGTCCGCACCGGCATGCCCGTGCGGGCGTCGAGCACGTGGTGCAGTCCCTCGGCGCCGGTCGCCGACGGCCACGCGCGCCGGTTCGTCGCCGACGCGCACAGCGCGGCATCGGTGACCTCCCACACGCCGATCGCCCGGCGACGGTCGAACGGGTGCTCGAGGCCGATGCGCTGGGTGCCGCGGACGGCGATGTCGCCGCCCGCGTCGACGACGGCGTCACCGGGCATCGCGGCGGCCACGACCGCCATGACCCGGTCGACGAGCCGGCCCTTGCCGATCGCGCCGACGTCGATCGAGGCGGGCTGCGCGAGCGTGAGCGAGCCGCCCTGCCATGAGAGGACATCCCGCCACCGCTCGGGCGCAGGCCGCGACCCGCGATCCCGCAGCGAGTACGTCGCGTCGTATCCCAGGGCCTCGAGGGATGCCCCGACGAGCGGGTTCACGGCGCCGCCGGTCGCCTCCGACAGCTCCGCGTACGCGTCGAGCATCGGGCCGGCATCCGGCGGCGCGGGAACGTGCCCGCCGCGCGCGGCGAGCGCGCTCACCGTCGAGTCGGGCCGGAAGCGCGACCAGTCCCGGTCGAACGCCGCGATGGTCCCCGTGACGGCATCGCGGACCGGCAAGGGAAGAGCGTCGCTCGTGACGATCTCCCACGCCGTGCCGATGGCCTCGAACGCCCACGCGTGCGGCGTCGGACCGTCGGAGGCGCCCATCATCTACGCGGCGGCTTCGGCCTTGATGGCCTCGATCGCGTCGTTGAAGCCGCCGCTGGTCAGGGACGACCCCGCGACACGGCTGACCTGGATCTCATCGATGTCCTGACCGACCACGACGTCGGCGATGCCGCCGATGAACTGTCCCTGATACTGCTCGGACTCGCGCTTCTGCGGATCGCCGGTCACCTGCACGTCCGTGATGACGTCACCCTCGAGCGTCACGGTGACGCTGATCGTCTCCACGCTCTCGGGCGTGGCGTACGACCCCTCGGCCGTGTACGTGCCGTCGGCGTACGCCGCGGAGCCGCTCGCACCGGACGTCGACCCGTTCGAGGACGAGCTGTCGGAGCCGGGTCCGGTCCCCTCCTCGGAGGCGTCCGGAGCGGCAGGCGCGCAGCCGGCCAGCAGCGCGATCCCCGCTGCGGCGGCGAGGGTGGCGCCGGTCCGGACGGGGCGGGCGACGAGGGCGGTGCGGGTCACGTGAACCTCCAGGCTCGAGCAGCGCGTGCGTGCACGAGGCATCCTCGCAGCGGCGCCTATGAAACACCTCGGAGCCCCGCCGACGAGGGCTCTGCGGGCGGGAGGCCGGTCAGGCGGCCCCGTCGAACATGCTCGTGACCGAGCCGTCCTCGAAGACCTCGTGGATCGCGCGTGCCAGCAGCGGAGCGATGGGCAGGATCGTCAGGTTCGGGAAGCGCTTGGCCTCGGGGATCGGGACGGTGTCCGTGACGACCACCTGATCGATGGCTTCGCTCTGGAGGCGCTGCGCCGCGGGGTCGCTGAAGATGGCGTGGGTCGCCGCGACGATGACGCGGGTCGCGCCGTTGGCCTTCAGCGCCTCGGCCGCCTTCACGATCGTGCCGCCGGTGTCGATCATGTCGTCCACCAGGAGGCAGACGCGGCCGTCGACCTTGCCGACGATCTCGTTCACCGTGACCTGGTTGGCGACGTTGGGGTCGCGCCGCTTGTGGATGATGGCCAGCGGTGCGCCGAGGCTGTCGGACCAGGTGTCGGCCACGCGCACGCGTCCGGTGTCGGGCGATACGACGGTCAGCTGCTCGCGGTCGTCGGCGCTGAGCGTGCGCCGGAAGTACTCCAGCAGCACCGGCTTGGCGAAGAGGTGATCGACCGGACCGTCGAAGAAGCCCTGGATCTGCGCCGCGTGCAGGTCCACGCTCATGACGCGGTCGGCTCCCGCCGTCTTGAACAGGTCCGCGACCAGCCGTGCGCTGATCGGCTCGCGACCGCGGCCCTTCTTGTCCTGCCGCGAGTAGGGGAAGTACGGCGCGACCACGGTGATGCGCTTCGCCGACGCGCGCTTGGCGGCGTCGAGCATGATGAGCGTCTCCATGATCCACTCGTTCACCGGAGGCCCGAAGCTCTGCACGAGGAACAGATCGCAGCCGCGGATGGAGACCTCGAAACGGGTCAGGATCTCGCCGGACGCGAACGTGCGGTACTCCGTCGGGACGAGCTCGGTGCCCAGCTGCGCGGCGACGGCCTCCGCGAGCTCGGGGTGGGAGCTGCCGCGCGCGACGACCAGGCGCTTCTTCGTCTTCGCGACAAGACCGGGGGCGATGTCATTCGCCCGGTCGAGCTCAACGGTCTTGTTCTTGCGCGCCATCGTCCGCCTTCTGTGCGCTGCGGGCCCGCGCCGCGACCTCTGCCGCGCCGGTACCCGGCCTGTTCTTCTCGACCCACCCCTCGACGTTGCGCTGGGGGGCGACGCTGAGAGCGAGGGCACCGGCGGGCACATCCTTGCGGATGACCGCTCCCGCCCCCGTCTTCGCTCCGTCTCCGATCCTAACGGGCGCGACGAAGACGTTGTGCGAGCCGGTGTGCACCTCGTCGCCGATCTCGGTGCGGTGCTTGGTGAGGTCGTCGTAGTTCGCCGTGATGGCGCCCGCGCCGAGGTTGACGCCGGTGCCGATCGTGGTGTCGCCGATGTACGACAGGTGCGGCACCTTGCTGCGCTCCCCGATCGTGGAGTTCTTCGTCTCGACGAACGTGCCGATCTTGCCCTTGTCACCCAGGTACGTTCCCGGGCGCAGGTAGGCGAAGGGACCCACGGTCGCGCCCGCGCCGATGACGGCCAGGGTCGCGTCGGTGCGGGTGACCGTCGCGTTCTCGCCGACTTCGCAGTCCACCAGGCTCGTGTCGGGTCCGATCGTCGCACCCTCGGCGACGACCGTCGCCCGCAGGATGTGGGTGTTGGGAAGCACCGTGACGTCCGGTGCGAGCGTGGCGGTGACGTCGATCCACGTCGTCGCGGGATCCAGGATCGTCGCCCCCTCCAGCTGCCAGCGACGCACCACACGTGCGTTCAGCACGCGTGCCGCCTCGGCCAGCTGCACACGGTCGTTCACGCCCAGGGCGGCGGCGGCATCCGGTGCGGGCGTGGCCGACACGGGCAGTCGCGCGTCCCGCAGGAGCGCCACGACGTCGGTGAGGTACTTCTCCCCCTGCGCGTTGGCGGTGCCCACCAGGGGAAGGTGCCGGCGCAGCGCCGACGCCTGGAACACGTAGACGCCGGCGTTGATCTCGGTGACGGATGCCTCTTCGTCGGTGGCGTCCCGCTGCTCGACGATCCGGGCCACGGCGCCCTCGGCGTCGCGGATCACCCGGCCGTAGCCCGTCGCGTCGTCCACGATCGCGCTGAGCACCGTCGCGGCCGCGGCGCCCGCGCGATGCGCATCGATCAGGCGGCCGAGCGTGTCGGATTCGAGCAGCGGCACGTCACCGCTGAGCACGAGCACGTCGCCGGTGAAGTCCTCGAGCGCGTCGAGGGCGACCTCGACCGCGCGGCCGGTGCCGGGGACCTCGTCCTGGTCGACGACCACGACGCCCGGCGCGGCCTGCTCGACCGCCGACGCGACGAGCTCGCGCTCATGGCGCACCACGACCACGACGCGCTCAGGCTCGAGAGCCAGGGCGGTGTCGAGCACGTGGCCCACCAGCGGGCGCCCGCCGATGCGGTGCAGCACCTTCGGCAGCGAGGACTTCATGCGGGTGCCCTGTCCCGCGGCGAGCACGATGACGGCCAGGCGGGTGTCGGCGATGGTCTCGGTCATGCTCCGCCGCCAGGACTCGAACCTAGACCTCACAGCTCCAAAGGCTGTCGTGCTGCCATTACACCACGGCGGACCGCGACGATCCGCGATCGGGAAGGCCGCCCGTCAAGTCTGCCATGATCGGTCATCGCCACCCGCCCGGATAATGGGTGCATGGCCCAGCAGAGCGACGAGGTCGACCGCATCGTCGAAGCGTGGATCGCGCAGCGCCCCGACCTCGATTTCTCGCCCCTGGGAGTGCTCTCGCGGGTCGACCGACTGTCGCGCCACCTCGACCGTGCGCGGCGCGAGGCGTTCCGCCGCAGCGACCTGGAGCCCTGGGAATGGGACGTGCTGTCGGCGCTGCGCCGCGCCGGCGAGCCCTTCCAGCTCAGCCCCAAGCAGCTGCTGCAGCAGACGCTCGTCTCCAGCGGCACGATGACGAACCGCATCGACCGGCTGGTCGGACGCCGGCTGGTGCGCCGCGAAGCGGATCCGGGCGACGGCCGCAGCGTCCTGGTGACCCTCACCGACGACGGCAGGACCCGCGTGGACGCCGCGATCACGCGCCTCGTCGACGCAGAGGCCGTGCTGCTGTCGACGCTGTCGCGGGCGGACCGCGACCGCCTCGCGGGTCTGCTGCGCAAACTCAGCCTCGGGTTCGACACCTGACCCGGCGTCGGCGATTCGCCGGGCGGCACGATACGGCTGCGCCTCCCCCGTGGGACGGATCCGCACGGGGAAGGCGCAGGGCCGAGCGACGCCGGCGTCGGACTATCGCACCATCCGCCGGCGACGGGCGACGACCACGACGGCGGCGCCGACCGCGAGCAGGACGAGCGCTGCCTGCAGCGCCGGCATCACGTCCACTCCGGTGAAGGGCAGCACGCCCTGCCCCGCGGCGGCGGGGACGGAGATCGTGAACGGATCGGACATCACCGACAGACCGGAGGCCCCGATCGCTTCCAGCCGGTGCGCGCCGGCCGTCGCGTCGGCCGGGATCGGCAGGACCCCGGTGACGGTGCCGTCTGCGCCCGCGGTGAGCACCTCGCCCAGCGCCGTCGGGTCGGAGTGCAGCACGAAGCGCACCTCCTCGCCGGCCTGGAAGCCGCGGAACTCCACCTGCATGCGGCCGCCGGGGACCAGAGCGGATCCGAAAGCGGCCCACACGCGCCCGGACGGCTCGATCGCCTCACCGTCGCCGGGGTCGCCCGCACCCGGATCGCCCTCGCCGGGGTCGCCCTCGCCGGGGTCCCCCTCGCCCGGGTCCCCCTCGCCCGGGTCGCCCTCACCGGGATCGCCCCCGCCCGGGTCGGTCTGCGTCGGAACCGTCGTGAACGAGCGGACCGGCGAGTACTGGATGCCGCCGTGCGGTCCCGCCGCGATCACGTACCAGCCGTGCTCGCCCTCGGTCAGGCCCCGCCACGTCACCGTCGCCGGTTCACCAGACGCGGCCCCGGCGACGGCGCCGATCTCGCTCGCCGTCAGGATCTCCGCCCGGAACGAGTCGGTCGCGAGGGTCTTGGCCTGCGGCGCGATGCCCACGGCGGCGTACGGGATCTCGAACTCCTGCATGCCCGGCGGGTCGTTCAGGGACGCATCGTCGGAGTCGAAGTCCTGCAGCGACGGCGAGTAGGTGCGGAAGACGATCCGCCCGCCGTCGTTGTCGAAGTGGGCCAGGCGCAGGTAGCCCTGGCCGCCCTCCGGCAGACCCTGGTAGTCGAACAGCATCGAGTAGACCGTGCGGTCGGCCAGCCCGTCGCCGTCGTCGTCGAACTCGTCGGTGCGCGTGTAGGCGTCGTGATAGTGGCCCGAGCTCACCGCGAACACGTTCGGGTTCGGCGCCACCACCTCGTCGAAGACGCGCTGCGGGAACGGGCCGAGACCGCCGGTGGTCAGCATGTACTCGTGGAGGTTCAGCCACACCTTCCGCTCGGGATGCTGCCGGATGACCTGGTTCATCCAGGCGATGTCCTCGGTGTTGGCCGCGGCGTCGTTCGGCGTCGGCCAGCCCATGTAGAGGAACAGGAAGTCCACGCCTCCCACCGACACGAGGTCGTAGTGGCCGCGGTTGTCCTTGTACGAGCCGCCGTACCAGGGGTTGCCGGCGAAGCGGGCCTCGCCGAAGAACTGCGAGTACTGGGTGTAGTCCGCGGCGAACCCGCCCACGTCGTGGTTGCCCGCGAGCACGCCGTAGGGCAGGCCGGCCTCGTCGAGCATCCGATAGGCGGCGTCGGCATTGGCCCACTGGTGCGGCTGCGTGTGGACGTTGACGATGTCGCCGTTGTGGATCATGTACTGCAGGTTGAGGTTCTCGCGCTGCTGGCGCAGGAACTCGTGGATCGCGACCTGATGCGGGTAGTACTCGGCGGTCTCGTTGTAGTACTGCGTGTCGGACTCGATCGCGACCGTGAAGTCGTACTCCGACCGCGGCGTGGCGCCGGCGTGGAAGGGCTCCACCCGGCTCTCGCGCGTGGACAGGTCCGTCGCCGCGAAGCCCTCCGAGTGCTGCACGAGGAAGGTGAGCGTGCCGTCGGCGACGTGTCCGTCGACGGGCACGAGCGCCTCCAGCGTGAACTCCGTCGCCGCGCCGCCCGTGGTCAGCACCTGGTCGACCGCTTCCCACCCGCCGTCGACCGTCCGGGCGTAGAGGGTCACCTTCGCGTTCGCATTCGCGCTCCCGCGCCAGTCCACGCGCACCTGCGAGCCGGGGCCGGCACCTTGAGGCGCCGCCACCGTGAACAGCTGGTACGGCAGCGCCGTCTCGCTCGTGGTCTCGACGTTCACGCCGTCCGTGCCGAGCAGCTTCGCCAGGTCCTCCGCTCCCAGCGCCACGCCTGCGCTGCGATCGCCAGTGCCGGAGTCGGTCACCGTGCCGGTGGTCACAGTCATCTCGGCGTCTCCCGGCGCGTAGCGGTACCCCTCCCGGAAGCTGAGGTTCAGGGCATCCTGCTCGGGCGAGCTCGGGGTCGCGATGAGGTCGGCGCTGTCCCCCTCGACGATCTCACCGTCGGAGGGCCCGTTCAGCTCGATGCCGGGCTGCTCATCAGCCGTCTCGAACGTGACGGTGTGCGTCCCCGTGTTCCCCACCTCGTCGGTGGCGGTGAACTCCGCGACGTGCGAACCCGGCTCGAGCGCGAGCGAGCTGGTCGCGAGCGGAAGCGAGATCGGGTCGCCGTCGAGCGTCGCTGTGAGCGAGGCCACGCCCGATCCGGCGTCGTCGGCCGTGGCGTCCACGGCGAAGTGGCCTCGGTAGCGCTGGCCCTCCACGAGCGGGCTCTCGATCACCGGCCCGGTGTTGTCGACCTGAACGGTGCGCGACGCGGTGGACGAGCCGTCGGTCGCCGCGATGACGTGCGTGCCGTCCGCGACCGCGGTGGTGTCCCACACGGTCGACACCGACGTGAACGCGTCGTCGGGAATCGTGAACGTCGCCAGGAACGAGACCAGGTTCGCGTCGGAGTACGAGATGCGCGCATCCGGCGCCGGGCACTCGACGAAGGCGGGGGCCGTGACGGCGCCCGACTGCTCCTTCGTCGTGGCGCAGTAGTCCGGCCTCAGCACGCGCCCGTCCGGGAGCGCCAGCCGGAGGTTCATGCTCGTGAAGTCGTCGTTGTTCTCGTTGACGTCGGCTTCGGGCCAGGCCTTGGTGCCCGCGACGATGGTGAGGGTGAGCGGCTGACCGGGAACGACCCGCTCGACCGGAACGGTCGCGTCGACCGTGACGATGCGGGAGTAGTACCCCTCGTCGAAGATCCGCAGCACCTCGTCGCCGAGCTTGACCCCGTTGCGGAAGAACGCGTCGGTGTTCGTCGCCTCGAAGGCGAAGACCGGCCCGGTCTCGAGCGAGGCGACCGCGTCGACGACCGGAGTCCCGTCGATCGTGAGCGCGAGGTCCGTGCCGCTGTCGCCGGTCGCCGAGATGCGCGTCTGGCCGCCGAGGAACTGGCCCTCGACCAGGTTGATCCGGACCGGGTCCGGCTCGCCTTCGGCCAGGTCCACGCGCACGGGGCCCAGCGTGGACGTCTGCGAACCATCGCTCGCCAGCAGTGTGTACTCGATCCAGCGCTTGCCGAACAGGTCGGCGGCCGGAACGGTGTAGTAGTAGCGGTTCGCCGCCTCGAAGGCGAGGCTGCGGGTCTCGGTCGCACCGAGGTTGTCGGTCAGGCTCAGGGTCACCGTGCGCACGAGCACGTCATCGGTCACGTCGAAGCCCAGGTCGAGATCGGCTGTGTCCGGCACGTCCGAGCTTCCCGTGAGGTCTGTGATCACGGGCGCGCTGCCGGGCGCCGGCGCGGCGACGAACGCCGTCGGCACCTGGTCGGCACTCACCGAGCCGGGGGTCGGCGCGGCAAGGCGCATGAGCGTCTGCACGGTGCCGTCCGGCGTGGGCGGCGCCCACAGGGGGGCGGTCGCGCCCGGGTTCCAGCCGTACTGGATCGCCGTGCTCGCGGTGGTCTGGTCGTCGGTGAAGTAGTACGCGCGGCTGATGTCATGGCCGGTGTTCGTGCGCACCTGGATGCCGCGCGACCCGCCGTTGGCCATGCCGCCGTTGTACAGCTCGACGATGTCCTCGCCGAGCACGAGGTCGCTCCCGAACGCCTGGTTGAAGTCGGCGACCGTCAGTCCCGCGGTGACGCCGGCGGGGTTCTTCACCCACAGCACCAGCGTGCCGCCCGCGGCGATCGTGACCTCGTTCGGCTGGGCGGGCCACAGGGTCGAGCTCGTGGTCACCGGCCCCGAGAGGGCGTTGTCGGTGTAGAGGTACGACAGCGTGTAGTCGCCGAAGTCGATCGGCGCGTCCGAGGCGTTGTAGACCTCGATGAACTCGTAGGCGTCGCCTCCGCCCACGTTCGCGGTGTCCGGCGCGATCTCGGTGATCTGCAGCAGCGGCGCGGCGAGCGCGGGGTCGGTCGCCCGGGTGAGGGCGCTGGTGACTTGCTCGACCGTGACGGTGCCGGCGGTCGTCGCGACGTCCGGGCCGGCCTCCCCGAGCACCGCGTCGACACTGCCGATGGTGCTCGGCACGGCGAAGTGCGCGTTCCAGTTCGTTGTCGGGTTCACGATGGCGGGCACCCACGCGCGGTTCAGAGCGGTGCCGGCGGCGTCGACGAGGCTGAAGCCCCGGCCACCGGCGTTCGCGATGCCGGCCTGCGGACCGAAGCGGAAGACCGGCGTACCGGCGTCGGCGCCCACGGCCGCGCGGAACTGCTCCTTCGTGATCGCCCGCTGCTGCGCGCCCTCGGCGTAGTTGAGCCAGAACAGGGCCGAGCCGCCGGCCGGGATCACGACGGGCGCGTCGTTCTCACCGTCGAGGTGGACGATCGGCTGAGGCGTTCCGGCGTTCCACTGGCTCGTGTGGTAGCGGAGCCCGATGCCGGCCGCCGTGAGGTCGATCGCCGCGGTGGTGGTGTTGGTCACCTCGACGAACTCGTAGAGGTCCGTGCCGGGGTTGTCGCCGTGGATCTCGGTGATCGCGAGCGGGAAGTACTCCCCCGCGTTGCCGCTCGCTCCGGGCCCCGGCTCGGCCGGCTCGGTCGGGTCCGTCGGCTCGGTCGGGTCGGGCTGGGGAGCAGGCTCGGGCCGGACGAGCTGCTCGGGAAGGATCGCGCCCGGGGTCGGCGTGCCCGCGGTGGGATCGGTCAGCAGGTTGCCGGTCGCCGGCACGCGGAAGTGGTCCGCGTTGCCCTTGTTCGCCACCGCGCGGCTGTAGTCGGATCCCGAGACGAGCGTGGTCCCGTCCCCGGCGAACAGGCGCAGCGACCGGGCGCCGGAGTTGGCGAACCCGCTCTGGCCGACGGCGTGGAACAGCGGGTACTCCGAGGCGGCGTCGCCGTAGTGCCCGCGGAACTCCGCCTCGGTCAGCTGCCACTGCTCGACGGCCGCGTCACCCGTTCCGACGGCGTAGCGCAGCCAGAACACGGCCGTGCCGTGGGCGGGGATCACCGCGTCGGCGAGCGCGGTGGTCGTGCCGGGCTCGACCGCCTGGATGAACGAGGCGTCGTTGTACTGCAGCCGGTAGTCGGCGAAGTCGATCGCCTCCGCCGTGGTGTTGGTCACCTCGAAGAACTCGAACCAGTCCTGGTCGCCCGGCGTGCCGGCGTTGTCCTGCGTCACCTCCGTGATGAGCAGGGGCGGCAGCGGCTCCTCGGAAGCGGCAGCGGCGGGAGCGGCCACGCCGACGCCGGTGAGGGCGATCGCGGCGGCGGCAAGGGAGGCGAGGGCGGCGCGCGGTCGCGCCGGGACACGGGTCGTCACGGTGTTCGAGAACACCGTGACGCGGTGTCCGGGAGGGAGACGTCGGATGAACGGACGCCGAACCGCCTGCGTCCGGTTCCCCGCCGCCGGCGGACCGGTTCAGCCGATCTGCTCCGTCAGCTCGAACCAGCGCTCCTCGATGCCGTCGCGCTCCTTCTCGAGCTCGCCGATGCGCGCCATCTCCGCTCCGAGGCCCACGTAGTCGGACTGGTCGTGATCGGCCAGAGCCGTTCGCGCCGCGTCGATCTGCGCCTCGAGCTTCTCCAGGCGTCGCTCCAGGGCCGTGGCCTCCTTCTGCGCCGCGCGCAGGTCCGCGCCGGTGAGCGCGGCGGACCGCCCGGATGCCGCGGCATCCGTCGTCGTCGAGGAAGCGCCGTCGGCGCCGCCGGTGGCTGCGGCGCGAGCGCTCAGCGCACGGGCCCGCAGGCGAAGGTACTCCTCCACACCGCCGGGAAGGTGGCGGAGGTGACCGTCGAGGATGGCGTACTGCTGATCGGTGACGCGCTCGAGGAAGTAGCGGTCGTGGGAGACCACCAGCAGGGTCCCCGGCCAGCTGTCCAGCAGGTCCTCGATCGCGGCCAGCATGTCGGTGTCCAGGTCGTTCGTGGGCTCGTCGAGGATGAGGACGTTTGGCTGCTCCAGCAGGATGAGCAGCAGCTGGAGGCGGCGCTTCTGACCGCCCGAGAGGTCCTTCACCGGGGTCGACAGCTGGGCGCTGGAGAACCCCATGCGCTCGAGGAGCTGTCCGGGCGTCAGCTCCTGCGCCTTGGATCCGGTGCCGAAGGTGTACGTCGTGCGCAGGCGGGAGACGACCACGCGGACCGGCTCGTCGAGGTGTTCGGCGAGCTCGTCCATCCGCTGCGACAGCGTGGCGACCTTGACCGTCTTCCCGCGTTTGACGCGCCCGCCCGTGGGTGTCACGTCGCCGGACACCAGCCCGAGCAGCGTCGATTTGCCGGCGCCGTTGACGCCGAGGATGCCGGTGCGCTCCCCCGGCGCGATCCGCCACTCGATCGGATGCAGCACTTCCCGGCCGTCGTAGCTCACGGCCGCGTCGAGAAGGTCCACGACGTCCTTGCCCAGCCGCGACACCGCGAGGGACTGCAGCTCGGTGCGGTCGCGGATCTCGGGCACGTCGGAGATGAGCGCGTTGGCCGCGTCGATGCGGAACTTCGGCTTCGAGGTGCGGGCGGGGGCTCCTCGGCGCAGCCATGCCAGCTCCTTGCGCGCGAGGTTCTGCCGGCGCGCCTCGATCGCAGCGGCCTGCCGGTCGCGCTCCACGCGCTGCAGGATGTACGCCGCGTACCCGCCCTCGAACGGCTCCACGATGCGGTCGTGCACCTCCCACGTCATGGTGCAGACCTCGTCGAGGAACCAGCGATCGTGCGTCACCACGAGAAGCCCGCCCTGTCCCGCAGGCCATCGCCGTTTGATGTGCTCGGCGAGCCACGCGATCGCCTCGACATCCAGGTGGTTGGTCGGCTCGTCGAGGAACAGCACGTCGTAGTCCCCGACGAGGAGCGCGGCCAGCGAGATGCGCCGCCGCTGACCGCCGGAGAGGCCGGCCACCGGCCCGTCCCAGGGGATGTCCGCCAAAAGGCCCGCGATCACGTCGCGGATGCGCGCGTCACCGGCCCATTCATGGTCGGGACGGTCGCCCACGACCGCATACCGGACGGTGACCGCCTCGTCGAGGCGGTCCGCCTGGTCGAGGACGCCGATGCGCGTCCCGCCGCGCACGGTGACCCGTCCGGAGTCCGGTTCCAGCCGGCCGGCGAGCATCGCCATCAGGCTCGACTTCCCGTCGCCGTTGCGGCCGACGATGCCGATCCGGTCGCCCTCGTCGATGCCGAGCGACACCCGGTCGAAGACGACCTTGGTCGGAAACTCCAGGTGCAGGGCCTCGGCCCCCAGAAGATGTGCCATGTCCCTTCCAGGCTAGGCGAGCCCGGGAGAGGAGCCGTCCGCTCAGTACCAGATGCTCAGGCGCGGCGCGATATGCCAGCCGAGGACGCGCGCCGCCGTGGCGGCATCGGTCGTGGTGACGCGCCCCGCCGCGGCGAGCGTCGCCAGTGACACGCCTCCGAGGTACGCCGCCGACAGCTCCTCGATCCCCAGCGCCACCGTCACGGCGTCCGGCCGCGCATCCGCATCCTCGAGCGGCGTCACCCGGCCTCGTCCGTCCTGGTCGGCTTCGAGGAGGAAGCGGCCGCCCGCCAGACCGAGCGGATCGTGCACGTCGAGTGCGATCGCACCGGCCGCGCCGTACCGGCGGGCCTGAAGGGCAGCGCGAACGTCGAGGATCCGGACGTACTGGTGGTCGCGCACGGTCACGGTGGCCGCTCGCTGGTCGGCGATCATCCACAGCAGCGGCTCATCGGGCGACAGCTCGCTCGCGTGGACCTCGGCGACGAGGTCGAGCTCCAGCAGGAAGCGCCACAGCGCCGCATACGCGTCGTCGGTGTCTGCGAGCAGATACGACACCCTGACCGTGCCCTTGGTGAAGTCGTCGTGGTTCTCGCGCACCGAGTACACCGCGACGCCCCGCACCTCGCCGGCGGCGTCGGTGTACTGCACGGCCCGCTTCTCGCCGGCCTTCTCGGCGTCGGGGCGGGTGCCGGCGAAGTTGTCCCAGTGCCCCGCGGGCACGTCGATCTCGCCGGGCACCCGCAGGTGGGAGCGCTCGTGCAGCTCGGGGAGCAGCTCGCGCAGCCGCGTGCGCGGGATGAAGTCGATCCGACCTTCGGGGCGAGGGCCCGTCCACGCCGCGCGGCGCGTCTCGATGCGCCACGAGGCGCTGGCGGCGGCGGGCGCGAAACCGTAGCGGCCGTAGAGGGTGGATTCGCTCACGGTCAGCATCGCCATCGGGATGCCGGCGGCGTGGGCGGTGCGCAGCTCGCCCTCGAGCATCGCGCGCGCGATCCCACGGCGGCGGTGCGTGGGGGCGACCGTCACCGCGGAGATCGCGCATGAGGGGATCGCGGTGCCGCCCGGCACGGTCAGTTCGCCGAGCCACGACGCGATCGTCGACGCCGGCGCGTCGGCCATCGGCGCCGCCGGGTCGTAGACGCCCGTCACCCGGCGGTAGCCGCTGCGCTCGCGGGCGGCCGCGACCTGCTGCTCGGAGCGCTCGGGGTCCTGGAAGCCCCGCGCCACGACCTGCAGCCACGCGCCGAACGCGTCGCTGTCGACCGGGACGAGCCGGTAGTCCAGTCCCTGGGTGGCGAGTCGGTCACGGGACACCTCGTCCAGCGGCGCCGCGCGGAAGGCGGCGCGATCGGAGTCTCCCGCGACGGCGGTGGATGCGGCGAGCGTGCTCATCTGGATTCCTTCCCTCGAAGTGGCTGCTTCGTACCCCGTCTCGCCGTCGTCGTGGCGAGGCTGCGGTCAGTTCGGCAGGACGCGGGCCCCTGGGACGGGGCCATGGACGTGCAGCGCCTGCAGTCCTGCGGCCGAGAGCGTGACCTGCAGCTCGAGCGCCGATTCGGCGTCGGCGGCCAGGAAGGCCAGCGTAGGCCCTGACCCCGACACCATGCCCGTGAGCGCACCGGACTCCTCGCCGAGTTCGAGCACATCACGCAGCTCGGGCCGCAGCGACAGCGCGGCCACCTGCAGGTCGTTGCGGGTGTGCTCGGCCAGCGCGACGGCGTCGCCTGCGCGCAGCGCCTGCAGCACGGCCGGCGCGACATCGGGGACGCCGGGCACGCCCACGATGTCGTGCCGGGCACGCAGCGCGTCCAGCTGCGCGTACACCTCCGGCGTCGACAGCCCCTCATCAGCCGGCACGATCACCCAGTCGAAGCGCCCCTTCGCCAGCGCAGGGCTCAGCTGGTCGCCTCGTCCGGTGCCGATCGCGGTGCCTCCCATGAGCGCGAACGGCACGTCCGCGCCGAGCCGCGTGGCGAGCTTGTGCAGCTCGCCGCTGCCGAGGTCCGCGCCCCAGAGCGCGTCGCAGGCGACCAGCGCCGCGGCGGCGTCGGCGGACCCGCCGCCCATGCCTCCGGCGACGGGGACGTTCTTGACGATGTCGAGGTGGACGCCGCCGTCGTGGCCGATGCGCTGCGCGACGAGCCGCGCCGCGCGCACGGCCAGGTTGCGGTCGTCGGCCGGGACGGTGGTGACATCGACCGTTCCCGAGATGGCGACGGTGAACTCGTCGGAGGGGGTGGCCCACACCTCCTCGTACAGCGACACCGCCTGGTAGGCCGATGCCACGTCGTGGTAGCCGTCGTCCTGGACACCGCCGACCTCGAAGAAGAGGTTCAGCTTGCCCGGCGCCCGCACGCGGACGCCGGGGGTCACGACGGCGTGACTCACCGCTTCGCCGATTCCGCCCAGAGGTCGACGTCGATGCCGTCGGACAGCGCGTCGATGCGCTCGAGCTCCTCTGCGGTGAACGCCGGCCCCTCCAGCGCCCGCAGGTTCTCATCGAGCTGAGCCGGGCGCGACGCGCCGATGAGGGCGGAGGCGACCACCGGGTCGCGCAGCACCCACTGGATCGCCATCTGCGCGAGCGACTGACCACGCTCGCGCGCGATCAGGTCGAGCGCGCGGAGCGTCTCCAGACCGTCGTCCGTCAGCGGCTCGTCAGGCAGCGACCGTCGCTTCTGGGCACGCTCGGCGGGCCCGCCGCCCAGGTACTTGTCCGTCAGCAGACCCTGCGCGAGCGGCGTGAACGCGATGGCGCCCATGCCCTCCTGGCGCAGCACCTCCGTCAGGCCGTCCTCGACCCAGCGGTTGAGGATCGAGTACGCCGGCTGATGGATCACCAGCGGCGTCCCCAGGGATCGGGCCACGGCTGCGGCGGCCGCCGTGCGCTCGGCGCTGTACGACGAGATGCCCACGTACAGGGCCTTGCCCTGCCGGACCAGCGTGTCCAGCGCCGCCACGGTCTCCTCGATCGGCACCTCCGGATCCACGCGGTGCGAGTAGAAGATGTCGACGTGATCCAGGCCCATGCGGCGCAGCGACTGCTCGGCGCTGGCGATGAGGTACTTGCGCGAGCCGCCGTTCCCGTACGGGCCGTCCCACATGTCGTAACCGGCCTTGGACGAGATGATGAGCTCGTCGCGGTAGGGCGCGAAGTCCTCCCGCATCATCCGGCCGAAGTTGGTCTCGGCGGAGCCGTACGGCGGCCCGTAGTTGTTCGCGAGGTCGAAATGGGTGATGCCCCGGTCGAACGCGTGCCGCAGCAGCTCCCGCTGATCGTCGAACGGGATGTTGTCGCCGAAGTTCCACCACAGGCCCAGCGAGACCGGCGGAAGCGTGAGCCCCGAGCTGCCGACTCGCCGGTACTCGGCGAGGTCGTACCGGTCATCGGCGGCGACGTACGGGCGGTGGAGATCTCCTCCACGGGAGCGGTAGCGGGACTCGGTCACCGCACCAGGCTATCGGCGGCGAGCCTTCCACGGGCAGTCGGACGGTCCGCGCAGGCGGGTACACCATGGCGGACGCGGAAGGGAAGAGCCCCGCCCGAAATGCCGTTGTAATGAAAAGTGCTTATGGTGAATCGTTGCGGCCAGGCCGGTCGCGCCGATCACGGCGCCCCTGCCGCAGCCTTCCCCGTCGTGCGAAGGAGGTATCGATGCCCACACTCTCGGTCGTTCCGCCGCAGCCGGATCCCTGGTCCGATCTGCTGGAGCGGGGGGACGTCGTCCTCGATCGCGGCGTCCTGCACCTGGTGCATGACACCGTGACGCCCCGTCAGGCGCAGCTGGACGATCTCCAGCTGGTCGCGTCGGCCCTGGAGCGCGCGGGACTCGAGGTCACGCTGATCCGGCACGATCGGGTCGTTCCGGCGGTCGTCGTCGATGTGGCCGCACGCGATGTGGCCTTCGCGGCCCTCGCCGCCCTGTGCGACCGTGAGCCGGTCTACATCAAGGCGAAGGGGCGGTCCGCCGCCCTCGCGACGCTCGCCGAGGTGCCCGGCGCCGAACCGTCGGCGGTGCGCGTCTACCGTCCGCGCATCACCAGGAACGGCGCACGTCGCTATGGCGCCGCGCTCGGCGTCCGCCTGGAGTTCTGGCGGTTGTCGGGCGATCTCGTCGAAGCGCCCAGTGCCAACGCGCTCACACGCCGCACCATCGCCCGTGCCGACCTCGCCTACACGACGATCGAGCGCTACGGCCGCAGCTGGCGCACGATCGCGGGCATGTTCGACCCGCAGCCGGACGAGTTCACCGATGACATCGACATCGTCTTCTCGTGGGTCGACGGCTCCTCCAGCGAGTTCCAGCGTCAGCGCGCGGCCCGCATGGCCGAGTACGTCGTCGGCGAGGGCGACGACGGTCCTGCCCGGTACCGCCACGTCGACGAGCTGAAGTACGCGCTGCGCAGCGTCCACATGTACGCGCCCTGGGTGCGGCGCATCTTCATCGCGACCGACTCGCCGGCGCCGGCGTGGCTCGCGGACCACCCGAAGGTGAAAATCGTGCGCAGCGAGGAGTTCTTCGCCGACCCCTCGGTCCTGCCCACGCACAACTCCCACGCCGTCGAGGCGCAGCTGCACCGGATCCCGGGACTGGCCGAGCACTTCCTCTACTCGAACGACGACATGTTCTTCGGCCGTCTTGTGGAGCCCGAGCTGTTCTTCACGCCCGCGGGCGTGTCGAAGTTCGTCGAGTGCGGCGTACGCATCGGCACGGGCGAGCCGGCCATGCACCGCAGCGGCCACGACAACGGCCTGCGCGTGAATCGCGCCCTGCTGAGGGAGCGGTTCGGGCGCACCATCGTCCGGGACCTCGAGCACTGCGCGGCGCCGCTGCGCCGCAGCGTCATGGCCGAGCTCGAGCGGGAGTTCCCGGAGGACTTCGCCCGCACTGCGGCATCCCGGTTCCGTTCCGCGACCGACATCTCGGTGACCAACAGCCTGTACCACTACTACGCCCTCCTGACGGGGCGCGCGGTGGTCACGCGTCGCCCCCGGGTCCGCTACGTGCAGACGACGATCGCACGCAACCTTCGTCGCATGGAGAGACTGGCCGAGCGCACCGACGTCGACATGTTCTGCCTCAACGACGGCGGCGAGACCGAGGTGCCCGAAGAAGTGCGGGTCGCCGCCCTCCGCGGTGCTCTCGAGCGGATGTTCCCGGTGCGTGCACCGTGGGAGCGGTCCGACCTCAGCGAAGCAGAGCGATCGGCTCGGTCGGCTCACCCGTCGGCGCGCCGCCAAGAGGCCTGATCCCGGCGGCGACGAGCCGTCGGCGCGCCTCCTCGGCGTCGATGTGCTCGAGCACGTCGGGCGCGTCGACGGGGACGACGGAGTGCACGACCGTGTCGTCGTAGACGTGCACGAGGTTGAACGCCTGGGCGCCGTCCTGCGGGCGGCTTCCGCCGGTGGGCACCGTGAGGTCCTGCGCGTAGCAGGTGGAGGAGGCCACCGAGACCGGGATGCCCGCGAACGTCGCGAACGTCGAGTAGTGGAGGTGACCGGCGATGATGGCCCGCACGTCCGTGCCGCGCAGCACCGTGGCCAGGCGGGACTGGTCCCTGAGCTCGACGCTGGCAGCCAGCGGCAGCACGCTCGGCACCGGCGGATGATGCATCGCGAGGATCGTCCCCAGGGGCGCCGGCGTCGCCAGCACCTCACGGAGCCAGTCCAGCTGCTCGTCGCGCAGCTCGCCGTGGTGTTCGCCCGGCACGGTGGAATCGAGCGTGATCACCCGCAGGCCGTCCAGCTCGTCGACGCGGTCGACCGGGCCGAGGTCCGCCGTCTCGTCCAGCAGCGTCTCGCGGAACGCGGCGCGGTCGTCGTGATTGCCCATCACCCAGAGCACACGCGCACCGAGCTCCTGCGCGAACGGCTCGACGAGCGCGCGCAGCTGGTCGTACGCGGCCGGCTCACCGAGGTCGGCGAGGTCGCCGGTGAACACGATGGCGTCGGGGCGGATGCCACTGGCGCGGATCGCGGCGAGCGCGCGGTTCAGCCGCGCCGAGCCGTCCACCAGGTCGAAGAGCATCGAGCCGCCCGCGCGGAGGTGGGTGTCGCTCACATGCAGCAGGATCCGTTCGGGTGCGGAGTATTCGGCGCTGCGCATCATCTCGTCTTCCCGGCCTGATCCTCCAGGCCTTGCCCGCAGGCTACCCGCGGGAGGCGAAAGGCCCCTGGCAACACGGTGAACGTTCCGTGAATACCGTCACAGCGCTCGGGCGATGCGGACGAAGTCGTCGACGAACAGCTCCTCGCCGCGTGCGGTCGGGGCGATGCCCACGCTCTCCAGTACGGCGGATGCCTCCGCCGCGCTGCCGCCGAGGACGCCCGCCAGCGCCTGCCGGAGCATCTTGCGGCGCTGCCCGAACGCGGCATCCACGATGCGGAACGTCGCCCGGCGCTCGTCGTCGCTGCCGCGCGGGACGGGGTCACGACGGAAGCCCACCAGAACGCTGTCGACGTTGGGGACGGGCCAGAAGACCTGGCGTGACACGGTGCCGGCCAGCCGCCACGGCCCGTACCAGGCGGCCTTCACGCTGGGGGCGCCGTACGCCTTGGAGCCCGGCGGGGCGGCGAGCCGCTCCCCCACCTCCGCCTGCACCATCACGACGCCGCGGGAGAGGGCAGGGAAGGTCTCGAGGAAGTGCAGCAGCACCGGCACCGAGACGTTGTAGGGAAGGTTGGCGACGAGCACCGAGGGGTCGCCGGGCAGCTCGGTCACCCGCAGCGCGTCGGCATCCACGACGGTGAGCGCGCCGTCCGACACGCCGTGGGCCGCCGCCGTCGCCGGCAGCCGCCGCGCGAGGCGATGGTCGATCTCCACTGCGGTCACCGTGGCGCCGGCCTCCAGGATCGCAAGGGTCAGCGACCCCAGGCCCGGCCCGACCTCGACGACCCGGTCGCCCTCGGCGACCTCGGCGACATGGACGATCTTGCGCACGGTGTTCGCGTCGACGACGAAGTTCTGACCGAGCTTCTTGGTGGGAGTGACGTCCAGCTCGGCGGCCAGCGCGCGGATCTCGGCCGCACCGAGGAGGGAGACGGGCATCCCTTCACCCTAAGCCAGCGAGGCGCAAGCCTTCCGGTCAGGGCGCCGGCGAGGAGTAGCGTTTCCAGTCATGAGCACAACCGGAACCATCCCCGCCGACGCGTTCTCGCTTCGGAGTCCGTTCGGGCGCCGCGCCGTCGGCCTGTCGGTCGCGGCAGCCGTCGGCGGCTTCCTCTTCGGCTTCGACTCGTCCGTGATCAACGGCGCGGTGGACTCCATCGAGGGGCACTTCGAGCTCAACGACTTCCTTACCGGTCTCGTCGTGGCCGTCGCCCTCCTCGGCTGCGCGGCCGGAGCGGTGATCGCCGGCGGCCTGTCCGACCGATGGGGGCGGCTCCGGGTGATGCTCCTGGGCGCGATCATGTTCCTGGTCTCGTCGATCGGCTCGGCGCTGACCTTCAGCGTGCCGGACCTCATCGTGTGGCGCGTCATCGGCGGACTCGGGATCGGAATCGCGTCGGTGGTCGCGCCGGCGTACATCGCCGAGATCGCACCGCGTCAGATCCGCGGGTCGCTGGCATCGCTGCAGCAGCTGGCGATCACCCTCGGCATCTTCGCCGCGCTGCTGTCGGACGCGCTGCTGGCGACGACCGCGGGCGGCGCAGCGGAGATGCTGTGGCTCGGGATGGAGGCGTGGCGCTGGATGTTCCTCGTCGGCGTCGTCCCGGCGGCCGTCTACGGCATCCTCTCCTTCACGGTGCCGGAGTCGCCGCGCTACCTGATCGCGAAGGGACGGTTCGACGAGGCTCGCGAAATCTTCTCGCGGCTGGTGCCCCCGGCCGACCTCGACAAGACGATGAACGAGCTGAGGAACGCGATCGAGACCGACCGCCGGAACTCGGGCGTGAGCCTGCGCGGCCCGGCGCTCGGACTTCAGCCGATCGTGTGGGTGGGCATCGTCCTGTCCGTCTTCCAGCAGTTCGTCGGCATCAACGTGATCTTCTACTACTCCACGACGCTGTGGCGCGCCGTCGGCTTCGACGAGGGCGACGCGCTGCTGGTGAGCGTCATCACGAGCGTCACCAACGTCGTCGTGACGCTCATCGCGATTTGGCTCGTCGATCGCGTGGGACGCAAGCCGATCCTGCTCACCGGATCGGTGGTGATGACGGTGTCGCTGGCCACGATGGCGCTCGCGTTCGCCTTCGCGGAGGGCAGCGGTCAGGACGTGACGCTGCCGGGCGCGTGGGGCCCGGTAGCCCTCGTCGCCGCGAACCTGTTCGTCGTCGGTTTCGGCGCGTCGTGGGGCCCACTGGTGTGGGTGCTGCTCGGCGAGATCTTCCCCAGCCGCATCCGCGGCAAGGCGCTCGGTGTCGCCGCGGGCGCGCAGTGGCTCGCGAACTTCCTCATCACCGTGACCTTCCCGCCCATGTCGGGATGGTCGCTGCCGCTCACGTACGGCATGTACGCGCTGTTCGCCGCGCTGTCGTTCGTCTACGTGGCGATGAAGATCCCCGAGACCAAGGGCATGGAGCTGGAGCAGACCGAGACGCTCTTCGTGCGCAAGCCGAGCGGGGCCGCCACCCGCTGACGCGGCCCGGGCGGCGCGGGGAACGGGGCGCCCGCTTGTAAGCTGACGCGATGCCCTCGCTCGGTGAACTCGTCGTGCCGCGCCGGCTCGGCAGGGATTTCCGCTGGCTGCTCGCCTCCTCGTGGACCAGCAACCTCGGCGACGGCATCGCCCTGTCCGCGGCGCCCCTGCTCATCGCCTCACTGACCTCGTCTCCGATCCTGGTCGCGGCGGGGGCGATGATGCAGTTCCTGCCGTGGCTGCTGTTCGGCCTGCTGGCCGGCTCCGTGGCCGACCACCACGACCGTCGACGCCTGGTCATGCTCGCCGATGCGCTGCGTGCGGTCGTCGTCCTCGGACTCGTCGGCTTCCTCGTCACCGGTCACGCGTCGGTGTGGATGGTGCTGGTGGCGGCGTTCCTGTACGGCACGGCCGAGGTGTTCGCGGACACCGCCGGCAACACGCTGCTGCCGATGCTCGTGCGGCCCGCCGACCTCGGCGTCGGCAACGCCCGGCTGCAGACCGGCTACCTCGTGGGCAACCAGCTCGCGGGGCCGCCGCTGGGAGCCTTCCTGTTCGCGCTCGGATCCTTCTGGCCGTTCCTGCTCCAGGTCGTGTGCGTCCTGCTCGCGGTGGTCCTCATCGCGCGGATGGGGCGGACGCCGATCCCGGCGCGGGATGCCGCCGGCGCTGCCGGTCCGAAGCCGCATCCGATTCGCGACGGGCTGCGCTGGCTGCGCGGCAACCCGCCGGTGCGCACGCTCGTGCTCATCATCCTCGTCTTCAACGTCACCTGGGCCGCGCCGTGGAGCGTCCTGGTGCTGTACGCCACCGAGCACCTGCACATGGGGGCCGTCGGCTTCGGCGCGCTGACGACGGCGGCCGCCCTCGGCGGGCTGATCTCGACGACGAGCTTCGGGTGGCTGGAGCGGCACGTGTCGTTCTCGACCCTGATGCGCATCTGCCTCGCACTGGAGGTGCTCATGCACCTCGGCTTCGCTCTGACGACCTGGAGCCCGGTGGCGCTGGCCCTGATGTTCGGCTTCGGGGCGTACGCCTTCGTGTGGGGCACGATCTCCACCACGGTGCGCCAGCGCCTGGTGCCCCTCGAGCTGCAGGGACGGATCGCCGCCGTCAACATGGTGGGCGTGTTCGCCGGCCTCGTGATCGGTCAGCTGCTGGGTGGCGTGATCGCTGAGGCGTGGGGCCTGACGGCGCCGTGGTGGTTCGCGTTCGCCGGTTCCGCGGTCACCCTCGTCCTGGTCTGGCGCTCCATCTCGCACATCGCCGCCGCGCCCCCCGTGGTGGGCGTCTCCGCCACGGCCGAAGACACTCGGTAGTCCGGGCGGTCAGTCCTCGAAGGCGCCGTACACCTCGACGGTGTTGGCCGCCAGCTGCGCGCACAGCTCGTCGACGTCCACCCCCAGCTCGCCGGCCATGAAGCGCACCGTCACCGGGACGAGGTACGGTGCGTTGGGCCGGCCGCGGTGCGGCGTCGGCGTGAGGAACGGGGCATCCGTCTCGACGAGGATCCGCGCGCGCGGCGTGACGGCGAGCGCGTCGCGCAGATTCTGTGCGTTCTTGAACGTCACGTTCCCGGCGAACGAGAGGTAGTAGCCGCGGTCGGCGGCGATCCTCGCCATCTCGGCATCCCCGGAGAAGCAGTGGAAGACGGTGCGCTCGGGCGCTCCGACGCGCTGCAGCGTCTCGAGGACGGCGTCGTGGGCGTCGCGGTCGTGGATCTGCATGGCGATGCCGTGCTTCTTCGACAGCGCGATGTGCGCCTCGAAGCTCTCCTGCTGCGCGGGCAGCCCTGCCTGGTCGGTGCGGAAGAAGTCCAGCCCCGTCTCGCCGATGGCCCGCACGCGCGGCTGCGCGGCGAGCTCGTCGATGACGGCGATGGCCTCGTCGAGCCGCCCGGCCGCGGCGTACGCGGGCGCCTCGTTCGGATGGATCGCCACGGCGGCGAGCACGCGAGGATGGGATGCCGCAGCCCACGCCGACCAGCGGCTGGACTCGATGTCGCCGCCGGCCTGCACGACGCCGGCGACGCCCACTGCGCCGGCCCGCTCGAGCTGCTCGTCCAGCGACAGCGACGCATCGCCGTCCTCGATCTCCAGGTGCGCGTGGTTGTCGTACACCGGCACGGCGAGCGGCTCGGGCGCCTGCGGCCACCTCACATCGCCGCGTCCCTCCTGCGAGCGCGTGCGGACGTAGTTCGACGGGTCGGCCCCGTTGGGCTCACTCATGAGCGTGTCCCACTTTCACGGTTCGAAACGCCCCCCCAGGCCGCGTTTTCGGGACATGAGCCCGCGGGATCGGGACATGGAGGACGCGTGATCGGTCAGACGGTCTGCTCGACGCGCGGGAACAGCGGCGCGAGGCCGTTGACGGACGTGCCCGACGGCAGGATGCCCCACCCGCCGGCTGCCCGGATCGGCTGGTCCTGCAGCCGGCCGAGGACCTCGGCGGCACCCAGCGCGATCCACAGCTTCTCGGTCGCGATCGGCATGACCGGCGACAGCAGCACCGCGAGCGCCCGCAGACCGTCCGCGGCGGTGTACAGCACGGTGCCCAGGCGCTCGCGCTGCGCGTCGTCCTTGGCCAGCGCCCACGGCTCGTTCTCGGTGATGTACGAGTTCAGCGCGTCGACGATGGTCCAGATCGAGGTGATCGCCTCGTCGATGCGGAAGCGCTCGATGGCGGCATCGGCGGCAGCGGCGGCGTCGGCCACCGTCCGCTGGATCGCGAGGTCCGCGTCGGAGTACTGCCCCGGCGCGGGCACGATCCCCTCGAAGTACCGCTCGATCATCGCGGTGGTGCGCGAGGCGAGGTTCCCGAAGCCGTTCGCCAGCTCCGCCTGGTACCGGGCGGACAGGTCCTCCCAGGAGAACGAGCCGTCCTGCCCGAACGCGATCGCCGAGAGGAAGTAGAAGCGGTACGCGTCGGAGCCGAAGACGTCGGTGATCTCGGTGGGCGCGATGCCGGTGAGCTTGGACTTCGACATCTTCTCGCCGCCCACCAGCAGCCAGCCGTGCGCGAACACGCCGCGGGGCACGTCGATGCCGGCCGCCATCAGCATCGCCGGCCAGATGACGGCGTGGAAGCGCAGGATGTCCTTGCCGACCACGTGGTAGCCGGGCCAGCGGCGCGCGAACTGCTCGGGGTCGGCGCCGTAGCCGATCGCGGTGGCGTAGTTCAGCAGGGCGTCCACCCACACGTAGATGACGTGCGACTCGTCCCACGGCAGCGGGATGCCCCAGTCGAAGGTGGAGCGCGAGATGGACAGGTCCTTCAGGCCGTTCTTCACGAACGAGACGACCTCGTTGCGCGCCGACTCGGGGCGGACGAAGTCGGGGACGCTCCGGTAAAGCTCGAGCAGCCTGTCCTGGAACTCGCTGAGCTTGAAGAAGTAGTTCTTCTCCTGCAGCAGCTCCAGCGGCTTGGAGTGGATCGCGCACACCTTCAGGCCTTCGAAGGCGCCGGTGCCGTCGACGATCTCGGACTCCGGCTTGAACTCCTCGCAGCCCACGCAGTAGAGCGCCTCGTACTCGCCCGCGTAGATGTAGCCGCGGTCGTAGAGGGCCTGGAAGAACTTCTGCACGTTGCGCTCGTGGCGCTCCTGCGTCGTGCGGATGAAGTCGTCGTTGGCGACGTCGAGCGTCTCCAGCAGCGGGAACCAGGACTCGCCGACGAGGCGGTCGACCCATTCCTGCGGTGTGACGCCGTTGGCGGCGGCGGCGCGCAGCATCTTCTGCCCGTGCTCGTCCGTGCCCGTGAGCATCCACGTGTCATCGCCGGCCTGGCGGTGCCAGCGTGCCAGGGTGTCCACCGCCACGGTGGTGTAGCCGTGGCCGATGTGGGGCACGTCGCTCGGATAGTAGATCGGCGTCGTGATGTAGAAGGAACGGGGCCCGGAAGTCACCCGAGAATTCTAGTCAGCACGGATGCCACCGCCTGCCGGTGTGACAGCCGGTCAGGATCCGCTGCCGGACGCCGCTCGGTGCGCGAGCGCCGCCTGATAGAGCTCCCGGCGGGAGTGGCCGGTCTCGGCTGCGACCTCCGCGGCGGCGTCCTTCAGCCGCATCCCGGTCGCGACGAGCTCTCGCACCTGCGCGAGCCCGTCGGCGAACGCCACGTGGCGGGCGGCTGCACCGGCGACGACCACGACGATCTCGCCTCGCACGCCGGGCTCCGCCCACGCCGTCAGCTCGTCCAGGGTGCCGCGGGCGACCTCCTCGTGCAGCTTCGTCAGCTCACGGCACACCGCGGCACGCCGGTCGGCGCCGAATGCGGCGGCCATGTCGGCGAGCGTCGCGGCGATGCGCGAGGGGGCCTCGAAGAACACCATGGTGCGCGGCTCGGCGGCCAGGGCACGCAGCGCCGCCTCCCGCTCCCCCTGCCGGCGCGGGAGGAAGCCCTCGAAGGTGAACCGATCGGTGGGCAGGGCCGACACCGCGAGAGCGGTCACGACGGCGCTCGGGCCGGGGATCACGGTCACCTCCACGCCCGCGGCGGCTGCGGCGACGACGACGCCGTAGCCGGGGTCGCTGACGGTGGGCATGCCGGCATCGCTGAGCACCAGCACGTCCTGGTCGCGCGCGAGCTCCACCAGCTCCGGCGCCCGGTCCTTCTCGTTGTGGTCGTGCAGTGCGACCAGCCGCGGGCGGTTGTCGATGCCGAGGGCCGTCAGGAGCCGCTGCGTGGTGCGGGTGTCCTCGGCCGCGACGACCGTCGCCGAGGCGAGCGCCTCGACCAGCCGCCGGGACGCGTCGCCGAGGTTCCCGATCGGCGTCGCCGCGAGGATGATCACCCCCTCAGCCTAGACTTGGCCGCGTGACGGACGCCCCGCGGCTCGAGGCCGATCCGCCCGCCGAGCGGCTGCCTCCCGCGACGCGGCGGAGCCTCTACGACCGGTTCGCCGCGCGCATCACCCGCGATGACCGTGCGCGGCGACGGTACGCGTGGCTCGCGCCGGCGCTCGTCGTCGTGCTCGCTGCCGCGCTGCGGCTGTGGAACCTCGCCGCGGCGCACGACCTGATGAACCAGTTCGACGAGACGTACTACGTCAAAGACGCGTGGTCGCTGGCGCACCTGGGGTACGAGGGCTCGTGGCCGGAGAATGCCAACGAGCGGTTCCTGCGCGGCGAGGCCGACATCTTCACCGCCGAACCCGCCTTCGTCATCCATCCGCCGCTGGGGAAGTGGATCATCGCCGTGGGGATGCTGGCGCTCGGGCCGGATTCGGGGTGGGGCTGGCGGATCACGACGGCGCTGCTGGGCACCGCCGCCGTGCTGGTGCTGATGCTCATCGCCAAGCGCCTCACCGGATCCACGACGTTCGCGGTTGTGGCGGGCCTGCTCATGGCCGTCGACGGTCTGGCGATCTCGATGAGCCGCGTCGCGCTGCTGGACATGTCGCTGACCTTCTTCGTGCTGCTGGCGTTCCTGTTCGTGCTGCGGGACCGCGAGCGCACCATGACGGCGATCGCCCGCACGGTAGCGGCGCGCTTCGACGGCGAGGAGCCGCCGGCATGGGGTCCGGTGCTGTGGAATCGGCCGTGGATCGTGGCCGCCGGCGCCGCGCTCGGCGCGGCCACGGCGGTGAAGTGGTCCGGCGTGTGGGTGCTCGCGGGCCTGGGGATCTACCTCGTCCTCACCGACGCCCTCGCACGTCGACGGGCGGGCGTGCTGCTGTGGCCGACGGACGCCCTGCGCCAGGGCGCCGTGACCTTCGTCCTCCTGGTTCCCGTCGCCGTCGCGGTCTACCTCGCATCGTGGACGGGATGGCTCGTCACCGACGGGGGCTACGACCGTCACGTCGCGGAGGCGAACCCGGCTGGCGGCCTGTGGTCGTGGGTGCCCCTGCCCCTGCAGAGCCTGTGGCAGTACCACGTGACGATGTACAACTCGGCGGCGCAGATCACGGCGGGCCACACCTACGCCAGTCCCGCGTGGCAGTGGCCGCTGCTGCTGCGGCCGACCGGCATGTACTACCACCACGACGCCTTCGGCGTCGACGGGTGCACCGCTGTGAACGGCTGCTCGGCGGTGATCTCGAGCATCCCCAACCCGCTCGTCTGGTACGCCGGCGTCGCTGCGGTGCTGTATCTCGTCTACCGCTTCGTCGTGACACGGGACTGGCGATTCGCCCTCGTCCTCACCGGGGTCGTGGTCACGTACGTGCCGTGGCTGTTCTTCCCGGCGCGCACGGTGTTCCAGTTCTACACCGTGCTGATCCTGCCGTTCCTGCTGCTGGCGCTCGCCTTCGCGCTGCGCGACATCGCGGGGTCCCACCGCACCGACCCGCATCGGCGCCTCACCGGCCAGCGGCTGGTCCTGGTCTTCCTGCTCGTCGCGCTCGCACTCGCCGCCTTCTGGTACCCCGTGATCTCGGCGATGACGGTGCCGTACGACTTCTGGCGGCTCCACAACTGGATGCAGGGCTGGATCTGAGTGCGCCAGGCCGGCCGCAGGCTCAGGCGGTGAGCTCGGCCGGATCGGTGACCGGCAGGCGGCACGCGAAGTCGTGGCAGTCGTACGCGGTCGGCGCGTCCCCACGCATCCCCTTCTCGGCGAACAGCGAGAACCCGGCGTCGACCCACGCGGCGACCTGCTCCGGCGTGACGACGGCGACCACGTCGGCCGGGAGCCGCCGCGCGGCGGCTGCGAGCGGCGCGCCGGTGTCCGCCGTGACCACGACGAGCTGTCGGGGCGCGGTCTGCAGCGACGCCGCGGCGCGCAGCAGCGCCCCGTGGGCCAGCGGCTGCACGAGCGCCGCCCCGCCGTGGGACGCGAGAAGCCTCTCCGCGAGCGCCCGGTAGCGGTCGCCGGCCCCGAGCAGCCACAGCGCTTCGGCGGCGTCGGCGATCGCTGCGACGCCGGAGGGCTCATCGCCGTCGGAGGCCGCATCGGGGGCGCCGACGCCCTGCGAGGCCAGCACCGGGTCGCCGCCGCCGGGGACGCCGATGCGCGCGCCGTCGGGCGCGCACGCGTCGACGAGCTCGCGGGCGCGTCGGGCGTACGCCGGCTCCCCCGTCGCCGCCGCGAGCGCCGCCAGACCCGAGGCGAGCTGCCCGTAGTCGGCGGTCGTCGCCGCCGCCCGCGACGGGATCTCGTCGAGCGACGCCCGCACCAGTCGGCCGTCCGCGGCGACGTTCGTCTGGAGCACCGCCTCGGCAGCCCACCGCGCCGCCTCGATCCAGCGCGGCTCGCCGTAGCGGCTTCCCGCGCGCGCGAGCGCCCCGATCGCCAGCCCGTTCCAGCCCGTCACCACCTTGCCGTCCACCGCAGGCGGCTGCAGCCGGGAGCGGGCGTCGGCATCCAGGCGGTAGTAGCCGCCCTCGCTGCGCACGCCCTCGATCCACGACTCCGAGTCCTGCGCCGCGCCGAACCCGCCGCCGGGCTGCTGCAGCACATCGATGAGGAACCCCGCCACACCGCGCGCGACCCCGTCCGCACCGGCGTCACGCGCGACGTCGAGCAGCTGGGCGTTGTCGGTGAGCATCCGCTCGTAATGCGGCACCGTCCAGTCCGGCCGCGTGGCATAGCGGAAGAACCCGCCCTCGATGTCGTCGCGCAGCGGCGAGCCGGCCATCGCGGCCAGCGCTCGGTCGGCCACGGCGGATGCCTCCGGCGCGGCATCCCGCACGAGCGGGGCCTGCAGGAAGCGCAAGGCGGTCGCCACGGGGAACTTCGGTGCCGCGACGTTCGGGTCGCCGAACCCGCCGTAGCGCGGGTCCTCCTGGCCGGCGAGCGCCCGGGCAGCGGCGATCAGCTCATCGCGGGACGGCGCCGCGGACGCGGGCGCGTCGTCCGAGATCGCACCCGCGCGTACGTCCGCCAGCGCCGCCACGATCGCGTCCGCGGTGCCGTCGATCTGCTCCCGGCGCTCGGTCCACGCCTCCCGCACCGCCGCCAGCACCTGCCGGAACGACGGCATGCCCGCCCGAGGCTGCGGCGGGAAGTACGTCCCCGCGTAGAACGGCCGGCCTTCGGGCGTGACGAACACCGTCAGCGGCCATCCGAGGTTGCGTGTGAACGCCGCCGCAGCGGCCATGTAGGCCGCATCCACCTCGGGATGCTCCTCGCGGTCGACCTTGATCGAGACGAACCCGGCGTCGAGGTCGGCCGCCGTCTGGGCGTCCTCGAACGACTCCCGCGCCATCACGTGGCACCAGTGGCACGTCGAGTACCCGATCGAGACCATCACAGGGACGTCGCGCCGGCGCGCCTCGTCGAACGCCTCCGCGCCCCACGGGAACCACGCCACCGGGTTGCCGGCGTGGGATCTCAGGTACGGGCTGGTCGCTTCCGCGAGGCGCGGGTTCATGGCACGGGCCCGTCAGTTGACCTCGTCGGGATGAGCGCTGACGCGGCCCGAGCCGTCGCCGGCGTCCAGGGCGTCGATCGCCGCGACCTCGGCGTCGGTGAGCTCGAAGTCGAACACGTCGAGGTTCTCCTCCAGCCGCTCGCGGCGCACCGACTTGGGGAAGACGATGTAGCCCTTCTGCAGGTGCCAGCGCAGCACCGCCTGGGCGGGCGTCTTGCCGTGGGCCTGCGCGGCCGCCGCCACCGGTTCGGCGCCGAACAGGTCGTACTTGCCCTGTCCGAGGGGCCCCCACGACTCGATCTTCACATCGTGCTCGGCCGCCCATGCCGTGATGTCGCGCTGCTGGTAGGCCGGATGCAGCTCGATCTGGTTGACCGACGGCACCACGCCGGTCGCCTCGACGATGCGCTCGAGGTGGGGCACCAGGTGATTGGAGACGCCGATGCTGCGGGTCAGGCCCGCATCGCGCAGCTCGATCATCTTCTCCCACGCGTGCACGTAGTTGTCGCGGGCCGGCGTCGGCCAGTGCACGAGGTACAGGTCGACGCGGTCCAGGCCGAGCCGCTCGAGGCTCTCGGCGATCGCGGCGTTCGGCTCGTCGCCGTCATGGCGGTCGTTCCACAGCTTCGTGGTGATGAACAGCTCCTCGCGCGGGATGCCGCTGGCTGCGATCGCCGCGCCCACGCCTTCCTCGTTGCCGTAGATCGCCGCGGTGTCGATGTGCCGGTAGCCGATCTCGAGCGCCTCCGAGACGGCACGCTCGGTGTCAGCCGGCGGCACCTTGAACACGCCGTAGCCGAGCTGGGGGATCGTGATGCCGTCGTTGAGCGTCAGAGTGGGGATGTTCGCCATGCGTCCCAGCCTACGAGCGCGAGCTCGCCTGGGGGCGGAGGAGGCGGCACCCACGGGCGGCGGGATACGATCGAAGGCTATGTCCGCGCCCGCACCCGTGATCACGTACCCGCCGGAGCTGCCCGTCAGCGCGGCGCGCGACGAAATCGCGCGCGCTGTGCGCGACCACCAGGTGGTCATCGTCGCGGGGGCCACGGGGTCGGGCAAGACGACGCAGCTGCCCAAGATCGCGCTCGAGCTCGGCCGTACCGGCATCGCGCACACGCAGCCGCGCCGCATCGCGGCCCGCTCGATCGCCGAGCGCGTCGCCGAGGAGCTGCAGGTGCCGCTGGGCTCGACCGTCGGCTACAAGGTCCGCTTCACCGACAAGGTCTCGGCCGACACCCGCATCGCGCTCATGACCGACGGGATCCTCCTCAACGAGATCCATCGCGACCGCCTGCTGCGCCGCTACGACACGATCATCGTCGACGAGGCGCACGAGCGCTCCCTGAACGTCGACTTCCTTCTGGGCTACCTGAAGCGCATCCTGCCGCGCCGCCCCGACCTCAAGGTCGTCATCACGAGCGCGACCATCGATCCCGAGAGCTTCGCGAAGCACTTCGCAGACCCGCGCACGGGTGCGCCGGCGCCCGTCGTCGAGGTCTCCGGCCGCACCTACCCGGTGGAGATCCGCTACCGACCCCCGGCGACCGGGCGCGACGGCGACCTCGACGGTGCCGACGACGTCGACGGGATCACCGCGGCGCTGCGCGAACTCGACCGCGAGCCTGCGGGCGATGTGCTGGTGTTCCTTCCCGGCGAGGCGGAGATCCGCGACGCGATGGACGCGGTGCGCGGCCTCTACGCCAAGGACGCCGTCCCGACGGAGGTGCTTCCCCTGTACGGGCGCCTCTCCGCCGCGGAGCAGCACCGCGTCTTCGAGCCGTCGTCGGTCGCCGGCGTCCGCCGCCGCGTCGTGCTGGCCACGAACGTCGCCGAGACGAGCCTCACGGTGCCCGGCATCCGGTACGTCATCGACACGGGCACCGCGCGCATCTCGCGCTACAGCACCCGCAGCAAGGTGCAGCGGCTGCCGATCGAGCCGGTGTCGCAGGCGTCGGCCCAGCAGCGCTCGGGCCGCGCGGGCCGCACCAGCCCCGGCGTCGCGATCCGGCTGTACGCCGAGGAGGACTTCGAGCGCCGCGACGAGTTCACCGAGCCGGAGATCCTGCGGACGAGCCTGGCGTCGGTCGTGCTGCAGATGCTGTCGCTGGGGTTCGGCGACGTGTCGTCCTTCCCGTTCCTGACCCCGCCGGACTCCCGCGGCGTCAGAGCCGCGCTGGACCTGCTCGTCGAGCTCGGCGCGGTGCGGTCGGGGGGCGAGCACGGCGAGGGCAGGAGCACGGGTCGCGGCGAGCAGGTGCGGCTCACCGACATCGGCCGCGAGATCGCGCGGCTGCCGATCGATCCGCGGTTCGCGCGCATGCTGCTCCAGGCGCGCAGCACGGATGTGCTTCCGGAGGTGCTCGCGATCGTCGCCGGGATGTCCATCCAGGATGTGCGGGAACGTCCGGAGGAGCGCCGTGAGGAGGCCGATCGGCTGCACGCGCGCTTCACCGACCCCACCAGCGACTTCCTGAGCCTGCTGAACCTGTGGAACCACCTGCAGCAGAAGCAGGCCGAGCTCGGATCGAGCGCTTTCCGCCGGCTCTGCCGCTCCGAGCACCTCAACTACGTCCGGGTGCGCGAATGGGCGGATGTCCACCGTCAGCTGAGCGCCCTCATGAACCTCCGTCGCGCGCCGGCGCGCGGCACCGCCGACCCGGACCAGATCCACCGGGCGATCCTCGCCGGGCTGCTGTCGCATATCGGCGTCCTCGACGAGCGCGCGCCCGCCAAGGGGCCGCAGCGCGGCCGGGCGGGAACCGGCGACCGGCCCGAGCAGCGCCGGTCGGCGGAGTACCTGGGCTCTCGCGGCACCCGCTTCGCCATCTTCCCCGGCTCGGGACTGCGCAAGAAGCGGCCGCAGGCGGTCATGGCGGGCGAGATCGTCGAGACCAGCAGGCTGTTCGCCCGCACCGTGGCCGCGATCGACCCGTCGTGGGCCGAGCCCCTCGCGGGCGACCTCGCCAAGCGGCGACTGAGCGAGCCGCACTGGTCCAAGGACGCCGGCGCGGCGGCCGCGTACGAGAAGGTCACGCTGTTCGGGGTCGAGATCGTTCCCCGGCGCCGGGTGCAGCTCGCGCGCTTCGACCGGCCGCTGGCCCGAGAGCTGTTCCTGCGCCACGCCCTCGTGGAGGGCGAATGGGACGGGTCGCACCTGGACAAGCGGCTGACGGCGTTCGAGCGCCGCAACCTCGAGCTGCGGCGTCGGCTGGAGAAGGTCGAGGAGCGGGAACGGCGTCGCGACATCCTGGTGGGCGACGAGGCCGTGTACCGGTTCTACGACGCCCGCATCCCCCGCGACGTGTTCGACGTGCGCTCCTTCGAGACGTGGTGGCGGGATGCCGCCACCCGGACGCCGCGGCTGCTGGACATGACCGAGGCGGACCTCGTCGACGAGGCGTCGCGAGGGGACGAGCGCGATTTCCCCGCGCGCTGGCGGCAGGGCGACCAGGTGCTCTCGCTCGCCTACCGGTTCGAACCGGGTGCGCCCGACGACGGCGTCACCGTCGTCGTCCCGCTCGCGCTCCTGGCCCAGCTGCGGCCCGACGGATTCGACTGGCAGGTGCCCGGCATGCGCGACGAGCTGATCACGGCGCTCATCCGGTCGCTTCCCAAGGCGATCCGCCGGCACGTCGTCCCGGCCGCGGACTGGGCGGCCACCTTCTCGGCGGATCTTGCCGATGCGGGACCCGAGGCGCACGAGGGGCTCCCCCGGACCGGCCTGCGCGAAGCGCTCGCGGCACGCATCCAGCGGGTGGCGAGCCAGCCCGTCGCGCCGTCGGACTTCGACATGGACCGCGTGCCGGCCCACCTGCGCATGTCCTTCCGCGCCGTCGACGAACGCGGCAGGACCGTCGGCACCGACCGGGATCTGCGTGCGCTGCAGGAGCGGCTCGCCGGGCGCGCACGCGCGTCGGTGGCGCGATCGGTCGCGCGCGCCGAGGCTGTCCGACCGGACGGACGCGGTGATGCCGGGGCGCCGGGACCGCGTCCTCCGGCGCCCGCCGGCGCCGCCGCCTTCGGCGAGCGCGGCGGGATCACCGAGTGGTCGTTCGGCGACCTGCCTGAGGTCGTGGACACCAGGGTCGCGGGAGGCGTCGTGCGCGGCTATCCCGCCATCGTGGACGAGCAGTCCTCAGTCGCGCTGCGCATCGAGGCGACGCCGGAGGCGGCCGCGCGAGCGACGCGCGCGGGGGTGCGCCGCCTGGTGCTGCTGTCGGTCCCCTCTCCCGCGACGTATGTGCTGGGTCACCTCACCGCCGCCGAGAAGCTCGCGCTGGCGGCATCCCCCTATCCGTCGGCCAAGGCGCTCGTGGAGGACTGCCGCCTCGCCGTCGCGGATGCCGTGATCGCCCGCACGGCCCCCGGCGAGGTCGTCCGCACGCGCACCGGCTTCGACGCCGTCCGCGCCGCGTTCTCGGCCGCGGTCGTCGACGAGCTCTTCCAGACGGTGTCCCTCGCGGCGCGCATTCTCACCGCGTCGCGGGAGGTCGAGCGGGCCCTGCGCGACCAGAACTCGCTGACGCTCCTCGGCGCGCTCGGGGACATCAAGGGGCAGCTCGCCGGGCTGGTCTTCCCGGGCTTCGTCTCCGCGATCGGGGTCACCCGACTCGCCCACCTGCCGCGGTATCTGCGCGGCGCGCTCGACCGGGTCCGGGCGCTCGCGGACAACCCGGGGCGCGACCGGCAGCGCATGACGGAGTTCGAGCGCGCGGCCGCGCTGTACGCCGACGCGGGCGGCACCGTCCCGCCGGACCCGGATGCCGCGCCCGCGCTCGTGCACGCGCGGTGGCTCCTGGAGGAGTACCGCGTGAGCCTGTTCGCCCAGCCGCTGGGGACCGCCGAGCCGGCGTCGCTGCAGCGGATCCAGAAGGCGCTGCGGGAATAGCCGCCGCGCGGGAAGGGGTTGCCCCGCACATGAGCATCGCGATCGCATACACCGAGCTGGGTGGACCCGAGGTCCTGCGCATGATCGAGGTTCCCGACCCCGTCCCCGGCCCCGGCGAGGTGGCGATCCGCGTCGAGGCGGCGGGCGTGAACCCGATCGACGCGAAGCTGCGTTCGGGCGCGCGGGCATCCGCGCCCATCACCGAGCCGCGGCGCGTGGGCAGCGACGGTGCGGGCGTCGTGACAGCGGTGGGCGACGGCGTCGACGGCTTCCGCGCGGGCGATCCTGTGGCCTTCGGCGGCGTCGCCGGGGCCTACGCCACCGATGTCGTCGCACCGGCATCGGCGGTGCACGTCCGGCCGCCGCAGGTCAGCGCGGCGGAAGCCGCGGCTCTGGGCATCCCCGTGGGGACGGCCTACCAGACGCTGCGCTCGCTGGGGGTGGGCGACGGCGACGTCGTGCTGGTGCACGCCGGATCCGGCGCGGTCGGGCAGGCCCTCATCCAGTACGCCGTGCTGTGGGGGGCCACCGTCGTGGCGACCTCCTCGCCGCGGCGGTTCGATCGGGTGCGCGAGCTCGGTGCGACGCCTGTCGCGTACGGCGACGGACTCCTCGACCGGGTGCGCGCGGCGTCACCGGACGGCGTCACCGTCGCCATCGACGCCGCGGGCACGGACGAAGCCGTGCGGACCTCCCTCGAACTCGTCGCCGATCACGAGCGGATCGCCACCCTCGTGCGTGGGCGGGATGCCGCCGGCTTCGGCATCCGCGCGTTCTCAGGCGGATCGCCCACGCCGCTGACGGCGCAGCAGCAGGCATGGCGCGGTGAGGCGATCCCCGTGACGCTCGCCCTCCTGGCGGCGGGAGCCTTCTCGGTCGAGGAGGGCCCGTCGTTCGCGCTCGCCGACGCCGTCGAGGCGCATCGCGCCCTCGAGAAGGGCATCGACGGAAAGATCACGCTCGTGCCGTGACCGGCCTCACACCGTTCCGGTGATGCGCGCCGCCTCCGGCCCTGTGGCGATCGGGCGGCCCGGCGTGTTGGACCACTGGCTCCAAGAGCCGGGGAACAGCCGCAGGCGCAGGCCGGCACGCTCGGCGGCGAACGCGGCCTGCGCCGCGGTGACACCGGACCCGCAGTAGGCCGCTGCCGCGGTTCCCGGCTGCACGCCGGCCGCCGCGAACAGGGCTCGCAGGGCCGCGGCGTCGCGGAAGCGCTCCCCGTCCATGTACTCCGTCGTGGGCAGGTTCACGGCGCCGGGGATGTGCCCCGCGTGCGGGTCGATCGGCTCGACATCGCCGCGGTAGCGCTCGCGGGCGCGGACATCCAGCAGCACACCCGAAGCCGGAAGGGCTGCGGCCTCGTCGATCGTCAGCACCGGCTCCTCGATCTCGCGCAGCGTCACCGCGCCCGCCGGGACCGTCACGTCGCCGTCGGCGAGCGGGAGGCCCGCGCTGCGCCACGCGCTCAGGCCGCCGTCGAGCACACGGACGTCATCCAGTCCGCTCCGTTTGAGCAGCCACCACGCCCGCGATGCGCCGAGCGACCGGGCGTCGTCGTACACCACGACGGTGTCTCCGTCGTTCACGCCCCACCGGCGCGCCGCCTCCTGCAGCTGTGGCGCGGACGGCAGCGGGTGGCGTCCCTCGTCGGGCCGACCGTGCCGTGACAGCTCGGTCTCGAGGTCGACGTAGACGGCGCCGGGGATGTGCGCCTCGAGGTACTCGGGTCTGCCGTCGGGGCGGTCGAGGCGGTACCGGACATCGAGCACCCGCACGCCGCGAGAAGTGCCGAGGAGGACGTCGAGTTCATTCGGGGTGATCAGCTGCGCCACGCCTCCATTCTGCGCGAGCCCGCGGGCCCGCCCGGGCGCGCGCGCGAGTGCAACAGTTCGACACAGACCGCGGGCGCCGCCGCCACCCGCCTCGACAATGGAACGCATGGCCGATTCCCCGCGCAGCTTCGCGACGACGCAGGTGCAGGCGGGGTTCGACCCCGGCAGCGTCGAGCGCACCGCCGTCCCGCCCATCCATCAGTCCAACGCGTTCGAGTTCTCCTCCCTGAGCGAGGCGCGCGACCTCTTCGCGCTGCGCCGGGACGGCAACATCTACAGCCGTGCCGCCAATCCCACGGTGCTGGTGTTCGAGCGGCGCGTGGCCGAGCTCGAGGGCGGCATCGCGGCGGCGGGCGTCGCGTCGGGTCAGGCCGCCGTGGCGGTGGCGCTGCTGGCGCTGGCCAAGCACGGTGAGCACATCGTCGCCGCGCGGCAGCTCTACGGGGGCACCGTCGACCTGCTGCAGGACACGGTCGCCGACTGGGGCATCGAGGTCACCTTCGTCGATCAGGACGACATCGACGCGTGGGCGGCGGCCGTCCGCCCCACCACCCGGGCGCTGTTCGCCGAGTCGATCTCCAACCCCATCGCGCAGGTCCTCGATCTTCCGGCGGTCGCCGAGGTGGCGCGCGGCGCCGGCGTGCCGCTCGTCATCGACAACACCATCGCCACGCCGTACCTGCAGCGTGCCAAGGACTTCGGCGCCGACATCGTCGTGCACTCGGCCACGAAGTTCCTGGGCGGCCACGGCACGTCCCTGGGCGGTGTCGTGGTGGATCTCGGAACCTTCGACTTCGCAGCCGAGCCCGAGCGATGGCCGCAGCTCACGCGCCCGTACAAGCGCGTGCCCGAAGGCAGCCTCATCGACCGGTTCGGCGGACGGGGATCGCCGTACATCGCACTGGTCAAGACGAAGTACGTGCACGACCTCGGGCCTTCGCTGTCGGCGTTCAACGCCTTCCAGCTGCTGCAGGGGATCGAGACGCTCGACCTGCGCGTCGCCCGTCACAGCGCGAGCGCGCTCGAGGTCGCCCGCTTCCTGGAGGCGCATCCGGCCGTGGCGCACGTCCACCACCCCGGCCTGGCGTCCAGCCCGTGGCATGGCAGCGCGCGCGCGTACCTGCCGCGCGGAACCGGCAGCGTGTTCGCCTTCGACCTGCACCGCGGCGTCGACGCGGCCGACGACTTCGGGCGTGTGGAGGAGTTCATCGCGCGCCTGCGAGCGATCAAGCTCGTCGCCAACATCGGGGATGCCCGGAGCCTCGTCGCCCATCCGGCCTCGATGACCCACAGCCATCTGACCGGCGCGCAGCTGGCCCAGGCGCACATCGGACCCACCACCGTCCGCCTGTCGATCGGCCTCGAGGACCCGCGCGATCTCGTCGACGACCTCGCCCAGGCGCTGGCCCCGCTCGCCGCCGATGCACCGGTCGCCGTACCCGCTCGCACCGACGACAGAACGCTCACGCACTAGCCTCGGTCTCATGACCAATGCCTCCTCCCCCGGGCTCCGCTGGGGAATCCTCGGCCCCGGCGGCATCGCGCGCGCGTTCACGAAAGACCTGCGCACGGCCGGCCTCGACGTCACCGCGGTCGGGTCGCGGCGGCACGACAGCGCCGCCGCCTTCGCCGAGGACTTCGACATCCCCCACGCCCACGGCTCCTACCAGGACCTCGTCGCCGACCCCGACGTGGACATCGTCTACGTCGCGACGCCGCATCCGATGCACGCCGAGAACGCCCTGCTCGCGCTCGAAGCCGGCAAGCACGTCCTGGTCGAGAAGCCCTTCACGCTCAACGCCGTCGAAGCCGCCGCCGTCCGTGATGCCGCCGCGGAGCGGGGCCTGCTGGCGATGGAGGCGATGTGGACGCGGTACTTGCCGCACATGGAGCGGATCCGCCAGATCGTCGCGGAGGGAACACTGGGCGAGATCCGCGCGGTCACGGCCGACCACAGCCAGCGCATCACGAGCGATCCCGGCCACCGCCTGAACGACCTCGAGCTCGGTGGCGGGGCGCTGCTGGATCTGGGCGTCTACCCGATCTCCTTCGCTTGGGACATCCTCGGCGAGCCCGTGTCGGTCGCGGCGTCCGCGCGCCTGGGCGAGACGGGCGCCGACACGGAGGTGGCCACCATCATGGCGCACGCCTCGGGCGCGCTGTCGACGACGCTCTCGGCCTCCCGCGCGGCGGGACCGAACGCGGCATCCGTGATCGGCACGGAGGCGCGCATCGACATCGCGCGGGTCTGGTACACCCCGACGTCGTTCCGCGTCACCGCGCCCGACGGGACCGTACTCGAGGACTTCGCGTCCGACATCACCGGTCGCGGCATGCAGTACCAGGCGATCGCCGCCGAGCGGTATCTCGCCGAGGGGCGGATCGACTCGGACGTGCTGCCGATCGACGAGACCGTCGCGATCATGGGGACGCTCGACGAGGTGCGCGCCCTCATCGGCGTCCGCTACCCGAGCGAGGTGTGACGTGCCCGATCCGCAGAATCCGCGCGTGGCGGTCTACCTCGACTTCGACAACATCGTGATGTCCTGGTACGACCGGGTGCACGGCAAGAACTCCTATGCGCGTGACCGCCAGAGGATCGCCGAGGATCCGCTGGAGTCCGAGATCGCCGCGCGCCTGCAGGCGGCCACGATCGACGTCGGCGCGATCATCGACTACGCGGCCTCTTTCGGCACGCTGGTCCTCACGCGCGCCTACGCCGACTGGTCCTCGCCGGTCAACGCGGTCTACCGCTCGCAGCTGGTCGCACGTGCCGTGGACCTCGTGCAGCTGTTCCCCACCGCGGCCTACGCCAAGAACGGCGCCGACATCCGCCTGGCCGTCGACGCCGTCGAGGACATGTTCCGGCTGCCCGACCTCACCCACGTCGTGATCGTCGCCGGCGACTCCGACTACGTGCCGCTCGCCCAGCGCTGCAAGCGTCTGGGCCGGTTCGTGGTCGGCGTGGGGGTCGCCGGATCGACGGCCAAGGCGCTGGCCGCCGCCTGCGATCAGTTCGACTCGTACGACGCGCTGCCCGGCGTGGCAGCACCGGTGATCGACAAGAAGGATGCCGCGCCGCAGCGCCGTCGCAGCAAGCGCGCCGCCGTCGACCCCGCCGGCGCGCTGCTCGAGCGCGCACTGCGTCTGGAGAGCGACAAGGACGATGCCGAATGGCAGCATGCGTCCGCGGTGAAGAGCCTCATCAAGCGCCTCGACCCCTCCTTCAGCGAGAAGGCGCTCGGGCACCGCAGCTTCTCGGAGTTCGTCAAGGCCCATCCGAGCGTGGCGGAAGTGGACGAGTCCGGCAACGTCGTGCTGATCCGCCTCCGACCGGCCGTCGCCGACTCTTGAAGACCTGAATCCTTCGTGGTGTCGCTGCGTGAGACCCAGGGGGCGTCGCTGCACGACCTCGACCGCCTCGACCAGGAGCGCTTGGGCTCGCCCGAGGCTGCGGACGCCCGCACCGGCGGGTGAGCTCCGAGCGGATGCCTCGCCCGCTGCGGGCGGGGCATCCGCCGAGTCGACGCGGTCGGCCGGCTCCCGCGACCCCACCCGCGCGAACCCGCCCCGACCAGGCAAAACCCGCGTCCGGTACAGTGTCGTTCGTGGCACGCCGAAACCCGCCGCCGGGCTCGCAGACCTCGCTGCGCGAGGCCAACCGCGCGCGCGTCGTGGAGTCGCTGAAGCGGCACGGGCGGCTGACGCAGATCGAGCTGGCGGGCAGCACGGGTCTGTCCCCCGCGACGGTGTCGAACATCGTCAAGGAGCTGACGGCGTCGGGCCTGCTGCACACGTCGTTCACCTCGCGCAGCGGCCGGCGTGCGACGCTGGTCTCGCTCGCACGTCAGCTGGGACTCGTCGCCGGCGTCCACTACAGCTCGCGCCACCTGCACATCGCGATCGCCGACACCGCGCGGACGATCGTGACCCAGACCTCACTGCCGCTGCCCCTGGACCACCGGCACGACGCCGAGCTGGATCGCCTCGCGCTGCTGCTGGGCGACATGATGGACACCCTCGGCGGCGCGCTGGCGGACCTGCTCGCCGTCGGGCTCGCCCTGCCGGCCCCCATCGACCCGCGCACAGGAATGATCTCGACGCCGGGGCTGCTGCGCGGGTGGGAGGGCGTGGACGTCGCTGCGAGCCTGTCGAGCCGCATCGGACGCCCCGTCTACGTCGACAGCGAGGCGAATCTCGGCGGCCTCGCCGAAGCGCGCGAGGGCAACGGGCGCGCAGCGTCCTCGTCGGTGTTCATCCGCGTCGGCCACACCATCAGCGCCGGACTCGTCGTCGGCGGCGACCTCTTCCGCGGCGTCAACGGCAAGGCGGGTCAGATCGGACACGTCACCCTCGACGAGAACGGCCCGATCTGCCGATGCAGCAATCGCGGATGCCTCGAGACCTACGCCGGCGGGCCGGCGCTGCTGTCCCTCTTCCCGCCGAGCGAGGGCATGCACCGCCTCGGTGACCTGCTGCACGCCGCCGAGGCCGGCGACGGCAGCGCACGGCGGGTGATCGCCGATGCCGGACGGCACATCGGCGTCGCGGCGGCGAGCCTGTGCAACCTGTTCGACCCGGAGCTCATCATCGTCGGCGGCGAGCTCGGGCAGGCGGGCGAGATCCTGATGGCGCCGATGCGCCATTCGCTGGACCGCACCGCACTGCCCTCGGCGGGCGCCCTGCCCGAGGTCGTCGGCGCCTCGTTCGGCGAATGGGCCGAGACCCGCGGCGCCATCGCGATCGCCCTCGACCACGTCAGCGTGGACGCCCAGGCCCTTCCCATCACGGCGTAGGCTCATCCGATGCCGACCACGAAGGCGACCGGGCGGGCGCCGCTGCGCGCGATGGCCGGGATCTCGGCACTGATTTTGGTGGCCGCCTGGCTGGTCGGGTGCACCACGGGCCCGCCGCCCGGAGCGTTCGCTCCGCCGGGCGACTCGATCGCGCTGCTGCTGCCGGACGCCAACACCGCGCGCTACGAGACGTTCGATCGTCCGCTGTTCGAGGCGCGCGTGGCCGAGCTCGGCGATCACGAGGTGCTGTACGCCAACGCCGACCAGGATGCAGCCAAGCAGCAGCAGCAGGCCGAGTCCGCGCTCGCCGCCGGAGCCGGCGTGCTCGTGCTCGACCCCGTCGACGCGAATGCGGCGGTGAGCATCGTCACGTCGGCCAACGCCGAGGGGGTGCCCGTGATCTCGTACGACCGTCTCGTCGCGGGCGGCGACCTGGCGTATTACGTCTCGTTCGACAACGAGAAAGTGGGCGTGCTGCAGGCGACCGCGTTCGTCGACGCGATGACGAGCATGGCCGAGGGCGACGGCATCCTGATGGTCAACGGCTCCCCCACCGACAGCAACGCGGCGCTGTTCAAGCGCGGCGCGCACAGCGTCATCGACAGCAGCGGGCTGGAACTGCTCGGCGAGTACGACACGCCGGGATGGAGCCCCGAACGCGCGCAGGAGTGGGTCGCAGGCCAGATCGCGCAGCACGGCGACGCGATCGCCGGGGTCTACGCGGCCAACGATGCCACCGCAGGTGGCGTCGTCGCCGCGCTCCGCGTCGCCGGCGTCGACCCGATGCCCATCGTGACCGGCCAGGATGCCGAGCTGTCCGCCATTCAGCGCATCCTCACCGGCGACCAGCACATGACCGTCTACAAGGCGATCAAGCCGCAGGCCGAGCTCGCCGCGAACGTCGCCGTCGCCCTTCTCGAGGGCGAGGACGTGAGTGCGCCGATGGAGATCGAGGGCACGCCGGCGACGCTGCTGGAGCCGGTCGCGGTCACCATCGACAACATCGCCGACACGGTGATCGCCGACGGGTTCTGGACCGTCGACGAGATCTGCACCCCGGCCTACGCCGATGCGTGCGCGGCCGCGGGCATCGGGTAGTGTCCTGAAGCCGATGGCGATGAGGGCAGGGCGATCATGTCGATGACGCACCCGAGGACGGGACGACAGCACGAGCGCGTGCTCACCATGCGCGGGATCGGCAAGCGCTTCGGCGCCGTGCGAGCGCTCACCGACGTCGACTTCTGGGTCAACGAGGGCGAGGTCGTCGCGCTGGTCGGCGACAACGGCGCGGGGAAGTCGACGCTGGTGAAGGTGCTCGCCGGTGTGCATGCCCCGGATGCGGGAACCATCGAGTTCGACGGCGAGTCGGTGCGCATCGACACGCCGGCCGACGCGCAGCGGCTGGGGATCGAGACGATCTTCCAGGACCTCGCCCTGTGCGACAACCTCGACGTGGTGGCCAACCTGTGGCTGGGGCGGGAGCTGCGTGAGGGCGGACGGCTCGACGAGGTCGCGATGGAGCAGCGGACGTGGACGCTGCTGCGTGAGCTGTCGGCCAAGATCCCCTCGGTGCGCGTGCCGGTGGCGTCGCTGTCGGGAGGTCAGCGCCAGACCGTGGCGATCGCTCGATCGCTGATCGGGGACCCGCGGATCGTGATCCTCGACGAGCCCACGGCCGCTCTGGGGGTGGCCCAGACCGCCGAAGTGCTCAACCTCATCGAGCGACTGCGCGAGCGCGGCCACGGCGTGATCCTGATCAGCCACAACATGGCCGATGTCATGGCCGTCGCCGATCGCGCGGTCGTCCTGCGGCTGGGGCGGAACAACGGCGTCTACAACATCGCCGACATCACGAGCGAGACCCTCATCGCCGCCATCACCGGGGCGGCCGACACCTTCACGGGGCGACGCGCGGACGGCGGCGTCCGGAACGATGCCGCCGAGCCCGGGCATCCGGCGCCGATGGACACCCCGTCACACCACGATGCCGCCACGGAAGGGGGCACGGTGATCCGGATGCCCGAGCGCCGGGCGGACCCCGACCCGCGCGGGACGAGACGCCGATGACCGCGGGAGGCGGTGCACGCGTGATGGGCCACGCGGAGGACGGCCTGGGAACCCCTGGCCGCTGGCGCGGGACAGCCGGGGCGTTCCTGGCGCGCGTGCGTGGCGGCGACCTCGGAGCCCTGCCCGTGGTCCTCGGCCTGATCGTGATCTGGACCGTGTTCCAGGCACTGAACCCGGTGTTCCTCTCCAGCGAGAACCTCGTCAACCTCACCATGCAGTGCGCCGCGATCGGGACCATCGCGCTCGGGATCGTCGTGGTGCTGCTGGTCGGCGAGATCGACCTGTCGGTCGGGTCGGTGTCCGGCTTGTCGGCGGCGGTGCTCGCGGTGACGTTCGTGCAGCTGCAATGGCATCTCGCCCTCGCCCTCGTCGCCGCGACCGGCATCGGGTGCCTCGTCGGTCTTCTCTACGGCTACCTGTTCACGCGCTTCGGGCTGCCGAGCTTCGTCATCACCCTTGCGGGACTGCTGGGCTTCCTGGGACTCCAGCTGTGGGTGCTGGGCGAGACGGGCTCCATCGCGATCCCCTTCGACTCCTGGATCGTGCAGTTCGCCCAGCAGCTGTACCTTCCGGCGTGGGCGTCGTACGCGGTCGCCATCCTCGCCGTCGCGGCCTTCGCGTGGTCGCTCGTGCGGCGGGCACGCAGACGCGCTGCTGCCGACCTCGTGAGTCAGAGCTACACCCAGATCGCCGTTCGCAGCGCGGCGCTCCTGGCGTTCCTGCTCGTCGCGGTGTGGTACCTCGATCTCCACCGCGGCGTGGGCGCGATGTTCCTCTTCTTCCTCGCGCTCGTCGTCGTCCTCGACTTCGCGCTCACGAGAACCCGATGGGGGCGCGCGGTGTACGCGGTGGGCGGCTCGGTGGAGGCCGCGCGGCGAGCCGGAATCCGCGTCGACCGCGTCTACCTGTCGGTCTTCGCGCTGTGCTCGACGCTCGCGGCGGTCGGAGGCATCCTGGCTGCGGCACGTCTGGCGTCGGCGAACCAGAGCTCGGGCACGGGGGACGTCAACCTCAATGCGATCGCCGCCGCGGTGATCGGCGGCACGAGTTTGTTCGGCGGCCGCGGCTCCGCCTTCGCGGCGCTGCTCGGGGTCGTCGTGATCCAGTCGATCTCATCCGGACTGACGCTTCTGAACCTCGACTCGTCGGTGCAGTTCATGGTGACCGGCGTGGTGCTGGTGCTGGCGGTCATCGTGGATTCGATCTCTCGCCGGACGCGCGCCGCGACCGGTCGCGCCTGACACCTGGCTTCATTTCACGAACGCGCGCGCCACTCGGAACCGCGTTGAAACGATACGCATCAGCGATCTGCTTTGATTCATCCCACCCAATGGCACATATTGCTCGGTCTCGCGCCCTGCGGCAAGCTGAGCCATTCCGCGTGGGCCAGCGGTGTGCGCCCGTTGCGAAAGCGTTACGTTCAACTCTTGACGCCAAGAACGGTGATCGTCAGGATCGGTGGCAGCGCGATGTGCGCCAGGGGCGTTCCTGGGGAGCGCGGTTTTCAATGACGAAAGGCGAATGATGAAGAAGTCTTCACTCCTGGCTGTGGCGGCCTTCTCGGGCGCTGCCGCAGTGATGCTCGCCGGCTGTGCCGGCGGAGGCGGCGGCGGCAACGGCGGCGGCGGCAACGGCGGCGGGGACGGCGGCAACGGCGGCGGGGACGCGGCCGGTCGCGCATGCGTGATCCTCCCCGACGCGGCCTCCTCGCCGCGCTGGGAGAACTTCGACCGCAGGTACCTTCAGGAGGGCCTGGAGGGCGCCGGCTTCGAGGTCGACATCCAGAACGCGCAGGGCGACGTGAACAAGTTCTCGACCATCGCCGACCAGCAGCTCACGCAGGGCTGCGGCGTCATGCTGCTCGTGGACTACCAGGGCGCCGCCGAAGCGGTCGCCGACAAGGCCAAGGCCGAGGGCATCCCGGTCATCGCCTATGACCGCCCGTTCGCGGGCGCCGACTACTACGTCTCGTTCGACAACGTCGAGGTGGGCCGTCTCCAGGGCCAGGCGGTGCTCGACGGCCTCGCCGCCGCCGGCAAGGACCCCGCCACCGCGGTCGTGGTCTACATGGGCGGCGATCCCACCGACGGCAACGCCGCGATGTTCAAGGAGGGTGCGGTCGAGGTCATGGAGGCCGCGGGCATCAAGCCGGCCGCCGAGCCTCCGGGCGTGTGGGATCAGCGCAAGTCGCAGACCAACTTCGAGCAGGCCCTGACTTCGCTCGGCGGCAGGGTCGACGGCGTCTGGGCAGCCAACGACACCAACGCCGCGGGCGTGATCAAGGTGCTGCAGGACAACAACCTCACGGGTGTCGCGGTGTCCGGTCAGGATGCCAACGCCGCGGGCCTGCAGAACATCCTGCTGGGCTGGCAGACGGCGACGGTGTACAAGCCGGTCGCCGACGAGGCCGCCGCAGCGGTGGACACCGCGGTCGCGCTGCTCAGCGGCGAGGAGGTGTCGACCGACGCGGAGCTCGAGGACGGCACGCCCTACATCCAGGTGACGCCCATCCTCGTCGGGCCCGACAAGGTGAAGGACGTCATCGCCGCCGGTGACGCGTCGTACGACGAGGTCTGCACCGCAGAGGTCAAGGCCAAGTGCGATGAGTTCGGAGTGACCGAGTAAGACCCACCGGTCCGCAGCCGTGAGGGCGTCGCGTCCGGCGAAGACGCGACGCCCTCCGCGCTGGGCACCGCCGGATCGCAAGGAAGCGAGCATGTCAGACACCATCACCGCCTCACACACCGCGGTCGGCACCGAGCCGATCATCAAGCTCGTCGGCGTCAAGAAGTCCTTCGGACCGGTCAGCGTCCTCAAGGGCGTCGACCTCGAGGTCCACCCCGGCAGGGTCACGGCCCTCGTCGGCGACAACGGCGCGGGCAAGTCCACGCTGATCAAGGGTCTCGCCGGCGTGCAGCCGTACGACGAGGGCGAGGTCCTCATCGACGGCCTCCATCGAGACCTCCATACGCCCCGGGACTCCTCGAGCCTGGGCATCGAGGTCGTCTACCAGGACCTCGCGCTGTGCGACAACCTCGACATCGTCCAGAACATGTTCCTCGGTCGCGAGGAGCTCTCGGCCGGGACGTTCGACGAAGGACGGATGGAGAAGGAGGCATCCGACACGCTCCGCTCCCTGTCCGTGCGCACCGTGAAATCCGTACGGCAGAAGGTCTCGAGCCTGTCGGGCGGCCAGCGCCAGACGGTCGCCATCGCGCGCGCTGTGCTGAAGAAGGCACGCGTGGTGATCCTCGACGAACCCACGGCAGCACTCGGCGTGGCGCAGACCGAGCAGGTGCTCAACCTCGTGCGCCGACTGTCGGAGCAGGGCGTCGCCGTCGTGCTCATCAGTCACAATCTGGCCGACGTCTTCGAGGTCGCCGACGACATCGCCGTGCTCTACCTGGGTCAGATGGTCGCGCAGATCCCGACCCGCGAGACCACGCGCGACGACGTGGTCGGCTACATCACCGGAACCAAGACGATGGGCGGGATCGACATCGTCGACACGTCGACCATCCGCACCGAGGGAGTCTGACATGAGCAACGCGACACGCACGGAGGCCGCACCGGATCCGGTCGCGAGCGACCTGATCGGCAGCGGCGTCGAAGGCGGCCTGGGCGATCAGATCCGCGGCTGGTGGCAGCGCGTGCGCGGGGGCGACATGGGAGCGCTGCCGGCCGTAGGCGGACTGGCGGTGCTGGGGATCCTCTTCTCGATCCTCAGCCCCTTCTTCCTCACCGAGCGCAACTTCGCCAACCTCCTGAACCAGGCGGCGACGCTCGTCGTGCTCGCCATGGCGCTCGTCTTCGTGCTGCTGCTGGGCGAGATCGACCTGTCGGCCGGCGTCACCGGCGGCGTCGGCATGGCTCTGTTCGTGGTCCTCGCCGCCCAGGGGATCCCGTGGCCGCTCGCCCTGCTCATCGGCTTCGGCTTCGGGTTCCTCACCGGCGCGCTCATAGGCTTCTTCGTGGCACGCGTGGGCATCCCGTCGTTCGTCGTGACGCTGGGTCTGTTCCTCGGCTATCAGGGCCTCGCGCTGGTGATCATCGGCCCGGGCGGCCTGTTCCGCATCGAGGTCCCCGAGATCGTCGCCCTGCAGAACAGCAACCTCCCGGTGTGGGGCGGCTGGGTGCTGCTGGCCGTGATGCTGGCGATCTCGGCCGCCACGTCGTTCTGGGACCGCGCCCGCCGCACGCGCGCGGGCGTTCCCAACCGCGCGATCTCGCTGGTGTGGATCAAGCTCGCCACGATCGCCGTCCTCGGCGGTGCGGTCGTGTACGTGCTGAACCAGAACCGCGGCCAGTCCGTGGTCGAGGTCGCCGGCGTCCCGGTCGTCGTGCCGGTGGTGCTCGCCATCCTGTGGATCGGCACGTTCGTGCTGGACCGCACGAAGTTCGGACGCTACATCTACGCCATCGGCGGCAACGCCGAGGCCGCGCGCCGCTCGGGCATCAAGGTGCGCTGGATCAAGTGGTGGGCGTTCGTCATCGGCTCCAGCCTGGCGGTCTTCTCGGCCCTGCTGAGCGTCGCGCGCGTCGGCTCGGTCGACGCGACGGTCGGACGCGACATCGTCCTGTCCGGCGTCGCGGCGGCGGTCGTGGGCGGCGTCAGCCTCTTCGGCGGCCGCGGACGACTGATCCACGCCGCGATCGGCGCGGTGGTCGTCGCCGTGATCACCAACGGCCTGGGCCTTCTGAACCTCCCCGCGGGCATCAACCTGCTCGTCACGGGCGGCGTGCTGATCCTCGCGGCGACCGTCGACGCGGTGTCCCGTCTGCGCGCCGGCGGCGGCATGCGGGTCTAGCAGGCGGCCGAGGAAGCGCCGGGCGGATGCTCCCGCCCGGCGCTTTCACGTTGCGCGGCGTGCCAGCATCTCGTCGACCCAGGCCGGCACCGCCTCGCTCGCGAGCCCGGTGCGGGCCTCGTCGAACGGGACGACGGCATCCGTGGGCTCGAGGTTCAGCTCGACGGTGTGCGCCCCGAACGCGGAAGCGAGGGCGGCGTATCCCGCGGCGGGGTAGACGGCCCCGGATGTGCCGATCGCGCAGAAGACGTCGCACGCCACCACGGCCTCCTCGATGCGCGCGAGCTCGTACGGCATCTCACCGAACCACACGACGTCGGGACGCAGCGCCGGTCGCCGGCAGACCGGACACGGCGGTCGGTCCGCCAGATCATCGTCCCAGCGAGGCCGGGCGCCGCACGCGGTGCACCGCGCCCGCCGCAGCTCCCCGTGCATGTGGATCAGCCGGATGCTGCCTGCCCGCTCGTGCAGGTCGTCGACGTTCTGGGTCACCACGAGAAGCTCCGAGCCGTACGCGCTCTCGAGTCGCGCCAGCGCGCGGTGCGCGGCGTTCGGGCCGACAGTGCGCAGCGCCCGCCGTCGCGCGTCGTAGAAGCGCTGGACGGTGTCGGGATCGGCCTCGAACGCCTCAGGCGTGGCCACGTCTTCGATCCGATGACCCTCCCACAGTCCTTCCGCGCCGCGGAAGGTCGGAACGCCGCTCTCGGCGGAGATGCCGGCGCCGGTGAGCACGACGATGCGGGTCATGGCCGCACAGTGCCGGGCGCCGCATGAGACAGCACCCGGTCCCACACGTCGGGGAGGCTCACGCGCGGGTCGGTGTCACCGGCCCCCGGAACCATCTCGACCCGCGCGGACGGGAGTCGCTCCTCGTGCCAGCGCGCGGCGGCGGCGGACGCCTCGGGGTCGTCGCGGCTGTTGAGGATGAGCGTCTGCGCGGGGATGGTCCCCAGCAGCTCGGCGACCTCCTCCCGGTCCAGGCCGGTACGCGGCTCGGCGATGCCGACGAGGACCAGGCGGTCCACGGCCGCACCCAGTCGCGCCGCGACCATGAGCGAGAGCTCCCCCGCGGCGCCGACGCCGACGAGGCCGACGGGTCTGCCGTGCGCCTCCTCGTCCACCATCCTCACCAGCGCCGCGGCGGCGATGGCGGCCGGCGTCGCGCCCCGGTAGGAGGACGGATCCTCGATGTCGTCGGCCGTCACCCCCACGGCGATCACCCGGACGTCTCGTCGCGAGGTGGCGGCCGGATCGGGGTCGGTCGTGGCGGCGGGCCCTTCACGAAGCACGAACACCGCGCGCTCGGCGCCCGGCGCCCCGAAGCTGCGGAACTCGAAGTCCGCGGCGGGAACGGCGGCCTGCATCATCGGGCCATCCTAAGTCGCTCGCTGGGATGGTCAGCGCAGCAGGGCGCGCAGCGTCCCGATGGTGTCGGCCTCGTCCGCGCGCTTGTCGGGGCGGTAGCCCTTGACACGGGCGAAGCGCAGAGCGACGCCTCCCGGGTAGCGCGGGGAGCGCTGCACGCCGTCGATCGCGATCTCCACGACGGTCTCGGGACGCACGTGCACGGCGTACGAGGAACGGTGCGTCTGGATGGTCGGGAAGTGCGCGGTCTGCCACCGCAGGGTCTCATCGGTCAGGCCCTTGAAGGTCTTGCCGACCATGACGAACCCGCCCGCCTCGCCGAAGTCTCCGTCGGGGTCGCGCGCCCCGAGGTGAAGGTTCGACAGCAGCCCGGCCCGGCGTCCCGATCCCCACTCGACCGCGAGCACGACCAGATCGTACGTCAGCACGGGCTTGACCTTGAGCCAGCTCTTCCCGCGCCGGCCGGCGGCGTAGGGCGCGTCGATGGCCTTCACCATCACGCCCTCGTGCCCGGCGGCGAGCGCCTCCCGCGAGAAGTCCTCGGCACGTTCGGTGTCGGCGGTGACGATGCCGGGGATGCGCGAGGGTCCGGCCACGCGCTCGAGCTCTGCCAGTCGGGTCAGCAGGGGCTCATCGATCAGGTCACGCCCGTCGACGTGAAGGATGTCGAAGAACCACGGCCGCAGGGCGACGGCGGGCGGCGTCTCGGAGCCGAACCGCGCCATGGTGTCCTGGAAGGGGCGCGGGGCCCCGTCCTCGTCCAGCGCGAGCGTCTCGCCGTCGAGGATGACCCGTCCGGCGGGAAGAGCGCGCACGGCCTCGACGATCTCGGGGACGCGGTGGGTGATGTCGGCGAGGCTCCGCGTGTACACTCGCACGTCGTCGCCGTCGCGGTGCACCTGGATGCGGGCGCCGTCCAGCTTGTACTCGACGGATGCGTCGCCGCCGAGCGCCGCCAGCGCCTCGCGGGTCGATGCCGCCGTCGAGGCGAGCATCGGCAGGACGGGGCGCCCCACCTCGAGCCCGATGGCATCGAGGTCGTCGGGGGCGCCGGTGAGCGCGACCCGCGCGGTGTGACCCAGGTCTCCCGACAGCATCGCGGCTCGGCGCACGGCGGCGGGGCTCCGATCGGCCGCCTTCGCGATGGCGTCGATCAGCACACCCTCGAGCGCGCCGGTGCGGAGCTCACCGAGGATGACGCGGGAGAGGAAGTCCCACTCCGGGGCCGTGGCACGTCGGGCGAGCTCCTCGAGGGAGGCACGCCGCGCGCTCACCGATCCGCGTCCGTCCGCGGCCGCCAGCCGGTCCAGCGCCGCATCGACATCCCGCACCTCCAGTGCCGGGGCGGCGGCGTGTCCGACGTCCAGGCCCGCGAGGCTCCGCCAGCCGATCCCGATCCTGCCCTGACGGGGCGTGGCCGTGAGCAGGCCGATCGCGGGCGCCACCTCGTCCTCGTCCAGGCCACCCAGCGCCGCGGCGAGCGCCGCCACCTTCGACAGCCTCGACGACGTGGCGGCCACCGCTTCGGTCGCGGTGACGAGCTGGTGCAGCAGCATTCCGGAATTCTCCCATCGCGCGCCGACGGCGCGCCCCATCAGCTCGCCGCGGAAAGGCGGACCCGCGGCCGCGCAGGACCCGTCCTCATGCGCGCCGCCCGGCCATCGTCCGCTGGACGACCGCGCGCAGCGCGGGTTCGAGGTCGGGATACGAGAAGCGGAAGCCGGCGTCGGCGAGCACGCCGGGAAGGACCCATCGGCTCTTGAGCACCAGCTCCGGCTCGGTCCGCAGCGCCCACATCGCCGGTTCGAGCATGAACCGCCAGGCGGGAAGCCCCACGGGCGCACCGACCACGCGGCGCAGCGTCGCCATCAGCGTGCGGTTGTCGCTCGGGTGCGGCGCGGCGAGGTTGACCGGTCCCTCGATCTCGGGATGCTGCGCGAGGAACCGCACCGCGCCGATCACGTCTTCGATGTGGATCCAGCTGAACCGCTGCCGCCCGCGCGATCGGTGCCACGGCGCCCTCGCGGCCCCGGTGGGCTCCGGCCCGATGCCGCGGTATCGACCGTGCGGGAACCACCACCCGTCATGCTGCGGTCCGCCCAGTCCCACGCGAGCCAGGCGCATGAGGGTGCGGGTGGCAGGCCCGTCACCGAGCACGATGGCCATGCGCAGCGCGACGCGGCGCGTGCCGGGGAGGTCCCCGGCGAAGAACTCCTCCTCCCAGGTCCGCGCGACATCCACCGAGAACCCCTCCCCCAGCTCGCCGTCGGTCTCGGTCTGCGGACGGTCGAGGGCGTACCGGTAGATGGTGGCGGTGCCGGCGTTGAGCCAGAGCGGGGGCGGCGTCACGGCATCCGCGACCGCCCGGCGCAGCCGACGCGTCGTCTGCACCCGCGAGCGCAGGATCTCGTCGCGATTCCGGTCGGTGTACCGGCAGTTCACGCTCTTGCCGGCGAGGTTCACCAGCAGCGCGGCGCCGTCGACGGCGGCGTCGATGGCCGCGTCGTCGTCCCAGCGCACATCGGCTCCGGCTCGTCCGATGGTGCGGACCTCGAACCCGTCGTCGCCGAGGGCACGCGACAGCGCGGTCCCGACGAACCCCGACGCGCCGGCGACCACGGCTCTCGGGCGCGGGCTGGACGTTCCGGCGGTGGAGGGCGAGGTCACCTCCACAGTGTCGCACCCGTGCGGTCGCCTGCCGTTCTTCCCCGCGCCACCTTCGCCGTCTAACGTGGCCGTGTCCGCTTGCGACCGCCTCGCCGGTCGCGCCGATACGACGACATCCACGCCGAAGGAGAATCGATGTCCCGCCGACTCCGCTCGACCGCAGTGGCCGTGGCCGCCCTCGCCCTCGCTGTCACCGGCACCGCCGGCGCGACGGCGGCGACGGCCGCGCCCGCCTCCGCTGCCCGCCCCGCGCAGGCCGACCCGCTGCGCGTGGCCACGTTCAACCTGTCCCTGAACCGCAACGCTCCCGGGCAGCTCCTAGCCGATCTGTCGACGGGAACCAACGCGCAGGCGCGCACGGTCGCGGAGATCATCCAGCGTGCGGATCCGGACGTGATCCTCCTCAACGAGTTCGACGACGTCGGCAGCCGCGCGGCCGTCGACGCCTTCCGCGACAACTATCTGGAGGTGAGTCAGAACGGCGCGCCGGCGATCGAGTACCCGTACGCCTTCGTCGCACCGTCCAACACCGGCGTTCCCAGCGGCTTCGACCTCAACAACGACGGCACCGTCGGTGGGGGCGATGACGCGTTCGGCTTCGGCGCCTTCGAAGGACAGTACGGGATGGCGGTGCTGTCGAAGCATCCGATCGTCCAGGACGAGGTGCGCACCTTCCAGCACTTCCTCTGGAAGGACATGCCCGGCGCCCTCCTGCCCGACGACCCGGCCACGACCGCACCCGCGGACTGGTACTCGCCGGAGGAGCTCCAGGTCGTGCGCCTGTCCAGCAAGTCGCACTGGGACGTCCCGGTGCGTGTCGGCGAGCAGACGGTGCACGTCCTCGCGTCGCACCCGACGCCTCCGACCTTCGACGGGGCCGAGGACCGCAACGGCCGACGCAACCACGACGAGATCCGGTTCTGGGCCGACTATGTCACGCCCGGGCGGTCGCGGTACATCTACGACGACCAGGGCGGCCGAGGAGGCCTGTCTCCGTCGGAGTCGTTCGTCATCCTCGGAGACCAGAACGCCGATCCCCTCGACGGCGACTCCGTGGACGCCGCGGTCGACCAGCTCCTGAGCAGCCGCCGCATCCAGGACCCGATGCCGCGCTCGCAGGGAGCCGCCGAGGCGGCGGCGCTGCAGGGCGGGGCGAACCTCGCCCACCGTGGGGACCCGAGCCTGGACACCGCCGACTTCGCCGACACCGCCCCCGGTAACCTGCGCGTCGACTACGTCCTGCCGTCGCGGTCGCTGCGCGTCGCGGGAGCGGGGGTCTTCTGGCCGGTCCAGTCGGACCCGCTGTCCGCTCTCACCGGCGTGTTCCCGTTCCCCAGCAGCGACCACCGCCTGGTGTGGGTCGACGTGGAGGTTCCGCGCGTCGGCCGCTGAGGACGCCGACCCTCACACGGAGGCCGCCGCCGCGGCGGCGACGCGGACGAAGCGCACGTAGTCGTCGGCGGCCTCTCCGGCGGTGACCGCCCGCAGCACGACCTCGTCGACGGCCGTGCGGTACGCCGCGACCGTGGACGCGAAGGCGTCCGGCCGCACCACCGTGTCGCGGGCGCCGATCCCCAGCCGGGCGAAGTTCGCGGCGTACGCGGGGTAGCCGGCATACCGCGAGGCCTCTTCCTCGAGGCGGGACAGCGCCTCGGGCTCGGCGGCGGCGCGCACGTACAGCGCCACCGACGCCGCCGGCGCGATCGCCCGCGCCCGTCGGCGCTGCGCAGCGGCGATCTCGGGCGTCAGCCAGCTGAGCAGCAGACCATGGGATGCCTCCGCACCGAGCCGCCGCACCCGCGGACCCAGTGCGCCCACGACCACTCGCGCGTCGCGGAGGGTCTCCGCGCCGCGCAGCTCGCCCACGGCGTCCCACACGCGGGCGAGGGCTCCCACGGCGCCCGCGCCGGAGCCCACTCCGAGCACCAGCCGCGCGGGCGGCAGCCCGAACTCGCTCACGCGGGCGATCACCTCGTCGGCGCGACGGCGGTCCACCGGCAGCACCCCCGTGGCCAGCACCAGCCGATCCGTCACGCGCGCGGCCGCGGCCAGGGACTCCAGAGCGTCGTGCCCCGGAGTGTCGTTGACCCACAGGGCGTGCAGGCCCGCGGCCTCTGCTTCGGAGGCGACCCGGGCGGCGACATCCGTGCCCGCCGCCGCGGCGATGCCGACCGACAGCAGTCCGGTCATGACGACGCGCCTCCGCTGACCGGCGACCACGCCTCGACGAGCCGCGCGACCTCCCCGGCCGCGGCGTAGAACTCGCGAAGATCCACCCGTGACGTCGGCTGCAGGACGATGTCGTCGACACCGGCGTCGAAGAACGCGCGCGCGCGGTCCGCGACCTCGGCCGGCTCTCCCCACAGCGCGCGCTCGACCGGTTCATCGCGTTCGCCGACGGCGGCGACGGCCCGGGCCTCGGCATCCGCTCCGAAGGCGGTCACCACGTAGGCGACCATGTCATGCCCGCCGTCCCGGCCGGCCTCGGAGCGCGCGGCGCGGATGGAGGAGACCGCGGCGGCCAGCTCCGCCGGTGTGTGCCGGCTGTCGAGCACCGTGCCGTCGGCGACCTCGCCGCTCAGCCGCAGCGTTCGCGGTCCCTCGGCCGCGGCGTAGACGGCCGGGGCGGTGTCCGGCGCGTGGTCCAGCGTCACATCCGCGAGCGTGACGTAGTCGCCCTGCACCTCGATCCGTTCCCCGGCGAGCAGCGCGCGTAGCGCGGGGACGTACTCGCGCATGAGGGTCAGTGGCGAGCGGACGCGTGCGCCCGCCTGGGCCATCCACGACTGCACGCCGTGGCCGACGCCCGGCAACAGACGCCCGGGGAAGAGCCGCTCGAGCGTCGCGATCTCCATCGCCGTCAGCGCGACGTTGCGCAGCGGCATCGGTGCGATGCCGATGCCGATGCGCAGGCGCTCGGTCCACGCCAGCGCCGCTCCCACGCTCGCGAACGCCGACTGCCCGAAGCAGTCCTCCCACACCCACAGTTCGGCGACGCCGGCCGCCTCGGCGGCCAGCACGGCGGCGCGGAACTCATCCGGCGCATGCGTGTGGGGATGGAAGATCGCGCCGATGCGGGTCATGCATCCACTCTGTCAGCCGCCGTGGCCCCGCGCGAGCCGACGCCCTCACCTGCGGACGGCCGCGCGTGCGCAGGCCGCGCGCGGGTTCAGACCGCCGGCAGTCGCGGTACGGCTGACAGCAGCCGGGTCGTGTAGGGATGCTCGGGTCGTTCGAGCACCCGCCGGGTCGGCCCCTCCTCCACCACGCGACCGCCCTGCAGCACCGCCATGCGGGCGCACAGCGCCGACACGATCGTGAGGTCGTGCGAGACGAGCACCATGGCGATGCCGCGCTCGCGCGCGAGGCGCTGGAACAGCTCGATGACGGTCATGCGGACCGAGGTGTCCAGCGCGCTCACCGGCTCGTCGGCCAGCAGCACCCGCGGCCGCGGGGCGAGAGCGCGCGCGATGGCGATGCGCTGCCGCTGCCCGCCCGAGAACGCGTCGGGATATCGGGATGCGGCGTCCGCGGGCAGGTCCACGGCCTGCAGGAGCTCTGCGACCCGCGCGGCCCTGCCGGCCCTGTCCAGTCCCAGGCCGAGCGAGCGCAGCGGCTCGGCGATCGAGTCGCCGACGCGGACGCGGGGGTCCAGTGACGAGAACGGGTCCTGGTACACCGGCTGCACCGCGCGACGGAACTCCCGCATCGCCGCGCGGCTGCGGCGGTTCAGCGGCGCGCCGGCGAACAGGACCCGCCCCGCGGTGGGGGTCGCCAGGCCCAGCAGGATGCGCAGCAAGGTGGTCTTCCCCGCGCCGGACTCGCCGACCAGCCCGACGCTCTCCCCGGGGGCCACGGAGAATCCGACGTCGTGCAGCACCGGCGCGTCGTGCTGGTAGCGGAAGCTCACGTCCTCGGCTGCCAGCAGCGCGGCACCCCGGCTGGAGCTGGGCGGGTGCGCGGCATCCGTCATGACGTCCCTTCCTTCTCGGGGGTCGGGAGGAAGGCATCCAGCTCGCGCGAAGCCGCCACGAGCGTCCGGGTGTACTCCGCCTCCGGTGCCGCCAGCAGCGTGGCGGTGTCGGCCAGCTCCACCTGACGCCCCTGGCGCATCACCAGCACCCGGTCGGTGATCCCTGCGACGACCGGCAGGTCGTGGCTGATGAAGACGAGCGTCATGCCGCGCTCGGACACCTCCCGCTGCAGCAGCTCCAGCACGCCCGCCTGCACGGTCACATCCAGCGCCGTCGTGGGCTCGTCGGCGATGAGCAGCTGCGGCCCTGCCGCCAGCGCCAGGGCGATCGCCACGCGCTGGCGCTGCCCGCCTGAGATCTCGTGGATGTACGAGCGCGCGATGCGCTCGGGGTGCGGCAGCTGCACGTCTGCGAGCGCGTCGAGCACCGCGCGTCGCAGGGCGTCTCCGCGCAGGCCGCGGTGATGAGCGAGGGGCCACGACAGCTGCTTGCCGATCCGCATGAGCGGGTCCAGCGATGCCAGCGGCTCTTGGAACACCGCGCTGACGATCGAGCCGCGCACGCGGTCCAGGCGCCGCTGCGGCGCGGTGACGACGTCGACGTCGACGCCGCCGGCCGCAAGCCGCGCGTGTCCGCGGGCGCGCAGCGGATGGGCGAGCAGCCCCAGGATCGCCAGGGCCGTGAGCGATTTCCCGGAGCCGGATTCGCCGATGATGCCCAGCCGCTCGCCGGGGCGGAGCGTCAGCGACACCGACTCGACGAGGTCGCGCGGCTGCGGAGCCTCCAGGCGCACGCCGAGCCGGTCCAGTGTGAGCAGCGGCGTCATCGGATGCTCCTCGAGGAGGGGTCGGCGACATCGCGCAGGCCGTCGGCGAGCAGGTTCATCCCGATGATGGTGGCGACCAGCAGGATGCCGGGAAGGATCGCTGCGAGGGGCGAGACGAGCACCGTGCTCTGCGCCTCCTGCAGCATCCGCCCCCACGAGGCGTTCGGGGGTGGCGAGCCCAGCCCCAGGTACGACAGGGATGCCTCGGCCACGACGGCACCGCCGAACTGCAGCGCGAGCGGGACGATGAGGGTCGGCCACACGTTCGGCAGCACGTGCAGCCCGATCAGCCGCAGCGGGCCGGTTCCCGATGTGCGGGAAGCGGTGACGAAGTCCTGGGCGAGCACACGGGTGGCGGTGATGCGCGTGAGCCGCGCGATCACGGCCGCGCCGGCGAGGCCGATCGCGAGGATCGCCGACTCCATCGAAGCGCCCCGCCACGCGACGATGAGCATCGCCAGGAGCAGGGTGGGGAACGCGATGGCGATGTCGAGGAGGCTCGAGATCGCGTCATCGATCCAGCGCTTGGCGATCGCCGCGGCCAAGCCCAGCACCACGCCGACGACGGCGGCGATGAAGACGGAGCCGAACCCGACGGCCATGGCCAGGCGCGCGCCGACCATGAGCTGCGAGAACAGGTCGCGTCCCAGGCGGTCGGTCCCCGCCCAATGCTCCGGTGACGGTGCAGCGAGCCGCTCGCCGGTGGTGTCCTCGAGACCGTAGGGCGTCCAGACGAGCGAGATCAGCGCGATGACGGCGATGGCCCCGAACAGCACACCGCCGATCGCCAGGTTGAGGGAGCGCCGGGCGCGGGGCCTGCGGGGCACGGGTGCCGAGCCGGTCTGGGTGGTGGGGATGGTCACGGTCATGCCGGGACCTCCGCTTCCACGGGCGCCCGGCGCCGGTTGCCCGAGATCGTGTCACGCAGCCGCGGATCGATGATCCGCTGGATCACGTCGGCCGCGAAGCCCAGCAGCAGCACGAGCGCGGTGGAGAACAGCAGCACGCCCTGCACGCTGGGGAAGTCCTGCTCCTTGATGCCGACCAGCAGCATGTCGCCGAGGCCCGGCAGCGCGAACACCCGCTCGATGACGACCGCGCCGACGAAGGTGGTCGACAGCATGATCGCGAGGATCGAGATCACCGGCACGACGCCGTTGCGGATGCCGTGGCGCCACAGCGCGGTGGCGAAGCTCTGCCCCGTCGCGCGCGCTGCGCGCATGTACTGCTGTCCGAGGATGTCGAGGGTCGCGCTGCGGACGTAGCGGGCGAGGTCGCTGCCGGCCACGAGCGCGATCGTCGTGACCGGGAGTGCGAGGGCGTACAGCGCGGCGCCCGGGTCGGCCCAATCCGTCCGCGGGAAGCCGCCTGCCGGGAAGAGGCGCCAGCCGAGCGAGAGCACCGCGATGAGGAGGATCCCGACCCAGAAGACCGGCACCGCTCCCCCGAGCTGGGACAGCGCGGAGAAGGTGGCGCCGTACCAGGTGCGCGACTTCCACGCCGCGAAGAAGCCCACGGGGACGGCGATCACGACGGCCAGGACGAAGGACAGCAGCGTCAGCGGCAGCGTGACGTTGAGCCGTCGCAGGATCTCGTCGCCGACGGGCAGGTGGTTGGTGAAGGATGCACCGAGGTCGAGCGTCACGAGCTGCCCGAGGTAGTCGACGTACTGCTCCCAGATCGGACGGTCCACGCCCAGCCGAGCCGCGGCGGCGGCGATATCGGCCTCCGTCGCGCCGACCGAGATGAGCGCGAAGACGGGGTTTCCGAGCACGCGCAGCACGACGAACAGGATCGTCGCCGCCAGCGCGAACGCCAGCAGCAACAATCCTGTCCGTCGGAGGAGGTAGCGGCCTATGATGCCGCCTTCTCGATGCCGTACACGTAGAACAGCGAGTTCAGGCCGTTCTCGGGCACGCCCGAGACGCCCTCGGCCGCCACGCGCAGCTGCGGGTTGAGGTAGAGCCACACGCTGGCCGCGTCGTCCGAGATCTGCTGGTTCGCCTTCTTGACCAGCTCGGTCTGCTCGTCGGTCGACGACGCCTTCTCCGAGTCGGCCAGCCACGTCTGCACGTCGGCGTTGTCGTAGCCCCAGTAGAAGTCCGGGTTGCCGTAGAAGTTGATGTCGCGGTCGTTGACGTGACCCTGAAGCGTCGCCTCGAAGTTCTTGTCGGTGTACACCTTCTGGTACCACTCGTCGTCGGTGATGACGTTGATCTCGACGGTGATGCCGACCTTCGCGAGCTCGGACTTCACGAACTCCGCCACGGTGGAGTGCACGCCCGAGTCGGGGGTGTCCAGCGTGAAGGTGAAGCCGTCGGCGTAGCCCGCCTCGGCGAGGAGCTCCTCGGCCAGCTCGACGTCGTACGGATTGTTGTCGGCGAGGTCGATGTACCAGGGCTCCGACGGCGGCACCATCGAGCCGATGAGCTGGCCGCGGCCGTCCCAGATGGCGTCCAGGAGCTTCTCCCGGTCGATCGCCGAGTACACGGCCTTGCGCACCTGCACGTCGTCGAACGGAGCGATGCGGTCGTTGAAGGCCAGCAGCTCCTTGGTCGTCGAGGTGCCCTCGATGATCTGGAAGCCGGCCGCTTCGAACTCGGCGAGGCTGTCGGGGTTGGACTGGCTGGTGACGAGGTCGACGGCACCGGTCAGCAGCGCGTTGTTCAGGGCGGTCGGGTCGGCGTAGTACTGGTAGACGACCCCGCCGTTCTTGGGCGCCTCGCCCCAGTAGTCCTCGCTCACCTCGAGGGTGATCGAGTCGCCCTTGCGGTAGTCGGCGAGCTGGTACGGGCCGCTGCCGTCCTCGTTGGCGGTGAGGTCGCCCGCGGCCGGGTTGACGATCCAGACGTAGCCGAGGTTGTAGGTGAAGCTGATCGACGGCTGCGTCAGGGTGACCGCGACGGTCTTGTCGTCCACGACGTCGACGTGGTCGATGACGCTGAGCTGGCGCTTGCGCGCGGCGATCGACTCCTCGCTGACGAAGCGCTCCAGGCTGTACTTGACCGCCTCGGCATCGACCGGGTCGCCGGAGTGGAACGTCGCGTCGTCCTGCAGCGTGAAGGTGTAGACCAGGCCGTCGTCGGAGACCTCGGTCTCGGCGGCCAGCAGCGGCTCGACGGTCGCGTCGTCGGTGATCTTGAACAGACCCTCGTAGACGTTGCCGGTGAACACCTCGGTGACGCCGGAGCTGCCGCCGAAGATCTGGTCGAGGTTGGTCGGCTCGTTCTGCGAGCCGACGACGATCTCGGCATCCGGGTCGGGAGCGCCGGCGGCGCCCGAGGAGGCGGGCGCGCCGCCGGAGGCGCAGCCGGCGAGCACGAGCGCGGCGGCGGTCACGGCCGCTGCGGCGGTGCCCAGTCGTCGAAGGCGTGAAGACACGTCGATTCCTTTGCTGTTTCGGGTGGTGCTGAAGGGAAGGGAGGGCCGTTCAAGCGCGGCGCGGAGGCGCTACAGCGTGAAGCCGTCGGCGAACCGCACGCGCTTCTCGCCCGCGCGCACCGGGAACGGCAGGCGGTTCTGCAGCGGCGGCAGCGGGCAGTTCATCTGGTTGGAGAAGCCGCACGGCGGCACGGTGGCGCGGTTGAAGTCGATCGTGATCGGGATGCTGTCACCCGGGGCCAGCTCGCGGTCGGGGGCGGGCCGGTCGAGGAAGAGGAACCGCCCGGCGCCGTAGCTCTCGGCGCCGTTGGTGCGGTCGCCGAAGACGAGCTGCAGCTTGGCGGTGCCCCCGTAGACGGTGTCGAAGGCGTTCAGCCGGTACTCGGTGCCGTCGACCTCGAACACGAGATCGCCCGAGACCGGGAGCCCGCGGGTGGCGCCGGCGTCCTTGATGTGCTCGAAGGGCACGACGCGCTGCTCGTCGACGAGCTCGAACCGTCCCGGGATGACCCAAGCCGGGTCGTAGTCGTAGTACTCGATGCCCTGGAACGCGCGCTGCGCCGGGGAGTCTTTCCGCCAGATGCGGTACCCCTCCTGCGGGAGACCCGAGTCGATGTCGGCGCGACGCAGCCGCGTGAACAGGGCGTCGGCGGGGTGGCCGGCGCGTGCCGTGGCCTCGTCGACGGGAGGCTCACCGGCCGGCGACCAGTGCGTCAGCACGAGCGACAGCGCACCGTCGGGGGCGGTCACCTTCTCGTGGCGCGACCGGATCCATTCCTCGTGCTCGACCAGGGTTGCTGTTGTCACCATCACAGGAGAACAAATGGTGCGCGGGATCCGGAAATTCCGTTTCTGCTTGTTTCGCGCGTCCCGGGCGTGTCGTGCATTCTGCGCTGGCGCTAGCGGGAGCCAGCGGATTGGGCAACCCGCTGGCGCGGCTCTGCGACGATCAGCAGGCTGGACGCATGGCACGGATCGGCACATCGGGTTGGGTCTACCCGCACTGGCGCGGTGTGCTCTACCACGGGGCCGACCAGCGTCGCTGGCTGCAGACCTACGTCGGCGAGTTCGACACCGTCGAGCTCAACGGCAGCTTCTATCGGTGGCCGTCCGAGCAGCGTTTCGGCGCGTGGCGAGAACGACTGCCCGAGGGTTTCGAGATGACCGTCAAGGCGCCGCGCGGGCTCACGCATGCGCGGCGCCTGCGGGAGCCGGAGGTGTGGATCGACCGCGTCACCGCTGGCCTGCACGCCCTCGCGGGGCGGCGAGGACCGCTCATCGTGCAGCTCCCTCCGACGATGGAGCGGGACGACGCGAGACTGGACTACTTCCTCCGGGTGCTCCCGGACTGGACCCGACCCGTCGTGGAGTTCCGTCACGACTCGTGGAACCACGACGACGTGTTCCGGCTGCTCGAGCGGCACGGCGCCGCGTACTGCGTCATGAGCGGGGCGCGGCTGCCGTGCATCCTGCGGGCCACCGCGCACCTGGTGTACGTGCGGCTCCACGGGCCGGACCCGGATCACCTGTACGGCGGCTCGTACTCGGATGCCGACCTGTCGTGGTGGGCCGAGCGCATCCGGGAGTGGGAACGGGCCGGTCACGAGGTGTACGCGTACTTCAACAACGACGGCGAGGGCAACGCCGTGCGCAACGCGTGGACGCTGCGCGGGATGCTGAGCGGCTGATGCGGCGAGGGCAGCGCCGTGCGCAACGCGTGGACGCTGCGCGGGATGCTGAGCGGCTGACGCGGCGACGGACGAGAGCGCCGCGCCTGACGGCGCGACGCCCTCGATGCTCGCAGCCTTGCGGCTGCTACGCCGCGGCGGCCAGCTGATCCGCCCGCACCCGGATCCCCTCGTCGGAGGCATCCACCGTGACGGTGCCGCCCTCCGCGAGCTCGCCGGTGACGAAGAGGTCCGCGATGCGGTCGTCGACCTCGCGCTGGATCAGACGGCGCAGCGGACGCGCGCCGTACTCGGGCTCATAGCCGTGCTCGGCGAGCCAGGCCACGGCGGCATCCGTCACGACGAGGCCGACCTCGCGCTTGGCCAGCCGTCCCTCGGTCGCACCGAGCAGCAGCCGGACGATGTCGCGCAGCTGCTCCTTCTCCAGCTTGCGGAACAGCACGATCTCGTCGATGCGGTTGAGGAACTCCGGCCGCATCGCCTCGCGGAGCTTGCCGAAGACGCGGTCGCGCAGGTCCTTCTCGGATCCGAAGCCGGTCGCGCCTCCCCCGTCCGCGATGAAGCCGATGGCCCCGGCGCGTGAAGCGAGGAACTCCGAGCCGAGGTTGGAGGTCATCACCACCACGGTGTTGCGGAAGTCGACCGTGCGCCCCTGCCCGTCGGTCAGCCGGCCGTCATCGAGCACCTGCAGCAGCAGGTTGAACACGTCCGGGTGCGCCTTCTCGATCTCGTCGAACAGCACGATCGAGTACGGGTTGCGGCGGACGCGCTCGGTCAGCTGTCCGGCCTCGTCGTAGCCGACGTATCCGGGAGGGGCTCCGACCAGGCGCGAGACGGTGTGACGCTCGCCGAACTCGCTCATGTCGAACCGGATCACCGCGGCCTCGTCGTCGAACAGCGACGCTGCGAGCGCCTTCGCGAGCTCGGTCTTGCCCACGCCGGTGGGCCCGAGGAAGAGGAACGAGCCGACCGGACGGCGCGCGTCGCCCATCCCGGTGCGGTTGCGCCGCACGGCCTTGGCGACCGCGGTCACCGCATCGTCCTGCCCGATGACGCGAGCGTGCAGCTCGTCCTCCAGATGCGACAGGCGCTCGCGCTCCGTCTCGGTGAGTCGGCTCACGGGGATGCCGGTGGCGCGGCTGACCACGGCGGCGATCTCAGGCTCGTCCACGATGGCGTCGGGCGTCAGGGCGGCGCCGGCGGCGGTGGCCCGCTCGAGCCGCGCCTGCACCTCGGTGATCTCGTCGCGGATGCGCGAGGCCTCTTCGTAGTGCTCGGCCGAGACGGCGGCGTTCTTGTCCGCCTCGAGCGTCGCCAGACGCTCGAGGAGGGCGCTCACGTCCACCTGGGCCCCCAGTCGCAGGCGCAGCCGGGCGCCCGCCTGATCGATGAGGTCGATGGCCTTGTCGGGGAGCACCCGCTCGGTCAGGTAGCGGTCGCTCAGCTCCACGGCCGCGCGCAGCGCCTCATCGGTGTAGACGATGCCGTGGTGCTCCTCGTAGGCGGCCTTCAGCCCGCGCAGGATGAGCACGGCGTCCTCGATCGAGGGCTCGCCCACCTTCACCGGCTGGAAGCGGCGCTCGAGCGCGGCATCCTTCTCGATGACGCGGTACTCCTTCAGCGTCGTCGCGCCGACGAGGTGCAGCTCGCCGCGGGCCAGACGCGGCTTGAGGATGTTGCCGGCGTCCATGGCGCCGTCGCCGGCGCCGCCGGCGCCGACCACGGTGTGGATCTCGTCGATGAAGACGATGAGCTCGCCCTTGTGCGCGGCGATCTCGTCCATCGTCTTGGTGAGGCGCTCCTCGAAGTCGCCGCGGTAGCGCGTTCCGGCGAGCATGGCGGCCAGATCCAGCGCGACGACGCGCTTGCCCACGAGCTGCTCGGGAACCGTGCCCTCGACGATGGCCTGGGCCAGGCCCTCGACGATGGCGGTCTTGCCGACACCGGCCTCGCCCACCAGCACGGGGTTGTTCTTGGTCCGGCGGCTGAGGATCTCGATGGTCTGCTCGATCTCGTCGGCGCGTCCGATCACCGGGTCCAGCTCGCCCGCGGACGCGCGCGCCGTGAGGTCGGTGCCGTAGGTGTCGAGCATCGGGGTGTCGGATGCCGCGGCGTCGGCCTCCTCGTCGGCCTCCGGGGCGCCGCTGGGCGACACCGTCTCGCGGACCCCCTGGGTCAGCGCCTCCGCGGTCACACCGGCGCGGGCCAGGACCTGGCCGGCGGGGGTGTCCTGCGCGAGCACGAGCGCGAAGAACAGGTGCTCAGGGTCGACGTAGGTCGACCCGGAGGACCGGGCGACCTGGAAGGCGTGGAACAGGGCGCGCTGGACCGAGGGCGTCACGACCGCGCCGTCGACATCCGCCGGGCGGGATGCCGCGGGCAGCCGCTCCTCGGTGGCGCGGACGATGGCGCGGGGATCGGCGCCGATGCGCTCGATCGCGTCCTTGGCCGGCGATTCGGCGGCGAGGACCCGCAGCACGTGCAGGGCGTCCAGTTCGTGCTGCCCTCGCTCGAGGGCGTAACGGCCGGCGCGCTGCAGCAGCTGCTGCGTGCGAGCGCCGAGGAAGCGACTGAGGTCGATCGACCGCTCCGCGCGAGCGCGCTCCCCCGCGAGGTAGCGCGCCAGGAACTCGTCGAACGAGCTTCCGTGGTCGTCGGCGCCGCTCGAGGGTGTGAAGTCTTCGGGCATTCCATCTCTCCTGAACTTGAGTGCGGTGCTGTCAAGTTTAAGAACTTGAGCACAGCCGTATCAAGTTCAACCGTGTCGCGCCGGGGGTATTCCCGGAACGTCGCGGAGACGGATTCCGTGTCCCCCGCGCGCATTTCCGTGTCCCGCACGGATGTGCCGCCGCGGCGGCCGGAGGACGCTTTCACTGTCCACCGACGAAAAGGAGAAGGACATGACCGAATCCCAGACCCCCACCATCGAGAACGAGGACAGGGCGCTCAAGGACAAGCACCGCGCGATGTGGGCGTCCGGCGACTACCCCGCCCTCGCCTCCGACCTCATCTGGTCGCTCGGGCCCCGCCTTGTCGCCGCCGTCGACGTGCGCGCCGGCGAGCGGGTGCTCGATGTCGCCGCCGGCACCGGCAATGCCGCGATCCCGGCGGCGCTGCGCGGCGCGGACGTGGTCGCGAGCGATCTCACCCCGGAGCTGTTCGAGGCCGGACGTCAGCGCGCGAGCGAGGCGGGAGCCACCCTGGAGTGGGTGCCAGGCGACGCCGAGGCGCTGCCGTTCCCCGACGACGCGTTCGATGTCGTGCTGTCGTGCGTCGGCGTGATGTTCGCGCCGCACCACGAGCGGGCCGCGGCCGAGCTGCTGCGCGTCACGCGGCCCGGCGGCCGCATCGGGCTGCTCAGCTGGACGCCGGCAGGCTTCATCGGCCGCATGTTCGCGACCATGAAGCCCTTCAACGCACCACCGCCGGCGGGCGCGCAGCCGCCGCCGCTGTGGGGCGACGAGCAGCACGTGCGCGCACTGCTCGGCGACCGCGTCGAGAACGTCCGGGCCACCCGCGAAACCGTCCGCATCGACCGTTTCGCCGACGGCGAGCAGTTCCGGGCGTACTTCGCTTCGCACTACGGCCCGACGATCGCCGTCTACAACCGCAACGCCGACGACCCTGAGCGCATCGCGGCCCTCGATGCCGCGCTGGTCGCACTCGGCGACGACGCGGTGGGGACCGACGGCGCCATGGAGTGGGAGTTCCTGCTCTTCACCGCGACGGTGCGCTGACGCGGCGCAACCCGGAAGGAGACGGGCGGATGTCCGCGTACGATCCCTTCGCGCTCTGGCTCATGGAGCGCGAGCGGCGGCAGCTGGACCTCGAGCTCGTGCGCCGCATCCGCGAGCGGGGCGCGGAGCAGACCCGGCGCACCCGCGCACCGCACGCCGGCGCCGAACCGGTCGCACGGCCCGCCGCCCGGGGGCGGCGCGGCATCCGCCCTCTCCTTCCGGGTGATGCGTGAGTACACTGGCGGCGTGGTGGGCACGCCCCTCACACCGCGCGAACGCGCGGTGCTCGCCGCCGTGGAGCGACGACTGAGCAACCCCGAGATCGCCGCGGAGTTGTTCATCTCGGTGCGCACCGTCGAGAGCCACATCGCGAGCCTCCGCCGCAAGCTGCACGTCGACAGCCGGGCGGGGCTCGTCGCGGGCGCGCGGGAGTTCCGCGAGTCCGCCGTGCGGACGCCCGCCAACCCGCTGCGCGGGCGCGGTCGCGACCTGGCACGATTGCGCGAGCTTCTCGCTGGGCATCCGCAGGTCACGATCGTCGGCCCGGGAGGCGTCGGCAAGACGCGGCTCGCCCTCGAGTACGCCCGCAACGCACACGATCGCGTGCCGATCATCGTCGAGCTCGAGCACGCGACACGCGAGGACGTCGTGCAGCGGCTGGCCCGCACGCTGGGCCTCGAACCGTCGCCGGGGCAGGATGCGATCGAATCGGCGGCCGTCGCCTTGTCTTCGCACGAATCGCTCCTGCTCCTGGACAATGCCGATCATGTCGCGCGGGCGACCGGCGAGGTCGTGTCGCGGCTGCGCGACCGAGCGCCCCGCCTGACGGTGCTGACGACGTCCCGAACTCCGCTGGGAGGAGCAGACGAGGTCGTGATCCCGCTCGCGCCGCTGAGCACCGACGGCGTCGACGCGCCGGCCACCGCGGTGCTGCTCGACAGGATCGAGGCGTCCGGCGGCACGGTCGACCCCGACCGGATCGAGACGGCGCACCACATCGCCAGGCGCCTGGAAGGTCTTCCGCTGGCGCTCGAACTGGCCGCCTCGGCCGCGCGTCACGTGCCGCTCGAGGAGCTCGCCGCCCGCCTGGACCGGGACTTCGCGATGCTGGACCGGGCCGCGCCGGAGGGCCGTCACCGCAGCCTGGCCACCGCGTTCGAGTGGAGCTGGGAGCTGCTGTCGACCGACGAGCAGGACGTGCTGCGGCGCCTGGCCTCGCTTCCCCGCACCTTCGACATCGACCTCGCCATCGCCGTCACCCACGACCGGGCCGAGGGGACGGTGATGCGGCTGCTGGACCGGTCGCTCGTGGTGCCGGCGTCCGTCCGCCCTCCGCGATGGCGGCTGCTGGCCGTGCTGCGGGAGTTCGTGCTGGATCGCACCGATCCCGCCCTGGTCGACGAGGTCCGCGAGCGACATGCCGCGCACATCGAGGCCACCGCGTCGGCGTTCGCCGATCGGGCGCGCAGCGACAGCAGCCGCGAGGCGCTGACGACCTCGGCGCTGCTGTGCCCCGAGGCCAACGCCGCGCTGCGCTGGGCGATCGCGACCGCCAGTCCGCTTGCTCCGTCGCTGGCGGGATCGCTCGCGGTGGGCGTCGAGCAGTACGGCTCGGATGTCGACAGCCTGGAAGGCCTCGCGCGCGCCGCCCGGGACGAGAACGTGCTCGCCCACGCCACGCCGCGGCAGCTCCTCGCGCTCGGCGACGCGCTGTCGTTCATCGACGTCGACCTGGTGTCGGCTCTCGCCCGTCGTGCGCTCGCCCTCGCGGACGACGACCTGGGACGGCTGGCCGCACACCGGCTGGCAGGCCTCGCCGCGGCACACGGGCCCGCTCCCCGCTCGGCGCTTGCCCACCTCGAGATCGCGGAGCGGCTCGCGATCGCTCTCGACGAGCGATGGCAGCTCGCCGCGACGCGCCAGCACCGGGGCGTGGCGCTGCGCGCCATGGCGCTGAGCGGCAACGACCCCGACCTGCTCGGCGCGGCCCTCGACGCCTTCGAGACGGCGGTGCTCGCCTACGCCGAAGCCGGCGACGAGGTCCATGTAAACAACGTCCGGTTCATGATGGCCCTCACCGCCGCGGAGGCGGGGTTCGATACGGCCCGGGCTGCCGCGTGGGCGACCAGCTGCGCGGAGTACGCCGAGCGCACGGGCAACGAGCACGAGCTGGCGCACGCCCGGCTGGCGCTGGCGACGCTCGGCGTGGACGCCGGCAGCGAGCTGACCGATCTCATCGACACGTTCCGGCAGCTCGGCGACCTCCGCTGCGTCAACCGCGGACTGCTGCTGCGGGCCGCGCGCACGCGCGTCCCCGAGGCGCGCGTGCACGCACTCGAGGAGGCCCTCGGCATCGCGACGGCGGCGAACGACACCGCCCGACAGGTCACGACACTCACGCGCATGGTCGCCGCCTATCGCGATGCCGGCGACGAGGCCGCCGCTCTGCGATCGCTGCAGGCGCTCGCAGAGCGCGCGGGCGTCGAGGTCGCGACGGCCGCGTGCCCTCCCGAACTGTCCGCGACGTTCGCGCACGCGGCGATGCCGGCCCAGCCCGCGAGATCGCGGACATGATGCGTCCGGGATGCCGCCTACCGTGGACCCGAGGGAGGCGGTCTCCCCAGGAACGGAGCGGGTCATGGAGTGGAGGATCGAGCTCATCTTCGTACCGGTGAGCGATGTGGACCGGGCGAAGGAGTTCTACAGCCGCATCGGGTTCCACGCCGACCACGATCACACGCCGTACGAGGGTCTGCGGTTCGTGCAGATGACCCCGCCCGGCTCGGCGTGCTCGATCGCCTTCGGCACCGATCTGGGCGGGCGACTGAAGCCGGGCCAGCAGGATTCCATCCAGGTCGTCGTGCCCGACGCCGACGAGGCGCTGGCGCACCTGCGCCGGCTCGGCGTCGACGCGCACGGCGTCGATGAGCAGTCGTGGGGGCGTTTCGTCACCTTCGACGACCCTGACGGCAACAGCTGGACGCTGCAGCAGCTGCCCCCGCGCGCCTGACCGCGCCGCAGACCTCGTCGCTCGGCTCGAGCCTCGGTAGCGTGGAGCGGTGACGTTCCCGTTCGAGGCTCTGCGGCGCTGGCCCGACGTCGAGGCGCCCGACCTCGTCGCCTCGGATGCCGCCGACCGGCTGATCCTCGACGAGTCCGCGGCCGGGCGAGCGGCGGCCGAGCCCGGCGGGATCGTCGTGATCGGCGACGGCTACGGCGCGCTGACGCTCGCGGCGGCGAGTGCCGGCGCGCGCGGCATCCGTGTGCATCAGGACGCCGTCACCGGCGAGCGCGCCCTGGTCGCGAACGCCGAGCGGCTGGGCTTGACGGGTGCGTTCGCCTCGCACGAGCTGACCGCGGAGCTGGTGCGGAACGCCCGCGTGGTGCTCCTGCGTCTTCCCCGATCCTTGGACGCCCTGCGCGACGCGGCGGCGCTGGTCGCGGCATACGCGGCCCCGGATGTCGTCGTCTACGCCGGCGGACGGGTCAAGCACATGACGACGACGATGAACGACGTGCTCGGAGAGCACTTCGCGCGCGTGGACGTCACGCACGCCCGGCAGAAGTCCCGCGTCCTCATCGCGCGCGGTCCGCAGGACGGTCACGATCCGCAGCCGCGGACGCAGCAGCACGACGGCGTCGTGGTGTGCGCCTACGGAGGGGTCTTCGCCGGCGCGGCCCTCGACATCGGCACGCGGTTCCTGCTGGAGAATCTTCCCGCGGAGATCCCCGCGGACGTCCCTGCGATCGACCTGGCGTGCGGCAACGGCGTCGTGGCGGCAGCCCTCGCGCTTCGGCATCCGTCGCTTCGTGTCCATGCGTGCGATCAGTCCGCCGCGGCCGTGGCCTCGGCTCGTGCGACGGCGGTCGCCAACGGCGTCGCCGACCGCGTCGACGTCGTCCGGGAGGACATGCTGTCGGGTCGCGGCGACGGCAGCGCCGCGTTCATCGCGCTCAATCCCCCGTTCCACTCCGGCGCCGCCGTCCACGAGGGCATCGCGCCGCGCATGTTCGCCGATGCGGCCCGCGTGCTGCGCGCCGGCGGCCAACTGTGGACGGTGTGGAACTCGGGCCTCCACTATCGGCCGACGCTCGAGCGCCTCGTGGGCCCCACGCGTCAGATCGCACGGAACGCCAAGTTCACGGTGACCGCGTCCGTCAAGCGCTGACCAGCAGCCCGGTCATGCGCTGGAGCGCTCGTCGCGGACGGCGAGGCGTTCGCGCGCGAGGTCCGGATGACCCGGGGGCTCGGGTGCAGACCAGCCGAGCCCCCGGGTGGTCGCGGATGCGGTTCCGCGACCGGCGCCGGACCGGGACTCCGGCGCCTTCCGACTCAGAGATGACGGAAGGGGCCGATTATTACGCGACTTCCTCGAATCCGCTGAGGCGCATCGGCGGTGCACGCGGAAGGGCCCCCGCCGTGCGGCGGGGGCCCTTCCTGTTGCTGGGAGACGCGTGGTTCCGCGCCGACCCGGGGTTCTAGAAGTCCCAGTCCTCGTCCTCGGTGGCCTCGGCCTTGCCGATGACGTACGACGAGCCGGACCCGCTGAAGAAGTCGTGGTTCTCGTCGGCGTTCGGAGACAGGGCGGACAGGATGGCGGGGTTCACGTCCGTGACGCTCGATGGGAACATCGCCTCGTATCCGAGGTTCATCAGCGCCTTGTTGGCGTTGTAGTGCAGGAACTTCTTGACGTCCTCGGTCAGTCCGACGCCGTCGTAGAGGTCCTGCGTGTACTGCACCTCGTTGTCGTAGAGCTCGTACAGGAGCGAGAACGTGTAGTCCTTGATGTCCTGCCGCGTGGCCTCGTCGACGCGCTCCAGGCCGCGCTGGAACTTGTAGCCGATGTAGTACCCGTGCACGGCCTCGTCGCGGATGATGAGGCGGATCAGGTCGGCGGTGTTGGTGAGCTTGGCGCGGCTGGACCAGTGCATCGGCAGGTAGAAGCCCGAGTAGAACAGGAACGACTCCAGCAGGGTCGAGGCGACCTTGCGCTTGAGGGGCTCGTCGCCGCGGTAGTACTCCATGACGATCTGAGCCTTCTTCTGAAGGTTCTCGTTCTCGACCGACCAGCGGAACGCCTCTTCGATCTCCTTCGTCGAGCACAGCGTCGAGAAGATCGAGGAGTACGACTTCGCGTGCACCGACTCCATGAACGCGATGTTGGTGTACACCGCCTCCTCGTGCGGGGTCACGGCGTCGGGGATCAGCGAGACCGCGCCGACGGTGCCCTGGATGGTGTCCAACAGCGTCAGCCCGGTGAACACGCGCATCGTGAGCGTCTGCTCCTCGGGCGTGAGGGTGTTCCACGACTGGATGTCGTTGGACAGCGGCACCTTCTCGGGCAGCCAGAAGTTGTTGACGAGGCGGTTCCACACCTCGACGTCCTTCTCGTCCTCGATGCGGTTCCAGTTGATCGCCTGGACCTTGTCCAGCAGCTGCAGCTTCTCAGCCATGTCGTTCCTCGGTGTGTGGGCGTGTCGGCGAAGGGATGGTCGAGATCGCGGCGGCCTCGTGCGTCACAGCATGCACGAGACGCAGCCCTCGACCTCGGTGCCCTCGAGCGCCATCTGCCGCAGGCGGATGTAGTAGATGGTCTTGATGCCCTTCTTCCACGCGTAGATCTGCGCCTTGTTGATGTCGCGCGTGGTGACGGTGTCCTTGAAGAACAGCGTGAGCGACAGGCCCTGGTCCACGTGCTGCGTGGCGGCGGCGTACGTGTCGATGACCTTCTCGTAGCCGATCTCGTACGCGTCCTGGAAGTACTCCAGGTTGTCGTTGGTCATGAACGGCGCCGGGTAGTACACCCGGCCGAGCTTGCCTTCCTTGCGGATCTCGATCTTCGACGCGATCGGGTGGATCGAGCTGGTCGAGTTGTTGATGTACGAGATGGAGCCCGTGGGAGGCACCGCCTGCAGGTTCTGGTTGTAGATGCCGTACTGCTGGATGCTGGCCTTGAGCTGCTTCCAGTCCTCCTGCGTCGGGATCGGGATGCCGGCGAAGAGCTGCTTGACCTTGTCGGTCTTCGGCTCCCACACCTGGTCGGTGTACTTGTCGAAGAACTCCCCCGAGGCGTACTTGGAGTCCCAGAACCCGTCGAAGACCTGGCCGCGCTCGATGGCGAGGAGGTTCGACGCACGCAGCGCGTGGAACAGCACCGTGTAGAAGTAGATGTTCGTGAAGTCGACGCCCTCTTCCGACCCGTAGTGGACGTGCTCGCGGGCGAGGTATCCGTGCAGGTTCATCTGGCCGAGGCCGATCGCGTGCGAGCGGTCGTTGCCGTCCTCGATGGAGCGCACCGAGCGGATGTGGCTCTGGTCGCTCACCGCCGTCAGAGCGCGGATGGCCGTCTCGACGGTCTTGCCGAGGTTCCTGCCGTCCATCGCGAGCGCGATGTTCATCGAGCCCAGGTTGCAGGAGATGTCCTTGCCGATCTGGGCGTACGACAGGTCCTCGTTGTAGGTGGTCGGCGTGTTGACCTGCAGGATCTCCGAGCACAGGTTCGACATGTTGATCCGGCCCTTGATCGGGTTGGCCTTGTTCACCGTGTCCTCGAACATGATGTAGGGGTAGCCGGACTCGAACTGGATCTCGGCGAGCGTCTGGAAGAACTCGCGGGCGTTGATCTTGGTCTTCTTGATCCGCGCGTCGTCGACCATCTCGCGGTACTTCTCGGTCACCGAGATGTCGCCGAACGGCACGCCGTAGACGCGCTCGACGTCGTACGGCGAGAACAGGTACATGTCCTCGTCGTTCTTGGCCAGCTCGAACGTGATGTCGGGGATCACGACGCCCAGCGACAGGGTCTTGATGCGGATCTTCTCGTCGGCGTTCTCGCGCTTGGTGTCGAGGAACCGCAGGATGTCGGGGTGGTGGGCGCTCAGGTACACCGCGCCGGCGCCCTGGCGCGCGCCCAGCTGGTTGGCGTACGAGAACGAGTCCTCGAGCAGCTTCATCACCGGGATGATGCCGCTGGACTGGTTCTCGATCTGCTTGATCGGGGCACCGGCCTCGCGGATGTTCGACAGCAGGAGCGCGACGCCGCCGCCGCGCTTGCTCAGCTGCAGCGCGGAGTTGATGCCGCGCGCGATCGACTCCATGTTGTCCTCGATGCGCAGCAGGAAGCACGACACGAGCTCACCGCGCTGCGCCTTGCCGGTGTTGAGGAACGTCGGCGTCGCAGGCTGGAACCGGCCCGAGATGATCTCCTCGACCAGCTCGATCGCGAGCTTCTGGTCGCCGTCGGCCAGGCCCAGGGCCGTCATGACGACGCGGTCCTCGAAGCGCTCGAGGTAGCGCTTGCCGTCGAAGGTCTTCAGCGTGTAGCTGGTGTAGTACTTGAACGCGCCGAGGAACGTCTCGAAGCGGAACTTCTTGGAGTACGCCAGGTCGTTGAGCTCCTGGATGAACTCGAACGGGTACTTCTCCAGGACGGATGCCTCGTAGTACTGCTTCTCGACCAGGTAGTCCAGCCGCTCCTTCAGGGAGTGGAAGAACACCGTGTTCTGGTTCACGTGCTGCAGGAAGTACTCCCGCGCCGCACGCTTGTCCGCGTCGAACTGGATCTTGCCGTCCGCGTCGTACAGGTTCAGCATCGCGTTGAGGGCGTGGTAATCCATCCCCTCGAAGCGCGCGTCCGTCTTGAAGTCGGCCTGCGTCAGAGTTCCCACCATCGTTCCAATCCCGCGTTCACGCGTTCCACATCTTCTGGCGTGCCGAATACTTCGAGCCGATACAAGTGGGGCACGGCGCACTTGCGGCTGATGATGTCGCCGGCGAGACAGAAGTGCTCGCCGAAGTTGGTGTTCCCCGCGGAGATGACGCCGCGGATGAGACTCCGGTTGTGCTCGTCGTTGAGGAACCGGATCACCTGCTTGGGGACGGCGCCCTTCTCGACACCCCTCCCCTGGCCTCCGCCATAGGTCGGGGTGACGAGAACGTACGGCTCGTCGACCCGGAGCGGCGGATCGCCCGCGTGGATCGGGATCCGCACCGCCCGGGCTCCCAGCTTCTCGATGAAGCGCGCGGTGTTGCCGGACACGCTCGAGAAGTAGACCAGGAGCGGCTTCGCGGTCGCTCGCCCGGCAACCGCGTCTCGCTGTGCGGTCGCGGTTGCCATGGCGTTACGCGAGTCGCGCTGCGAGCTCGTCGATCTTGTCGGGACGGAAGCCCGACCAGTGGTCCTCATCCGTGATGACGACCGGCGCCTGAAGGTAGCCCAGCGCCTTGACCTGCTCGAGGGCCGCCGGGTCCTCGGAGAGGTCGTGAACCTCGTATTCGATACCCTTCGAGTCCAGCGCTCGATAAGTCGCCGTGCACTGAACGCACGCGGGCTTCGTGTAGACCGTGATCGCCATGTCGACCCGTCTCTCCCCTCACATCCGGTTGAATCTCCGGCAGTCCCCCCACCGGGAGTCCAATACTACATATGGGTGCAGACATTGGATAGCACCACAAGGGCTAGTAGTTACATCAATGTGATTTCTCCACCGCTCTCCCCATATACAACACAGGTTGTCCACCGTTTCATCCACAGATCGGCCACGGATCCGAACCCCGGAAAAGGGCTGAAACCCGCGGCTTTCGCTCCCCGCGGCGGGATCCATCCACAGCCGGAGGCTATGAGCGACCTCCGACATCGGATCGGACCTGTGGAGGAGCACACCGGCGTGTCGCGCGCGTCGCCGCCGCATGCTCGGGGCAGTACCGTTGTGGGGTGGCTGGCTACCGGGATCTTCTTCGCACGCCGGGGGTCGGACGCATCATCGCGGCACAGCTGGCGGCCCGCTTCCCCAACGGGATGACGAGCCTCGCGATCCTGCTCCACATCGAGCACGTGACGGGCTCGTACGGCGCGGCCGGCCTCGTCCTGGCGGCGACATCGATCGGCCAGGCGGTCGCGGGACCGGTGACGAGCCGATGGATGGGCCGATGGGGCATGCGCCGCGTGCTCACCACGACCCTGATCATCTGCGCGCTCTCGCTGACCGGCATCGCTCTGCTCGACCTCCCCGTGCCGGGATACATGGCCCTGGCTCTGCTGGGCGGACTCGCCACCCCTCCGGTCCAGTCCGCCGTGCGCACGATCTACCCGAAGATGGTGACCGCGCGGCAGCTGACCCCGCTGTTCTCGTTGGACGCCTCGCTGCAGGAGATCATCTGGATCATCGCGCCGGTGCTCATCACCTTCGTCGCGACGCAGGCGGGCACGGTCCCGGGGCTGCTGCTCATCGTCGCGATCCTCGTCGGCGGCGGCGCCTGGTTCATCCTCTCCCCCGAGGTCGGGCGTGTGCGGATCCCCCGCAGCCGCCGGGGGCTGGGCCGAGTGCTCGCCAAGCCCGCCGTGCTGCTGGCGACGGTCGTCGGATTCCTCCTCGTCGGCGCGTGCGCCGCGGTGGAGGCGGGCGTCGTCGCGACCTTCGACCACGGAGGCCTGGAGGCCGGTCTCGTCCTCGCCGTCTTCTCGATCGGCAGCCTCGCCGGCGGGCTCGCCCTGGGTCACATCCCGATCGGCCGCTGGGCGATGGCCCGTCGGCTGCTCATCGTGACGGTGGGGCTCACGCTCACGATCGTGTCCCTGAACGTGTGGTGGCTCGGCGGCACCCTGATCCTGGCCGGCATCGGCATCGCACCGGCCCTCGCGGTGCTGTTCGCGATGACCTCCGCGAGTGTGAAGTTCAGCGACACGGCGGAGGCGTTCGGATGGGTCGGCACCGGGCAGCTGATCGGCGCGGCCGCGGGCTCCGCGATCGCGGGCTTCCTCATCGACGACATCGGCCCGACCGGCGCGTACGTGGCGGCAGCGGCGTTCGCGGCGGCCGGCCTCGTGGTCGCCGTGGCCTGCGTGCGCGGCTTCCCGGATCTGCGAGGCCGCGACGCGAGCCCGATTCCCGACACCGAGCCGGTGCAGACGATCCACTGACCTCGAGCGGCCGGGGACGCTCAGGCGATGCGGCGCAGCATCTCCAGCAGCGCCAGCGCGTAGGCGTCGGCGGGTTCGGGATGCTCGAAGGTCATCCGCTTCCCCGCGAGCTCGATCACCACCTCGTGCGTGTCCGGCAGGCGTGTCAGCGTGCGGAAGGCGCCGCGCAGCAGCTCGCGCAGCTGATGCTCGTGCGGCAGCCACAGGGCGTCTTCGAGCGCCACCGAATCGAGCGCCCACTCGGTCGTGCCGTTGAAGGCGAGGATCCGCCCCGTCGGGTACTCGCGCGGCTCGATCGTCATCTCGCTGACCGTGAACACGTCGGCCTCGAACTCCGGCTCCTCCAGCTGGAACCGGTCGCCGGAATGCGGATGCCAGATGAGTCCGGCATCCCGCAGGGCCATGGCCAGCTCCGTCGAGATCATGCGTCCATTCTCGCCCGAGCCTCGGCAGCAGCGGTCGGAAGGCGACGCCACAGCGCATGCACATCCGCCACAGCATGTCAATCCCGGTGCGTTTGTATCTCACCCGCTGTGTAATTCAGTAGCCGTCACACTTCGTGTCGCGTGATGCTGAGGAGCGCACAAGCATGACGATGATCGACGATGTCGCGCATCGCACGGGAAAGCACGACGACGTCGCCGCCTGGCACGAGGTCGAGCCGAATTTCTGGGTGGGCAACGCCGACGGCGCCTTCCTGGGGACGATCGAGCGGCACGAGCCGTCCCGCTTCTTCGCGCGGGACGCCGTCAGGCGGTACGTCGGCGAGTACCCCGCGCTGAGCCTGGCGCAGAAGGCGATCATCAAGCGGACAGAACAGGAGTCTCGCGGAGGTAGCCATGCCCCAGACCGTCGTGCGCCACGAAGGTGAGCACCTCTACGCCGCACCGCCCCGCACCCGGGCGGGGCAGCGGCTGAGCGAAGCCGTCCTTCGTCTTCGGCGAGCGGAGCGTCAACAGGCCCAGCGCGCGCAGCGCGCGTCAGGACTGTCGAACATGGACCTCACCGCCCTGCGCTACCTCGTGCAGGGCAAGCGCGACGGGCGCGATCTCGGCCCGAAAGACCTCATCGTCATGCTGGAGACCTCCAGCGCCACGGTCACGAATGTGGTCGATCGCCTCGAGTCGCGCGGCCTGCTCACCCGTGTGCAGCATCCCCACGATCGACGCGCTCACCTTCTCATCCCGACAGAGGCTGCCATCGAACGCGTCGATCAGTCGTTCGCCGCCCACCACTCCGCGATCGTCGGGGTCATCGAGCAGCTGTCCGATACCGAGGCGGAGTGCGCCGCCGACGTCCTGACCCGCATCGCCGACGCGCTCGATGCGCTCGCCTGAGCCGGCTGCCTCATCGCGCGCCGCCCTAGGCTGAGCGGCATGCCCTCACCCGTGACCCTGCCCCGGCTCTCCTGGGGCGCCGCCGACGCCGGTCGCCGCGCGCTCCTCGTCCACGGACTCGGTTCCAACGGCGCTCTGATGTGGCGTTTCGGCGTCGCGCTGGCCGATGCCGGATGGCGCGCGGATGCCGTGGACCTGCGCGGCCACGGCGCAGCGCCTCGCGCGCTGGACTACACGATCGACGCGTACGCCGCCGACCTGGCCGCGACCGTCCCGCACGACGGCCGCGCGGCGTGGGATCTCGTCATCGGGCACTCGCTGGGTGGCGCGGCCGCCGTCGTGGCGGTCGCCGACGATCCGGCGTGGACCCGGCGGCTCGTGCTCGTCGACCCCGCGATCGCCCTCACCGAGCGCGATCGTGAGATCGTGCGCAACAGTCAGACGCGGGCGTTCGAGGAGCCCACCGCCGCCGCGGTGCGCGCCGAGCATCCGCACTGGCACGAGCAGGACGTCGAGCTGAAGGCGCTGTCCGCGCAGCAGGCGAGCCGCTGGGCGGTCGAGCAGACCAGCGCTCAGAACGCCACGTGGGACGTGCGGGACGCGGCGCTGCGGGTGGCGGTTCCCACACACGTGATCGCATCCGATCCGGCGGTCTACTCCATCTTCCGGGGGACCCCGGCCGAGGCCGTCGTGGCGGACAACGAGCGGTTCACCATGTCGACGGTCACCGGAGCCGGGCACTCGCCGCATCGCGACGCACCCGAGGCGACCGTCGCCGCGCTGCTGGCGGAGCTGGGCCGATGAGCCCGCGGGGCGGGACAATGGCGTCATGAGCTTCGACCCGGCCTCGATCCTGCCCGACGACTTGCTCGAGCGCCTCCGGGCCCGTGCCGCCGACATCGACCGGCGAAACGTCTTCCCCGACGCCGACCTCGTCGACCTCACCGAGGCCGGCTACCTGTCGATCCTGGTCCCGCGTGATCTGGGCGGGGCCGGACTGACCCTCGAGCAGGCATCCGCGCTGCAGCAGCGCCTCGCCGGAGCTGCGCCTGCGACGGCCCTCGCGATCAACATGCATCTGGTGTGGACCGGCGTGGCCAAGGTGCTCGCCGACCGCGGCATCGGCGCCCTCCGCTTCGTGCAGGAGGCAGCGGCGAACGGCGAGGTCTTCGCCTTCGGCATCAGCGAGGCCGGCAACGACCTCGTACTGTTCGGCAGCGGCACCGACGCGGCTCCGACGCCGGAAGGCGGCTACGCGTTCACAGGCACGAAGATCTTCACGTCCCTCGCTCCGGTGTGGACCCAGCTGGGCCTGCACGGCCTGGACACCACCTCGGCGGACGCGCCGCAGATGGTGTACGCGTTCGTTCCCCGATCGGAGGAGGCCGCGGGGCGGGTCGTCGTTCGCGACGACTGGGACACGCTCGGCATGCGAGGCACGCAGTCTCGCACCACCGAGCTGCACGGCGCGCTCGCCCCCGCCGACCGCGTCGTCCGGCGCCTCGCCCCCGGGCCGAATCCCGACCCCCTGGTCTTCGGGATCTTCAGCGTGTTCGAGCTCCTCCTCGCGTCGGTGTACACCGGCATCGCCCGGCGCGCGCTCGACCTTGCCGTGGCAGCCGCAGGGAAGCGCACGTCGAAGAAGACCGGAAAGGCCTACAGCCAGGATCCCGACATCCGGTGGCGCATCGCCGACATGGCTCTCGCGTACGACGCGCTGCCGCCGCAGCTGAGCGCCTTGTGCCGCGACATCGACGAGCTCGCCGACCACGGCCCGCGCTGGTTCTCGCTGCTGGCGGGAGTGAAGCACCGAGCCGTCACCGCCGCGAAGGGGATCGTCGACGAGGCCATCCTGGTCGCCGGCGGATCGTCGTACTTCTCCGCCAGCGAGCTCAGCCGCCTGTATCGCGACGTGCTGGCGGGGCTGTTCCACCCCTCGGACCCGGAGTCTGCGCACGCCACGGTGGCGACGGCCTGGTTGGGGCCTGTCGAGGGCTGAGCGCCTCAGCCCTCGAGGGCCGCAGCGACGAGCTGCACCAGCCGGATGTGAACGCGGAAGCTTCGCACCATCTCCCGCGTGGAGTGGAAGTTCATCGCGATGCGCAGCCCGAGCTCCGGCGCTGTGAAGGCGTGCACGCCCGTCACACCCAGGTGCCCGATGAGGCGCGGAAGTGTCCGCAGGAAGGGCGAGAATCCCCCGTAACGCAGCTCCATCAGCCCCGCACCGCAGTGGATGCCGGGGCGGAACCGGTGAAGCGGCCGACGCATCTGCGCGAGCGATGACGGCTTCACCAGGAAGCCCTCGCCGAGGGCGCGCGTGAAGCGATCGAGATCGTCCACAGTGGTCACCACTCCCCCACCGCCCCAGTCGCAGCTGAGGCTCTGTGTGCGGCTGGCCTCGAAGCCGCCGAGCCAGAGCGGAGCGATGTCAGGATGGTCGGCCGGTGCCGACGTCGCCGGCGCGCCACCGGGCAGCGTATGGAACAGCAGGAAGGACGAGCTCATCCCCGCAGGCTCGAACACCCCGGCGTGCAGCTGAGTCCCGAGCCGGGCCTGACCGGCCTCTTCGATGACGCGCGCGAGCAGCACGTACCCGGTGTCGGAGTACGAGAAGCGCCGTCCCGGCTCTGCGACGGGCCGCTGGTGATCCCGGCTGAAGGCGAGCAGGTCATCCGGTGTCCAGCGGGTGTCGGGCTCCTCCGCCAGGAGGCGCTCGAAGGGGGGCGCTCCCCGGGTGCGGCCGAGGAAGTAGTCGGCCGCACCGCTGGTGTGCGACAGCAGGTGTCTCGGGGTCACGGCGGCGGCGAAGTCGCGTCCGTCCCGCACGAACAGCCCCCTCCACTCCCCGCGCGGGAGCAGCGAGGTGATCGGCGCATCGAGGTCAAGCCGCCCGGCCTCGGCGAGCCGGAACGCGAGAACGGCCGTCATGGCCTTGCCGACGCTCGCGGCGTGGAAGAGGCCTGCCCGGTCGCCGCTCGAGAACTCGAGGCCGGGCGCTCTCACCAGCACGTGAGCGGCCGGCAGGCCGCGACGCCGGCGCGCGCGATCGGCGGTGCCCACCACGTGAGCCATCGCGGCGGCCACGCGCTCAGGGTGTGCCACCGTGCGAAGATCGGTTCCGAGTTCCATCACGATATACCCCTTAGTTATATCCTCTAGATATATCCGAGTCGGAGGTCCGATGCAACACGTCATCCTCGGTCTGCTCATCCTTCACGGGCCCTTGACGCTGTACGGCGTGCAGCGGCTCTTCCAGCAGGGGATCTCGCTGTTCTACAGCGCGAGCTTCGGCAGCATCCGGCGTGCGCTCGTGCAGCTGGCCGACAGCGGTCTGATCACGGCCTCGGCGGCTCCCGGCTCGGCGCGGGGCAGCAAGCCGTACACCGTGACCGACGCCGGCCGCGAGGCGTGGCGGACGTGGATGCATGAGCCGATCTCGGGCGGGGACGCGGAGACGGTCATGCTCGCGAAGGTGTTCTTCCTCGGGCTCCTCGAAGCGTCCGAGGAGCGGCGCGGGGTGCTGGAGTCGATCCGATCGCGCGTGGAGCAGGATCTCGCCGAACTGGTCCGCGTCGCCGGTTTCGTGGACGCCGCCGAGGTCCCCTCCGGGCTCGCCGACGTCGCCGCGTATCAGCGGGCGACGCTGGACTACGGCATCCGATCCCACCGTCTCGCGCTGCAGTGGTGCGACGAACTCGCGGCTGCCGGCGAGGCCTGACCTCGTGCCACGTGGGAGGATGGCCGCATGGCGCGGACCCCGACGCACTCGCTGAGTCCGGCGGACCAGGAGCGTCGCCGCGGGCTGCGCGTCATGAAAGGCGTCGCCCTGGGCGCCCTGCTGTTCATGGCGGTGCTGTTCGCCGTGTCCTTCGCCTTCCAGCAGGACGTTCCCGCCCTGGCCTACGTGCGTGCGGCGGCCGAGGGCGGCATGGTCGGGGCGCTGGCGGACTGGTTCGCGGTGACGGCGCTGTTCCGGCATCCGCTCGGCATCCCGATCCCGCACACCGCGATCATCCCGAGCCGCAAGGACGAGATCGGCCGGACGCTCGGCGAGTTCGTCGAGACGGAGTTCCTGCGCGGCGACGTGGTGCGCGCGAAGCTCGAGGGCACCTCGATCTCTGCGCGCCTCGGCGAGTGGCTGCGCGAACCCGTCGCCGGACACCACCCGCACGCCGAGCGCGTCGCCGCCGAGGGCGCCGTCATGGCGTCGAGCGTGCTGCAGGCCCTGAGCGACGACGACGTCCAGGACGTGCTCGAAGGCCTCGCACGCGAGCACCTCATCACCCCGGAGTGGGGGCCGCCCCTCGGCGCGTGGCTCGCCCGCATCGTGGACGCCGACGCGCATCACGGCGCGGTCGGCATGGCGCTGGACACCATCGGAGCCTGGCTGCAGGCCAACCGCGCCGCGTTCGCAGGACTGTTCTCGCGTCGGCTGCCCTCGTGGGTGCCCTCGGTCGCCCAGCGGCTGGTGGATGACACGGTGTACAACGAGCTGGTCAAGCTCGTCGCCGCGATGCAGACCGACCCGCAGCATCCCGCGCGCGTCGCGATCGACGGCTACCTCGAGCGTCTCGCGCACAACCTTCAGCACGACCCGGCGACCATCGGGCGCTTCGAGGACGCGAAGCTCGCCGTGTTCGACAGCCCCCGGGTGCGGGAGCTGGCCGGTCAGGCGTGGAACACCGCCAAGGCCGGGCTGCTTCAGTCTCTGGGCGACCCCGCAAGCGGCCTGCGCCGCCGGGCGGCCCAGGCGCTCGTCGAGATCGGCGAACGGCTGACCACGGATGCCGCGCTCCAGCACCGCGTCGACTCCTGGGTCACCGACGCCGCGGTCTTCCTCGTCGACCGCTACCGTCATGACATCGCCTCGATCATCACCGACACCGTCGAGCGCTGGGACGCCGCCGAGACCACCGAGAAGATCGAGCTGATGGTGGGCCGCGACCTCCAGTACATCCGCCTCAACGGCACGATCGTCGGTGCGCTGGCGGGCGTGGTCATCTTCACCGTCGCGCACGCCCTGCTCGGCTGACGGCGTGGATCTGCGCCCCCGGTCGCGCGGGCGGTAGCGTCGGTGCCGTGAGCCCCGCCGACGCACTCCCCCACGATCCGCTGTGGCCGCGCGCGGGCGGCTGGTCGTCGCCGGACGGCGGCGGGTGGGATGCCGCGCTCCTGGGCGTCCCCGCCTTCCGGACGTCGCTGTCGCCCACGGGCGCGCACGCCACGCCGGCCGCCGTCCGCGCGGCGCTGCGGCGCTTCAGCCCGACCCTTCTCGGCCCTCCTCCCGTCGATCTCTCCGAGTCGCTGCGGATCGCCGACGCCGGCGACGTCGGCGACCCCGACGGCGTGGAGGGCGAGGCATCCGTCCGGGCCGCCGTCGCGGACCTGCACGAGCGGGCGCGGCTCCTCGTCGCGCTCGGCGGTGACAACTCCATCACCTACGCGGTGGCCCAGGGCGCGGGCGCCGCGGGACTCATCACGATCGATGCGCACTTCGACCTGCGCGACGGCGTCTCCAACGGGTCGCCGGTGCGCCGGCTCATCGAGGACGGCCTGGACCCACGACGCGCTGTGCAGATCGGCATCGCCGACTTCGCCAACTCGGCCGCATACGCTCGCCGCGCCCACGATCTGGGCATCACGGTGATCCCTCTCGACGAGGTGCGCCGCCGCGGCGTCGACGATGTGGTGTCGCAGGCGCTCGAGGTTGCCGGCGCCGCAGGCGGCGGCGTCCATCTCGACATCGACGTCGACGTGTGCGACCGGTCGGTCGCCCCCGGCTGCCCGGCGTCGGTGCCCGGAGGACTGCAGGCGTGGGAGCTGCGAGCCCTCGTGCGCGCGACGGCAGCCGACCCGCGCGTGGCCAGCGCCGACATCGTCGAGGTCGACGCGACCGCCGACGCCGCGGACGGGCGCACGGTGCGGCTGGCCGCGCTGTGCGTGCTGGAGCTCCTGGCGGGCAAGGCGACGGCATGATCACGCTCGTCCTCGTGCGGCACGCGAAATCCGACTGGGGCGACCCCGGTCTCGACGACCACGATCGCCCGCTCAACGACCGAGGGAGGCGCGATGCCCCGCGCATGGCGCAGCGCCTTGCCGACACCGGCTTCCGCCCGGACCTGCTCCTGTCCAGCACGGCGCTGCGGGCTCGCACCACGGCCCAGGCCTTCTCTGGCGCGCTGGGTGCCGAGGTCGCGCTCGACCCCGGCCTCTACGGCGCGTCCGCCGACGCGATCCTCGCCGCGGCGGCCGCCACGCGCGCCGCATCCGTGCTCGTCGTCGCGCACGACCCCGGCATGACCGTCCTCGCCGGACGATTGTCCGGCGGCGGAATCGGTCACATGCCGACGTGCGCTGTCGCGCGCTTCGTGTGGCGCCAGGACGACTGGGACGTCGCCACGGCGCTGGATCCCGACGACTGGGCGCTCGACACCCCGAGCCGGGGCACCGCGGCCGAGGATTAGCCGACCGCCGCGCCGTCCTTGAAGACCCCGGCGACCAGCGGGACCCCGGGCCGGTAGGCCAGGTGGACCCGCGTCGGGGCATCCAGCATCACCAGGTCCGCACGCGCCCCGGGCGCGATCGCGCCCACGTCGTGGCGGCGCAGCGCCCGCGCCCCGCCGGCGGTCGCCGCCCACACCGCCTCGGCCGGCGTCATGCCCATCTCCCGCACGGCGAGGGCGATCATGAGCGGCATGGAGCTGGTGAAGCTCGAACCCGGATTGCAGTCGCTCGCGAGTGCCACGACCACGCCGGCGTCGATGAGCCGCCGCGCGTCGGGATACGGCTGGCGCGTCGAGAACTCCACGCCCGGCAGGAGCGTCGCCACCGTGCTCGACCCCGAGAGGGCGGCGACATCCGCGTCCTCGAGGAACGTGCAGTGGTCGACCGACGCCGCGCCCAGCTCGACGGCCAGCCGCACCCCGTCGCCCGGGCCCAGCTGATTGCCGTGGACCCGCGGCATGAGGCCGTGGGCGGCGCCGGCGGCGAGGATCCGGCGCGCCTCGTCGCCGGTGAAGGCCCCACGCTCGCAGAACACGTCGATCCACCGGCTGTGCGCAGCGCAGGCCTGCAGCATGTCGCCGCACACCAGCTCGACGTAGTCCTCCCGTCGATCGGTGAACTCGGCCGGAACGACATGGGCGCCGAGGTAGGTGACCTCCGGCGTGACCTCGGCCGCTAGCCGCGCGAGGCGCGCCTCGTCGTGCACGGTGAGGCCGTAGCCGGTCTTCACCTCGAAGGTCGTCGTGCCCTGGCGGTGCAGCTCCGTCACCAGACGAGCCAGCCGCTCGCGCAGCTCCGCGTCGCTCGCGTCACGCGTGGCTGCGACGGTGCGCCGTATGCCTCCGGCGGCATAGGGCGTGCCGGTCATGCGTGCCTCGAACTCGTCGGCGCGGTCGCCGCCGAACACCAGGTGCGTGTGGCTGTCGACGAAGCCCGGGATGACCGCCCGGCCCCCGGCATCGAGCAGCTCCACGTCGGCGGCGGTCGCTGCGCGGGTCGCGAGGCGGCGCGCGGCGTCGGCCGCGGACCCGACCCACGCGATGCGGGCGTCCTCGATCAGGACGGCCGCGTCGTGGAGCGTGCCGCACGGATCGCCGTCGCGATGGTCGTTCGTGGTCAGCTCGCCGATGTTCGTGATCAGCGTCGCGCGCGGCGTCCCTCCCCCGGCGCCCCGTTGACGATCCGTCGCACCGGACATCGATCAGGGCTCCAGCATCGGGATGCGGAGGCCGCGCTCGCGCGCGACCTCCTTGGCACGGTCGTAACCGGCGTCGACATGCCGCATGACGCCGGTGCCCGGATCGTTCGTCAGCACCCGCTCGAGCTTCTCGGCCGCCAGCGGCGTGCCGTCGGCGACCGTCACCTGACCGGCATGGATGCTGCGGCCGATGCCGACGCCGCCGCCATGGTGGATCGACACCCACGCGGCCCCGGACGCGGTGTTGAGCAGCGCGTTCAGCAGCGGCCAGTCGGCGATCGCGTCCGAGCCGTCCGCCATCGCCTCCGTCTCACGGTAGGGGCTCGCCACCGATCCCGCGTCGAGGTGGTCGCGGCCGATCACGATCGGACCGCTGAGCTCGCCCGACGCGACCATCTCGTTGAACCGCAGACCGGCGAGGTGGCGCTCCTTGTAGCCGAGCCAGCAGATCCGTGCCGGAAGCCCCTCGAAGTGCACGGCGTCGCCGGCGCGCTCGAGCCACCGGATGAGCCCGGCGTTGTCGGGGAAGAGCTCCATCACCGCGCGATCGGTGCGGCGGATGTCCTCGGGGTCGCCGGAGAGGGCGACCCATCGGAAGGGACCGCGCCCCTCGGCGAACTGCGGACGGATGTACGCCGGCACGAAGCCCGGGAACGCGAAAGCGCGATCGCACCCGCCGAGCTCGGCCTCGCGGCGGATGGAGTTGCCGTAGTCGAACACCTCGGCACCGGCATCCTGGAAGCCGACCATCGCAGCGACATGCGCAGCCATGCTCTCGCGCGCGCGAGCGGTGAAGGTCTCGGGGTCGCGAGCGGCTTCCGTGCGCCACTGAGGGAACGGGATGCCGACGGGAAGGTAGGCAAGCGGGTCGTGCGCGCTGGTCTGGTCGGTCACGATGTCGACCTCGATTGCGCCCGCGCGATGGCGGCGCAGCACCTCGCCGAAGACCTCTGCGGCGTTGCCGACGACCCCGACGCTCAGCGCCTCGCCCGCGGTCTTGGCGGCGACGACCCGGGCCAGCGCCGCGTCGAGGTCGGTCGTGTACTCGTCGAGATAGCCGTGCTGGACGCGCCGCGAGAGCCGCGACTCGTCGACGTCGACGATCAGCACGGCGCCGCCGTTGAGCGTCACCGCGAGCGGCTGCGCCCCGCCCATGCCGCCGCAGCCCGCCGTCAGCGTCAGCGTGCCGGCGAGGGATGCCGTCGCGGCATCCGCGCCGCGCTTGTGCGCGAGTGAGCGTGCGACGGCCGCGAAGGTCTCGTACGTGCCCTGCAGGATGCCCTGCGTGCCGATGTAGATCCACGAGCCCGCGGTCATCTGGCCGTACATCGTCAGGCCGAGCTGCTCGAGCCGGCGGAACTCCGGCCACGTCGCCCAGTCCCCGACGAGGTTCGAGTTGGCGATGAGCACGCGCGGCGCCCACTCGTGCGTGCGGAACACGCCGACCGGCTTGCCGGACTGCACCAGGAGCGTCTCATCCGGCTCGAGCTCATCGAGCGTCCGCACGAGCGCGTCGAAGGCCTCCCAGCTGCGGGCCGCGCGCCCCGTCCCGCCGTAGACGACCAGGTCCTCGGGGTGCTCGGCGACCTCGGGATCCAGGTTGTTCATCAGCATGCGCTTGGCCGCTTCGGCGCCCCAGCTCTTGGCGGTCCGCGCGGCTCCGCGCGCTGCCCGCACCGGAGCGCGGGGAGCGTCCCCGTGCGCCGTCCCCGGGTCCGGCATCGTCGCCGGCGTCCTCTGCGTCGTATCGGTCATGGGTCGATTCCACCGTCATCCCCGGTCCGGGGCAACGACCCCGAGGCGACCGCTGTCTGTCATACCAGACGGCGCGCTTGCTCTGCCGCGGGGCGGTTGGTGCAATGAGAGCATGACCGAGCCGAACGCGGGTGAGCGGGGACGAGGCGCCCGCCTGCGTGCGGCGTTGAACGCGCCTGTGCCGTCGGAGCAGCTCCAGCGCGAACGTCTCATCGAGGAGATCCCCGAGCTCGCGGCGCTCGCGCGCACCCCGCAGGACCCGCGCTGGCACCCCGAGGGCGACGTCCTCGTGCACTCCCTGTGGGCCGCCGACCTCGCCGCGCGGCACGCCGACGAGACGGGTGTCTCGCCCGAGCACCGCGAGCTGCTGGTGCTCGCCGCGCTGTGGCACGACATCGGCAAGCCCGACACCACCCGGCGACGCAACGGCCGCATCACCTCGTACGGCCACGCCGAGCGCGGAGCCGACATCGCCGCCACCCTCGGACGCCGTCTCAGCCTGCCGCATCCGCTCATCGCTGCGGCCTCCGCGATCATCGCCACGCACATGGCCCACGTGTCCGTGCAGGGCGCACCGAGCCTGAGAGCCGTGCGGCGGCTGCAGGACCGGCTGCAGGCGGCCGGCACGTCGATCGAGGACTGGGCCGTGGTGGTGCGCTGCGACGGCGACGCGCGCGGGTCCGCGGCGCGGCCGGATGCCTCGATCCCCTGGATGCGGATCGCGCAGCGTTCCTGATCGGCTCCGGCCGGATGCCGGGCCCGCCTACCCGGCCGCCGCCGGCGGCGCGGCCGCGTAGGCCGCACGTGCGACCTCACCGGATGCGACGAGGGCGGTGACCGCCTCGATGTCGTCCGACACGATCCGGTCGGGACCGGGCCCGTCTGCCACCGTGCGCACGAGGTCCCGCACCGCGCCCGTCGGAGGCGCCGGACGCAGCGGAGCGCGAAGGTCGAGCGCCCGTGTCGCGGTCAGCACCTCGATCGCGATGACGCGGGCCAGCCCGTCGATCGCACGCCGGAGCTTGCGCGCCGCCGTCCAGCCCATCGAGACGTGGTCCTCCTGCATCGCCGACGACGGGATGGAGTCGACCGAGGCCGGCGCCGCCAGCCGCTTGAGCTCGGAGACGATGCCCGCAGCGGCGTACTGCGCGATCATCAGCCCGGAGTCGACGCCGACCTCGTGCGCGAGGAACGGCGGCAGGCCCTGGCTGCGCGCCGGATCCAGCGCGCGGTCGGTGCGCCGCTCCGAGATCGAGGCGACATCGGCGACCGCGATGGCGAGGAAGTCGAGCACATAGGCGACGGGAGCGCCGTGGAAGTTCCCGTTGGACTCCACGCGCCCGTCTTCGGTCACGACCGGATTGTCGACCGCGGCGGCGAGCTCGCGCGAAGCGATGACCCGGGCGTGCTCGAGCGTGTCGCGTGCGGCACCGTGCACCTGCGGCGAGCATCGCAGCGAGTACGCGTCCTGCACGCGCGTGCACACGGCCGGGTCGCGATGCGAGGCCATGATCGCCGAGTCGGCGAGCAGCGCCCGCAGGTTCGCCGCCGAGGACGCCTGGCCGACCTGCGGCCGCAGCGCCATGAGGTCGGCTGCGAAGACCGCGTCCGTTCCCAGCTGCGACTCGATCGACAGCGCCGCGGCGACGTCCGCCGTGTCGAGGAGGACCGACAGATCGTGGAGGGCGAGCAGCAGCATCCCGAGCATCCCGTCGGTGCCGTTGATGAGGGCGAGGCCCTCCTTCTCGCGAAGCACGAGCGGGGCGATAGATGCCGCCCCGAGCGCCTCCGCGGCCGTCATCTCCGTGCCGTCCCCATCGGCGGCCGTGCCCGCGTGCACGCGGCCCTCCCCCATCGCGGCGAGCGCCACATGGGCCAGCGGAGCGAGGTCGCCCGAGCATCCCAGGGAGCCGTACTCCCGCACGATGGGGGTGATGCCGGCATTCAGCATCGCGGCGTAGGTGTCCGCGACCACCGGCCGCACGCCCGTGCGGCCGGTCGCGAGCGTCTGCAGCCGCAGCAGCATGAGGGCGCGCACGACCTCCCGCTCGATCAGGGCGCCGGTGCCCGCGGCATGCGAGCGGATGAGGCTCGCCTGCAGCTGACGCCGCCGGTCCGCAGCGATGAACGTCGTGGCGAGCGCTCCGAAGCCGGTGGAGATCCCGTAGTGGGGCTCCGGGTCGTCGGCGAGGCCCTCCACGAGAGCGCGCGTGGCGGCGATGCGCTCCCGGGCCGCGGGCGCGAGCTCGACCCGCGCGTCGTGACGCGCGACGGCGATGACATCGGCCGGCGACAGGGGTGCGGTGCCGATCCGGACGACATCGACGGCGGGCTCGGTGATGGTGGCCATGCACCGATTCCACACCGCCGCGATGGCGGACGACAGCGCGTCGTGGCATCCTGTGTCTGCCATGCCAGACAGTTCCGCACCCGTTCGGCCGCAGGTCCCCGCGGCCGACCAGACGCTGCGGATCCTGGCCTTCCTCGGCCGCCAGCGCGGTCCCGTCCCGGCGCGCACGATCTCCGCGGCGCTCGGCATTCCGCGTTCGACGGTCTATCACCTGCTCGCGACGCTGCACGAGCACCACTTCGTCGTGCACGTGCCCGAGGAGCGCCGATGGGGACTCGGGATCGCCGCGTTCGAGCTGGCCGGCGGCTACGCGCGACAGGAGCCGCTCGCACGCCTGGGGCGTCCGGTGCTGGCCGAGCTCGTCGACCGTGCGCACGAGAGCGCGCACCTGGCGGTCATGCACGGGCGCGACGTGCTGTACATCGTCGAGGAGCGGGCGCCGAAGCGTCCTGCGCTCGTGACGGATGTCGGCGTGCGCCTGCCCGCGCACCTCACCGCCACCGGTCGAGCCATGCTCGCCGCGCTGCCCCGGGAGCAGGTGAGGGCGCTGTATCCGGATGCCGCCGCCTTCGCCGACCGGACCGGGCGGGGTCCCCGTCGCCCCGCCGAGCTGCGGGAGCTCCTGCGGGAGGTGCGGGCGCGGGGGCACGCGACCGAGGACGGCGAGGTGACGCTCGGGCTGCGCTCGGTCGGCGCCGTCGTGCGCGACCACGCCGGATGGCCCGCCGCCGCGATCGCGGTCACGTGGCCGAGCGAGGCCGGAGCGGACCCGCGTGAGCTCGCCCGTCTGACGACGACCGCCGCGGCCGAGCTGGAGCGTCGCATCGGCCGCACCGGATAGACCGATCGCGCGGCATCCGCAAGCCCCTCCGCCTTCGCATCCGGACGCGATTACCGTCGCCGTATGCTCCCCGCAGACATCCCCGATGATTCGCAGCTGATCGATCTGATGGACTTCCGCGCCGAGCCCTCGGTGACGGTGGCCCTCGCCTCCTCCCCGTTCCCGCTCGACCATGAGCGCATCAAGATCGCGTTCCGCAACACCATCGACGAGGTCGACCGGATCCTCGGCGAGCGCGGCTTCCGGCAGGACGTGCGCACGCAGATGAAGAGCGCGCTCGAGGGAGTGCTCGGCGACGACGACTTCTGGACGCACCAGTCCCGCTCGATCGTCGTCCTCGCTGCACCCGGCCGGCTGGAGGCTTTCCGCCTGGCCAACCATCTGCGCGACATCGTCACCGTGAACGATCGCTTCGATCTGGCCCCGCTCCTTCGCGCCAAGGCGTACCCGGCGCGCGCGTTCGTCCTCCAGCTGGCCGAGGGGCTCGTGCGGCTGACCGAGGTCGGCCCCGACCACGGGCCCGTCGAGCGACCGCTGGAGCTGCCGGAGGATCACGCGTACGCGCTGGCCTACACCGAGAACGAGGGGCGCAGCGACCGGCATCGCGCCCAGGGAACCGACGGCGAGCGGACCGAGCGCGAGCGGTTCTGCCGCATCGTGCAGGATCAGGTCGTGCGGGTCGTCCCGGACGCCGTTCCGCTGATCCTCGCGTCGACGCCGGACTTGGAGCCCGCCTACCGGTCGGTGAACACCCATCGCTCGCTGCAGCCGCACAGCATCGCCGCGCACCCGCAGTCGCTCGACGACGCCGAGATCGAGCGCGTCGCGCGCGAGGCCCTCGATCGGCTGCGCGCGGAAGAGACCTCGCAGTGGAAGGAGCGGTTCGGCACCCTGCGGGCGCAGGGCCTTGCGACCACGCGACTGGTCGAGGTGGCCGCGGCGACCGCCCAGGCGGCCGTGGACGAACTCCGCTTCGACATGGATGCCGAGCAGTGCGGCACGATCGACGAGTTCGGCCGGGTGCACCCCGACGACGGCGACGACTGCCCCCGCCTCGTGGACGAACTCGCCGCCCGGGTGCTGCACACCGGCGGTCGGGTGCGGGCGGTGCGGCAGCGGGACCTTCTGGACGGCTCGCCGGTGGCGGCCACCCTCCGCTTCCCGGTGAGCGTCGACCGCTGAGCCGCCCCCGCCGCCGTGTCGGTGCGGCGGCGGGGTCAGTCGACCTTCGCCACGGTCCCGGCGGTCAGCCGGACCAGCTCCTCGAAGGTCAGCGGGAAGACGGTGTGCGGGGTGCCGCCGGCCGCCCAGATCTGCGGATGGGCCGCGAGATCCTCGTCCACGATGGTGGTGAGAGGCGCCGGGTGCCCGGTGGGGGCCACTCCCCCGATGGCCTGACCGGTCGCGTCGCGCACCTGCTCGGGCGTCGCGCGGCGGATGCTGTCGCGTCCCAGACGAGTGGCGAGCGCCGTGGTGTCGACGCGATGGGCGCCGCTGGTCATGACGAGGAGCGGCTCGCCGTCGGACCAGAACACCAGGCTGTTCGCGATCGCGCCGACCTCGACCCCCAGGGCCGCCGCCGCGAGCGGGGCCGTGGCGGCGGCATCCGGAAGCACCACGATGTCTCCGTCGATGCCCGCCGCGCGCAGGGCATCGTGGACGAGACGACTGCGGACGGGGAGCTGCTCGGCGGAAGTCACGCGGCCAGCCTAGAGGCGCCCCTCATGGCGCGTCGATCCGCCCGATCCTCCCGTCGGTGGCCGCGCAATGTGCGCAATCGCCGGCCAGCCTGTTGAACAATCCGTCGCCTGGGTGTGCAATGAGAATGGATGCCGCAACGCCGCGGCATCTGCAGCGCACTGCCCACGAGGCCCGCCGAAGGAAGTACCGCGATGTCGCACACCCTGCCACTGCCCGACTTCACGCACGAACGCGTGGAGGTGATCACCGGACGTCGCAGCGGATTGTTCATCGCCGTGGCGCTGCACTCGTCCGCACTCGGCTCCGCGCTCGGCGGTGCCCGTCTGTGGACCTACCCGCACTGGAGCGACGCACTGGGCGACGTCCTGCGCCTGTCGGCCGCCATGACGCTCAAGAACGCCGCCGCGGGTCTCGACGCCGGCGGCGGCAAGGCCGTCATCGCGCTGCCCCCCGGCACGACGCTCGATGCACAGCGCCGCCGGGCGGCGTTCCTCGACCTGGGCGACGCCGTCGAGTCGCTGCACGGTCTCTATCGCACCGCCGAGGACGTCGGCTCCACCACCGACGACATGCTGGTGGTGAGCGAGCGCACCGAGCACGTGGTGGGGCTCCCGGACGCCGTGGGCGGCTCGGGCGAGCCGGCCGGTCCGACGAGCCTGGGCGTCTACGAGTCTCTGCGGGCGACCCTCGAGCGCGTCACCGGTTCCCCGGACGTCGCCGGTCGCCGCATCACGATCTCCGGGCTCGGACAGGTGGGAAGCCGGCTGGCGGTGCGGCTGTCGGCCGAGGGCGCCGTGCTGGCGGTCACCGACGTCAACCCCGCCAAGCGCGACCTGGCTCGCGAGCTCGGCGCGGAGTGGGTGATGCCCGGCGAGGAGCACCTTATCCCCGCGGACGTGTTCGTCCCCGCCGGCATCGGCGGGGTCCTCACCGACGACGTCATCGATGCGCTCGAGGCGAAGTCCGTGTGCGGGCCGGCCAACAACCCCCTCGCCGAGCGCCGCGGGGCGGAGCGTCTCGCGCGCCGGGGCATCCTGTACGCGCCCGACTTCGTCGTCAACGCCGGCGGGGTGATCTACCTCGACCTCGAGGCGAAGAAGCGCGGCACGCGAGCCGAGATCCTGGAGCGGGTGGCCCGCATCGGTGACACGGTCCGTCGGGTCTTCGACGAGGCGGAGGCGCGCAACGTCACGCCGCTGGATGCGGCCGAAGGTCTCGCCGCCGAGCGGCTCGCCTCCGCCGGGCGGGAGCCGGCGCTGGCCAACTGACCGCGGCGTGCCCGTGCGGCGCGGACGCGCGCCACATCGGCGCCCGGTCCGGCTAGGTTGGCGCCATGGACGGTCTCTGGCTGGCGGCGCTCAGCGGTGTGATCGGGGGCGGCACGCTGCTGCTCGGTGCGGCGGTGGCGTGGTTCGTCGACGTCCCGCAGCGCGTCGTCGCCGGTGTCATGGCGTTGGGCGCGGGCGTGCTGATCTCGACGCTGGCGTTCGAGCTGGTCGAGGAGGCAGCCGCCGACGGCGGACTGATCCCCACTGTGACGGGGTTCCTCGCCGGTGCGGTCATCTACATCGTCGCCGACTGGCTCGTCTCACGGCCGAAGCGACCGGATGCCCCGGCCAGCATCACCGCGCGCAGGGCGGTGTCGCAGCTGGCCACGCGTCGCTCGACGACCGTCCGGGCGGGCGGAACGCGGGCGCCGGCGCGCGCGAGGGCGGCGGCGTCCAGCGCGGCGGCGTCCAGCGGAGTCGCGTCCGGCGGAGTCAGCTCAGGGAGTGCGGGGACGGGGACGGCGGCGGCGCTCGCCGGCGGGTCGGGCCTCGCCATCGCGATCGGCGCCCTCATCGACGGCATCCCGGAATCGATCGTGCTGGGGCTGTCGGTCGTCGAGGGAGGGATCAGCGTCCCGATCGTCGCGGCGATCGCGATCAGCAATGTCCCCGAGGGCCTCGGCTCGACCGCCTCCCTGAAGCGCAGCGGCGGGTCACTGCGGTCGGTGCTGCTGCTGTGGGGCGGCATCGCAGCCGTCACCGTCGTGGCGGCCGTGCTCGGATACGCGGTCTTCCAGGCGGCACCGGCGGAGCTCGTCGCACTCATCACGACCATCGCGGCGGGGAGCCTGCTCGCGATGATCTGCAACACGATGATCCCCGAGGCGTTCGACGAGCAGCATGCACTCACGGGATTGTGGGCGACGATCGGCTTCCTCGCTGCCTTCCTGCTGCACGAGCTCGCCGGCTGACAGCGCGCCGCGATCGACGGTGGCCCCGTCACGAGGGTGATCGCGTCGACGACAGGTCAGAACGGCGGCGGATCGGCGCCGGGATCGCCTCGCCCCGATGCGGTGAAGACCGGCACCCTCCGCTCGGGATGCACGACGTAACGCCGCCCGGTCGGCGAGATCCACTCGATGCTTCCGCCGGTCCCCTCGATCTGGCGCACCGACCACCCGCCGTGGTGCTTGACGATGTGATGGTTCTTGCAGAACGGCGCGTGGTTGTCGAGACAAGTCTCGCCGCCGTCCGCCCACGCCACCTGGTGATCGATCTCGCACCGCGAGGCCGGCATGCCGCATCCAGGAGCCATGCAGCGGTCCGCTCGCCACGCCACCAGCTTGCGCAGCGCCGCCGGCGCCTCGTACCGCCGACGGCCGACCGACAGCACCATCCCCGTCTCCGGATGCGTCAGCACCCGCATCCACTTCGCGTCGCCGCCGCACAGCTCTCGCGCGCGAGACATCGGGATCGGCCCGAGGCCTTCGACCACCGGCGGATCCGCCGATTCCGCGGCCTCGTCCGTGAGAAGCGACAGCACCGGCACGGTGACCACGACGGTGGCGCGGATCCCCGACACGGCAGCCGGCATGTTCTCCGTCGTGCCGTCGATCAGAAGGTCGCTGACGACGTCGGCACGTGCCTGATCGAGAGTCCGCGTCTCACCGTCGCGTCCGATGATGGCCTTGCCCATCGCGGTGACGCGGCCGTAGATGGCGCTCATCTCGACGTCGGGACCGTGCAGCCAGAACGTCGACATCCCGTCTCCGCCGCGATCGACACCGACGCGCCGCCGCTGCACCGCTTCCTCGTGCCGCTCCTCGAGCGTGGCTGACCGCACCGTGTCGGCGAGAGCCTGCAGCGCGCGCCGGAACCGGCCGACCGGCTCCGCCTCGGCGAGGGCGACGGCTCGATCGACGACGCGGTCACGCAGCGCGGGCTCGACCTGATCGACCAGATCGACCAGGATCGCGGCGTGGTCCTCGGTGATCCGACCGTGCCACAGCGAATCCAGCGCCCGGGGGTACCGGTGGACGAGCGCTTCCGCCTGCCGCAGCAGACGCCCGGCCGCGTACTCGGTGATACGCATCCCCGCGGCCAGCTCGAGCCGGATGGAGCGCTCCACGATGTCGCGGACGCCCGCGCCGCGATGAGCCGCCTCGGCGATCAGCTCCCGATGCATGGCGTCGATGCGCACCAGCCGGTCCGCAGCGGCACCGGCCAGCATGGTGGCCGAATCGAGGACGAGTGTCAGCGCGTCGGGCGGGTCGAAGTCGTCCGCTCGGTCCCAGTCATCGAGCTCGAGCGGCACGTCGGGTGGGTAGGCGTCGTCGACGGCGACCGCGTCGTCACGCTCGGAAGGAGCGACGAAGGCAGGGGCGGGGTCGATGAGCATGTCCTGAGGTTAGAACATACCTACGACATTCCCACTCGGATGCCGAGCGACGCCATGAGGCGATCGGTGGGCACCGCGGCACCGGGATCCCCACCGTTCAGGCGCGCGACCCCAGCTGCCCCACCAGGGTCCGAACAGGTCAGGCCGAGGCCGACCAGTCCTCCGCGATCTCTTCGGCCGCGGGCGCCGGATCCACCGAGAGGCCGTGCAGCAGTTCGAGGGCGGCGCGTGCCTCGTCGATCCGCCCTTCGACCGCGAGCTCGCGGATGCGCACCGACGGCTTGTGCAGCAGCACGCCCGCGAGGTGTCGCAGCGCCGCTTCGACGTCGTCACCGGCACCACGGGCGCGGGCGCGGGCGATCTCGTCGTCGACGACCTTGAGCACGTCTCGCCGCAGCGCCGTGATGGCAGGACCCGCCTCGCGGTCGGCGGCGAACTCCACCGCGGCGTCGCCGACGATGAGGCGCGCGTCGGCGTGGGCGTTGAACTCCTCCAGCGGCGCGTGCAGGCGGATCGTCTCGAGATCGAGCAGCTCGACCCCCTCGACGAGGCCCACCTCGGGGTCGACGTTGCGGGGCAGTCCCAGGTCGATCACCAGCACGCGGTGTCCCGGCGCGAAGGCCTCCGCGTGGACGACGGCGTCGGCGGTGCACGTGATCACCACGTCGGCCTCGGCAGCCGCCGCCCGGAAGTCGGCCACAGGGGTGAGCGCGTGCTTCACCGCGAACGCGGCGGCACGGCCCGACGGCGAGAAGACGTGGATGTCGCGGGCGCCACGGGCGCGCAGCGCCTCGACCGTCCGCGCCGCGTACCGGCCCGTGCCGACGAGGAGGACGCGGGCGTCGGCCCAGTCGGCGACGCGGCTGGAGGCCAGCTCCAGCGCGAAGCGCACGAGCGACCGGTGCGCGCCCCGCAGGCGCGTGCGGTTGCGCACGCCGCGGCTGGTGTGCGTCGCCCGCTGGAACAGCCGCTCCAGCTCGCCGCTGGTCAGCCCGTCGGCGCGGGCAGCGTCGAGCGCCCGGCGCACCTGGCCCGAGATCTCGTCCTCGCCGACGACCATCGACTCCAGCCCGCTGGTCACCGCGAACAGGTGCGCGGCGGCATCCGCGCCCTGATGCACGGCGACGGACGAACGGAGGTGGTCGGCGGAGATCCCGGATGCCTCGGCCATCGCCTCGACGACGGATTCGACGGCGACCGCCTCGCCCCCGGTCAGCGGCTCATCGATGTCGAGGTAGGCCTCGAAGCGGTTGCACGTCGCGAGCACGACGGCCCCGGAGACGAAGATCTCGTCCTGCACGAGGGCCCGTGTCGCGGAGGGCGCACCGACGGAGAGTCGCTCCAGGGTGTCGAGGCTCGCGTTCCGGTGGTTCGCGGTCAGACAAAGGAGCACCCCCCAATCTTAAGGCACGCCTCCTGTGTGCAGGCACGGAGGACGCTCAGGCCCGGCGCCTAAGGTTGATCCGTGCCGCTCGACCCGTCTCACCCCCTGCTCGCACGCGACGTCGCCGCTCCGCTGATCCGCGCTTACCGCGGCGAGCGCCCCGACACCACCCCGGTGTGGTTCATGAGGCAGGCCGGGCGGTCGCTGCCGGAGTACCGCGAACTGCGCGTCGGCACCGACATGCTCGACGCATGTCTGAACCCGGAGCTGGCCAGCGAGATCACGCTGCAGCCCGTGCGCCGACACGGTGTCGACGCCGGCATCTTCTTCAGTGACATCGTCATCCCCGTCCGGCTGGCCGGCGTCGACGTCCGCATCGTCCCGGGCCGGGGCCCGGTCCTCGAGACTCCGGTGCGGACGGCACAGGATGTCGCAGCCCTCCCGCCGCTCGATCCCGACGCGCTCACGCCGATCCGCGAGGCCGTCCGTCTCACCGTCGACCAGCTCGGCAGCACGCCCCTGATCGGCTTCGCCGGCGCGCCCTACACCCTGGCGTCATATCTCGTCGAGGGTGGCCCTTCGAAGGAGCAGCTGCGCACCCGCGCTCTCATGCACGCCGACCCCGACACGTGGGCCGCGCTGCTGACGTGGTGCGCCGACATCACCGGAGCCTTCCTCGCCGCGCAGGTCGAATCCGGCGCGTCCGCGGCTCAGCTCTTCGACTCCTGGGCCGGCTCGCTCAGCCTCGCCGACTACACCGACCATGTCGCACCGTTCTCAGGTCGCGCGCTCGAACCCGTGCGCGATCTCGGCGTGCCGCTGGTGCACTTCGGCGTCGGCACGGGCGAGCTGCTCGCCGCGATGCGCGATGTCGGCGTGGACGCGGTCGGCGTCGATTGGCGGCTGCCGCTGGACGAGGCGGCGCGGCGGGTGGGTCCCGGCGTGACGCTGCAGGGCAACGTCGATCCGGCGCTGCTGCAGGCGCCGTGGCCGGTGCTCGAGGCCCACGTGCGCGATGTGCTCGAGCGAGGCCGTGCGGCGCGCGCTCACGTCCTGAACCTCGGGCACGGCGTGCCGCCCGAGACCGACCCCACCGTGCTCACGCGGCTCGTGGAGTTCGTCCACGCCCATGGCTGACTTCTCCGTCATCGGCGGCGGCGTCGCGGGCCTCGTCGTGGCCCGGCGGCTCGCCGCCTCCGGTGCCCGCGTGACGGTCTTCGAGGCATCCGGCCGGCTCGGCGGGACCGTCGCACGTCACGAGGTGGCGGGCATCGCGATGGATGCCGGCGCCGAAAGCTTCGCCGTGCGCGGGGGTGCCGTCGCGGCCCTCATCGACGAGCTCGGGCTGGCCGGCGACATCGTCCAGCCCGCACCCGGGCCCGCGTGGCTGCAGCCGGTGAGCGGGCCGCCCGTGCCGCTTCCGGCCACGGCGCTCCTCGGCATCCCGGCCGACCCGCTCGCCGACGATGTCGTCCGTGTGATCGGGCCCGCCGCCGCGGACCGCGCGGCCGCGCTCGACACCGCACCGGTCGGCGACATCCCCGCGACGCTCGGGCCGCTCGTCCGCCGGCGCTTCGGGGACGAGGTCCTGGACCGCCTCGTCGCCCCCGTCGTGCACGGCGTGCACTCGCACCATCCCGACGATCTTCCGGTCGAGCGCGCGCACCCGCGGCTGCGCGACGCGATCATCGAGACTGGAGCGCTCGGCAGCGCCGTCGCCCGTCTGCGTGCCGCCGCTCCCCCGGGCTCGGCCGTCGCCGGCATCCGCGGTGGCATCCACCGGCTCGTGCCGGCGCTCGCCGAGGACCTGCAGCGCCACGGCGGAGACATCCGCCTGCACGCGCGCGTCGACGATCCGGCCGGGCTCGACGGGACGGTCGTGGTCGCCGCCCCCGGTGTGACCGGGCCCGCCGCCGCCGGCCGCCGCATCGACCTGGTCACGCTCGTCGTCGAGCAGGACGAACTGGATGCCGCGCCACGGGGCACCGGGCTGCTGGTCGCGCAGGGCGCACCGGTCCGAGCACGGGCGCTCACGCACGCGACGGCGAAATGGACCTGGCTGCGCGAAGCAGCCGCGGGTCGTCACGTGCTGCGGCTGTCGTACGACAGCACGCCGTCCGAGCCCGCAGCCGCCGCGCGCGCTGATGCACAGGCGCTGCTCGGCGTCGCGCTCCCCGTGGTGGTCGACGTCGCTCACGTGTCGTGGACCCGTCCCGCCCCCGCGGCGGCGCCCGACGGCGCGACCGTCGTCGGCGAGGCCGTCGCCGGGTCGGGCCTCGCCGGCATCGTCGCCCATGCCGAGCGCACGGCGGCTGCTCTGCTCGCTCGCTGACCGTCCAGGCAGGAGTGGAAGGATAGGAGTATGAGCGATTCCTCGGCTGACCCGACACCCGAGAGCGACGCGCTCGGCTACACCCTGTGGGCCGTGTTCCGCCGCGACTACACGCTGACCGCGACCGGTCCAGCCCCTGCGCCCGCCGGCGACCTGGCGTCGACGGTGGCCGGCATCGAGGCATCCGGCGTCACGGTCCGCGGGTTCTACGACGTGTCGGGCCTGCGCGCCGATGCCGACCTGATGGTCTGGCTGCATGGCGCCCCGGGCGGGAGCACTCCGCCCGAGGCGCTGCAGGCCGCGCTGCGGATGCTGCGCCGGTCTCAGCCGCTGTCGTCGCTCGTGCCGGTGTGGAACGCGATGGGCGTTCACCGGGATGCCGAGTTCACGGCCAACCACCTGCCGGCGTTCATGCGCGGCAAGGAGCCTGAGGCATGGCTCACCGTCTACCCGTTCGTGCGGTCGTACGACTGGTACCTGCTTCCCGACGACGAGCGCCGCCAGATGCTCGCCGACCACGGCCGGAAGGGAGCGCAGCACCGCACCGTGCTGAGCAACACGGTCGCCTCGTTCGCGCTCGGCGACTACGAGTGGCTCCTCGCCCTGGAGGCGCCCGAGCTCGTCGAGCTCGTCGACCTCATGCGGGACCTCCGGCAGACCGAGGCCCGTCGGCACGTTCGCGAAGAGATCCCCTTCTACACCGGGCGCCGCATCGGCATCGACGAGATCGCCGAGGTGCTGGCGTGACGACGCTGCGCATCGGCACGCGCGGGAGCAAGCTCGCCCTCGCGCAGACCGGCATGGTCGCCGACGACCTGGCCGACGCCACCGGCGTCAGCACCGAGCTGGTCACCATCACCACCCACGGCGACCGGTCGAACGAGCCGCTGTCGCGGGTCGGCGGCACCGGTTTGTTCACCGGCGCCCTGCGCGACGCGCTCCTCGAGGGCCGCTGCGACGTCATCGTGCACTCGCTCAAGGACCTTCCCACCGCCCCGCACGATCGGATCACGATCGCGGCGATCCCCGCCCGCGAGGATCCGCGCGACGCGCTGTGCGCGCGGGACGGCCTGACGCTCGCCGAGCTGCCCGCTGGGTCGCGGGTGGGCACCGGCTCGCCGCGGCGTATGGCGCAGCTGCGGGCGCGCCGCCCCGACCTCGAGGTGGTCGACATCCGCGGCAACGTCGACACCCGGCTGGGGCGCGTCGCCGACGGCGAGCTGGACGCGGTGATCCTCGCCGCCGCCGGTCTGAACCGCATCGGCCGCACCGATGTGGTGACCGAGTTCCTCGACGCCGACGCGTGGCCGACGGCTCCGGGCCAGGGGGCGCTCGGCATCGAGGTGCGTCGCGGCGAAGAGGACCTCGTCGCCGCGCTCGACCACGCCGAGACCCGCGCCGCCGTCGACGCCGAGCGCCACGTCCTCGCGCTCCTCGAGGCCGGCTGCTCCGCACCGGTCGGCGCGCGCGCCGTCGTCGACGCGGGACTGCTGCTGCTGTCGGCCAGCGTCTACAGCCTCGACGGCGCGACCGCCCTCACCTCGTCCCACGCCGCGACGTGGCCCGAGGACGACGCCTCCCGCGATGTCGCGGCATCCGTCGCCCGTGAACTTCTCGACGCCGGCGCCGCCGGCCTGACGGAAGCCCGCCCGTGACCCGTTCCCCCGATCACCTGCTGCACCCGACCATCCGCCCGCGTCGCCTGCGCGCCACGCCCGCGATGCGCCGCCTCGTCGCCGAGACGCGACTGCACCCCGCCGACCTCGTGCTGCCGATGTTCGTGCGCGAGGGCGCGACCGAGCCGTTGCCCATCTCGTCGATGCCCGGCGTGGTGCAGCACTCCACCGAGTCCCTCAAGGGCGCGATTACGGATGCCGCGGCGGCCGGCATCGGCGGGATCATGCTGTTCGGCGTGCCCGAGCACAAGGATGCCTCCGGCTCGGGGGCCACCGACCCCGACGGCATCCTGAACGTCGCGACCCGCATCGCGGCGGCCGAGGCGGGCGATGCGCTCGTGGTCCAGACGGACCTGTGCCTCGACGAGTTCACCGACCACGGCCACTGCGGCGTGCTCGACGGCAACGGCTATGTCGACAACGACGCGACCCTCGAGCGCTATCGCGACATGGCGATCGCGCAGGCAGAGGCGGGGTCGCAGCTGCTCGGACTGTCGGGCATGATGGACGGCCAGGTCGCGGCGGTGCGCGAGGCGCTCGACGGCGCCGGCCACGGCGAGATCCCGATCCTCGGCTATGCGGCCAAGTACTCCTCGGCGTTCTACGGACCGTTCCGGGAAGCCGTGCAGTCGTCGCTGCAGGGCGACCGCCGCACGTACCAGCTCGACCCGGCCAACCGTCGCGAAGGCCTCCGTGAGATCGACCTGGACGTCGTCGAGGGTGCGGATGTCGTCATGGTGAAGCCCGCGATGAGCTACCTCGACGTCCTGGCCGATGCCGCGGTATCCAGCCCCGTGCCGGTGTGGGCGTACCAGGTGTCGGGCGAGTACGCGATGATCGAGGCGGCCGCCGCCCACGGGTGGATCGACCGTCGGCGCGCGATCGAGGAGTCCGTGCTCGGCATCCGTCGGGCCGGCGCCGACGCCGTCCTCACCTATTGGGCCATCGAGCTGGCGGAGTGGATCCGATGACGACGAATGCGCAGGAGTTCGACCGCGCGCGCGCAGCGATGCCCGGCGGCGTCAACTCCCCCGTGCGCGCCTTCGGCTCGGTGGGCACGACGCCCCGGTTCTTCGTCGAGGCATCCGGTCCCTACGTCACCGACGTCGAGGGTCGCCAGTATGTCGACCTCGTGGGGTCCTGGGGTCCGGCGATCCTCGGGCACGCTCACCCCGACGTCGTCAAGGCGGTGCAGGATGCCGCGGCCCACGGCCTCGGCTTCGGTGCGAGCACGCCCGGTGAGACCGAGCTCGCCGAGCTCATCGCCGCCCGTGTGTCGCGGGACGGCCTGACGCGGCCGGTCGAGCGCGTGCGCCTGGTCTCGACCGGCACGGAAGCGACCATGACCGCGATCCGCCTCGCGCGCGGCGCCACCGGCCGCGACCTCGTGGTGAAGTTCGCCGGCCACTACCACGGCCACTCCGATGGGCTGCTCGCCGACGCCGGCTCCGGCGTCGCGACGCTCGCCATGCCGGGCTCGGCCGGCGTCCCGGCCGCCATCGCCGCCCAGACCGTCGTGATCCCCTACAACGACCTCGACGCGGTCCACGAGCTGTTCGCCGTCCGTGGCGACCAGATCGCCGCGGTCATCGTCGAGGCGGCGCCGGCCAACATGGGCATCGTCCCGCCCGCGCACGGCTTCAACGCCGCCCTCGCCGACGTGGCGCACGACTACGGCGCGCTGCTGATCCTCGACGAGGTGCTCACCGGCTTCCGCGTCGGCACCGCCGGCTGGTACGGCATCGACCCGGTCCCGTTCACCCCCGACCTGATCACGTTCGGCAAGGTCGTCGGCGGTGGCCTGCCGCTCGCCGCTCTCGGCGGCCCGACGGCGCTCATGGAGCTGCTGGCTCCCCTGGGCCCGGTGTACCAGGCCGGGACGCTCAGCGGCAATCCGCTCGCCGTTGCAGCCGGCCGCGCGACGCTGGACCGCCTGGACGCCGACGCGTACGCACGGATCGACCGCGCCGCGGCGACCATCGCGGATGCCGCCGACACGGCGCTCACGGACGCCGGAGTCGCCCACGTGGTGCAGCGCAGCGGGAACCTGTTCTCGATCCAGTTCACCGACACGGCGCCGCATGACTACGACACCGTGCGGGCGCAGGACGCGTTCCGCTACCCGCCGTTCTTCCGCGCGATGCTCGAGCAGGGCGTCTCGCTGCCGCCGTCGGTGTTCGAGGCGTGGTTCGTCTCGGCCGCCCACGACGATGACGCCGTCGCCCGGATCCTCGACGCCCTCCCGGCGGCCGCCCGCGCGGCCGCGGAGGCCGGGCCCGCCTGACACGGCGGTCACAGGTCGGGGTGCGTGCCACGGCGTTGCTACCGTGAATCAGTGGCAGCGAACCCGTACGCCGATTTCCTCCCGCTGCAACACCGCTCTGCCGCAACGCGTGACCCAGAGCACACCTGGTGGTCGTGGCGGGGGCACGACGTCCACATCGCCCGAGCGCGACAGGCCGATGCCCCGGCCCGGGTGCTCGTCATCCACGGGGCAGGTGGACACAGCGGCGCGCTGTGGCCGGTCGCGGCTCTCGTGGCCGAACGGGGAATCGACGTCGCCGCCGTGGATCTCCCCCTGTACGGCCGGACCGCATCGCCGAATCCTCGGGCCGTGCGGTACGACGACTGGGTGCGCCTCCTGATCGACCTTGTCGACGCCGAACAAGACGCGCGGCCACTGGTCCTTCTCGGTGCCAGCATCGGCGGGATGCTGGCACTCGAGGTGGCGGCGCAATCGGCCCGCGTCTCCTCCGTCGCCGCTACGTGTCTACTCGATCCCGGGGACCCGCGCGCGCGTGCGCGCATGACGCGATTCGGGCCCGCGGGTATCCTCGGCAAGCCGCTCGCGGGCATCGTGCGGGGCCGCCTGGCCTCGGCGATGATCCCGATGAACTGGGTGGCGGACCTGGCCAAGATGAGCCGGAACGAGAAGCTGTCACGGTTGTGCGCCGCGGACCCGCTCGGGGGCGCAGCCCGGGTGCCCCTCGGTTTCCTTGCCTCCTACTTGCGCTACCGGCACACGCCACCCGAGTCGATGACGACACCGCTGACACTCGTGCACCCCGCAGCAGACGCTTGGACGCCGATGGAGCTCAGCGTCCGCGTCCTGGCTCGAGTGGCGGCACCGACCAAGCTCGTCGTGTTACGCGAGTGCGGACACTTCCCCATCGAGGCGCCGGGCGTGACCGATCTCGTCGACACGGTCGCGGAGCTCGCGGCGTCGCACACATCGCGCTGAAGCCGCCGGCGACGACGAAGGCCCCCGCGAGCGGGGGCCTTTTCGGTGGACCTGAGGGGATTCGAACCCCTGACCTCTTCATTGCGAACGAAGCGCGCTACCAACTGCGCCACAGGCCCGTGAACCTCAGTAACACTATCACGGGCGGGCATGCTCCCCCGAATCGAGGACGTGATGCAGCGCCTGCCGGAGGTCGCCTATTGGCCGGATGCCCGACGCTCGAGCAGTCGCCGCACGTGCGCCTCGATCTCGGCGTCCTCGACGTAACCCATGCGCGAGAACTCGGTGCCCGACGACGCGGCGGGCGTCGTGCGAGCCGTGCGGGCCGTGTCGATGGACGGCGGGCGCTGCGCTTCGGCCCGGGCCCGCATGGCCTCCTCGAGAGCTGCCTGGCGCAGCGCCTCGCGCGCGGCGTGTGCGTCCAGCACGGCCGCCGCGCGTGAGCCGGCCGAGGCGGTGAGCGGTCGGGGCAGATCGCGAGGCGCCCACTCCCGGTTCTCGCGCTCGAGGGCGACGTCCTGCACCACGGCGACCGATGGGCGACGGGGGACGGTCTCGACCACCCGCTGCCGAGCGCGCGCGCTCACGCGCGACATCCGATGCAGGACGAGAGCGGATGCGGCGACGACAGGCGCGCCGATGGAGAGCATGAGGGGGCCGCCGACCGTGACCAGCTCGAACGTCCCCCACCCGGCGACGGCGAAACCGACGACGCCGACCATCGTGGCGATGAGGCGGAATCGGCGCCGAGCACGCGCGCGGCGCACAGCCGGCGTCGCCCGGGCCGCCTCGATCTCCGCGCGGGCAGCCGCTTCGGCGGCCTCGATCTCGGCCCGCGCCGCGGCCTGGGCGGCTTCGATCTCAGCGCGCGCGGCGGCTTCGGCGGCAGCGCGCTCGGCCCGCGCCCGCTCGAGGTCGACCCGCGCCGCGGCCTCGGCGGCGATGCGCTCGGCGCGGGCGCGCTCCAACTGCACCTTCGCCTCTTCGAGCGCGGCCTGCTCGCGTTCGGCGAGGGCGCGCTTGGCAAGACGCTGCTGGGCCGCCGCGGTGCGGGTGGTCAGCTCGAGGCGCACCTCTTCTGGGGTCTCGCTCGTCTCGGCCAGCACGCGCAGCGCCTGACTCAATCGGACGGCGTTGCGCTCGGCGGCGTCGTACTGCCGGCGGCTGTACCAGGACGGCAGGAGGTACACCAGCCACAGGGCGACGGCGACGAGGACGATCACGCCCCCACCCAGCACCTGCCCATCCATGCACACCACGGTAGGGGACGCGGCGCCCGCGCTCAGGGATGCGCTCGCGTGTCGTCCCGCGATCGATGCAAGAACCCGACCAGCCAGGGGCTGGACCGACCGCTACGCGTGCAGGTGATCCGCGGGCGGCACGACGGCGGCATCCTGCGGGGCGCGTCCCGAGAGCCAGCGCTGGAGCACGCCCTCCGGCACCTCCTCGCGGACGAGGGCGAACGCGTAGTGGTCGCGCCAGTCGCCGTCGATGTGGATGTACCGGCGCCTCAGACCCTCGTAGCGGAACCCGAGCTTCTCGACGACGCGCAGGCTTGCACGGTTCTCGGGGCGGATGCAGATCTCCATGCGGTGCAGGCGCATCTCGTTGAAGCACACGTCGGTGGCGAGGGCCACCGAGGTGGGCGTGATGTCGCGGCCGGCGAAGCGCTCGCTGACCCAGTAGCCGATCGTCGCGGATGCCAGGGACCCGCGAGCGATGCCCCAGACGTTCAGCTGACCGGCGATCTCCCCCTCGTACTCCATGACGAACGGCACACCGGCGCCGTCGCGGTACTGCTGCAGCAGGCGCCGGACGCCGATTCGCATGTCGAACGACACCGGGCCGTCGGGGCTCGTCGCCTCCCACGGCCGCAGCCAGTCACGGTTGCTCAGCAGCTCGTTCTGCAGCACACGTGCATCGCGCGGCCGGATGAGCCGGATCGCGATGGGGCCGTGCCTGCGGGGCGCCGTCAGATCCACGAGACCCCCTCGCACGGGCGGCGTCAGAGACTCGCCGCGAACTCCTTGAACCAGGGACGCAGATCGGGGCCGAGGTCTTCACGATCGGACGCGAGCTGCACGATGGCCTTGATGTAGTCCACCCTATCGCCGGTGTCATAGCGGCGGCCACGGAAAATCACCCCGCGCACGCCGGGGCCGTTCGGGTCGGCGGCGAGCTCCTGCAGGGCGTCGGTGAGCTGGATCTCACCGCCCTTACCCGGCTCGGTGCGCTCGAGGATTTCGAACACGTTCGGGCTGAGCACGTAGCGGCCGATGATGGCGAGGTTCGACGGCGCATCCTCGGCCTTCGGCTTCTCGACGAGGCCGGTGACCTTCACGACGTCATCCGAGTCGGTCTTCTCGGCCGACGCGACGCCGTACATGTGGATCTGCTCAGGAGCGACCTCCATGAGGGCGACGACCGCGGCGCCCGTGCGCTCGTGCTCGGCGATCATCACCGTCAGCAGCTCGTCGCGCTCGTCGATGAGGTCATCGCCCAGCAGCACCGCGAACGACGAGTCGCCCACGTGGGTCTTCGCGCGCAGCACCGCGTGGCCGAGTCCCTTGGGCTCGCCCTGACGCACGAAGTGGATGTCGGCGAGATCGCTGGATGCCACCACGCGACGCAGCCGCTCGTCGTCGCCCTTGTCCTTCAGCCTCACCTCGAGCTCGGGCACCGAGTCGAAGTGGTTCGAGATCGCGTTCTTGTTGCGTCCGGTGATGACGAGGATGTCGTCGATACCGGCGTGGGCCGCCTCCTCGACGACGTACTGGATCGCAGGCTTGTCGACGACCGGGAGCATCTCCTTGGGCATGGCCTTCGTCGCGGGAAGGAAGCGCGTGCCGAGTCCTGCGGCCGGGATGACGGCCTTGATCGAGGTGTGAGGCATGCACTCGATCATAGGGTCCGAGGCTCGCCGCGCCGTGAAAAGGCGGTCGACACGGCGGCGGCACCTAGAATCGAAGGCATGTCCGACGCCATCGCCGATGCGAAGCGGGCGCTGCGCGCCGACCTCCGCGAGCGACGACAGATGCTCTCTGAGGGCGCGCGGGAGACGGCCGAGGCCGGCATCCACGAGCAGCTCGACGCCCTGGTCGCCGACCTCGGCGTGCGCTCGATGTCGTGCTTCCTGTCCACGCCGAACGAACCGGGGACCCGGTCGTTCGTGGCGGATGCGGTGCGCCGCGGCATCCGCGTGCTCCTTCCCGTCACGCGCAGCGACGGACTGCTCGACTGGGCGGTCGCGACGACCGACGGCGACATCGCCGAAGGCCTGCACGGACTGCCCGAACCCGTCGGCGAGCTGCTCGGCCCGATCGCGGTCAACGACGTGGATCTGCTCGTGATCCCCGCCGCCGCGGTCGACGCGACGGGGATGCGACTCGGGTGGGGGCGCGGCTTCTTCGACAAGACGCTGGGGTCGATGGAGCGCTGCCCGCCGGTGTACGCCGTGGTGTACGACTCCGAGATCGTCGACGAGGTTCCCAGCGACATCCACGACCAGCGCGTGACGGGCATCGTGACGCCCACGCGCACCATCACACTCGCCCCCGCGGGGCGCTGACAGCACCGGAAGAGACATGCCCACCTACGCCTACGCCTGCAAGCAGTGCGGACACCGCTTCGACGCCGTCCAGTCCTTCGCCGACCCCGCCCTCACCGAGTGCCCGGAGTGCTCCGGGCCGCTGCGCAAGGAGTACGGCTCGATCGGGGTGACCTTCAACGGGTCAGGGTTCTACCGCACCGACTCGCGTGCCGGGTCCAAGCCCGCCGCATCGGAGTCCTCCGGCGGTGGCGGCTCCGAGTCGTCTTCGACATCATCGAAGTCGGAGGCGAAGGCCTCCCCCGCGTCCACGGGCGCGTAAGCGGCGCACGCCGGCGATCGGAGGAGGATCACGTGATCAAGGGCTTCAAAGAGTTCATCCTGCGCGGCAACGTCATCGATCTCGCGGTCGCGGTCGTCATCGGCACCGCCTTCACCGCGGTGGTGAACGCGATCGTCGCGAGCATCATCAACCCGCTCATCGCGATCTTCTGGAAGCCCGATGCGAACGGGGAGATCGGCTTCACCGTGCCCGGCTTCTGGGGGGACGTGACCTTCCCGATCGGCGACCTCATCAACGCCGTGATCAGCTTCCTCGCCGTCGCCGTCGTCGTGTACTTCGTCTTCGTGCACCCGATGAACCTCTTCAAGCAGCGCGCCGAGGCGCGCAAGGGCGTCGCGGCGCCCGCCGAGGACGAGGTGAAGCTGCCCACCGAGCAGGAGCTGCTCATCCAGATCCGGGACCTGCTCGAGAAGCAGTCCGCGTCCGCGCGGTCCTGAATCACCAGTGCGGCGGGACGTCCCGCCGCATCCGCTCGTCATTCGGCCCCTCGACGGCACCGGATGCCGCGTCCTTCGTCGCGTCCGCGTCCGCGGCGTCGTCGGCCGGGACGGGCTCCGAGCCGGTGCCCGGCGCCGGTGTCAGCTTCGCCCGGCGGGAGCCGGGGACCCGCTCGATCCGCTGACGGTCACTCGACGACATCGATCGGCTGGGTCTCGCGGTCGACGCGCGGCGCGTCCGGGGGCACGCCGAGCATCTCGGCGATCCGCTGGGCCACGTCGGCGGGGTCGCGGTACAGGTCGAACGAGTGCACGCGCACGTAGTGCCATCCGAGCCGCCGCAGGATCTGCGGCCGCAGCCGCAGCGATTCCCGGAGGGATTCGCCGATCGTCTCGGGGTCGCTCTCGACGACGACCGCCTTGCCGCCGTACTGGGCGACCAGCGGCAGCAGGCCGCGGTAGTGCACGTCGACGGACAGGCCGAGCCGGCGCAGCTCTCGGGCGAGCGCGAGGGTCAGCGGATCGGCCAGGTCCTCGAGCCGCGCCTGGCGAGACCGCGCGGCGATGCCGCCGAGGATCGACATGAGCGTCGCGGCGCCGTACTCCAGCCGTCCGTCGTCGAACGCCGACGGGCGGATCGACGACACGATGACCATGGAACGGCGCGCGCGGGTCATGCCGACGGTGAGCAGCCGCTCGCCGTCGGGAGTGGACAGGTCGCCGAAGTCGCTCAGCACGCGGCCGTGCTTGGTGAGACCGAAGCCGAGCGAGAAGATGACCCGGTCACGGCTCTCGGCGACGGACTCCTCGAGCGTCAGCACCGCGAACGGCTCGGCGGTGTCGCGCGAGACGAAGTCGGCGACATCCGAGCGTCCCGCGAAAGCGGCCTCGACGGCGGCGCGGATGCGGGCGGCGTGCCGGGAGCTCGCCGTGACGACCATGAGGGACTCGCTCCCCCGGTTGACGGCATGCTCGACGACGAGGGTCACCACGCGGGCCACCTCGGCATCGGGGCTCTCCACCGCACCCGTGACCGGGTCGGGCGTGCCGTGGCCGCCCTCGACGTAGTCGACGGTGAGACTGCCGCGTCCGAGATACGACCCCGCCCACGGCAGCGACACCAGTTCGCCGCCGTAGAACGCGTCGTTGACGAGCTCGGCGAGATCCTCGCCCCCGGCGCGGTAGCTGCGCGTGAGCGTCTCGATGGGGAACAGCTCCGCCAGGCGCTCGAACACGCTCGTGCCGTCGAAGGGCACCTCGGGCTCGTCCTCCTCGTCCAGGGTCGCCGCCGCCGCCCCCGGCTCCATCGTCGCCGCCACACGGAACGGGGTCGGCTTCTGGGTCACAGGGTCGCCGAAGGCGACGACCTGGCGCGCGCGGCGCAGCGCCGGCGCGGCCTCCGCCAGGCACAGGGCGCCCGCGTCGGCCACCACGACCACGTCGATGTCGGCCGCGTCCGGGATCAGGGGCACGTCGTAGGGCGACGCGAGCCACACCGGCGCGATGGTTCGCGACAGGTTCGGGGCGACCCGCAGCAGCTGCGACGGCGTGATCGCGCCGCTCTTGATCGCCCGCTTGAGGGCGTCCGCCTCGTCGGCGTGGTCGACGATCCCGATGCGCCACTGCGTCGCCAGCTGCGCGGCCAGGAGAGGACCGGATGCCGCGGCATGCGCCTCGTCGACGAGCCGGAAGTCGCGCTCGAGTCGGTCCACCACGGCGGTGTTGGCACCGAGGACCGCGCGGTCGGTCTTCAGCAGCAGTTCGAGCGCCGACTGCCACCACGCGTACTCGAGCTCGGCGGCGACGCGGTCCTCGGGCACGTGTCGCACCGACAGCTCGAGCAGGAGCGGCTCCAGCCCCAGTGCGGCCAGTTCGCTGCGAAGCGTCGCGCGCTCGCGCAGGTTGTCGAACACATCGGACTCGGCGGCGAGCCCCGCAAGGGTGCGCACCAGCTGCTTGACCGGAAGCGTGGTCAGGCTCTCGCTCGCGTCGCGCCGCAGCACCGCGTCGAGCTCGGCGAGCTCGGCCTGGACGCGCTGCCACGCCACGTGCACGTCGCCGAGACCCAGCGGCACCTCGGGCGTGACGCCGGCGTCGACGTAGCGCTGCCACTCGGTGCGCTGCTGCTGGATGCGCACGAGCGCTTCGTACATGTCGGGCACGTGCACGCCCGGACGCACGTACTCTCGCGACAGTCGCCGCAGCCGGCGACGGTTCGCGTTGGTCATCGTCGACGAATCACGCCGGGGCGCATGCGCCTGGATCAGCTCGCCCAGCGGCCGCTCGAACACGGTCAGGCTGAAGCGGTCCAGTGATTCGCGGATGCCCTGCAGCAGTCGCAGGTACGTGCCGAGCTCGGCGATCGTCTGGAACGGACGCATGCGCGTCTGCGCGATGAGCTCGTAGCCGCGCTCGAGGAGCGCGGGAACGTCCTGGCGGTGGAGCTTGCCGGCGAGCGCGTGCGCGGCGCGCGCCTGCTCGACGGTGGCGAAGGTCACGCCGTACCAGGGCGAATCGTCGGGACCGAACCGGAACTCGCCGAGTCTCGCAGCCGCCGCGAGCTTGGCGGCGGCATCCGCCCGCCGGTCCGCGAGGCGTTCCAGCGCCAGGGCGTCGAAGCGGGCCGTGGTCTGCGGCGGCGACTCGTGCTGCGCCAGGCGGGCCAGCGCCCGCAGGATCTCGAGCACCGAGACGCCCAACGACGGGTGCTCCGCCGTCACCGCGGTGCGGTAGTCGCGCAGGACGCCGCGAAGGCGGACCAGGGCGTCGTCGATGTCGGCGACCTTCGGCGGCTGGGCCTTCTCATTGCGGCCGATGGCGCGGATGAGGTCTCGCTGCAGACGATCCGGCGACACGGCGAGGCCGGGAAGGCCGATGCCGGCGAGCCGGTGGCGCACCCCGTCCAGCGTCGACCGGCGCGCACTCACGACGAGGACGCGCTTGCCGTCGCGCACGAGCGCCCCGATCGCGTTGATCACCGTCTGCGTGCCGCCGGTCCCGGGCAGGGTGTGCACCACGACCGACTGTCCGGCCGCGATGCGCGCCAGCACGCGCTCCTGCTCCGAGTCGGCGTCGAGAAGCAGCATGTCGGCCGCGGGCGGACGCTCGTCGGGGCTGATGAGCGCAGGAGTCTCACGGCGGATGGTCACCGACTCACGGTCGGCCGCATGCCCCGCGAGCGCATTGAGCACGGGGTGGTCGAGGTTCGCGGCGTCGGCCGACATCGGTCCGCCCACGTCGGCGAAGCTGGAGACGAGCAGGCGGGGTTTGACGCCGTACGAGTGGATGTGGGCCGTCAGCGCGCGCAGATGATCGATCACCGGCTGCGGCTTGAACACGCCCTCGTCGTAGGCGAGCGCCGCGAGCCCACCCGCGTCGATGACGATGCCGAAGTGCGTGCGCATGGCGCGGACCAGTTCGGGATTGACGCTGAAGGCGCCGTGCAGCTTCAGTTCGAAGTCTCCGTGGTGGCGGCGGATGGCGAGCGGGCGCAGCAGCACCGGCGCGGTGCAGGCCAGTCCGCCCAGGCGCCATGACGCCAGGCCGACGGCGAGACGGACGGTGTCGAGCCCCCGGGCGGTGCGCAGCTCGAGGTTCTTGGCGGTGATGCGCTCCGCCGCCAGGCGCGCGCCGCGCAGCGCCACCTCGTCGCGGAACAGGTTCGACAGCAGCGTCGAGCGTCCGGTGATGAACTGCGGAAGGCTGCCCGGGTGCGCCTTGGTGATCTCGATGCAGGCGTCGGCGCTCTCGGAGAAGTGCAGCAGCGTCGAACGGCCGCCCAGCGCCGCCGCCTCCCGTCGCAGCCGATCGCGCTCGGGTTCGGCGATGTGCGCCACCGTGACGTCGGGCTCTGCCAGGCCGAGGTCGCCGGGGGTCACGTCGTACCCGTGCACGGCGTTCTCTTGGCCGATCACGGCGCTGCCTTCTCCTCGCCACACACGAGCCACCATATGCGCGAGGTGCGCGGTGCACTTGCAATGGACCTGAGTTTCGCGGTATTGGCGCACGGCGGGTCATGACGGCTCCTCCCCAGACGCTTCGGCCGGCGACGTTCCCACAGACCGGCGCCACGCGGTCGTGAACAGTGGGCGGCGGACCAGGATGGGGACATGACCTCCCAGGACCCGCCTCGGTATCGCGTCCACCCCTCGCCCGTGGGCGACATCCTGATTGTGACGACCGATGCCGGCATCGTGACGCTGCATCCCTTCGACGGCCCGCTGCACGCCGAGCTCGAGCGCGTCGCGCTGCGACTGCGCGCGCTGCCGGCCCCGGAGGATGCCGAGGGCGATGCCGCCGAGGATCCGTCGGCGGCGGCGGCCGCACGGCAGCTCGACGAGTACTTCGACAGGACGCGCACGGCGTTCGACCTGCCGCTGGACTGGCGGCTCGTGCGCGGATTCACCCGCGCCGCGCTGGAGGCGGTGTGCGACATCCCCTACGGCCAGACCGCCGGATACGGCGAGGTCGCGATCGCAGCGGGCGTGCCGCGGGCGGCGCGAGCGGTCGGCACGGCGTGCGCGACCACGCCGTTCTCGGTGGTGGTTCCGGTGCACCGCGTGGTCCGCGCAGACGGCTCGATCGGCGAGTACGGCGGGCACCCCGAGGTCAAGCGGTACCTGCTCGACCTCGAGCAGGCGTCGGGCGTGTAGGCCGCGCGACGCCGCGTGGCCCGGGCAACACCCCCTGCCCGGGCCACGCTCCCGCCGGCGCGCTGCGCCGCGCGCGTCAGTGGTGTGTGGCCTTCTCGGCCCCGAAGCCGGTGAGCGAGCGCACCTCCATCTCGGCCGCCTTGCGGCGGTCCTCCTTGGCCCGCGAGGTGACCGATCCGAGCCAGCCGAGGAGGAACCCGATCGGGATCGACACGATGCCGGGGTTGTTCAGCGGCCACAGGGCGGTGCCCGTCTTGAACACACTCGTCTCGCCGCCCCAGAACACCGGTGAGAGCACGATGAGGATGATCGCCGCGGCGAGCCCCCCGTACATGCTCCACACCGCACCACGCGTGGTGAAGCTGCGCCAGAACAGCGAGTACAGGATCGTCGGCAGGTTGGCCGACGCGGCCACCGCGAAGGCGAGCGCAACGAGGAACGCGATGTTCTGCCCCTGCACCGCGATGCCGCCGAGGATCGCCAGCGCGCCGATGACGATCACGGTGCGCCGCGCGACCTTGACCTCGCCGTCCGGCGGGACGTCGCCCCTCTTGACCACGTTCGCGTAGATGTCGTGCGCAAACGACGCCGCAGCGGTGATGGTGAGGCCGGCGACCACGGCGAGGATCGTGGCGAAGGCCACCGCCGAGATGAAACCGAGCAGGACCGGGCCGCCCAGCGCGAGGGCGAGCAGCGGCGCGGCGGAGTTGACCCCGCCCGGCGCGTTCGCGATCACCTCGGGTCCGACCAGCGCCGCCGCGCCGTAGCCGAGCACCAGCGTCAGCAGGTAGAACAGGCCGATGAGCCAGATCGCCCAGACCACCGAGCGGCGGGCCTCCTTGGCGGTGGGCACGGTGTAGAAGCGCATCAGCACGTGCGGGAGCCCCGCGGTGCCGAGGACGAGTGCCAGCGCCAGCGAGATGAAGTCCCACGGGTTCGCGCCGTACTGCAGACCGGGACCGAGGATGGCATCCGCCGGGTCCGTCACCGACTCGGCGACGGCGGCCTCCAGCAGGCCGTTGAGGCTGAAGCCGTGGATCGCGAGCACCCAGATCGTCATCGCGAGCGCGCCGCCGATGAGCAGGAACGCCTTGACGATCTGCACCCACGTGGTGCCCTTCATGCCGCCGACGAGCACGTAGACGATCATGAGCACGCCGACCACCGCCACGACGAGGGACTGCCCGATCGCCTCGTCGATGCCCAGCAGCAGCGACACCAGGCCGCCGGCGCCTGCCATCTGCGCCAGCAGATACAAGAAGCACACCGCGAGGGTCGTGATGGCCGCCGCCATGCGCACGGGTCGCTGCTTCAGCCGGAACGACAGCACGTCGGCCATCGTGAACTTGCCGGTGTTGCGCATGAGCTCGGCCACCAGCAGCAGCGCGACCAGCCACGCGACCAGGAAGCCGATCGAGTACAGGAACCCGTCGTACCCGTTGATCGCGATCGCGCCGCAGATCCCCAGGAAGGATGCCGCCGACAGGTAGTCGCCCGAGATCGCGAAGCCGTTCTGCGGGCCGGTGAACGAACGACCGGCGGCGTAGTAGTCGGCGGCGGTCTTGTTGTTGCGGCTCGCGCGGATGACGATGAACAGCGTCACCGCGACGAACGCCGCGAAGATCGAGATGTTGAGGACGGGGTTGTTCTCCACCGTCTGGACGGCCGCGTGGACGGCACCGAAGAACTCGTTCACGCCGATGCCTCCTGACGCTCGAGGTCGTCGCGGATCTCCTCGGCGATCGGGTCGAGCTTGCGGTTGGCGTACCAGACGTAGGCCATCGTGATCGCGAAGGTCGTGACGAACTGCCCCAGCCCGAACAGCAGGCCGACCGTGACGTCGCCCCACACCCGCTGCGCCATGAAGTCGCGTGCGAAGGACGACAGCAGCACATAGACGAAGTACCAGACGAGGAATGCGACCGCCATCGGGAAGATGAAGCCGCGCTGCCGGCGCTTCAGCTCGACGAATCGCGGGGACTCCTCGACCGCGACATAGTCGATTCCGCCCGGTGGGGCGGTATCGGTCCGGGGATCTGACATGTGGCCTCCTTGCCTCATGAGAGGGCGCTCTCACGCCCACGGGAACCGCCCCGGGGCAAGCGGTTCCCCGCCGTTGCCCGGGTGGTAGGGTCGACGCTACGAAAAGCGGTGAAGACGCCGTCACCCCCGGAAGTAGGTAGTCGTGGGCGCGCCCATTCCGAATCGCGCACCGCGCCCGGAGCGGGCGCCCAGTGCATCGCGCACGCCGGTCCGAGAACGGTCGCTCGCGGACGCCGGCACGACCGTCAGCGACGTCCAGATCCTCGACCGCGCGGTCCACGACCTCGTGCGCCGCACCCACTTCCCGGTCGCGTTCGGCGGCCTCACCCGCGATCAGGCCATCCACGTCACCTCGATCGTCGGCGCACGCACGCGCAACCTCGAGGGACTCGTGGTGCAGGCATCCCGTGGCCTGGGCGGCCGCGCTCTCGTCGAGAAGCGCCCGCGCCTCGCCCTGGACTACCGCTCATCGCGGACCATCACACACGACTACGATCGCGCGGTCCTCGGTGAGGGGATCTCCACGCTCTTCGCCGTGCCGGTGATGGTCGGCGGCCGCGCGCGCGGGGTGATCTACTGCGGCTCGTGGGCGGAATCCTCCGTCGGCGACGTCGTCGCCCGCCCGGCCCTGACGGTCGCGGAGGAGCTCTCGCACGAGCTGCGCATCCACGACGAGGTGCAGCGCCGCCTGGCTCTCGTGCCCACCTCGCCTGCCGCCACGATGGCGCCGGCTGCCCGCGAAGAGCTTCGGCAGAGCTACGCCGAACTGCGCAGCATCGCCTCCGCGATCGATGACGCGGCCGTTCGCGACCGGCTGGCGCGTCTCGAGCACCGGCTGGCGGCGCTGGCCCAGGACGGCGCAGAGCCGCCGCTCGACATGGACGTGCGCCTGTCGCCTCGCGAGGTCGACGTGCTCGCATGCGCCGCGCTCGGCGCGACCAATGCCGAGATCGCAGCGACCCTGAAGCTGCGCGAAGGCACGGTGAAGTCGTATCTGCAGTCGGCGATGGCGAAACTGGATGCCTCGACCCGCCACGCCGCCGTGGCGACGGCGCGCCGCGCCGGCCTGCTCCCCTGACGGCCGGCATTTCCCTCCGCATGCGGCGGGATTGCATGGTCGCGGATTCGGATCACCGCGCCGAATTCGGATGTTTCGCACCGGGCAGCCCGAATCGAGCATCCGGTCCGAATCCGATCAGCACGAATCGGCGTGAATGGTGTTTATCCGATGCCACATGACACCGGATATGCGCCGACGCAATTCCCGCAGGCGCGTCCATTCCGGCGTATTGTGCATTCCATGGCCCGCAGAATCGTGCATCAGCTCGTCGACGACATCGACGGCACCGTCCTGGAGATCGGCGAAGGCGAGACCGTCCTTTTCTCGCTCGACGGGATCGCCTACGAAATCGACCTCACCAATGACAATGCCGCGGCGCTGCGTTCGGCTCTCGAGCGCTACACGAAGGCGGCGCGCACGGTGTCGGCCGGACGTGCCGGCGGCGGCGCGTCGCCGAATCGCCGCGGTGGCGGGCGCCGGCGCTCCGGGCAGCAGGATTTCAGCGCCGTGCGCGAATGGGCCAAGCAGAACGGCTACGAGGTGTCCGACCGCGGCAGGGTTCCGGCATCCGTCCTCGAGGCCTACGACGCCGCGAACTGACGTCGCGTCGCTTTCTCACGCGCTCGTCTTCACGGTCGAAAGAAGCTTCGTCAGGGTCGCTTTCGCGTCCCCGAGAACGATCGACACTTTCGGGTCGAAGAAGAGCTCATTGTCGATTCCCGCGAATCCGGGATTGAGCGAGCGTTTCAGGAAGACGATCTGCTGCGCGTCGCCCACCGTGAGAATGGGCATCCCGTAGATCGGCGATCCCGGTGACGTCTTCGCCGCGGGATTGACGACGTCGTTGGCGCCGACGACGAGCACGAGATCGGTCGTCTTGAAACGCGGATTGACATCGTCCATTTCCACGAGCGCGTCATACGGCACATTCGCCTCGGCGAGCAGCACATTCATGTGTCCGGGCATCCGCCCCGCGACAGGATGGATGCCGAACACGACGTCGACGCCGCGGGATCGGAGCACCTCGGCCAGTTCCGCCGCGGCGTGATGCGCACCGGCGACAGCGAGCCCGTACCCCGGGACGATCACCACGCGCTGGGCGTAGTCGAGCAGGATGGCCACATCGTCGGTCCCCATGGTCCGCACCGGCCGGTCGCGGGCCGCTCCCCCGTCGGCGCCCGCCGATGCCCGCGTGCGGAACGCGCCGAAGACGATGCCGGTGACGGTGCGGCCCATGGCCTTGGCCATCGCCATGGTGAGGATTGTGCCGCTCGCACCGACGAGCGTTCCGGCGATGAGCAGCAGCACGTTGCTCAGGACCAGACCGGATGCCGCCACGGCGAGCCCCGTGAACGCGTTGAGCAGCGAGATGACGATCGGTACGTCGGCGCCGCCGATCGGCAGCACGAGCAGCACTCCGAGCACCAGTCCGACCGCGAGGAGACCGTAGGCGAACGCCGGGGCGCCGGTGACGATCAGCACGACGCCGGCGGCGGGTGCCGCCGCAGCCAGCAGCACCATGAGGATGCGCAGACCCGGGAACGTCACAGCCCGGGTCGCGAGGATGCCCTGCAGCTTCCCGAAGGTCACGAAGGAACCGGTGAGGGAGACGCCGCCGACGAGCACAGTGAACCCCACCACGCCGCGCGCCCAAGGGTCGTCGGTGTGTGTCACCTCGACGAGCGCCACAAGGGCCGCCGCACCACCGCCGACGCCGTTGAACGCCGCCACGAGCTGCGGCATCTGGGTCATCTGCACGCGCCGCGCGGCGGGCACCGCGATGACCGCGCCGATCACCATGGCCGCGACGATCCACAGGAGATTGCGCAGCTCGACGCTCAGGCAGTAGGCGAGGACGGCGAGCGCGGCGCCCGACGCTCCCAGGAGGTTCGCGCGGCGCGCCAGCCGCGGGGTTCCCAGGCCCTTCAGCGCCAGGATGAACAGGACGGCGGCGACGATGTAGCAGGCGGCGACGACCTCGGCGGGAAGGAGCTTCACGACGTCACCTCGGCGCGCCGAGGCTTGGCCGAGAACATCTCGAGCATGCGGTCGGTGACGACGAATCCTCCGACCACGTTGATCGTCGCCAGCAGCACCGCGACCAGCGAGAGGGCGAGCGCGAGCGGGTCCTCCGCGGTGCCGGCCACCATGATGGCTCCCAGCAGGATGATGCCGTGGATGGCGTTCGCCTCGCTCATGAGCGGCGTGTGCAGCGTGCTCGAGACCTTCGAGACCACCTCGAACCCGAGGAACACCGCGAGGATCGTGATGGTGATGAGGGCGAAGCCGTCCATCACGCCGTCACCGCCTGGGTCGCCGCGGCGACCCGCTCGTTGAGGATCCTTCCTTCGTGCGTGATCGCACTGCCGACCACCAGTTCGTCGTCGAAGTCCAGCACGAGGTCTCCTTCCTCGAGGATCAGCGCGACGAAGTTCGCGCAGTTCATGGCGAGCAGCTTCGAGGCATCCGGCGCGAGATCCGATTGGATGTCGCGCGCGCCGATGAGCGTCACCGCCCCGTTCGCCACCGGAACGGCGCGACGCTCGCCCGGCACCGAGCCCTCGATGTTGCCGCCGGACTCCGCGGCGAGGTCGACGAGCACCGAGCCCGGCTTCATCGCCGCCACCATGTCGGCCGTGACGAGCCGCGGCGCCGCGCGTCCGGGAACCGCGGCGGTGGTCAGGACGATGTCGGAGGCCGCGACGTGCGGCGCGAGCAGCTCCTGCTGACGGCGCGCGCGGTCCTCGGCGAGCTCTTTCGCGTAGCCGCCGGCCGCGTCCGCCGCCCCGAGGTCGAGGTCGATGAAGGTGCCGCCGACCGACCGCACTTCGTCGGCGGACGCCGCGCGAACGTCGTTGGCCGAGACGACGCCGCCCAGCCTCTTAGCCGTCGCGATGGCCTGCAGTCCCGCAACGCCGGCGCCGAGCACGAGCACGCGCGCCGGCGCGAGTGTCCCTGCCGCCGTCATCGTCATGCCGAACATGCGTCCGAACGCGCCGGCGGCGAGCGTCACGAGCCGGTAGCCGGCGATCAGTGCTTGAGAGGAGAGGACGTCCATCGACTGGGCGCGCGAGATGCGGGGCAGGAGGTCCAGCGCGAACGCCGTGACGCCCCGCTCACGCAGCGCTGCGACACCCGCGGCGTTCTGGAAAGGGTCGAGCACGCCGACCGTGACGGTTCCTGCGGTCAGCGCCCCGGCCTCGTCGGGCGTGAGCGGGCGGACGTGGAGGAGGATGCCGCCGCTCACCACCGCCGCGGGCTCGACCAGGCTCGCGCCGGCGTCGCGATAGGCGGCATCCGAGATCATCGCGCCGCTGCCGGCGCCCGCTTCGACCTCGACGGCCGCACCGGCCGCGACCAGCTTGCGCACGCTGTCGGGGGTCGCCGCGACCCGCTTCTCCCCCGGCGCGCGCTCGCACCGCACCCTCACTGTCGTCACCACAGGACTCCTTCGTCCGCGTGCATCACCCGTCGGCCGAACCGCAGGTGCTTCGACCCTAGACATGAGACGCGTATGAGCGGAAGGTCCGAATCACCTGGCAATGGCGGGCACAGGTTGCAGGGCGGATCGATTCTCGGAATCGTGGCCGGTCCGGAACAGCAACGGAAAGGAAGCAGCATGCTCACGCTGACCCAGACCGCCGCCGAGGCCGTCAAGCAGATCATCTCCCGCGTCCCGCAGGCCGAGGACGGTGGAGTGCGCATCCGCGACACGGGCACCCCGTCGGGTTTCGAGCTGAGTGTCGCCCCCGACCCCGAGCCGCGGGACACGATCGTCGTCACGGACGGCGCCCGGGTGTTCCTCGACGAGGGTGCGGCCGTGGCGCTCGACGACCGCGTGCTCGACGCCGAACTCACGCAGGACGGCTCCGTGCGCTTCGCGCTGGCCGCGCAGGCCTGACGCGCGCCCATCGGCGGCCTCGGCGCTTCGGCGTCGGGGCCGTCGTCGTCCGCGGTGATCCCGTCCCGGGTCTCTTCTCCCCGTAGACTGGCGGGGCCAGCCTCTGTAGCTCAATGGAAGAGCAGTTCCGTCCTAAGGAAACGGTTGGGGGTTCGAGTCCCTCCAGGGGCACAGTCTCTTTTTGCCTCTGACCAGGACTTTTTTCTGTGGTCAGACCACACGAAAGTCGTTTTTGCCCGCTTTCTGCCCGCATTCTGAAAATTCGGTGAGCCGAAAATTGCCGTCTGCAGATGCCTGCGCGCGACGTCTGAGAGCACCAAAATCGAGCGTTTCGGGCGAAATCTGCCTCGTCGAAAAACTGAGCAATCTGCTCTCGGTGGTCATTGAGGTCGCGCGTAGCGGGTCTGCGGTCCTGACGGCAGCGCCACCAACGGCATCTGGTCGTTCAGTCGCGTCGCGACGGCATCCAGATCGTCGTCGAAGAGATCGGCGTACGTGTCCAGGGTCATCGCCGCCGACGCGTGCCCGAGCATCCGCTGCACCGCCTTCACGTTCGCGCCGGAGCTGATCGCGAGCGACGCGGCGGTGTGCCGAAGGTCGTGGGGAGTGAGTCGAGGGATCGATGGATCGAACTCCTGCGCACGCCGCACCGCGTTCGCGAACCATCCCTTGCTGCCCGAGTTGCGCATGTGATTGACCCCGTCGCCGAACAGCAGACCCTCGGGCCCCTTGCCGGCGCACGCCTGCTCGATCATCGGCGCGAGACGCTCGGGGTAGGGCACCGAGCGCTTCTCGTGCGTCTTCGGCGTGCCGACATGGATCTCGTACGCGATCATCACCGCGTTCTCCTCGATGACGAAGCGCCGACGCAGCCGGTTCACGCTGCGCACCCGCAGACCTGTCGCCTCGCCCCAGCGGAGGCCCGTGTACGCCAGCGTCAGGACAAGCGTCGGATATGCCGAGCATGCCGCCAGCGTCGCGACCTGGTCATGCGAGAGGTAGACGCGACGCTTGCCCGGTCCGTGCCGAGGCAGGTTGCGCACGTTGCGGGCAGGATTGCTCGCGAGGCGCCGATCGTCGATCGCGACGTCGAGGATGCCGGCGAGGACTCCCAGCGCTCGAAGGACGACCGTGCGCGACTTCTGCGTCGCGAGGTCGGACACCCAGTCCTGGACTTCAGAGCGACGGATCGACGAGATCTCCCTGTCGGCCCACACCGGCGCGACGTGGTTCTTCCACGCGCGCTCGAGCGTCATGTAGTACGAGGGCTTCGACATCGGCGGTTGCTTGGACCGCAGCCATCTATCCGCGAACATCCGCACCGGAACCCGCGAGGTGGACGGGTCGATGTACTCGCCCTACGACTTCGACACCGTGACCATGGAGAGGTACAGCTTCGCCTCGCGCATCGTCGTGAAGCCGCGCTTCTCGGCCTCGGTGCGGTCCGGCTTGCGATACCGCACGCGGTAGCGGCGGCCCTTCGCCGATTCGTACGGGGTGATGCTGCCCATCTCGACCTCCGCTCACTCCGGCTCGACGGTCAGTATCGGGCCAGTGTCGGACACTGATCGGGTGCCGTCAATGCGGCCGATGACAGATGTGGACAGATGTCGGAAGACGTCGTCAACTGGCGTTGGTGGAAGCGGCGCCTCCCTCCGACGCCGAGAGTGTAGCGACCGGTCGCGTCTCCGTTCTCGCCGCTCACTCCTTGCAGACTCCGCGCTGGCGCGCGTCGCTTAGCAGCCGTTCGACGACGAGGACTGCGCCGCGCCCGATCGCTGTCTAGGCTGGATGCCGGAGGAAGGCTGATCTATTCGGTTCGGAGATCCGAGCGGACACGTTCGACCGCGGGTATGTCGGCCGGCGCCCATTCCACGGAGAAGAGTTCGTCCGGCGTGAGCCAGCGAAGCGCCGCGTGCTCTGTGGGCTGCGGTGTTCCGCAACGGAGTTCGCAGTAGTAGGTGGTCAGCGTCACGACCCCGAACTCGTAATCGTGAGCTGTCGTGAGGATCTCGTCGCCGACTTTGATGTCGACGAGCAACTCCTCGCCGATTTCGCGAGCGAGCGCCTCTTGCGGGGATTCGCCGTCCTCGATCTTTCCACCGGGGAATTCCCACATGTTGGGCAGACTTCCGCTCGGCCCTCGCATCGCGGCCAGCACACGTTCGTCGCTCACGATAACCGCGCCCACCACGTTGAATCGCCGTGTCATTGGTGCAGCCGTTCTCCCCGATGTGAGGTGTCGGGCGGCACAAGTACGAAGGTTGTCTGCTCGCGGAAGGCCAGCCCAAGTCCGGCATCGCGGAGAAGATCGCGGAGGTCAGCGGTGGGGCGTTCGGGAAGAAGCACCGAGCAACGTAAGTCGTCGACGTGCACGTGTCGGCGGTAGTCGTAGAGCTGACCGACCGCCATACGGAGGTCCGAGCGGCTGGCAATCGCCTTCGCTTCATAGAGGGTGTGATCGGCTTCGTCGTAGATGTCGGTGAGGAGCCGGGTGCGCTCGGCGGGGAGGTTGATCGCCCACCGAGTGAAGGTGTGCCCGACTTGATGTGCGATGAATTCGTCGACAAGCTGCGACTCGCGCCGTACCGCCACGCCACCCGCGCGATCCGCCGTCTCGAAGAACTCGGTTGAGTTGATCTCGACGGGAACAGAGATGGCGTTCGGTTCGCGCGTCACTCCCGAGTATCCGACGAGCTCAACGACGTCATCCGGGATCACGCTCACCGGCAGCAGCCGGAAGACGAGGACTGTGCGCAGCGCTCCGCTCCGATCGAGCGCTGGCATGCGCTCAAATGGCACGTCGGGGTCAAGGATGAACTCGCCGATGTATCGCTGGAGCTTCGTGCTCGACCCCGCCACGACGCCCGCTGCGCTGAACGCGTGGAGGGAGCGCCCTTTCGCGGCGTGGGTCAGGATCGCTGAGTTGCTGCCGCTGAGCTTCTGGTCCCCATCTCGGCCCGCGCCGGTGTAGTGGAACACCGTGCCATCCGGGGAGAAACCGTCATAGACGTAGCCAAACTGTCTGCCCTCGGCGGGGTCCGTGAACACAAAGACGGAGTTGGACGTGTTGCTCGGAACGATGCCGCCAGACTGAACGCTTCCGCCATACTCCACCACGAGGTCTGCACGTGTGACGATGTCACCTGCGCGGAGGCGGAAGGCGGGCGATGGCACGTGATCAACCTATCGATCAGATCGAGTTGGCGGCGAGGATCTTCCGCGAGCGGGGGGCCACCACGACGAGCCCGAACGCACGGCCTGCTCGCCTTGCTGAGCCCGCGCCGGGGTCCTGATACGGTCGCAATCGTGACGAGTGAGCGTGTTCATAAGGCCCTAGAGGACTTTGTTCGAGAGCGTGACTGGGCCCAGTTTCACACTCCGGCGAACCTGGCCAAGAGCATTGCGATTGAGGCGGGCGAGCTACTGGAGTGCTTCCAGTGGAGCGACGATGCAGACGAGGCGCAGGTGCGAGCCGAGCTTGCTGACGTGGTGACCTATTGCACACTGCTCGCCGCACGGCTCGGCGTCGACCTCGATGAGATCGTGCTCGAGAAACTTGTCATGACTGGAGAGAAGTACCCGGCCGATCGGGCCCGGGGACGGAGCACAAAGTATGACGCCCTTTGATATCGAGCGCCTGGACTTTACGTCAGGCGCGATTTCGGACTGGGTGGCTGGCGACGAGCGTCGAAGAAACTGGCCTGTCGTCTACGTGCTTGATGGTGCCGACTCGGCTGGTGCCGGGGCCGTGTACGTCGGTGAGACGGTCAACGCCGCTGCGCGCATGCGCCAGCATCTCGCGAACCCTGCCAAGAACGCATTCCGGCGCGTGCGCGTTGTCATCGACGACACCTTCAACAAGTCGGCGTGCCTCGATCTGGAGTCTCACCTGATCCGCTGGCTCGCCGGCGACGGACAGTTCACGGTGATGAATGGCAACGAGGGGATCATCGACGCCCGGTACTACGAGCGCGACCTTTACCGGGAGAGCTTCCGTGACATCTTCGACAAGTTGCGATCAGAGGGAATCTTCCAGCGCAGCATCCCTGAGATCGAGAACAGCGACCTCTTCAAACTGTCGCCGTTCAAAGTGCTCACGCCGGAACAGGCGATCGCGGTCGAAGACATTGTGGAGGGACTCCTTGCCGACCTCGGCAACGGAGCGTCGTCTACGAGTGTGATCGAAGGACAGCCTGGGACGGGCAAGACCATCATCGCGATCTTCCTGATGAAGCTCCTCGCAGACATCCGCGACCACGATGATGCAGACGAAGTCGAACCAGACTCCATGTTCGCCGACTTCTTCGTGCCCGGCAATCGCGAACTGCTCGCGGGCCTTCGGATCGGTTTCGTCGTACCTCAGCAGTCCTTGCGCGAATCCATCAAGCGTGTCTTCAAGAAGACACCAAAGCTCACGGAGGCACAGATCCTGACGCCCTTCGACGTGGGGGCATCAGATCAGCCATGGGACCTGCTGATTGTCGACGAGACTCATCGCCTGAACCAGCGTGCGAACCAGTCGTCCGGCGTCAACAACAGGCGATTCATCACAATCAACGAAGAGCTCTTTGGCGCTGACGACCCATCGAAGACCCAGCTGGATTGGATCCGCGCTCAGAGCCGGCACCAGATTTTCTTGCTCGACGTCGAGCAGACCGTACGACCGGCGGACCTGCCTCAGAGTGTCCTCCGCTCACTCGTGGACCAGGCAAGGTCGACACATCGCCGGTATCCGCTGTCGACCCAGATGCGCGTGCGTGCAGGCGCCGACTACGTGCAATTCGTTCGGGACCTGCTGCGGGGAGAGTCCAAAGCGGCCGCGCGCCACGACTTTGGTGACTACGACCTGAGGTTCTTCGACAACCTCGTGGCGATGCGACGCGAGATCTTCAACCGCAACGACGAGCATGGCCTCGCCCGCCTAGTCGCCGGCTACGCATGGGAGTGGAAGAGCAATCGCGATAAGGAAGCGTTCGATATCGAGCTCGATGGCGTGCGCCTTCGCTGGAACAGCCAAGCCAAGGACTGGATCAATAGTCCGGCATCCATTCACGAGGTCGGGTCTATCCATACCGTCCAGGGTTACGACCTCAACTACGCAGGTGTCATCATCGGCAACGACCTCCGCTACGACGCCCACTCCCGACGGCTCTATATCGACCGCACCTCGTATCGGGACGCGAAGGGCAAGGAGAACAACAAGCAACGCGGGATCGCCTACTCCGACGACGACCTATTGGAGTTCATCCGCAACATCTACGGGGTCCTCCTGACGAGGGGCATCCGCGGCACATACGTCTATGTGTGTGACCCCGCGTTGCGTGAGTTCATCGCGGCGGAGATTGCGCGTCTCGCGATCGGGTCCTCGCGATAACTTGAGCGCCACCCGCGACCCCGTGTGCGGGCACATCGGTCCCCGGTATCCGGCGAGTGCGGTTCTTTGCTGACTGACCGACGCGCGGGCGAGCGGTATCGCTCGTGCCTTTTGCCGCGGCGAGGTTCTCGTCGATCAGCCGACAGGGCTCAGAGAGCAGCGGTGGTCGCTGCGCGGCTAGATCGGTTGGGGCGGCGTGTCGCGCGGCGCCTGTCTCGCGAGGGCGCAGGGTTCCTTGCACCGCTGCGGTGGGCGCCCGAAGTCGCGCAGTTGGGTGCTCGCGGTGTGAAGGGCTCACTCGCCGGTGCGCTGACAACGGCCAGCCAGACCCACGATTTTGAACGGGCGGCCCACTAGTAGGGTTCGCAGGCAAAACCGTCTCCGTCGCGGTCGAGGTCGTAGACGTCGCTCCCGACGACGCGCGCGATGCCGTTGAAGTAGGAGGGGCCGTTTCCGCTGCCGCCGGCGCAGTCGACATCGCTGTCGACGGGCACGCACGCTTCGGCGTAGTTGGAGTCGCAGTTCCCTGCCGGCTGCGCGGGCGCTGGAGGGGGTGGTGGCGGTGCGACGTAGGTGCCGTTCGCAACCACCTGGGTGGTCGGCTGTGTCGTGACGACGTCGGAGACCAGTTCGCGGCTGACTTCCTGCCCATCGAGCAGATGCACGCGGTAAGTCAGCGTCCTTTCTCCGTTTTGCCCGGGCGTGCGGATCTGTGTCTGCCCTGCGGCCAAGGCGCCGTCGTCCACCCACGTTTCGGTGAACGGGATCGCCTCGGTCACCACCTCGTCCCGCGTGCTCGCGACCGGCGTTGGCGTCGGTTTCGGCGTCGAACGGGACTCATCGGAACTCGATTCGGTGGAAGATGACTCTCCCGCGAAGTGCGCCGCCTCGACGTTCGAGTTACCGCCGGTGTTCGGCAGCACGGCCGCGCTGACGCTCCCGGTCACCAGCAGCACTGCGGCGGCTGCCGCTGTGACTACGATCGCGGCCTTGCGGGATCTGAGACGAAGCCAAGTCCGGGTGCCTTTCGCGAGCGCCACGATGCCGGTGATGAGCACGATCAGCGCGATGACGGCCACGACCGGCGATAGCAGGATGAGCGGGATCAGCGCCACTGCGCCGATGAGGACCCATACCCACACCGGCATCCGCCGGGAGCCACGCTCGGCGGCGGGCGCCGTCGGGGTGGTGGGAAGCGGTTCGACCGAGCTCGTGCCGTTGCTGGCGACGTGCGGGCTCCACGCCTCACCGTCCCACCAGCGTTGCCGGCTCGCGTTGACAGGATCGGGATACCACCCGGGCGGCTGCGTCGTCATTGAATCTCCCCAAAATCCCTCCGACCCTAACGGCCGACCCCATGCCTCGCGACCCGAATGCGTCGAATGCGAGGCGGCATTGGCGAAACCTGACGAGACCTTAAGGATCCCCGCCGCACGGCCGTTGGTGGGTTCTCACCACGCAGCCATACGTGGCTAGGGGCGTGGCCCTGAGCCAGCTCGAGACACTGCGAATACTCGATCTCCTAGCGGATCAGGTGGCGTCGGTCGCGAAGGTGGCATTCAAGTTCGATTGCGGCGGCGCAACGAATCCCTTTCTGGACGCGGTTCGCGCGAAGTCTCCGCTGCCATTGAAGGGCTTCCCCACCGCAAGACTCATCGCAGTCTGATTGAAACGTCCATCATTCAGCGGGCGGAGGTCGGCTGAAGGATTGATGGTCGTTGCGCTGAGGGCGTTCAATGAGAACTCCCAGTCGAGGTCCGTGCTTGGTTGAGATCAGCGTGCAGGCGGGTCGGCACTCCTGCAGTCGGATGTCTTCGCTACGCTCGCGACCGTGACATCAGAGGAAGGGCTGACAGATCGTTCGACGCACGCCGCGCCGAGCGGCTCGGATAAGTGGCGACACTATGCCGCCCGCGCGCGGCGCTGGGCACGATCGTTTCCCGGACTCATCGTCCTCTGCTCTGTCGTGTTCACAGCAGTGGTCGTCTTGCTTCAACGCTCGTTCTTCATCTCCACCGCCGCGGCCGACTTCCTTCTCGACTGCGCCGCAGCTATCGTCTTTGCCATCCCCGTTGTGATCGGATGTGTCGTCGCAAGCAAGCTTCCAGATCGGGCCCTCACTGCACGCCGATCGCTGCTGGGACGGAGAGCGGCCTGGCTTGCGCGAGGATTGTGGGCTGCCGTGATCTTCGGCCTTGGGGCATGGGTGGGCGGGTTGATCGGCGTCGACCTAAGCCATGTCAGCGCTTCAAATGCAAGCAGTACAGCGTATTTCTACGAACTCCTCTGGATGATCCTCAGCGTCGTGATTGCAGCCGGTGCGATGATCGGCCTTGCGTGGTTGGCATGGGGGCTAGTCCAGGCCGAACGTCCAGCTCGGTTTCGCGCGCTGATGGCAATCCTCGACGCGCGGCGCCGCCTGGGCCTTCCGCCCGCCCTGCGCCTGTGGAGCGAATCGCCCGACGGTAGCCCTCCGCAATCAGCATCGCCGCTTCCATGGCAAGTTGCGATGAGCCTTCACCTCTCACATACCGGCTATTGCGTGTTTCTCGCTGGCGCCGCGCTCGTGGTTCCGATCACGTCCCTACGTGTGATTGACAGGTTCACGGATGTGGCTCTGGTTGTTGTCTGACCCGTCGGTCCTTGATCGATCCCTGTGCGGGCACTGGGATCGAAAGAAGTATCGTCGGCGTGCGTGTAGGCACGATGACGTAACCCGCCTTGTCTCCCTGACCCCGAAGCCGACGACTGGCACCGTCGGCCCCTCTGCGCGCACAGTCACCGCCACGAGCACTCGCTCGGTGACATGATCTGCAAGACGCGGGCCAGTCATATGGAGCGACGGAGCGCCGAGTCTGCGTCTAGGTCCCGAAGTGATCGCTAATGAACTGGCGATCTGCGACGGTTCGACCTATTCGATGCCCCATCATCCTGTGCCGGCGGCGACCGCGCGGCATCACGACCAGCCGGATGACGAAGCGCGGGACGCCGGGCTAGCGCACCCGACGGGTGCTTCGGCTAACCAGCCACTGTCGCAAACACCCAGTATGTTCCTGCTATGGACCCGATATCGCCAATGCCGACGCCCGATCCAGCAGATGTCGCTACGGTGCAACAGGTCCAGCAGTACTGGAACAGTGGCAATCAGGCGGCTGCAGTTGACGCGCTGCGGCCGCATGCTCAATCGGGTCACGAGTGGGCCACGGCGCTGCTCGCGTGGTTGCTCATGCAGCAGGGTCCCCCGGGCCTCGAGGAGAGCGTCAAGTGGGCAGCCGTTGCTGCTCAGAGCGGCAATGCGGCGCCGCTCGTGCACACGACGAATAATCTACTGGCGCATCTTCCGAGTAACCCCCAGCTGGCGCAATACGTGCCGGAACTTCTTGCGCTCGGGCTTCCCTCGGCGAGCGGAATCGATCTCGTCGGCCAGGGATGGAATCTGATCTCTCAAGGCCAGGCACAGCTCGGGCTTCAGCTCATGTGCGTCCCCGTGCCTGCGCAACTTCCAGTCACAGAGCCGCAACTGAATCTTCTGGTCAAACACGCGAGAACTCGGACGCGTGAGGTAGATGAGGCAGCAGCCGCGGCACGTCGGAGCGCAATTGATGTCGAAGCAGTTGCATCCGAGGCGAAATCGGCCATCGAGAAAGCTCGCGACGACCTCGAGACAAGTGCGAAGCAAGCAGGTCTTCTTGTCACCGCCGCATCCTCCGACGCGACGAATTCGCTCTTCAAGGCGGATGCAAAACGCAATGCTAGAGAATCCCGCGGCGCGTGGACCGCTGGTCTCGTCGTGCTTGGAGCCGCAGCCGTTGTGGCTGTCCTTCCGGTGCTGCTCCACTACTTGGGGGTGGGGTCGCAATACTCGGCCCTGGAGCAAATCGGGCTTCACCTTGTTTCCACAGCCGCGTTGGCCACTTTCGCGGGCGTGCTTCTCGCCCGGGCGCGAGCACGCGACCAAGCTGCGCAGCGCGCCAATGACCTGTCGACGGCGATGGGGACGATGATTTCGTACAGCAACCAGATAAGCGACCCAGCGGAAAAGCAGCGCTTCATGACCATGATGGGCCAGGTCGTACTCCAGGCTCATCTGACATCTGGCACCGGTCATGGCGCGAAGGATGACTCTGTTTCAGGCATGATCGCTCTGGCCAACCTCATCAAACCGTCCGCACTACCAAGTGCTGCTTCGCAAGCGCAGGGGTGAGTGCAATCGCCAGCACCCGGATCCGGGGCTAATAATCCGCGGCGTCAATCCCTTAGTGATGGCCTCGCTTAGCCTGGAGTCCCTCCAGGGGCAGCACTCACTTCTGCTCGCGGCAGCGGCACATCGAACCCGCCGGCGCGCATCGCTCGACGTGGGACCGTGACGGCGCAGAGCCGACGCGCTGGCCTCAGCGGGTCTCTTCGACGTTGTCGGTCAGCGCCGGCTCGGCGGCGATGGCCTGCGTGGGGTGCTGCGCGCCCCATGACGCGAGCAGCCGCAGCCGTTCGGCGGAGGGAGAGCCGGGTTCGGCGGTGTAGATGAGCATGACGTTGCCCGGTTCGGCGGTGAGCGCCAGCTCTTCGTATGCGAGGGTGAGCTCTCCGACGATGGGATGCTGGAACCGCTTGGTTCCTGCCCCGTGGGTGCGGACGTTGTGCGCCGCCCACAGCTTGCGGAAGTGCTCGCTGCGCGTAGACAGTTCACCGACCAGGTCCTGCAGCGCTTTGTCGTGCGGGTCACGTCCGGCTTCGGCGCGCATGATGGCGACGCACATCTCGGCGAACTTCTCCCAGTCCGGATAGAACTCGCGGGCGGCCGGGTCCAGGAACTGGAACCGGGCGAGATTCGGGGTGCGGCCGCCGTCGCCGATCATCGGGGAGTAGAACGCCCGGCCCAGGTCGTTCGCAGCCAGCAGGTTCTGGCGGGGGTCGCGGATGACCGCGATCCCTTCGGTGATCGAGGCGAGAGCCCACTGCAGGCTCGGCCGCGGCGCGGCGGACCTGCTGCTGCGACGGCGGGAGCGGCCGCTGGTAGGGATGCCGTCAGCGGTGCGCGCCAGGTCGAGCAGGTGCGCGGTCTCTGTCTCGTCCAGCTGGAGCGCGCGGGCGACGGCGTCGAGGACGGACGCGGAGGCGCCGGCGATCGCGCCGCGTTCGAGCTTGGAGTAGTACTCCACGCTGACGCCGGCCAGGGTCGCGACCTCGCTGCGACGCAATCCGGCGACGCGACGGTTGCCGCCGGCGGTGATGCCGGCCGCGTCGGGCGTGACCCGGGCGCGGCGGGTCATCAAGAACGCGCGCACTTCAGCTCGGTTGTCCATACGACGAGGCTAGGTCGCTCGCGCCGTACGAGGGGTGCCCTGTCGGTACACCTCTCATCAGAGACTCCCGCGCACGCGAGGATCACCTGAGGCTGGGTACATGCCCACCCCGGATTCCCCCGTCCCCGCCGTGCGCCGAGCACTGCCGACGCTGCTGTTGGTGCTGACGGTGTTCGGCCCGATCTCGATGGACCTGTACCTGCCGGCGCTTCCCGCCCTCACCGCCGAGATGGGCGCGGTCACCTCGGTCGCGCAGCTGACCGTCACAGCCTGTCTGATCGGCCTGGCAGCGGGCCAGCTGATCGCCGGCCCGCTGTCGGACCGGTACGGGCGGCGCGGGATCCTCCTCATCGGGATCGTGGCGTACATCCTCACGTCGGCGCTGTGTGCACTGTCCCCCAGCATCGAGGTGCTGATCGCGGCCCGCGTGGTGCAGGGGCTGTCCGGCGGAGTCGGGATCGTGATCGCCACCGCCGCCGGACGCGACATCTTCACCGGCGGCGCGCTGATCCGCTTCTACGGCAGCCTCACGGTCATCGGCGGGCTCGCCGCGATCGTCGGCCCGCTGCTCGGCGGGTTGCTGAACACCTTCACCGACTGGCGCGGCCTGTTCGCCTTCCTCGCCGTCATCGGAGCGGCGATCCTCGCCCTCACTCTCGGCATCTTCGGCGAGACGCTCCCCGCCTCGCGGCGCACCACGGGCGGATTCGGCCAGACCCTCCGCGACTACCGCATCCTGCTCAGCGACCGCGTCTTCCTCGGCGCCGTGCTCAACCAGGGGTTCCTGTACGCCGCGCTGTTCGCCTACCTCGCCGGGTCGACCTTCGTGCTGCAGGACATCTACGGGCTGTCGCCCCAGTGGTACGCCGCCGCGTTCGGCCTCAACTCCGCCGGCCACATGGTGTTCGGCTATATCGCCGGACGCACCGCCGAACGGTGGAGCATTCCCGGCACGCTCGCCACCGGTGTCGGCGTCACCGGCCTCGGTGCCCTCGGTCTGCTGGTGGCCGGCCTGACCCCGACGCCGCTGTGGGTCGTCATCGTGTCGCTGTTCGCCCTCTCCAGCGGCGTCGCGGTCACCGCACCGTGCGCCACGACCCTGGCCCTGGCGGATCATCCGCGAACGGCCGGCACCGCATCCTCCCTGCTGGGTATGGTCCGATTCGGGTTCGGCGCGATCGCCGCCCCTTTCGTCGGCGTCGCCGGCGCTCTGAGCATCCTGCCGCTGGGCCTGGTCACCGTCATCACGGTCGTTCTCGCCGCTGTCGCCGGCCTTCTCCTTCTCCGCCGCCGCACGTCGGCGAAGACCCCGGCGGAAGCGGACACCCCCTCGGAAACCGCAACGGTTTCCTGAACCCCTCAACGAAGGAAGGACACCATCATGCGTGGAGTCATCATGTACGCCCCGGGAGACGTGCGAGTCGAGGATCGCGAGGACCCCACCATCCTCGAACCCACCGACGCCATCATCAGACTGTCCGCGTCCTGCATCTGCGGATCCGACCTGTGGCCCTATCGTGGCGCCGAGCCGGTCGATCACGCGCCGATGGGCCACGAGTACGTCGGTGTCGTCACCGAGGTCGGCTCGGAGGTGAAGAACGTGAAGGTCGGCGACTTCGTCGTCGGTTCGTTCTGGTCGTCTGACAACACGTGCGAGATCTGCCGGGCGGGCTACCAGTCGTACTGCGTGCACCGCACTCTCATGGGCACCCTCGGCACCCAGGCCGAGTACGCCCGCATCCCGCTCGCCGACGGCACGCTGGTCGCCACCCCCGGCCAGCCGGACGCCGACCTCATCCCCTCGCTGCTGGCCGCGTCCGACGTGCTCGGCACCGGCTGGTTCGCCGCCGTCGCGGCCGAGGCGGGGCCGGGCAAGACCGTCGCCGTCGTGGGCGACGGCGCGGTCGGGCTGCTCGGCGTCCTCGCCGCCCGCGAGCTCGGCGCCGAGCGCATCATCGTCATGTCCCGCCACGCCGACCGCCAGGCCCTTGCACGTCACTTCGGCGCCACCGACATCGTCGAGGAGCGCGGCGAGGAAGGCGTCGCGAGGATCAAGGAGCTCACCGGTGGGCTCGGGGCACACTCGGTGATCGAAGCCGTCGGCACGCAGGAATCGATGCACCAGGCGATCCGCGCGACCCGCGCGGGCGGACACGTCGGCTTCGTGGGCGTCTCCCACGACGTGACGCTCGACGGTTCCGAACTGTTCGGGGCGGGCATCCACCTGCACGGCGGTGCGGCACCCGTCCGGCAGTACCTTCCCGAGCTGATCCAGCTGATCTGGGACCGGAAGATCGACCCAGGCAAGGTGTTCGACCTCACCCTGCCGCTGGAGGATGCCGCCGAAGGCTACAAGGCCATGGACGAGCGCCGCGCCACCAAGGTGCTGCTCACCGTCTGATCCGAACCGGGCGGCCGGAGTCCCCCCGCTCCGGCCGCCCCCTCAGGAGGATCCTCGTGAAGATCGAACCCGTTCCCCACCGTGAAGAACCCGCCGGAGCGGTTCGCCGTCACGTCGGCGATCGCACCGCACCGGGAGCTGCCGCCGCCTCCGGCAGCGCAGGAGTGGATGCCTCATGATCCGTCGTCTCCTTCCCACCGCCGCCGCCGTGCTGATCTCGACGATCGCAGCGTGCTCTCAGGGACGCTCGGAGCAGCCGACGCAGAGCCCCTCCGCGGTCTCGGCGACACCGGCCCCCACGCCGGTCACGCCGGAGCCGAGGCCGACGGCCACCGCACCGGCCGAAACCCCCGACGGGGTCATCGGCACTGTCGTGCGCTTCACCTCCGACCGGACCAGCATCGATGTCACGATCGGCGAGGACAGCCCCGGCGTCCGCGACTTCCTCTCGATGCTCCCGCTGCGACTGTCGTTCGAGGAGTTCGCCGGTCGGGAGAAGATCGCCTACCTCCCCCGGGAACTCGACTACGCCGGGTCCCCCGGATCCGACCCCGAGAACGGCGATCTGATCTATTTCACCTCGTGGGGGAACCTGGGCTTCTACTACAACGCCGACGGTGTCGGGTACTCCGACAGCACACTCCACATCGGCACCTACAACGCCACCGAAGAGGAACTGTCCCTCCTCGAAGGCGGGAACGTCACCATCGAGATCATCGACTGACCGCCGCTGCCTCGTCGTCACCGGCTCCGATCAGCACCCGGAGGCCTTGGCGCCGTCACGACCGGCCGACCAGATCACGAGCGGGAACGCAAGCCCCATGCCGATCATGCCGGCCCGGCTTAGCGTGCGGACATGGAAGACACCGTCGCCGCCCGCTGATCCCGACAGGCAGCAGCATGGGTTCGGCAGCACCTCCGGAGCACGGGCGCCGTTGGATGGAACCGCCTCGATGGCAGCTCGTCGGCATCGCCGTCCTGCTTCTGGCGGCAGTCCTCGTGGCGGTCATCGCGTGGCAGCGACCACCCACGACCGGAACCGCTCCCCCGCAGCATCCCGCTGCCACCTCCACCCGGTCCGCATCGCCGACACCTTCTGGCGCGGCGACGCCGACGCCGTCCGTGCCCGCCCCCGCGCCGCGCGCCGCGTTCATCGGCGATTCCTACACGCAGGGCGGCGGAGCCGAGCCTGACACCGCGCGCTGGAGCACGGTGGCCGCGGCCGCGCTGGGATGGACGGAGCTGAACTTCGGACGCGGCGGCACCGGCTTCGTCACCAGCAACAGCTACCTCGGCTGCGGACTCGAATACTGTCCGACGTACCTCGAGACGGTCCCTGAGGTGGTGGCTGCCGCCCCCGACATCGTGGTCGTCGCAGGCGGCCAGAACGACTTCCCGGCGTTCGCCGAGGCTCCGGACGCCGTCCGCGCCGCGGTCCTCGAGACCTACAGCGGTCTTCGGGCGGGTCTTCCCGAGGCGATGCTCGTGGCGGTCGGGCCATCCACCCCCTGGGCGGTGGACGAGATCGCCGTCGCCCTGGACGCGGCCGTTCGCGAGGGCGCGCGGTCGGTCGGCGCCAGATACATCAGCCTGCTCGAACCGAATGTGATCGACCCGGCGTTCCTGCTGCCCGACGGTCATGTGAACAACGACGGGCATCGCGCCATCGCCGAGCGGATCGTGGAAGCTCTCACCCAACACCGCGAACGCCGCCACACGGTCTTCGGCGGCTGACCCCTCGACACGGGAGCGCTCGGCCCGGCAACCCGCGGCCGTCAGAACGCCTCGCGCAGTTCCGTCTCGGCCAGGGGCGATCCGTCCGGCTCGGGCTGCACCTCGGGCGGATGAAGCAGCATGGCGGTCCGCCCGCGCATGTACTCCACCACCCCGTCGTTCTTCGGCGCAGACGCGCTTCCGGCGGTGGTCTCCGTCACCAGGGACGTGCTGGCGTTGAGCAGCATCGCCGCTTCCACCTCGTTGCCCGAGGTATCCAGTCCTCGCACCGTGACGGTGTCGGCACCGCCGAGGTTCCCGAGCGCGGTCGCGTACGCGAGGAGCCCGTCGGCCGTCTCGTCGTCCAGCAGAAGCGCTTTGTCACCGTACGTCACGTGCTTCATTCACTCAGGCTGGGTGACACGGCGTCAGGGACGAACAGGCTTGACAATCGGACTTTCATCCGGGCGGCGCCTGTCAGCTGCACCGCGCCCGGCGGCCGAAGACGAATGGGCCGGGCGTCTCACCGACGCCCGGCCCACGGCATCCGCTCGCTCAGGAGATCCTCTTGCGATAGATCGCCATCGCCCCGAAGTACGCCACCACCAGGATGCCCACGCACCATGCCAGCGCGACCCAGATGTCGGATCCCACCGGCTGACCGGCGAAGATGTCGCGAATCGAGTTCACGATCGAGGTGACCGGCTGATTCTCGGCGAACCAGCGGACCGGCCCCGGCATGGACTCCGTCGGCGCGAACGCCGAGCTGATGAAGGGCAGGAAGATGAGCGGGTACGAGAACGCGCTCGCTCCGTCCACCGTCTTCGCCGAGAGGCCCGCGATGACCGCGACCCAGGTCAGCGCCAGCGTGAACAGGACGAGGATGCCCAGGACCGCCAGCCACCCCAGCACATCGGCGCCGGTGCGGAACCCCATGAGGAGAGCCACGCCGACGACGATCGCCAGTGAGACGACGTTCGCCACGAGCGAGGTGAGCACGTGCGCCCACAGCGCGCTCGACCGGGCGATCGGCATGGACTGGAACCGTTCGAAGATGCCGCCCTGCATGTCCATGAAGAGCCGATACGAGGTGTAGGCGATGCCCGACGCGATCGTGATCAGCAGGATGCCGGGAAGCATGTAGTCGATGTAGGACTGGTCCGCCCCCAGCTGCATGGCGCCGCCGAACACGTAGGTGAACAGCAGCATCAGGGCGACCGGGGTGACGGCCGTTGTGATGATCGTGTCGGGACTGCGCAGGATGTGACGCAGCGACCGGCCCGTGAGGACCGCGGTGTCGCCGACGAAATGAGTGGTGCTCATGATGACTCCTTCGATGTCTGTGCCGGCTCGACGGGTGCGGCGTCGCCGGAGTCGTCGCCCGTGATGGCGAGGAAGATCTCCTCGAGAGTCGGCTGCTTCTCGACGTACTCGACCTTCGCCGGCGGGAGCAGCCGCTTGAGCTCGGCGAGGGTGCCTTCGACGATGACGCGTCCCTTGTGCAGGATCGCGATCCGGTCGGCCAGCTGCTCCGCCTCATCGAGGTACTGCGTGGTCAGCAGGACCGTCGTTCCCCGGTCGGCGAGCTCCTTCACCGTCTGCCACACCTCGATCCGCGCTTGCGGATCAAGGCCCGTCGTGGGCTCGTCGAGGAAGATCACCGACGGGTCGCCGATGAGGCTCATCGCGATGTCCAGACGCCGGCGCATCCCGCCGGAGTACGTGCCGGCCTTACGGCTCCCCGCGTCGGTGAGCGAGAAGCGGGTCAGCAGCTCGTCGGCGACCTTTCCCGGCTGCGCGACGTGACGCAGCTGCGCGACCAGCACGAGGTTCTCCCGTCCCGTGAGCGCCTCGTCGACCGCGGCGAACTGACCCGTGAGGCTGACGGACTCGCGGACGTTCCGCGGCTGCGACGCCACGTCGAAGCCGTTGATGCGGGCGGACCCGCCGTCGGGCTTCAGCAGCGTCGACAAGATCTTCACCGCGGTCGTCTTCCCGGCGCCGTTCGATCCCAGCAGGGCGAAGATGCTGCCGCGTGCGACCTCGAAGTCGACGCCGCGGAGGACCTTCAGATCCTTGTAGGACTTCTCCAGGCCCGAGACCTGGATCGCCGGCGCCTCCAGCGTGGTGCTCATCTCTGCTCCTCTCGTTCGGCGTCTTCGACGGCCTTGACCAGGCGAGCGCGCTCCTTGTCGATCCAGTGCTTGCCGCCGTAGGCCTGGGCGAAGGTCTCGGCGAAGTCGACGGGGTCGCCGCCGACGATCTCGCGGATGGGCGTGCCGTCGGTCGCGGCCCGCTCCCAGAGGTCCGCCAGATCGACGAACATCTGCACGATCGTGTCGCCGTCGGTCACGCCGCCGTAGTACAGGAAGTACCGGTGCATCGCGTTCGCGGCGGTGCGGTACGGCTCCGGCAGCGCCTCGAGGCGCGCCTTCGCCTGCTTGTACAGCTTCTTCTGTTCCAGTGACCCGGTCAGGGCCTCGATCCACTTCGCAGCCATGTCAGTTCTCTCCTTCTGTCGGTCGGTCGTGGAGCTGTTCGATCCGCTCTGAGAGGAAGCTCCACGTGCTCCAGAACTCCTCGAGCTGTTCTCGCCCCTGTGCGTTGAGCGAGTACACCTTCCGCGGCGGGCCCTTCTCGGACGGGACCTTCTCCACGTCCACGAAGCCCCTCTGCTCGATCCGCACGAGCAGCGCGTACACGGTGCCTTCGACGATGTCCGAGAAGCCCTGCTCCCGGAGTCGCGCCGTGATCTCGTAGCCGTACGCCGGGCGCACGGCCAGGATGGCGAGGACGATGCCCTCGAGCGTGCCCTTCAGCATCTCCGTCATCTGGTTGCCCATGGCTTCGCCTCTTCGGTCTACTCAGTGTTGCTGACTACCACTAGACGGTAACACTAGGTACTGGTACTTGGCAACACTGAATAGTGAAACTCGCGGGGCACGGAGCCGAACGGGTCAAGCCCCTCCTCCAGGCCGAGGCCTCCGTGGATGATGGAGGCCACGCCACGATCGGAGGACTCCATGACCGACACTCCCCCGCCCGTTGTCACGCGGTCGAACCGCGGCCAGTGGGAGAACCACGTCGAGGGCCGCCCCGATCTGTCGGCCAGTCACACCAGCCGCGAGGAAGCCATCGACGCCGGGCGCACCGTCGCAGACCGACTCGGCGCCGATCACATCGTGGAAGCGGCTGAGCCCACCGGCGCGATCACGGACCCGACTGTCGAGCAGCCGACCGACCCACCCAGCGACCAGACCACCACGGAAGGAACAGCACGATGAGCGACCCCAGCGCAACGCAGAGCGACAAGCCGAGCCAGGCCGAAGGCGAAGATCCGGACCGTCCGGCGGAGGGCGAGGCCCAGCCGGAGACCGGCCACCCGTCGCAGGCAGAGGGCGAAGACCCCGCGATCTCGGAGACCCAGTCACCCACGAGCGAGTGACAGGTGGCGCGGCCGCAGCGGACGCGCCCGGCGATGCCGGGGATGATCGCTGCGGCGGCGGCGCCTGCCTGCCATCATCGACTCACGGAGTTGCCACCCGACGAGGGGCGGCCCGCGAGGAGAAGTCATGGTCGAGGTTGTCCGCGCTCGATCGGAAGGGTTCGAAGCCGTCGAGGAGATGTGGCGGCGTTTCGTGCCGTCCGCCCGTCTGGAGCGCCCCGAGGATGCTGAGAGCGCCGCCCTGGAATGGACCTCCGTGGAGGCCGAGGGTCTGTCGGTGATCGGCTACGAGCTCACCGCACGCGTCCGATCGGCGATGAGCCCCGAGAACGAGCTGGTGGCCTGCCGCGTGGCGGCACGCGACGGATGGGTCAGAACCGGCGGGAAGAAGCTCGACATCAGCCAGCCCTGGGCGTGCGCCACCGGCGACAGCGCGGATGCGGCGTGGCACGGCCGCGCGGTGGTCCGGGCCCTGGTGTTCGACATCGACTCGGCCCAGGAGATCGCACGCCAGATCACCGGCGACGACGGGCTGATGCTCCGGGTGAAGGATGCCGCCCCGCGCAGCCGCGCGCACGCCGCGCACTGGGAGCGCGTCTACCAATACGTGTTCGCGTCGTTCGCGCCCTTGTCGGGCGTCGACGTCGACCCGATCATCGTGGCCGAGCTGCGGCGGCACGCGCTCCACACGACATTGATGACTTTCCGCACGTCGTTCCTCGAGTCCCTCGAGAAGACAGCACAGGCGCGGCCGGCGCCCGCGACGGTGCGCCGGGCGATGGCGTACATGGACGCGCACGCCCGGGAGCCGATCACGATCGACGACGTGGCCGCCGCCGTCCGCATCTCCACGCGCGGCCTGCAAGCCGCTTTCTCCCGGGCGACGGGAACCACGCCGAGCGACTACCTTCGGGCGATCCGCCTGAGCGGCGCGCACGACGAGCTCATGGCGGGCGCGCCCGGCACCGTGGCCGAGGTCGCGCGCCGATGGGGCTTCAACCACCCGTCGCGGTTCGCAGCGTACTACCGCGCCCGTTACGGACGCTCACCGCACCAGGTCTCGCGCCCGACGTGAGGCGCTCACCGCGCTGCGGTGGGCTTCGTCAGCGCGTCAGGGCGCAGCGACCGCGGGCTCATGGCTGGCGGCTTCGGTCAGCTCCCGCAGCTCCGCCGTGATCGGAGAGGCGATGTGCTCGGGAACGAGCGTGATGCCGCCCGTGGAGTGCGCCGAGTTCGCCAGCTCCTCGATCCAGGCACGGTTGAGCAGGGCCGGCTCCGGATCGTCGAAGACGAAGCGCAGCGGGATGGACGGGTGCAGCCAGATCGTGCTGCGACCGCGCGGCTGGTCCTCGGGGTGGCGCCACGACACCGTGAAGCTCTCGTTGCGACGCAGCTTCGTCGCGATGACGACCTTGAGGTGCGCCAGCGCGACATCATCGATGTGGATGGGCGTTTCCGAACCGCCGTAGTAGATGGTGCCCATGTCGCCCTCCTTCAGCCGACGCGTGCCCTGGGGGTGGACGCGTGCGTGCAGCTGAGTCCCACTGTACGTGTCCTGCTCGCAGATGTGCGGGTTGACCCCGGAAACGAACGGGAGGCATCCGTTTCGCGCACTTCCATCAGCGGAAGTCCCGCGCCCGGTGCTGCACTCCCAGCCGCAGGTCCTCGAAGCGATCGGCGACGAGGTTGGTCACCCCTTCCGTCGAGCGTTCCAGGATGCCTCTCACGATCAGCGCCGGAGCGTCCCGCACGATCCGGCGGTACTTGTTCCACATTCCGACCGAGCAGACGATGTTGACCAACCCGTGCTCGTCTTCGAGGTTGATGAACGTGACCCCGGAGGCTGTCGCCGGCCGCTGCCGATGGGTGACCAGCCCTGCCACCTCGATGCGTCGCCCGGGCTCGTGCGCGCGCAGCTCTCGAGAGGTGAGCACCCCCCGTGCGTCCAATCCGGAGCGGTAGTGCGTCATGGGGTGGTCGTCGGCCGAGATGCCGGTGGCCCACAGATCCGCGGCCAGGATCTCGTAGCTCGTCTGGTCCGTGAACAGCGGCGGCTGCACCGCCACGAGGGAGTCCGGCAAGAACTCCGGTCGGTCCTGCGCGGCGGAGCCGGCGAGCCAGATCGCCTCCCGGCGGCTGTGCCCCAGACACTCGAACGCCCCCGCCGTCGCGAGCGCCTCCAGCTGCGCGGCGCTGACGCCGGTGCGGCGCACCAGGTCACGCAGGTCGCGGAAGTCGCCCCCTCGCTCCCGCTCAGCGACGATGCGCTGCGCGACGGCCTTCCCGATCCCCTTCACTCCCGCCAGGCCCAGCCGCACCGCGAAATGCCCGTCCCGCCGATGCGCGGCGGATTCGTCGGGCGCGGCGATGTCGAACAGCCCCACCGGAGGCTGGTGGCGATCAAGGCAGCTGTCGAGGCCGGTGGCTCCGGGCGTGCGCAGCGACGAGCCGAAACGCGCTGGGTCCTCCGGCTCGAGCAGCGCGTCCACCCCTGACGCGAGCAGGTCGGGGCGGCGCACGTCCACGCCGTGACGCCGGGCGTCGGCCACCAGGGTCGCCGGCGAGTAGAACCCCATCGGCTGCGCGCGCAGCAGTCCCGCGAGGAACGCCGCGGGGTAGTGCAGCTTGATCCAGGAGCTCGCGTACACCAGCAGCGCGAACGACAGCGAATGCGATTCGGCGAACCCGAAGTTCGCGAATGCCTGGATCTTGGCGTAGATCGCGTCGGCGGCATCCCCCACCAGGCCGTTCTCGGCCATGCCCGCGTACAGCTTCTCCTTCAGCGACTCGATGCGCTCCACGCCGCGTTTGGAGCCCATCGCCCGGCGCAGCAGATCCGCGTCCTCGCCGCTGAGTCCGCCGATGACCATGCCCATCTGCATGAGCTGCTCCTGGAACACCGGCACACCCAGCGTGCGCTCCAGCACCGGCTTGAGCTTCGGATGCGGATACGTCGTCTGCTCCACGCCGAGCTTGCGCCGCACGAACGGGTGCACCGCACCGCCCTGGATGGGACCGGGCCGGATGAGGGCGATCTCGATCGCGAGGTCGTAGAACTCGCGTGGCTGCAGCCGGGGCAGCAGTCCCATCTGCGCACGCGATTCGACCTGGAAGACGCCCACCGCGTCGGCGCGGCACAGCATGTCGTAGACCGCCTTCTCCTCCTTCGGGATCGTCGACAGCTCCCAGTCCTCCCCCGTCGAGGCGCGGACCATGTCGAAGCAGTACTGCAGAGCCGCCAGCATCCCGAGCCCCAGCAGATCGAACTTGACCAGTCCCATCCAGGCGGCGTCGTCCTTGTCCCACTGGATCACGGTGCGGTTCTCCATGCGCGCGTGCTCGATCGGCACGACCTCGCCGACGGGCCGGTCGGTGAGCACCATCCCGCCGGAGTGGATGCCCAGGTGCCGCGGCGCCTTCAGCAGCTCGCCGGCGAACTCGATCACCTGGTCGGGGATGTCGTGGCCCGCGGCCGTGTCGAGGTGAGCACCCCATCCCTCGACCTGCTTGGACCAGGCGTCCTGCTGACCGGGCGAATGCCCGAGCGCCTTGGCCATGTCGCGGACGGCGTTCTTGGGCCGGTACTGGATGACGTTCGCGACCTGCGCCGCCCGCTCGCGTCCGTAGGTGGCATAGACCCACTGGATGATCTCCTCCCGGCGGTCGGAGTCGAAGTCCACGTCGATATCGGGCTCCTCGTCGCGCAGGCTCGACAGGAACCGCTCGAACGGCAGCCGGTAGGCGATCGCATCGACCGCCGTGATGTCGAGCAGGTAGCAGACGGCGCTGTTGGCCGCCGAGCCGCGCCCCTGGCACAGGATGCCGCGCCGCCGCGCCTCCTGCACGATGCCGTGCACGATCAGGAAATAGCCGGGGAAGTCCTTCATCTCGATCACGCCGAGCTCACGCTCGATGCGGTCCCGGTCCTCGGGCGTGAGATCGGGGTACTTGCGCGGCACCGCGTCCCAGACGAGCGTGCGCAGCCACGACATCGGCGTGTGCCCGTCCGGCACCTGCTGCCGCGGCAGCGCGGGCTTGGCGCGCCGCAGCGGGAACGCCAGCTCGTCAGCCAAGGTCACGGTGCGCGCCACGGCATCGGGGAACCGGACGAACCGCTCCGCCATCTCCGCTCCCGAACGCAGATGCGCACCGGCGTGCGAGGGCAGCCAGCCGTCGAGCTCGTCGAGCCCGCGGTTGGCGCGCACCGCCGCGACGGCGGCGGCCAGCAGCTGCCGCTGCGGCACGGCGTAGTGGACGTTGTTCGTCGCGAGCAGGGGCAGCCCGCGCTCGCGCGCCAGACCCGCGAGCACGTCGTTGTCGCGGGTGTCGAGCGGATTGCCGTGGTCGATGAGCTCGACGTGCACCGCATCGCGCCCGAACAGCGCGATGAGCCGGTCCAGCTCGCGGGCGGCGGCATCCGGTCCGCGCTCGGCGAGCGCCTGACGGACAGCGCCCTTGCGGCAGCCGGTGAGCACGGCCCACTCCCCCGCCGCCTGCGCGGCGAGCTCCTCGAGGTCGTAGAGCGGCCGCCCCTTCTCCTGCCCCTGCAGCTGGCCGTGGGTGATGGCCCCGGCGAGCCGGTGGTAGCCCTCCTCGCCGCGTGCGAGCACCAGCAGGTGCGTGCCGACCGGGTCGGCCTCGCCGTTCTGAGGTCCGGGCAGCCCCAGCGACAGCTCGGCCCCGAACACGGTCTTCAACCGCATCGACTCGGCGGCCTCGGCGAAATGCACGATGCCGTAGAAGCCGTCGTGATCGGTGATCGCGAGCGCGTGCAGCCCCAGGCGCTCGGCCTCCTCCGCGAGCTCCTCGGGGGAGGAAGCGCCGTCGAGGAACGAGAACGACGAATGCGCGTGCAGCTCGGCGTACGGGATCGCCTCGGCCGGACGCTCGATCGGCGGGGCGACGTACGGTCCGCGTTTGTGCGACCATGCCGGGCTGTCCCCGCCGTCCGCGCCCGCGGGCGGACTGCCCGGCCGGCGGCGTCCGCTCAGCACGCGCTCCAGCTCGGACCACGACACCCCGGGGTTGTTGAAGCCCATCAGCGCGGTCCCTCGACAGGGCGACGCTGCTCAGTCATAGACGGCCTCCGCGGTCCAGGCGTCGCCCTCGCACACCAGCAGCCACGCTCCGCCCTCGACGTCGACGACCTGGAACCGGTGCGCACGGCGGGCGCGCGCGGCATCCCATCCCCTCTCGATCACGGGCCAGGGACCCGCCCACGCCTCGATCGCGCGACGGCGGCCGCTCTCGATCAGGAACGCCGGCACCGCCGACACGCTGCCGCGCTCGTCGACGTCGATGAGCGCATCGCCCAGCGCCCGCACGTCCACAGGCACCGGTTCGGCGAACACCGTCGCCGGCAGCGGGTCGGGAAGACTCCCCGGCCACGGCCGCGACCGCTGCGCGGCGAGCCCGTCGGCTCCCTTCGGGTGACGGTCGCCCCACGGCACCAGCACCTGCCGCTCGGTCAGCCAGCGGCCGCCGCCGATCGCGGGGGTCAGCACGCCGCGGTGCCCGAGCATCGCCTGCACGCGCGACAGCGCGTGGTGCACGCGCTCCTCGGGACCGCCGCCGAAGATGGCGGGGGCGTGATGGGAGGCGTCGTCCACCGCTTCGGGAGAGATCCGCACGAGCGCCACCCCGCTGCGGAGCGCCTCCTGCTCCTCCGCGAGCTGCCAGCGCACGCGGTCGACCACCGCGGCGGCGTCGAACGAACCGGGATGCAGCCACACCCGCTCACTGCGCTCACCGCGATCGCCGACGAGCTCGACCCGCAGCTCGGTGCAGACCAGATCGACCGCACCCAGCCCCGAGATGAACGCGTCGGCGGTCAGCCGCATCCCGAACGCGACCTGATCGGCGATCTCGAGCGGAGGCTCGAACGCGACCTCGCGCTGCAGCTCCGGCGGCGGGATGCGCGGCTCGACGGGACGGGAATCCCGCCCGGCGGCGAGCGCGTGCATCCGGATGCCACGCTCCCCGAACCGCTCGCGCACCCGGTCGGGCTCCATCGCCGCGAAGCCGCCCAGCGTCTGGATGCCCAGCCGCGCGAGGAGTCCCACCATGTCGGCGGCGTCGCGGCCGGGAGACGACGACGACTCCAGCGCCGCGATCGACAGCGGAGCGAGGAAGCCCGCCGCTCCCCCCGCGGGCACCGCGAACACCGGGTCGTCCGCCCGAGCGGCGTACCGTGCCGCCTGCTCGGCGGTGAACGGGCCGTCGGCGATGCCGGCTCGCACCCCCTCGAGCCCGATGTCGCGCAGCGCACCGAGCAGCACGCGGGCGGCCTCGATCTCGCCGCCGTAGTACCGGGCCGGGCCGCGGGCACGCAGCGCGCACAGTCCCGGGCGGATCAGCTGCACCCCGGGAGCCTTCTCCTCGATCAGCGACACGACCGGGGCGAACGCGCGATGATCGCGCGCGGCGTCCGCGGGGACGATGACGAGATTCGGACATCGCGCCTGCGCGTCACGACGGCGCTGATCGCGGCGCACCCCTTCGGCGCGCGCGGCGGCGGAGCAGGCCACGACGAGGTTGTGCTCGACCACGGCGACCGGCCGGTCGGGCTCGATCGGCGGGGTGGCATCCCGCGTGAGCGCCGTGATCGGCCAGTCGGGGAACCACAGCACGAGGCTCCGCACGGGCGACTCCAGAGCCATGTCAGCCGACCGCCCTCGCTTCGAGGGGGACGAACCGCTCCTCGACGACGCCGGCCGCGGCATCGGCGCGCTCGCCGACGGGCCGCAGGCGCTCCCCGGCATGCCCGGGCGCGGCCGAGACGTGCCCCGCGGCGTCGGGCAGCATCACGCGCGCACGGCGAGAGCGCGGCCAGCGCTTGCTCGCCGCGGTGAGCGTCACCTCGCGACCGGCGAGATACCCGTGCCCGCGCTCCACGCCCGACCACACCGGATCGGCGACCTCGAGCACCGCCTCGGCCTGCGGCCAGGGCCCCTGCACCAGCAGCACCGCGCCGCGGTCCCGCAGCCGTGCCGCCAGACGCGCGATCTCGCCGTCGGCGACCCGGCTCGTGGGACGCACCGCGACCACCGGGATCACCTCGGCGATCGTGGCGGTGACCGTCAGCCACCGCGGACCTGGATCGGGAACGAGCACGAGCCGTGACAGGTCGACCCCCAGCCCTTCGGCCGCCTCGGCGCCGAGCCGAGGCATCCCCACGACGGCGCACCAGGAGCCGGACTGCGATGGCTGCGCGAGCAGAGCCAGGAGGAGCGACGTGGACCGGGGCAGGGAGTACGCCGAGCCCGGACGCAGTCCGCCGCCGGGAAGGAGCGAGGCGAGGGCGGGGTGGACCGGCAGCACGGTCGGGTCGAGCCGGCGCCCCTGCACCCGCTCGAGCTGAGCCCGCAGTCGAGCGACCTCGCCCGTCACCTGACGGACCGGCTCCTCGACGTACGATGCCGTGAGCTGCACGATCCCTCTCACCCCCACAGAATAGAACACATGTTCTACTGCTTCAATCGCAGGGTACGAGAGTAACCCCCACTTCCGACAGTTATGTTCGAGAGTCGGGATTGCTCAGGAGGGCTTGCTCAGGCGGCGAGTGCGAGGTACGGTTCCCACCGCGGATCGGTGCGCTCGGTGCCCCGCACCGTCCACTGCGCACCGTGCGGCGGGCGCGGGGTGAACCGCAGCTCCCAGTTCATCTCCTGCGGGGTGCGGTCGCCCTTGATGTTGTTGCAGCGCAGGCAGCACGCCACGAGGTTCTCCCACGAATCCGCACCGCCCCGCGACCGCGGCAGGACGTGGTCGATGGTCGACGCCGCCTTGCCGCAGTATGCGCACCGGTGATTGTCGCGCCGCAGCACGCCGCGTCTGGTCACCGGAACGCGTCGCCCTCCCGGCACGCGCACGTACCGGGTGAGGATGATCACCGAGGGTCTGTCATAGGACCGTCTGGTGCCCCACACCGGATCTGCCTCGGTGTGTTCGATCACCGTGGCCTTCTCGTTCATCACGAGCACCAGCGCCCGCTTGAACGACACGACGGCGAGCGGCTCGTAGCCCGCGTTCAGCACCAGAGTGCGCATCGATCTTCCTCTCGAATGGCCGGGACGGCTTCTCGGTATTCGAAACAGCGACGATCGAGCGCGCAGGGGCATGAAAAAAGGCGCTGTCTACAGACAGCGCCTTGGCGCCACGGCATGGCCGTGGGGTCCACTCGTGCAATGCCGAAGGACGAGGCGTCCGAGCGCATCCATGGTGCGGATGCGTGGTGTGCAGCCCATCGGCTCCCTCCGCTCTCTCAGCGTCGGGATCAGGCTAACCCACCACAGCGGGGTGAGGGTCGAGCGGTGATGAACCCGTTATGGCGTGTCGACGAACGGATGCTCCCTCCGCACCGCGGAAGGAGCATCCGTTCGGGATCGAAAGGGTTCGTCCGGGATCGACGACGCTCAGCCGGCGTTGGCCTGAAGCCACGCCCATGGGTCGACGTTGGAGCCGTTGACGTACGTCTCGAAGTGCAGGTGGTTCGCGGTCGAGCGACCGGTGCTGCCCACGAGGCCGATGACCTGGCCCGCCTCGACGGTCTGTCCGGGGACGACCTGACGGCTGCCGTAGGTCATGTGCCCGTAGAGGGTGCCGACGCGCTGGCCGTTGATCACGTGCTCGATGACGACGGCGACGCCGTAGCCGCCGTAGCTCTCCTGCGACACCTTCACGACGCCGGAGGCGGCGGCGAAGATCGGCGTGCCGCCGGGCGCGAGCATGTCGACGCCCATGTGGGCGCCGCCGCGCGTGCCGAAGCCCTCACCCTTGGTGAAGTTCGTCAGCGGCCAGCGGACCGCGCCGTCGCCGGGGGCGACCATGCTGAGGTCGACCTTGACGCCGACCGACGCGGATGCCGTCTTGGCGGCGAGCCGCGCACGCTCGGCGGCGGCTTCGGCGGCCTTCTTCTTCTCGATCTCCTCGGCCGTGGTCGCCGAGTAGCTCTCTCGCGACAGCTCGGTCGCCGTCGCGTCGGATGCCGCGACGAACGACTGCGCGTCGTCCAGGGCCATCTGCTGGATCGTCACCGGCTCCTCGATCGGACGAGCCGCGGCGAAGGCGGGGATCGCGACGGTGGCGACCAGGCCGCCGACCATGCTCAGGATCACGACGCTGCGCAGCGGCTTGCGGATGCCGCCGCCGCGCTTGACCGCCGGCTTGGCGACCGTGGCGGTCGTGGCCGTGACGGTCGCGGGGGTCGCCGCGCGCGGGTGGCGGGACGCCGTGCGACGGCTTCGTGCACGTCGGGTGAGACTCGTCGCGTCGTTGTCGGGTTCGCTCGCGAGCGAATCGTTGTGTTCAGCCAAGTTTTCCTCCGGCGCCTCTGCGCCGGGTGGCGCTGGCTCGTCAGCACTCGGTGTTCGGGGCACGGTGTGCGGGCTTCACCACGCGTGGACGACGAGCCGTGAGAGGCAATCCGCGCGGGGTCCGTTGGCGGGCTTCTCGCCTGGTGGACTTTCCGAGGCTACCGGAAGGTAACGAATATGTCACGCTCCGCGCCTGGCAGAGTCCTGGGCGACTCGGGCGCACCGCCTGGCCGTCAGCGGCGGTCGTCGACGAGGAAGATGTGCGAGGCGACCTCGACGGGGAGCTCGAGCCCCTCGTCGCTGCCTTCCATCTGCACGAGCACGTAGCCCTCGCTGTAGCGGTAGTCGCCGGTCGCGCCGGGGACCACGCCGGCGTTCTTCAGCTGCTGCAGCAGCTCCGGGTCGACCTGCGCGGGCTCGGCGAGACGACGCACGGTGCCGGTGATCGGCTCCCCCGCGTCGTTCAGGCGGCGCACCAGTCCCACCACGCCCTGCTCGAAGCCGTTGGCCGGGATGTCGCCGAGCTGATCGAGGCCCGGGATGGGATTGCCGTACGGAGACTCGGTGGGATGCCCCAGCAGCTCCACGAGCCGTCGCTCGACCTGCTCGCTCATGACGTGCTCCCACCGGCAGGCCTCGTCGTGCACGTAGGCCCAGTCAAGTCCGATGACATCGGAGAGCAGTCGCTCCGCGAGCCGGTGCTTGCGCATGACGTCGACGGCCTTCTGCCGGCCCGCGTCGGTGAGCTCGAGTCGGCGGTCCTCCGAGACGACGACGAGGCCGTCGCGCTCCATGCGGCCGATCGTCTGCGACACCGTGGGTCCGGAGTGTCCCAGCCGCTCCGAGATGCGCGCACGCAGCGGCACGATGTTCTCCTCTTCGAGCTCGAGGATCGTGCGCAGGTACATCTCGGTGGTGTCGATCAGGTCGGTCATATCGCGGTGTCCTCGCTGTGGAAGGGGCTGATGACAGCCTATCTTCTGCCGCGGACGGCCCGACTCGAGGCATCCGTCCGAAGCAGGAGATGCGCTCTTGCACAGGACCTTTCCCGGGCGGTTCTCCTGTACGGGGCCACATCTCCTGTCGAGATGCCGCGACGCGGTGCTCAGACAGCGCGATGGAGCCCCTGAGCGACGGCGCGCATGATGAGGTCCTGGACCTCGTGCCACCGCTGGGTCACCTGCACAGAGGTGACGCGGATCACGCGATACCCCAGCAGCATGAGGGCGGCGTCGTGCGCGATGTCTAGTGCGCTCGTGCGCACCACGCCGCCCTGCCGCGCTACGGCGTCGACGATCCGGTTCACGCACCCGAGCATCGGCGCGCCGCCGCCTGCGTCGAGCCGGCCACCCCGATCTCGTGCAGAGCCGCGCCGGGCGGCCACCTGTGGAGGATGCGACGCCCACAGGACTTGTCGCGTTCCGCAGGAGGACTCGGCCTCATCCCTCCTGTGCACGCGCACATCTCCTGCTGGGAGATCGTGTGGCGCGACCGGCACCGACGCGAGGCATCCGTCCGAGGCAGGGAGGCGCGCTCTCTAGAATCGGAGGATGCCCCACATCGAGCTCCCCCGCGACATCCTGCCCGCCGACGGACGGTTCGGGTGCGGGCCGTCGAAGATCATCCCGGCGCACCTGGACGCGCTGGCAGCCCGCGGTGCCGCGCTGATGGGCACCTCGCACCGCCAGGCGACGGTCAAGAACCTCGTCGGCGATGTGCGCGCCGGTGTCGCGGAGCTGTTCCGGACACCCGAGGGCTACGAGGTCATCCTCGGGAACGGCGGCTCGACGGCATTCTGGGATGCCGCGGCCTTCGGCCTCATCGACGACCGCAGTCAGCACCTCGTGTTCGGCGAGTTCGGCGGCAAGTTCGCCAAGGCCGCCAAGGCGCCCTGGCTGACTGCGCCCGATGTCCGCGAGGTGCCCGCCGGAACGCGCACCGCCCCTGAGCCCATCGAGGGCGTCGACGTCTACGCGTGGCCGCACAACGAGACTTCGACCGGCGTGTCCGCCCCGATTCAGCGCGTCCACGGCGACGAGGGCGCGCTGACCGTGATCGACGCCACCAGCGCCGCGGGCGGCATCGACTTCGACGTGACCGAGACGGACGTGTACTACTTCGCGCCGCAGAAGAACCTCGGCTCCGACGGCGGCCTCTGGTTCGCTGTCGTCTCCCCCGCCGCCATCGAACGCATCGAGCGTCGTGCGGCGTCGGATCGCTACATCCCCGAGTTCCTGAGCCTCAAGCAGGCGCTCGACAACTCGCGCCTGAACCAGACGCTCAACACGCCGGCTCTCGCGACGCTCTTCCTGCTCGACGAGCAGCTCCGGTGGATCAACGGCAACGGCGGTCTGACCTGGGCGGATGCCCGCACCCGCGAATCCTCCCAAGCGCTGTACGAGTGGGCCGAGGCATCCCGCTACGCGACGCCCTTCGTCGCCGACCCCGCCGACCGCTCCCCGGTCGTCGTGACCGTCGACTTCGACGAGTCGGTGGATGCCGCCGCCGTGGCCGCGACCCTCCGCGCCAACGGCATCGTCGACACCGAGCCCTATCGCAAGCTCGGACGCAATCAGCTGCGCATCGCGACGTTCGTGTCGATCGAGCCGGACGACGTGCGACAGCTCATCCGCTGCATCGACTACACCGTCGAGCGCATGAGCTGAACCAGCGGATCCCCTCACCGATCCAACGAGAAGAGGGTGGGCCGTCCCGCGCGGGACGCCCACCCTCTGACGTTTCAGCGGATCAGCGAGTCACCGCCGGTCCTCCTCGTCGTCACCATCGGACTCGTCGTCGTCTTCGAAGTCGTCGTCCTCGTCGGACAGGTCAGACTCGTCGTCCTCGTCGTCCTCGTCGTCGTCCTCGTCGGACTCGTCGTCGTCCTCGTCGTCGAAGTCTTCGTCGAAGTCGTCGTCGTCCTCGTCGGACTCGTCGTCGTCCTCGTCGGACTCGTCGTCGTCCTCGTCGGCCTCGTCGTCTGCCTCGGCGAGCTCGTCGATGTCGACACCGTCGACGTCACCGGCATGCAGGATCGGCGATCCGTCGTCGTCGAAGTCGGACGTATCGAGGTCATCGACGTCGTCGAGATCCTCGTCCGTCTCGACATCGTCCTCAGTCGGCTCCGACTGGGCCGCCTCGGCGGCCGCCGCCTGCGCGGCCTGGTACTCCGCCAGGCGCACCGCCCACGGAACCCATTCCGGCGCGAGAAGCGCGCCATCGCCCGGGAGCAGCTCGACCTCGAGGACCGTGGGCTCTGCGCCTTCGACACGCGCGAGGCTCACTGTCCAGAACCAGCCCGGATACCCGGCGAGACGGTTCGTGAACCGCAGCGAGACGACCCCGTCGGCTTCCACGCGGTATCCCGCCGGCACACCGATCGTGGCCTCCGGCGTGATCTCCCGCAGTGCCGCGAGGGCGAGGTCGTGCGCCTCCAGCAGCACGGGGTCGGGCAGGACCTCGTCGCGCGAGGCGGCCTCGCCGGCAGCATCGGCCGGCTCGGGCTCCGCGTCGTTCGCGGCCTCGGCGTCTCCCTCACCAGCAGCCTCTCGCGCAGGAGCAGCCTGGTCCGCAGGCGCAGCCTCGTCCACGGCATCGGTGGCCGGCGAGACGTCCGCCTGGGGCGTGTCGTCCCCGACCGGGTCAGGCGTCGAGTTCATCCGCCACCTTGCGCAGGACGGCCGCGACCTTCTTGGCGTGCGAGCCGCTGGGGTAGCGGCCGCGCCGCAGGTCTCCGCCGATGTTGTCGAGCAGCTTCACGAGGTCCTCGACGATGATCGCCATGTCGTCGGCGGGCTTGCGCGTGCGCTTGGCGAGGCTCACGGGCGCCTCGAGCACGCGCACCGACAGCGCCTGCGGGCCGCGCTTGCCTTCGGCCACGCCGAACTCGAGCCGCGTGCCGGACTTCGGAGCAGGCGTGCCGGCGGGCAGGGCGGTGGCGTGCAGGAAGACGTCCTGGCCGTCATCGGAGGTGATGAAGCCGAACCCCTTCTCCTCGTCGTAGAACCTGACCTTGCCGGTGGGCATCAAGACCTCACTGAAAACGGGCGCCCCTGTCGGGGCGCCGGCGAACCAAAGCATGACGAATGCGGGGAGCTCGGTCCCCACCGCACCAGCCTACGGCACCGGGTGCGAGCACGCCCTTCCGATGACGGCAGCCGCTAGGCTGGGACGGATGAGCACGAAGTCATCGAACGAGGACGTCCCCGTCCGTCGGATCGACCGCATCCTGGCGTTCATGTCGCTGGGCCTGCTGGTGCTCTCCATCGTCAGCTTCTTCGCGATCATGATCGCCTCGTCGGCTGATGCCGACATGCGCACGGGCATCTGGCCCCTCGTCGGCGTCCTGGTGTACGTCGCGCCCATCGTCGCCTTCGCGCTCATGCTGGCTGTGCTCATCATGAGCTTCGTGCGGAGGGCGCGAGCCAACCGAGGGAGCTGAGTGATCTCGGACGCGCGTGCACTGGCGACGAGGCTGGCGGCCCGTGACGATGCGGCGCTGGCCGAGACTCTCGCGGCGCGCGGCGTCCTCCCGTCCGCCTCATGGCACGACTTCTTCGACGCCGCGGAAGGGCTGCTGGATGCCTCGTCCATCGACCGCGCCCTCACGCGCCTCGACCGCACCACGCTGATCGCGCTCGCGGACGGCGCGGCTCCCGCCGAGGGCCCCACCGCCGATCTGCTGCTCGTCGACGAGTCGGGGCGACCTTACGGCCCCGTGCGGGACCGCATCGACGCGGCGCGGGCATCCCATCCCGAGGCGTTCACGCCGGCCGAGCACGGGAGCGCACCGCCGGAGGCCGATCCGCACGCTGCCGCGGCGGCGGCCGAGCGGGCGTTCTCGACGGCCGGGTCGCTCGCCGACGTCCTGCTGGCGACCCTGCACACGCCGCTCGCCCGGACGGGGACCGGCGCGGTGAGCGCCGCCGACCGCAAGCGCCTCACCGAGAGCGGCGCGCTGGCGTCGCCCGATGATCTGGAGGATCTGCTCCTGTCCGCCGCGGCGGCGGGGCTCGCCGCCCCTCGGGACCGGGAATGGCTCGTGACCGAGGCCGGTGAACAGTGGCTGAGGGCGGCGACCGGCGCCCGCTGGACGGTCATCGCCGAGGGCTTCCGAGCGAGCCTGCCGGAGGGCCTGCGCACCGGGGACGGCGGCTTCCAGCCGCCCGGGTCGTGGCCCGGCGCGTATCCGCTGGATGCCTCCTGGCCGGACCGCGCTGCGCGACTCCAGCGCATCGGGACCCTGTGGGGTGTGTTCGGCGCGGACGGGGCCGAGTTCGCGTGGACCGCGCCCCTGCGTCGGGGCGCCCCGGCGGATGCCTCCTCGATGGCGCAGCACCTTCCCGCCGAGATCGACCGCGTCTACCTCCAGGCCGATCTGACCGCGATCGCCCCCGGTCCCCTGGCGCCTGCCCTCGACCTGCGCCTGCGGGCGATCGCCCACCGCGAGTCGCGCGCGCAGGCGTCCACGTACCGCTTCACGGCGGAGTCCCTCGGCGCCGGCATGACGGAGGGCGAGACCGCCGCCTCGATCCGCGAGTTCCTCGCGCGGATCTCGCTCACCGGCATCCCTCAGCCGCTGGAATACCTCATCGACAGCACCGCGGCTCGGCATGGACTCGTGCGCGTACGCGCGGACGACGCGTCCGGGCGCACCCGCGTGGAGAGCACCGACGCCGGCATGCTCGACACCATGGCCGTCGATCAGGCGCTGCGCCCGCTGGGACTGCTGCCGGACGACGGCGCGCTGACCTCGCGCGTCGCGCGCGACGCCGTGTACTGGACGCTCGCCGACGCCCGGTACCCCGTCGTCGCGCTGGATGCGTCGGGGCGGCCCGTGGGGGTGAACCGCCGCGAGGGCGACCCGGCGGCCGCCGCAGGAACGTCTCCCGCCGAGGACTACGGGCGACTGATCGCCACCCTGCGCAGCGGTCACGGGACCGACGGCGAGGAGGCGTGGCTCGGGCGCGCGCTGGAGCAGGCGGTGCGCACCAGGGCCGAGATCGTCGTGGTCGTGCGCATGCCCGACGGCACCGAGAGGTCGCTCAGACTCGAAGCGGCGGGCCTCGGCGGCGGTCGCCTGCGCGGACGGGACAGGGCGGCCGACATCGAGCGCACCCTCCCCGTGTCGAGCATCGTGAGCGTGCACGCCGTCTGATCCGCCGCCGGGCAGAACCGGCCACCCGGTCGCGCCGGTAGACTGGTCCGTTATGGCTGACGGCCCCCTCATCGTCCAGAGCGATCGCACCGTGCTGCTCGAGGTCGCCCATCCCGATGCGGAGAGCGCCCGCCACGAGCTGGCGATCTTCGCCGAGCTTGAGCGCGCCCCCGAGCACATCCACACCTACCGCATCACGCGGCTCGGCCTGTGGAACGCGCGGGCGGCCGGACACGACGCCGAGGACATGCTGGCGACCCTCGACCGCTGGTCGCGCTTCCCCGTGCCGCCGTCGGTCTCGATCGACATCGCCGAGACCGTCGGGCGATACGGTCGCCTGGTCATCGAGCGCAACGACGACGGCGAGCTGATCCTGCGCTCGTCGGATGCCGCGGTCCTGGCCGAGGTGACGAAGAACAAGCGGATCCAGCCGCTGCTCATCGGGCATCCCTCACAGGACACCTTCGTCATCGATGCGTGGGCCCGCGGCCAGATCAAGCAGGAGCTGCTCAAGATCGGCTGGCCCGCCGAGGATCTCGCCGGGTACACCCCCGGGACGCCGCATCCGATCGATCTGGCTGAGAACGGGTGGCACCTGCGCCCGTATCAGCGTCAGGCGGTCGACACGTTCACCGAGGGCGGGTCCGGTGTCGTGGTGCTGCCCTGCGGTGCCGGCAAGACGCTCGTGGGCGCCGGCGCCATGGCGGAGACCAAGACGACGACGCTCATCCTCGTCACGAACACCGTCAGCGCCCGGCAGTGGCGCGACGAGCTGCTCAAGCGCACGTCGCTGTCGCCCGAGGAGATCGGCGAGTACTCGGGACAGGCCAAGGAGATCAAGCCGGTCACGATCGCGACCTATCAGATCCTCACCGCGAAGCGGAAAGGACAGTACGCCCACCTGGCGCTGCTGGACGCCCTGGACTGGGGCCTGATCGTCTATGACGAGGTCCACCTGCTTCCCGCTCCCGTCTTCAAGCTCACGGCCGATCTGCAGGCGCGCCGCCGCCTGGGCCTCACGGCGACGCTCGTGCGCGAGGACGGGCGCGAGGGCGACGTGTTCAGCCTCATCGGCCCGAAGCGCTTCGATGCCCCGTGGAAGGAGATCGAGGCGCAGGGGTTCATCTCGCCGGCCGTCTGCTACGAGGTCCGCGTCGACCTTCCCGCCGGTGACCGCCTCGAGTACGCCGCCGCCGCCGACGAGGACCGCTACCGTCTCGCGGCCACGGCGCCGGCCAAGATCGGCGTCGTGCGCCGGCTGGTGGAGCGCCACGCCGGCGAGCGCATCCTCATCATCGGGCAGTACCTGGACCAGATCGACGTCCTCGCCGAGGCGCTGGACGCGCCGAAGATCACCGGGCAGACGCCGGTCGACGAGCGCGAGCAGCTGTACCAGGCGTTCCGTGAAGGCGAGATCAGCGTGCTGGTGGTCTCGAAGGTCGCGAACTTCTCGATCGACCTGCCGGAGGCATCCGTCGCCATTCAGGTGTCGGGATCGTTCGGCTCGCGCCAGGAGGAGGCCCAGCGCCTCGGCCGCCTGCTGCGTCCGAAGCAGTCGGGTCACACGGCGAGCTTCTACACGCTGATCGCGCGCGACACGGTCGACCAGGACTTCGCGCAGAACCGTCAGCGCTTCCTCGCCGAGCAGGGCTACGCGTACACGATCCTCGACGCCGACCAGCTTCAGGCGGCCTGACGCCCCATCCGCTCGAAGAAGTCCCGGATCAGCGCCTCGACTGCGTGCGGGTTGTCGTCCGTCATGAAATGCGCGGCGTCCGGGGCCTCCACGAACTCGACATGGTCGGCGTACCGCGCCGTGTCGCCGCAGTGCTCGCGGACGAACTCCGCGGTGAGCGGCCTGTCCTTCGATCCGAAGGCGTACAGTGCCGGAACGCGCAGCCTCTGCCTGCGATAGCTGCCGCCTGCCATGCGGGGCATCTCCGAGAAGACGAGCCACCGGTAGATCTCGTTGGTCGCCGCATCGATCTCGGGGCGTCGCTGCGGCGCCAGGTACGTCTCGACGGTCGCCGGGGACATCGGCCTCGCCACGTACGGCGGCTCGAACAGGTGCGCGATGGACCGGCCCCGGCGATGGAACAGCAGCGGCGGGATGTGGCGCATGGCGGGGACCATTCCGACGGTGATGGGCATGAACGGCGGCGGCACAGACAGGATCACCATCGCCTGCACGCGCTCGGGATGCGCATACGCCAGGTGCGCCGCGGTGAGTGCTCCCAGGTCGTGTGCGACGAGTCGTACCCGCTCCAGCTGCATGGCATCCATGAGGGCGAGGAGGTCGTCCAGCTGGGTCAGGCGCGTCATGCCCCGTACCTCCGCACGCGTCCATCCCGCACCACGCAGGTCGGGACAGATCACGCGATAGCGCTTCGCGAGTCCCGCGCCGACGGTGCGCCACTGCCACCAGTGCTCCGGGAAGCCGTGAAGCATCACGACCGGCTCCCCCTCGCCGGCGGTCGCCACGTGGGTCGTCAGACCGGGAGTCTCGATGAACAGGTGGCCGAACCCCGCCACCACCGGCATGTCCGGTGGGGCCACGGCGGGCGACCGGTTCGCGGAGCGGGCGGTGGAAGCGGGACGCGACTGTGCAGCGTCCATGATGCCCTCCAGTTCTGTGGTGGATGTGTTTCGTACGAATTCTACTACGCTTATAGTTCCGAGTCACTATAGGTGTAGTCCGCCTGCTACGCTCGCCTCGTGCCGACCACCCGCGAACGCGCCCTGGATGCCGCCGTGCGGCTCGTAGGCGATCAAGGCATCCGCGCTCTCACCCATGCCCGGGTGGACGACCACGCGGGTCTCCCCCGCGGCTCGACCTCGAACCACTTCCGCACGCGCGCCGCCCTGCTGTCCGGCGTCACCGCTTGGATCGCCGAGCAGGAGACGCGCGACATCGGCGCCGTCCTTTCGCAGCCGTTCGACGACCTCGACGGCTTCATCGACGTGTACAGCGCCGCCATCGAACTCCTCACCGGCCCGCACGCGGTGCGCACGCGCGCGCGATACGCCCTCTTCCTCGACGCAGCGGCCGAGCCTGAGCTCTTCGCCCCACTGCGCGCGCAGCGGGAGGGGATGGCGGCGTGGGCCAGGAACCTCCTCGTCGCACTCGGCGCACGGCATCCGGACGCCGCGCTTCACGCCTTCATGGCGTTCAGCGACGGCATCGTCCTGCACCGGCTGAGCGTGGATCCGACTGCGCCCGTGCGGGAGAGCGTCGCGGTTGCGGTACGCGGCTGCCTCGCGGCCTGAACCCCCCGTATCGGGCCGTTCCGGTCGATATCCAGCCAGCGCATGCCAACCCTCGACATAATGAGGGCATGACCGCACCGCGCATCCTCGTCGTGGACGACGAGCCGAACATCCGGGATCTGCTGATCACGAGCCTGCGATTCGCCGGTTACCAGGTGCGCGCCGTCTCCAACGGCGCCCAGACGATCTCGGCCGTGCTGGAAGAGGAACCGGACCTCATCATCCTGGACGTCATGCTTCCCGACATGAACGGGTTCAGCGTCACCAAGCGACTCCGCGGCGCCGGATACACCGCGCCCATCCTGTTCCTCACCGCCAAGGACGAGACCGAGGACAAGATCACCGGCCTCAACGCCGGCGGCGACGACTACGTCACCAAGCCGTTCAGCCTCGACGAGATCGTCGCCCGCATCCAGGCGATCCTGCGCCGCACCATGCAGGCCGACGAGGAGTCGGTGATCCGCGCCGGCGAGCTGACGATGGATCAGGACACGCACGACGTGCAGGTGGGCGACGTGTCGATCGACCTGAGCCCCACGGAGTTCAAGCTGCTTCGCTACCTCATGCTCAACCCCAACCGCGTGCTGTCGAAGGCGCAGATCCTCGATCACGTGTGGGAGTACGACTTCAACGGCGACGCCGGCATCGTGGAGAGCTACATCTCGTACCTCCGGCGCAAGATCGACCCGCACGCCTCGGAGCCGCTCATCCAGACCAAGCGCGGCTTCGGCTACATGCTGAAGGCCGGCAAGACCGCCTGACGGGCGCCGAGCGAAGGGGGCGACCGAGCTGGCAGACAAGCCCGACATGGTCACCCGGTGGTGGCGAGGCACGAGCCTGCGCGCGAAGGTCACCGGGGTGACCGTCGCCGTGCTCGCGCTGGGTCTCATCGGCACCGGCGCGGGCGCGACGCTGTTCCTTCGCACCGCCCTCATCGCGAACCTCGACAGCACCGTGCAGCAGGTCGCGACGACCGAGATCGGCGTGAATCTTTTCGACATCGAGACCGTCGATGACGACATCACCGCGCGCGCGAAGACCGACGTGCCGCGCTCGGATTACCACGTCGCGCTGTACCAGGCGGCGGCTCCGGGCAGGTTCCTGGCCTCCGCAGGGGGCGGCGGCCCCGACCCAGACTTCCCGCCCGAGTTCTCCCTCGAGAGGGCCTACACCGAAGGCACCGGAGCGTTCGAGCTGCAGGATGCCGCGACGGGCGCCCGCTTCCGCGCCAGCGTGGCTCCGCTCGAGGCGCCCGGCGGCATCCTGCTGCCGCAGCTGGTCGCCGTGCCGGTCGCTCCGGTGAATCAGGTGGTCGCGACCTTCCTCGGGATCTACACCATCCTCGCGATCATCACGATCGTCGTCGGCGCCTTCGCGACCCGGGGCCTGGTGACCCTCACCTTCCGCAGTCTCGGCCAGGTGGAGTCCACCGCTGACGCCATCGCGGCGGGCCACTTCAGCCAGCGGATGACCGACATCGAACCGACCACAACCGAAGTCGGCCGCCTGAAGACGGCGATCAACGCCATGCTCGACCGTGTGGACGCGGCCATCTCCCAGCGCGACGCGACGGTGCGGCAGATGCGCCGGTTCATCGGCGACGCCAGCCACGAGCTGCGCACGCCGCTGGTGACCGTCCGCGGCTACGCGGAGCTGTACCGCATGGGAGCCGTCCGCGGCGACGAGGACATCGCCCAGTCGATGGATCGCATCGAGAAGGAGGCGATCCGGATGGGCCTGCTCGTGGAGGACCTGCTCGCTCTGGCACGCCTCGACGAGCGTCGCGACGTCGTCATCGCTCCGGTCGATCTGCGCCCCATCGCCCGCGATGCCGCCCTGGATGTGCGCGCCGCCTCGCCGATGCGGCCCGTCACGGCCATCGACACCACGGTCGTCGACGATGAGCCGGCCGAGCGCGAGGACACGTCGCCGGCCGCCGAACCCGAGCACAAGCGGCGGCCGGGCAGTCCCTCCGCGATCGCCCGTGCCGGCGCCACCCTGTCGCTCCTGCGCCGCCGCTCCAAGCCGGCACCGGGGAGCGAGACCGACGGCATTCCCACCGGCCAGATGGCTGCGCTCGCGCCGGCGGAGCATCCGGATCCATCCGAGCCGCTGCTTCCCATCGTGCTGGGAGACGAGAACCGCATCCGGCAGGTGGTGACGAACCTCCTGGGCAACGCCCGCCGCTTCACCGCCGACGACTCCCCCATCGAGCTGCGCGTCGGAGTCGACACCCGCGCACGCATGGGCTGGATCGAGGTGATCGACCACGGCGAGGGCGTTCCCGACCAGATCAAGGACAAGATCTTCCAGCGCTTCTGGCGGGCCGACACCTCGCGCACCCGCGAGACCGGCGGATCGGGCCTGGGCCTGTCCATCGTGGCGTCGATCGTGGAAGCGCTGCACGGCACGGTCGACGTGCGCGACACCCCCGGCGGCGGGGCGACCTTCCGGGTCGCGCTGCCCCTGGCCGCGCAGCGGGATGCCGCAGAGCACGTCGACCTCGAGACGCAGCCTCTGGCACGCCCGCGCACGACGGGACCGTCGGGCCGGTCCTGAAGCCACTGCCTCCGCGTCCTCGCGCGCGGGCTCCTCCACATCCCACGCCATCCGGTCGCGGTCCACCGAGCCCGGTTGCGCACCGCAGCGCCAGCTGCGCCCGCTCTAGCTTTCCGACAGGAGGTCCGGCATGCGCCCGGACCCGGAAAGGAGCACGATGGCCGTCTTCTCCGTCGACAGTGACGCGGTGCTGGCCAGCACCGCGGCCGTGCGGGGCACGATCGACCGGCTGCAGGCCGAGTCCAACGCGATGCTCGCGCAGCTGACACAGCTGCAGGGCTCGTGGACCGGATCCGCCTCCGTCGCCTTCCATACGGTCGTGGACCAGTGGCGGGCGACTCAGCGACAGGTCGAGGACTCGCTCGCCGGGATCAATGCGGCCCTCTCTGCCGCGGCACAGCAGTACGCCGACACGGAGCTGGCCGCGGCGAGCCTGTTCCGCTGACGCCGCACAGACGCCGATGGGCCCCTCCCGGAGGAGGGGCCCATCGGTGCAGTCGGTCGACCTGTGTGGGCTGGATCAGAAGTCCATGCCGCCCGTGGGGTCGGCCGGAGCGGCGGCAGCCTTCTCCGGCTTGTCGGCGACGACGGCCTCCGTGGTGAGGAAGAGGCCGGCGATCGACGCGGCGTTCTGCAGCGCCGAGCGCGTCACCTTCGCCGGGTCGATGATGCCCTGAGCGAAGAGGTCGCCGTACTCGCCGGTCGCCGCGTTGAGGCCGTGGCCGGCCGGGAGCTCCGCGACCTTGTTCGCCACGACACCCGGCTCGAGACCGGCGTTGAGGGCGATCTGCTTCAGCGGAGCCTCGATCGCGACCTTGACGATGTTCGCACCGGTCGCCTCGTCGCCCGAGAGCTCGAGCGACTCGAAGGCCTTCTTGCCGGACTGGATGAGCGCGACGCCACCACCGGGGACGATGCCCTCCTCGACGGCCGCCTTCGCGTTGCGGACGGCGTCCTCGATGCGGTGCTTGCGCTCCTTCAGCTCGACCTCGGTGGCCGCGCCCGCCTTGATGACGGCCACGCCGCCGGCGAGCTTGGCGAGGCGCTCCTGGAGCTTCTCGCGGTCGTAGTCGCTGTCGGTGTTCTCGATCTCGCGGCGGATCTGGGTCACGCGGCCCTCGATCTGCGCCGTGTCGCCGGCACCCTCGACGATCGTGGTCTCGTCCTTGGTGACGATGACCTTGCGCGCACGGCCGAGCAGGTCGAGGGTGGCGTTCTCGAGCTTGAGACCGACCTCCTCGGTGATGACCTGGCCGCCGGTGAGGATCGCGATGTCCTGCAGCTGCGCCTTGCGGCGGTCGCCGAAGCCGGGGGCCTTGACGGCGACCGACTTGAAGATGCCGCGGATCTTGTTGAGCACCAGGGTGGCCAGCGCCTCACCCTCGACGTCCTCGGCGATGATGACGAGCTCCTTGCCGTCCTGGATCACCTTGTCGACGATGGGCAGAAGGTCCTTGATGTTCGAGATCTTCTGGTTCGCGATCAGGATGTACGGGTCCTCGAAGACCGCCTCCTGGCGCTCCGGGTCCGTGACGAAGTAGGGGTTGATGTAGCCCTTGTCGAAGCGCATGCCTTCGGTGAGCTCGAGCTCGGTGCCGAAGGTCTGCGACTCCTCGACCGTGACGACGCCCTCCTTGCCGACCTTGTCGATGGCCTCGGCGATGAGCTGGCCGATCTCGGCGTCAGCGGCCGAGATCGACGCGGTGGCGGCGATCTGGTCCTTCGACTCGACCTCCTTGGCGCCGGCGAGCAGCTCCGAGGTGATGGCCGCGACGGCCTTCTCGATGCCGCGCTTGAGCGAGATGGGGTCGGCGCCGGCCGCGACGTTGCGCAGGCCCTCGCGCACGAGCGCCTGAGCGAGGACGGTCGCGGTGGTGGTGCCGTCACCGGCGACGTCGTCGGTCTTCTTGGCGACCTCCTTGACGAGCTCCGCGCCGATCTTCTCGTACGGGTCGTCGAGCTCGATCTCCTTGGCGATCGAGACACCGTCGTTCGTGATGGTGGGGGCGCCCCACTTCTTCTCGAGCACGACGTTGCGACCGCGCGGGCCGAGGGTCACCTTGACGGCGTCGGCCAGCGTGTTGAGGCCACGCTCGAGACCGCGGCGGGCCTCCTCGTCGAAAGCGATGATCTTTGCCATGTGTGTGTCGTCCCTCCGGAACGTTGGCTTTGGGTGTTAGCACTCAACAATAGCGAGTGCTAAATCATTCTGGCACTCGCACCTACCGAGTGCAAGCCACGGGGACGGACGCCGAAACGCACGGAAACGGGATGCCTCGCGGCATCCCGTTTCTTCGATCCGGCTCAGGCGACGACGCGCACCGACTCCGCCTGCGGGCCCTTCTGACCCGCGCCGACGGTGAACTCCACGGCCTGTCCTTCTTCGAGGACGCGGAAACCGGTCATGTCGATGTTCGAGTAGTGGACGAAGACGTCCTGGCCGTCGGCGCCGGTGATGAAACCGAAGCCCTTCTCGGCGTTGAACCACTTGACGGTGCCCTGGGTCATGCGAAATCTCCTGTTGCCGGCGGTACTGGGCTTCATCGTATGCACCGGCCGCGGCGCGTTCCCGGGTTTTCGCCACTTGTTGACGCGCGGGAACACAACTGTTTACCCGGCGGAAACACTCACGCCGGGCGGCCCCTCGGAACGGTCAGGGAGTGGGCGCCGGCGTCTGCCCGGCGGCGGTGCGGTCCAGCCCGATGACGACGGTTAGCTGCCGGGCATCGGGCTGCGCCGGCTGGTAGGCGTCGCTCTGCTCGATCGCCGCTCCGCCGATCACGCCGGCCAGGCCCGCGGCCGCGCCCTCGTCCTCGGGGTTGAGGTAGAACACCGTCGTGGTCGGGAAGTCCTCGGATCCCGCCTCGCCCGCAGTCACGGCGTCGGCGAGCCAGCCTGCGGAGACGATGTCATCCTTCGTCTGCGTGGCCAGGCCCTGCTCGGGCGTGGCGTTGAGGACGAGCACGTGGTACGAGGTGTCGACCACGGGAGTGACCTGCGGCACCGGGGTCTGCGTCGCGGTCGGCTCGGGACCCAGTTCGATGCGGCCGGAGGCCAGCAGCGTGCCGAAGATGCCGACCGCGATCAGCACCACCGTCGCGAGCGCGGCCCACAGCAGCACGACCCAGCCGCGCATGCGCGGATTCTCCGCTCGATGTGCGCCGACTCGGTCTGCGTCCGGGAGGTCGTCGAAGCGATCCCGCGGGAAGGTCGAACTCGGCACCCGACGATGCTACCGGGCCGGACCGGAGGAACCGTGCGCGTGTCAGCGCGCGTCGGCGGCGCGGCTGAGCCGCTCCTTGAGCCGCTCGTCCCGCAGCCGCCGCAGGCGTTTGACCAGCATCGGGTCGTGCGCCTGCGCCTCGGCCGTGTCGATCAGCCGACCGAGCAGCTGGTAGTAGCGCGCCGGCGAGATGCCCAGTTCCGCGCGGATCGCCTCCTCCTTGGCGCCCGCGTGCCGGCGCCATTCCGCCTCGAAATCGAGGATGGCGCGGTCGCGGTCACTGAGGGGCACGCGGTTACGTTAGCCCGCGGCATCCGATCCGCCGGCGCGCCACTCCACGAACCCGCCGAGTGGATCCACGGCGGCCAGCGGCACGCCGTCGCGTCCGAGCACGAACCCGCTCCACACGTCGGGGTCCACAGGAGGCCGCCACGCGTCGTGCAGCCCGGGCGGGTCGATGGAGATCCAGACCGCGTCCAGTTCGCGAAGCGTCCGCAGGAGGCGATCCCGGCCGGCGCGGGGAATGTGCGGGAGGACGCCGGGCGTCGTGACGACGAGGGTCGCGCCGGCCGGCGCGCGCTCGATCAGCGCGAGCAGGACCTCGGGGTCGGTGGCGTCGCCGGGAACGAGCAGCGGCGGATCGGTCGCGGCGATGTCGAGGGCGGCTTCGATGCGCTGAGCCCGGCCCTCCTCGCCCGGCCACACCAGCGCGGTGAGGAAGCGGCGGTCGGCGGCATCCCGCGCGTCCAAGGGGCTCAGGTCGACGCCCGCCCGCCACACCACGTCGGGCATCCTCAGCGGAGGATCGCCGGTCACGGTGCATCCCAGCAGCACCGGCGAGGCCCCGCCGGGCGGATCCAGCGCCACGACGTCGCCCGCGTCGGTCGGGCGGAACCGGTACGAGTAGCGGTCCGGGTAGAGGCACAGACCCGCGCTGGCCCCGATCTCCAGCAGAGCGACCGGCCCGTCGAGGGTCGCCAGCGCCGGCAGCAGCGCCGCGCAGCGCTGCGGCTCGTTCGTCTGGACGCTGCGCACCGAGACCTCCGCCACGGCGTCGTCGGCATGTGCTCGCAGCCATGTCGCCCACGATGCGAAGTCGCGCTCCGGGGCGCCGAGCATGCGGGTGACGGCGAAGACGAGCGGCGGCTGTCGCCGGGTCTCGGGGATGCGGGCGATGATCGCCGCGATCTCCTCGTCGGCTGCGACGCCGGCCGCCCATCCCGCGTACAGCTCGGAGCGTCCTGGCGCCTCGTCACGGGCGAACCGCGCGTAGCGCTCCGCGACGGCGACCACATCCGTTCCCACTCCGCCATCCTCACGCACCGGAGCCGCTCACGGGGAACGCCCAGCGCGGACGGAGCGGCCCGTCCAGCGCTGAGGTTGAATGGAGGGGAACGAGGAGGATTCATGACCTACGCCGTCGACAAGAGCGAGGAGCAGTGGCGAGCCGAGCTGACGCCGGAGCAGTACGCGGTGCTGCGGCAGGCCGGGACGGAGCGCCCGTGGACCGGTGAGCTGCTGGACGAGCAGCGTGCCGGGCTGTACACGTGTGCGGCGTGCGGCGCGGAGCTGTTCCGCAGCGGCACGAAGTTCGACTCGCACTGCGGATGGCCGAGCTTCTACGAGTCGGTCCGCCCCGAGGCGGTCGAGCTGCTGGAGGACCGCAGCCACGGGATGGTGCGCACCGAGGTGCGCTGCGCCACCTGCGGCTCCCACCTCGGGCACGTCTTCCCCGACGGCTTCGGCACCCCGACCGGCGACCGCTACTGCATGAACTCGATCTCCCTCGGCTTCACGCCCGAGGAGAGTGCGTGACCGTTCCCACGCTTCCTCCCCGGCGCGTGGGACCGGCATTGGAGGCGATGCGCGCTCGGCGCTCCTGGTCCAAGGTGACCGGCGAGGCGCCGACGCACGCGGAGCTGGTGCGACTCGTGTCCGCGGCCGCCCGCGTCGCCGACCACTCGTCGCTCCAGCCGTGGCGGCTGATCGAGCTGCGCGGCGACGACCGCGAGCGCCTCGGCCGGGCCATCAACAAGGCGCTCGGCGAAAAGGGCTCCTCGTCCAAGCCGCTGCGCGCGCCGCTGCTCATCGCCATCGTCGCCTGCTACCGCAAGAGCGACAAGGTGCCGAAGTGGGAGCAGGAGGCCGTCGCCGCGGGGGTCGGCCATGCGCTCAGCCTGCTGCTGGATGAGGCCGGGTGGGGGGTCATGTGGCGCACCGGCCACTACACGCGATCCAAGCCCGTCGCCAAGGCGCACGGCCTGGCGAAGAACGAGAAGCTGCTGGGCTGGCTCTACGTCGGCGGCAAGCCGGAGTCGTCGCGGCCCGAGCGCCGCAAGGACGTCGACGGCCGCGCCTTCCTGTCCCGGATGCCGCAGCCCACGGGGGCCTGAGCACTCAGCGGCGTCGCCGGCGGCTCCACGGCACCACTGCCACGACGACCGACGCCATCGCGACGGCCACCATGGCCAGCTGCTGCGCGAGCCCCGGCGACGCCGGCGCGGGCCACACGAGGTCCAGGACGAGCGAGGTCACCAGCTGGCCGACCACGGTGCCCAGGCCGAGCAGCAGCACGCCGGTGTACTGCACGATCGCGGCCGCCATGAAGATGTAGACGACGCCCATGGCGCCCCCCAGATAGAGCCAGGGATCCGGAGGGAATGCCGCCGGCGGGCGCGTGACCGACACATGGATGAGCGCGGCGACCGTGAGCAGGATCGTCCCCCCGGTGAAGTTCACGAGCGTCGCTGTGAGCGGCGTGCCCACCCGCTGGCGCAGTCTGCCGTTGGTGGCCTGCTGCCACGCGATGCCCATGCCGGCGAAGAACGGCAGCACGAGCATCCACAGCGGCACCTCGGAGAGCCCGTCGCCGACCAGCGCGAGGCCCACGGCGGCCAGTGACAGCGCTCCTCCGGCCAGTCGTGGTCCCGTCACCGCCACCACACCCGCGGGCCCGAAGCCGACGCGGTCCAGCAGCAGCCCGTTGACCGTCTGACCTGCGACGATGCCGACGGTGAACAGGGATACCCCGATGACGCCGACGGCCAGCCCCTGTGTGGCGACCGTGAAGGCGCCCGCGGCGCCGCCTGCCAGCATCCACCACGGGATGTCGCGCTCGCGCAGCGCCGCGACGAGCCGGGCGAATCCGGCGCGTCCCGACGGCAGGAGTGCCGACAGCACGATCAGCAGCACCAGTCCCGACCCGAACGAGACGACGGCGGCGACGAAGCCGTTCTCCAGGCGCACCCCGAGGGTGCCGTTGATGCGCGCCTGGATCGCGGTGAGCATGCCGATGGTCGCGGCCGAACCGAGGGCGACGGCGGCGGACATGCGGCGTTCGGTCACTCGTCCCATGATGCCGTCATCCGGCACGAGGCGACGCATGGCGACGTCCGGTTTACGCTGGAGCGTGGCCGTCTCCGCTCGCACCCGCACGCTGCTCGCCTGGCTTCCGGCGGCCGTGCTCACCGTCATCATCGCGGGTGTCGTCGTGGCGTCGATGGCGATCCAGCAGTCGTGGTGGACGCAGGAGCAGCCTGCGGCATCCGCGGATCAGAAGGCTGCCGACGGATCGACGATGCTCACGGACGCCGGCTTCGACTACGTCAATGTCGAGGGCATCGTGCGCGTGCGCGTCGGCGAGGGCGGACTGCCGGCCACAGAGCTCGGGCTCCCTGCCGACGGCGACAAGTCCGCGGAGTTCCGCCGTCCCGTGCGTGCGATCATCGCCGCCGGTGAAGACGTGTTCGTGCTGGACGACATCGCGAGCCTCACAGCGGCGTCCCGGGACGGCCGGCTCATCGCCGTCACGCTGCGGCCCGACGTCGTCCGCGGCTGGCCGGGAGCCGTGGCCTACCTGCGGGGCCTGTCCGCGGAGTTCGGATGGGATGCCTCGCAGCTGGACCGACTGGGCGACGATCTGGCGGAATTCAACCGCGCGGGCGACGGGACGACCTTCACCGCCACCATCGGGCCGTCGGACGGCACGGCGCAGATCAGCGGCACGCTCACGTTCGACCGCGAGACCGGCGCCACGCCCGTGGAGATCACCTTCGCGCCGGCGGCGTGACGAGCTGATGGATGCTCAGCGGTAGGCGGCCTCGTAATGGACGTCGCCCGCCTCGAAGAAGGCGTAGCGGATGCCCTTGACCAGCCTGACCTCGTAGTCGACCGGCGCTCCGTCCGCCGTGAGCGAGGTGAGCGTCAGGCCCCCCGATTCCAGAGGCAGCATGCCTTGCAGCAGACCCCGCACGCGCGCGTCCACCCGCACGTCGAAGGACATGTCGCCCGCTCCCGTCTGGACGACGCTGTCGAAGCGCGAGGCCTCGCGCCCCTCGGTGAACTCGAGCAGCTGCTGCGCGGAGACCATCGGCACATCCAGACGCAGCGCCGCCTCCATGAGCGTGCGGTCGAAGTCGTCGCTGAAGTCGAAGTGCGTTCCGAACGCGCCGTAGTATCCGCGATCATCCCGCGCGGCGGCGATGAGCCCCTCGATGGCCTCTGCTGATCCGAGCCATGTCTCGTTGACCAGATGCGACTCCTGCTGGAAGACGTTCAGCATCCGGCCGTGGAGGTCGCTGAACCGCATGGGCAGTGCCGAGCCGGTGAGGTACCCGGGTTCCTCTCCGACCCAGTCGGGCGGCCAGTGGTAGTAGTTCATGTCGAGTCGCATGCCCCATCGCTCCTGCTCCGCCGGCAGACCCAGCCAGTCGCTGTAGGCGATGCAATGCAGTCGATGACCGGTCTGGGGCGGGAGCGCGGGGAAGCGGCGCCGAAAGTCCAGGACCGAGGCGACGAACGCCGCATCGAGCGACGCTTCGGTCCAGTCGCGGCAGTCGGTGGTGACGTGCACGCCGATATCGAACCCCGCATCGGCGTAGCTCCTGGCGTCGTCGGCGGCCAACGGCGTCGACGGGTACAGCCACGTCGTCGCGCGAGGGCACTCCCACGCATCCACGTCGCATCCTGGGTCGGAGGCGGCGAGCATCCGGTCGAAGAACCGTGCGGAGCCGTCCCACGTCCCGTGGTCATCCGCGGTCATGACCAGTGCGGCCTCCTCACCGTGAGGCAGGTACCAGAACCGGGGCAGCGGCGAGGTGTCCGCGTGCAGTCCGATGAGCACGTTGCTCAGCAGCCGCATCTGCTCGTCTGCTTGGGGGATGCCGATCTTCGAGAGGTCCAGATAGTCGGCCTCTCCGTCGGACCCCATGAAGAGATCGTTCGCACGGATGGGCGCGAGAGCGTCGTTCTCCTCCCCCGCCCTCGCCGGATCCCCCTGCCGCGTGTACATCACCGAGGTGGCGAGGTCGTAGCTGAAGGCGGCGATCCGGCCGCCCGCGGTGCCCACTTCGGTCAGCGTCACGGCGGGCAGCGCGCCGGGGCCCTGCGGGTCGGCGGTCAGCGCGGCGACGATGCGGCTCGTCGGTGCGGCCTCGTACACGAGCGCGTCCCCGTGGAACTGCATCGGGCCGGCGGTGATCCCGGCGCCGGGCGGCTGGGACGTGTCGATCGCGAGATAGGCATCGGCGAGCGTCTCGCCGGTCGCCGTCAGTCCGGCCAGCTGCGACAACGGGCCCTGCGGCTTCATCGCGATCAGATCCCCGCCGCCTCGGACCCACGACTCCAGGGCGGCGACGTGGGGTCCTGTCGCGCTGCCGGCGCCGAGAAGGACGACGGCATGGCCGGCGAGCGCGTCATCGGTCACCTGCTCGGGCGTGACCGTGTCGAAGCCGGTGAAACCCTCGGCGCGAAGGATCTCGGCCAGGTAGGCGTCGCGCGTCTGCTCGCGTGCCACCAGCAGGATGCTGCCGCCCAGTCCCTGCGCGGGATCCGGCGCGGGCGGCACGGTGAACGACCACGCGTCCACGACGGCGTCCTCGGAGGACCGCGTCTGCACCTGCACCGCGTACTGTCCGACGGGAAGCGGCGCGTCGGGCGTGAACGACACCGTTCCGCCGTCCTGGGTGCTGCGTCCGGCGATGACGTCACCGTCCTGCAGGACCGCGATGGTGAACTCCTGCCGGGGGCTCAGCCGCCCGATGTCCAACCGGGCGTGGATCCCGGTGCCGGCGGGAACGGTCGCGGAATCGGGAGCCGGGTGCCGGGCCACGACGTGGGCATGCGCACCGCCTGCGGCGATCGCGAGAAGGGCGGAGGCCCCCGCCACGGCCAGACACATGAGAAGGACCAGCGCCGCCGGATGGAACCGGCGAGGCGGCTCTCGCGGACTGGAGGAGCTCGGCGCCGCCGGCGGCGCCGGGCGCGCACGGGCGTGCTTCTCACCGCGCGATCGGTCCGAGCGCTGGTCTTGGCGCTCCTCCACGCGTCCGGGAAGGATCAACGCGTCTCCCCCCAGGGCGGCTCGGGCACCGCTCCTGCCGAAGAGACGACGGATCGCCATGCGTATTACGCCACTCCGCGTTGCTTTGCCGGATCTTGAGCCGGCCACAGGATGGAATCGGACACCGAGCCGGCTACGGGACTCGAACCCGTAACCCCCTAATTACAAGTTAGGTGCGCTACCAATTGCGCCAAGCCGGCAGAGCGCTCAGTCTACCGGGCTGCGGTGCGCGCCCGACGACCGGGCGGGCGTCAGGATGCGGGCGTCGGTGTGGGCGTGGCCGTGGGCGTCGGGGTCGGCGTCGCCTTGTAGTAGGCATCGCTCGCGACCGTCAGCACGAACTGGGCGAACTCCTTCGGGTCGTCCAGTGCGCCGACGTACTGCGTGCCGTTGACGAGCACCATGGGCGTCCCCGTCAGCGAGACGCCGTCGGTGCCGGGCAGCTCCTTGAGCGCCCGCTCGGTCGCGGTGCGCGCCCATGAGACGTACGACTGCTTCTCGATGCACGAGCGGACGACCTTGGGCCCGTCGACGCCCGAGGCGATGGCGAGATCGGCGAGCTCGGTGTCGGTGTAGCCGTCCGATTCGACGTCGGGCTGCTCTGAGAGCAGCGCGTTGTTGTATGCGAAGAAGTAGTCCGGGGAGTGCTGCGCCACGCAGGCCGCGGCCGCGGCGGCGCGCAGGGAGTACTTGGTGCCGTTGGACTTGGCGGTCAGCATCGCCACCGGGTAGTACGACAGCGTCGCGGCACCCTCGCTGACCCACTCCGACAGCTGCTCGACATTGGAGAGCTGGAAGTCGCGCGAGCCGGTCGAGAGGTAGTCGACGTACACGCGGATGTCGACCGCCGGCGCGGCAGTGGGCGTCGCGGTGGGCGTCGGCTGCTCCTCGGGGGCGGCTTCGGCGGTGGGTGTGGCCGCCGCCGCCTCACCCGCTTCGGCGTCGGCTTCGCCGCCGGCGAGCCCGACGCCGGTCACACCCGTCACCATGAAGCCGTCGTCGACGACGTTGGCCGGGCTCATCACCGGACGGGACGCGCTCGAGGAGACCGTCCACGTCACCACGACCGCGGCGGCCACGACGACGGCGATGGCGACGACCGCCAGCGAGACGCGGCGGATGATGCGCGCCCGCGACTGTCGCGCCTTCACCAGCTGCGCCTTCTCGCGCACCGCGTCGCGGCGCTCGCTGGTCGCGGCGTTCGATGACTCGTCGCTCGACATGGAACCTCTCGGGACGGAAGATTTGGCCGATTGATCGGCGGTTGCCGCACGGAAGGCGGCCGTCCACGATGCTAGTAACCCACCCTGGGAAATGCCCAGACGCGGCCTTCGCGCGCGCCGTGTCATACTGTTCCTGCGCCCGATGGCGGGCGCGCGGGTTGCCCCCGCTCATCCATCACTACGGATCGTCCGGCACGTACCTGCCGGTGAAGGAGAAGAGAACATGGCGTCCGTCACCTTTGACAACGCGACTCGCCTGTACCCCGGGGGCACGCGCCCCGCTGTGGACAAGCTCAACCTCGAGGTCGGCGACGGGGAGTTCCTCGTCCTGGTCGGACCCTCCGGCTGTGGAAAGTCGACGTCCCTGCGCATGCTCGCGGGCCTCGAAGAGGTCAACTCGGGCCGCATCCTGATCGGTGACCGTGACGTCACCGACGTGCCGCCCAAGGACCGCGACATCGCGATGGTGTTCCAGAACTACGCGCTGTACCCCCACATGACCGTCGCCGAGAACATGGGCTTCGCCCTGAAGATCGCCGGCATCGGCAAGGAGGAGCGCGCCGCGCGCGTGCTCGAGGCCGCCAAGCTCCTCGACCTGGAGCAGTACCTCACGCGCAAGCCGAAGGCCCTCTCGGGTGGTCAGCGTCAGCGTGTCGCCATGGGCCGCGCGATCGTGCGTCAGCCCCAGGTGTTCCTCATGGACGAGCCGCTGTCCAACCTCGACGCGAAGCTGCGCGTGCAGACCCGCACGCAGATCGCGTCGCTGCAGCGCCGCCTCGGCGTCACCACGGTCTACGTCACGCACGACCAGACCGAGGCCCTGACGATGGGCGACCGCATCGCGGTGCTCAAGGACGGCATCCTGCAGCAGGTGGGCACCCCGCGTGACCTGTACGAGAAGCCGAACAACGTCTTCGTCGCCGGCTTCATCGGTTCGCCGGCGATGAACCTGTTCCCGGCGGACCTCGCCGAGGGCGGCGTGCGCTTCGGCGACGAGGTCGTGGCGCTCGACCGTGACACGGTCGGCCGTGCGCACGGCAGCCAGGTGACCGTGGGCGTCCGCCCCGAGGACATCGTCGTCGGCCCCGCCGACGGCCGCGGCCTCTCGGTGGTCGTCGACCTCGTCGAGGAGCTCGGCGCGGACGGCTACCTCTACGGCCACACCGACATCAACGGCAAGCGCACCGACATCGTCGCACGCGTCGACGGCCGCAGCCACCCGATGGCGGGCGACACGGTCACCCTCGCGGCGGCCCCCGGCCACGTCCACGCGTTCGACCTGGAGACCGGCGAGCGCCTGAACGACAAGCCGGTCGTCTCGGCCTGACATATCGTCGCAACGGCGCGGGTGGATCACTCCCCCGCGCCGTTGCGCATTTCCGCGCAGCGATCCGATCCGGAGGTGACGTGCCCGACGCACTGAGCATCACGGCCAGCAGGGTCGACGCCGGCCTGCTGACGCTGCCGTGGTCGACGCCGCTGGCCGACTGGCCGTCGAACCACATCGTCTACCTGCCCAAGGGCATCTCACGCCACCTGGTGCGCTTCGCGAACCTGTCCGGCCGCGTCGTGGCGATCAAGGAGACGACCGAGGCGATGGCGCGGCGCGAGTACGACATGCTCGGCAACCTCGACCGGCTGGACGTGCCGTGCGTGCAGCGGGTCGCGGTGATCGCCGGCCGCACCGACGAATCCGGCGAGCCGCTTCCGGCGGCACTGGTCACCGCGCACCTGAAGTTCTCCCTCCCCTACCGTGCCCTGTTCACCCAGGTGCTCCGCCCCGACACCGCCACGCGTCTGGTCGACGCGCTCGCCGTGCTGCTCGTGCGGCTGCACAACGTCGGATTCTTCTGGGGCGACGTGTCGCTGTCGAACACGCTGTTCCGCCGTGATGCCGGCGCGTTCGCGGCCTACCTCGTGGACGCCGAGACCGGTGAGCTGCACGAGAGCGGGCTCACACCGGGGCAGCGTGCCCACGACCTGGATGTCGCCCGCACGAACATCGCCGGCGAGATCATGGACCTGGCGGCGGGCGGACGGCTCGAGGGCGGCGTGGATGCGATCGCCGTCGCGGACGGCATCGTGTCGTCGTACCGCGCGCTGTGGGCCGCGCTCACCGACGAGGAGACGTTCGGTGCGGATGAGGCGTGGCGCCTCACCGAGCGGGTGCAGCGCCTGAACGACCTCGGCTTCGACATCGGCGAGATGTCGATCCAGGCGACGGCCGACGGCGCGAAGGTGTCGATCCAGCCGAAGGTGGTGGACGCCGGCCATCATCAGCGCCGCCTCCTGCGCCTCACCGGTCTCGACGTCGAGGAGAACCAGGCCCGGCGCCTCCTGAACGACCTGGACGAGTTCCGGGCGCGCATCTCGCGCCTCGGCGATGACGAGGAGATGGTCGCGCACGAGTGGCTGACCCGAGTCTTCGAGCCCGTCGTGAAGGCCATCCCGTGGGACCTGCGCGCCAAGCTCGAGCCGGCGGAGGTCTTCCACCAGGTGCTCGAGCACCGGTGGTACATGTCTCAGGCCCGCGGGCGCTCGGTGCCCCTGGCCGAGGTGCTGACCAGCTACATCGACACGGTGCTGCGACACCGTCGTGACGAGGCGACCCTCATGGGCCCGCCCACCGAGACGGTGTCGATGTCGGCGATCACCGGGAGCGGGCCGACCGTCGCGGACGACGACGACGACGAGATCGACTGGCGCGATCTGGTCTGACCGGCCGCTCCGGCGAGCGTCAGTACCCGACGGTGAAGCGTTCGCGCGAGTACTTGGGGTCCTCGATCTCGTCGAGCACCGCCACGGCGAAGTCCGCACCGGAGATGTACGACTCGCCGTTCTCGTCGGTGACGAGCACGGCACCGCCCAGCCGGTAGGTGCCGGTCCGCACGCCGGGGTTCCACGCGCCGAACCCTCCGGCCGGGTGGACGTAGAACCAGTCCCGCCCCTTGGCGCCGGCCTGCAGGTCCTCGAGGATCCCGATGGCCTCGAAGGCCTCGGGCTTGTACTCCTCCGCGAACGAGGGCTGGTCGATCAGGCGCTCACCGCCGGGCTCCACGAGGCTGCCGCCCGCGCCGCCGACGACGCCGACGCGCACGTGCGGCGGAAGCTCCCGCACCAGTTCCGCCAGGCTCGGTCGCACCTTGCCGAGCATCTCGCCACGGGCGGGCACGGTGGACACGACCACGTCGACATCCTCCAGCTCCGACACCAGGCCGGGCACGTCCAGCAGCGTCCCCTCGACGTACGTGGCTCCCTCCACGCGCTCGGCGGGAAGCGATCGGGCGACCGAGACCACCGTGTGTCCGCGCTTCACCGCCTCCTCGACGATGTGCCTGCCGGCGTATCCGGTTCCTCCGATGACGGCGATGCGAGCCATGCTGTCCCTTTCGACGAGTTGTGACGGTCGACAGGGTGCAACCCTGCGCACGAAAGATCCATTCCCATGGATGTATTCGGGCGCGCCGGCGCCCGCTGCAGCGGCCTGCCCGGCCGAGCGGTCAGCGGTCGGCGGCCGCCCGCAGCGTCGAGACCTGGTAGAGGGCGACGGATGCCGCGATGCCGGCGTTGAGCGACTCGGTGCTCGACGAGATCGGGATCGACACGATCTGATCGCACGTCTCGGTCACCAGGCGCGACAGGCCCTTGCCCTCGGAGCCGACGACGATCACGACCGGCCGGTCGGCGAGCTCCAGCGCAGGCAGAGCGACGTCGCCGCCGCCGTCGAGTCCGAGCACGAAGACGCCCTGCTTCTTGAACTCCTTGAGCGTGCTCGTCAGGTTCGGTGCGATGGCGACGGGCGTACGCGCCGCCGCGCCCGCGCTCGTCTTCCATGCGGCGGACGTGACGCCGGCCGAGCGGCGCTGCGGGATGATCACGCCGTGCCCGCCGAACGCGGCGGTGGAGCGGATGATCGCACCGAGGTTGCGCGGGTCCGTCACGCCGTCGAGGGCGACCAGCAGCGGCACCTGATCGTCGGCGATGATCTCTTCGAGCAGGTCCTGCGGGTGGGCGTACTCGTACGGCGGCACCTTCAGCGCCACCCCCTGATGCACGCCGTCGAAGCCGGCCATGCGGTCCAGCTCCGGCCGGGTCACCTCGAGCACCGGGATCTCGCGGTGGGTGGCGATCGACAGCATCTCCTTGACCCGGTCGTCCATCTCCACGCGCTGCGCGACGTACAGCGCCGTCGCCGGGATCTTGGCCCGCAGCGCCTCGAGCACCGAGTTGCGGCCGGTCACCGTCTCGGTGTCGTCGCCGCCCTTCGCCTTGGGGGCGCGGCTCGCGTTCGATCCCTGCGCCGGTCGCTGGCCCGGCCGCCCCTTGCCGCCCGCGGCGGCATAGCGCTCGGCCGCAGCCTTGCGCTTGCCGGCGACGTGCCAGCTGCGGTCCTCCGCCTTCGGCGTGGGCCCCTTGCCCTCGAGCGACTTGCGCCCGTGGCCGCCTGTGCCCTTGGTCGGGCCCTTCTTCTTGCTGTTGCCCGCCCCGGGGCGGCCTGGCTTGGCCATCAGATGCTCTCCTTCACGCGGGACGGGGCATCCGCGATGCTCCAGTGCGTCCCGTCTGCGGTGTCTTCGAGGACGATGCCGGCCGTCGCGATGGCATCGCGGATACGGTCGGCGGTCGCCCAGTCCTTCGCGGCGCGCGCCTGGGCGCGCTGCGCGATCATGCTCTGCACGAGCGTGTCCAGTGCCGACGCCTCGGGTGAGGCATCCGCGCTCCCCCACATCGCGTCGAGCGGGTTCAGGCCGAGGACCGAGGTCATGGCGAGCGTCGCCTGCCCGGCCGCCAGCCCCGCGTCGGTCTCGCCCCGGTCGAACGCGGCGTTGCCCGACCGGACCGTCTCGTGCAGCGCGGCCAGCGCCTGCGGCACGCCGAGGTCGTCGTCCATCGCCGCGGCGAACGACGGCGGCAGGTCACCGGCGAACCAGCCGAGTCCGCCGCCCGCGGCGCGGAAAGCCCGGGTGAGGAAGCCGCGGATCCGTTCGAGCGCCGCCTCGGCCTCGTCGAAGCTCGACGCGGTGATGTCCAGGCTCGAGCGGTAGTGCGCCGCGGCGAGCGCGTACCGCACGACCAGCGGGTCGCGCTCGCGCAGCACGTCGGCGGCGAGGATGAAGTTTCCGAGCGACTTGGACATCTTCTGGTCGCCGACGGTCACGAGCCCGTTGTGCACCCAGTAGCGCGCGAACCCGTCGCCGGCCGCGGCCGACTGGGCCAGTTCGTTCTCGTGGTGGGGGAACCGCAGATCCAGCCCGCCGCCGTGGATGTCGAACTCGGCGCCGAGGTATCGCCGCGACATCGCCGAGCACTCGATGTGCCATCCCGGACGCCCGACGCCCCACGGGGAGGCCCAGGCGGCGGAATCCGGCTCGCCGGTCTTCGCGCCCTTCCACAGCGCGAAGTCACGGGGGTCCCGCTTGCCGCGGGGGTCCGCGTCGGACGCGGGCTCCATCGCGTCGAGGCTCTGACGGGTGAGCGCGCCGTAGTCGGCCCACGAGCGCACGTCGAAGTACACGTCGCCGGCGGCATCCGAGTCGTCGGGCGCGGCGTACGCGTGGCCCCGGTCGATCAGGCGCTGGATGATCTCCTGCATCTGCGGGATGGACGCCGTCGCCCTCGGCTCGTACGTCGGCGGCAGGATGCCGATCGCGGCGTAGGCGCGCGAGAACTCCTGCTCCATGCGGTACGCCAGCGCCCACCACGGCTCGCCGTCTGTGGCGTTTGCCAGCACCTTGTCGTCGATGTCGGTGACGTTGCGGACGAAGGTGACGCGCTCGAAGCGGTGCGCGAGCCAGCGCCGCAGGATGTCGAAGCTCAGCGCGCCGCGCAGGTGCCCGATGTGGGGACCCGACTGCACGGTGGGGCCGCAGACGTAGACGGTGACGTTCCGCGGATCGAGCGGCACGAAGTCGCGCAGGGTCTGCGCCTTGGTGTCGTAGAGCTGGATCGTCACCGCACCAGCCTACCGGCCGCGTTTCCGCTAGAAATGGGAGGTGCATGTCCTCGCCGTCCTCATCGCAGCCATGCTGTTCGGCACGACGGGCACATCGCAGGCGCTGGGCCCCGCCGGCACCACGCCGCTGTCGATCGGCGTCACGCGCATGGTCATCGGCGGCACGGGCCTCGCGCTCCTGGCGTTCCTCCTCGCTGCGCGCCACGCCCGGCGCCGCCCCGGCCGCGCTCCGCGCCCGCGCCTGACCGCCGGTGCCGTCTCGCTCATGGTGCTGACCGGCGCATGCCTGGCTGTCTACCAGCCGCTGTTCTTCCTCGGCACCGAGCGCAACGGCGTGGCCGTGGGCACGGTGGTCGCCCTCGGGTCGGCGCCAATCCTCGCCGGACTGCTCGAATGGGCGCTGACGAGGAGGATGCCGTCCGCGACGTGGATGGGCGCCACGGCCCTCGCGACCCTCGGGGTGGTGCTGCTCGGCTTCGGCGGAGAAGCGGGCGGGACGGGCGGCACCGATCCGGTCGGGCTCCTCGGCTCGATCGGCGCCGGCGCATCGTTCGCGGTCATCGCCAACGCGCAGCGGCGCCTGCTGGACGACGGGTGGGACCCGTTCACGGTGGTGGGAGCCATGGGCGCGAGCTCGGCCGCGCTGTCCGCGCTCGCGCTGCCGTTCGTCGATCTGGCATGGCTCGGCCAGACTCCCGGCATCGTCATGGCTCTGTGGCTGGGCATCGCCACCATCGCTGTGGCCTACGTGCTGTTCACGTGGGGCCTGAGCGGCCTCACCGCCGCCACGGCGGCGACGCTCACCCTCGGCGAGCCGCTCACCGCCAGCATCCTGGGCATCGCGGTCCTGGGCGAGCGGCTGTCGCTCCTCGCGATCGGCGGCCTCGTGGTCCTCGCCGCGGGGCTGGCGCTGCTGGCGTGGGGATCGCGCGCACCGCGGGATCCCGCCCCGTACGCCGTCGAAGCGTGAGTCGCGGGCCCGCGAAACACGCCCGCAACGCGCGCCTGGCACACTGTCAGGCGATGCACCTCACGATCGACATCCGTCCCGACGACCTCTCCGGAGCACCGACGCGCCGACTAATCACGCGGCATCTGGCGGGCATGCACGAGTCGTCGCCGCCGGAGAGTGTCCACGCGCTGGACCTCGATGCGCTGCGGCATCCGTCGATCTCGCTGTGGTCGGCATGGATCGACGACGATCTCGCGGGGGTGGGGGCGCTGAAGGCGCTCGATGCGCACCGCGGCGAGCTCAAGTCGATGCGGGTGGACGACCGCTTCCGCGGCCGCGGCGCCGGTCGCGCGCTGCTGCGCCACATCGTCGCCGACGCGCACCGGCGGGGCATGACGAGCCTGTGGCTGGAGACCGGCTCCACGCCCGACTTCGCCGCGGCGGTCCGCCTGTACGAGAGCGAAGGGTTCGTCCGATGCGGCCCCTTCGAGGGCTACGCGGACGACCCGTTCTCGATCTTCATGACCCGCGCGCTCTGAAGAAGCGTCCGCCGGTTCACGCCGGGACGACGAGCGCGACGGCGAAGGCGGCGACGCCCTCGCCGGCGCCGGTGAACCCGAGACCGTCGGTGGTCGTCGCGGAGATCGACACGGGCGCACCGCCGAGCGCGGCCGAGAGCGCAGCCTCGGCCTCCCTGCGGCGCGCGGCGAAGCGGGGCCGGTTCGCCTGCACCTGCACCGAGACGTTGCCCACACGCCATCCCGCCTCCCCGAGGAGAACGAGCGTCCGCCGGAGGAACACGTCGGCGTGCGCACCGGCGTACTCCGGGTGATCGGTGCCGAAATGCGTGCCGATGTCGCCCAGACCGGCAGCGGCCAGCAGCGCGTCGACGACGGCGTGAGCCACCGCGTCGCCGTCGGAGTGCCCGGACAGTGCCTGTTCCCCGGGCCACTCGAGCCCGGCCAGCCACAGGGCTCCCTCCCCGCCGAACGCGTGCACATCGGTGCCCATCCCGACCCGGGGCGCGACGACCTCACGTGCGAGCCCTGCCGCGGCGGATCCGCGCGGGACCTCGGAGAGGAGATGACGCGCGCGATCGAGGTCGTCGGCCGTGGTGATCTTGAAGGCGAGCGGATGCCCCGGCACGGCCGCGACGGCATGACCGGCCTCGGCCACCAGGGCCGCGTCATCGGTGAATTCGGCGGTCGCCGCGGCGTATGCCGCATCGAGCACGTCTCGCCGGAATCCCTGCGGCGTCTGCGCGGCCGACAGTTCCGAGCGGTCAACGGCGGCGATGATCCGGTCATCGGCGACGCGCTTGAGCGTATCGATGACCGGCTGCACCGGGATCGCGCCGGCCGCCCCGGCGTCCACGCTCGCGATGACCCGTTCGAAGACCTCGGGCGGTGTCAGGGCGCGGGCCGCGTCGTGCACGAGCACGATGTCGACGTCGGCCCACAGGGCCGCGAGTCCCGCGGCGACGGATGCCTGGCGGGTGGCGCCGCCTGCCACGACGGTGACGAGGTCGCGACGCCCGGGCGCCGCCTCGAGCGCCTCGGTCAGCGCGTCCCCCTCGCGCCCGGCGGGTGCGACGACCACGACCTGCGCGGACGGCGCGGCGAAGACGCCCGTCAACGCATGCCTCAGGATGGTGTGCCCGTCGATTCCGACGAAGGCCTTGGGCGCCCCGGCTCCGAGACGGGTTCCAGAACCTGCCGCGACGACGATGATCCCGACGCGCGGAACGGGGGTGATGGTCACGACCCCCACGGTACCGGCGCGTGCAGGGTCGCCGCGTCACTCAGGAGGCGAGCACCTCGTCGAGCAGGACGCTCGCCTGCTCCTCATCGGTCTTCTCGGCGAGCGCGAGCTCGGACACGAGGATCTGCTTGGCCTTGGCCAGCATGCGCTTCTCACCGGCCGAGAGGCCGCGGTCCTGGTCGCGACGCCACAGGTCGCGGACGACCTCGCTGACCTTGATGACGTCACCGGACGCGAGCTTCTCGAGGTTGGCCTTGTACCGGCGCGACCAGTTGGTCGGCTCCTCGGTGAAGGGGGCGCGCAGCACCTCGAAGACCCGGTCCAGGCCCTCCTTGCCGATGACGTCCCGGACGCCGACGAGGTCGACGTTCTCGGCGGGGACCTCGATGATCAGGTCGCCCTGCGTCACGTTGAGCTTCAGGTACTTCTTCGTCTCGCCCTTGATGATCCGGTCTTTGACCTCGATGATCGTCGCCGCCCCGTGGTGCGGGTATACGACCGTCTCGCCAACCTCAAAAAGCATGGAGTTATGTCCTTTCGGCAACCTCCAGGATACCACAGCGGAAATACGCTAAGGTTCTCCGCCCTCGGCGCCCGCGGCGCTCGAGGGCGTCGATCCGCGGGGGCGGACGGGTGCCCATAGAATGCATGGGAACCCGTCATCGTCCTGGGAGGATCTGTGAAGAACTCGCGCCTGATCGCGTCGCTCGCCGTCGGAGCCGCGCTCGTCCTCACCACGACGGGATGCAGCATGATCTCGCCGCAGGCGACGACGATCATCTTCTCTCCCGCCGAAGGCACCAACGTCTACGAGTCGGGTCCGGTCGAGGTCCGAAACGCGCAGATCGTGGCGAGCGAGGACGGGTCCGAGGGCAACTTCGTCGCCGCGCTCATCAACGAGACCGACGATTCGCACACCCTCAACATCGAGTTCGGCGGGGAGTCGTCCACGAGCACGCTGACCGTTCGGGTGCCCGCCAACACGGTGCTGAGCCTGGGCGCGGAGGACGGTGAGGACCCGCTCCTCATCGAGGACCTCGACACGATGCCGGGCTCGACCATCGACACCTACTTCCAGTCCGGCGACGGCGAAGGCGCCCTCGTCTCGGTGCCCGTCCTCGACGGCACGCTGGACTACCTGGCGCCGCTGGCTCCCTGAGCCGCGGCTCGGCGAGTCAGGCGCGCGCCGCTCCCGAGAGCGGCGCGCTGCCGGTCATCCCTCGAAGCGGTAACCCAGCCCGCGCACGGTCACGAGCATCTCCGGTGTACTCGGGTTCTGCTCGATGCGCGAGCGGATCCGCTTGATGTGCACGTCGAGCGTCTTGGTGTCGCCGAAGTAGTCGCTCCCCCACACCCGGTCGATGAGCTGGCCGCGGGTGAGCACGCGACCGGCGTTGCGCATGAGCACCTCGAGCAGCTCGAATTCCTTCAGCGGCATGTTGATCTCGCTGCCGTCCACCGCGACGGTGTGCCGGTCGATGTCGAGCACGACCCGCCCGCCCTCGAGGACCCGGTCCTCGAGGTCGGCGTCGACCTGCGAGAAGCGGCGCAGCACGGCGCGCATCCGCGCCAGGAGCTCGCGGGCCGAGTACGGCTTGGTGACGTAGTCGTCGGCGCCCAGCTCGAGCCCGACGACGATGTCGACCTCGGAGTCCTTCGCGGTCAGCATGATGATCGGGACGCTCGAGGTGGCCCGGATCTGGCGGCAGACCTCGGTGCCCGGCATCCCGGGCAGCATGAGGTCCAGCAGCACGATGTCGGCGCCGCGCTCCCGGAAGGCCGCGAGCGCGGTCGGGCCCTCCTCGGCGATCTCGACCTCGTACCCTTCGCGGCGCAGCAGGTAGGCCAGCGGGTCGGCGAGATCGGGCTCGTCCTCGACGATCAGGACGCGGGTCATTCGGTGTCTCCGTTCGTGGGATGGGGTCCTGCCACCGCGGCGGCGGCGCGCTTCCTCCTGCGGCCGCGCCGTGGCGGCGCGGGTTGTTCGACGGTCGGGGCCGTGCTCTGCGGCAGGCGGATGGTGAAGGTCGATCCGCGGCCGGGCCGCGACCACAGCTTGACCTCGCCGCCGTGACGCTGCACGGCGTGCTTCACGATCGACAGTCCCAGGCCGCTGCCGCCGGTGCGCCGGGCGCGGGCGGGGTCGGCGCGGTAGAAGCGCTCGAAGACGCGGTCCTGCTCGCCCTCGGGGATGCCGATGCCACGGTCGGTGACGGCGATCTCCACGACGCCGTCCGTGGCTTTGACTCCGACGCCCACGGTGGAGCCGCGAGGAGAGTAGGCGATGGCGTTGGCGATGAGGTTGCCGACGGCGTCGATCAGCACCTGCGCGTCGCCGCGCACATACAGGCCGCGCGTTCCGCCGCGGACCACCTCGACGCCGGCGGAGTCGGCCTGGATGACGTGGGCATCCAGCGCCGAGGCGAGCACTTCGTCGATCGAGACGTCGTGCTGGGTCATCTCATCGGATGCCTGCAGCCGCGACAGGTTCATGATCCGCTGGGTCAGCAGCGCGAGCCGGGTCGCCTCTGCCGTCAGCCTGGCGGCGAAGATGCGCACCTGAGGCGGGTCGTCGGCCGCGGATTCGATCGCCTCCGCCAGCAGGCTGACGGCGCCCACGGGCGTCTTCAGCTCGTGACTGGTGTTCGCGACGAAGTCGCGGCGCATCTCCTCCACGCGCTCCCGCTCGGTGATGTCCCGCAGGACCAGCAGCGACAACCGGGGCGAGATGCGCGATGCGCGGACGGTCACCAGGCGCGGCTCCGCCGGCGGGGCGCCCCGGCGCAGCCGCATCGTCTCGGTGACGGCCGTCTCGGATGTGCGGACCTTGCGCGACACCGCCCGCAGGTCGTCCGTGGGCAGGGTGCGCCCTTCCACCAGGTCGAAGGGCGCCGCCGCCGCGGACGCGGCGAGCACCGTCGCGGAGGCGTCGACGACCACGGCGGCGTCGTCCATGCCGTGCAGCACCTCGCGCACTCCATCGGGAACCTGGAGCGACGTCTCGGCGCGGGCACGGTCGCGAGCGCGCAACGATGCCACGACGACCGCCGAGATCGAGCCGCCGATGACGACTCCGGCGAGGAGGGCGAGCAGCGCGAGCTGCGTCGTGTCCATGACTCCAGCGTACGGGCACCCCCGTGCCCGGAATGGACGCCGACGGAGCCCGGCCCGGGCGCGGCGGCTACTATTCACCGCGGAGGCACCGATCGTTAACCTTCGCTGGCGACAATCGCCGGGGCGCGGGGCGGTTGCCTGCCCGGAAACAGGAAAGGTGCGTCGGATGCGCGAAGTGTTCCACCAGTCACTCGAGGACGTCCAGGGACGTCTGGTCGAGATCGCGGAGCTGGTCACGGTGGCCATCGACAAGGCGACGCGGGCGTTCGGCACGAGCGATGTCGCCCTCGCCGAAGAGGTCATCGAAGCCGACGCCGTCATCGACGAGAAGGCCATCGCGCTGGACGAGCTGGCGATCGAGATCCTGGCCCGACAGCAGCCGGTGGCGCGCGACCTGCGCATCGTCGTCGGAGCCCTCCGCATGAGCGCGTCCCTCGAGCGCATGGGCGACATCGCCGAGCACATCGCGCAGCTGACGCGCATGCGCTTCCCCGAGCGCGCCATCCCGAAGGGGCTGAAGTCGACCTTCCTGAGGATGGGCGAACTGGACGTCGAGGTCTCGCGGCAGCTCACCGAGCTCCTGCGGACCGAGGACCCGGGCCTCGTCGAGCAGATCCGCAACGCCGACGACAAGCTCGACGACCTGCATGTGTCGGTCTTCGAGAAGGTGCTCAGCGACAGCTGGCACGGAGAGGCGGCGGCCACCGTCGACGCCACGCTCGCCAGCCGCTACCACGAGCGCTTCGCCGACCACGCCGTCTCGGTGGCCAAGAAGGTCGCGTACCTGTCCACCGGCGAGTGGACCGCCAGCACGCACACGATCGACGTCATCGCCCCGCAGTAGGGACCAGGGCCGTCACACGACAAGAGCGGATGCCTCCCCGAGGCATCCGCTCTTGCGTGTGCGCGTCGCGCTGAGGGTCAGGCCTTGCCCTGGTTCGCGACGGCCGCGGCGCCGGCGGCGGCGGCCTCGGGATCGAGGTACTCCCCCGGCGCGACCGGCAGCAGGTCCTCACCGAGGCGGTACACCAGCGGGATGCCGGTCGGGATGTTCAGCTCGGCGATGTCGGCGTCGCTGATGCCGTCGAGATGCTTGACCAGTCCGCGCAGGGAGTTGCCGTGGGCGGTGACCAGCACGGTCTTGCCGGCCTGCAGGTCCGGCACGATGTCGCTGTACCAGTACGGGAGCATGCGGTCGATGACGATCTTGAGCGACTCGGTGCCGGGCACCTCGCCGTCGATGCCCACGTAGCGCGGGTCGCCGGCCTGGCTGTACTCGTCGTCGGCGGGAAGCGGCGGCGGCGGCACGTCGAACGAGCGACGCCACAGCATGAACTGCTCCTGGCCGAACTGCTCGAGCGTCTGCGCCTTGTCCTTGCCCTGCAGCGCCCCGTAGTGACGCTCGTTGAGGCGCCACGAGCGCTTGACCGGGATCCACAGGCGGTCGGCGGCGTCCAGGGCGATGTTCGCGGTCTGGATGGCACGGCTGAGCACGGAGGTGTGCAGCACATCCGGGAGGATCCCCGACTCGGCCAGCAGCTCGCCGCCGCGCGCGGCCTCGGCCTTGCCCTGCTCGGTGAGGCGGACGTCGACCCATCCGGTGAACTGGTTCGTCTTGTTCCACTCGCTCTGGCCGTGGCGGAGGAGGATCAACGTGTAGGGCGCGGTCATGGGCTCCATGTTATCGGCGCGCGGCGAGCGGCCCGGATGGGACGATGGCTCCATGGGTTCCGCGCGCTCCTCCTCTGCGCGGGTGATCGGGCAGGTCACCCGAGGGACCACCGGCACCAACCGCCTCCGACGCGTGGATCGTTGGATCGCGCGGCATCCGGCGCTGCGACGCGCGGCGGATCCGCTCGTGGTCGACCTCGGATACGGGGCGAGCGGCGTGACCGCGTTCGAGCTCTTCACGCGACTGTCCCGATCGCGCCCGGACGTCGAGGTGGTGGGACTCGAGATCGACCCGGAGCGGGTCGCGCGTGCGCGCGATCAGCTTGCGGCCGTCCGCGCCGGGGAGAGCTCGTACCCCCGCGACACGCGCGTCTCCTTCGCCCGGGGAGGCTTCGAGGTCCCGGTGCCGGACGGGCGCCGTCCGGCCGTCATCCGGGCGATGAACGTGCTGCGGCAGTACGACGAGGCGGACGTCACGGGCGCGTGGCGCGCGATGGCGGGGCGGCTCGCGCCCGGAGGCGTTCTCGTCGAGGGCACGTGCGACGAGCTGGGCCGCATCGCCACCTGGGCGGCCGTCGGCGACGACGCGCTGCCGCGGACCCTCACGATCTCGCTGCGGCTGGACCGGCTGGAGCATCCGTCGATCGCCGCCGAGCGGCTGCCGAAGGCGCTGATCCACCGCAACGTCCACGGCGAGCGCGTGCACGCCTTCCTCGTCGCACTCGGCACCGAGTGGGAGCGCGCGGCGGCCGTGGCGCCGTTCGGCGCGGTGCACCGGTGGCGCACGACTCTCGAGGCGATGAGCGGCACCGGCTGGCCCGTCCTCGAACGCGCGCGGTGGCGCCTGGGCGAGATCACCGTGCCGTGGGACGCCGTCGCGCCGGCGTGAACGCGGTCGTATCAGGTGGCGGCGGGGCGCCGCGAGAGCCGCGTCAGACGCGGCACATCGGCGGTGGCGCCCGCGTCGGGCGGGACGATGACCTCCTGCGCCGCGGCGACGGGGCCGTCCTCGGTGTCGACCGTCAACGCGGCGTCCACCGGCACGGTGCGGCGCAGCAGCGCCAGGGCGATGGGCCCCTCCTCGTAGTGCAGGGCCGCCGAGGTCACCGTGCCGACCGCGTCCTCGCCGCTGCGCACGGCCGCGCCGCGTGCCGGCAGCACGCTGCCGCTTCCGTCCAGCTGCAGCGCGACGAGGCGGCGCGGCGGGTGACCGAGGTTGTGGACCTTCGCGACGGTCTCCTGCCCGCGGTAGCACCCCTTGTCGAGGTGCACGGCGGTGCGGAGCCAGTCCAGCTCGTGCGGGAGCGCGCGCTCGTCGACGTCGGCGCCTCGACGCGGGCGCCACGCCGCGATGCGCAGCGCTTCGGCGGCGTCCAGGCCGGCAAGCCGCAGACGGCCCTCGGCTGCCGCGTGAGCGATGTCGCGCTCCGCCTCGCGCGTGACGATCGCCTCGGCCCAGCGCCTCTCGATGCCCGGGTGGGGATCCGCGCCGGCATAGGCGTGACCTCCCGGGGAGACGTGCGGCCACGGATCGATCCAGATGAGCGGGGAACCGGCGGGCGCGGCCACCGCGAGCGCCTCGAGCGCTGCCGGCGTGCCGCCGACCACGGCGAACTCGTCGTCTGCTGACCGTGGATCCACGCGCAGCCGGAACCGCATCTTCCGCAGCCAGTCCAGGAGCCCCGCCGCGTCGGCGCGGTCGGCGATGAGCCAGGCGGTGTCACCGTCGTCGATGACGGATGCCTGGTGCTCGACGTGGCCCTGCGGATCGAGGACGAGCAGCTCGGTGCTCTCCCCCGGCGCAAGCCGCGCCAGCGCCTGCGACGACAGCGAGTCCAGCCACGACAGGCGATCCTCTCCCGGCACCGCCAGCACCGCGCGGTCGCCCAGCGGCGCAACCGCGGCGCCGGTCGCGAGGCGGCGCTGCTCGCTGAGGGGGTTGCCGAGATGACGCAGGCCCGTCTCGTCGACGACCGCGCCGTCGATGACAGCGAACGGCGTGTCCATCAGTCGACCCGGGCGAGCCGCGCCGACGCGTGGGCCCCCAGCTCGAAGCCCAGTGCTGCGACGTCCCACGCCCACAGCAGGTGCCCGTCGACCAGGCCGTACATGCGCGTGGCGGCGGCATACGACTTCGCACCCGCGGGACGTACGACGGCGTCGGTCGAGATGTCGATGCGGGGACCGCGGATCTGCCCGAGGTACAGCTCGCTGATGCCGTCCGAGTGGACCAGCACGGCCTCGATGTCGAAGCCGCCCTCGGCGTTGCGCAGCGCCTCCACATCGTCGACCGTGCGGTCGGGGGCGCTCGCGCGCGCGGGGAGCAGACCCGGTCCGGGATCGGCCTCGGTGGCGTTGCGGGTGAGCCGCCAGTAGCCCATCTCGGCGACCAGCCGCGTCCGCGGGCCGTCGTCGTGGTGCAGCCAGGCCTCGGCGGAGTAGTTCAGGAAGTCCCCGCCGTCGTGGCTGAAGCTCACGCGGTGCGTGAACTCCCCCGTGAACTCGTGGTCACCGTAGTCGATGACCCCGGTGCCCTCCCAGACGCCGACGAGCCAGGACAGCGGCACGAGGTCGGCGGGAAGGTCGGTCGGCAGCTCGATCACGGTGCGACCTGTCAGCGCTGGCCGCGGTACAGGTTCTTCAGGACGACCGCGGAGACGAAGACGATCGCGAGCGACGCCAGGCCCAGCAGGCCCACGTAGAACAGTTCGAGCGCGACGAGATCCATACCGGCAGTCTAACCGGGAACGATGGCGGCCAGCCCGAATCCCAGACTGATCAGCCCGAGCACCACGGCCGCGCCGAGCATGCTGGCCGCGACGCGTTCGGTGAAGCCCTGCGACCTGCCGGACCACAGCTGGATGGCGAACGCCGCGATGAGGCATCCGCCGAGGCCGACGCCGAGCCACGCGGCACGCCAGTCCGGTGTCGCGAAGGCGCCGACGGCGATGCCGATGAGCGCGGCGAGGACCCAGACGGCGATGACGCCGCCGACCGTTCTGCGAGGAGCGAGTTCCGGCACAGCCACGCTCTCATCTTCCCGCACGACGCCCTCGATCGCACAGCGGCGCACGGGAGCGGCTCCCGGCGGCACAGGGCATCACGAACCACGCCCTAAACTGAGTGGTCACGGCGCATATGCGGGCGCCGGGAAGGCGATGCATGGCACAGCTCCTGGTTCTGAGCTCCACGCACGGAGGCGGTCCCGTCCTGCCCTCGCTCGAATTGCTGAGCCATCGGGTGCGGCAGATCCCCGCCGAGCCCGCGCAGCTGGTGAACGCGCCGAGCGCCGACGTCATCTTCGTCGACGCGCGTGTGGATCTGGTGGGCGCGAAGTCGCTGTGCAAGATCCTCAACACCACGGGGCTGGACGCGCCGCTGGTGCTGGTGGTGACCGAGGGAGGCCTCGCGGCGGTCTCGACCGACTGGGGCGTGGACGACGTGATCCTCGTCACGGCGGGACCGGCCGAAGTCGACGCGCGGATCCGCCTCGCCGTCGGCCGGATGAGCAAGGAGCAGGTCTCCACCCGCATCCAGACCTCCGGCATCACCATCGACGAGTCGTCGTACTCCGCGAAGGTGCATGGCAAGCCGCTGGACCTGACGTACAAGGAGTTCCAGCTCCTGCATTTCTTCGCCACGCACCCGTCGCGGGTGTTCACGCGCGAACAGCTGCTGAGCGAGGTGTGGGGCTACGACTACTTCGGCGGCACCAGAACCGTCGATGTCCACGTGCGGCGCCTGCGGGCCAAGCTCGGCGACCTCGAGCAGCTCATCGGCACGGTGCGCAACGTCGGCTACCGGTTCAACGTCTACGAGGAGGACCAGCTGCCGGCGCCGCGGGAGCGCACGGAGGCCCAGTAGTTCACCCCCTGGTCACATCCGCCTGTCATGATGAGGGGATGATCGAACCAGAGGTGCTCGACGCGGGACTGGGCGACGCCGACGACGACGATTTCGACCTGTCGGAAGCGTCCGACGCCCTCCTCCCCGACCAGCGGTACCTGGACCGCGAGGTGAGCTGGCTCGCGTTCAACCAGCGTGTCCTGGAGCTGGCCGAGGACCCGAATCTGCCGGTCCTCGAGCGGGCGAACTTCCTCGGGATCTTCGCCAGCAACCTGGACGAGTTCTTCATGGTGCGCGTCGCCGGCCTCAAGCGGCGCATCGTCACGGGCCTGGCCGTCCCGACCAACGTCGGCCGATCCCCGGCGGACGTGCTGGCCGACATCTCGGCGGAGGCGCACCGCCTGCAGCTTCGACATGCCGCCGCGTGGACCCAGCTGGTCAAGCCGGCGATGGCCGAGGCGGGCATCGAGGTGGTCTCCTACAGCGCCCTCGGCGACGACGAGCGCGAGCAGCTGTACGACTACTTCCAATCTCAGGTGTTCCCCGTTCTGATGCCGCTCGCGGTGGACCCGGCCCACCCGTTCCCGTACATCTCCGGCCTCTCGCTCAACCTCGCCATCCGCATCCGCAACGCCCGCACCGGACGCCAGGAGTTCGCGCGCCTGAAGGTGCCGCCGATGCTGCCGCGCTTCGTGGAGCTTCCCGCGCAGGGCACGACGGTGCGCTACCTGCCGCTCGAGGAGCTCATCTCGAACCACCTCGACGACCTCTTCCCCGGCATGGAGATCCTGGACCACCACGAGTTCCGGCTGACCCGCAACGAGGACGTGGTCATCGAGGAGGACGAGACCGAGAGCCTGATCCAGGCACTCGAGGCCGAGCTGCTGCGCCGCCGCTTCGGCCCGCCCATCCGGCTCGAGATCACCGACGACATGGACGAGGTGACCCTCGACCTCCTCATCAAGGAGCTCGACATCACCGAGCAGGAGGTCTACCGCCTCCCCGGGCCGCTGGACCTGCGCGGGCTGTTCGACCTGTCGCGGATCAACCGCCCGGACCTGCACTACAAGCCGCACGTCCCCACCACCGCCACGGCGTTCCAGCCGGGGGACAACAACGAGCGGCCCGACATCTTCGCCTCGATCCGCAAGGGCGACGTCCTGGTCCACCACCCGTACGAGTCGTTCGCGACGAGCGTGCAGGCCTTCCTCGAGCAGGCCGCCAAGGACCCGCACGTGCTCGCGATCAAGCAGACGCTGTACCGCACCTCCGGAGACAGCCCGATCGTGGAGGCGCTCATCGACGCCGCCGAGGCCGGCAAGCAGGTCCTCGCGCTGGTCGAGATCAAGGCCCGCTTCGACGAGGCCAACAACATCGTCTGGGCCCGCAAGCTCGAGAAGGCGGGCGTCCACGTCGTCTACGGCCTCGTCGGGCTGAAGACGCACTGCAAGCTCGCCCTCGTGATCCGCGAGGAGAACGGCGTGCTGCGCAGCTACAGCCATGTCGGCACGGGCAACTACAACCCCAAGACAAGCCGTATCTACGAGGACTTCGGCCTGTTCACCGTCGACGACCAGGTCGGCCGCGACCTGACGCGACTGTTCAACGAGCTGAGCGGCTACGCGATCGAGAAGAAGTTCAAGCGGCTCCTGGTCGCGCCGCTGCACCTGCGCAAGGGCCTGCTGCGGCTCATCGACAAGGAGCGGCGCCACGCCGCCGCCGGACGGCCCGCGAGCATCCGCATCAAGGTCAACTCGATGGTCGACGAGCAGATCATCGACGCGCTGTACCGCGCCAGCCAGGCAGGCGTCAAGATCGAGGTGTGGGTGCGGGGCATCTGCTCCCTCAAGCCGGGGGTGCCCGGCATGAGCGAGAACATCACCGTCCGCAGCATCCTGGGGCGCTACCTCGAGCACTCGCGCATCTTCATGTTCCACAGCGACGGCGACCCGCTGGTCTACATCGGCAGCGCCGACATGATGCACCGCAACCTGGATCGACGCGTCGAGGCGCTCGTGCGCGTGGTCTCGCCCGCGCATATCAAGGAGCTCGACGACCTGTTCACCCTTGCCATGAGCGACACCACCAGCTCCTGGCACCTCGGACCGGACGGCGAGTGGGAGCGGCGCAACGTCGACGAGGACGGCAAGCCGCTGACCGACCTGCAGGACCGCACCATGGCGAACGTCCAGCGGCGCCGGCGCGCCAGGGCGGTGCGATGACCGAGACCGCGATCTATGCGGCTGGTGGCGTGGTCTGGCGCATCGTCGACGACAAGCTGCGGATCCTGGTCATCCACCGCACGCGGTACCGCGACGTGACGCTGCCCAAGGGCAAGGTCGACCCCGGGGAGATGCTCGCCGAGACGGCGGTGCGCGAGATCCGGGAGGAGACCGGGATCTCGGTCGCGCTCGGCGTTCCCGTCGGGGTCTCGCGCTACCACCTGCCGAGCAGGCGCACGAAGATCGTGCACTACTGGGCGGCCGAGGCGACCGAAGCGGCGGTGCGGGCCTCCTCGTTCGTTCCCAACAAGGAGATCGCGGCGCTGGAGTGGCTGACGCCGAAGAAGGCGCTCAAGCGTCTGAGCTATCCCGTCGACGCCGAGATCGTGGAGAACTTCCTGCGCCTGGTCGACGAAGGGGTGCTGCGCACGTTCCCCGTGATCGCGCTGCGCCATGCCAAGGCGGTGCCCCGCAGCGAGTGGAAGGGGAAGGATGCCGAGCGGCCGCTGTCCTCCCGCGGCAAGAAGCAGGCGGCCGCCATCGTCGGGCCGCTGCGGGCGTTCGGCGTGCGCAGGATCGTCTCGAGCCCGGCGACGCGGTGCGTGAAGACCGTGACGCCGCTGTCCAAGGCGGTGGGACGGCCGATCGAGATCTCGGAGCTCATCAGCCAGGACGCCTGGGAGGAGGGAGCGTCCGACCCCCGCACCGTGATCGGTCAGCGCGTGCGCTCGCGCAAGCCGGCGGTGCTGTGCAGCCACGGTCCCCTGCTGCCGGACATCCTGAGAGAGATGGCGCTCGCGACGGGAACCCTGCGCGGCTCGTATCTGGGCAGCGCGTCCTCGCTCGAGCCCGGCGCCTTCTCGGTCGTGCACCTGTCGAGCGACAACCCCGGCTCCGGCATCGTCGCGATCGAAACCCACGAACCGACGGTGTGATCCCGGGGTGCCGGATGTCGGCATCCCGTTCACCTCCCGTTCACCGACGGAGCTCATTCTCTTAAGAGTCCGCGCTTACCTTCAGTGCGAGCCCCGCACCGGGCTCGAACCCGAAGCCCTACTCGGGCTGTTTCCCTGACACGTGAAGGATTCACACAGTGAAGATCTCCCGCATCGCCCAGGTGGGCGCTGTCGCCGCAGTCGCGGCCCTCACCCTCGCCGGTTGCGCCTCCAACGAGACGCCTGCAGCCGGCAACGAGGAGCCCACCACCTCGAACCTCTCCGGCGAGATCGCCGGCGGCGGCGCCTCGTCGCAGGAAGTCGCCGTCCAGGCCTGGACCGCCGGTTTCCAGACGGCCAACCCCGACGTCACGATCACGTACGACCCCGCCGGCTCCGGCGCGGGCCGCGAGTCGTTCCAGGCCGGCGCCTTCCCGTTCGCCGGCTCGGACCGCGCCTTCACGATCGAGGAGATCGAGGCCGGCCCGTTCGACGCGTGCGTCGAGGGCTCGGGCATCATCGAGCTGCCCACCTACATCTCGCCGATCGCCGTCATCTTCAACCTCGAGGGCGTCGACTCGCTCAACCTCGACGCGGCGACGATCGCGGGCCTGTTCGACGGCACGATCACGAACTGGAACGACCCGGCGATCGCCGCCCTCAACGAGGGCGTGGAGCTGCCCGACCTCGCCGTCACGCCGGTGCACCGCGCTGACGACTCGGGCACGACCGAGAACTTCACCGACTACCTGTTCCAGGCCGCTCCCGAGGCGTGGACCTACGAGCCCGACGGCGTGTGGCCGGCCACGAAGGTCGGCGGCGAGGCCGCGCAGGGCACCTCGGGCGTCGTCTCCGCCGTCGCCGGCGGCAACGGCACCATCGGCTACGCCGACGCGTCCCGCGCCGCCGAAGAGGGCCTGTCGACCGCCGCCGTCAAGGTCGGCGAGGAGTTCGTCGAGTACTCGCCGGAGGCCGCCGCGGCGATCGTCGACGCCTCCGCGATGGAGGAGGGCCGCGGTGAGGGCGACCTCGCGATCGCGCTGGACCGCACCTCGCAGGAGGCCGGGGTCTACCCGATCGTCCTGATCAGCTACATGATCGCCTGCCAGGAGTACGCCGACGCATCGGTCGCCCCGATCGTCAAGGGCTTCCTGGAGTACATTGCGAGCGCCGACGGCCAGGACGCCGCGGCCGAGGCTGCCGGCAGCGCGCCGATCTCGGAGACGCTGCGCGAGCAGGTCACCGCCGCGATCGAGTCGATCGTCACGGAGTAACACGTTCGATACCCGGCCCGGTCATCCCCGACCGGGCCGGGTATCGGTCTGAACGAAACGCAACGAGAAGGACATCATGACGACGACGACCGCCCCGGCGGGCAAAGTCAAGCAGCGGCCAGGCGACCGCCTGTTCTCGGGCGCCGCGCTCGGCGCGGGCGTGATGATCCTCGTCACCCTCGCCGCCGTCGCGATCTTCCTCATCATCCAGTCGATCCCGGGTCTGACGGCCACTCGCGAGGACGCCAGCATCCTCCCGGGCAACTTCTGGCAGTACGTCGGCCCGCTGGTCTTCGGCACCGTCTGGGCATCGTTCCTCGCCCTGCTCATGGCCGTACCGCTCGCCGTGTCGGTCGCGCTCTTCATCTCGCACTACGCACCCCGCCGCCTCGCGCAGGGCCTCGGCTACATCGTCGACCTGCTCGCGGCAGTGCCGTCGGTCGTATTCGGCCTGTGGGGCATCCTGGTCCTCGCCCCCGCCGTGCAGCCGGTCTACACGTGGCTGAACGCCCACGCGGGCTGGATCCCTCTCTTCGGCGGCACGGTCTCCAGCACCGGCCGAACCATCTTCACCGCCGCCATCGTCCTGGCCGTCATGGTCGTGCCGATCATCACCGCGATCTGCCGTGAGATCTTCCTGCAGACGCCGGTCCTCCATGAGGAGGCGGCCCTCGCCCTCGGAGCGACGCGGTGGGAGATGATCCGAATGGCGGTCTTCCCGTTCGGCCGCAGCGGCATCATCTCGGCCTCGATGCTCGGGCTGGGCCGTGCCCTCGGAGAGACCATGGCCGTCGCCATGGTCCTCTCGATCTCCGCCGGCAGCCTGACCTTCCAGCTGTTCACCTCGGAGAACCCCGGCACGATCCCGGCCAACATCGCGCTGACCTTCCCGGAGTCGTACGGCACGAACATCAACGTGCTCATCGCGACGGGCCTCATCCTCTTCATCGTCACCTTCGCCGTCAACGCAGTGGCTCGCTGGATCGTCAGCCGGCGCAAGGAATTCTCGGGAGCGAACTGACATGACCGTGACGACCGCCGCTCCTGTCCAGACGCCTCCGTCCGCGCCGACCGTTCGCGAGACGCCGCGCCTAACCAGCGGGCGCCTCCCCCGCTGGGCGCCGTGGGCACTCCTGGTCACGAGCGCCGTCGTCAGCGGTCTGCTGTTCGGCATCCTCTCGATCGCCGCCGGCGATGGGTTCAACTTCGCCGGCTGGGCGGTCGTCACCGCCCTGGTCTACCTCGTCCTCATCACCGTCATCTCGAGCCTCGTCGAGGGGCCCCGCAAGGGCGTCGACCGCCTCGTGACCGGTGTCGTCGTCGTCGCGTTCGCCATCGCGATGGTGCCCTTGGTCTCGGTCGCATGGACCGTCATCGCCAACGGCGTCGCGGGACTGAGCGCCGACTTCTTCTCCATGTCGATGCGCAACGTCGTCGGAGAAGGCGGCGGCGCGCTGCACGCGATCGTCGGCACGCTGCTGATCACCCTCGCCGCGGCGGTCATCTCGATCCCCATCGGCATCTTCACCGCGATCTACCTCGTCGAATACGGCGACGGCAGGCGTCTCGCGCGCGGCATCACGTTCCTCGTGGACGTCATGACCGGCATCCCGTCGATCGTCGCGGGGCTGTTCGCGTACGCACTGTTCGCGATCTTCTTCGGCCCGGGCATCCGCATGGGCATCATGGGCTCCGTCGCGCTCGCGGTGCTCATGACGCCGGTGGTGGTGCGCTCGACCGAGGAGATGCTGCGCCTGGTCCCCAACGAGCTGCGCGAGGCGTCGTACGCGCTGGGCGTGCCGAAATGGCGCACCATCGCGAAGGTGGTGCTGCCGACCTCGGTCGCGGGCATCACGACCGGCATCATGCTGTCCATCTCGCGCGTGATCGGCGAGACCGCCCCCCTGCTGCTGACGGCGGGCGTGGCGACATCCATGAACTACGACCTGTTCAGCGGGCGCATGATGACGCTTCCCGTCTTCGCGTACTCGCAGTACATGAACCAGGGCATCCCGGCCACCGCCTACATCGACCGCGCCTGGTCGGCCGCCCTCGTCCTCATCGTCATCGTGATGCTTCTGAACCTCGTGGCGCGTGTGGTCGCCAAGGTGTTCTCGCCCAAGCTGGGCCGCTGAGGCATCCCCTCGAACCCGAAAAGAACCAAGAGGAACCGTGTCCAAGAGCATCGAAGTCAACGACCTGAACGTCTACTACGGCGACTTCCTGGCCGTCGAAGGCGTCTCGCTCGACATCGAACCGCGCAGCGTGACCGCCTTCATCGGCCCGTCCGGCTGCGGCAAGTCGACCTTCCTGCGCACCCTCAACCGCATGCACGAGGTCATCCCCGGCGCCCGCGTCGAGGGTGAGGTGCTGCTGGACGGAGACAACCTGTACGGGCCGAACGTCGACCCGGTGCTGGTGCGCCGCCAGGTGGGCATGGTCTTCCAGCGCCCGAACCCCTTCCCCACGATGTCCATCAAGGAGAACGTGCTGGCGGGCGTGCGGCTGAACAACAAGCGCATGTCGAAGTCCGACGCGGACGCGCTGGTGGAGAAGTCGCTGCGCGGGGCGAACCTGTGGAACGAGGTCAAGGACCGCCTGGACCGGCCCGGCTCCGGCCTGTCCGGCGGCCAGCAGCAGCGTCTGTGCATCGCCCGCGCCATCGCGGTCTCGCCCGAGGTCATCCTCATGGACGAGCCGTGCTCGGCCCTCGACCCCATCTCGACCTACGCCATCGAGGAGCTGATCGGCGAGCTGAAGAACGACTACACCGTCGTCATCGTCACCCACAACATGCAGCAGGCCTCGCGGGTGAGCGACAAGACCGCGTTCTTCAACATCGCCGGGACCGGCAAGCCCGGCAAGCTCATCGAGTACGACGAGACGAAGACGATCTTCACCACCCCGTCCGTGCAGGCCACCGAGGACTACGTCTCGGGCCGCTTCGGGTGAGTCACCATGACGCGAAGGCCCTCGCCCACCGGCGGGGGCCTTCGTGCTCGCGGCCTCGCGCGTCGCGTCAGTCCCGGGGACTGAGCAGGTAGCGGTTGAAGGATGCCGTCAGCTCGGCGTCGTGCGGGACGGGAGCGCCGTCGATCGCGATGACGGGCGCGGCCAGCCGGACGCTCGAGACCAGCCATGCGGCATCCGCTCGTGTGAGCGCACCGACGGGGATGGTCTCATAGGCGGTGTCGAAGCCGCGTCCGGCGAGCTCCTCGAACAGGCTGAGCTGGGTCGTGCCGTGGAGGATGCCCCCGTTGGGCGCCGGGGTGATGAACCGGTCCGCCACGCGCAGGATCAGCGACGCGGTCGGCGCCTCCAGCACGAAGCCGTCGGACGAGACGAAGATGGCGTCGTCGGCGCCGCGGCGACGTGCTTCCCGAAGCGCTGCCATGTTGACGGCATACGACAGCGTCTTCGCTCCGAGGAGGAGCCACGGCGCCTTCGCGGGGGCATCGATGGCGTAGCCGCGGTCGAGGGTGACCACCCGGATCCCCTGCTCGCGGGCCCGGGTGTTGTCCGGCGCCTCGGCCGCGGTGACCCACGCCGTCGGAGCAGGACCGTGCTCCACCCCGCGGCTGAGGATGAGTTTGATGACAGCCTCACCGGTCGGCGGGCAGTGCCCGGCGGCGACGGCGACCGCCTGCGCCCACTGCCGCGCGTTCGGGACGGGCAGGTCGCACAGTCGCGCCGAATGCGCCAGGCGATCCAGATGTGCCTGCACTTCCTGCGCGTGCCGGTCGACCACGCCGATCGACTCGAAGATCCCGTCGCCGCGCTGCGTGCTCAGCTCACCGACGCTGAGCGCCGGAGCCGAGGGGTCGATCGCGCGGAAGGTGCCGCCGAAGTCGTCACGGGAGTCGTCGGATGCCGCGGGGTCGAGCACGAGTGCGAAACGCCAGGTCATGGATCGAGCCTAGGCCGTCGGGAATGCCGCGCCCTCGTGGTCGGTTAGACTGTGATAGCCGGGCCGCAGTAACCCCGGGCTCCAACTTCTGCCGCCGCGAGCGGCCTCGCGCCGAGAGGCGTTCTGCGGCCCGGCACTTCCGTACCCTCATGTCTCCTCGACGCGGGCACCGCACGACCGTCTCACGCGAGGGCGTCGCGGCGCCACAGACCGGCGCACACCGTGAGGTCGACGGCGTAGTCGGCCAGGCGCAGCGCGCGCGTGGTGAACGTCGACGCGCGCTCGGGCTCGGTCGGCTCGTAGTCGTCGGCTGTGTGCGTGGCACCGGACGACTGAACACGGCAGAACGCCGCCGCCCGGTCGAGGGCGACCGCGAAGTCGCCCTCGAAGACGCCGCGCATGATGGTGTCCACGAGCGTGACGAGCTCCTCCGGGCCGGCCGGCGACGGCGCTCCCGCGATGACCTCGTCCGCCGAGGCCAGCTCGGCGCGGCCGCGCTCGTACAGCAGCGCCGCCGTGCGGGGGTCGTCGTGGATCATCAGCTGGAGCAGGTAGAGGCGCCACAGTGCCCCGGGCAGCGTCCGCGCCGGCGACCGCGACCACAGTTCGGCGATGTCGTCGATGCCGTGCTGGTCGGTGAACGCCACCAGACGGTCGACCACGGCCTCGTCCCGCTCGGAGCGCACGCGCGAGAGCAGCGCGTGCGCGGTGGAATGGGCGACCCGGGAGACCTCGGCGGGGTCCTCGGCGGAGTAGAGACGGTCGAAGAGCTCAGCCGGTCGCCGCACGGGCTTGTGGAACTCGCGGGAGTCGTCGCTCACCCGGTCCAGGCTACCCGCCGGCGACAGCGCACGCGCGGGCTGGCGCATCGCCGTCGTCCATGGCAGACACATCGCGCGCGCGTCCGGCTCAGGCCGCCTGGTTGATGCGGATGTGGTTGCCGGAGGGGTCGCGGAAGGCACAGTCGCGGGCACCCCACCCCTGGTCGATCGGCTCCTGCAGCACCTCGGCCCCGAACGCGCGGAGGCGCTCGAACGCGGCGTCCAGGTCGTTCGTGGCGAACACGTACGGCCCGGGTCCGGAGCCCTTGACGACGAGCCTCTGCAGGGCGTCGCCGTCCTCCGGTGAGCGCCCGGCGACCGGGTCCGACACGACGAGGGACAGGCCCGGCTGGCCGGGGAAGCCGAAGCTGACCCAGCGGTGGCCGTCGTACGAGACGTCGTTGACGATCTCGAGGCCCAGGCCGTCGCGGTAGAACGGGATGGCGGCTTCGACGTCGTCGACGGTGATCGGGCAGTAGGCGAGCGAGATGGTGGTCATGACAGTCACGCTACGGCGCGTGCGCGCCGTGTGCTTCTTCGATCCTGCTCGACCGGTCAGGCGTAGCGGGCGGGACGCGTGAGGATCCTTGCGACGCACAGCGGCATGGCCTCGGCCGCATCATGCGGACGAGACCGGTAGGAGCTGGGCGTCTCGCCGACGATCTCGGTGAAGCTGGAGCTGAACGAACCGAGCGAGGTCGCGCCGACCGCCGTGCAGGCATCCGTCACCGACGCACCGGCGCGCAGCAGCGCCATGGCGCGTTCGATGCGGCGTGTCATGAGGTAGGCGTATGGGGTCTCGCCGTAGGCGGCCTTGAACTCGCGGGAGAAGTGCGCGGGCGACATGAGGGCCTTGGCGGCCATCGTCGGCACGTCGAGCGGTTGCGCGTACTCGCGGTCCATCAGGTCGCGGGCGCGGCGCAGATGAGCGAGCGTCTGCGGCGATTGCACGGATGCCACGGCACCAGGGTACCGGCGAGGCTAGGACGTCGGGATCGTCACGATGGGGTCGGTGGACGGCTCCCCCGTCGGCGATCCGCCGGCCGGCTCGACCGTCACCGCGATGACGTCACCGGACTGGACCGTGCCCTCCAGCAGCGCCGTCGCACCGCCGTTCTCGTTGGGGTCGAATACTCCCGCGGACACCGGCTCGTCGTCCCGCACGAACCACACCTCGAAGGTCTCTTCGGCGCCGATGCGCGGCAGACCGTTCGAGATGAGCACCGCTTTGCCGATGGACTCCGACCACAGCGCCGTCGCCGATCCTCCGTCGCCCAGCTCCGCCGTCGCCGACAGGGCGTCGGGCGCACTCTCGATCTGCTGCATCGCGACCACCTCGGGCGGCCGGTTCACGAACTCGTTGATCGTGGCGGCGCCGAACCCGAGGGTCACGAGGACGACGAGCGACGCTGCGAGGAGGAACAGTCCGCGCGTCCAGTTCCGGCGCTGCACGGCCTGGATCATGGTCGTCGTCGGCGCCGGCTCGACCATGGGCGATCGCGGCGCCTCAGGCGACCGCTGCTCCGCCGACGACGGCTCCTCGGGCGACGGCGATTCCTCTGACGGCTCCGCCACACCCGCCTCCGGCGCACGTGGGCGGCTCCAGCCCTCTCCGGGCGGAGCTGCGGCTGCCTCGGCGGGGTGAAGGGCCGGCAGCTGAGGCATCGTCGCGATGCGGGTCAGCAGGCTCGAACGAGCTGTCAGCGGCGGCAGCGCATCGGGGACGGCTTCGGCCAGGCCCGCGGCCGTCGCGGCATCCGCAGCGATCCAGTGCTCCCATTCGGGGTGCGCGAGACGCGCCTGCTCCAAGGCGGCGCGGTCTTCGGGCGACAGCGCGTTCAGCGCATGACCGGCCGCCAGTTCGGCGAACTCCCGCTCGTTCACACCGCCACCCCCATCTCCGCTCTCAGGCGGGACAGACCGTCCCGCATCCTCGTCTTTATCGTCCCCAGCGGAGCGCCCACCAGGGCCGCGATCTCGCTCTGACTGTAGCCACCGTAGTAAGCCAGCGTGATCGCCTCCTTCTGCACCTCGGGCAGCGTGCCCAGGGCCGCCGCCACCCGTTCGCTCTCGATGCGCAGCTCGACCTGCTCGGCGACGCCGTCGTGGGCGACATCGAGGTCGCGCAGCCCCACGCGCGTGTCGCGGTCGCTGCTGGCCTGCGACGAGCGCACCCGATCCACCGCCCGACGGTGCGCGATCGTGAGCACCCACGCTCTGCCCTGTCCCTTCTTCGCAGCGAAACGCGGAGCGGATTGCCACACTTCGAGGAACACCTCCTGGAGCACCTCCTCGCTCTGCGCGCGGTCGACGAGGACGCGGAGGATGAGACCGAAGACCCGCGGGGACAGCATGTCGTACAGACGCCCGAAGGCCGCCTGGTCGCCGCTCGCCATGCGCTCCAGCAGGACGCCGGCACGGTCGATGCGAGTCGTGCCGTCGTCAGGCACCTCGACGCCGTCGATGACCATGTCCATAAGCATGCCCTATGCCTCCGGTCTGTCCGCGCGCGCCCAGCTCGCTCACCCGAAGGTGAACGAGTACACCTGGACGCCTGCCGACACCTCGGCGTCGAGCGTTCCGGACACCACGCCGTCGCCTTCGAAGACCGCATACGACCGCGGTGTTCCGGACACCTGCACGGTCCGCTCTCCCCCGCCTTCGAGCCGCACCACGACCGTCCCTTCGCCGCCGAGCACCATGCGGACCTCGGCGGCACGGAACGACAGGCGGATGCCTCCTCCGTCTGGGGTCACCGGAGTCGCGAACTGGGTCTGCACGTTCCACCGGCGCTCCAGCGAGAAGGTGTCGGCGGCCTGCGTGGAGGGGAACTCGTAGTCCGCCTCGCCCGCGGCGTAATCGCGGTCGCCGGCGTAGTTGACCTCCTTCGACGAGCCCAAGAAGGTCTCCCGCGTGCGCGTGTCCGACTCCGGTGTCCGGTCATCCACTTCGGTCTCGGACGGCAGGACGACCTGAGAGTCCGCGTCCTGGAGCAGCTCGCGGATGAGCTTCTCCGTGGCGGCGTAGTTCCCCTCGCCGAACGCGACATGCCGCACGACGCCGTCGGCGTCGATCAGGTAGTGGGCCGGCCAGTAGCGGTTTCGATAATTGGTCCAGGTCGACAGCGTGTTGTCCAGCGCCACAGGGTACGTGATGCCGAAATCGCGGGCGCCCGCTGCGACGTTGGCCGCATCCTTCTCGAACGCATACTCGGGCGAGTGCACGCCGATGACGCTCAGACCCGCATCGCGGTAGGCGGCGTCCCACGCCACCACGTGCGGGATGCTGCGCTGGCAGTTGATGCACGAGTACGCCCAGAAGTCCACGAGCACGACGCGTCCACGGAGCGTATCGATCCGCACCGGCGCACCGTTCGGCGTGTTCAGCCACGCCTCGATGCCTTTGATGCTCGGCGCTGTGCCGCACGACTCCAGCGCCGCGGCCCCGTTCGAGCACTGATCCAGATCCTTGTTCTCCTCGTTCACCAGCCCGCCGAGGTCGAGCGCGTCGCGTGCTTCGGGATTGTCGGTCAGATCGCGCTGCAGCTGAGCGGTGTAGTCCGGAATCAGGCGCTGCAGCCGCTGCGGCACATCGAAGGCCAGTCCGACGGCGAGCGCGAGCATCGCGACACCGGCGGCGATGCGGATGCCGCGCTCGCGGGCGCGGAACGCCCGGATGCGCTGCACGAGCCCGCGGCCGGCGAGCGCGAAGAACAGCAGCGGAATCGCGACGCCGATCGAGAACGACACGGTGAGGAGCACGGTGTCGGCGCCGATCCGACCGGTGGCACCGGCGACGATGATCGCCGCGAGCACCGGACCCGCGCAGGGCACGAAGACCGTCCCCAGCGCCAAGCCCACACCGAACCCGCTGCCCTGGTTGCGCACCTCGCGTCGCGACGCCAGCCGCTGGAACGGCCGCTCGAGGAGTCTTTCGATGCGCGGCACGATCAGCCCGAGGCCGATCAGCACGAGCACCGCGATGCCGACCCACCGGATGACATCCTGCGGCAGGTTCAACAGCCCGAGCAGCAGCGTGCCCAGGAGGGTGACGAGTGTGAAGCTGATGACCAGACCGAGGATCACCAGGTAGGGACGGGACCGCGCCGCCGAGGCCGGACCCTCCCCGTCGAAGCGCGCGGACTGCGCGCCGCCGGTGAGGAAGATGACCGGCAGAACCGGCAGGATGCACGGCGAGATCCCCGTGATGAGCCCTCCGAGCAGCCCGATGATGATGAGTGACATGCTTCCTCCCGCGTTCTCGGATTGTTCGCGTCCGAGACCGCATCGGATTGCCCTCACCAGGCGCGGCTGACGATTCCCATCCGGTGGGACGTCGCTTCCGAACAACTTCGTGCAGCCGCTTTCGCGGCCGGCCGGGCCGGCACCTCACCGCGCCCTGCAGTCACCGTCCGGAAGGACGCCCAGAGGAGGAAGCCATGTCACGCATCACAAACCGACGGCTCACCGCAGGTCTCGCACTCGCGGCAGCCGCCATGTTCAGCCTTTCGGCCTGTTCGATGGGCGGCTCCGCAGCCGCCCCGTCGGGCGAGGCGACCACGCCTCCCATGGAGGAGTCGCAGGAGCCGACGACGACGGCCGATCCCGCAGGCGATCTCGTCGGACCGGGCTGCGCGGGCTACGCCGACGCCGTCCCGGACGGCGCCGGATCGATCGAGGGCATGTCGATGGATCCGGTGGCGGTCGCGGCATCCAACAACCCGCTTCTGACGACACTGGTGTCAGCTGTCAGCGGGCAGCTCAACTCCGAAGTGAATCTCGTCGACACGCTGAACGGCGACGAGTTCACCGTCTTCGCACCCGTCGACGACGCGTTCGCCAAGATCGACGCCGCGACGATCGAGGGGCTCAAGACCGACTCCGAGACGCTGAGCTCGATCCTGACCTACCACGTCGTGCCCGGTCAGATCGAGCCCGCCGACATCACCGGGACCCACACCACGGTGCAGGGGGCGGACCTGGAGGTGACCGGCAGCGGAGAGGACTGGATGGTCAACGACGCCACGGTGATCTGCGGCGGAGTGCAGACGGCGAATGCCGTGGTCTACCTGATCGACACGGTCCTGATGCCTCCCGCACAGTGACCTCGTCGACTCCGACGCAGCATCCGCGACCGCCGGCACCGCGACGTGCCGGCGGTCGCGGCGTGTCGGCGGTATTGCATCGATGGCCCACCGCGTCAAGGGGCATGTTCCGGATGCCGCCAGCGCATATGTTCAGGTCAGCTCAGAGTGCCCGACCCGCATGCGTGGTGCTCTGCGGCGGGGAGGAACATGACTGACCTGCGCGCGGCAGACGACGTCTCCACAGGCGAGCTGCTGAACGGGCGATATCGCCTAGAGGAGCGGATCGGCGAGGGCGGCATGGCTCGCGTGTACCGCGCCCACGACAACCACCTCAACCGCACCACCGCGGTCAAGATCATGCGGGGCCCGGTGGACGGTGAGGACACGCTCGAGCGGGCACGGGCCGAGACCCGGGTCCTGGCATCCCTCAGTCATCACTCGCTGGTGACCGTGTTCGATGCGCGGATCTCCGAAGACGACGGCTGCTACATCGTCATGGAGTACGTCGACGGCATCACACTCAAGGACCGGATCCACTCCGGACCGCTCGACGAGCGCGACGCCGCGGGCATCGCCGTGGATGTCGCCGAGGCGCTGCACGTGGCGCACTCCGCCGGAATCGTGCATCGGGACATCAAGCCGTCCAACGTGCTGCTGCGCCGTTCCCCGCTTCCCGGCCGCACCTGGCACGCCAAGCTCGCGGACTTCGGCATCGCGTATCTGCTCGACACGACCCGGGTGACCAACCCCGGGCTCATCGTGGGCACGGCGGCCTACATCGCTCCGGAGCAGGCGCAAGGCCAGCCGCCTGCCCCTCCGGCGGACATCTACGCCTTCGGCCTGATGCTGATCGAAGCGCTCACCGGCCGGCGTCCCTACGCCGACGCCGAGGGCATCGGGGCCGTCATGGCCCGCCTGATCTCGCAGCCCGAGATCCCCGACACGCTGCGTCCCGAGTGGCAGGGTCTGCTGCGCGGCATGACGGCACGCCAGCCGGAGGACCGGCCCACCGCCATCGAAGTGGCCACGGTCGCCGCCCGCCTCGCCGCGCAGGCGAGCACCCCCACCGTCGATCAGCCCACCGAGGCCGTCGCGGTCGACACCGGCCCGACCGTGGCGCTGCCCATCGCGGGGGCTGCCGCGGCCGGGGTCGCCGCGGCCGCGGCGGCCCGGAGCTCCGCCGCAGCCGGAAGCGCCGCGGATGCCGCGCCCGCTGACGCCGAGACCGTCGCCGTGGACGCCGTCAGCCCGACCGCACCCGTGGAACCCGTCACGGCGGTGGCCTCGGAGCCCACGGCTGCGACCGCGCCGGCGGCATCCGCCACGATGGTGAAGGGCGAACCCGCGGACGCTCCCCCACGACGCCGTCGACGCATCGTCGCGCTCGCCACGGCGGCTGCGATCGTCGCGATCGCGCTCGCGGCCGTGGTCTGGGGCCTCGGACTGGCCGGAGCGACGCCCGACCCCGAGCCGACCGCGCCGCTCGTCGAGCAGTCCGTCGCGCCCAGCCAGGCTCCCACGCAACAGGCGCCTCCCGTCGTCACGGACGACAGCGGCGGCGACGGCACGGGCGGGAACCAGGGAGAGGGCAACCAGGGCAACCAGGGCAACCAGGGCAACCAGGGCAACCGGGGCAACCAGGGCAACGGCAACCAGGGCAACCAGGGCAACCAGGGCAACCAGGGCAACCAGGGCAACGGCAACTCGGGGAACCAGGGAACCGGGAACGGCAACGAGACGGGCACCGAGACCGACACGGGCACGCAGGACAGTGGCGACGACACCGGCACCGATGCCCCCGAGACGCCCGCTCCCTCCCCGACCGCGGAGGCGGGTACGACCGACGGCACGGCCGTCGTGGTGGGCAACGGAAACGGCAACGGCCAGGGCACCGGGAATCAGGGCCGCGGCAAGGGCTGACCACGTCGCATCGCCGCGGGGTGAGCGCCGGGTACTCTGGATGCCGAGGGCCTCTAGCTCAGTCGGTAGAGCATCGGACTTTTAATCCGCGGGTCGTGGGTTCGAGCCCCACGGGGCCCACTCGCACATCGGCGCCGCCGTGCAGGGGCGATCACGCTCCCGATTCGGTGAGCTCCGCCCCCGCGTGCGCCAGCTCGGCGAGCGCGGCGTCGCTGGAGTCCGCAGCGACGCCGGCCACGAGGTCTGTGAGGACGCGAACGTGACGCCCGTGCTCGATCGCATCGAGCGCCGAGGCCCGCACGCAGTAGTCGGTCGCGATGCCGGCGACGTCGACGTCGACGACGCCGTGCTCGTCCAGCAGCTGCGAGACGGTGACGCCGTCGTCGGTGACGCCCTCGAACAGCGAGTACGCTGGCCTCCCCTGCCCCTTCTTGACGTGGTGGGTCACCGGCGCCGTGTCCAGCGCGGGGTCGTACTCGGCTCCCTCCGTGCCGCTGACGCAGTGCACCGGCCAGGTGTCGACGAAGTCGGGCTCAGGGTGGAAGTGGCCGCCGTTGTCGTTGTCCCCGTCGTGCCAGTCCCGGGAGGCGACGATGACGTCGTAGTCGTCGGCATGGGCGGCGAGGTAGTCCGAGATGCGCCGAGCGACGGCGTCGCCGCCTTCCACGCCGAGGGCGCCGCCCTCGGTGAAGTCGTTCTGAACGTCGACGATGAACAGTGCCTTGCTCATGGTCCGAGCGTACGCTCCGGCGGATCGCGCCACAGCTTCGAGGGCCACCAGATCGCGCGACCGATGTCGTACGACAGCGCCGGAACGAGCAGCGACCGCACGACGAACGTGTCCAGAAGCACCCCGAACGCGACGATGAAGGCGATCTGCGCGAGGAACAGGATCGGGATGACCCCCAGCGCGGCGAACGTCGCCGCCAGCACGAGCCCGGCCGACGTGATGACTCCGCCGGTCGCCACGAGTCCGCGCAGGATGCCCGGCCGCGTCCCGTGCCGCAGGGACTCCTCGCGGACCCGCGACATCAGGAAGATGTTGTAGTCGACGCCGAGCGCCACCAGGAACACGAACCCGTACAGCGGCACCGCGGGATCGGCACCGGGGAAGCCGAGAAGGCCGTTGAAGACCAGCGCACTCACTCCCAGCGCCGTCGCGAACGACAGGATCACCGTCGCGATGAGCAGCACCGGGGCGAGGACCGACCGCAGCAGCAGTGCGAGGATGAGGAGGATCACGGTGAGCACGACCGGGATGATCACCGTGCGGTCGCGGATCGATGTGTCGTTGGTGTCGATGTCGGTCGCCGTCTCGCCGCCCACGAGCGCCGTTCCCTCACCCAGCTCGCGGTCCAGATCGGCCCTCACCGCGCGCACGGTCTCCTCCGCGGCGACGGAGTCGGCCGCATCCGTCAGGGTCGCGCTCACGAGCACCTCCCCGCGCGTGACGGTCGGCGCGGGTGCCGGCGCGCCCGGCGGTCCCGTTGCGGCCAAGACCGGCTCGCCGCCCTCCACGGTGACCGCGGCCTGGCCGCTCGGGGAGTCCTCGGATGCCACGGCCGGCGCTCCCACGCCGTCCGAGGCGTCCAGCACGGCGACCGCCGCGGCGAGATCCCCCTCGGACACGATCACGTACACGGGCGACCCGGACCCGGCCGGGAAGTGCTCCGCGAGGATCTCCTGGCCGTCCCGAGCCTCGGAGGCGCCGAGGACGAGGTCGCTGGTCGCCACCCCGTCGGCCTTCAGCTGCGTGATGCCCACGGCGCCGGCCAGCAGCACCACCGAGCACGCGATCCACAGCGCACGCGCGTGCCGCGCGACGAAGCGGGCCTGCCGGGGCCACAGCCCCTTCACCGGCCGCGCCGGATCGTCGGGCAGCGAGGCGACCGGCTCCCTCGGGATGAACGGCCAGAACGCGGCCCGGCCGAACAGCGCGAGCAGAGCCGGCAGGAAGGTCAGCGCGGAGAGCACGGAGAACCCGATGCCGATCGAGGCGATGGGTCCGAGGGCGCGATTGGTGGCGAGGTCCGACAGCAGCAGACACAGGAGCCCCGCGATCACGGTGCCACCGGAGGCCAGGATGGGCTCGAAAGCTCCCCGCCACGCCGCGCGGGTGGCATCCCACCGCCGCAGTCCGGTCGCCACGGCCTCACGGAAGCGCGCGACATACAGCAGCGCGTAATCGGTGGCCGCGCCGATCACCAGGATGAACAGAATCCCCTGCACCTGCCCGTTGAGCACCACGATGCCCGCCCTGGCGAGCCACCACACGGTGAGCAGCGCCACGCAGAGCGCGAACACCGAGGTGGTGAGCACCAGCACGGGCAGCAGCGGCGACCGGTAGACGACCACGAGGATCACGAACACCGCGATGAGCGCGACGGCCAGCAGCAGGCCGTCGATGCCGAGGAAGCCCGCCACGAGGTCCGACGTGAACCCCGCCGGCCCGGTCACCCACGCCTGCAGGCCGTCGGCCAGGTGCTCGTCCAGCAGCGTCCGGATCCCCTCGACGGTCTCCCTCACCTCGCCCGAGGCGTCGATGGGCACGAAGATCTGCACGGCCTCGCCGTCCTCCGACGGGATCGGCGGCGAGACGCCGTCTTCGACGCCGTCCGTGCCGGCGAGCTCGGCGGCCGCCGCCTGCACCTGGGCGAGGTCGTCCTCGGTGAGCGCGTCGCCGCGGCCCGTGACGACGACCACCGCGGGGATGCTGTCCTCGCCGAGGAAGTCGGCCAGGCGGCCGTCCACCTGCGTGGCGTCCGCACTCTCAGGCAGGAACGAGGACCGGTCGTTCGTGGAGACCTCATCGACCTTGCCGAAGTACGGTCCGCCGATCGACCCGCCGACGAGCCACAGCAGCACCAGCAGCGCCGGGATGCCGATGCGGATCCAGCGGCTCGGCTGACGGCGATCGCGGCGGAGGGTCGTCATGTCGCTAGCTTATCTAGCAACCTCGTCCGGCAGGTCGCCCTATGCTGATCGGCGATGGTCTCCGCCGTGATCGCCCTCGTCGGCGCCCTCGTCTACGGATCCGCCGACTTCCTGGGGGGCCTCGCGGCGAAGCGACTCCGCTCGATCGTCGTCACGTGCGCTGCAGCCGTCTCGGGGCTCGTCGCCCTGGTCGTCGCGCAGCCGCTCGTCGGCGGCCGGTGGACCCCGTTCGATCTGACCTGGGGCGTGCTGGCAGGCTTCATCGGCATCGCGGCGGTGGCCCTGCTGTACGCCTGCTTGGCGGTCGGACCCATGAGCATCCTCTCACCGCTCACCGCCGTCGTCTCAGCGATCGCGCCGATGCTGTGGGGCCTGCTGGTCAAGGGCGACGCGCTCGCGCCGGTCGGATACGCCGGCCTGGGCGTCGCACTCGTAGCGGTCGTGCTGGTGGGCTTCATCCCCGGCGAGCACAACCTCCGGCCGAGCGTGCGAGGGGTCCTGATGGCCACGGGCGCCGGCCTCGCGATCGGCGCATTCCTCATCGTGATCGATCAGACCGGCGACGACAGCGGCCTCGTGCCGCTCGTCATGAGCCGCGCGACGAGCGCGGCCGTGACGCTGATCGTCGTCGCCGCCCTCGCCGTCGCCGCCGTCCGTGGCGGCCGTCCCGCGACGTCCGTCCTCGACGTCGCCGGACTGCGGCTGGGCGCCACCCCGAGCGGTCGCGCCGACGTCGGACACACCGAGCCGGCGACCACCGGTGGCATCACCGACATGTCGCGCCGGCGGGCGTGGTGGCTCGCGATCGCGTGCGGCGTCGCGGATGCCGCGGCGAACGCCCTCATGCTGGTGGCACTGCGGCAGGGGGACCTGTCGGTCGTCTCGGCGCTGACAGCGCTGTACCCGGCCGGGACGATCCTGCTCGCGGCGGTCGTGCTGCGCGAGCGCGTGGCGCCCGTGCAGTGGGTGGGCCTGGCACTCGCCCTCACCGCGGGCGGCATGCTCGCGATCGCCTGACCCCGCCCGGCGGAGATCCTAGCCGCGCACGAACAGCAGCACGAGCGAGACGGTCAGCGAGACGACGCCGAGCGCGAGCATCCCGACAGCCAGCAGCGTGACGGCGCGCACGGCGGGCGAGCGACGCGTCAGCCGCATCCGGTCGCGGGATCCGCGTCGGTAGAAGATGTCGGCCATGTCGCGATCGCCGATCGCACGCTCCTGCTCGTGGTTGAGCCAGGCCTCGTTCACGCCGCCCTCGTCGTCGAACCAGCGGACGATCCGGCCGTCCGTCGTCTCCTCCACGACCGCGCGCACAGGCACCCAGGTGCCGTCGAGCAGGTAGATGATCAGGGCGATGCCGGCGAGCAGGGCGCCGACGCTGAACCCGACCCAGGAGAAGATCTCGACGATGGCGTCGATCGCATGATCGGGCACCGATGATCTCCGTCCGTCGGATACGGAAAGCGGCCGCCGTGGCGGCCGCTTCCGGTTCGGAGCCACCTAAGGGAATCGAACCCTTGACCTATTCATTACGAGTGAATCGCTCTGCCGACTGAGCTAAGGTGGCGCGCTTCGCTTGCGCGATGCACGATCAACGATCTTACAGCCTCGTCGCACCGCTCGCGAACCGGAAGCCGCGCGTCCGACGGTCGGGCGACTCGGTGTCCACGTGTTACGGACCGATTCGGCTCGCGCGCGGCGGCGACGTAGGTTCGTACCCGGTCCGCGAGGAAGCGTGCGCGGTCCTGCGGATCGCGCGGCGGTGCAACCGTCCTGCGGACCTCGATCCACAGGAGCAGCACATGTCCAAGAAGTTCGTGTCCGCGGCCGCACTGGCCCTTCCCCTCGCCCTCCTGCTCGGCGGCTGCGCCACCGCGGGCGGCGCGGCGGCCGAGGACGAGGTCGTGCGCATCGGCGTCGTCGGTGCCGGTGACCCCTACTGGGAGACCTACGCCCAGGCGGCTGCCGACGAGGGCATCCAGGTCGAGATCGTCGACTTCAGCGAGTACACGCAGCCCAACCCGGCGCTGTCGGCGGGCGAGCTCGACCTCAACCAGTTCCAGCACGTGATCTACCTCGCCACGTACAACGTCGCCTCCGACGACGACCTGCAGCCGATCGGCGCGACCGCCATCTACCCGCTGGGCCTGTACTCCTCGCAGTACGACTCGGTCGAGGACATCCCCGAGGGCTCCACGGTCGCCGTGCCCAACGACGAGTCCAACCAGGCGCGCGGCCTGCTGGTGCTGCAGTCCGCCGGGCTCATCGAGCTGCAGGACGGCGGCTCCATCTTCTCGACCGTCGCCGACGTGCTCCCCGAGTCCAAGGTGAAGGTCGAGGCGCTGGATGCCGCCTTCACCGCGACGTCGCTCCCCGACGTGGCCGCGGCCATCATCAACAACGACTTCGTCGAGGACGCCGGGCTCAGCTTCGACGACGCCATCGCGACCGACGACCCGTCCGACCCCAACGCGCTGCCGTACATCAACATCTTCGCCGCCAAGGCGGAGGACGCCGACAACCCGACCTACCTGAAGCTCGTCGAGATCTTCCAGGACACCCAGGAGGTGACGGACGGCCTGCAGGAGGCTTCCGGCGGCACCGCCGTGCTGGTGAAGACCCCCGCCGAGGAGCTGGCCGCTTCGCTCTCCGACGTCGAGGAAGACATCCGCGCCAACCAGTGATTCCGTCGCGTGCGCGGCCGGCTCCTCGTGAGCGGGCCGCGCACGCGCGTGCTGCAAGGAGCACCATGACCCTGATCCGCCTGACCGGCGTCACCAAGACCTTCCCGGCCGCCTCGAAGGCGGCCGCGCCCGTCGTCGCCGTCGACGATGTCTCACTCGCCGTCGCCCAGGGCGAGGTGTGCGGCATCATCGGCTACTCGGGGGCCGGGAAGAGCACCGTCCTCCGGCTGGTGAACGCGCTGGAGTCCCCCACCTCGGGAACGGTGGAGATCGACGGCACCGACATCACCCGGCTGAACGAACGAGCTCTGCGCGCACTCCGCGGGGACATCGGCATGATCTTCCAGCAGTTCAACCTGTTCGACTCGCGAACGGTCGCGAAGAACGTCGCCTACCCGCTCGAGGTGGCCCGCCGGCCCCGCGCCGAGATCACGGCGCGCGTCGACGAGCTGCTGCGGTTCGTGGGCCTGGCCGACAAGGCCCGCAGTTTCCCCGAGCAGCTCTCGGGCGGTCAGAAGCAGCGCGTCGGCATCGCGCGCGCGCTCGCGACCAGCCCCCGCATCCTGCTCGCCGATGAGGCGACCAGCGCCCTCGATCCCGACACGACGCAGGAAGTGCTCGCGCTGCTGCGCCGCGTCAACGCCGAGCTGGGCGTGACGATCCTCGTCATCACGCACGAGATGGACGTCATCCGAACGCTCGCCGACCGGGTCATCGTGATGGAGCACGGCCGCATCATCGAGGCCGGTGAGGTCTTCGACGTCCTCTCGGCGCCGCGGCACCCGGCCACCCGGCGCTTCGTCGCGAGCATCATCGACGACGTGCCCGCCGGCGAGCAGCTCCGCGTCCTCCGGGAGCGTCACCCGGGCCGCATCGTCACCTTCACGGTGCGCGACGGCGACGTGACCCAGGCCGACATCTTCGCCGCGCTGTCATCGCACGGCGTCCGGTTCGAGCTGATCCACGGCGGCATCAACGACATCCGCGGTCGGGTCTTCGGTCACCTCACTCTCGCCCTGACGGGTGAGACGGATGCCGTGCAGCGCGCCATCGACGCGGCATCCGCGTTCGCTCCGCTCCTCGAGGAGGACACCCGTGGATAGGCTCATCGACCTGCTTCCGGAGCTGTGGGCCGCGACCGCCGAGACGCTCTACGTCGTCTCGTTCAGCCTCGTCCTGGGCGGGCTCGCGGGCCTCCTGGTCGGATTGGCGCTGTACGCCACCAGGCCGGGCAGCCTCTTTCCCAACCGCGCGCTCTTCGGCGCCATCAACGTGCTGGTGAACTTCTTCCGCCCGATCCCGTTCGTCATCCTGCTCGCCGCCGTGCAGCCGATCGCCCGCAGCTTCGGCATCCCCGGCATCGGCCCGGAATTCGGGATCTTCGCCATCACGATCGCGTCCCTGTTCGCCATCAGCCGCATCGTGGAGCAGAACCTGCTGACCGTGCGCCCCGGCGTCGTCGAGGCGGCCCGTGCTGCGGGCGCCAGCCGCACGCGCATCCTCTTCGGCCTGCTCCCGCGCGAGGCCCTCGGACCGCTGATCCTGGGGTACACCTTCATCGTCGTGGCGCTGGTCGACATGACCGCCATCGCCGGTGCCGTCGCCGCCGGCGGCCTCGGCGAGTTCGCCATCGTCTACGGCTTCAAGCAGTTCAACCCGTGGGTCACGTGGGCGGCCGTGCTGGTCATCATCGTGCTCGTGCAGGCGGTGCAGTTCCTCGGCAATGCGCTCGCGCGACGGGTGCTGCGACGCTGACCGGTCACTCGCAGCGCAGACCGTCCTCCGGCGCGGCGCCGTCGACGAGATACGACTCCACCGCCTGATCGACGCACGCGTTGCCCTTGTTGTAGCCGGTGTGCCCCTCGCCCACCCGGGTCACCAGGACGCCGGATTCGAGCTGCTCGGCCAGCGACACCGACCATTCGTACGGCGTCGCGGGGTCGTTGGTCGTCCCCACCACCACGATCGGGGCGGCTCCCTCTGCGGCGATCGGCTCGCGCACCCCCGACGCCGGGTACGGCCATTCCTCGCACGGATCCGGGCCCGCCCAGTAGGGTGCCACGGTGGGCGCCTTCGCGTCGAGGAGCGCCTGCGCAGCCGCCTCCTCCTCGGGCGAGGAGTCCACCGGGTAGTCCATGCAGTTGTACGCGCGGAACGCCTCGGTGGAGTTGTCCAGGTACTGCCCGCCCTCGCGGTTGTAGTAGAAGTCCGCGAGCAGGAACGCCGCCTCGGGGTCGCCGGCCATCGCATCGGCGAGGGCGGAGCTCAGGAACGTCCAGCTGTCCGGTGAGTACAGCGCGGCGATGATCGCGGTCATCAGCGCGTCGGCGCCCAGCATCCGGCCGTCGGAGTTGGGGATCGGGGTGCGGTCGACCGTCGCCAGCAGCGTCCCGAGATCCGCCATGGCGTCATCCACGGTGCCCCGGAAAGGGCACTGGTCGTCCTCGAGGCAGTCGGCCATGTACGCCCGCAGCGCGGACTCGAACCCGACGCCCTGCGTCGTGCCGACGTCGAGCCCCGACACGGACGGGTCGATGGCCCCGTCGAGCACGAGTCGTCCGACGCGTTCGGGGAACAGCTTCGCGTAGGTCGCGCCCAGGAAGGTGCCGTACGAGTAGCCGAGGTAGTACAGCTCACGGTCGCCGAGGACGGCGCGCAGCAGGTCCATGTCGCGCGCGGCGTTCTCGGTCGTGATGTACGGCAGGATGCCGTCGCTGTTGGCCTCGCACGCTTCGGCGAAGCTCCGATGACCTTCCAGCAGCTCCGCCGCCCAGGCATCCGTTCCGCGCTGCGCCTGCGGGATGTCGAAGAGGTATGCGTCCATCTCGGCCGCATCGAAGCAGCGCACCGCGGTGGACCCGCCGACGCCGCGGGGGTCGAAGCCGATCACGTCGAAGCGGTCGCGCACCGCGTCTCCGACGGCGAACGACAGCGAGTCGCGGATGAGGGCCACGCCGCTGGCTCCCGGTCCGCCGGGATTGGTCAGGAGCGAACCGACCGGATCGGCGCTCTCGGCGCGGCTGCGGATGACCGACAGCTCGATCTCCCCCGCCGCCGGGTCGGACCAGTCCAGCGGCGCGGTCACCATCGTGCAGTCGAAGCCGTCGCAGTCCTCCCACGCGAGGGTCTGCTCGTAGAACGGTGCGAGCTCGGCGGGGACGCCGGCGCTGTCAGGGGTCCTGCTGGCCGACGGTCGCGCCGTCCCCTCCGGGATCAGTGCGTACAGGCAGCCGGTGAGTGCGACGGATGCTGCGGCAAGCCCCGCCACGAAGGCGGCAGCTCTCGCCCGCCGCGAGGCTCGGCGGGGACGGGACTCGTTCACAGGATCCTTCCGCTCGCGACGGTCACGAGCATGCTTTCGAGGGCCAGGGTGGGAGCGGCGTTGAGCTCCAGGTTCTCACGCGTCTCGCCGATCCGGTCGACCACCGTCAGGGTGCGCTCGGGCGTCCACGCGGCGGCGAGCGCGCGCAGCTCGTCCTCCAGCTCGACGTTGATGAGCGAGCCGTCGCGGCCGAACTGCAGCATGAGCACGTCGCGGAACAGGGACTCGAGGTCGGTGAGCACGCGGTCGATGCCGTCGCGGAGGCTGCGGGTCGCGCGGCGCTTCTGCTCGTCCTCGAGCGCCGACAGCTGCGACCGCACCGCGGGCGGGATGGCGCCGCCCTCGGCGATGCCGAGCGTGCGCAGCAGCGTGGCGCGCTCCGACTCGTCGCGCTCCGCGGTGAGCGCCTTGGCGTCCTCGGTCGCCGCGGCCACGATCGTCCCGGCGACCTCGACGACGTCGCCCACGCCGCGCACACCGAGCACCGCGCGCAGCGTGGCGTCGCGGCGGGCGCGGGCCGACGCATCCGTCGCCAGCCGCTGCGCCATGCCGATGTGCCGCTGTGCATGACGTGCGGACTGCTCGGCCACAGCCTGGTCCACGCCGGTGCGCTGCGTGATCAGTCGCGCGACGTCCGCGACGTCGGGTTCGCGCAGGCGCAGCGTGCGGACCCGCGAGCGGATGGTCGGCAGCAGATCGGCGTCGCTGGGCGCGCACAGCACCCAGACGGTCCGCTCGGGCGGCTCCTCGAGCGCCTTGAGCAGCACGTTCGACGTGCGCTCGGCCATGCGGTCGGCGTCCTCCATCACGATGACCCGGTACCGGCCGAGCGAGGGCGAGAAGTAGGAGCGCTCGACGAGGGCCCGCGCGTCCTTGATCGAGATGATGACCCCCTCGGTGCGCAGCGCCGTGAGATCGGGGTGCGTCCCGGCCAGGACCTGTCGCATCGCCGCCTCATCTCCCGGCTCCGCGATGAGCGCGGCGGCGAAGGCGTACGCGAGCGTGGACCGGCCTGATCCAGGCGGGCCGGTGATGAGCCACGCGTGCGTCATCGACGCCGGATCGGATGCCGCCTCCCGCAGGGTCGCGACCGCCTCGTCCTGCCCCCACACGTTCCCCCAAGGCGCATCGACGACCGTGGTGTCGCGGGCGGGTTCCATGCCGAACAGCCTATCCGCGGCTGCCGACCCCGGACGGGCGGCGGGCGCGCGCGAGGTCAGCCGAGGAGCGTCTTCACACGCTCGCGCACGAGCGCGGCGAGGACGTCGGGCGCCGAAGAGGCGTCGAGGACGAGGAAGCGGTCCGGTTCGGCGGCGGCCAGGACGAGGAACTCGTCGCGTACGCGCGCGTGGAACGACTCCTTCTCGGCCTCGAGCCGATCGAACGGCTTGTCGTCGGCGTCCAGTCGCGCGCGGGCGGCGGCCGGGTCCAGATCCAGCAGAACCGTGAGATCGGGAAGCAGTCCCGCTGTGGCCCACAGCGACAGCTGTCGCACCTCGTCGCGCCCGAGCACCCGTCCCGCTCCCTGGTACGCCACCGACGAGTCGAGGTAGCGGTCCTGGATCACGATGTCGCCGCGGTCGAGCGCGGGACGCACCACCGTCTCGATGTGGTGCGCCCGGTCGGCGGCGTACAGCAGCGCCTCGGCACGCGGCGACACTTCGCCGCGGTGATGCAGGACGATGTCGCGGATCAGCACGCCGACCTCGGTGCCGCCGGGCTCGCGCGTGCGCACCACCGTGCGACCGGCATCCGTGAGCCAGCGCTCCAGCAGCGTCGCCTGCGTCGTCTTGCCGACGCCGTCGCCGCCTTCGAACGTGACGAACAGTCCCGGCCGTCGGTCGGTGGCTGCCGTCACTTCTTCGCCGGGGTCTTGCGCGCCGTGCGCTTGGCGGGACGCTTCGCCGGCCCCTTCGCACGCTTGTCGGCGAGCAGCTGCACGGCGCGCTCGAAAGTGACCTCCATCGCGTCCTCACCGCGAGGGATGGTGGCGTTGGTCTCGCCGTCGGTGACGTACGGACCGAACCGGCCGTCCTTCAGCTTGATCGGCTTGCCGCTGGTGGGGTCGGCCTCGAACTCCTTCAGAGCCGAGCTCGCGGCGCGGGCGCCGTACTTCGGCTGGGCGTAGACGGCGAGCGCCTCCTCGAGGGTGATGTCGAAGATCTGCTGCTCGCTCTGCAGCGTCCGCGAGTCGGTGCCCTTCTTCAAGTACGGCCCGTACCGGCCGTTCTGCGCGGTGATCACCTCGCCCGTCGCGGGATCGGTTCCGACCGTCCGAGGCAGGTCGAGCAGCTTCAGCGCGGTCTCCAGGTCGATCGTGTCGACCGACATCGATTTGAACAGCGACGCCGTACGGGGCTTGGGTGCCGCCGGAGCCTTCTTCGCGCCGCGCTTCTTCGGCGCCGATTCCTCCGGTTCCTGAGCCGGCCGCACTTCCCCGGTGGCTTCGTCGACCTCCTCCGCTGCGGGCGGGTCGGTCTCCTGCACGTAGGGGCCGAAGCGTCCGTCCTTGACCACGACGAGCTTCCCGTTGGCCGGGTTCTCCCCCAGCACGCGGTCGCCCGCGACCGGCGCGTCGATGAGCTCCTGCGCCTTCTGCGGCGTCAGCTCGTCGGGGGCGAGGTCCTCGGGGATGTTGACGCGGCGGGGCTCGGCATCCGGGTTGTCCTTGTCGGGAACCTCGAGGTACGGGCCGTACTTGCCGAACCGCAGCGTCGCCACGTCGCCGATGGGCGTGGAGTTGAGCGCCCGCGCGTCGATCTCACCGAGGTTGTCGACGATGTTGCGCAGTCCCACGTGCTGGTCGGAGCCGAAGTAGAACTCCTTCAGCCACTCCTCGCGCTTCTGCTCGCCTCGCGCGATCGCGTCCAGGTCGTCCTCGAGGGCGGCGGTGAAGTCGTAGTCCACGAGGTCCGGGAAGTGCTGCTCGAGCAGACGGACGACGCTGAAGGCCAGCCAGCTCGGGATCAGCGCCTGTCCGCGCTTGGTCACGTATCCGCGGTTGAGGATCACGTCGATGATGCTCGCGAAGGTCGACGGGCGGCCGATCCCCTTCTCCTCGAGCGCCTTGACGAGGCTCGCCTCGGTGTAGCGCGGCTTGGGGCTGGTCGCGTGCCCCTTGGGCTCGACCTCGCGCAGGCGCAGGACGTCGCCCACGGCGAGGGCGGGCAGCGCCTGGTCATCGGTCCTGTCGGCGTCGCCGCGCTTCTCGTCCCTGCCCTCTTCGTAGGCCTCGAGGAAGCCCTTGAAGGTGTAGACCGTTCCGGATGCCGTGAACTCGGCGCGGCGCCCGCCCGCGGTGACCTCGAGCGTCACCGTCGTGGTCTCGTACTTGGCGTCGGCCATCTGGCTCGCCATGGTGCGCTTCCAGATGAGGTCGTACAGCCGCATCTCGTCGCGGTCGAGCTCACCGGAGACCTCGGCGGGCGTCCGGAAGCGCTCTCCCGACGGGCGGATCGCCTCGTGGGCCTCCTGCGCGTTCTTGCTGTTGCTGCGGTACGTGCGCGGGTTCAGCGGCACAGCCTTCTCGCCGTACATCGCGACCGCCTGCTCGCGCGCGGCCTGGACGGCCTGCGTGCTCAGGGCGGTCGAGTCGGTGCGCATGTAGGTGATGAAGCCCTTCTCGTAGAGACGCTGGGCGACGCTCATGGCGTGCTTGGCGCTCATCGAGAGCTTGCGGCCTGCCTCCTGCTGCAGGGTCGAGGTGGTGAAGGGCGGCTTGGGGCTGCGCGTGCCGGGCTTGGACTCGACGCCTGACACGGATGCCTGGGCGGCCGCCTCGATGGCGGTCGCCAGTTCTCGTGCCTGCGTCTCGTCGAGGACGAGCACGGCCTTCTTCAGCTCACCGCGGTCGTCGAAGTCGGTGCCGCGGGCGAGGGCTGCGCCGTCCACGCGGGCGAGGCGGGTGGTGAACGAGTCGTCGATGCCGCCCGGACGGTTCGGCGCGGCGGTGGCTTCGATGTCCCAATAGGACGCCGAGACGAACGCCATGCGCTCGCGCTCCCGGTCGACCACCAGGCGGGTGGCGGCGGACTGCACGCGACCGGCGGAGGTGCCCTGCTGCACCTTGAACCACAGCACGGGGCTGACGTCCCAGCCGTAGAGGCGGTCGAGGATCCGCCGGGTCTCCTGCGCGTCGACCAGGGCGAGGTCGAGCTCGCGCGTGTTGTCGACCGCCGCGCGGATGGCGTCCTTCGTGATCTCGTGGAACACCATGCGTCGCACAGGGACCTTCGGCTTGAGCGCCTCCAGCAGGTGCCACGCGATCGCCTCGCCCTCGCGATCCTCATCGGTGGCGAGCAGGAGCTCGTCCGCCCCGCGCAGTGCGCGCTTCAGCTCGGCCACGGTCTTCTTGCCGCGCTCGCTCTCGACGTAATAAGGGTCGAAGCCGTGCTCGATGTCGATGGAGTACTTGCCGTAAGCCTCCTTCTTGTCGGCCGGGATGTCCTTCTTGTCCGCGAGGTCGCGGATGTGCCCGACCGAGCTGAGCACCTCGTAGCCTTCGCCGAGGTAGCCCTGAATCGACCTCATCTTCGTCGGGGACTCGACGATGACGAGCTTCTTGCCTGATGCCAAAGGGGGCGTCCTTTCTTCGACGCACACCATACACTCCACGTTGCGGTGTGGTCGCTGTGAGCCGTCGGTCACTCGGGTGGTGGACCTGCCCGCGCTGACGCGGTCACCGGCAGCGGGCCGAACGAGGTCGAAACCGTCACGGTCGCGATCAGGTCCGTCACTTCGCACAACTCCAGGCGGGCCTGGAACGTTCCCGCGAGTTCCGCCGCGCGCCCGCACGGCACCCCCAGCGCGGCTCCTGACGCGGTGTCGGCTGCCGCGAGCGCCGCCGCGTCGGCCGCTGCCGCCAATCGCTGCCCCGTGACGGCCGCCGCACCGCCCGCGGCGAGCGCCATCACGAGGGCGGCCGCTCCTCCTACGACCCCGGCGATGGAGACAGCACCGGCCATCACAGTCCGCCTGCAAGAGCGCACGCGTCCGCCGTGATGCGCAGGTTCAGCAGGACCGTGGCGGACGCGGTGACGCACACGAGGTCGCCGCGCTCCTGGATCGAGGCCGCGGCGCCGGGCAGCGCGGACGAGACGGCCGCGTGGACGCGCGCGGCCGACTCGCCGCGCGCGCTCAGGCGTGCGGCGTCGGCCGCGGCATCCTGCAGTCGCACCTGGCGCGAGCCGGCGGCGAGAGCCCCCGCACCGAGCGCGAGAACGAGGACGACGGCGGGGAGCGCGACCGCGAACTCGGCCACGACCGAGCCGCGGTCGTCGCCCGCCCGCCGCGTGCTCATGCCACCGTCAGGGCACGGCGGACGAGGTCGGTCAGGATGCCGCGCACCTCGTCCGACCGCATGATGACCACGAGCAGCCCGGCGAAGGCGACCGCCGCCATCGTGGCGATCGCGTACTCGGCCGTCGCGGCCCCCGCGTCATCCGCGTCGTCCGCGTCGCGCGGCAGGAAGAGCCGCTCGGCGCGACGCCGCGTGAGCATCGGGAGCGCCCGTGCAGGGGCGGCGGGTAGGGACATTTGTTTCCTCCTTCGATCGGTGTGGTGGGCACGTTCGGCGGGTCACAGAGACAGCGGCATCCCCTTCACCACGCTCAGCAGCATGGGCGCGACCCCGAGGAGCAGGAAGGCGGGAAGCGTGCACACCCCGAGTGGGATGAGAAGTCGAGACGACAGCCGCGCGGCGCGCAGTCGTCCGTCGATGCGCGCACGATGACGGGCATGCGCGGCGGTGGCTCGCAGCAGCTCGACCGCCGGGATGCCGGCCGCCTGGGAGAGCGTCAGCACATCCGCCACGCCGTCGCCGGGGGGCGCCGCGGGGCGCTCGCCACCCGAGGGCGGGTCACTCGCACCCGAGGCGGCGCGTGCCTCGCGGACGAGAGCGGTGGCGCGGTCGATCGACACGCCGCCGCTCAGCGCGATCGCGACGAGCTCGGCGTCGAGGCCCGGCACCCCGGCGGCGGCGTGCGCTCGTCGAACGAGTCGCGTGCTCCACCTCTGCGCGGCGACGATCAGACCGGCACCGCCGACCAGGCACGCGATGCCGACCGGGTGGGTGAACACCACGCCGAAGGTGTCGAAGCCCAGCGCAGCGCCGAGCCCCATCCCCACCAGCGGCAGCCAGCCCATCAGCCGCGCGGTCGCGGCCGGTTCGGCCAGGGCGACCCGCACGTCGTCGGCAGCCTCCTGCGCGTCCCGCAGGGAGACCGCCAGCCCTCGCAGGCTCTCGGCGAGCGGCGCTCCGACCGTGATCGCGACCCGCCACGCCGCGGCGACGTCGCGCCATCCGCGACCCGCCGCGGCGACCGCATCCTTCATCGGCACGCCGTCGTCCATGGCCTGCATGATCCGGATCGCGGACGGGTCGCCGGCGTCGGCCAGCTGACGCCACGCGCGCGCCGGGGACAGGCCCGCCTGCAGGAGCACGGCGAGCCGAAGGACCGTTTCGGCGGCGGCATGCGGTTCCTCGGCCGCCGTCACTCTGCGTGCCATCGCACCTGCTCCATCGTGAGCCTGCCGTCCTCGCCCACGACCGGACGCCCGACCTCCGCGAGGCGCCGCCTCCCGTCAGCCGATCGCTCGACGTGCAGCACCAGGTCGATGGCGCTGGCGGCCTGCCGCGCGAGCGCGACCGGTTCGAGCGCGGCCAGAGCGCCGAGCGCCTCGAGTCTTGCGGGTACGTCTCGCAGACTGTTGGCGTGCAGTGTTCCGGCTCCGCCGTCGTGACCGGTGTTGAGTGCGGACAGCAGCTCGCGCACCTCCTCGCCGCGGCACTCGCCGACCACCAGCCGATCGGGTCGCATGCGCAGCGCTTCACGGACCAGGCGCGCGAGCCCGATGCCGCCGGCGCCCTCGAGGTTCGGCTGGCGCGCCTCCAGTCGCACATGGTGAGGGTGCGCGATCCGCAGCTCGGCGACATCCTCGATGGTGACGATGCGCTCCGAGGCCGGCGCTTCGCTCAGCAGTGCGCCGAGCAGTGTGGTCTTGCCCGCGCCGGCCGCGCCGGTGACCAGGAGATTGGCGCGGCGCGCGATCGCCGCATCGAGCTCCCTCCGCTGTGAGGCATCCACCATGCCGGTGGCCTGCAGCTCGTCCAGCCGCGGGTCGATCAGGCGCGGCACGCGGATCGAGATCGCCGTCCCCTCGGCGGCGATCGGCGGAAGCGCGGCATGCACGCGGATGCCGCCGTCCAGGCGCACGTCGATGCACGGCGTCGCGTCGTCGATGTGACGCCCGCCGACGCCGATGAGCGCGACGGCGAGCTCGCGGACCTCCTCCTCCGTCGCCTGCCACGCCGGCACCGGCACCGGTCCGTCGCCGCGGTCCACGAACAGACCCGTGGCGCCGTTGACGAACACGTCCGTCACGTCCGGGTCGTCGAGGAAGGTCGTGAGCGGGGCGAGGATCGGGTGACGCGCCGCCAGGGACCGGCTTCGTGCGGCACGGTCGACGTGCGGCGGCCGGGCGGAGGCATCCGGCGTTCGTGCCGCTCGGACGGCCGGAGACGGCACCCATCCGAGCGCCGTGCGCACGGGCACGGATGCGGGGTCGCCGCAAGCAGCGGGAACGGCCGGGTCGGCGCCCCGGGCCCTCGCGTCGGAAAGACGCACGGTAGGAGCGTCCTCCCGCGGCCGGACGACGAATGCTGCGGACATGCTTCGACGCTAGGAACACCCCGCGGCACTGGAGCTCGCGGGGGCCGGACTCGTGGATGCGTGCGGTCGAGCCGCGCCTGTGGAGGAGGAGCGCTCGGTGGCTGTTCGAGCGCCCCGAGGGAAATTGAAGGCGGCATCCCATGGGGGGAATGGGATGCCGCCGTATGCGGTGCCCGAATTCGGGGGGTTGACGCCGGGCCCGCGATGCCAGAATCGATGTTCGGCCGGGGGCCAGCATATGCGAGGAGCTGTACCTCACGGAACGTGAACATCCAAAAAGGAGAGGATTCTCACGTCAGGGCCGTGCCAGCCGGTCGCGCCCGCCGCACCTACTATCGGGGGTGGTGACCCGTTCCGGCGGCGGATACATTTCCTGCAGACTCGCCGAGGTCCCGGCTTCGGCGCCCCGCATCCGTTTCCAGCCCGCAAAGGAGCGCGCTCCATGAGCAGCCAGATCGACCACCTCCTGACCGAGACGCGCCGGTTCGCCCCGCCGCCGGAGTTCGCTGCCGCCGCGGTCGCCACCGCCGACCTCTACGAGCAGGCCGCCGCCGATCGCGAGGGGTTCTGGACCGACCAGGCACGGGCGCTGCACTGGCACACGCCGTTCACGCAGGTGCTCGACTGGTCGAATCCGCCGTTCGCGCGATGGTTCGCCGACGGAGAGCTCAACGTCGCCTACAACTGCCTCGACCGCCACGTGGAGGCAGGCCGAGGCGACCGCGTCGCTCTGCTCTGGGAGGGCGAGCCGGGCGACGAGCGCCGGGTGACCTACGCCGAGCTCACCACCGAGGTGAAGCGACTGGCGAACGTGCTCGAGGGGCTTGGCATCGGCGAGGGCGACCGCGTCGCGATCTACATGCCGATGATCCCCGAAGCGGTCGCCGCGATGCTGGCCGTGGTGCGCATCGGCGCGATCCACTCGGTGGTGTTCGGCGGGTTCTCCGCCGACAGCCTTCGCTCTCGGATCGACGACGCCGGGGCCAAGCTCGTCATCACCGCGGACGGCGGCTACCGCAAGGGCAAGGTGTCGCCGCTGAAGCCCGCCGTCGATATGGCGCTGGCCGACCGCAACGGCTCGGGCGTGCAGGAGACGGTCGAGCACGTGCTCGTGGTCAAGCGCGGCGAGAACGACGTCGACTGGGCCGAGGGCCGCGACATCTGGTGGCACGACGTCGTGCCGCAGGCTCCTGCGGAACATGAGGCCAAGCCCTTCCCGGCCGAGAACCCGCTGTTCATCCTCTATACGTCCGGCACGACCGGGAAGCCGAAGGGCATCCTGCACACCTCGGGCGGCTATCTCACGCAGACGGCCTTCACGAACAAGGTCGTCCATGACATCCATCCCGAGACCGATGTGTACTGGTGCACCGCGGACATCGGCTGGGTCACCGGCCACAGCTACGTGACATACGGGCCGCTCGCCAACGGCGCCACCCAGGTGCTGTACGAGGGCACGCCCGACACCCCGCATCCGGGCCGGTGGTGGGAGATCGTGCAGAAGTACGGCGTCACCGTCCTCTACACCGCACCGACCGCGATCCGCTCCTTCATGAAGATCGGCCGCTCGGTCCCCAAGCAGTTCGACCTGTCGTCGCTGCGTCTGCTCGGGTCGGTGGGCGAGCCCATCAACCCGGAGGCCTGGATGTGGTACCGCAAGGTGATCGGAGGCAAGACCGCGCCGATCGTGGACACGTGGTGGCAGACCGAGACCGGCGCCATCATGATCTCGGCGCTGCCCGGGGTCACCGAGACAAAGCCGGGCTCGGCACAGGTCCCGCTCCCGGGCATCTCCATCGACGTCGTCGACGAGGACGGCGCGCACGTCGGCAACGGCAACGGCGGACTCCTGGTGATCACCGAGCCCTGGCCGTCCATGCTGCGCGGCATCTGGGGCGACCCCGAGCGATTCGTCGAGACGTACTGGGAGAAGTTCCGGAAGCAGGGGTACTACTTCGCCGGGGACGGGGCGCGGCTCGACGACGACGGCGACGTGTGGCTGCTGGGCCGCGTCGACGACGTCATGAACGTCTCCGGGCACCGGCTCTCGACGACCGAGATCGAGTCGGCGCTCGTCGCGAACGAAGCCGTCGCCGAGGCGGCCGTCGTGGGCGCGTCGGACGAGACCACGGGCCAGGCCGTCGTGGCGTTCGTCATCATCAAGCAGTCCTACCTCGACGAGCACTCCCCCGAGGGCCTGGCGGACACGCTGCGCCAGTGGGTGGGCCAGCAGATCGGCCCCATCGCACGGCCGCGCGATGTCTACATCGTCGGCGAGCTGCCCAAGACCCGCTCGGGCAAGATCATGCGGCGCCTGCTTCGCGACGTCGCCGAGGGCCGCGAAGTCGGCGACACGACGACGCTCGCCGACACAGCGGTCATGAGCGTGATCTCGGCGCAGCTGAAGTAGCGGACAGCCGCGGCCGTCGAGCGAGCGAAGCGCGTCGGAACGCGTCAGGCGTAGGAGAAGACGACCTCGACCTCGACGGGGGCATCCAGCGGCAGCACCGGCACTCCCACGGCCGAGCGGGCGTGGCGGCCGGCCTCGCCGAAGATCTCGCCGAGCAGCTCACTGGCGCCGTTGATGACGCCCGGCTGCCCGGTGAACTCCGGAACGGATGCCACGAACCCGGTGAGCTTGAGGACGCCGGTGAGCCGGTCCACGCCGCCGACAGCGTCGGCTGCCGCGGCGATCGCGTTCAGAGCGCTCTGGCGCGCGTACGCGGCGGCGTCCGCCGGCGGAACCAGTCCCGCGCCGTCGCCCACCTTGCCGGTCGCCGGCAGCTCGCCCGCGATCATCGGCAGCTGCCCGGCGGTGTACACCAGGTCGCCATGCGCCTTGGCCGGCATGTATGCGGCCACCGGCGGCACCACGCCGGGCAGTTCGATGCCCAGCTCTTCCAGTCGCGCGCTGACGCTCATGCCGAGGGCTCCTCGAACTGCTTCGCGGCCTGCGCGGCGGCATCCAGTCCCGCGTTGGACTGGCCACCGCCCATCGGGCGCTTGAAGTAGGCGACCAGACCGCCCTCGGGACCCGGGACGACCTGCACCAGCTCCCAGCCCTGCTTGCCCCAGTTGTTGAGGATCGCGGCGGTGTTGTGGATCAGAAGGGGCGTGGTGAGATACTCCCACGTCGTCATTCGCGACTCCTCGGGTCAGCGGGGCGGGTGGCCGAGACGGCCCGGTCGATGCTGGGAAACACCTTTCGGGCGCACGTCTCTGAGGGAATCGCCCAGGTATCTCCCCTACGATCACCCTATGCCTGATAAGAATCGGACGGCTAGCGGTGTGCTCGGCGGTCTCGCCGGCCTCGTGGGCCTCAGCGCGGTCGCGGGTGTCCTCATCGCCGCCACGGTGACTCCCGCCGTCGCACTGTCGGGTGCGGCAGCCTCCAGCGCGATCACGCTGTTCGACCGGCTGCCGAGCGTGCTCGACATCGAGAAGCTGATGCTGCCGACGACGTTCTGGGTCAAGAACCCCGACACCGGCCAGGACGAGGTGCTGACGCAGTTCTACGACCAGAACCGGTCGCCGGTGGAGTGGGACCAGATCACTCCCGTGATGTATGACGCGATCCTCTCCAGTGAGGACCCGCGCTACTACCAGCATGGCGGCGTTGACCTCATCGGCACCACCCGCGCGGTGCTGTCGAACATCCGCGGCGGCGGCGAGACCCAGGGTGGCTCGTCGATCAGCCAGCAGTACGTCAAGAACATCCTCATCCAGGACTGCGAGCGCGACGCCGAGGCCCACGAGGAGGAGAACGAGAAGGGCGAGGTCGTCCAGGTCACCCGCGACCAGGCGCTGCTGAACTGCTGGACCGAGGCGACGACCGCCGTCGGCACCGAAGGCATCCAGCGCAAGCTGCAGGAGATGCGGTACGCGATCGCGCTCGAGCAGAAGTACTCCAAGAACGACATCCTGCTCGGCTACCTCAACATCGCCAACTTCGGCGGCACCACGTACGGCATCGACGCGGCGGCGCGCTACTACTTCGGTGTCTCGGCGGCCGAGCTCAGCCTGTCGCAGGCGGCGACGCTCGCCGGCATCGTGCAGAACCCCAACACCTACCGCATCGACCGCCCGGGCGGGTCCATCTTCGGCAGCGACGGCGCCACGTTCAACAAGGCGCCCGACGGCTCGATCGACGATGTCAAGGCCGGGCAGCTGGCCGCCCTGGACAGCATGCTCGAGCAGGGCAAGATCACGCAGGAGCAGTACCTCGCGGCCGCCGACGGCTACTCGGCGACCAAGGGCCGGCAGCTGTACGTGCTCAGCCGGATGCTCGATGACGGCAAGATCACCCAGGAGCAGTACGAGGCGGCCGTGATCGAGCCGATCACCCCGAACATCACCGCGCCCAAGACCGGCTGCGGAAACGCCAGCGGCGCCGAGTACTTCTGCCAGTACGCCCGCATGGTCGTCGAGCGCGATCCTGCCTTCGGCGAGACGACGGAGGAGCGTGTCAGGAACCTCCGTCAGGGCGGCCTGAACATCTACCTGACCCTCGACTGGCGCGTGCAGAACCCCGCGCGCGACACGGTCGCGGAGTGGGCGCCGAGCTCCCTGCCCGACATGGCGTTCGGTGCGGCGGCGACCAGCATCGAGGCGACGACGGGCCGTGTGCTCTCGATCGCGCAGAACACGCAATTCCGAGACGGCGACAACGGCGGCGACCCGAACTTCTCCAGCATCGTCTACGCCGGCGACCGCGACTTCGGCGGGTCGATCGGCTTCCCGGCCGGCTCGACCTTCAAGCTGTTCACTCTCATCGACTGGCTCGAGCAGGGCAAGTCGCTCAATCAGTCGATCAACGGCACGGTGCGACCGCCCAAGCGCATGACCAACAGCTGTGAGGGCGACTGGGTGAACATGGAGAACTGGAAGCCGAACAACTTCGGCCAGGGCGGCGGCTACTACGGCACGCCTATGCGCTTCACGCGCGACTCGCTGAACTCCGGATTCGTCGCGATGGCGACCCAGCTCGACCTGTGCGACATCACGAAGGTCGTGAAGAAGCTGGGTGTCACCCGGGGCGATGGCGCCGATATCAACATGATCAACGCCAACCAGGTCATCGGCTCCGACAACGTCTCGCCTCTGGCGATGGCAGGCGCCTACGCGACCGTCGCCAACAACGGCATCTACTGCCAGCCCACGGTGATCGACAAGGTCACGGATTCCGACGGGAACGAGCTGCCCAAGCCCGAGCGCACCTGCTCGCAGGTCCTCGATCCCGCGGTGGCTGCCACGGCGGCGTCCGCACTCCAGGGCGTCATGAACGGCGGCACCGGTAACCGCGCCAACCCGCGTGACGGTGTGCCCGTGCTTGGCAAGACGGGCACGCACGAACTGTGGCAGACATGGATGATCGAGTCGAGCACGAAGGTCGCCACCGCCGTGTGGGTCGGAAACTCGATCGGCGAAGTCGACGTCTCCCGGAAGTGGAGCGGCCGCGACACCGTGAACAATCTGCGCTATCCGATCGCGCGGCAGATCCAAGCCGCCGCGAACGCCGTCTACGGGGGCGATCGCTTCCCGAACGCCGATTCCAACCTGACTCGCCAGATCCTCGAGGATCTCCCCGATGTCGTCGGTCTGTCGGTGGACGAAGCGCGTGGGAAGCTCGAGCAGCTCGGTTTCGGGGTCGTTGTCGGAGAGCCGGTGGATTCGGATCGCCCCGAAGGTGTCGTCGCGGCGCAGAACCCCGGGGCGGGCCGTGTCGCGGGCGGGATCACCGTGACCATCAATCCGAGCAACGGGCAGGCGATCGCGGTACCGGATGTGACGGGACAGCCGGAGAAGGCGGCGGAAGCGGCGCTGCGGGGGGCCGGGTTCGGGAACGTCACGACGACGTGTCAGGAAGCGGCGGACGGGAACAACCGAGCGATCGGCACCAACCCGCCGGCCGGAAGCGTCGTCAATCGCAACGCCGCGATCTCGGTGGTCGTGACGAAGACCGACTGCTAGTGCCGCGCGCAGCATCCCGCGGTGCCCGTGCCGCCCTCACCTCGCTCGGCGCGGTGGGGGTGGCCGGCGCCGCTGCGGCGGTGTGGGGCATCGGGATCGAACGGTATCTCTTCACGGTCCGCTTCCATGAACTCGCGATCCTCCCGCCCGGGTCGGACCCCCTCCGCGTGCTGCACCTGTCGGACGCGCACATGGCGCCGTGGCAGCGGCGCAAACAGCAGTGGATTGCCGCGCTCGCGGAGCTCGAGCCCGACCTGGTCGTGAACACGGGCGACAATCTCGGCCATGCCCGCGGACTGAGCGGCCTGCGGGCGGCGTACGACCCGCTGCGCGGCATCCCGGGCTTCTTCGTCCACGGGTCCAACGACCACGTGGCGCCGTCGCCGAGGAATCCGCTGAAGTACTTCACCGGACCGTCGAAGATCAAGACCACCGCTGAGCCGCTGGACACCGACGCCCTCGATGACTACCTGTCCGAGGAGCTCGGCTGGGTCGACCTCAACAACAGGGCCGGTTCGGTCGCCGCGAGCGGCCTGCGCATCGACGCCTTCGGCGTCAGCGACGCCCACCGCGATTGGGATCGGCTCGAGGTGATTCCGGACGCCGTCGGCGACCTGCGCGCAGCCGGACCGGCGGCGCTGACGATCGGCGTCACGCACGCGCCGTATCGGCGGGTGCTCGACGCCTTCACCGATCTGGGCGCGGACGTGCTGCTGGCCGGGCATACCCACGGCGGCCAGGTGCGGGTGCCGGGCTTCGGCGCACTCGTGGCGAACTGCGACATCCCGCTGCGGCAGTCGCGCGGTCTCAGCACCTGGACGAACCACGACCGCACCGTGCCGCTCAACGTCAGCGCCGGACTCGGGCATTCCATCTACGCCCCGGTGCGCTTCGCCTGCCGGCCCGAGGCGTCGCTGATCACGCTGTCCGCGCGCGACTGAGCACCCGCTCCTCCACAGCTCCGGCTTCACACCGGTTCTGCGCAGATCCGTCGACACGCGACCGGCCGAATCCGGCGCGATCGCAGGATCGACGGTGTGCCGAACCGTCATGTGAACCCGCATCCTCCTCGCTTCCGTCTCCTCGCGCTCGCGAGCGCCATCCTGGCGGTCCTCGCCCCCGTGGTCGTCGGACTCCTCGGTGCCGCACCGGCGAACGCTGCATCGCAGGGCGCGGGCTTCGGCACGTGGGCGCCGGTGTCCGCGTACGGGTGGCACGGCTCGATGCTCGTCAACGGCGTCCACACGTACTGCATCACTCCCGGCGCGCCGGCACCGACGGGCGCGAGCGTCGATCAGGGCGTGAGCGGATCGGCCGCCGGTCTGAACCCGTCGCAGCTGACGGCCATCAACATGCTGGTCAGCACGTACGGGCAGACCGACGACGCGGTGCAGGCCGCCGCGGTCGGCTGGGCGGTCAAGGCGATCGCCGACTGGGATGAGACGCTCCACGCTTTCGGGTACCGTGGCGACTCGCTCGCCGGCGCGATCGACTGGACCTTCTCGCGCCTGGCTCCTGATCACAATGTCGCCGTCCAGCAGCGCGCGGTCGCCTACTACGGCGAGGCCACCCGTCTCGCTGCGGGAGCCGCCTCGGCCAGCGGCACCGTCGCGTTCACGTGGGATGACGCGGACCCTCTGGCCGGCACGGTGCAGGTCGACGCGACGATCGCCGCGACCGGGTCGTTGCGACTTACGAACGCCGTCTTCGAAGACACCGGTCAGGTGTTCCGCGGCGACGCCGCCGCCGGCACCCGCTACGCCATCCGGATGTCGCCGCCGGCGGCGGGAAGGCCGTACGAGGTCGCCGCCTCGGGGCGCTTCTCGGCGGGCTTCACGGCTGCCGTCCGCCACTTCGTGACCGCGGGCGGGCAGGACACGGCGGGACCGGCCGGCAAGCTGGAGTTCGAGGTCGCCGGCGGCCAGCAGCGCGTCCCGCCGTTCTCGCCCGCCATCACGACCCAGGTCGGCTCGCGCTACGCTCCCGGTGGCCCTTTCGTCGATGACGTGTCCTTCGCCACCACGGCCGGGGAATGGCCGCGCGGAGAGGACGGCAGCTACCTTCCGGTGTCGGCCCGCGCCGCGGTGTACCGCACCGAGACCGAGCCGGTTCCCACCTCATCGCCGCCGCCGGAGGAGGCGGTCGCCGGCGAGCTCGCGCTGGTGACCGACCCTGCGACGGGACCGGAAGGCCCGTACACCGTGCGCTCGGAGTGGACGATGGCGGAACCGGGCTTCTACACCGCGGTGTGGACCATCCGCGGCGAGGACCAGTCCGAGGTCGTGCGCCGGCACCTCGGCGACGACTTCGTGTGGACCGAGCAGTTCGGTGAGCGCAGTCAGGTCACCATGGTGCCGAGCATCGCCACCCAGGCGCAGCCAGCGGCCGTCGTCGGAGAACCGATCAGCGACACGATCCGCGTCTCGGCTCCGATTCCGGCTGACGGGCTCCGCGTGGCCGGAGCGGTGTACCGTGCGGCGGAGGGCGTACCGCCCGAGGCGAGCTGCGTCACCGAGAACCTGGTGTGGGAGAGCGCGTGGATCGACGTCGCGACGCCGGGCGATTACGTCGTGACAGCTCCCGCGATCGAACTCGCCGGCACGTACTACTGGCAGGAGCGCGCGGTCGACCGCACGGGCGAGACCGTTCACGTCGGCGTCTGCGGCATACCGAACGAGACGACGACGGTGTCGGCGCCCGATGTGCCGGGAGCACCCGGTCAGGCGGACGAGCCGCCGCTCGCCGCCACCGGCGTGTCCGAGACCTGGGTGCGTGCCGCGTCCGGCTCGGCGATCGCCCTGCTGACCGCGGGAGCGGCGCTCGTGGCCCTCCCCCGCCGACGGTTCGGCGCAGCGGTCAACATCAGGTAGACTCGGGGGGTTGCTTCCGGGGTGTGGCGCAGCTTGGTAGCGCGCTTCGTTCGGGACGAAGAGGCCGCAGGTTCAAATCCTGTCACCCCGACAACGGAGAGGCTCCGCCGCGAGGCGGAGCCTCTCGCATGGAAGGACGCGCACGTGACTGACAGCACTCCCCCTCGCCTCGTCGCCTTCGATCTCGACGACACGCTGGCTCCGTCCAAGAGCCCGATCGACCCTCGCATGGGCGACCTCCTCGTGGCTCTCGCCGAGCGCGTCGACGTCGCGATCATCTCCGGCGGACAGCTCGCACAGTTCACCAGCCAGGTCGTGGACCGACTTCCTGCGGCCTCGGCCGGGATCCTCGCGCACATGCACCTGCTTCCCACCTGCGGCACGCAGTACTACCGCCTGTCCGGCGACGGCGTCGTCACCGTGTACAAGCGCTCCCTGACGGACGACCAGAAGGCCCGTGCCCTCGCCGCCGTCGAGCAGGAGGCGCGCCGCCTCGGCCTGTGGGAGCCCCGGACGTGGGGCGACATCCTCGAGGACCGCGGCTCGCAGATCACCTTCTCGGCCCTCGGTCAGCAGGCGCCCGTCGAGGCGAAGATGGCCTGGGATCCCACCGGCGAGAAGAAGAACCGGCTGCGCGCCGCCGTGGCCGAACTGCTGCCCGACCTCGAGGTCCGCTCCGGAGGCTCCACGTCGGTCGACATCACCGAACGGGGCATCGACAAGGCCTACGGCATGCGACAGCTGGCCGAGCAGAGCGGCATCCCGCTCGACGACATGCTCTTCGTCGGCGACCGCCTCGACCCGGACGGCAACGACTACCCCGTTCTGGCGATGGGCGTCGCCTGCCAGGCGGTCGACGGCTGGGAGGACACCGCCGCGTTCCTCGAGCGGTTCATCCCCGCTCTTCCGGCTCGCCAGGAAACCGCCGCCCGCTGACGCGCGCGGCGCAGGGCGGCATCCGGGCGACCCTCGCCGCCCGGATGCGCACACCTCGCGTGATCAGCTCCCGGCAGCCGCCGAGGAGCGTCCCGCCGAGCTCGTGCCTGCCTCAGCCGTCTTCGCCGCGGCGCTCTTCGTCGCACCGGATGCCTTCGCCGCGGCCCCGGTCCGCGCCGCCGTGGAGCTCTTCTTCGCAGGTGCCTTCGCACCGGCCCCGCGCGACGGGGACGACGCCGACGAATCGGACACCGCGCGTACGCGCGGAGCGCCCCCGCCGATGGCCTCGGCCGGCGCGCCGGCGAGCGGCATGAGCCGGGTCAGCTGCGTGACGTGCCTGGGCTCGAGCTCCGCGACGCTCGACACGCCGAGCAGCTGCATCGTCCGTTCGATCTCGCTGCGCAGGATCGCGATCGCGCGGTCCACGCCCTCGCGTCCGCCCGCCATGAGCCCGTACAGGTACGCGCGTCCGATGAGCGTGAACTTCGCGCCCATCGCGATCGAGGCGACGATGTCTGCGCCGTTCATGATTCCGGTGTCGATCATGACGGTGGCATCCTTGCCGACCTCGCGCACGACCTGCGGCAGCAGGTGGAACGGCACGGGCGCGCGGTCCAGCTGACGTCCGCCGTGGTTGGACAGGATGATCCCGTCGACGCCGGCGTCGATGAGCCGCACCGAGTCCTCGAGGTTCTGCACGCCCTTCACCACGATCTTGCCCGGCCACAGCTCGCGGATGACGGTCAGGTCGTCGAAGCTGATCGTCGGGTCCATCGCGGCGTTGAGCAGCTCCCCGACCGTACCGCCCGTCGTGGACAGCGACGCGAACTCGAGCTTGGGGGTGGTGAGGAAGTCGAACCACCACCAGGGGCGCGGGATCGCGTTGATGATCGTGCCGACCGTCAGCTGCGGCGGGATCGAGAAGCCGTTCCGCTTGTCGCGCAGTCGCGCGCCGGCCACCGGGGTGTCGACGGTGAACTGCAGGGTGTCGAAGCCGGCCTCGGCGGCGCGGCGGACGAGCCCGTACGAGATCTCGCGGTCGCGCATGACGTACAGCTGGAACCAGTTTCGCCCGTTCGGGTTCGCCCTCTTGACGTCTTCGATCGACGTCGTGCCGAGCGTCGACAGGGTGAACGGGATGCCCGCGGCGCCGGCGGCGGCGGCCCCCGCGCTCTCGCCCTCGGTCTGCATCAGCCGAGTGAACCCGGTCGGCGCGATGCCGAACGGCAGCGCGCTCGGCCCGCCGAGGATTTCGGTCGACATGTCGACGCTCTCGGCCGGGCGGAGGATGCTGGGGTGGAACTCGACATCCTCGAACGCCTGCCGTGCTCGTGCGAGCGAGAGCTCGCCCTCCGCGGCACCGTCGGTGTAGTCGAACGCGGCCTTCGGCGTGCGGCGCTTGGCGATGCGCCGCAGGTCGTAGATGGTGAGCGCGGCGTCGAGGCGACGCTTCTTCGCGTTGAGCTCGGGCTTCTTGAACTGCATGAGCTCGAGCAGCTCGGTCGGCTTGGGCAGCTGACGCTTGACCATGGATGTCCTTCGTCTCGGGATGGAGTGGATGCCGGCTCAGGCGCGCGCGAGGCCCGCGTGCGCGTAGTAGCCGGTGATGTGGTCGCGCACGAGCGTCCGGGCGCGCTCGGGCTCCCCCGCCTCGACAGCGGCGAGGATGTCGCGGTGCTCGCCGCGCAGGCGCTCGGCGGTGGCATCCCAGTCCTGGATCCGCGCCGCGCCGGCCTGCACGTACGACTCGATCGCCATGCGCAGGCCCGCCATCATGGCGGTGATCACGACGTTGCCGGATGCCTCGGCGAGGGCCAGGTGCAGCTGAGCGTCCAGCGCCAGGAACTCCGCAGCGGTGAGGTCGTCGGCGTCCATGGCTTCGAGCACCGCTCGAGCCCCATCGGTGCGGCGGTCGGGATCCGACGCCAGGGCCTGGGCGACGGCGGACTCCAGCACGAGACGCGTCGCCACGACGTCGTCGAGGGGGAACCCTTGTGCGGCGACCTGCAGTCGCAGCAGCGCCGACATCCCACCCTGCGGTGTCGCGATGATGATCGCTCCGGACGTCGGACCCGACCCGGTGCCGGTGCGGATCAGACCCATCACCTCGAGCACGCGCAACGCCTCGCGGACGCTCGAGCGCCCGACGCCGAGCGTCGCTGCGAGCTCCCTCTCGGGCGGCAGTCGGTCGCCGGGCTGCAGGGTGCCGTCGAGGAGATCCGTCTCGATCTTCTCGAGCACCACGCGCCAGGCTCGGGAAACGCTTGCCACGAATCTCCTCATCGTTGTGGTCAGACCACGATACACCTGTGGTCCGACCACAGCAAGCGCGTCCGCGCGGGAGTCCGTTCAGGCGGTCGCGTACCCCGTGGGGTTGTTCGACTGCCAGTTCCACGAGTCGCGACACGCGTCGTCGATCGTGCGGGTCGCGCGCCAGCCGAGCTCCCGCTGCGCCTTCGACGGGTCGCAGTAGGACGCGGCGATGTCGCCGGCACGGCGGGGCAGGATCTCCCGCGGGATCTCCTTGCCGGCCGCGCGCTCGAAGGCCGCGATGAGCTCCAGCACGCTGACCGGTGTGCCGGTGCCCAGGTTGTAGACCTCGTACCCCTCTCGGGCGTGCTCGAGCGCGGCGACGTGCCCGGCGGCGAGATCGACGACGTGGATGTAGTCACGCTGCCCCGTGCCGTCCGGCGTGTCGTAGTCGTCCCCGAACACGCCGACGCGCTCGAGGGCGCCGACGGCCACGCGCGCGACGTACGGCATGAGGTTGTTGGGGACGCCGGTGGGGTCCTCCCCGATGAGGCCGCTGTCGTGAGCGCCCACCGGGTTGAAGTAGCGCAGGCTCACCGCGCGCAGATGCGGGTCGGCCGCGGCGGCGTCCTTGAGGATCTCCTCGATCATGCGCTTGGTCTTGCCGTACGGGTTCGCCAGGTCGATCCCGGTGGGCGACTCCTCCGACAGCGGGAGGGACTCGGGCTCGCCGTACACCGTGGCCGAGCTCGAGAAGACGATCGTCCGGATGCCCTCGGCCGCCATCACCTTCAGGACCGCGATCGAGGAGCCGATGTTCACGTCGTAGTACCGGAGCGGCTCGGCCACGGACTCCCCCACCGCCTTGAGCCCGGCGAGGTGGATCACGGCGTCCACCGGCGCGTGCTCGCGCACGAAAGCCGTGAGCGCGTCCGCGTCGCGCGCGTCGGCGCTCAGCAGCGGGATGGTCGCGCCGGTGATGCGCTCCACGCGCGCGACCGCCTCGGCCGAGGAGTTCGACAGGTCGTCGACGACCAGCACGTCGTGCCCGGCCTCGACGAGGGCGACGGCCGTGTGCGCGCCGATGTAGCCGGCTCCGCCGGTGAGAAGTACTCGCATGGTCTCAAGCCTAGAGGGCTGACAGTCAGCGCAACCGACCACCCGACTCGCGCAGGTAGTCCTCGGCGCACAGCGACTCGTACGTGACGCGGTCGGCGCTCAGCTCGTCGATCGCCACCTGGTCGCCCTCGAAGACGAAGCGTCCGCCGACCAGGCGCGCGTTGAAGATGGCCTTGCGCCCGCAGCGGCAGATCGTCTTCAGCTCCTCCAGGCTGTGGGCGAGCTCCATCAGGCGTGCCGAGCCGGGGAAGGCCTGCGTCTGGAAGTCGGTGCGGATGCCGTATGCGAGCACCGGCACGCGGTCGAGCACGACGATGCGCAGCAGGTCGTCGACGTGCTCCGGCGTCAGGAACTGCGCCTCGTCGATGAGCAGGCACGCGACGTCCACCTCGTGCTCGTCAGATTCCGGGACCAGGGCGGCCGCGGCGTTGCGCCTCAGCCGTTCACGGTGCGTGTGGAACAGCGTCCGCAGATCGTCGTCGGGGTCGATGAGGAAGTCGACGGTGCGCTTGACGCCCAGCCGGCTGTCGATCTGGTCCGCGCCCTTGGTGTCGATGGTCGGCTTGGCCAGCAGCACGTGCTGCCCGCGCTCCTCGTAGTTGTAGGCGGCCTGCAGAAGCGACGTCGACTTGCCGGAGTTCATCGCTCCGTACCGGAAGTAGAGCTTGGCCACCCCGCGAGTCTACGGTGACGCGCGTTCCCACGATTCGACGCCGCCGGGCACCTCGATCAGGCTCGGAGACGGCCATGCGACCTCGGGGAGCCGCGGCAGCCAGGCGGGGTCACGGACCGCGACCTTCCGCCGCAGATGCTCCAACTCGTACGCCAGCTGGCCGCTGGTCACCGGGATGGCCGGCGTGGAGGCATCCGGCCGCAGGACGCGGGACGCGTCGAAGACGTACCCGCGCAGCGTCGCCGCCTGGCGCACGCTCATCAGGTAGTGCCCGATCGCGTCGAGGGGCTCAGGGGTCGCCCGGAACCGCTCCAGCTGGGGATGCTTCGTGTAGCCCCGCGTGGTGCCGGTCAGCACGCGCTGCGCGAGCAGTCCCTCACGCCAGCACGAGATCAGTGCAGCGCGATCGAGGATCGAGGGATGCAGCGACCACAGCCTCATGGATCGGCGGCCTCGGCTCAGACCAGCGCGAGCGCCTCCGCCGTCTCGGTGAGGACCTCCTCGGCCACCTCCGGGCGCGGGTTGAGGGTGTCGCCGTAGCTGGGGATCAGCTCTCGCAGTCGCGGCTCCCACGCGTCGATGCGCTCAGGGAAGCAGGTCTTGAGCAGCCCCAGCATGATGGAGACGGCGGTCGAGGCGCCCGGCGAGGCGCCGAGCAGTCCTGCGATGGTGCCATCCGCGCCGGTGACCACCTCGGTGCCGAACTGGAGGACGCCGCCCTTCTTCGGATCCTTCTTCATCACCTGTGCACGCTGGCCGGCCTGGATGAGCTCCCAGTCCTCGTCCTTCGCGGTGGGTACGAAGACCCGCAGGCTGTCGACCTTCCTCTTGTGGTTCTTCAGCAGTTCGCTGACGAGGTACTTGATGAGCCCCGGGTTGTCGATGGCGACCTTGAGCATGGGGCCGAGGTTTCCCGGACGCACCTGGCCGACGATGTCCCACAACGAGCCGTTCTTGAGGAACTTGGGGCTGAACGTCGCGAACGGCCCGAACAGCAGGGATGCCTCGCCGTCGACGATGCGCGTGTCCAGGTGCGGCACCGACATCGGCGGCGCCCCCACCGAGGCCTGCGAGTACACCTTCGCCTTGTGCTGTGCGACGAGCTCGGGCTTGGTCGTCTTGAGGAACTGTCCGCCGATCGGGAAGACACCGTAGCCGGAGATCTCAGGGATGCCCGCGCGCTGCAGGAGCTTGAGCGCCCAGCCGCCGGCGCCGACGAAAACGAAGCGCGCGCGGATCTCGCCGGGGGTCTGCCCCACCGTGCGGCGGTAGCGCACTCGCCATGATCCGTCGCGGAGTCGCTTGAGGCGGCGCACCTCGGTGTTCGTGCGCACGTCGACGCCGTTCGCGGACAGGTAGGCGAACATCTGACGGGTGAGGGCGCCGAAATCGACGTCGGTGCCGGCGGGCACGCGCGTGGCGGCGAACGGCTCGCCCTTGCGGCGCTTCTTCATCAGCAGCGGCGCCCACTGATGGATGACCCGCGAGTCCTCGCTGTACTGGATGCCGGCGAACAGCGGCTGCTCCTTGAGCACCTCGTAGCGCTTGCGCAGGTACGCGACGTCCTTCTCTCCGCGCACGAACGTCATGTGCGGGGTGGAGTTGATGAAGGTGGAGGGCTCGTCGAGGACGCCCTGCTCGACCAGCGACGACCAGTACTGGCGGCTCTGCTGGAACTGCTCGTTGATGGCGATGGCCTTCGTGGGGTCGACCGACCCGTCGGGACCTTCGGGCATGTAGTTCAGCTCGCACAGTGCGGCGTGACCGGTGCCGGCGTTGTTCCACGCGTTGGAGCTCTCCAGGCCCACCTCGTGCAGACGCTCGAACACCGCGATCTTCCAATCCGGCTGCAGCTGCCGGATCAGGGTGCCGAGGGTCGCGCTCATGATGCCACCGCCGATCAGGAGCACATCCACCGTGCCGCCGGGAAGAGCGCTGCGGTTCGCATCGAGGGAGCTGACGTCCAACTTTTCGGTCACCAGACGATTCTATTCGCGCGCGAAAGCACCCCTGACCGGGAATCCGGTCAGGGGTGGAAAGTCCGGGCGATCTTGCCGCCCGGGCAAATCAGGCGGGAACGTCCTGCTTCGCCAGCGACAGCAGCCGGGAGGCGACGATCTCGCCGATCTGCACCGCGTTGAGCGCGGCGCCCTTTCGGAGGTTGTCGTTCGAGATGAACAGCACGAGGCCCTTCCCCTCCGGCGCCGACTGATCGGCTCGGATGCGGCCGACGTAGCTGGGGTCGTTGCCCGCGGCCTGCAACGGGGTCGGAACCTCTTCGAGCGAGACGCCGGGCGCCGAGGCGAGCAGATCGCGCGCGCGCTCCGGGGTGATGTCGCGGGCGAACTCCGCGTGGATCGACAGCGAGTGACCGGTGAAGACGGGCACGCGCACGCACGTGCCGGCGACCCGCAGGTCCGGCAGCTCGAGGATCTTGCGGCTCTCGTTGCGGAGCTTCTTCTCCTCGTCGGTCTCGTTCCAGCCGTCGTCGACCAGGTTCCCGGCGAACGGGATGACGTCGAAGGCGATGGGCGCGACGTACTTCTCCGGCTCGGGGAAGGCCACCGCGGATCCGTCGTGCACGAGCTCGATCGCGTTCGGCTGGGCGATGACGGCCTCGACCTGGCCGAGGAGCTCGCGGGCGCCGGCGAGACCCGAACCCGAGACCGCCTGGTACGTCGAGATCATGAGGCGCTCCAGGCCCGCTTCGGTGTCCAGCACCTTCAGCACCGGCATGGCGGCCATCGTGGTGCAGTTCGGGTTGGCGATGATGCCCTTCTTCGCCTCGGCGATCGCGTGGGGGTTCACCTCGCTCACCACGAGCGGCACGTCGGGGTCCATGCGCCAGGCGCTGGAGTTGTCGATCACGATGGCGCCAGCCTCGGCGAACCGCGGCGCGTGCGCACGGCTGCCGGTGGCGCCGGCCGAGAACAGTGCGATGTCGATGCCGGACGGGTCGGCCGTCGCGACATCCTCGATGACGACGGCTTCCCCGGCGAACTCCACGGTGGTGCCGGCCGAGCGCGCCGTGGCGAAGAGCCGGAGCTCGCGGATCGGGAAGTTGCGCTCCGCGAGGATCTCGCGCATGACCGTGCCGACCTGGCCGGTCGCGCCGACGACGGCGACGGAGAGTCCTGTTTCGGAGATACGGGTCATGGAAGTTCCTCAGCGTGGAGCGGACGCGCGGACGCCGTCGGACGCGCGGGATTGCCCGATTCTACCGCCGCCGCACGGTAGGAGCGGCCACCGGTTACGCCCGTCGCGAAGCGGGCAGGAGTCGGATCCGGAGCTCGTGACTCTCCTCGGCGCCGTCGAGGCGGTATCCGATGTCGAGCTTCTCGCCGCTGGGAGTGCGTCCGAGCCGCTGCGCCTCTGCGATGAGCGCGTCGAACCCTTCCGCGATCGTCTCCCGTGGACCGCCGTGTTGCGCGGAGAGCCATTCTCCCGGCGGCACCAGGACGGTGACCATGCCGGGTCGGGAGATCTCCGCCGCGGTCTGGGCCTCTCGCAGCACGCCGACGACCTCGTGGTAGCGCCCGTCTCGGAGCTGCGTGCTCAGTTCGACGAAGTTCTCGTCCGCGTTGCGTCCCACCATCTCCTCGAGCTGCTGCCACGCGGCGGGGACGAGCCGGGAGAGCTCTCCGAAGGGCCCGAGAACGGGCAGGCCGACGACCGCGGACAGAGGCAGATGCGCCGTGTCCATGGCGGTCAGCGGCCGGTGCCGGCGTGCACGACGGCTTCGACGTCGCCGTCCAGGCCGTACGCGCGGTGCACGACGCGCGCCGCCTCGGCCAGGTCGTCGCCGCGGACGACGACCGAGATCCGGATCTCCGAGGTGGAGATCATCTCGATGTTGATCCCCGCGACGCTGAGCGCCTCGAAGAGTGTCGCCGACACACCGGAGTGGGTGCGCATCCCGGCGCCGACCACCGAGAGCTTGCCGATCTGGTCGTCGTGCACGAGGCTTTCGAAGCCGACGGCGGTCTGCTCGCCGGCGAGCGCCTTCAGCGCGGTCGCCGCGTCGGCCTTGGGCAGCGTGAAGGAGATGTCGGTGCGACCCGTTGCCGCCGCCGACACGTTCTGCACGATCATGTCGACGTTGGCACCGGACTTGGCGATGATCTTGAAGATCTCGGCCGCCTTGCCGGGGACGTCCGGCACGCCGATGATCGTGATCTTGGCCTGGCTGAGGTCGGTCGCAACGCCCGCGACGATCGGCTCTTCCATCTGTTCTCCCTCTTGCCCGTCGGACAGCTCGTCCGGCAGCGTCATCCCGTCGCCGAGCACGAACGTGCCGACGGCGGAGCTGAACGTCGACCGCGCGTGGATCAGCACGCCGTGACGCCGCGCGTATTCGACGGCGCGGATGTACAGCACCTTCGCACCGTTGGCAGCGAGCTCGAGCATCTCCTCGGCCGAGACGACGCCCAGCTTCTTCGCGCGAGGCACGACGCGCGGATCGGCGGTGAAGATCCCGTCGACGTCGCTGTAGATCTCGCACACGTCGGCATCGAGCGCGGCTGCGAGCGCGACGGCGGTGGTGTCGGATCCCCCACGTCCCAGCGTCGTGATGTCGCGGGTGTCGCGGTTGAATCCCTGGAAGCCCGCGACGATGACGATCGCCCCCTCGTCGAGGGCTTCGCGCAGGCGGATCGGCGTGACATCGACGATGCGGGCTGCGCCATGCGTGGCGTCGGTGATCATGCCCGCCTGGCTGCCTGTGAACGACCGCGCCTCGAATCCCATGGAGTGGATCGCCATCGCCAGCAGCGCCATCGAGATGCGCTCGCCGCTGGAGAGCAGCATGTCCAGCTCGCGCGGCGCCGGGATGGGTGCGACCTCTGCGGCCAGGTCGAGCAGCTCGTCGGTGGTGTCGCCCATCGCGCTGACGGCGACGACCACCTCGTGGCCGGCGCGGCGCGTGTCGACGATGCGCTTGGCGACGCGCTTGATGCTCTCGGCATCCGCGACCGACGATCCGCCGTACTTCTGGACGATCAGCGCCACGATGGAACTCCCGGAGGTGCGCTTGGGCACACGTGTTGGATCGGGCGGCGAAGGATGCCGCACCCCGCCCTCCATCTTACGGACGCGCCCATGCGCACCCGATCATGTGACGGCGCCCCCGTCGCGGGTGCGCCGCCGCTAGCATCCGATCATGGAGCAGATCGCCGCATGGTCGGACTTCAACGTCGCGATGGTCGGCGCGACCGCCGCCCTCGCCGGTCTGGTGATCGTCGCCGCGAGCGTCAACATCGGCGACATCATCAAAGAGGACGCCCTCACCGCGCGCCTCGCGGCGGGGATCGCCGGCCTCGTGCTGGCCCTCGTCGGCTCTGCCATCGGGCTGATCCCCGATATCGGGGCGCTGCCGTACGGTGTGCTGATGGTCGTGCTCGCGCTGGGCGCCGGCGCGTTCCAGACGCAGGCGGCACGGCGGATCTTCGAGAACCGGCATCCCGCCAACCGTCTGCGCGTGCTCAAGGCCGCCGTCGGGTTCGTGGCGCCGGCGGCCTACATCGTGGGCGGTGCGCTCCTTCTGAGCGGGCGCGCGGACGGTCTGTCGTGGTTGGCGGCCGGCTCGATCGTCGCGATCGTCGCCGCCTTGCTGGTGTCGTGGATCGTGCTGGTCGAGGTGCTGCGCTGACCTCAGCCCGGGGCGACGCGCGGCAGCTCGTCTTCGGGCATGGTCCGCGTGCGCAGGGTGCCGCCGGTGGCGGCGAGCCAGCACCCGAGGATCACCAGCGGCAGGCCGGCGACGAGGCCGAACGTGAGCGGCTCGCTGAGGACGATCGTGCCCAGGATGATCGCGACGACGGGGTTGACGTAGGTGAACAGCGGCGCTCGCACCGGGCCGACATGGTCGATGAGCGCGAAGAAGACGATGAAGGCGAGCGCCGTGCACAGCACCGCCAGCGCCAGCAGGGATGCGGTGCTGGTGGACGTCGGCGTCTCGTGCTGTGTGAGCAGCCCGATCGGCAGGTAGAACAGGCCCACCGCGAACAGCGACAGCGTGATGGTGCCGAGCGCGGGCACCCCCTTCAGCTTGTGCGCGACGATGAACGGCGCGACCGCGTACAGCACCGCGACCAGCAGCACCTCGCCCACGGCGATGAGCCCGCCGCCGCCTTCGATGGCGAGGCCGGGACCGGCGACGATGAGGAAGACGCCGGCGAATCCGATGGCCAGACCGATCGCACGGGACGGGCGCAGCACCGAGCGGTCGCCTCCGCCCAGAGCGATGAGCGCGGCGAACAGCGGCACGGTGGCGACGAGCAGACCGGTCAGTCCCGACGGCAGAGTCTGCTCGGCATGACCGAGGAGGAGGAAGGGCCCGGCCATCTCGATCGCGCCGAAGGCCAGGACCCAGCCGATCCTGCGCCAGGCGGGCGCCAGGGCGCCGCGGCGGATCGCGAAGGGCAGCAGGATCAGCGCGCCGATGAGGGTGCGGCCGGCGACGACCGCGGGAGGCGAATACGAGTCCACCGCCTGCTTGATGAACAGGTATGGGATGCCCCACAGCACCGCCATGGCGGCGAAGAGCAGCCACGCGCGCGTGTCGAAGCGCTGCACCGGATTCATGCGGCTCCGTTCCTCACATCGAGCGGCGGCCCTCGAACGCCCGGCCGAGCGTCACCTCGTCGGCGTACTCGAGATCGCCGCCGACGGGGAGCCCCGAGGCGAGCCGCGTCACGCTGATCTGCAGCGTGTGGAGCAGCCGGCTGAGGTACGTCGCCGTCGCCTCCCCCTCCAGGTTGGGGTTGGTGGCGAGGATCACCTCCTGCACGGTGCCGTCGGCGAGGCGCTGCATGAGCTGGGCGATGCGCAGGTCGTCGGGGCCGATGCCGGCGATGGGACTGATGGCGCCCCCCAGCACGTGGTACAGGCCGCGGAATTCCCGCGTGCGCTCGATCGCCGCCACATCCTTGGCATCCTCGACGACGCAGATGAGCGTGTGGTTGCGCCGCGGGTCGCGGCAGATCGAGCAGCGCTCCTGCTCGGAGACGTTGCCGCACACCTCGCAGAAGCGCACCTTCTCACGCACTTCGCTGAGCAGCTGGGCGAGGTGCGACACATCGAAGTTCGGCGTCTGGAGGATGTGGAACGCGATGCGCTGCGCCGATTTCGGCCCGATCCCGGGGAGCTTGCCGAACTCGTCGATGAGGTCTTGGACGATGCCGTCGTACATGGATCAGCTGAACCTCGTGGGCGGCTGATAGGGCTCCTCGCGCACGAACGTGGCGCCGAGGACCTGGCGGATCACGGCCTCGCCGTACCGCTGCACACCGTCGTTGCGCACCGTGACGATCGGCGCGATGGGAGGAGCGACGGTCGGCGGCACGGGCGCGTCGAGGCCGCCGTCCCCCATCTCGTCGAGGTCCTCGTCGTCGTCGCGCTCGATGGAGGGGGCCACGTCCGCTTCGGGGAGCACCTGACCCTCCGGCGCCGGCGCGAGCGTCGCGGTGCGGGTCGCGGAGCGGATGGTCGCCGCCTCTTCCGGCTCCTCGTCGACGGCGAGCTGTCCGGGCGCGGCCGTGACCACAGCTGCCGGACCGGGGTCGGGCGGTGGGGCGTCGGCGTCCGACGGGATCGGAGCGACGGCCCACTCGGTGACCGGGGCGGCCGAGGCCGGCGCCGCCGCCGGGGCGGGGCGCGGCGGCGCGGTGCGGACGCCGGTCGATGGCGCGGGCGCGCCGCCGGGGCTCCCGCCGGAGCCTCCGGCGGGACCGGAGCCCTCGAACCGGGCGATGTACTTCACACGGATGCCGAGGACGGCCGTGATCGCCTGGCGCAGGTCTTCACTGGGGCCCTTGCCGGCCGCGAGCTGCTTGAACTTCGCGACGTCGTTCTGGCTCGAGAAGGACAGCGTCAGGACGTCGTCATCGAGCGAGACGATCCGGGCACCGGATGCGAGCATCCAGGACGACCGGCTGATGCCTTCGAGCCGGCCGAGGATGTCCGGCCACGCGTCACGCATCCGCTGCTCGGTGACGGGACCGGCCGGCACCGGCGCGGACGCAGGAGCCGCAGCGGGAGCGGCGGTGTCGGGTCCCGCTGGCGACGCCGGAGCCACCGCGGCCGCCGCGGCAGGCGCGGGCGAGGCCGGCGCAGCCGCGGCCGGCGCAGCCGCAGCAGGCGCGGCCGGCGCAGCCGCAGCAGGCGCAGCCGGCGGGGCTGCAGCCGGCGCGACGGAGGGCGTCGCGGCCGCACCGGCCGGGGTGGAGACGGTCGGCGCGCCCGCCGCCGGGACGGCCCCAGCCGCGGCATCCGTGCCCTTGGCGAGCACGCGGGCGACCATGAGCTCGAGCTGCAGCCGCGGCGAGGTCGCACCGGTCATGTCGTCGAGCGTCGCGATGACGAGGTCGGCGACGCGCGACAGCCGCGCCGTGCCGAACGCGTCGGCCTGGCGCTTCATGCGAGCGAGGTCCTCGGCCGACACCCCGCGCAGAACCGCGGATGCCCCGTCGCCGGTCGCACCCACGACGATGAGGTCGCGCAGCCGCTCGAGCAGGTCGTCGACGAAGCGGCGCGGATCCTGGCCGGTCTGCACCACTCGATCGATCGCACCGAATGCCGCCGCGGCGTCGGCGGCGGCGAACGCCTCGACGACTTCGTCGAGGAGCTCGGCGTGCGTGTATCCCAGCAATGCCACCGCGCGCGCGTAGGTCACGAGCACGGTCCCCGTGCCCGTCGCCGGGTCGGAGCCGGCGATCAGCTGGTCCAGGAGCGACAGCGTGTCTCGCGGCGATCCGCCGCCCGCGCGCACCACGAGCGGCAGCACGCCCGGTTCGACGTCCACGCCCTCCTGGGCGCACAGCTGCTCGACGTACTCGAGCATGGCGCCGGGCGGCACGAGCCGGAACGGGTAGTGGTGGGTGCGCGAGCGGATGGTGCCGATGACCTTCTCGGGCTCGGTCGTGGCGAAGATGAACTTGACGTGCTCGGGCGGCTCCTCGACGAGCTTGAGCAGCGCGTTGAAGCCCTGCGGCGTCACCATGTGCGCCTCGTCGAGGATGAAGATCTTGAAGCGGTCGCGCGCGGGTGCGAACACGGCGCGCTCGCGCAGGTCACGGGCGTCGTCGACGCCGTTGTGGCTGGCCGCGTCGATCTCGACCACATCGAGGGACCCGCCGCCGCCGCGCCCGAGCTCGACGCAGCTCGCGCACGTGCCGCACGGGGTGTCCGTCGGACCCGAGGCGCAGTTCAGGCAGCGTGCGAGGATGCGGGCGGATGTGGTCTTGCCGCAGCCGCGCGGACCCGAGAACAGATACGCGTGCCCCACGCGGTCGCTGCGCAGCGCGGTCATGAGCGGCTCGGTGACCTGCGACTGGCCGATCATCTCGCCGAACGACTCGGGCCGGTAGCGGCGGTAGAGGGCGGTGGTCACCACGACAGCCTACGGCCAGCCGGCGACATCGGAGGAGCGATGCCCGACCCGCGCGCGGGCAGGCTCGCTCACACGTCGGCGCCGTGCTGGACGTCGACTGTTCCGGTGATGATCGGGATCGACGAGGTGACGGTCGGCACCGACGCGGAGATGAGCGAGCCGTCCTCGCGGCGCGCCTCGCCGAGCTGGCGCAGCGACGGACGCCCGGGGATGACCGGCCCCTGGCCCTCGAGCGGGACCGCGACCTCCTCGCCCGGCCCGACGACATACCCGACGCCGCGCACGCTGAAGGCGACGGGGTCACCCTCACCGGCCCGGACGGTCAGCCGGTCCTTCGTCACCGTGACATCCAGTCGCGTGCCATGCCAGTGCAGGACGAACGACAGCTCCGGCCACTCCGCAGGCAGGCGCGGGTCGAACGACAGCTCGCCGAAGTGGTCGCGCATGCCGCCGAACCCCGAGACCAGCGCCGTCCACACCCCACCGGCGGAGGCGACGTGGACGCCGTCGGCGGCATTGTGGTGCAGGTCGGCGAGGTCGACGAAGATCGCGTCGCGGAAGTACTGCAGGGCGAGGTCCTGGTAGCCGACCTCGGCCGCCAGGATCGCCTGCACGACCGCCGACAGGGTCGAATCGCCGGTGGTCAGCGGATCGTAGTACTCGAAGTCGGCGAGCTTGTCCTCGTCCGAGAAGTGATTGCCCTGCAGGAACAGCGCCAGCACGACGTCGGCCTGCTTGAGCACCTGGTACCGGTAGATCACCAGCGGGTGGAAGTGCAGCAGCAGCGGACGCTTGTCGGGCGGGGTGTTCTCGAGGTCCCAGATCTCGCGCTCGAGGAACACGTGGTCCTGCGGGTGGATGCCCAGGGCCGGGCTGAACGGGATGTGCATGGCCTCGGCGGCGCGCTCCCACGACTCCGGCTCCCCCGGCTCGAGCGCCAGACGCTCGACCATCTGGCGGTACACCTCGCCGTCGATCTCCGCCATCTCGCGCACCGTCCGGGCGGCGAAGCGCAGGTTGAACCTCGCCATGACGTTGGTGAACAGGTTGTCGTTGACGACCGTGGTGTACTCGTCCGGGCCCGTCACGCCGTGGATGTGGAAGGTCTCGCCTTCTCCGTCCAGCCCGCCGTTGCTGGAGCGCCAGAATCCCAGCGTCGCCCACAGGCGAGCGGTCTCCACGGCGATGTCGACGCCCTCGCGGAAGAGGAACTCCTGGTCGCCGGTGGCACGCACGTACGTGGCCAGCGCGTAGCAGATGTCGGCGTTGATGTGGTACTGCGCGGTGCCGGCGGCGTAGTAGGCGGATGCCTCCTCGCCGTTGATCGTGCGCCACGGGAAGAGCGCGCCGGCCTCGTTCAGCTGGAACGCGCGGCGACGGGCGGCGGGCAGCATGAGGTAGCGCATGCGCAGCGCGTTGCGAGCCCACAGCGGCGACGTGTACGCCAGGAAGGGGAGCACGTAGATCTCGGTGTCCCAGAAGTAGTGGCCCGAGTAGCCCGACCCGGTCATGCCCTTCGCCGGCACGCCGAGCCCGTCGGCGCGTGCGGAAGCCTGCGCGAGCTGGAACAGGCACCAGCGCGTGGCCTGCTGCAGGTCGTCGTGACCGGCGATGCGGACGTCGGAGCGCTCCCAGAACGCGTCGAGCCACGCGCGCTGCTCAGCCCGCACCGCGTCGACGCCGCGTGCCTGCGCCCGGTCGAGCGTGCGGCGGCAGCGGTCGACGAGCTCGCGGGCGGGCACGCCGCGCGAGGTGTGGTAGCTCACGAGCTTGGTCACGCGGGTCGGCACGCCCGCGCGGGCCTGCACGCGGAAGACGTTCTTGGCGATGTCCGGCTCGATGAGCGAACGGGTGGTGAACTCGTTCTCGGTCTCGACCAGGTGGTCGGCGACGACGGCGAGGGTCATGCCCGACTGGGTGGTCCGGTACGACAGGGCCGAGCGCTGCCCGTCCTGCCAGAACTCCTGCGGCTGCAGCACCCGCTCGCTGAGCCTCTCGGTGCGGCGCGGATCGAACGCCGCCCGCCGCGTGGTGGGCGGCATCCCGCCGTAGACGTCCTCGCCGTCCTGGCGGTTGATCAGCTGGCAGCTGACGGTGACCGGCGCGTCGGCGTTCAGCACGGTGACCTCGACGCTCAGGACCGCGAGGTGCTTCTCCTCGAACGACACCAGCCGCTCCAGCTCGATGCGCACCTCTTTGCCCGAGGGGGTGACCCACAGCATGTGGCGGCGCAGGACGCCGTCGCGCATGTCGAGCACCCGCTCGTACTCGCGCACGTCGGCGACGTCCAGCGACAGCGGCTCGTCGTCGACGTAGACGCGCATGACCTTGGCGTCGGGCGCGTTCACGATCGTCTGCCCGACCTCGGCGAAGCCGTACGCCTGCTCGGCGTGGCGGATCGGGAAGGTCTCGTGGAAGCCGTTGATGAAGGTGCCGTGCTCGTTGGCGAACCGGCCCTCGGCGTAGTTGCCGCGCATGCCGAGGTAGCCGTTGGCCACGGCGAAGATCGTCTCGGTCACCCCGGCGTCATCGAGACGGTAGGACGTCTCCACGAGACGCCACGGGTCGACCGGGAACCGATCGCGGTCCATCATCGTGCGAACTCCTCCAGGTCCGAGACCACCACGTGTGCACCCGCGGCGGCGAGCTGCTGCTGGCCGGCACCGCGGTCGACGCCGACGACGAGACCGAATCCGCCCGCCGCGGCCGATTCGACGCCGCTGATGGCGTCTTCGACGGCGGCGCTGCGGGACGGCTCGACCCGCAGCATCCGTGCCGCCTCGACGAAGACATCCGGCGCGGGCTTGGACGCCAGGTGGTCGCGCTCGGCGATCACGCCGTCCATGACGGCGTCGAAGCGGTCGCGGATGCCGGCGGCCGCGAGCACCTCTTCGGCGTTCTTGGAGCTGGACACCACCGCGATCGGCGTCCCGGCCGCCGCGAGCTTGTCGAGCAGACGCAGCGATCCGGGGTACGGCGCGATGCCCTCGGCGCGCAGCACCCGGGCGAACACCTCGTTCTTGCGGTTGCCGATGCCGCACACGGTGTCGGCGGTCGGCGGATCGGACGGGTCGCCCCACGGCACCTCGACGTCGCGCGAGCGCAGGAGGCTCGCCACCCCGTCGTAGCGCTTCTTGCCGTCGAGGTAGTCGAAATAGTCCCGCTCCGAGTACGGCGGGGCGATGCCCCACGCGGAGAAGAGCTCCTCGAACATCGTCTGCCACGCGTGCATGTGCACCTCGGCGGTGGGAGTGAGGACGCCGTCGAGGTCGAAGAGCACGGCGTCGTAGGACGTCAGATCGGGCAGGGTGTCCATCGGCACTGTCCAAGCGTATTCAACGGCGGAGCCCGTGCGTCACGCGCGGACGACGCCGAGCGTCTGCCGCGCGATCTCGAGCTCCTCGTCGGTGGGCACGACGAGGACCGTCACGGGCGAGGCATCCGTCGAGATGACCCGGATGCCTCCGCCCGGGGCCGCGTTGCGCCCGGGGTCCAGCTCCACGCCCGCGAAGCCGAGCGTCTCGAGAGCGGCGGCGCGCACATGCGGTGCGTTCTCACCGACGCCGGCGGTGAAGGAGATCACGTCCGCTCCCCCCAGCTGCGCGAGGTAGGCGCCCGCGTACGCCCGAAGACGGTGCACGTACACGTCGAAGGCGAGGCGCGCTCGCTCGTCGCCGCGCTCGATGCCCGCGCGGATGTCGCGCAGGTCGTTGGACCCGGCGAGTCCGAGCAGGCCGCTGCGCTTGTTCAGCAGGTCGTCGAGGTCGTCGATCGACATCCGCGCGCGGCGCGCGAGGTGGAACAGGGCGGCCGGGTCGATGTCGCCCGACCGCGTCCCCATCACGAGGCCTTCGAGCGGGGTGAACCCCATCGACGTCTCGACCGAGCGCCCGCCGTCGATCGCGGTGACGGACGCCCCGTTGCCGAGATGGAAGACGATCTGCTTCAGCTCTGTGAGCGGGCGGCCCAGGAACGCCGCGGCGGCTTCGCCGACGAACTTGTGCGACGTGCCGTGGAAGCCGTAGCGCCGGATGCGGTGCGATGCGGCCAGGGTGTGGTCGATCGCGTACGTGTACGCCTCCGGGGCGAGCGTCTGGTGGAAGGCCGTGTCGAAGACGGCCACGTGGGGGACCTCCGGGAAGGCCTCCCGGGCTGCGACGATGCCGGCGAGGTTGGCCGGGTTGTGCAGCGGTGCCAGCACCGACAGCTCGTCGATGTTGATCTCTACGAGCGGCGTGATGAGGGTCGGCTCGAAGAACCGCGCGCCGCCGTGCACCACTCGGTGACCGAGCGCGATGGGCGGATTGTCCGCCAGCGAGGGGCCGTCGGACGCGAAGGCCTCGAGCATGACGCGGAACGCCGCCGTGTGGTCGGGGATCTCCAGCTCGCGGCTGCGCGTGGCGTCGAGGAACGCCGGCGCCGCCTCCCCTTCCGCCGCCGGCGCCGCGTGGACGGTGTGCCGGGCTGCGCCCTGCCCCTGCCCGCCGATCCGCTCGATCAAACCCGAGGCGAGCGTCGCCTCGGCGTCCATGTCGATCAGCTGGTACTTCAGCGACGACGACCCGCTGTTGATCACCAGAACCGGCGTCATGACCGTGAGACCCTCACTCCCCCTGCGCCTGGATCGCCGTGATCGCGATGGTGTTGACGATGTCGTCGACCAGCGCACCCCGGGAAAGGTCGTTGATGGGCTTGTTGAGCCCCTGCAGCACGGGGCCGATCGCCACCGCACCGGCGGAGCGCTGCACCGCTTTGTAGGTGTTGTTGCCGGTGTTGAGATCCGGGAAGACGAACACCGTCGCACGACCGGCGACCTCGGACCCGGGCATCTTCGCCGCGGCCACGGCCGCGTCCGCCGCGGCGTCGTACTGGATGGGCCCCTCCACCAGGAGCTCCGGTGCCCGCTCCCGCACGAGGGCGGTGGCGGTGCGCACCTTCTCCACGTCGGCGCCGGAGCCGGACTCCCCGGTCGAGTACGACAGCATCGCCACGCGCGGCTCGATGCCGAACTGCGCCGCCGTCGCGGCCGAGGAGATCGCGATGTCGGCCAGCTGCTCGCTGGTCGGGTCGGGGATGACCGCGCAGTCGCCGTACACGAGCACGCGGTCGGCGAGCGCCATGAGGAAGACGCTGGAGACGACTGAGACGCCGGCTCGGGTCTTGATGATCTCGAACGCGGGGCGGATGGTGTGCGCGGTGGTGTGCGCGGCGCCGGACACCATGCCGTCGGCGAGCCCGAGATGCACCATGAGCGTTCCGAAGTACGACACGTCCGTGACGGTGTCGGCCGCCTGCTCGAGCGTGACGCCCTTGTGGGCGCGAAGCCGCGCATACTCCTGCGCGAACCTGTGCACGTGCACCGCATCCAGCGGCGACAGCACCTCGGCGCCCTGGATGTCGATGCCGAGCTCGATCGCCCGTGCCCGCACCTCGAAGGGTTCGCCGAGGATCACCAGGTCGGCGATCCCGCGCTTGAGCACCGTGGCCGCAGCGCGCAGCACGCGATCGTCATCCCCCTCGGGCAGCACGATGCGCTTGCGCTGCGCACGCGCCCGCTCGATGAGCTGGAACTCGAACATGAGGGGCGTCACGACCGTCGCGCGGGCGACGCCGAACGCCACCAGGAGCTCCTCGATGTCGACGCTCTGCTCGAACAGCGCCAGCGCGGTGTCGTACCGGCGCTGGGAGTCGGCGGCCAGGCGTCCGCGGGTGTTCATGATGCGCACCGCGGTCTCGAAGGTGCCGAGCTTCGTGGTGATGATGGGCACGTTGGAGTTGAGGCCGTCCAGCAGCCGCGTCACCGGCTCGGGAAGCTCGAACCCGCCGTTGAGGACGATGCCCGAGATGGAGGGGAACGTGCCGGAGGCGTTCGCGAGGAGCGTCGCCAGCAGCACCTCGGAACGGTCGGCAGGAATGACGACCACGGCGCCTTCGAGCAGGCGCGGCAGAACGTTCACCATCGACATGCCCGCGACGACGACGGCCAGCGCCTCACGCGTCAGCCGGTCCGGATCGCCGGAGAGCAGCTCGCCGTCGACGGCGCGCATGATGCCGCGCATCGAGGGTGCGACGAGGTAGCGGTCCTCCGGGATGGCCCACACGGGCACCACCGAGCGGACGCCCGATGCTCTCACCGCGCGTCGCACGGCCGAGATCGTCTCCTCCGTGCGCACGGGGTCGGCACGGTTGGCGATCACCGCGAACAGCTGCGCGCGTTCGTGCTGCAGCTCCGCGAGGGCGAGATCGGCGATCTGACCCATCTCGGCGGGGGTACGCGCCAGCGACGATCCCAGCTGCTCGGGCTGCGTCTGCGGCTGCACCGAGCGCCCTCCGAGCACGAGCAGCACGGGGGTGCCGAGATTGGCCGCGATGCGCGCGTTGTAGGCCAGCTCCGCCGGACTGCCCACGTCGGTGTAGTCGCTGCCGACGACGACGACCGCGTCGCACTGCGCCTCGACGGCCTTGTAGCGTTCGACGATCGTCGCCAGAGCGGCATCCGGGTCCTGCCGCACGTCGTCGTACGTCACACCGATGCACTCGTCGTACGCGAGATCCACGCCGTCGTGGTCGAGCAGCATCTCGAGGATGTAGTCGCGTTCCACGGTCGAGCGTGCGATGGCGCGGAACACTCCCACGCGCGGGGTGGCATGACTGAGCGCATCGAGCACGCCGAGGGCGACCGTCGACTTGCCGGAATGACCTTCCGCCGACGTGATGTAGATGCTCCGCGCCACGGATCCAGCCTATGGGCCCGCGGATGCGCTCGCCGGTCGCCGGGAAAAGTAAGACTCTCCGCGAACCCGGCAGAGCCCGGTTACCCTTGCTACGTTTCCGTCCTGGGGGAGTTGGCCTGGATGCCGCCTCGCGGAGAGCTGCCACCAGTCTAACCCGTCCAGGGATCTCCCAGTGCCGCACCGCGCCACCGCCGCGCTGCGCCGATTAGGATCGGACCCGTGGGCGAGGGCGCCCGCGCCCACCCGCCAACCGCCCGAATCAGGCGGAACAGGAGGCCGCGATGGTCGATACCGCGATGACGGATGATCTGGATGAGCGCGCCGCGCGCCGACCCCATCTCACGAGCCCAGCCGAGCAGTCCTCGAGCCCCCTGACGGCCGACGGCTTCGCACGCGTGACCGACGCCATCCTCGGCGCGGTGGGACGGGTCATCGACGGCAAGCCGGAAGCCGTCCGCAGCGCGCTGGTGTGCCTGCTCGCGGAGGGGCACCTCCTGATCGAGGACGTGCCGGGCGTGGGCAAGACCATGCTCGCCCGGGCCCTCGCGACCTCCGTCGATGCGACCGTGCGCCGCATCCAGTTCACGCCGGACCTGCTGCCGGGCGATGTGACCGGGGTCAGCGTCTTCAACCCCGTCGATCGCGAGTTCGAGTTCAAGCCCGGTGCCGTCTTCGCCAACATCGTCATCGCAGATGAGATCAACCGCTCCTCCCCCAAGACGCAGTCGGCGCTCCTGGAGGCCATGGAGGAGCGGCAGGTCACGGTGGACGGGCACACGCACGTCCTGCCCCAGCCGTTCCTCGTGGTCGCCACACAGAACCCGCTCGAGATGGAGGGCACGTACGCGCTGCCGGAGGCGCAGCGGGACCGCTTCATGATGCGCATCTCGATGGGCTACCCCGACGCCCGGTCCGAGGCGCTCATGCTGCGTCAGCGCGAGACGGTGAATCCGCTCGACGAGCTCTCGGCCGTCGTCTCCGCTCGAGAGGTCTCGGGGCTCATCGCGTGGGCACGCAGCGTCCACGTCGCCCCGCCGATCGAGGACTACGCCGTCGCGCTCGCTCAGGCCACCCGCACCCACTCCGACCTGCGTCTGGGCGCGAGCCCGCGGGCGACGCTGCAGCTCGTGCGGGCGGCGAAGGTGTGGGCGGCCCTCGACGGCCGGAGCTTCGTGATCCCCGACGACATCACCGCCCTGCTCGTCCCGGTCTTCGCGCATCGACTGATCCCCACGCGCTCGGCCGGCGGGGCGCGCGCACGCACGGCCGCCGACGCCGTGACGATGGTCCTCGAGCGCATCGCGGCGGGTGTGCGCGTGCCGATCGCCCCACGGCAGTGAGTCGGCCATGAGACGTCTGTGGCCGCTCACCGCCCGGGGAACCGGAGCGCTCCTGCTGGCGGCGACGTGCTTCATCGTGGCGGCTGAGGCGAGCATCCCGGAGCTGCTGTACTTCGGCATCCTGCTGATCGCCGTCGTCGGAACGAGCATCGTCTCGCTGTACGTGGGGCGCCGCACCGATTCGGTGACGCGGTCTCTCGTCCCGGACGTGGCCTCCGTGGGGCGCGAGTCGCTCGTCTCGGTGCGTGTAGCGGTGCGCACCGCGGTTCCGACGCCGCCGGGGACCTGGCACGACACCCTCCCCGTGGGGCTGCGCGGCACCGCCGCCGGGGCGTTTCCGGCGCTCGGGTCCGGCATGCGCGGCGGGGAGCGCGTCGTCGATCTGTCGTACACGGTCACCGGTGAACGGCGCGGCGTGCACGCACTCGGACCGTTGACCGTACGGTCCACCGACCCCTTCGGCCTGGCGCGCCGGACGATGCTCTTCGGCCAGCGCACCCCGGTGACGGTGGCCCCCGCGGTGGTCGACCTCTCTCCGCTCGTGGACTACGCCGGCGCGACCGGCGGCACGCTGCAGACCACCACCAACCAGCTGGGCCAGGGTGCCGACAACCTCGTCGCCCGCCCGTACGCCCCGGGCGACTCGATGCGCCGCATCCACTGGCGCGCCACCGCTCATCGCGACGCGCTCATGGTTCGGCAGGAGGAGCAGGAGTCCACCCCGGAGGCCACCGTGGTGCTGGACCGCGGGGTGCTGCGCTGGTCGATGGACGCGCTGCACACGCCCGGCGCCGACCCGGCGTTCGAGGCAGCGGTCTCGGCCTGCGTCTCGGCGGTGGCGCGTCTGGTCCGCGACGGCTACGCCGTCGATGTGCTCGACAGCGACGGCACCGTCCTGGCCGAGCGGGTCGACGGGGGCGACATGACCGAGGTCGAGGTGATGCTCGCTCACTTCGCGACCGTGACGGCGCGGCGCGACGACACCCTGCCACGGCTGGCGCGCCTGTTCATGGGCCTCACCACGGGACCGGTCGTGCTCGTCGTCGGCCGCTTCGATCCGGCCGACGCCGACGCCGTGGGACCGGTCGCGCATCACAGCACGCTGCCGCTGCTGCTCGCGGCCGCTCCCATGGGCGACGCCCTCGAGCGAGCCGCCGACCACGGGTGGCACGTGGCCGCGATCGACCCGGACGGGGATCTGGGGGTCGCATGGACGAACGCCGTCGGACGAGGGGTGCGCCATGTCGTCGGCTGAACGCTCCGCCCGCAGGGGCGCCGTGGACGGGCCGCGCGGCGGTGAATGGATGCTGACGGCAGCGGTGCTGACAGCGCTTCTGGCAGCGCTGCTGCCCGTCGCCCGGGTGATCGAGTCGGGCGCGTGGCTGGTGGGTTCGGTCGCACTGGCCGGACTCATCCTCGCCGCGGGCTACAACGCCCGGCGGTTCCGCCTCCCGGCTGTTGCGGTGACCCTCATCGAAGCCGCCGTCTGGGTGGTGTTCATGACGGTGGTCTTCGTGCGCGACACGGCGTTCGTCTGGCTGATCCCGACAGCCGACACGATCCGCGAAGTCCCCCGCCTCGTCCAGACGGCGATGGAGGAGATCACCCTCGGCGCGGCTCCGCTCGAGCCGTCGCTCGCACTGGCCTTCATGGTGGTCGGCGCCATGGGGCTGCTCGCGCTCGTGATCGACCACGTCGTGGTCACCGCGCGGATGCCGCTGCTGGCCTCGATCGGGATCGTGGCCGTCTCGCTCATCCCCTCCATCGCGGTGCCCGGCGATGTGGAGGTGATCGGCTTCGTGCTGCTGGCCGTGGCGATCCTCTTCCTCATCCGGGCCGAGACCCGGTCGCGCGAGAAGCCGCTCGAGCAGGAGGCCGAGCGTTCGGCAGGCGTGCCGGCCACCGCGGTGGCCATCGGCGCGATCGCCGTGGTGGTCGCGGTCGTGGCGACGCCCATGCTTCCCCAGCCTGCCGCGCGCGCAGGCGCCGGGATGGGCCCCGGCCCCGGCATCGATGCGACGCTGCAGCTGGGAGACGACCTGCGACGCCCGCAGGAGGTCGAGGTCCTGCGCGTGCGCACCGACTCCCCGGTCGTCCCGTACCTGCGCGCGACGACCCTCACGCGGTTCGACGGAGGCGTGTGGGAGCCGGATCGCCCCCAGTCCATCGCGCTCGACAGCGACCGCTCCCTCGGCGAGCTCACCGTGGGTCCGGACATCCGCGTCTCGGAGTACAACACCATCGTCGACGTGGTCAACCTCGACTCGCTGTGGGCGCCGGTCCCCTTCCCGGCCGTCTCGATCGACGGGCTGGACGGTCAGTGGAGCGCCGTCCCCTACAACCGGACCGTCGTGGCCCGCGACGGGTCGACGCAGGGTCAGGAGTACGCGGTCGTGTCGACACAGCCTCGCCCGACGCTCGAGCAGATCCGTGCGCTGACGGCCGGAGGCGAGCAGGTGCGCGACGAGACGACCCAGCTGCCGGCCGATATCCCGGAGATCATCGGACAGACGGCCGCCCAGGTCACCGCCGAGGCGACCAACGACTACGACCGGCTGGTCGCCCTGCAGCGCTGGTTCCGCGGCAGCGACTTCCGGTACTCGCTCGACGCGCCGGTCGAGGACGGCTTCGACGGCAGCGGCGCAGAAGCCGTGGCCCGCTTCCTGGAGCAGCGGGAGGGGTACTGCGTGCATTTCGCCTCGGCCTTCGCGCTGATGGCGCGCACGCTCCACATGCCGGCTCGCATCGTCGTCGGATACCTCCCCGGTCAGCCGACGACGGACTCGGTCGACGGGCAGCCGGTGTACTCGGTCTCGAGCTCGCAGCTGCACGCCTGGCCCGAGGTGTACTTCGGCGGCATCGGCTGGGTCGCGTTCGAGCCGACATCGGGACTGGGCGTGCCCACGTCGTTCTCGCCGGCGGCCGCGCTTCCCGGCGAGCTCGGACAGCCGGGGGCGACCGCACCCGACACCGCAGCCACACCGGCGGCGCCCACGACGACACCGGCGCCGGGTGTGGACCAGGGGACCGGCGGGACGGCGAGCGGATCCACGGACACGCAGGCCGATCCTCTCCCGGCGTTCGGCATCCTGCTGCTGGTGGCCCTCGTCCTCGCGCTGCCCTTCCTCCTCGGTCAGCTGCGACGACGTCAGCTTGAGGTCGCCGGGCGCCGGGGCGACGTCGCGGCGGCATGGCAGGCCGTCCAGGACGCGGCGATCGACCTCGGCATCCCGGTGCCCGCGAGCCAGAGCGCCCGCGTCCTGGGAGCGCGGCTCGTCCACGAGCATGGCGCACCCGCCGCCGAGATGCGGGTCCTCGTCACCGCGATCGAGCGCGCGAGCTACGCCCGCGGCGGCAAGCACGGTTTCGGCCAAGGCGACGCGACGACCGATGCCGCCCTCGCCGTCCGCGCAGCGCTGTTCGCGGCGGCCGATCCGCCGCGGCGCCTGTTCGCACGGCTCGTGCCGCGCTCGCTCGTCGTGCGCCCGGGCTCGGTGTACGCCGGATCCGGTCCTGCCGCGCGGCGGCTCGCGGCCGGCTGAGGGTCGGGGCGCGGCGAGGGGCCGCAGCAGGGAAGAGGAAGAGGCGCCCCGCGCGAGCGGAGTGCCTCTTCCTCTGTCGTCGTGCCGACCGTTCCGATCAGACGCGTGAACGCTGCAGACCGCGCTCGACCGCTGCGGCGTCCTCGGCGCTCGCCCCTTCGAACTCGTCGGCCGCGGCCGGACCGGCCACGTCTTCGACGGAGTCGTCGTCGAACGGCACGGTGCCGCGAGGCGCGTCGTACAGATCGCGATCGAGGATGCCTTCGCGCCGAGCCACGAGCGTCGGCACGAGCGCCTGCCCCGCGACGTTGACCGCCGTGCGCCCCATGTCGAGGATCGGGTCGATCGCGAGGAGGAGTCCGACGCCCTCGAGCGGCAGCCCCAGAGTCGACAGGGTGAGCGTCAGCATGACGGTGGCGCCGGTCGTGCCGGCGGTCGCGGCCGATCCCACGACCGACACCAGCACGATCAGCAGGTACTGCCAGATCGACAGCTCGATGTCGAAGAACTGCGCCACGAAGATCGCCGCGATGGCCGGGTAGATGGCCGCGCAGCCGTCCATCTTCGTCGTGGCGCCGAACGGCACGGCGAACGAGGCGTACTCGCGGGGCACGCCGAGGTTGCGCTCGGTGACCCGCTGCGTCAGCGGCAGCGTGCCGATGGAGGAGCGGCTGACGAACGCGAGCTGGATGGCGGGCCAGGCGCCCGAGAAGTACTGCCGGATCGACAGTCCGTTCACCCGCAGCAGGATCGGGTAGACCACGAAGACGACCAGGGCGAGCCCGATGTAGACCGCGAGGGCGAACCAGGCGAGCGTGGTCAGCTTCTCCCAGCCGTACTCGACCACGGCCGACGCGATGAGCCCGAGCGTGCCGAGGGGCGCGATGCGGATGATCCACCACAGCACCCGCTGGACGACCTTGAGGCCGGATTCGGTGACGTCGAGGAACGGCTCGGCCCGCTTGCCCAGCTTCAGGGCCGCGATGCCGATGGCGGCGGAGACGACGATGACCTGCAGGACGTTGAAGCCCACCGAGGAGGTGGCCGCGCCGGTCTCCCCGTTGATGTTCGTGGAGACAGTGAGCCCGAGGAAGTTCTGCGGCACGAGGCCGATCAGGAAGTTCCACCACGTGCCGACCGTGTAGGGGTCGGCCGGCGTCAGCTGCGACTGGTCGACCCGCGCGCCCGGCTGGATCACGATGCCCAGCACGATGCCGATCGTCACCGCGATGAGCGCCGTGATGGCGAACCACAGCAGCGTCTGGCCTGCCAGGCGGGCGGCGTTGGTGACACGGCGCAGCTGCGCGATGCTCGCCACGATCGCCAGGAAGATCAGCGGGATCACGGCCGTCTTCAGCAGGGCGACGTACGATCCGCCGATGACGTCGAGCGTCGCGGCGAGGCCGTTGGGGCTGTCGTCGGCATTCGGCCCGATCTGCCGCGCCAGCAGACCCAGCAGCACGCCGAGCACGAGCGCGACGGTGATCTGGAAGCCGAACGAAGTGAGGATGCGGCGGGAGCGAGACGTCTGCGTCTTGTCCCGCTTTCCGGTGGTGGGCGTCGTGGCAGAACTCATGGCTCTCCTGGATGGTTCTCGGGTCGCCTCTCTGGCGACTCGGATGAGGCTATGCGCCTCCGGGTGCCCGTGTGCGGATGTGACGGTTGATGACGACGCCGGCCTGTATCGGGGTCCTCTGGCGGTGTCAAGCCTCGCTGCCCGATTGGTCGGCGTCCGCACCCGCTGGATACAAAGGAACCACCCAAAACGGTTTCGACCACGACAGTCGAGAATGACGGAGGAACGATGACGCTGACCGTTGATACGACTGCCCTCGCCGCCACCTCTCGGGTGATCTCGCCGATGAACTCGGGACACCCCAGCCTCGGTCGCGCGCCGGAGGCCACCATCATCCCGGTGAGCCTGACCTGCTATCGGGTGGTGATGGGCGACGACCCGAAGGGGTATGTCTGCTCGGACGAGGAAGGGTGGGAGTGCTTCGTCGGCGCCCACATGGCCGACGCCCGCTCGATCGGCATGCGCTCGAGCCTCACCACCGCCATCAGGGATGTGGTGACCGACAAGAGCTCGGTCGCCCTCGGGAAGCCGGCGCTCCCCGCAGATCTCGCCGAAGCGGCCTGACCCGCTCGTTCCGCGGCGCCCGATGACGCGACGCGTCGGGCGCCGCGGCATGAGCAGGGTAGGATGGTCGCTGGCCCTCCGGGGCCGCTGGAGGATTCGCCTAGTGGCCTATGGCGCACGCTTGGAAAGCGTGTTGGGTGCAAGCCCTCAGGGGTTCGAATCCCCTATCCTCCGCCACATCCCTCTGCCGGCCGCTGCGCGGGCGGTCAGCCGTCGAAATCCTCCGGTTCGACGTCGTCGAGGAAGCGCTTGAACTCGTCGAGGCTGTCGGCGGTGTCGGTGTCGGTGAGCACGTCGGGGACGCCCGCTTCGCTCATGACGGCCTCGGCCACGAAGATGCTCGAACCGACGCGGGCGGCCAGCGCCACGGCATCCGACGGGCGCGCGTCGATGACCCGTGCCCCCAGCGCCGTCGAGATCGTCAGCTCGGCGTAGAAGGTGCCTTCCTCGATGCGAGTGACTTCGACCCGAACGAGCTCCGCGTCGAGGGTTTCGAGGATGGTTCGCATGAGGTCGTGTGACAGCGGACGCGGGACGGGCGCGTTCTCGACGGCCACCAGGATCGAGGTGGCCTCGAGCTGACCGATCCAGATCGGCAGCACATATCCGTCGCCGGGCATCTCGTCGATGGGCTTGAGCAGCAGCACGTGCTGCCCCGAGGCGTCGAGGGCGACGCCGGCCACGCGAACCTGCACGATCTCTCCCTCCGCCGGCTCCGGTTTGGTCTCGCCATCGTAAGCACGCCGGTTCGCGTGGGACAGGGGGGTTGCGTCGGAGTGCGTCAGTCGGTCACGACGAGCTCGTACCGGCGGCAGGAGACGGTGACCGTGCCCCCCTCGACGGCCGCCTCGTAGTCCAGATGCCCGGTGTCGCGCCAGCCCTCTCGCTCATAGAAGTGTCGTGCCCGCGCGTTGCCGGTGACCACCGCCAGCCACGGCGTGGCATGACCGGCGGCCCTCAGCTGTGAGGCGCCGTGTGCGAGCAGATCGCGGGCGACGCCGGTGCCGCGAGCGGACGCGTCGACGAAGAGCTGCTCGACCTCGTCGCCCTTGAGGGTGACGAATCCGACGATGACGCCGTCGACCTCGGCGACATGCGTGCGACCGAGCATCGCGACCGTTCGGGAGAGGAACGTCTCGGCCGTGCGATGCGCCAGGAGCTGTTGTGGGACATGGCCGAGGTGACCGTCGCGCCACGCCGATTCCCAGACCTCGGCGACGCGGGTCTCGTCTCCCTCGCGGGCGGGGCGGATCCGGCTGGTCATCGCGCCAGGTTACCGCCCACCTCCGACACCGCCCCCGCCGCACTGTGTATTCACCGGAATGGATGAGGCCGGCGTACCGTTGTCATCGACATGCAGCGCTTCGGAACCCTCTCGTTCGGACACTACGGCCCTCTGGGCGGCGGCCGCCAGCTGACAGCCGCCGACTCGCTGCTGCAGGCCGTCGATCTGGCCCAGGGCATGGACGAGCTCGGCGTCGACGGCGTGTATTTCCGCGTGCACCACTTCGCGCGGCAGCAGTCCTCGCCCATGCCGCTGCTGGCGGCGATCGCCGCACGAACCGAGCGCATCGAAATGGGCACGGGCGTGATCGACATGCGCTACGAGAACCCGCTGTACCTCGCCGAGGAGGCCGCGTCGGTCGACCTGCTCTCGGGGGGCCGTCTCGCACTGGGTGTGAGTCGCGGGTCACCCGAGACGGTCGTGCGCGGCTACGAGGCCTTCGGCTACACCGGGTCGCAGGACCCCCGGGGCGCCGATATCGCCCGGGCGCACTTCGACCTGTTCCTGCGCGCGATCGAGGGCGAGGGTCTGGCTGAACGCGACCCGGGCTCGCCGTTCGGCGCGGGGGCCTCGGGCCTGCAGCGCATCGAGCCGCACTCCCCCGGGCTGCGCTCCCGCGTGTGGTGGGGAGCGGGAACCCGCGAGACGGCGGAGTGGGCCGGCCGCACCGGCGTCAACCTGATGTCGTCGACCCTGCTGACCGAGGCCGACGGACGTCCGTTCGACCTGCTGCAGGCCGAGCAGATCGACGCCTTCCGCGCCGCCTGGCGGTCCGCGGGGCACGAGCGCGAGCCGCGCGTGTCGGTGAGCCGCTCGATCTTCCCGATCACCACGGCCGAGGACGCGATGTACTTCGGCGGCCGCCAGGACGGCGACCAGATCGGCATCATCGACGGCATGCGCTCCACCTTCGGCAAGACGTATGCCGCGGAGCCCGACGTGCTGGTCGAGCAGCTCAAGGAGGATGCCGCGATCGCGAGCGCCGACACGCTGATGCTGACCATTCCCAGTCAGCTCGGCGTGGAGTTCAACCTGCGCGTCGTGGAGTCCTTCGCGAGATACGTCGCGCCGGCGCTCGGCTGGGTGTCGACGCGAGCGTGATTCACGCGGCGAGACGCTCGTCGAGCCAGTCGAACATGCGCTGAGCCGTGAGCGTCCGAGCGAGCGGCTGGCAGTGCTGGTCGGCGCCTTCGGCGGCGGTGAACCGGACAAGGGTCGAGACCGATCGCGTGAGAGCTGAAAGCTGATCGGCCTGCCCCGGCCAGAACTGCTCTCCCTCGGGGGAGAGGATCAGCAGGGGCGTGGTGATCTGCGGGGCGACATCTGCGACGGTGTAGGCCCGGACGGCGTCGAGCGTCTCTGCATAGCCGCTCGTGCCGAAGGGCCGGGCGCGGAAGCTCCAGGTCCGGGAGAGCCCGGGAGAGAACCTCATGGCCAGCGCCATCTCACGGTCGAACTTCTCGTTCTCCCCCGCTTCCAGCAGGGCCCTCAGGCTTCTCGGCAGGTGGTCGGTCCAGGACGTCGACACGTCCACGACACCGGGATCGGTGATGCCGGCGGCGAAGCGGTGCTCGAACGCGAGAGCACGCGCGACCCAGTACCCGCCTTGGCTGATCCCGTAGACCGCGATGCGGTCCGCGACCACGCCATCCAGCGCCGCGACAGCGTCGTACACGGGGGTGAGCACGTGCTCCCAGTCGGGCCGGAACGTGGTTCCGAGCTGAAACAGCTGCGACTGCTGGCCGGGCCCGTCGAAGACCAGGACGTTGTATCCGCGGCGCAGGGCGGGAGCGACGCACGCCGCCCAGAGCGCCGCGAGAGACCCGTCGCTGCCGTTGACGGCGACGAGCGTGGCCGCGGGCTCGCCGTCCCCGGCGGGCGCGCGGAAGAAGTACCCCGGCAGCGCCGAGTCCTCGTACGGTATGCCGACGCGTTCGACGGTCGACGGCACGTGGTCGACGAACGCCTCCCACGCGCGTTGCTGCGACTCGAATGTCGGATGCAGGCGACTGTCGTCGGCGAGCGCGCTCGCGGCGTTCACCGCGACGGCGTAGTAAGCGGACGCACGCAGGTACGCCTGCGCGGCGCTGGTGCCGTGCCCCGCGGCGGCCGACTCGTCCGCGATCGCCGCGGCCCTCTCGGCGATGCCCTTCCAGGCGCCGAACCACGCCTCGTGGTCGTGCTTCCCCACGCCGGCGGTCGCGGCGAGCACCTCGCCCGGCTCGGCGGCGCCTTCCACACTGCTGCCGAGGGCGATGCGGATGTCGAAGTCGAAGTCGGGGTTGGGTGAGAACGGAGCGATACCGGCGTGACGGGTCATAGGGCGTCTCCTGTACGGGGATCGAGCGAACGCCTTCACTCTGCCCGGGAACCGGCTGCCGGCGCTACCGATCGATCCCGCTGACACTCACGCCGAGCCACTCGGCGAGGTCGGCGACCTCGGCGCGGACCATGTCGTGCTCCTCCGGCTCGAGCGGCATGAGCTCGTGCACCGCGTTCACGCGCAGCACCTCGCGATCGCGGTCGACTTCGGCGTCCAGCATCCCCACGAAGCGATCTGCGAGCAGGATCGGGTGCGCGAAGAACCCGTAGTGGCGCTGAGCCTTGGGCTTGAACTGCTCGAGCACGTACGTGAAGTCGAACACCTCCGTCAGGCGCGGCCGGTCGAACAGCATGCTGTCGTAGGGGTTCAGAAGCGCCGCGCGTCCGCCACGGTCCTCAGCGAGCGCCGCGATCGCGTCCGGGTCGACGCGGAATCGCCACCGGCTGCCCTCCACCGTGGCGGGCTCCCCCGCGTCACCGACCGGCGTCCACGGTGACTTCTGCTTGGCCAGGCCCGCCGCCTGCAGTCGGCGCTCCGCGAGGAGGCGTGCCGCCTCCTCGTCGTCGTATTCGGGCAGGTCCGGCGGGTAGACGCGCTCGGCGAGATCCCACCGCCGGTGGCGTCCCTCGCGGCCGGCGATCGCCACTTCGCCCCGACGCATCAGGAACTCCAGCATGTGCGGCACCTGGTTCGAGCCCGACCAGCCGTCGGGCGCGCGCGTGACCTGGGCGGTGTCGGGGATCTCGGCAGCCAGCAGCGGTCCCTCGGCACGCAGACGGGCGAGCACGTCGACGCGGAACCGGGCATTCGCCTCCAGCCACTGCCGACTGCTCTCGCGCTGCGGCCAGCGCCGCATCGCGGGCAGCATCAGGGGCAGCAGGCTCACGGGACGGAAGGCGCCGTCGAACTCGAACAGCAGCCGGTCCCCCTCGACCGCCTTGGTCAGCTGACCGGTCTCGTACGACCAGCCGATGCGCGACCACAGCACCGTGTGCTCGCACGAGGCGATGGGCGCCGTGGGGTCGATCTTGATGTAGCCCAGCTGCTCGGCGACCTCCACCACGTCGCCGGGCCGGTCGGCCTCGAGCAGCTGCGCGCGCACGATGATGCGGCGGGCGTCGTCGCGCGTGAGCCGGTGCGGTGTCATCTCGCCGGCCTTTCACAGCCCGATCAGCGTGACGTCCCGCAGGACGCCGCCGTCGGCGACCGCCGTCATCATGGTGTGTCGCGGCTGCCGGCGCCGATCGGTCGGCGATCCCGGGTTGAGCAGCCGGATGCCGCCGGGCGTCGTCGTGTCCCACGGGATGTGACTGTGCCCGAACACGAGCACGTCGATGTCGTCGAACGCGGCGTCGATGCGCGCTTCGCGGCGACGCGCATCGCCGGTCTCGTGCACGACCGCCACGCGGACGCCGTCGATGTCTCGTCGCGCGACCTCCGGCAGTCGGGCGCGCAGGTCGGCCCCATCGTTGTTGCCGTACACGCCGAGCACCTCCGCGTGGGCGCTGAGGTCGTCCAGGACGGATGCCGCGACCCAGTCGCCGGCGTGAAGCACCAGGTCTGCGGCATCCGCGGCGTGCAGGACCGCGTCGGGCAGCCTCCGTGCCCGACCCGGGATGTGCGTGTCGGAGATGAGCAGGAGCGTCGTCGCCACACGGTCATTCTGCCGTCTGCATCCCCGCATCGTCGTCGCCGTGCCGCGCGCCCCATACCGGCGAGAAGAGGGCGATGGCTGCCGCGACGGCGAACACGGCGACGACCGCGCCGAAAGTGACGCCCGGACCGACGAGCCCCACCGCCACACCGCCGAGCAGCGCACCCACGGCGGCCATCGTGCGGTTCGCCGACCGCATCGTCGCGTTCACGCGGCCGAGCATCGCGTCCGGGGTCACGGCCTGCCGGTACGCCATCTCGTTGGCGTTCTCGACACCGGCGGCGACTCCCTGCAGCATGAGAGCCGCCGCCAGAAGGCCGGCCGCGGCTTCGCGCGTCGCCGCGTGGATCGCCGTGACCGCCACCAGCAGCCACGCGAGGGGATACACCGCGCGGGCGAGGGCGATCGTGCGCCCCGCGCCGGCGGTGCGGCCGAGCCACGGCGACAGCACCGCACCCGTGAGCGTGGCGACTCCCGCCGCGGCGAACAGCATCCCGTATGCCACCGGCGCAAGCGCCAGATCCCTCAGGGCGTAGATGGCGAGCGTCGTGAAGGCCGCGGCGTTGGCGATGAACCACACGTGCGTCGAGACGGCCAGCGGCGCCAGCGCGCGGTGCCGATACCCCCACCGCAGTCCCTCCCCGATCTCGCGGCGGATTCCGCCTGCCGCGGCGCGTCGCCGAGGCGGCTCCTGGATCCGCAGCCGTGCCACGACGGCCGCCTCGACGAGGTAGGTCAGCCCGTCCACCGCGATCGCCGCCGGCGCCCCGAGCACGCTCACCAGGCCACCCCCGAGCGCCGGGCCGGCCGTCTGGGCGGCGGCATCCGTCTGATCCAGGCGGGCGTTCGCGATCAGCAGCCGGTCGCGCGAGACCAGCTGCGGCAGAAGCGACTGGGATGCCGCGAAACCGAAGACCATGAGCGATCCGAAGATCAGCAGCAGAACCGCCAGCGACCAGATCTCCAGCCCGCCCGCCAGCCACAGCATCGGGATCGCCGCAAGGACGACCGCGCGTCCGACGCTCGCCCACATGAGCACCCGCACGCGGCGCCATCGGTCGACGAAGACGCCGGCGACCAGGCCGAGGACGGCGTACGGCAGGACCTGCGCCGCGTTGACGATCCCCACCTCGACGGGCGAGGCCCCGAGCACCTGGACGACGAGCACCGGCACAGCGACGGCCGTGACAGCGCTGCCGAACGCGCTCAGGGCGGCGCCGGTCCAGAAGCGGAGGAACGACCGCTCGCCGCCCGGACGTGCCGCTGTCATCTCGCCGTGGTCCCCCTCGCGCCGGGTCCCAGCCTAGGGTTCACCTCGCGCCACAGCGCGGCCCATTGCTCCGGGCGCAGATCACGGGGAAGGCGGTCGTGGGCGATTCCCGCCCGACTCGTCACCGCCCTCGCCTGCGACCGGCTCAGGCGGGCGCTGCGCTGGACGAGCGCGACCACACCGTTCCCCGTGCCGGTGAACATCTCCCGCACGAGCCGCTCATACGCGAGCCGGTCCCGGCTGTGCACGAGCGGCGAGGCGCGCCGCGTGATCGTCAGGATGCCGCCGTCGACGCTGGGCATCGGACGGAAGTGCCGCGCCGGCACGCGGCCGTGGAGCTCGAAGTCGAACCAGGGCGCAGCCTGGGCCGTCATCATCGTGCCGCCGCCGACGCCGGCGCGTTTGCGAGCCACCTCCCACTGGGTCAGCAGCACCGCGTGCTGCCAGACGCTCCGCGACAACAGCCGCCGCAGGATCGGCGTCGTCACGTGGTAGGGCACATTGCCGACCACGACGGGGCGATCCAGCGGATGCCGCAGCGCGTCGGCGTGCAGCACACGGACCTGCGGCAGCCGGTCACGCAGGGTCCGCACGCGATCCTCGTCGATGTCGATGGCGACGAGGTCGCGCCCGAGGCCTGCGAGCGGACCGGTCAACGCGCCGTCGCCCGCACCGATCTCGAGGATCGCGCCGTGCGTGCGGGTCACGATGCCGACGATCTGCTGGATCGTCGGACGGTGGGTGAGGAAGTTCTGGCCGAGCTCGTGTCGGCCGCCGAAGGATGAACGATTTCGCATGAGCGCTCCACGGTGAAGAGTTGGAGCACCCCGACGCCGGATGCGGGGACCATCGCGTGCGCCCGGGGTGCGAGGACTCCCGGACGACGGCGCTATCGCGACGACTGCGAATGCGCCGTCAGGCGCGGCGGTCGCGGATGAAGACGTCGCACGCCATCGTCGGCGCGCTGTAGATCGTTCCCATGCGCCCTATGCTAGCCGGTCGGATATCACCCCCGCTTCCGGGCTCGCAATACCCGTGCGAGGGTGCGGGTCCCCGCGTATCGTCCCCGGCATGGTGCGATTCGGTTACACCCTCATGGGAGAGCAGAGCGGGCCCCGCGAGCTGGTCCGGTACGCGCAGGCGGCGGAGGACGTCGGCTTCGACTTCGAGGTCTCGAGCGACCATTACTCGCCGTGGCTCATGAGCCAGGGCCACTCCCCCCACGCGTGGACGGTTCTCGGCGCGGTCGCCCACGCGACATCCCGCGTCGACCTCATGACATACGTGACCTGCCCCACCATGCGGTACCACCCCGCGATCGTCGCGCAGAAGGCCGCGACGCTGCAGCTGCTCAGCGACGGACGCTTCACGCTGGGGCTGGGCTCGGGCGAGAGCCTCAACGAGCACATCGTGGGCGAGGGCTGGCCGAGCGTCGACACACGCCAGTCGATGCTGGTCGAGGCGATCGAGATCATCCGCGAACTGCACAGCGGCGACCTCGTCACCTACGACGGCCACTACTTCCGCGTGGATTCGGCGCGGGTGTGGGACAACCCCGACACGCCGGTGGACATCGCGGTGGCGGTGTCGGGCGCCGAGGGCATCGAGTCCTTCGCCCCGCTGGCCGATCACCTCATCGCGGTGGAGCCGCAGGCCTCGCTCGTGGAGCAGTGGGACCAGGCGCGCAACCGTTCGTCGGGCAGTACGTCGCGCAAGATCGGCCAGGTCCCCATCTCGTGGGATCCGGACGAAGAGACGGCCATCCAGCGTGCGCACGAGCAGTTCCGCTGGTTCGGGGGCGGATGGGCCGTGAACGCCGAGCTCCCCAATCCCGGGAGCTTCGCCGCCGCCACGCAGTTCGTGCGTCCGGAGGACGTCGCAGGCTCCATCGCGTGCGGGCCGGATCTGGATGCCATCGCCGAGAGCGTCCGACCGTTCATAGACGCCGGATTCACCGACGTCGCGATCGTGCAGATCGGCGACGAGCAGCAGGATCGGTTCCTCGCTGAGGCCGCAGGCCCGCTCCTGGAGAAGCTGCGCGGGCTCGGCTAGCCGGCTCCACCGGCGTCGACGAGGAAGGAGGGGCGCGTTCCCCGGGCGCGCCCCTCCCTCCGGCCCGACCCGCGACGCTCTACACCGGCTGTGCTGCGGCGAACACGCCCTGCGGGTCGTACAGGGACTTCAGCTCCCGCAGCCGCGCAAGGGATTCCCCGAAGCCCGGCGCGCGGTCCACGCCGCCGTCGAGGAAGGTCAGCACGCGCGCGTCGATGTGCCACGGCGCCAGGGCGGCGATGCCGCCCCGGACGGCGGCATTCGCTGCGGGCATCGCCTCGGGGACGGGCACCATCGCGATGGTGTGCGCCACATACTCGCCGGGGAAGGCGCCGACGGCCCCGGCGTGCAGCGGACGCCGCGCGACCGCACCGCCGACGTGGCGGAGTTCGGCGATGAAGAGCCCGGGAGCGGAGGCCGCGGCGAGGAACGTCTCCACCGCGTCGGAGGGGAGCGAGCCGAGCACCGCATGCGCGGTCGCCGCCGGCGTCGGCCCGGGCGGGTCCATGTGGACGGCGAGCAGACCGGCAGCCGGTATGCGGGCGAAGGTGTCCATCTCCGGCGACAGGGCGCGCAGGGGCTCCAGGATGGCGGACGCGGCTTCATCCGTCTCGCGGATCGCGCCGTCTATGACCACGAGAGACCGGCCTGCGAGGAACGGCGGGAGTTCGGGGAGCGGCGGGAAGTGCATCACCCGCAGCGACGTGGTCGCGCTCTCGGGCGCCGTGGCGGTCCACGCCGCCCACGCGTGCGCGACGTCGGCCGCGCGTGCGGCGTCCCACAGCAGCATGCCGGCGAAGACGTCGGCGTAGGGCAGCAGGTCGATCTCGAGCGAGACGACGACGCCGAAGGCGCCCGACCCGCCACGCACCGCCCAGAACAGCTCGGCGTTCTCGTCGGCGCTCGCCCGCACGAGACGACCGTCGGCCGTCACGAGCTGCACGGCACGTACGGTGTTGACGGCCAGTCCGTGCTCGCGGGCGTAGAACGACATGCCGCCGCTCAGGCTGTAGCCGGCGACCGACACGTCGCCGGCGCTGCCGTGGAGCGCGGTGAGGCCATGGGGTGCGGCTGCGGCCAGCACGTCGGCCCACACCGACCCGCCGAGCACCCGCGCCGCGCGGGTCGCGGGGTCGACCGTCACACCGCGCAGGTGGGCCAGCGAGAGAAGCACGGCATCGGAGAGATCGGTGTCCGCGAGCGCGGCCGCGGCGTGGCCGGTCGACTGCGGAGCGACCCGGAGACCGGACGCCACGGCGGCGCGCACGACGTCGACCACGTCCTCCGCGGTCTCCGGACGGGCCACCGCGAAGGGGCGCTGGTCGACGGCGACGTTCCATGGGACGCGGGCGAGGTCGTACGCGGGGTCGCCGGGCAGGACGACGCGATCGCCGAGCGCGTCGCGCAGCGCGGCCGCGCGGGTATCGGAGGTGGTTTCGGAAAGGCTCATGACGGCTCCATCGGGTTCGATCGGTGACGATGCGGCCACTTTCCCTGATCGGGATCGGCGCGCACCATCCCAGATCACGAGGGACTTCCAACCCCCCAGATACCTGGGATGGCGCATCGGCGCGCGCGGGAGCACACTTCTTCCATGGCATCCGCTCTGGCGATCGGGCGCGCGCGCAGCGACATCGACGTCGTCTCGCGCGCCGGCTTGCCGCTGCACCGCTTCATGGACGAGGCGGCGGCGGCGCTGCAGTCGGTCGTCCCCTTCGTCGCGGCGTGCGTGTCCACGCTCGACCCGGCGACCACCATGGTCTCCAGCGCCCGCAAGCTCGGCGTGCTCGACGGCCGGAACGAGCAGGACGTGATGTGGTCGCAGATCGAATACGGCGGCGACGACCCGACGTCGATCACCGCGCTGGTGAGGACCGGCCATTCCGTCATCGGCGTCCAGCACCTCACGCGCGGGGCGATCGACCGATCGGTGCGCATGGCCGACCTGCTCGTCCCGTATTTCGACTTCCATGACGAGGCCCGCGCCGTCTTCGCCGACCGCAACGGCGCCTGGGGGCACATCTCGCTGTTCCGCGGCAGCGACGACCCTGCGTTCGACGAGGACGAATTGGGCTTCATCGCGGCCGTCGCACCGGCGTTCACGCGAGGCATCCGCACCGGTCTGCTCGCGCAGCTCAGCCGCGTCGATGCCCTGCCCGCGACGGGGCCCGCCGTGATCGTGTTCGACGCGCACGACCGCATCGTGCAGTCCACGCCGGGAGCTCAGGCCCACCTCGGGCGCATGGCGGTCGTCCCCGGAATGGGCGATCCGCTCACCTCGGTGCAGGCGCTCGTGAGCGCGGCGCGCCGATTCGCGCGCGGTGAGATCGACAGGATGCCTCGCGTCCGGGCGCGCACCGGCGACGGCGTGTGGCTGGTGCTGCACGCCGCGCCGCTGGGCGGGACGGACGACCGGGCGGGCGACGTGGTGGTCACGATCGAGGAGGCTCGCCCGCAGGAGGTGCTGGACCTCGTCTCAGCGGCGTTCGAGCTGACCGCGCGGGAGCGCGAGGTCGTCGCGATCGTGCTGCGCGGTGCGGACACGAAGGAGATCGCCGCCGAGATGCACGTGTCGCCGTACACCGTGCAGGACCATCTCAAGTCGATCTTCGACAAGGCCGGCGTCGCCAGCCGGCGCGAACTGGTCGCGCGCGTGTACTTCGACCAGTACGCGCCGCGCCTGGGCGCTCAGGTCGGCACCAGCGGCTGGTACGCCGAGCCCGCCTCCTGAGCGCCCGGGGCCGTCACTGGGTGGTGTCGCTCGTCGCGTTCGACTCGGCCTTGCGCGAGCCGGCCTCCAGGACGTCGCCGGCGGGCAGCTCCTGGTGGCCGCCGAACTGCAGTCGCATGGCGGAGAGGACCTGGTTGGCGAACCGGTCCTCATCGCGCGAGGCGAACCGCTCGAAGAGGGACGCCGCGAGCACCGGGACGGGCACCCCCACGTCCACCGCCGCCTTGACGGTCCAGCGACCCTCGCCGGAGTCGGAGACGCGGCCGGCGATGCCGTCGAGCGTGGGGTTCTCCTGCAGGGCGGCGGCGGTGAGGTCGAGCAGCCAGGACGAGATGACCGATCCCCGCCGCCAGAGTTCCGTCACCTTGGGCGTGTCGATCGTGAACTGGTAGAACTCCGGCTCCTCCAGCGGAGCGACCTCAGCGGAGTGCACGGACTCGCGGATGCCGGCATCCGCGTTCTCGAGGATGTTCAGCCCCTCCGCGATGGCCGCCATGATCCCGTACTCGATGCCGTTGTGGACCATCTTCACGAAGTGGCCGGCGCCGGAGGGCCCGCAGTGCAGGTACCCCTGCTCCTCGGGCGCGAGGTCGCCCGAGCGGCCGGGCGTGCGAGGGATCTCGCCGGCGCCCGGAGCGATGGTCCGAAGAATGGGCTCGATCTCGGCGACGGCCTCATCCGGTCCGCCGACCATGAGGCAGTATCCGCGATCGAGGCCGAACACGCCGCCGCTCGTGCCGACGTCGACATAGTGGATGCCGGCTTCCCTCAGCTTCGCCGCCCGGCGCACGTCGTCGCGATAGTTCGAGTTGCCGCCGTCGATGATGATGTCGCCGGGCTCCAGGACGGCGGCGACCTCGTCGACGACCCGCCCGGTCAGACCGGCGGGAATCATGAGCCAGACCACGCGCGGAGTCTCCAGCTGAGCGGCGACGTCGGCGAGGCTCTCGGCACCGATCCCGCCCTCCGCTGCCAGCGCCGTCACCGCGTCGGCGTTGACGTCGAACACGACGCATTCGTGTCCGTCGCGCATCAGGCGGCGCGCGATGTTCGCGCCCATCCGTCCGAGTCCCACCATTGCCAGCCGCATCGCGAACCTCCTTCTCCGGCCGTTCCACCGGCCGTCTCCCGGTCGCGTCCGACGCGACCGCACCTCCCGACACTCCAAGCCGGAGCGCCGGCATGTCAACCCCCGCTCGCGGGGTAGACCAGCATCCCCTCCTCCGACCGACGCGCCGCCTCCGTCATGCGCGCCGGCTCGGCGCGACCCTCCCCCATCAGATGGAACACCTCCGCGCCGCCGGCGAGCAGATGGTCGGCGACGATGCGCCGGTGACACCGCCACCACACCGCCTCCGAGCACATGACGGCCGGCGGCCGGTCCGCTCCGAGTGCCAGGAGGCGACGCAGCCCCGAGCGGAACTCCTCGCCCAGGGCGTAGTCGGCGTAGTTGTGGAAGCTGCGATTGCGCCAGAACGCGTTGAGGTCATCGGGCACGTCCGGCTGCCGCGCGCGGCGCCCGCCCAGTTCAGGGACGTGCGTGTACCGGATGCCGGCCTCAGCCAGTGTCTCCGCCAGCGCGTCTCGCTGGAACTGCGGGTGCGTGCGGGATCCGGGGAGGCGACGGATGTCCGCGACGGTGCCCACGTCCCCCGCGCGCAGCAGCCGGATGAACTCCTCGACGGTGCGGGTGGAGTGACCGACCGTGAAGAAGGGCGACGCATCCACGCTTCCACGCTACGTCGCATGAACGGACGCGGCGTGGGGCTTGCATCGGCCCAGCGCACAGGTGACGCTGGTGCCACGGGGACGCGACGACGAAGGGGCGCCGATGGACGACGACAACCTCACCGATCTGGTCGCGGAGCTGATGAGCACCGCTCGGGCTGCGTCGAGCGGACGCGCGGCCCGGACCATCCAGGGCGACCACGAGCACATCCTGCGCCAGACCGTGATCGCCCTGCGGGCCGGCGAGCGCATGAGCGAGCACGAGAGTCCCGGTGAAGCGACCCTGCAGGTCCTCGCCGGCCGCGTGCGGGTCAACGCCGGCGACATCGTGTGGGAGGGGTCGTCCGGCGATCACACCTCCGTCCCCCTGCAGCGCCAGAGCGTCGACGCCCTCGAGGACGCGGCGCTCCTTCTGACCGTCGTGAAGACCGCCCACCCGTCGTCGTGAATCTCCCCGTAGCGTGGACCGGACCGCGAGCCGCGCCCGCTGAACGGAGAACACCATGAGACTCGACCGGTCCCTCGTGGACGAGGCTGCCGCCGACGGGCGATTCACCGGAGTTCTCACCGTGGACGTCGCGGATCAGCGCGTCTTCGAGGCGGCCTACGGCTTCGCGCACCGGGCGTTCGCGGTTCCCAACGCGACCACCATGCGGTTCGCCATGGCGAGCGGAAGCAAGGCCTTCACGGCGCTGGCTGTCATGCGGCTCGTCGAGGACGGGACCCTCCGCCTGGATCTTCCGGTCCGGGATGTGCTCGGCGCCGACCTGCCGCTCATCGACGACGCCGTCACGATCGAGCACCTCCTCGGCCACACGTCCGGGATCGGCGACTATCTGGAGGAGGACGACGAGTGGGATCCCGCCGAGTACGCGCTGGCCGCCCCGGTGCACACGCTGACCACCGCCGAGGCGTTCCTGCCGGTGCTGGACGGTCGCGCGCAGAAGTTCCCGCCCGGCGAGCGCTTCTCCTACTGCAACGGCGGATACGTGGTGCTGGCGCTCGTGCTCGAGCGGTCGACCGGCGAGGCGTACCAGGACGCCGTCCGACGGCTGGTGTTCGCACGGGCCGGGCTGGAGGAGACCGACTTCCTCCGGATGGACGACCTGCCCGGCACCGTTGCACGCGGCTATCTGCACGCGGAAGGCGATCGCGTGAACACCCTGCATCTGCCGGTGATCGGCAACGGCGACGGTGGTGCCTTCACGACCGCCCGCGATCTGCACCGCTTCTGGCGGGCGCTGTTCGACGGTGTGCTCGTCTCGCGCGACAGCGTCGACATGATGACCCGACCCCTCCACGACACCGGGGGCTCGTCCCGATACGGCCTGGGCTTCTGGGTGCATCCGTCAGGGCGAGCGGTGTCCGTACAGGGCCAGGATGCCGGTGTATCGATGTGGTCGCGCCACGTGCCCGCGACCGCCACGACGGCTACCGCCCTGGGTAACAGCTCGGAGGGCGCGTGGCCGGTCGTCTCGGTCGCGGCACGCGCCCTCGCCGACGAGCTCGACCGCGCGTGACATCTGCTCCCCTACCTGCGGTCGCCGATCTCGCGGCCGAGCCGCTGCGACGCCCAGACGGGCAGCAGCGAGAAGAGGATCACCACGGTGGCGACGACGTTGACCATGCTGGCCTCGTTGGGCCGCGCCATCTGGTTCATCATCCACAGAGGCAGCGTGTCGACGCCGGGTGGGGCGGTGAAGATGGTCACCACCACCTCGTCGAACGACAGCGCGAACGCCAGGATGCCGCCGGCGATGAACGCCGACCGGAACTGCGGGAACGTGATGAGCGAGAACGTCTGCCACGGTGTCGCACCGAGGTCTCGCGACGCCTCCTCGACGTTCGGGCTCATGCGCCGCAGGCGCGCGAACACGTTGTTGAACACCATCACGATGCAGAAGGTGGCGTGCGCGATGATCATGCCGAAGTACCCCACCTGGATGCCGACCGGCTCGAGCAGCTGGTTGTACGTGTTGTTCAGCGCCACGCCGGTGACGACGCCGGGCAGCGCGATCGGCAGGACCACGAGCAGGTTCACCGGCTGCTTGCCGAAGAAGGCGTACCGCTGCAGCGCGAACGCCACGAGCGTCCCGAGGATCAGCGCGACCGCCGTGGCGCCGAGTCCGACGAGGACGGAGTTGAGCAGCGCCAGCCGGATCGGCTCGCTGACGAAGGCCTTGCCCCACCACTCCAGTGAGAAGCCGCGGATGGGCCAGCTGGCGATGCGCGCCTCGTTGAACGAGTTGAGCACCACCAGCAGCAGCGGGACGTACATGAAGACGAGCACGATGGCCACGAGGAGGCCGAGGATGACCTTCGCGCCGCGCGAGAGTCGAAGCATGAGGACCTCCTACATCCGCTCGAGCGCGCCGGTGCGCTGCACGCTCAGCAGATAGATGACGACGAACGCGATGGGCACGACCGAGAACGCGGCCGCGATCGGCGGGTTGAGGTTTATGTTGGAGGCGATGATGCTGCCGATCATCTGCGTGGACCCGCCGACGAACTTGGCGGCGATGTAGTCGCCGAGGCTCAGGGAGAAGGTGAAGATGGAGCCGGCGATGATGGCCGGCTTGATGAGCGGGAGCACGACGGTCCGGATGGTGCGCCACGCCCCCGCGCCGAGGTCGGATGCGGCGTCGAAGAGATTCGCCGGCAGCTGACGGATCGCGGTGTACACCGGCACGGCCATATAGGGCAGCCAGAGGTACGTGAGCGTGAGGATCACCGTCGTCACGCCGAACCCGGGACCGGAGATCCCGAGGGGTGCGAGCATCCCGTTGAAGAAGCCTCCTTCGGTGAACGTCACGCGCATCGCGAGGATCTTCACGAGGTAGCCGGCCCAGAGCGGGAGGGTGATCGCCACGGCGAGCACAGCACGCAGCCACGGCTTCGCGATCTTCGCCATGAACAGCCCGAGCGGAATGGAGATGAGCATGCTGAGCGCCGTCACCGCGAGCGCGATCAGCAGCGTGCGCACTGCGGTGGACAGGTAGGCGGGGTTCGCGACCAGCTGCTCGAAGTTGCGCATCGTGAATCCCGGCTTCACCTTCGAGGTGAAGGGGTCGGTCGTCCAGAACGCCGTGACCAGCAGCATGGCCAGCGAGAAGATGTAGATGCCCACGAGCCAGAGCATCGGCAGCGCGAGCAGTCCTGCGACGTGCGATCGACGCTTCATGTGCGTTCCCTTCGATGCGGATCGGCCGACGACCGGCCGGAGGTGGGTGGGCGGCGCTGGGGTCGCCGCCCACCCGGAGAAGGCGGGCGGCGCTGGGGGGCACCGCCCACCGGTCGGGCGGGCGGCGTCGGGCGCCGCCCACCCCGGCTCATCAGCCCTTGACGGTCAGCCAGGCGTCGGTCCACTCCTGGAAGTTCGTGCACTGGACGTCCGTGCGCCCGTCGATGCACTGCTCGATCGGGGTGGTCCAGAACCAGACCTTCTCGAAGTACTCCTCGTCGGTGGCGTTGTAGTAGTCGCAGTGCGCCTTCGCCTCGTCGTTCAGCTCGCAGAACGCGGCGTTCGCGGGCGCCATGCCGAAGTTCATCGCGATCGCGCCGTTGACCTCGGGCGAGCTGGTGTAGTCCATCCATGCGTACGCGCAGTTGGGACTGTCGGACTGGGACGACAGCATCCAGGCGTCCGACCATCCGGTCGATCCCTCTTCGGGCAGCACGCTCTTGAACTTGTCGTCCTCGGTGAGCTTGCGCAGGACCTCCCAGGACGTCCCGAGGACGGTGTTGCCGCCCACGAACGACGTGATCTGCGCCGCGGGGTCCGACCAGTACTCCGACACGATCCCGTTCTGCTTCTTCAGCAGATCCACGGCGGCGGCCAGCTGCTCCTTGTCCAGCGCGTACGGGTTCTCGATGCCGAGCTCCGGCTCGTGCGCCATGAGGTACACCGCGGCGTCGGCGATGTAGATGGGGGCGTCGTACGCGATGATCTTGCCGGCGTAGGGGCTGTCCTCCTCCCAGGCCACGGACCAGCTCGTGGGCTCCTCCGTGACGACCTCGCTGTTGTACTGCAGGATGTTCGCGCCGCGGCCGATCGGCACACCGTACGACTTGCCGTTGATCGTGTCGTACAGCTGTCCCTTCATGCCCGGGACGATGTCGTCGCCGAAGTTCGGGATGAGGTCGAGATTGATCGGCGCGACGTCGCCGCCGGCGATCAGGCGCAGGCTCGCGTCGCCCGATGCCGACACGAGGTCGTAGTCGCCGGTGCGCATGAGCTGCACCATCTCGTCACTGGTGCCGGCGACACGACGGTTGACGACGCAGCCGGTCTCCGCGGTGAACGCGTCCGACCAGGCCGGCTCGACGAAGCCGCTCCACGCGATGATGTCGACCTCGCCCTCGTACTCGCCCAGCTCCTCCTGCATGGGCACGTCGGGCACGTCGATCGACAGTCCGCCCGCACCGCCGGCGGCCTCTTCTTCGGCGGCCGTGCTGCAGCCGGTCAGGGCCAGTGCGGCGACCGCTACGGCGGCGGCACCGGTGATGAGCCTGCTTCTCATGTTCTGCTCCTTGCTTTCGCTTCTCGGTGGATGGGTACTGCGACTGGTGGTCACGGCAGCTCGGCGGCGTGGCTGGACGCCCAGGCGACACGCACGCGGTCGCCGCGGCGCACGGTGACATCGGCAGACGGGTGATGGCTGTTCTGGGTCTCGGCGATGAGCCGGAGGCCATCGATCCCGTCGACGATCACGCGGGTGGTGGGCCCCGTGTAGACGATTTCGGCGACGTGGCCCTCCACCACGACGTCGTCGCGGCTGACCTGCTCATCGGGCGCCAGCAGCCGCACGCGTTCCGGGCGGATGCTGATCGCCGCGGCGGTGCCTGTGAGGCGCTGTGCCGTCTCTGCCGGGATGATGTTCGACAGCCCGAGGAATCGGGCGACGAACTCGGTTCGGGGGTACTCGTAGACCTCGCGCGCGCTGCCGATCTGCTCGATGCGCCCGTCGTTGAACACGGCCACCCGGTCGCTCAGGGTCAGCGCCTCTTCCTGGTCATGCGTGACGAAGATGAAGGTGATGCCGACCTCGCGCTGGATGCTCTTGAGCTCGATCTGCATCTCCTCGCGAAGCTGCTTGTCCAGGGCGCCCAGCGGCTCATCGAGCAGCAGCACGCGGGGGCGGAGGATGAGGGCCCGGGCGAGTGCGATCCGCTGACGCTGCCCGCCGGAGAGCTGGTGGGGAAGGCGCGACGCCACGTGATCGAGGCGCACCTGCGCCAGCGCGGCGTCCACCGCCGCCTGCCGCTCCCTCTTGGACTGGCCTCGGACGCGGAGGCCGTACGCGACGTTCTCCGCGATCGTCAGGTGGGGGAAGAGCGCGTAGTCCTGGAAGACCGTGTTGACGGGGCGCCGATGAGGCGGGATGCGTGTGACATCCTCTCCGCCGATGCGGATGGTTCCGCTGGTGACGTCCTCGAAACCCGCGATCATCCGCAGCACCGTCGTCTTGCCGGAACCCGATGGGCCGAGCATCGACAGGAACTCCCCCTGGCTGACGTCGAGCTCGAGGTCTCGCACCGCCGTGAGGTCGCCGAACGACTTGGTGACGCCCGTCAGCGAGACATGGCCGGAGGCGGCCGCCTCGGTGGGGGCGACGGATGCAGCGGCGACGGTGGACGACATGCGGACTCCTCGGGACGACTCTGTGCTTGAGGGCACGAGTAAACATATGAAACCAGAGGTTATATTTCAAGCGGATTTCTTCGCCGTCACGCTCAGGTTGCCGAAAACGCCGGGTGAGAGGATGAGCACGTGACCAGCCAGCTGCCGGGCCGAGATCGACGCCCTCGCCGTCTGGAGGGGTCGATTTTGATGCCGATCGGGGACGCTGGGCGCGCCGAACTCGTCGAGAAGCGCCTGGCCGAGGCGATCACGGGCGGGCATCTGCGCGCGGGCGATCGCCTCCCCTCCGAGGCCGATCTCGCCCGCACGATGGGTGTGGCGCCCACAACGGTGCGCGAGGCGCTCCTCGCTCTTCGGGCGCGCGGCCTGGTCACGACACGCCGCGGGCGCAACGGCGGCAGCTTCGTCTCCGAGACGGCCGATCCGCTCGTGTTCGCGCACGAGACCCTTCTCGCTTCGTCGCGACTGGCCATCCGCGATCTCGGAGTCCACTACGCCGCCCTCACCACAGCCGGCGTGCGCCTGGCCGCACGGCGCGCGGCTCCCGGCGAGGTCGCGACGATCCGGTCCCACCTCGGCCGGCTCGACGCGCTGGACGGGGAGCTCGATTCCCGCCAGCTGGGCGTCTGGCGCCAGTCGATGGACGACCTGCACCTCGAGCTGGTGGCGCTGAGCCAGTCGGCGCGTCTGACACGCGACCAGATGCGACTCCAGGCGGAGCTCTCGCCCCTGCTGCGCCTGATCGACGTGGATCCGGCGCTGCGGAGACGTCAGCGCGAGCTGCTCGAGCGGACGCTCGACGCCGTCGATGCCGGCGACGAGTCGTCGGCGAGCAGTGCGATCGAAGAGCTCGTCACAGCGTCGATCGATGCGCTGGATGCGCTGCGCATGCACGCCGACGATTCGTGACGGGCGCGCGCGTGTGTACGATGCGTTCACGGCACGGTCGCCGTCGACGCAGCCACTGACCTTGGGAGACGACATGCCCGCGACGTCTGCTCCACCCCGCACCGCCGAGGGCGCGACGGCGCTCGAGCAGGCCGCCGCCGTCGTCTCGGCCTACTTCCGTGGTCTCCTGCCGCAGCTCGAGGAGCACGCGGGACGGCTCGGCGAGGCGATCCGCGCCCACGGGCCCGAGGGCCTCACCGCATCGCGCATCGACGACCTGGTCGAGCCGCACGCGCGGGCGCTGTTCGACCACCCCGGCGAGCGGATCTACGGCGCGGGCTTCATCGCCACGGTGGACCTGCTCACCGACGCCTCCAGCCACCTCGCCTGGTGGCAGGGCGCCGAGCGCCGCAAGCTCGTCTTCCCGGCGCAGTCCGTGAAGCAGGGCATCGACTACCGCGAGCTCGAGTGGTTCCGCGTGCCGTTGCTGACCGGCAAGCCGCATGTCGCGGGGCCGTACGTCGACTACCTCTGCAGTGACGAGTACACGATGACGGCCGCCGCGCCGGTCACCGTCGACGGCACATTCGTGGGCGTGGCCGGCCTCGACGTCCTCATCGAGATGATCGAGCGCCGCCTCACCCCGCCCCTGCGGGCGCTTGCGGCTCCCCTGCTGCTGGTGAACGGCGTGAACCGCGTCCTGGTCTCGACCGACGCGCGGTACTCGGCCGGGGATGTCCTGCGCCCGGACCGCGTCGGCGTGCGCGATCGTCGCGCCTGCGACTCGGTCGACCTCGACGTGGTCGTCCTGGACTGAGCACGTGCCCTGCCGGTGACACTGATGCGCACGGTGATCGTCAACAACATCGTCTCACTGGACGGCTACTACGCCGACGCTGACGGCGACCCGCTCGCGCTGAACATGGACACCGCGTTCGATCAGGCGAACCTCGAGAGCATCGAGCGCGCCGACGTCGTCCTGCTGGGGCGGGAATCATTCGACGGCTTCAGCGCGTACTGGCCCTTCATCGCCGACGCCCCCGAGCCGGTCGAACAGGAGTCCGGCCCCATCCGGCAGTACGACGAGGTGAACCGCGCGATCAGCCGTCGCTGGAACGCCGTGCCGAAGGTCGTGATCACAGATCGTGGGCCGGTGCCGGATTCCAACGCGTGGGCGGAGTCCACGACCGCGGTCCCGCGCGACCGCCTCACCGAGTGGCTGGATGCGGCCCAGGGCGACATCGTCGTGTTCGCCAGCCATGTGCTGTGGAACGACCTGCTCGCGCGCGGACTGGTCGACGAACTGCATCTCATGGTCAGCCCGGACGCCTTGGTCACCGGCGTTGCGCTCTTCACCCGTCCGGCGAGCCTCGAACTGCTCGAGGCGCGCACCTTCGAGGGATCCTCGAACGTGCAGCTGCGCTACCGCGTGCGCTCCCGCTAGACGCGCCCGGTGAGGATCAGGTTCCAGTACACCCAGGGCAGGATGTGCCGGTCGGCGATCCACGCCAGCCGGTTCTCGCGGTACATGCCCTTCAGGAACGGGATGGTGGGAGACAGCTCGCCCTCGTCGTCGAACTCGGCCCACACCACGGTCGAGCGCGACACCGTGAACGGGCACACGGCGTAGCCGTCATAGCTGTCGCCGGGCTCCTCGCCGCGCAGCACGGCGACGAGGTTGCGTGCGAGCACGAGAGTCTGCTTGCGCAGGGCCCCGCCGCACTTCGAGTTGGTCGTGGCGGCGGCATCGCCCAGCGTCCAGACATTGGGATAGCGCGGATGCCGCAGCGTCCGGGTGTCCACTTCGACGAAGCCGCCCTCGCTGCGCGGGCCCGCGAGCGGCGAGTTCTTGATCCAGTCGGGTGCGGACTGCGGCGGCACCACATTGAGCACGTCGTAGGCGATGCGCTCGGCGCCCTCGGGCCCGCCGATCACCACCTCCTGCGCGGCGGCATCCACCTCGAGAAGCTCGCTGCTGGTGTGCAGCTCGATGCCGTACTCCTCGATGCAGCGATCGAGCTCCGCGTCGAACGCCGGGATGCCGTAGACGGTGTCGGTCGGCACCACCAGAACCACCCGGATCTGGTCGAGGACGCCCGTCGCGCGCCAGTAGTCGCATGCCTGGTACATGGGCTTCTGGGCCGCACCGGCGCATGAGGCGGGTCCTGGCGGCTGCGTGAAGACGACCGTCCCCTCCTTCAGATCGCGCAGGAGCAGCGAGGCCTTCGCGGCCAGCGCGTACTCGTAGTGGGACGCGACCGCCGGCGTCTGCAGCGCCGCCTCGAGACCGGCGATGCGCGCCCAGTCGAGCTGGATGCCCGGGCAGACGATGACGTGGTCGTACGTCACCCGATCTCCGCCGGCCAGTTCGACGGCATTGCGGTCGGGATCGATCGAGGTGACACCGTCGCGGATCCACTCGACGCCCTTGGGGATGACGTCCCGTTGAGGTCTGACCGTGATGCTCGCGCGGGCGGTACCGCCGGCGACGTGCGAGAACAGCGGCTTGTACAGGTGCTCCTCGCGCGGCTCGACGAGCGCGATGTCGTCGACCCCCAGGCGGCGCAGGCGCGCGGCGACGGAGATGCCCCCGTTGCCGCCGCCGATCACCAGGATCCGGTGATGCAGGTGTTCCTCGGTCATGTCGCTCCTGCCTGTCGGGTCAGTCGGCCTCGGGCACCGGCGTCTGCTGGTACAGCGCCAGCCGCCACTGACCGTCCTGGCGGACGTACACGCTCGACATCGCGGCGACGAACGCGGGGCCGCCGGCCGCACGGAACGAGCGGCCGGTGTAGACGAGCGCCGCGGCGTCGGGTCCGAGCGGGACGATCCGTTCGTCCGAGATCTCGTAGCTGCTCCACGCCGGCGCATCGCGCAGCGACTGGACGACGCCGTCCCGGTCCAGCACGGATCCGTCGGCGAGCACCATCGCGCCGTCGGGCGTCATGATCCTGCCGTAGTAGTCGTCGCCGGAGCCGTCGCACAGCGACATCCAGCCGGCCTGCTCTAGCCGAAGCAGCTCTGCGATGTCGGAGGTCATGCTCTCACTGTCGGCGTCGGCGCAACCACAGCACAAGGGCTTGCGCTCGGCCGCCACCGGCGCTTAGACGGGCGGCAGCGGCAGCTCTCGCGTGTCGTCCCACGGCTCGGTCCAGCCGAGCCGGTCGAACAGTCCGTCGAGCAGCATCCCGGTGAAGCCCCACACCAGATGAGCGCCGCTGTCGTGGCGGACGAGGAATCCGGGGCCGCGCCACTCCTGACCGTCGCGCCGGATCACCGTGACGCCGCGGTTCGCGGGATCGAGCAGGTCCGCGACGGGCGCCCGGAACACGGCGGCGGACTCGGCGACGTCGACCACGCGAACCGGGGACGGACGCCGCCACCACGCCAGCACCGGGGTCACCACATGCAGGGAATAGGCCAGCGGCACGTCCTCGAGCGTGCCGAGGACGTCGACGCCGGCCGGATCGAGCCCCGTCTCCTCGCGCGCCTCGCGCAGCGCCGCGCCGATGGGACCGTCGTCCCCGGGATCGACGCGCCCGCCTGGGAAAGCGACCTGACCCGGGTGAGCGCGCAGCGTGGTCGCGCGCGCCAGGAGGAGGACGTCGAGGTCGCGCGACACCGCGGTGGCGGAGGCGTCGTGGTCGCTCGCGAGCCCATCCAGCACGCCGAAGAGGATGAGAACGGCCGCGGAGCGGGAGTTCTCCGCCGTCGGAAGTCCGGCGAACGCGCGGAAGCCTTGCGCGCCCCGCGCGGCCGACGCTGCCGCGACGAGCGCTGTCAGCTGCGCGCGGGCGCCCTGTGGGGCGAGGTCGTCGGGGGCCACCCGTTCAGATTAGAGCGATCGCCTGACACCGTGTCGCCGACCGGAACTACGCTTCCTGCATGGGCACGCAACCGCCCGCCGGATGGTACGACGACGGCACCGGCAAGCACCGGTGGTGGACCGGCACCCGGTGGACCGAGGAGTACATCGACCTGCATGAGGCCGCGGTCGAGCTCCATCGCGATGCCGGCCCGGTGCCGACCACGGCGGCGCCGGCCGGCTGGTACGACGACCAGCGCGGCCGACACCGCTGGTGGGACGGGCGGCAGTGGACCACCGCCGTGCGGTACAGCGGCGAGGAGCAGGAGTTCGCGGGCGTCACGATCGACGGCCGATGGGTGCATTTCCGCGACCTGAGCCTGCCGGTCGGCGACGTCGAGGCTTCCGTCGAGACGGGCGACGCCCTCCTGCGGCGGCCGGCCTTCACCCGCACCGCCGTCGAGCGTCGCCTGTTCGGGGCATCCGGGCCGATCACGCCCCGCACACTCAACCGCGCCATCGACCGCGCCCACGCCTACCTCGTGATCACCGGGCGGGAGCAGGTGTGGGTCTCACGCTCCCCCGATGGGCAGGATGCCGCCGCCCGGCGCTTCGCGACCTGGGTCAACACCAGCGCTCAGCACTACCGCTACGGCTGACTGATCTCGCCCGCCGCGATCGCGTCGGCGTACTTGCGCAGGTCCGGCCCCGGCTCGTAGTCGATGAAGCGATCCTTCAGCCGAGCGTTGAGCGCGGCGAACGCTTCGTCGGACGACCTTCCGCCGTGCGTCTTGGCGACCTCGAGCACGGCCTCGCGCAGCACGTTGTCAGCGTCCTGAAGGATCTTTTCCCTGGCGGGCTCGTTCCAAGCGATGTCCGAGATGTCCATGGTGCTCTCCTGTCTCAGAGGATCGGCTTGCCGCCGGTCACCGCGATGCGGGCACCGGAGACGTAGCTGGCTTCGTCGGAGGCGAGCATGACGTACACGGGCGCCAACTCGGCCGGCTGGGCGGCGCGTCCGAGCGGCACCTGCTGTCCGAACTGCTCCACCTTCTCCTCGGGCATCGTCGCGGGGATGAGCGGCGTCCACACCGGGCCGGGAGCGACGCTGTTGGCGCGGATGCCCTTCTCGGCCAGCAGCTGCGCGAGCGAGGCCATGATGCTGGCGATCGCGGCCTTCGTCGCCGCGTACGGCAGCAGGGTCGGCGAGGGCTGGTCGGAGTTCACCGACGACGAGCCGATGATCGATGCGCCGGGCTTCAGGTGCGGCAGCGCGGCCTTCACGAGGTGGAACAGCGCGTCCACGTTGGTCGCCCAGGTGTAGTCCCACTCCTCGTCGGAGACCTCCTCGAGCGTGGGGTGATCCATCTGGAAGGCCGCATTGCTGACGAGGATGTCGAGTCCGCCCAGGTGCTCGACAGTCTGGGCGACGATCTGGCGGCAGTGTTCGGGGTCGGAGATGTCCCCGGGAAGCAGCACGCAGCGGCGACCGGCCTCTTCCACCCACCGGCGTGCCTCCTCGGCGTCCTCGTGCTCGTCGAGGTAGCTGATGGCGACATCGGCCCCTTCCCGCGCGTATGCGAGCGCGACGGCCTTGCCGATGCCGCTGTCACCGCCGGTGATCAGCGCCACTTTCCCCTCGAGCCGCCCCGATCCGCGGTAGCTGTTCTCGCCGTAGTCGGGCTTGGGCTGCATCTCCTGATCGGTGCCCGGCACGTCCTGCTGCTGCGGGGGCTGATTCGACATGAGTCGTCCTTTCGCATCGGTCTCTGATGACGTTCGTGTCACGACTCCACTCGTTCTCGGATGATCGCGCAGCGGGGTTGACACGAGGTTTCCTGCGACTCGCCCGTCCTCTCGTTCACACCGGGCGTCCAGAAAACGCACCGGAACCGTCCAGACGGACCCGATTGACTCGGGGACTTGTGTCCGACCCGAACGGACGCACGGCGCCGCTCGGCCGGCGCGGATCTCGATACGGAACCGGTTTTCATGCGCTCGAACACGTCTTTGGTCCCCAACCGCCGCACCCTCCGCGAGGCTCAGCGCCGCACACGGCGCCGGCCCGCTCTGGTCGCCTCGACCCTCGCCGTGGCGGTCGCCGCCACCGTCGGCTTGGCCGCGACCGGACCTGTCGCCCACGCCGAGGCATCCCCGGCGACGCCGAGGAGCATCGCCCTGGCGTCGTTCACTCCGACGACCGATCCCGTCGCCACGGTCAGCTCGGGCGGCACGGACGAGATCTCCACAGCGGTCCGCGAGGCGCTGGATGCGGCCGAACAGGCGATCGCCCAGGCCGCCACCGTGACCACCGACATCCAGGCCTCGGGCCTGGATGTCGGCGACCCCGATCCGACCGTCGACACCGCCGAGCTGGAAGCGGCCGTCGACCGCCTGGAGAGCGCCGAGCTGCTGCCGGCGCCGCTGGTGCCCGATATCGCGGAGGACGTCACGGCGGCCGTCTCGACGGTGGGCGAGCGTGTGGCGGGCCTTCGCGGCAGCCTCGACGCCGCTCTCGCGCTGAAGGCCGAGCAGGAAGCCGCTGCCGAGCGTGCCCGCCAGGAGGCCGAGGCGAAGGCCGCGGCCGAGGCGAAGGCCGCCGAAGAGGCCGCCGCGGCGAAGCAGACCTCTCAGCAGCGCTCGTCGGCGCCGGCACCGGTCTACACCGGAGGCGGCGGTCCCGGCATGAGCCCGGCCGACGCGCAGGCGGCGGCACGCGGGATGCTCGCGGGCTACGGCTGGGGCGACGACCAGTTCTCGTGCCTGGTGTCGCTGTGGAACAAGGAGTCCGGCTGGAACTACCGCGCCTCCAACCCGTCCAGCGGTGCGTACGGCATCCCGCAGGCCCTTCCCGGCAGCAAGATGTCCAGCGCCGGCGCCGACTGGCAGACCAACGCGGTGACGCAGATCTCGTGGGGTCTGGGCTACATCTCGGGCCGTTACGGCTCGCCGTGCGGCGCATGGGGTCACTCCCAGTCCAACGGCTGGTACTGAGCCACCACCGTTTCCACGACGCGGGGCCGCCTGGGCGGCCCCGCGTCGTCGTCTACGCACACTGTTGCCCTTTGTAACGTCCGAATCGACGCGACGACGGCGCCCCTTCTAGCGTGAGTCCGCGCGCAGCACCCGTCCGCGCGCGTCCGCCACTCACAGCACGAAGAGGACACATGCGCTTCACCCGCAAGGCTCTGATCGCCGCCACCGCGGCCGCCGCTCTCGCCGTCTCGCTCAGCGCATGCAGCGGCGGCTCGTCCGCGCCCCAGGCAGCCGCTGACGGCGACGCCGCCGACAAGACGGACATCAGGATCGGCTTCAACCCCGGCCCGTATCGCGAGATGTTCGAGGGTGGCATCCAGCCGATCCTCGAGAACGAGGGCTACACCGTCGAGGCCGTGGAGTTCACCGACGGGATCGTCGTCAACGTCGCCGTCGACAGCGGCGAGATCGACGCCAACATCATGCAGCACCCGGTGTACATGGAGTTCGTGAACGCACAGGAGGGCATCGACAACGCCGCCCTCGTGCAGATCCCGACGCCGCGCATGGGCCTGTTCGGCGGCAAGAAGTCCTCGCTCGACGACGTCGCCGACGGCTCGACCGTCACCGTCCCGAACTCGCCGGCCAACCTCTACCGCGGCCTGCTGATCCTTCGCGAGGTGGGCTGGATCGACTTCGACGACGTCGAGGACCCCAACACCGCCGATCTGTCGATCATCACCGACAACCCGCACAACCTGAACATCACCCCCATCGAGAACGCGCAGCAGGTCCCGGCGCTGCAGGATGTCGACTACGCCACGATCCAGGGCAACTTCATCGTCTCGGGCGGCCTCGACTACGACGACGCACTGGCCCTGGAAGACCAGCCGGTCGAGTTCTCGAACGTCGTGACGGTGCGCTCGGAGGATGTCGAGAGCGACTGGGCGCAGGCGATCAAGGCCGCCTACGAGTCCCCGGAGTTCGTCGAGTACATCACCTCGAACGCGCAGTACGACGGCTACAACCTGCCGGAATGGTTCGAGTGAGTCCATCCGGACCGGCCGCGGGATCAGGCGCCGGAGCGGGACGCATCGTCTTCGACGACGTCTCGAAGGCCTTCCCGGGAAGGGCCGCCTCGACGGCGGCCCTTCGCGGCGTCTCGATCGACGTCGCGCCGGGCACCATCTTCGGCGTCATCGGCTACAGCGGCGCCGGCAAATCCACGCTGATCCGGATGGTCAACGGGCTCGAGCAGCCCACGACCGGGCGCGTGGTGGTCGACGGGGTCGACATCGGCGCGCTGCGCGGCGCCGCTCTGCGGGCCGCGCAGAAGCACACCGGCATGATCTTCCAGCAGTTCAACATCCTGGCGACCGTGCGCGTGCGCGACAACGTGGCCCTGCCGCTGCGCCTGGACGGCGTCGGCAAGGCCGAAGCCCGCGCGCGGGCCGATGAGGTCCTCGACTTCGTCGGCCTGAGCGCCAAGGCCGACAGCTTCCCCGGGGAGCTCTCCGGCGGCCAGAAGCAGCGCGTCGGGATCGCACGGGCACTCGCCCGGAACCCCCGCATCCTCCTGGCCGACGAGGCGACGAGCGCGCTGGATCCGACCACGACGGCGCAGATCATCGATCTGCTCCGTCGGGTCAATCGCGAGTACGGCACCACGATCCTCGTCGTGACCCATGAGATGGATGTCATCAAGGACCTCGCCCACCAGGTGGCCGTGATGGCCGCGGGCGAGGTCGTCGAGCAGGGTTCCGTGCTCGACACGTTCCTCCGACCTCGCACGGGCGTGGCCCGCGACTTCGTGTCGACCGTCGTGCCCCAGGCCGTCCCGGATCGGGTGGTCGCGCACCTGGGCGGCGAGGGCCTGTGGCGTCTGCTGCTGCTGGACGACGAGGTGACCCAGCCGCTGGTGTCGGACCTCATCACCGACATCGGCGTGCAGGTGAACATGCTTCACGCCGACATGACCGAGATCCAGGAGCACACCGTGGGGCAGATGATCGTGAAGGTCACCGGCGCCCCCGAGAGGATCGCGGCCGCCCGACGGTTCCTCGCCGAACGGGTCGTGCACCTCGAGGAGCTCGTGGCATGAACGGCGACCAGTTCACGCTCATCACGCCCGAGATCTATCTCAAGGCGCTCGGCGAGACGCTGCAGATGCTCGGCATCGCGCTGCTGCTCGGGTCGGTCCTCGGCATCCTCATCGGCACGGTGCTCGCCGTCACGAGCCCCGGCGGCGTGCTGCCGAACCGGCCGGTGAACCTCATCCTCGGCGCCATCGTCAACATCCTCCGGTCGCTGCCGTTCATCGTGCTGCTCGTGGCGATCCTGCCTTTCACCCGGCTGCTGGTGGGCACGAGCATCGGCGTGTGGGCGGCGATCGTGCCGCTCACCGTGATGATCGCCCCGTACATCGGGCGGCTGGTCGAGAACTCCCTCCTCGAGGTGCCGCAGGGCGTGATCGAGGCGGCGCGGTCCATGGGCGCCACTCCCCTGCAGATCTTCCGGCGGTTCCTGCTTCCGGAGGCCCGCAGCTCGCTCATCCTCGCCGTCACGATCGCCACCGTCGGTCTCATCGACGCCACCGCGATGGCAGGCACGGTCGGCGCCGGCGGCATCGGCGACCTGGCGCTGTCGTACGGCTACCAGCGGTACGACGGCTTCGCCATGGTGGTCACCTGCGTCACCCTGATCCTGCTCGTGCAGGGGATCCAGACCTTCGGCTCGGCGGTCGCCCGCCGATACCGGAGGCGATGACCGTGGTCGCCTTCACACCGGCGGAGCGCGTGCGAGCGCTGCCGCCGAACTTCTGGGGAGCGATGGACCGCGAGATCGCGAGACTGTCGGCCCTCCCCGGCCCCCGCATGATCGACGTGTCCAAGGGCAATCCCGACCTTCCGACGCCCGAGCACATCGTGGCGGCGATGCAGCAGGCCGTGGCAGACCCTGCCAACCACCGGTACCCGTCCTACGCCGGTCGGCCGGCGCTGCGGGATGCCGTCGCCCGGCGCTATCGGGACGATCACGGCGTCGCACTCGACCCCGACGCGGATGTCGCGATCTTCCACGGGTCTCACGAAGGTCTGATGGCGGCGGTGCTCTCGCTCGCCGATCCCGGTTCGACGGTCGTCCTTCCCGATCCGGGCTACCCGGCGTACGCTTCCGCGGCGCAGCTCGCGCAGGCCGAGATCGCGACCCTGCCCCTGCGCGAAGATGACCACCAGCCCGACTTCGCCGTCCTCGACGGCCTCGCGAGGGCCCGTGTGCTGGTGCTGAACTACCCGAACAACCCGACCGGTGCCCTCGCGACGCCCGCGACCTTCCACGGGGCGGTGGCGTTCGCGCAGCGGACGGATGCGGCGTTCGTGCACGACTTCGCGTACGCGTCGCTGGGGTTCGACGGCCGCCGTCCGCTGTCGGCGCTCGCGCTCGACCGGGAGCGCACGGTCGAGATCCAGACGCTGTCGAAGACGTACAGCATGGCCGGCTGGCGCGTCGGCTTCGCCGCGGGGAACCCGTCGCTCATCGGGGCGATGCGCGCCTACCAGGCGCATGCGTTCAGCACGATGTTCGGGGCGACGCAGGAGGCCGCCGCGGCCGCCCTTGCCGGCGACCAGGCGGCGGCATCCGAGCTCGTCGCGGTCTACCAGCGGCGGCGCGATGCGGTCGTGTCGGGATTGCGGGCGATCGGATGGGACGTCCAGGCGCCGGGCGGGACGTTCTTCGTGTGGCTGCGCGTGCCCGGCGAGGCGGACGCGGTCGCCTTCGCCCGCGCGCTGCGCGAGGAAGCTCGTGTCGCGGTCGCGCCCGGCGACGGGTTCGGACCCCGCGGACGCGGGCACATCCGCATCGGACTGGTCTCGGACGAAGAGACCCTGGCAGAGCTGATCGAACGCCTCGACGCGTTCACGAGAAGGAGGACCTGATGCCCGAGATCGAGAGCTTCACCCTCGACCACACCGCCGTCCTGGCGCCCTACGTCCGGCGGATCGGCGTCGAGCGCGGCCCCGCCGGAGACGCCATCACGAACTTCGACGTCCGGTTCGTGCAGCCCAACGAGGGCGAGATCCCCACGGCGGGCCTCCACACCCTCGAGCACCTGCTCGCGGGCCTGCTGCGTGACCGCATCGGCGGCGTCATCGACATCTCGCCCTTCGGATGCCGCACCGGGTTCCACCTCCTGATGTGGGGCGAGCCGCCGGTGGAGGACGTCGTCGCGGCGCTCACCGGCAGCCTCCGCTTCATCGCCGACGAGGCCGTGGAGGCCGACGTCCCCGGCGTCTCGGCGTTCTCCTGCGGCAATTACCGCGACCACTCGCTGCACTCCGCACGCGAGTGGGCCAAGGTGGTGCTCGATGAGGGTCTCAGCACGGATGCCTTCAGCCGCCGCGTCCTCAGCTCCTGAGGTCGCTCGGGGTCGGGGCATCCGTCACGGTCCGAAACAAACGGGGATCGCCGGCGGACACCGACGTAGCGTCGGATCATGACCACCACGCCGATCCCCGTTCTGGACCTCTCGTTGCTGGACCAGGGTTCCGAGGAGGCCGATCGGTTCCGGCAGGAGCTGCGGCGCGCGACGCACGAGGTGGGCTTCTTCACGCTGGTCGGGCACGGCATCCCGGAGGAGCTTCAGGACCGTCTGCTGCGGACCTCTCGCGCGTTCTTCGCCCTGCCCGAGGACGACAAGCTCGAAGTCGAGAATCTCCGCTCCCCCTACTTCCGCGGCTATGCCCGCGTCGGCGGCGAGCTGACGCAGGGCAAGGTCGACTGGCGTGAGCAGATCGACATCGGCCCCGGCCGTGAGGCTCGCGAGGTCGGTCCGGACGACCCGGCCTACCTGCGCCTCGACGGCCCGAATCAGTGGCCGAGCGCGCTGCCCGAGCTGCAGGGCGTGGTCGAGGAGTGGGAGGCGCGGCTCAGCGCCATCGGCCGCCGCCTGCTCTCGGCGTGGGCCGAGTCGCTCGGTGCCGACCCGGCGGCGCTGCTGGATCTGTTCGCCGAAGAGCCGTCGACGCACATCAAGATCGCCCGGTATCCCGGCAAGCCCGACAGCGACCCGTCTCGTCAGGGCGTCGGCAGCCACAAGGACGCCGGGATGCTGACGCTGCTGTGGATCGAACCCGGTGTGGGCGGCCTGCAGGTGGAGTACGAGGGCGAGTGGCACGACGTCCCGCCGCAGCAGGGGGCGCTCATCGTCAACATCGGCGAGCTGCTGGAGTGGGCGACCGACGGCTACCTGCGTGCCACTGTGCATCGTGTGCTGGCTCCGGCCGAGGGCAGCGAGCGCATCTCGGTCCCGTTCTTCTTCAACCCGCGGCTGGATGCCGAGGTGCCGCGGCTGGCCATCGCGCCGGAGTACCGCGCCGACGCCCGCGGCGTGGAGCAGGATCCGAGCAACGTCATCCGCGGCACGTACGGCGACAACCTGCTGAAGTATCGGCTGCGCGCGCACCCGGATGTCGCGGAGCGCCACCACGCGGATCTGCTGGCGCGTTCGGTGGAGACGGCCTCGGTCTGAGCCCACGCGTGCCCGGCGAGGACACCCCGGTCAGCCAAGGAACGCGGCGATCGCGCGGGCGACGGCCTCCGGCGCCTCCTCGGCCATGTGGTGACCGGAGTCGATGCCGTAGCCGGTGACCTCGTCCGCCCACTGGCGCCACACCGCGCGCGGGTCGCCGACCAGCTCTTCGAGATCGTCGCGCGTGGACCACAGCGACAGCACCGGCATCGCGAGACGGCGTCCGGCGGCGCGGTCGGCGCGTTCGAGGTCGGCGTCGACCGTGACGCCGGCTCGGTAGTCCTCGAGCATCGCGCGGATGACCCGCGGATCCCGCGTGGCGGCGCGGAACTCCTCGTGGTTGTCGGCTCCCATCACCGCGGCGTCGCCGCGGTACCAGGCATCCGGGTCGGCCCCGATGACCCGCTCGGGGATGTCGGCCTGTGCGTAGAAGAACCAGTGCCACCATCGCAGCGCGAAGCGGGTGCCGCCTTGGTCGAGGTGGTGCGTGATCGGCACGCCGTCGAAGACCCCCAGCGCGCGGACGCGATCGGGATGGTCGAGGGCGAGGCGGAAGGCGACGTAGCTGCCTCGGTCGTGTCCCATGACGGCGAACCGCTCGTAACCGAGGTGCGTCATCACCTCCGCCATGTCGCCGGCCACGGCGCGCTTCGAGTGCGCGCGGTGGTCTGCGGTCGGCGCCGGTCCGGCGGACCGCCCATAGCCGCGCAGGTCGGCGCACACCACCGCGTGACCGGCGTCGACGAGGAGCGGGGCGACGCGATGCCATGTCGCCGAGGTGCGGGGATGGCCGTGAAGGAGCAGCACCGGGTCGCGGGCACCGTGCTCGCCGCTCGCGCCACGATGACGGACGAGGATGCGTGCGTGCGCCGTGTCGACGAATTCCTCGGTGAACCCCTCGAACATGCCGTGTCCGGATTCCTCAGCCGCGGAAGTACATCTCGGCCACCCGGGTGAGATCCCACAGGTCGCTCACCCCGGCGAGCTCGCGGGCAGAATGCATGGAGAGGATGGGGATTCCGACGTCGACCGTCCGGATCCCGAGCCGGGTCGCCGTGATCGGTCCGATCGTCGAGCCGCAGGGCACCGCGTTGTTCGAGACGAACTCCTGGCTCTCGACGCCCGCGAGCGCACACCAGCCGTTCCAGGCGGCTGCGCCTTCGGCATCCGTCGCGTAGCGCTGGTTCGCGTTGATCTTGAGGATGGGGCCGGAGCCGAGGACGGGCCGGACCACCGGGTCGTGCTTCTCCGGGTAGTTCGGGTGCACGGAGTGGCCGACGTCGCTCGAGACGCACCACGATCCGGCGAGGGCGCGCAGCTGCTGCTCGCGATCGGCGCCGAGCGCGACCTGCACCCGCTCGATCACGTCGGCGAGGAACGGCCCGGCGGCCCCGGACCGGGTCGCCGAGCCGACCTCCTCGTGGTCGAAGACCGCGAGCATCGCGATGTGGTCGGCGTCGTGGCCATCCGCGGCGCGTTCGAGCGCGACGACGCCGGCGTGCACCGACGCCAGGTCGTCGAGTCGTCCGGCCGCGAAGAAGACGTCGTCTAGCCCGAAGGTCGCGCCGCGCGCGGCGTCCGCGGTGACGATGTCATACCCGCGGATACGTGCCGCGTCGATGCCGGCCGCACTCGCGAGTTCCGCGAGCAGGTCCGCTGATTCGGCGTCGCCCAGTCCCCACACGGGCTGCGTGTGCGCCTGCTTGTCGAGGGCGAGGTGGTCGTTGGCGCTGCGGTCGAGGTGGATCGCGAGCTGGGGCAGACGCAGCAGCGGACCCGTCGCAGCCAGGACGCTCGTGCCGTCGTCGAGCACGAGGCGGCCGGCGAGACGCAGCTCGCGGTCGAGCCACGAGTTCAGGAGCGGTCCCCCGTAGATCTCGACGCCCGCCTGCAGCCAGCCGAGTCGGCCCGTCGTCGGCTGGGGCTTCAGTTTGAAGCCGGGCGAGTCGCTGTGGGCGCCGAACACGCGCACCGGTGTCTCGGCGGTCGCCGATGACGGAACGACCCACGCGATGACGGCCCCATCTCGGAGAACGACGAATCGCCCTCCCGCCGGCGCGGGCCAGTGCTCGCCCTCGTCGAGTCGTGTGAACCCGACGCGCTCGAGGCGCGCGGCGACTTCGGCTGCGGCGTGGAAGCTGGATGGGGACGCCTCGACGAACGCCGCGAGGTCTTCGGCGTGAGCGAGCGCGTCGGGTGCGGTGCGCGAGGGCGCTTGGGGCACGGTCGAGCCTCCTGTGTCGAGGGACGGTGCTTCGATCGTAGTTCTGGCGACTATCGGGACTGGGGGCTGCCCGGCCGATCGGGTGTCTGGTGCACCGCCGCTCACGCGGTACGGAGGATCTTCTCCATCGGCTTGCCCTTCGCCAGTTCGTCGACGAGCTTGTCGAGGTAGCGGATCTTCTGCATGAGGGGGTCCTCGATGGTCTCGACGCGCATGCCGCAGACGACACCGGTGATGAGAGACGCGCTCGGGTTGAGGTCTGCGGCGGCGAAGAAGTCCTCGAAGCTCGTGTGCTCGTCGATGTGTCTTCGCAGCTCGGCGTCGTCGAAGCCCGTGAGCCACTGGATCACATGGTCGAGCTCCGCCTGCGAGCGCCCCTTGCGCTCCGCCTTCGTCACGTAGTGCGGGTAGACCGAGGCGAAGCTCGTGGTGAAGATCCGGTGCACGCCGTCAGCGTAGCGCCGCGCTACGGACGCCGCCTCCCCCGCCGAAAATGCTCTCCCCGGCCCGACGCTTCATCGTCGGCCGGCTGCCTTCCGCGCTGGTCAGGACTCGGTCGTGATGGGCGACGCGTCAGAAGGGGGCGTCACCAGCGTGGGATGGCCGGAACACCGGCACTGGTCGTTCCGGCTGCACCACGTACTGTCGCCCCGCCGGCGAGGTCCACTCCAAGGCGCCACCGCTGTCGGGCACCTGTCTCACCCGCCATCCGCCGTGGTGCTTGACAGTGTGGTGCCCTTTGCAGAGAGGCGCGAGATTGTCGAGCGAGGTGTGGCCGCCGTCCTCCCATGCGATCGTGTGATCGATCTCGCATCGGCTGGCCGGGATGCCGCATCCGGGTGCCATGCACCTGTCGGCACGCCATTTCGCGATCCGCGCCAGCGCGGCGGGCGGCCGGTACTGCTCCCGGCCCACCGAGAGGACGGCGCCGGTCCCAGGATGGGTGAGGACCCGCATCCAGCCGTCTGCGCTGCCGCACAGTTCCTTTGCACGAGCGAGCGGAATCGGCCCGACCCCCTCCACGACGGCCGGCGCCAGGCCGGCGGCATCCCGTTCCGCATCCCCTGTCGCCAACAGCGCAAGTGCGGGCACGGTGACGACCACGGTGGCTTTGATTCCGCGGGATTCGGGCGTGCGATACGACGTCTCGCCGTCGATGAGAAGATCGCACAGGACGTCCGCCCGCGCCTGGTGGAGGGTGCGGGTCTCGCTCTCATCGTTGAGAAGAGCCTTCGCCTCGGCGGTGATCCGCGTCTCGATCGCGCGAGCCTCGACCGATGGCACGTAGGCATGCAGCCATGACATGCCGTCGGCGTCCGGCTCCACGACGAATCGACGTGCCGAGAGCGCCTCTTCATGGCGCTGGGCGAGCGTGACGGCGCGAGCCGCGTCGATCATCTTCTTCAGCTCTCGACGGAAGCTGCCGACCGGATGCGCCTCGGCGAGGTCGATCGCTTCGGGGAGCAGCCGGTCGCGGAGGTCTGGCTCGAGTTGATCGAACCCGTCCACGAGCAGCTCCGCATGCTGCTGAGTCATCCGGGCCAGCCGGAAGGAGGCCATGACGGCCGGGTAATCGTGCGTCAGCGCCGACGCATAGCGGATGAGCCGACCCGCCACGTGCTCGGTGATCCGCAGGCGTGCGGCCAGCTCCAAGCGGACGCCCCGCTCGATCACCTCGGTGAGTTCTCGTCCATGACGAGCGGCATCGGCGAGCGCCTCGCGGCGGAGGACGTCGATCTTGTGCAGCCGGCGGGCTGCCAGGGACGTCATCATCACGTCCGCCTCGGCGACTTCGTCCAGCGCGTCCAGCATCCCTGAGTGCGGATGCGCCGGTACGTCGAACATGATTCGACTTTAGAACATATGTACGACATTCCTCGTGCGCGGTCGGCGACGGTGGGAATGCAGCACCGCGTTCATCCGGTGGAGGAGTCGTGTGCGGGACCGCCGTGGCGCCCTCCCTCAGTCGGCGAGCGTCTCCTGCCACAGGTCTCGCAGCCGCCGGTTGGGCTCAGGGGCGATCCTGTTGCCGGACCGGAACTGGAACCGCCACGCGACCTCGGGCACGACCACCTCGAGCAGGTCGCGCGGGATCCGGTGATCTTCCACGACCAGCCCGTCGAACGCGACGTCGACGAAGGTCGCCGGCTTGCGCGCGTCGGCGAAGTGAGCGTCCTGATAGGGGTCGGAGACGACCGTGCCGTGGCCTATGATCCCGTACGACCCACCCTGCCGCAGCAGCCAGGCGTCGGTGCCCAGGTCCACGGAGCGTCGCGAGCCGATCGACCACTGCGTCACGTAGGGCTCCCCGCCGCACACGCCCCTGACCACGTCGGCGTACGACCCCGGCCATTCATTCCAGAGATTCGGATTCCATCCCAGGATGATGCCCGCGTCGCGCCAGAACTCGGATGCCTCGGCCATCCGCCGACACTAACCCGTACGGTTCACGCTCGGCCCGGGTTGACTCGGTGTGCGAGCAGGTTCCCGTCTCACCGATCGGTGCGGCTACGGCGCCGCAGTCTTCTCGCCCGTGGCGAATCGCTGCACCCCGAGCACTCCCAGCAGCCGGATCCTCTCCTCGTCCTCGCTCCGCGGCTCCGGTGTCAGCACGAGCAGCGCCTGGGAACGGTCCTCGGTGAACAGGACCTGGCAGTCGACCTCGATCGGTCCGATCTCGGGGTGGACCAGGACCTTGTGGTCGGCGAAGCGCTGGGCGACCTCCTGCCGGTCCCACAGCTGCCGGAACTCCGCGCTTCGTTTCGACAGCTCTGCCACCAGCTCACCGGCCAGTGACGACGGCCCCATCGCCCCGTACGCCGCTCGAAGGCCCGCGACCAGCGCCCGGCTCTGACGCGGGCGGTCGTGCTCCGGGTAGCGGCGGCGTTCGGCATCCGGGTTCACGAACCAGCGCCACGGCTCGAACCGCTCCCAGCCCGACGCCCCCACGTGATCGCCGAGCAGCGCGGCTGCGAGCGGATTCTGCACGAGCGTCTCACCCAGATTCGAGATGATGAGCGCCGGAGTGTCGGAGAGGCGATCGAACACCCGCTGCAGCGCGGGTGCGACGTGTCCCGCGGGACGGAGGCGATCAGGAGCCGGCTGCCCCGCCATCCGGTAGAGATAGTCGCGCTCGTCGGCGGTGAGCCGCAGCGCCCGGGCGAGTGATGCGAGGATCTGCGTGCTGGGCTGAGGCCCCCGCTGCTGCTCGAGGCGGGTGTAGTAGTCCGCCGACATGAGGGCGAGTTGCGCGACCTCCTCGCGTCGCAGTCCGGGCGCACGCCGCCGCGCGCCGGAGCTCAGCCCGACGTCGGCCGGCTGCAGCCGCTCGCGGCGCGTGCGGAGGAACTCGGCGAGGGCTTCGCGATCCATGCACCCATCCTGCTCGCGCGGCGCCACGGCATCCAGGGATCGCCACTCCCCCGATCAGCGCTCTCTGGAGCGCCGTTCGCGCGGCTCGAAGACTCGGAGCATGCGAATCAGCGGAAACACCATCTTCATCCCCGGTGCCACCAGCGGCATCGGCCTGGCCCTCGCCGAGCGCCTGCACGAGGCCGGCAACACCGTCATCGTCGGCGGGCGCCGCCGGGAGCTGCTCGACGAGATCGCGGCGCAGCATCCCGGTATCGACACTGTTCGGATCGACACGACGGATGCCGCCTCCATCAGGGCCGCCGCATCCGAGGTCATCGCGCGACACCCGCATCTCAACGTGCTCGTGACGATGGCCGGGATCATGCGCCTCGAGGACTGGACGACTTCGGCCGGCTTCCTCGAGTCCGCCGAGGACACCGTGACGACCAATATCCTCGGCCCGATCCGCCTCATCGGGGCATTCATCGAGCAGCTGCGCCGGCAGCCGGATGCCACCATCATGACCGTCTCGTCCGGCCTCGCGTTCGCACCGCTGCGCGTCACGCCGAGCTACAACGCCAGCAAGGCCGCCATCCACATGCTGAGCGAGTCGCTGCGCCTCCAACTGGCCGGCACATCGGTGCGCGTCGTGGAACTCGAGCCGCCGTCGGTCGCCACCGACCTGCTGCCCGGCCAGCGCGGCAGCGCCTTCGCGATGCCGCTGGACGACTTCGCCGACGAGGTCATGCGGATCCTGCGCGACGATCCCGACGTGACGGAGGTGCAGGTCGAACGCGTGAAGTTCCTGCGATACGGCGAGGCGCGCGGCGACTACGCGACCGTCGTAGCGACGCTCAACGCGCACGACCCGCACGCGGCCGCATAACGGGAGGGTCGGAGCCGAACCGGCGAGCCCGCCGAGTGCAGATGCTCCCGCCCAGGGCACAGCTTCGTGACGGCGCGAAGCGTGCGCTCGGCGCCGTGTCGCCCACCGGACGTGCATGCGGCGTCGGGAGCCGTCGGTAGTGTCAGGACCCTACGCGTCGGCGTGGGAATGGCGGCGGGGTCGGCCGCCGTTGCCTCCAATGCCGACGCGCCTCCGACGGAAGGAAAACCCGTGCTGCAGCAGGACTTCGACGCCATCTCCGCCGCCGATCTCAGGGACGCCGGAAGCGTCAAGTGGACGATGTTCCCCGACACGATCGGCGCCTTCGTCGCCGAGATGGACTTCGGTCTGGCGCCCGCCGTCAACGGGGCGCTGAAGGCGGCTCTCGACCGCGGACTGACCGGATATCTGCCTCAGCAGGTCGCTCGTGACATGTCGGAGGCGACCGCCTCCTGGTACACCGACAGCTACGGATGGGCGGTGCCTGCCGAGCGGGTGCACCACGTTCCCGACGTCATCGCCGCCTTCGAGCTCGCGCTCGAGAAGTTCACCGCGCCGGGCAGCGCCGTGATCGTTCCCACGCCGGCGTACATGCCGTTCCTGTTCGTGCCGAAGCTGCACGGGCGCGAGGTGATCGAGGTGCCGAGCATCGAGGTCGACGGACGCATGGCGATGAACCTCGAGGCTATCGCCCGCGCCTTCGACGAGGGCGCCGGGATGGTCGTCCTGTGCAACCCGCACAATCCGCTCGGCACCGTGTTCCGCCGCGACGAGCTCCTCGCCCTCGCCGATGTCGTCGCCGCGAAGGGAGGGCGCGTGTTCTCCGACGAGATCCACGCGCCGATCGTCTATCGACCCGCACAGCACATCCCCTACGCATCCGTGTCGGAACAGGCGGCGTCCCACACCATCACCGCGGCATCCGCCTCGAAGGCGTGGAACCTCGCGGGCCTGAAGTGTGCGCAGGTGATCCTGTCGAACGACGCCGATGCCGAGGCCTGGGAATCCTTCGGCATGTGGGCCGGACACGGCACCTCGACGCTCGGCGTCCTGGCGAACACGGCGGCGTACTCCGCCGGCGCCCAATGGCTCGACAACGTCGTGGACTACCTCGACGGCAACCGTCGTCTGCTGGCCGACCTGGTCGCGGAGCACCTGCCGCGCGCCCGCATGACCCTTCCGGAGGGCACCTACATCGCACTCATCGACTTCCGCGACTACGGATTGGAAGGCGATCTGGGCGAGTGGTTCCGCGAGAACGCCGGCGTCGCGATGACCGACGGCGCCGCGTGCGGCGAGGCCGCGATCGGTCACACCCGCTTCGTGTTCGCTCTCCCTCGCCCGCTGCTGCGGGAAGCCGTCCTGCGCATGGGGCGGGCGCTCGACGCGCACATGGAGGAGCGCGAAGCCGCCGCGTAGTGAGGTTGCACCAGATGCGCTAGCGCCGGCGCCCGGCCGACATCCGTCGCGTCGGACGCCGGGGCTACGGTCATGCCATGAGGTACGTCGCGTTCCTGAGGAACGTCAACCAGGGCCAGCGCGGTCACCCCTCCACCGCCGACATCGTGGGGGCCTTCGCGGATGCCGGATGCCCCGGCGCCGTCCTGTTCCAGAGCAACGGCACCGTGCTCTTCGAAGCCGAAGATCCCGCCCTCGTGCTCGAGACGGTCATCGCGTCGATCGCGGCGCGGACGGGTCTCGAACGCGATGCCTTCGCGATGGCGTTCGACGAGCTCGTCGCGGTCGTCGACGCCCGCCGAGCGGCGGCCGCCGCCCGCCGTTTCGAGCTCACGCTGCACCATGGCGACGTGATCGACCGCCGCAGCCGGGATGTCATCGAACAAGCCGCCGTGCGCCGCTGCGTGGTCGTCGACGCCGGTCGCGGCTGGGCCCTGGTGCGCAACGAGCGCGAGGGCGAGGGCAATGCCACGCCGGTCATCGAGCGCCTGACGGACGGACACGCGTCATCCCGCGGCCTGCCGACGCTCCTGCGCCTCGTGGATCGGTTCGCCGACCACCTGTAAGCCACGAAAAGAATTCGGAGCCGATGTCGATTTCTCTCGCGCCCATTCGACGCGATAGTGAGAGGGAGCGAACGGTTCCCTCCGAGAGAACCGACACAGAGGGAGCGAACAATGAAGCACATGCTGATCATGCGGGCGACGCAGGAGGCCGTGGACAACTACGAGAACATGGACTTCGAGGCCGTCATCAATGCGATGGGCGCCTACAACGAGTCCCTGATGAAGGCCGGCGTGATGGTCGCCGGCGAGGGACTCGCGCCCGAGCCGGGCTACGTCGTCGACTTCTCCGGCGAGACGCCGATCGTCAGCGACGGCCCCTACGGCGAGGTGCACGAGCTGTTCAACGGCTTCTGGATCATCCAGACCGCCACCGCCGAGGAGGCCCTGGAGTGGGCCAAGCGGTGCCCGCTGGGCCCCGGCAGCAAGCTCGAGGTGCGGCGTGTGACCGATGAGGCGGACTTCGCGGACTTCTCCGAGAACGAGTACATCCAGAAGGAGAAGGAGTGGCGCGCCGAGCTCGGCACCGAATGAGCCGCCACCGGGAGCACGCACGAGGATGAACGACACCCGGCGCACGGTCGAGGCCGTCTGGCGCATCGAGGGTCTGCGGATCGTGGCATCCGTGGCCAAGATGACCGGCGACCTCGGCCTCGCCGAGGATGTCGCGCAGGAGGCGCTCGTCGAAGCCCTCGGATCCTGGCCGCGCGAGGGCGTTCCGGTCAACCCGGGCGCATGGCTCACCGCGGTCGCGAAGCGCCGTGTGATCGACGCGTGGCGGCGCCGCGAGCGGCTCGACGAGCGCTATGCCGCCATCGCACACACGCTCGATGAGGCGACCGACGACGCGTGGGAGCCGATCGACGACGACGTCCTGCGTCTGATCTTCACGGCATGCCACCCCGCGCTCTCGCGCGAGTCGCAGGTGGCGCTCACCCTCCGGGTGGTCGCGGGCCTGTCGACGGAGGAGATCGCGCGGATGCTGCTCACCACGGTTCCGACGGTGCAGGCGCGCATCACGCGGGCCAAGAAGGCGCTGGCGGCGGCGCGCGTGCCGTTCGAGACGCCGGATCCGTCGGAGTGGACGGTGCGCCTGTCGGCTGTGCTCGGCGTGGTGTACCTGGTCTTCACCGAGGGCTATGCCGCCACCGGCGGCGACCGGTGGGTGCGTCCTGACCTCGCCGACGAGGCGCTGCGGCTGGGGCGCATCATCGCCGGCCTGCTGCCACGCGAGCCCGAGCCGCTTGCACTGGTGGCGCTCATGGAGTTCCAGCGTTCGCGCTTCGCCGCCCGCGAGTCGCGCTCGGGGGCGCCCGTCCTGCTCGCCGACCAGGACCGCTCCCGCTGGGATCGCGGCCAGATCGCGCGCGCTGTCGGGCTCCTCGCGAAAGCGGATGCCATCGCCGCGGCACGCCGCGTCGGACGCGGGCCGTACGCGCTGCAGGCCGCGATCGCGCAGTGCCATGCGATCGCACCCAGCGTCGCCGAGACGGACTGGCACCGCATCGTGCTGCTCTACGAGGTGCTCGGCCGTATCGCACCGAACCCGATCGTCGAACTCAACCGGGCGGCCGCGGTGTCCATGGCCTCCGGCCCCACCGAGGCATTGCGCATCGTCGACGCGCTCGAGGAGGCCGGTTCCCTGCGCGGATCGCATCTGGTTCCGAGCGTCCGCGGCGAGCTGCTCGCTCAGCTCGGTCGCATCGAGGAAGCCCGGGCGGAGCTGATGACCGCCGCGGGACTGACCGCGAACGCGGCGCAGCAGCGGGTGCTGCGTGAGAAGGCGAACGCCCTGACCGACCGTTGAGCGCCTTCCACCGGCGCGCGCAGGCGCGACGAACGGATGTCGTCGATATCCGGTAACGTGCCCTTCGCCGGGGGGAACCGGCTGGGGGGATGCGTCGAGGGAACGAACGCCCGCGACACCAGTGACGTCCACGCGCGAAGCTCGCAGCAGCGAGGGTCGCGTCGGTGGTCTCGTGCGCATGGACGCCCCGGGTCATCCCGCCGTCGCTGCGCGGCATCCGCCGTGCGGCACATGCATGCATGAGAACGCCTGGAAGGAGTTCATTTGTCCGATCCCACCTCGCCGTCGACACCCGAACCGGGGTCGTCGTCGCCCGTTCCCCCGTCCCCCGCCGCTTCCGGCGCGTCCACGCCGACCACGCCGGGCGAGCCCATGCCGCAGACGGCTGCGGGGCAGCCGACGGCGCAGGCGACATCCGAGAACCCCGCGCCGGCGCCGAGTCCCGGTCATCCCGTGCCGCCCCAGGCCGCGCCCGGCCACCCCGTGGCGCCGGTCGCGCCGGGCAACACGTTCGCACAGGGCGTTCCGCCGCAGTACGCCCCGCCGGCGGGCTACGCCACCCAGCCCCCGCGTGACGCGCGACCGAAGACCCTCGCGTTCGTCGCGCTGGGTCTGGCCGCACTCGGGCTCATCCTCGCGTTCATCCCGTTCGTGACCTGGTTCTCGGGCCTGGTCCTGCTCGCCGGCTTCATCGTCGGCCTGGTCGCCCTGATCGCGAAGAAGCACGGCGGCAAGCCGTTCAGCATCGCCGCGGTCGTCGTGTCGGTCGTCGGATGGATCGTGTCGATCGTGATGACGATCGTCTCCATCGGCCTGCTGGGTCAGGCAGCGATCGACGACGCGCTGCGGGAGGGCACCTCCTCGAGCGTCGACGACGCCGACGCAGCGCCCGCCGAGGACGAGCCGGCACCTGTCGCCGGCGACGCCGAGGATCTGTCGGTCGTCGAGGCGGCCTTCGGCCGCATGACCTACGACGAGGGCACCTGGTGGTACACCGTCGTCCTCGACAACCCGAACGAGGACTACGTCTTCGACTTCGCCGACATCAGCGTCGAAGCGCTCGATGCCGCCGGGACGATCCTCGACACCGCGACGGACTATCGCACGCTGCTGTCGGGCCGCACCGCCATCACCGGCGCGTTCTTCTCCGTCGGCGACGGCGAGATCGCCTCGCTCAACGTGCGGGGTCCGGAGGCGACCGCCGCGGTGGAGGCACCGCTCGAGGAGACCGGCGTGTTCACCGTGGAGGGGGTGCAGGCCACCACCGACGAATACAGCACGACCGTGCACGGAACGGTCAGCGCCGACTTCGAGAGCGAGCAGGAGCTCGTCAATGTCGTCGTGATCGCTCGCGACGCCGCCGGGGCCATCATCGGCGCCGAGGCCACGTACATCGAGCGGCTGCCCAACGACGGCAGCAAGGTCCAGTTCGAAGCGGTGTTCTTCGAGCCGCTCCCCGCCGACACGACGTTCGAGGCGTACCCCTCCCTGTAACGTCCGGCCATCAGATCCGGTCGGCCGCCACATCGGCGGTCGACCGGATCGACGCTTCAGCCCGCCGCACCGGTTGCCGGGCGGCCGACACCGAGGTCGGCCATCGCCCGCCGCGAGACCTGCCGCGCTGTCGGCGGCCGCGGATGCCACGAGGTCGGCATCCCCCTTCAGGCCATCTCGTCGTCCTTCGCAGACCCGAGCTTCCGACGCGAACCCGTCGCCGTGATCCCCACGGATCGGCGCTCGCCATCAGCCACGGGCGCCGGCGATTCCACGCCCATTCCGCGAGCATCTCATAGGCGACGATCGCGACCCCTTACGCGCGGGTCCGATAGCGGCCAAGGCAGCGGCACACGACAGCCGCGACGCCTCGCGGCGCCCCGGTCTTGCGCTGTTCTTGCGGTTCGCCGCCGATCACGCTGAGGCATCCCCGGATCTTGTCGCGATCTTGCGGAAGCCCTGCCGACGACTCGGCAGCGCCTTGCGGCGAGCGCCCGAGACTGAGGGACGTGTTCGAGGAGCAGCGGTCCGCACCGGCTCGCCTCTCCGCGGCACCCCGACACTCCCCTACTGAAGCGGGCTGCAAACCGCGGAAGGACATCACCATGAAGAAGATCGTCAAGGCGTCCATCGCCACCACCGCCGGCGTCATCCTGCTGCTCGGCGGCGCCGGCACGTTCGCCACCTGGAACTCCTCGGCCTCCGTCGCGGGCGGCTCGATCGTCGCCGGCAACCTGGTCGTCGAGGACTCGAACACCCCGGGCGCATGGACGGCCAACGGCACGGCGATCACGATCGGCGACTACCGCGTCGCCCCCGGCGATGTCCTCACGTACACGAAGACGATGAAGGTCGGTGCCGAGGGCGACAGCCTCAGCGCGACGCTGTCACTGACCGATTCGTCGATCGCTCCGGCCGACAACACCAAGCCCGCCGACGTGGCGCTGGCGAGCTACCTGACCGACTCCGCCGTGCTGACCGCGTCCGGCTCGGGCATCACCGGCACAGGGCCCACCTTCACCGTCACGCCGGGCGCCGGCGTGGTGAACCAGAACGTCACCGTCACCGTGACGATCACCTTCCCCTACGGCGACACCGCGGGCGGCAACAACAACGCCATGAACGGCGCCGTCACGCTCGACGCGCTGACCGTCAGCCTCACGCAGAACACGAAGTGACCGAACGGGGCTCGCCTCGCCGCAGGCGAGCCCCGCACCGTCCGATTCCCGACGAGGACCGAGAATGAGCCGCCGCATCCGTCGCCACGCCGCCCGACGCGCACAGCGTCGCGCCGCGGCGCCGGCGCGTCTGCTCCTCACTGCCCTCGGGACGGCGGGCGCGATCGTCCTGGGCGTACTGGCCGGCGGCGGGACCTTCGCCGTCTGGACCGTCGTCGCCCCCGCGGCCGCCGCCACCACGACCCTCAGGGCCGGGTCCGCCGGACTCACCGCCGGCGCCCTGAACCTGTCTGCCGCCGGTCTCTATCCGGGTCGCACCCTCTACGCGTCCACCACCGTGACCAACTCCGGCACCGCGCCCCTCGCCCTCACGCTTGATCCGGTCAAGGGGCCCGCGACGCCGACCACGTTCACCGCGTCCCTCGTGGTGTCGGTCGGAAAGACCGTCTCGAGCGCCGATTGCACCGCCGGTCGCGTCACCCCGACCGTGACCACCCCCGTGGGGGCCGCGGCCGGTTCCGACCTGCAGCTGACGCTGGCCCCGGGTGCCTCCACCATCCTCTGCATCGGGATCGGGATGCCCCAGACCGCGCCCGCCGCAGCCGCCGGTGCGGCGGCATCCGCCCTCACGATCACCGTCTCCGGAACGCAGGTCCGCTCATGACCCGTCGCCGCCTCCTCGGCCCCGTCGCCGCGCTGGTCACCCTCGCGGTGCTCGGCGGCGCCGGCGGAGCGTCCGCCGCGTGGATCGCGAGCGCATCTGTGTCGGCATCCGCCTCCTCAACCACCATCGCGACCGCCCTGGCGCAGACCGGTGAGCTCAGCACCACCTACCGCTACTCCGGCACCGCGTCGACGGCGGCTTCCGGGCAGTTGACGATCACCAACACCGGCGGCGCGCCCCTGTCGTACGCGCTCGCGAATCAGGTCGGCGGGAGCGCCGCGCTCGCGCAGAAGACCACGCTGCGGCTGTGGACGGGCGCGTGCGGTGCGACGGCGCCGGCCGACGCGGTGACCACGTCGCTCGCCAACACCGCGCCCGCGCTGCCTGCGGCGGCGCGCTCCCTCGCCGCCGGCGCTTCGGTCACGGTGTGCGTCTCGACTCAGGTCGAGGGAGCGTCGAACGAGTCGTTGCAGGGTCAGAGCGCCACCGCGACCTTCCGCGTCACCGGCGCCGTGGGCACGAGCTGGACGACCTCGGCGACCGCCGCCGCGGTGACGCAGTCGGTGTACCGCCTGGCTGCCGCCGGAACCCCGACGTGCTCAGCCGAGTCCGCCAGCACCGTCCGGCTCACCTGGACCGCTCCCACCAACCGGGCCGACACCGCTCCTGTGTCCTACCGCGTGTACGACAGCGCGTCCGGCACGACGTTCGCGACGGTGGCGAGCGCCAACGCCAACGTGTCGATCGTCTTCTCCGGCCACATGATCGGCTCGAACGGCACCTACCGGCTCGCCATCGAGGCGAAGGAGACGACGGGAGGCGCGACGACCGCACCGGCCAGCGCGACCGTCCGTGTCATCCGATCGACCTCACTCCTGGACCTTCTGCAGCTGTCCCCGAACTACCACTGCTGATGACGACCACGACGCCCATGACGACCACCGTCACCGTGCCCACGCTCAGCGCGGCATCCGGAACGCGCCGGCTCATCCGCGCCGAGATCCGCCGCCGCGAAGAGGGTCAGAGCCTGCTGCATTACCTCGCGGTCTCACTGAGCGCGGCGCTCCTCGTGCTGCTGCTCGGTGTCGCCGTCGCCGTGATCGGCCTGCCCGCTCTGACGGGCGGCAGCGCGATGACGGTGCTGACCCAGTCGATGGAGCCGGGACTGCCACCGGGCACACTGGTCGTCGTCCGGCCGACACCGGTCGACGACATCCGCGTCGGCGACGTGATCACGTATCAGATCCGATCGGGCGAAGCGGCGGTCGTCAGCCACAGGGTGATGTCGAAGACGTACGCCGACGGCGAACTCACGTTCGTGACGAAGGGCGACAACAACGACACGGTCGACCCCGAGCCCGTCCGCGAGGTGCAGGTCCGCGGCAAGCTCTGGTACAGCCTGCCGCTGCTCGGGTGGGTGAACACCCTCCTCAACGGCTCCAACCGCACCGTCGTCGTCGCCGTCGCGGCCGGTGCTCTTTTCCTTTACGCCGCCGTGTCGGTCATCGGTGCCGTGCGCGATCGTCGCACGACGACGGCGGATGCCGCTGCTGCGGGCCCTTCTCAGCTTCGTAGGCGCGCAAGCGACCTCTGAGAACACGCGGCGGCCTTGGCGCTAGATGAGACGACTCTCACGTTAGGATCCATGCGTCCCCATGGATCAAAGGAGAGGGATGGACTTCGCAGACCGACTGGCAGCCCTGGCCACAAAGGTGAGCAACCAGGCCACCGCTATCGGCACGGAAGAAGCCACTAAGAACGCCTTCGTAATGCCGTTCATCTCGACGATTCTCGGCTATGACGTTTTCGACCCGTTGGAGGTCGTCCCGGAATTCACTGCAGATGTCGGCATAAAAAAGGGCGAGAAGGTCGACTACGCCATCATGCGCGATGGCGAGGTGCAGATCCTGATCGAGTGCAAGTCGTCGAACGGTGTGCCGAAGATCGAGCACGCTTCGCAGCTGTTTCGCTACTTCTCCACCACCAATGCACGGATCGCTGCGCTGACTAACGGCGTCGTCTGGCAGTTCTTCACAGACCTCGACGCTCCGAATCGAATGGACTCCAAGCCGTTCCTCGTTCTCGACCTACTCGACATCGACGACACGTTGCTCCCGGAACTGCAGAAACTGAGCAAGGAGAGCTTCGACCTCGACTCCATCATCAGTGCCGCCGAAGAGCTGAAGTATGTCGGGGCGTTGAAGCGCGAGATCGCCGCTCAGTTCCGCGAGCCTAGCGATGAGTGGATTCGGTTTTTCACGACGAAGGTCTACGAAGGCGCCTTCACCCAGAAGGTGCGTGAGCAGTTCACGCCTCTCGTCACCAAGGCATCTAAGCAATTCCTGACGGAGAGCGTGAACGACCGGCTCAAGACTGCGCTTGGCGCAGGATCAGCGATCCACACTCCGCCCACCCAGCCGGCGATCACGTCGGAAGAGGTTGCAGTCAATGACATCACGGGCGACACCGAGATCGAGACGACGCTCGAAGAACTCGAGGGCTACACGATCGTGAAGGCGATCGCTTGCGGCGAGGTGAAGCCAGTGCGAATCACGCACCGTGACGCCAAGAGTTACTTCGCTGTGCTTCTCGACGACAACAATCGCAAGCCTGTGGCTCGACTGCATTTCAATTCGAAGCAGAAGTACCTCGGACTTCTGGACGAAGAAAAGACGGAGACGAGACACGCCATCAACTCGCTCGACGAGATTTACGAGCACGCAGACGCGATCCGAGAGGCTGTGCGCCGGTACCGGTAGCGCCTCCTACGCCGAACGCTTGAGCAACCTCTGAGCTGGAAGCCACTTCCGCGGGCTCACGTACTCGGGTCCGTCAAACGCTACGGCCCACACCGGGCGATCCATCACCGCGCTACGGTGCTTCTCATGGATGCAGGTGACGACGACCGGTGGCTCGTTGTCAACGGACGCAGATGGCGGCGCACCGACCCCGACCTGCCACAGGAGGTCGTCACGGCGCTTACCTCACACCTGGGCCGGGGGCGCTCTGCCGTGCGCATCGCGATGAAAGATGCCGATGAGGAAGCCGTCTCCCACGCACGGCGCCGAGTCAGCCTTGCGAAGCACGGCCTCGGCGAGCGGGGCGGGCGCTGGTGGGAGCTGCCTCTGGACGCCCGGCTAGAGCGTGCCCGCGACGCACTGCAGCAGCTTGACGCGTTGGACGATCCACCGTCAGCCACGGACTGACCCCGCAGGAGCGGAGTGGCGTCGCCCCAGGCGGCGCGAACTCAGTCGAAGATGCCGACCGACGCCGACAGGCGGGTCACCTCATCGGCGCTGAGCTCGAGGTCCGCCGCCTGAGCCGAGTCGATGATGGAGGCCGCGCGCCGCGCTCCGGGGATCGGGATGACGTGCGGATCGAGGGCGAGCTCCCAGGCGAGCACGACCCGCTGCGGGCTGACGCCGTGAGCTTCGGCGACCTCGCGGAAGGCCGAGAACCGATCGCCGACGCTGCGGGCTCCCCCGCCCGTGCCGCCGAGCGGACTCCACGGCAGGAAGGCGATGTCGTGCTCGGCGCAGAAGCGCAGCTCGCCGATGCTGCCCGGATGCTTCGGCGAGAACTCGTTCTGAACGCTCGCGAGGTTGCCCTCGCCGAGCACGTCCAGCGCGATCTGAATCTCCTCGACACTGGCGTTCGAGATGCCGACGGCGCGCACGAGCCCGTCCTCCTGCAGCCCGGCCAGGGTCTTCATGATGTCGCCGTACACGCGCCAGCGGTCGGGACGGTGGTACTGGTACAGCTCGATCTGGTCGACGCCGAGGATCTCGAGTGACTTCTCGACCGCCTTGCGGAGGTACGCCTCCGATCCGTCACGGCCGAACACCTCGCCTTCACTGCGGGTGATGCCGCCCTTCGTCGCGACGAAGATGGTCGACGCATCGCCGTCCCACGTGCGCAGAGCCTCGGCGACGATGCGCTCGTTGTGGCCCATCTGGTCCCACGAAGGGGCGTAGATGTCTGCGGTGTCGATCAGGGTGACACCGGCGTCGAGCGCCGCGTGCACCGTCGCGACGGCATCCTCGAACGACGGATACTCCTTGTCGTTGTTCATCGACAGCGGCATGGCGCCGAGCCCGATCGCCGAGACCTGTCGTCCTGCCAGAGTGCGCTGCTTCACGTTCTCTCCTCCTCGCGTGTGCCGAGCCTGCCAGAAGCGGACCGGTCCTGATCAGGGCTGGACAGGGGCGCGCCGAATTCGTATGAGAGACCGAGGCGTTCCACACCCCGGACCGCTCCGACGTGGCGCTCACAGCGCGTCGAGGAACGCCACGCCCCTGACCGGCGCGCCGTCGCCCTCGAGCTTGAAGGGGAAGAACCCGACCCGCACGCGCGACGGGAGACCCTCCAGCCCGCACACGTTCTCGACGACCAGCCCGTCTCCTCCGAGCACGACCTCGTGCACCGGGAAGCCGCTGGCGGCGGCGTCCGTCGGGTCAGGGCTCAGCGTGTCGACTGCGAGCACCCGCATGCCGCGGCGCATCAGCTCCCGCGCGGCCGCGGCGTCCAGCGAGGGATGCCGCAGCGCGAGCGCATCGCCGAACCAGGGCGCCCAGCCGGTGTCGATGATCACGATCGGCGGCAGGGACGCGGGCATCCCGCCGTCCACGACGAAGTCCTGCCAGCCGTACGGCCGTGCCTGCGTCGCACCGGGAACGCGCAGCACGATCGCCTCGCCCACGAGTTCGTCGAGTGCGACGTCCGCCATCGTGCGCCCACCGGGCACCGTGTGCGCCGGCGCGTCGACGTGCGTGCCGGTGTGGGACCCCATATCGATGCGCGCGACGGCCACGCCGTCGGCATCGAGGGTCAGCCCGGGACCGATGGTCACCCCGGGATCACCGGGGTAGACCATCATGCCGTCGCGGACGGGATGGCTGAGGTCGCGCAGCATCCTCCGATCATGCCCTCACGGTCGTCGTTGTGTCCGTCTGGTCCGCGAGGTTGCCGACGGGAGTGATCGGCCCCTTCGGGCGGGACGGCAGCGAGACCAGCAGGTACAGGAGGAACGTCACGATGAACGCGGGGGCCGTCGAGCCGAACGGCAGCGGCCACACGTACGCCCACACGTACGCCAGGACGGCCCCGACGACCCAGGCCCCGATCGCCAGCCAGTTGATGCCGGCGGTGTACCAGTACCGGCCGCCGATCGGACGCAGGATGTCGCGGTCGTACGAGCTGCGCTTGATCACGTAGTAGTCGACGATCATGATCGCGAAGATCGGGGCGAACAGGGCGCCGATCGTCACGAGGAACGTCGTGAACTGGTTGAGCAGGCCGAAGAAGGTCGCCCCGATGATCGAGATCGCCCCGAGCACGAGGGCCGTCGGCAGGAACTTGATGCGCTTGCCCGGCAGCGAGTTCACGACGGTCGTGACCATGCCGTAGACCACCATCGTGTTCGTCGCCATGACGGACAGGAAGATCGCGACGCCGAACAGCCAGCCGAACGGCGCGATGATCGTCACCGGGTCGAACGGGATCGCCTCTCCGCCGCTCAGGATGACGTAGGCCATCGCCGTCGCCCCGAGGGACATCGAGATCACGGTCGACAGCGTGTAGCCGACCCCCGATCCGACGACGCTCGCCCGGGTGCTGCCCGCGAAGCGGTTGAAGTCCGCCGCGAGCACCGTCCACGAGATCGCGGTCGCTAGCACGACGTCGAACACCAGACCGGGCGAGTAGAACGGCTCGGGCGTGTTCTGGATCGTTCCGAAGGCGCCGGGAGTGAAGGACGCGAATGCGACGATGAAGATGTACGCGGCGATGGCGAGGATGACCGCGGCGAACCAGGGCTCCACGCGCGCGACCCCGGCGTGGCCGAAGATCGCGAGGATCACCACGATCGTCTGGCACAGCACCGCGAAGATCACCGGGCTCGAGAAACCGGTGAGGCTCGCGACGATGTAGTCCAGCGCGATGCCGGCGAGCATCGCCTGCACCCAGCTCCACCCCATGAGGATGATGACGTTCGCGGCGACCGGCAGCAGGCTGCCGCGCGTGCCGAACGGCCCGCGGGTGAGTGCCATCGTCGGAAGGCCCGTGCGACGACCGATGGTGCCCACCGCGACGAGGACGGCGGCGCCTGCGACCGTCCCCCCGACGATGAGCAGCAGCACCAGCCCGTAGGGGACGTCCGGGATGAAGAGAGTGCCGGTGAGCAGCGTCGTGACGACGAGGTTCGCGGCCAGCCAGATCATGAACAGGCGGCCGGTCGAATACGTGCCGCGGACAGGACCGGCGTCGTCGGATTGAGCCTCGAGCCGCTGCTCGAGGCGAGTGTAGAGCGACATCGTCGTGCTCCTTCGGGTTCGGTTTCGGGTTCGGGTGTAGGTGCCGGAACGGAGGCGGGCGCTCAGCGCGGGCATCGCATGGCGTTCATCGACCGGTCAGGCGAACGGGGAGAGGTGCTCGTGGACGGCGAGGAGGCGGTCGCCGTCAGCGGTGAAGACGATGGTCTCGCGCTCGCGGTACGACTCCGGGCCGTCCGCGGTCTCGACCGACGTGTCGACGGTGTGCGAGAACACCGCCCCGCCGTCGAACACCTGCACGCGCCGGTCGCTGGAGCTGCACGACGTCACGCGCCATCCGCTCTCGACCCACTCGTCCCACAGGCGCTCGTACTCGGCCCGGTTCTCGAGGCGTCGCGGCTCGGTGTGGAACACGAACGTCGCCTCGGGAGCGAACCCGTCGAAGTATCGGTCGCCGTCGTTGGCGCCGAACGCGTCGACGATGGCCGCCGCCGCCGCTTCGACGGCCGCCGGATCAGGGGTGGTCATGCGCTTCTCCTTCGAAGACGGGCCGGATGCCATCAGCGCGGCGCCATCGCGCTGAGCAGCTCGTACACGACATGGCTCGCGGCCACGGCCGTGACCTGCGCGTGGTCGTAGGCGGGCGCGACCTCGACCACGTCGGCGCCGACGATGCGGAGGTCCGCCAGGGCGCGCAGCATCCGGAGCAGCTCCCGGCTGGTGAGGCCGCCCGCCTCGGGGGTGCCTGTGCCGGGCGCGTGCGACGGATCGAGCACGTCGATGTCGATCGAGATGTACAGCGGCTTGTCGCCGATGCGCGCGCGGATGCGGTCGATGGCCGCCGGCACGCCGTGCTCTTCGACGAACTCGCTCGAGACGATCGCGAACCCGAGGCGCTCGTCGTCTTCGAGGTCGCTCTTGGCGTAGAGCGGCCCGCGGATGCCGACGTGCATGCTCGCTGTCAGGTCGATGAGCCCCTCCTCCGACGCACGGCGGAACGGCGTGCCGTGCGTGGTGGGAGCACCGAAGTAGGTGTCCCACGTGTCCAGGTGGGCGTCGAAGTGCAGGACGGCGACCGGTCCATGCTCCGCGTGCACCGCACGCAGCAGCGGCAGCGCGATGGTGTGGTCGCCGCCGATGACGACGAGACGGTCGGCGCGGGTGCGGAGCTCGCGGGCGCCGGCCTCGATCTCGCCGACTGCCGCGGCGATGTCGAACGGGTTGCCGATGATGTCGCCCGCGTCGGCGACCTGCTGGGAGCCGAACGGGAAGACGTCCTGCGCCGGGTTGTACGGGCGCAGCAGACGGGATGCCTCGCGCACGTGCGCCGGGCCGAACCGGGCACCCGGCCGGTAGCTGACACCGCTGTCGAAGGGCACACCGGCCACGGCGACATCCGCTCTTCCCACCTCGTCGAGGCGCGGCAGGCGCGCGAACGTCGCGATGCCGGCGAAGCGCGGGACGACGCTGGCGTCGACCGGTCCGACCGGCGCTCCGCCGACGGAGGCGGCGCCGGTGCCGCGGGCGCCGTCGTTGGAGTCGGCGGAAGGGAGGGGTTGCATATATGACAACTTTCGATACTCTGTAAGCAACTCTGCGGTAAAGCTACGCCCGCGGCGCCACGGCGTCAAGTGCGTCCGAAGCGAGAGGCTGCGATGCGCGCCATTCATCCCGACGCCGACACGACCGCGACCCCGATCGGAGCGAAGCTGCGGGCGGCGCGGACAAGCCAGGGGATGTCGCTCGGCCAGCTCGCCGACACGACGGGACTGTCGAAAGGGTTCCTCAGCCGCGTCGAACGGGACGAGACCTCCCCGAGCGTCGCCACGCTCGTGCAGCTGTGTCAGGTGCTGTCCCTTCCGGTCGGAGCGCTCTTCGCCGAGCCGGAGATCCAGCGCGTGTCGTATGCGGACGCGCCGCGGATCAACCTCGGCGGGGTGCAGGCCGAGGAGCGCCTGATGTCGCCGCGCGGCGAGCACCGGGTGCAGCTGCTGCGTTCCGAGCTCGAGCCGGACGCCCACGGCGGGTCGGACCTGTACACGATCAACTGCGACGTCGAAGTGCTGCACGTGATCGACGGAGCCGTCATCATGCGCTTCGCCGACCGCTCCGTGACGCTCGGCGCCGGCGACGCGCTGACCTTCCCCGGCCGGGAGCCGCACACGTGGCACGTCGAGGGAGGCAGGCCGGCGACGGTCGTCTGGGTCATCGTGCCGGCGCCGTGGAGCGGCTCGGCGTGACTGCGCGGCCCGTCAGCGCCGAGCGCGCCGGCGGATGAGCGCTGCGATGACCCGCCAGCCGACGAGCATCAGCAGCAGCACGATGGCCGCGACGATGACGAAGGCCATCTGCACTCCCTGGCCGCTCACCCCGCGCAGCAGCATCCCGCCCGCACGGTCGTACCCCAGACCGGGAGCCCGGCGCGGATCGGGGCGGCCGGGCCCCGCCATGCGCGGGCGACGCCCCAGCCGGCGACGAGGGCGAGGAGGAACGTCCAGGAGGTGTTCCACAGTCCGGCGAGGACGTTCTCGCTGTGACTCGCGCGCCCGATCGCCGCGAAGATGACCACGAGCAGCGCGTCGAGGAGGAACGACAGGACGACCGGCTTCGTCACCGGCGTCCGCGCCGCGTCGACGGCCGCCCTGGGTCCTCTCGTGGTCACCCTTCGAGGGTAGACCGGGATGCGAAGGCCGCAGGCCGACAGGTCAGCAGGCGTGGAGGGTGCGCTCGAGGGCCGCGCGATCGGCCCGGTTGATGCCGAGATGCCATCCGGACAGCACGGCGACGTAGTCCATCGCGTAGATGCAGTGCGCGGCCACCGACGGCGGCATCCACTCGGCAGGGCCCGAGTCGCTCTTGGACTGATTGACCGAACCCGACGTCGCCCGGAGATTCCGGGGATCGTTCGCGAACGCCACGCGCTGGTCGTCGGTCCAGAACTCGGCGCCGTGCCGCCAGGCCCACGACAGCGGAACCAGGTGGTCGATCTGCACGAGCACCGAGGTGTCGGCCCCCGACACGAAGGACAGGGTCTCGCCGGTGTACGGGTCCTGCAGCAAGCCTTCGAGAACCTTGCACCCGTTCGTGTCGGCCTTGAGCACCACCTGCTCCAGGTCGCGCCGCAGGATGTCGTTGCGGGTGTCGCAGCCGTTCCGGTCGAGGTCGTACCAGGCCTGCCCGAACGACTCACGGTAGTACCGCGCGATCGACTGACCCGGAACCGTCTCGAGCTCGGCGAGGGCCTCGAGCGCGGCGGGCGACGACGGATAGGCCGGTGTCGCGTCGATCGACACCTCGGGTGTCGCGCCCGGCTCCGCCGCGGAGGGCCTGGGAGAAAGAGCGGTCCAGACAGGGATGCCGACCGCGGCCACCAGCGCCATGACGAGGACGACGACCGATCGCGTCAGCCACGAGCGACGTGCACGCCGTCGTGGTCTCCCCCTGCCCCTCGTCGTGGTCATCGCCCTGCTCCGCTGTCTCGCACCCCTCGATCATCCGGGATGGCGGCGACATCGCGGCTTCACGCGCGAGGGTGACGGCTCGGCGAACCTCCGCCGAACGGCCGGCCGAGCGTCCCCGCGGGATAGGCTGACGCCCACCAGGCCCCGCGCGTGGAGGGCAGGACGGAGTCCGCGATGATGACCGAAAGGCGCATCGGATCCGCACCTGCCGACGCTCCCCGGCGGGAAGTCCCTCTCTGGGCTGCGGCCCTCCTCTCCCTCGCAGCCGCACTCGTCGGCCTGCTGCCGTGGCTCGTGACCGGGGCTCGACTGCCGGAGCAGGAGCTGTGGACGCGCCCTGTCCCCGCCGGCGACATGCCCATCGCGCTGCTGCCGTTCAGCCGGTATGCACTGACGCAGATCTTCGCGCTGCTCATCGTCGGGACGGCCGTCACGGGCGTCGTGGCTCGCGGTCTGCGCACCAGGCTCAGCCGCAGGGGACTCGCCCTGATGCTGGGCACCGCCCCGCTGGTGCAGGCGATCGCGATCGCGCAGGCGGCGCTCGTGACGAATGCGGGACTGCCGGCAGATTCGGAGGCGGCCGGCTACGTGACCGGGCTTGTGGGCGCGAGTCTGCTGTCGCTGCTCATCGGCGGGTTCGCGGGAGCGCTCATCGCATTGTCGCCGCGCGCCGGGGCCGTCATCGGCCTGACGCTCGCTGCGATCGCGGCGCCCTCGTGGTTGAGCGCTCTCTTCCTCCCGTCCGCGCTGTACGGCTACGGGTGGTCGCTTCCCGTCCTCAGCTTCCTTCCCCTGGTGACCTCGCTGCTGACGGGTATCGCCATCGCGTGGGCGGGGATCGAGACCGCCGGCCGCATCGGCGGCGCGCTTGCCAGTCTCGCTCTGCTGTGGATCGTGCCGGCCGCAGTGACGGCCATCGCCGCAGCCGGCGGGAGCCGCGTGCTCGCCGAGGATCCGGCAGCCATGACGGAGTACGCGCTTCAGGTGTTCGCAGCCGCACTCTTCTCGCCCGCCGTGGCGCCGCGGCTCGTCCTCGTCGCCGCCATCGTGGCGTCGCTCGGATCGGCGGTCCGCTGGGCGATCGAGATCCATCGCCCCGATCCGACCGACAGCTGAGCCGCCTCCGCCTTCCGCCGAGACTCCGCTGTGCTCAGCGACCCGTTCGCGTGGCCGACGACCAGCCCGCGGCGTGCAGTCTGTCGAGCCCATCGAGAAGGATGTCGAGCGCGAACGCGAACTCGGCATCGTCGTCACAGCCGACCCCGGCGTGCGGAGCCGTCGTGGCCATGCGGACGATCGATGGGTACCGCTGCGCGAATGCCGCCATCGCCCGCTCGCGCTCCACGGGGTCCTCGGGGACGCTGGGCGTCGGCATCACGTCGCGCGTGAACCCCCACATCCGTGTGCTCAGCGCATGCATCGCATGATGCACGAGGTCGGCGCTGAATCCGCCCTCGAACATCACGGCCATGAGGCCGTCCATGTACCCGATCACCGTCGGACTCGCGGCGCTGCGCGACTCGATCGCCGATTGCGCCCACGGATGCTGCGTCACGACCGAGCGGGCCGCCATGATGCGCTCGCGCAGCACGGCTTTCCATGGGCCGCCCGTACCGACGGCCGAGATGCGTCGAACGATCTGATCGACCATGCCGTCGATCAGGTCCTCGCGACTGCCCACGTGCTTGTAGAGCGCCATCGGGGTGACCCCCAACTCCTCAGCGAGTCGCCTCATGCTCGTCGCTTCCAACCCGACGCCATCAGCCAGAGCGATCGCCGCATCGATCACCTTCTGGCGATCCAGCGCCTGCCGCGCCGTCCTCGAGCTTGACACGTATACAGCGTATACCTAAGCTGATGCGGGGCAGGTATACGCCGTACACCTGTCGTACTGACCGACCTCGAGATCGCGAGACCGCCATGACCCCACACCCCCGCCTCTACGCCCGCGCCGCAGGGATCCTCTACCTCACGACGCACGCGACCTCGGTGCTCGCCGTCGTGGCCTACGGCGACGGGTCGAACGCCTTCGGCATCCGCGTCGGCGTCGCACTCGAGTTCGCGCTCGCGCTCGGATGCCTCGGCACCGGGATCCTGCTCCTGGCACTTCTTCGGTCGCACGGCTTGGTGCGGGCGGGAACCTTCGCGGCACTGCGCGCGGTGGAGGCGGCCGTCATCTGTGCGGGGACCCTGCCGATGCTCGCATTGGTGCGGACGGACACGCTGGGTTCGGTCCTCGGAGACACGCTGGTCCAGCTGCACACCGCGGCATTCTTGGTCGGGCAGGGCCTCGTGATCAGCGTCAACACGATCATGCTGGGCTGGCTGCTGCTCGATGCCCGCGTGGTGCCGCGAGCGCTCGCGCTGCTCGGCCTCGCCGGTGGCGTGCTCGTGCTTCTCAGCAACACCGCGCAGCTGCTCGGCCTCATCCCCCTCAACGGCACCATCGCCGGCCTGTGCGCCGCTCCGATCTTCGCGTTCGAGATCTGGTTCGCCATATACCTGATCGCCCGTGGCCTGCGCTCCTTCGCGCCGTCGACACCGGCCGACGGGTCCGGCGCCCCTGCTCCGGAGAGTCTGGCGGCGTAGAACTCGAAGCTCGCTCCCAGGTTCGCGGGACCAAACGTGCGCCGGCATCCGTTGTCCTCCGATGACGCCGCAGCCAGCCGCGTCGCTCCAGGAGGAATCGTGACCGACCAGTACCGCAGGACCCCCGAGGCGCTCAGCCGCACGGCCCACGGACCGCCGGCGGCCTGAGATACTGCAGGAACTCGGCCGCACTGCGCTTCGTCGCCGCTTCGGACCTCGACGCCGCGCGATACGGCGCCTCCCCGACCCTCTTCGACACCGACAATCAGAAGGACGCATCATGACCAGCGGACCCACCGACACCGGAGAGATCACCCGCACACCCGGCACCGAGACGGCCGTCCTCGCCGGGGGCTGCTTCTGGGGCATGGAGGACCTGATCCGCCGCCAGCCGGGAGTGCTCAGCACACGCGTCGGCTACACCGGAGGACACAACGACCACGCGACCTACCGCAACCACCCCGGTCACGCCGAGGCTGTGGAGATCGTGTTCGACCCGTCGCAGACGTCGTACCGCGACATCCTGGCGTTCTTCTTCCAGATCCACGACCCGTCGACGCTGAACCGCCAGGGCAACGACATCGGCACGAGCTACCGCTCCGCGATCTTCCCGCTCACGCCCGAGCAGAAGCACATCGCGCGCGAGACCATCGCCGACGTCGACGCGTCGGGGCTCTGGCCGGGCAAGGCCGTCACGACGATCGAGCCCGCCGGGCCGTTCTGGGAGGCCGAGCCCGAGCACCAGGACTACCTGATCAAGTATCCCAACGGCTATACCTGCCACTTCCCGCGCGCGGGGTGGGTGCTGCCCAAGCGCGAGGACGCCACCCGGACCGCGTAGCGATCAGCGCTCGTACAGCGGATGCCGCGGCCCGTCGGGCCGCGGCATCCGTCGTCTCGCTCAGTCCGCGGTGAGGGATCGGCGCCGCGCGATGAGCACGGCTGCGGCGCCCGCGACCACGAACAGCGCGGCCAGCCCCGTCATGGCGAACAGACCCTCCGGTGTCCACCCGGACCCCGTCGACGCCAGATCGCTGGCACCCTCGCGGGGCGAAACCGCCGGCGCTGGGCCGGTGGCATCCCCTCCGGGACCCTGGCCCTGCCCATCGGCGGCTCCGGGCTCGCCGGCGGGCGGCTCGACGACCTGCGGGGCGGTGGCGAGAAGGTATTCGTACACGACGCCGCCGATCCTCTGAAGGTACGGATTCGCCACCGCTTGGATGTCGCCGGCGAAGCCCAGGCCGCGCGTGGAGAACACCGACAGGGTCACCTCCTGCCCCGGCAGCAGGATCATCCCGATGTCGTGACTGACGTCGGCGTTCTCGCCGGTCTTGTGTGCCAGCACCTCCGCCGGGATGACGGCGCCGAGCTTCGTCTTCACCTGCTGCTGCAGCATCAGGTCGACGATCAGCTGCGCGGATTCCGCTGTCAGGAAGTCGTCGTCGGTGCTGGCGCCCCCCGCGATCTCGTAGAACAGCGTCATCAGCTGATTCACGCCGTACGGAGTGAGCCAGATGTCTCCGGCGGGCGGCACGATGGGGCCGAACATCTTGCGGCCGAAATGCAGGTCGCCCATCGAGATGCCGGCGGACTGGGTGAGCGCGTTGATCGGGTCGAAGCCCCCCACGACGTCCACGAGCTTGTTCGTCGCGGTGTTGTCGCTGACCGTGATCATCAGCTCGAGCATCTCACCCACGGAGACCTCGAGCGGAAAGGCCCGGTCCTGCAGCACGCCCGAGCCCCCGTAGCGCTCCTCTTCGGTGATCGTGACGAGCTGATCCAGACTCAGCACGCCGGACTGCACCTGGTGCATGACGGTCGCCGCGAGCGACATCTTGATCGTGCTCGCGGTCGTGAACCGGTCGAGCTTGCCCGCATACAGTGCCCGGTCGTCGTAGTAGCCGGAGAGGTCCGAGATGGCGACCCCCAACTCGACACCCGCAGCGCGCGCCTCGATGATGATCGGCTCGATCGCACTGGACAGCCCGGGCCACGCGTCGGAGGCGGGGATCGTCGGCGCGGGGATGACGACCGGCTCCTCCGGTTCGTCGAGCGGCTCCTGCAGGAACTCGTACACGATCGTGGCGGCGCGCTGCACGTACAGGTCGGCCTCGGTGCGCGGACGCGATGCCGCGAACGCCGTCGCCGCCGTGAGAGCGACCTCGCGACCGGGCAGGAAGATCACTCCGCTGTCGTGCGACACATCGGCGAGCTCCCCCGTCTTGTTGCCGAGCACCTCGCGCGGGATGACCGCGCCGAACTTGGTGTCGACCAGCTGCCCGCGCATGAGCTCGAGGATGTGCTCGCTCGAGGCGGCAGTGAGGATCTCGTGCCCATAGAGCATCGAGACGAGCTCGGTCACCTCGTCGGCGTTCAGCCAGTTCTCCTGAAGGGGAGGGGAAGCGGGATGGATCATCTTGCGTCCCAGCCACATCTGCGAGAACCCGAGTGAGGAGATGTACTCGTTCACCGCGTCGAAGCCGCCGGCACGATCGATGAGGACGTTCGTGGCGGTGTTGTCGCTCACCTGCACCATCAGCTCCATGAGTTCGCGCACGGTGATGTCCAGGGGGAACTCGCGGTCACGCAGGGTGCCCGAGCCGCCGACGATGTTGCTGTCGTTCGCCGGAATCGTGATGGTCTCATCCAGACTGAGGGTTCCGGCGTCGGCATAGCTCATCAGCAGAGCCAGGAGTGGGAGCTTGATCACGCTTGCCGCCTTGTAGCGTTCCTGGTTGCCCACGCTCGCTGTCGCGTCGCCGTAGGTTCCGCTCAGGTCCTGCACGCTCACCCCCATGCGGACGCCGTCGGCCTCGGCCTCTGCGATCAGGACCGCGAGGCGGTCCTCGAGAACGGTCCAGGCTTGGTCGGGGGTGGCTGCCGCGGCGGGGGCGGCGACGGCGGATGCCGCGATCACCGCTGCGCCGGCGACCCAGGCGGTCAGGCGGGTGAGGATTCGTGGTGGTGTGGAAGGCAGGCGCGCGCGCAAGGGGTTCCTTTCGGTGAGCAGGAACCGCGTCGAGCGATCCCGTCGTCATCCGATCAGGTGCGTGTTGCCTGCCTGTTTCACCACCGTTTCCGTGCGCACAGCGTCGGTGCGCTGCGGCCGTCAGCGGCACGGCAGCGACCGCCGCGTCCCACAGCGGCAACACGAACGCAAGGCCCGTGTGTCGCCGGAGCCGGCCCTGCTGTACTGACGTCGCACGTGTGGCGACAGGAGACTTCCATGGACAGAGCATCGACGGATGCCGCGACCCGGCCGCGCACGATCGGCAACGTCTGGTCGGGCGTGCTGTTCGGCATCGGAGCGATCGCCTTCATCGACGAGGCGGTGTTCCACCAGCTGCTGCACTGGCACCACTTCTACGACCTCGCCACCACGGAGGTGGGGCTGGTCTCGGACGGGCTCTTCCACGCGTTCAGCTGGTTCGCAACCATCGCCGGCTTGTTCCTCCTGGCCGATCTGCGGCGTCGCCGCGTTCTGCACTGGCCGCGCTGGATCGGCGGCGTCCTGGTCGGAGCGGGGATCTTCCAGCTCTACGACGGCACGGTGCACCACATCCTGCTGCGCATCCACCAGATCCGATACGTCGAGAACGTCCTCCCTTACGACCTCGTCTGGAACGTGGTCGCCCTTGCGATGATCGTCGCCGGAGCGGTGATCCTGTACAGGACGCGCAGCGCGGGTGCGGCGGCGTCGCGCCTCCGGTGAGCTCTCCGATGCACACGATGCACCCCGCGAGCCCCTTCCCCGTCGTCGAGCTGCTGGTCGTCGGCCTTGCGGCCACCACGATCGCTGCGTACCTCGCCGGGATGACGATCTCCCGCCGCCGCGGCCGGACGTGGCCACTGCGTCGCGCGCTGTGCTGGTGCGCGGGCATCGTGCTGGCTGCGGCATCCGTCAGCGGACCACTCGCCGCGGCGGCACACGAGGGCTTCGTCGCCCACATGACCGCTCATCTGCTGGCCGGGATGATCGCTCCCCTGCTGCTCGTGCTCGCCGCGCCCGTCACGCTCGCACTGCGGTCTCTGGCGCCGACGCCCGCGCGCCGACTGTCGCGACTGCTGCGCAGCGCGCCGGCGAGGGTGCTCACCCACCCGGTGACCGCCGCCGTGCTGAGCGCGGGAGGGCTCTGGCTCATCTATCTCACGCCGATCCTCGACGCGATGCGGGCCTCCCCGCTCGTGCACGTCGCCGTGCACGGACACCTCCTGCTTGCGGGGTACCTCTTCACCGCGGCGATGATCTCCCCCGACCCCCGCCCGCATCCAGTCGCGCGTCCCATCGCTGCGGCCGTGCTCGTGCTCGCGCTCGCGGCGCACGGCGTCCTGGCCAAGTACCTCTACGCTCATCCGCCTGCGGCCTTCGCGGCGGCCGATGTCCGCGCCGGCGCACAGCTGATGTACTACGCGGGCGCGTGGGTGGAGGCGGTGATCATCGTCGTCTTCTGCGCCCAGTGGTATCGCGCAGCAGGAGTGCAACGCCGACGGGCGGCAACGGCGGCGAGCGGGATGCCGTCGTGACGGATCCCGCGCGTGCACGCGGCGCGCAGGCTGTCACCGTGTCGGTCGTGATCCCGGTCAAGGACGACGAGAGGGAGCTGGCCCGCTGCCTTCGCGCGCTCGAGCTGCAGACACGGCGGCCCGACGAGGTCGTCGTCGTCGACAACGGCTCGACGGATGCCTCGGCTGCCGTCGCCCGAGAGTACGGTGCCCGCGTGATCCGGTGCGAGACCCCGGGGATCCCCGCCGCGAGCGCGGCGGGCTACGACGCCGCGCTCGGCGATGTGATCCTGAGGCTCGACGCCGACTGCATTCCGGCGGCGTCATGGATCGGCGCGATGATGGGCGCGTTCGATCGACGCCCGGGCGTGGCGGCGCTCAGCGGGGGCGCCCGCTTCGTGGACGGGCCGCGTGCGCTGCGTGTCACGCTCGCCGCGACGTACCTCGGTGCGTACGCGATCGTCGCCCTTCTGTCGCTCGGGCACCTGCCGTTGTTCGGCTCGAATCTCGGAATGCGACGCGAGGCGTGGGAGCGCATCCGATGGAGTGTGCATCGCGGCGACCCCGAAGTGCACGACGACTTCGACCTCGCGTTCCACCTCGGCGAGCGCTGCCGCATCGGCTACGCGCGGGATGCCGCCATGGGGATCTCGATGCGACCCTTCACCGATGGGCGGGCCTTCGCGCGGCGCGTGTGGCGCGGGGTGCGGTCGGTCGTGGTGCACTGGCCGCGGGACTTCCCTCCCGTGCGTTGGACCCGACTGCTGCTGCGGCGGATGCTGCGCGGCGCGAAGGCGAGGTGCGTCAGGTCCGGACGGACGTGACGTGGCTGTGGACGCAGCGCCACCGATCGTCGCGAAGCGCGAACACGTCGGTCGTCCATTCGTCCGCGTCGAACGTGCGGCTCCCGACGTGCGCGGTGTTGACCACACGCGCGAAGACGATGGCCACGTTCCCGTAGACCCTCACCTCGATCTCGCCGACAGACCGCATCTCCGAGTGGCGCAGCTCGCCGCTGCGCACCACCTCGAGGAACCGCATCCGCGAGGTCTCGCCGTCCTCATCGATGAGGCGCCACTCTTCCGCCAACCACTGCGCGATCCGGTCGGCGTCGTTCGCGACGATGGCGTCGGCGAGGGCCCGGGATGCCTCCACCACCCGCTCGCGCGCATCACCAGACGCCGACGCAGCCGCACCGCTGCCCATGCCTCCACGATCCTCGCGCAGCCGGCCGCGGGCAAGGGTCTCGTCCGACTCGCTCGGCGCCTCGCCGACCTCCCCGCCGTGGTGGTCATTGCGAACGCCGTATCCGTGCTAGGCTGTTGGTTGCCTTTCGGCATGCGCGTCCGAGTCCTCTGCCTCATTGTGGAGAAGCAGAGCGCAGACGCCCACACCGCCACCGGCGGCCCTTCCATCTCCATCTCTTTCGCGCGACATCCACGAACATTCGCGCAGACCCAAGGCTTTTTTGACTACTCTCACCTCCTCGCCGGTGCTCACGCGCGCCGTGCTCGACTGGCGCCAGGCCGACGACGATGTGTTCGTCGCTACGCACGCCGGCGAGTACGCCGGCTTCGTCGACGTCACTCTGCGCGGCATCCACGCCCACAGCGCGCTCGGAGAAGACCTCGGCGCGTACGACACGCACGACGCCGCCCGCGCTGCGGTGGCGGCATCCGTCACACGACCCGCACCGGCGCCTCGGCGTGCGATGCTTCTCACACGTCCGCTCCGCATACGTCGGCGCGGCACCCCCGGTCGCTCCGGCGGCCCGAATAGTAAAAGGAAAGACACGATGGCCACTGGCACCGTGAAATGGTTCAACTCCGAGAAGGGCTACGGGTTCATCGCACCCGACGACGGCTCGGCGGATCTCTTCGCGCACTTCAGCGCGATCGCCGGCAACGGCTTCAAGGAGCTCCGCGAAGACCAGAAGGTCGAATTCGACGCCGAGCGCGGCCCCAAGGGCATGCAGGCTGCGAACATCCGCGCACTCTGATCCGACTCGGCCGGCGGGCGCTGCGACAGCGCCGATGCCGACTCGGGTCACAAGCGCCCGTCCCGGTCACGGGGCGGGCGCTTTGCCGTCACCCGCCACGGCGGCCCGAACATCGAGGTTGCCTGTCGGATACCTGGGAGTCGCCCCGTATTCCGGTCCGTCTATACAAGGCGGCGTAACCTGAGGACAGCGATAGGCAATTGCCGTTGCTCAGACGGGCCGAAGAAGGTCCCGACCGAAACCCGGTGCTCACATCTCTTCCACTACGCTCGAGCCGCGACTCGGACCCGTTCGACAGACCTACGCCAGCACTTCCGACTTCCCGCCGATCGCACGTGCCTACACCGACGTGTCGCAGGTGGTCCGTGAGAGCGGCCTGCTCCGCCGCACCCCGTGGTTCTATGCCATGGTCGGCATGCTCATCGCCCTCGCCTTCGCGGGCTGCGTCGCCGGGTTCATCCTCCTCGGCGACAGCTGGTTCCAGCTGCTCATCGCAGCCGCGCTCGGCATTCTGTTCACCCAGGTCGCCTTCCTCTCCCACGAGGCCGCGCACCGCCAGATCCTCACGTCGGGTCCCGCCAACGATCGGCTGGCCCGCATCCTGGGGAACGGCGTCGTGGGCATGAGCTACTCGTGGTGGGCGACCAAGCACACGCGCCACCACGCGAACCCCAACCGCGTCGGCAAGGACCCCGACATCGAGATCGACACGATCTCGTTCCTCGACGAGGATGCCGCCACCGCCCGCGGCGTGCGCCGCTTCATCACTCGCCGTCAGGGATGGCTCTTCTTCCCGCTCCTCACGCTCGAGGGCCTCAACCTGCACTTCATCGCGTTCAAGCACCTGTTCAGCCGCGAGCCGGTCAAGGGACGCTGGATCGAGCTCGGCATGCTGGCCCTCAGGTTCGGCATCATCTGGACCCCGGTCTTCGTGTTCCTCCCCCTCGGCATGGCTTTCGCCTTCCTCGGCGTGCAGCTCGCGGTCTTCGGCGTCTACATGGGCGCGTCGTTCGCCCCGAATCACAAGGGCATGCCCGTCATCGCGAAGGACGCCAAGCTCGACTTCTTCAGCAAGCAGGTCCGCACCTCGCGCAACGTCGGGGGCGGCTGGTGGGCGACCTGGCTGATGGGCGGGCTCAATTACCAGATCGAGCACCACCTCTTTCCCAACATGCCGCGCCCGCATCTCGCGCGCGCCCGTCAGATCGTCATCGAGCAGTGCCGCACGCTCGACGTGCCCTACACCGAGACCACCCTGTGGCGCTCGTACGGCATCGTCATCGCGTACCTCAACCGCGTCGGGCTCGCCGCGCGCGACCCGTTCGACTGCCCCATGGCTGCGACGTACCGCCGCGTCTGACGGCCGGTGGGTCCCGGGGCCAACCCAGGCGCGACGGCATCCGTCGACCACCGGGTCAGCGCGGGCTGCGACGGCCCACGATGCCCGCGAGGAGGGCGTGCAGCAGCGGGACCGTCGACAGCGACATCAGGACACCGCCGAAGATCCGCGCCGTGGCAAGAAGCACGCTTCCCCCGATCAGCAGCCCCGCGAAGAGCACGGCCGACAGCAGGCGACGACCCATGCGCTCCAGACCGCGGATGCGCTGATCGAGGCGTGGCGTGTCGACGATGGTCCGGCCGTCGTCCAGGCGCGTGAGGGCGTCATCGAGGCGGCGGGGCAGGCGTGCCAGGATGCCGCCCACCGCTGTGGCCTCGTTACCGAGCTCCTGCACGAAGGTGCCGCGCTCGTCGCGGATCAGCTGGTCGGCATACGGCTCGACGGCATCCCAGATGTTGAACGCCGGGTCGAGCGAGCTGCACATGCCGGAGGTGAGCGAGACCGCCCGCACGATGAGCAGGAAGTTCTCCGGCAGCTGGAAGGGCATGGCGCGCACGACATCGCCGAACTCGGTCGCGAAGTCGCGGAACTCGCGCGGATCGACCTTCTGCAGCTCGGCGAATCCCATGCCGCCGAACCGCGCGAACAACTCCGTCATGGCTCGCTCGAGCTGCACCGTGTCGGCCGATGGAAGCAGCACGCCGACATCGCGGATGCTCTCGACCATCTGACGGCCGTTGCGCGCTGCGACGGCGATGATCAGCCGCTGCAGGCTGCGGCGGAGGCGGTCCGGAACGTGGCCCATCATGCCGAAATCGATGAACGTGAACCGCCACCCCCGGTCCTCACCGGCAGCGGTGGGAGTGACGAAGATGTTCCCGGGATGGGGGTCGGCGTGGAAATAGCCGTCGGCGAACAGCTGGTCGAACATCACCGTGGCGAACTCCGCCGCGACCTGCGCCGGGTCGATGCCTGCGGCACGCAGCTCATCGACGTCGTTGATCTTGATCGCGCTGACGTCAGAGAGAGTCAGCACCCGCCGCGTCGTTCGCTCCCACGCCACCTCCGGGACGGACACGCGCGGGTCATCGGCGAAGTTCTCCGCGAACCGCTCGGCGTTGCGCGCCTCGTGGAGGTAGTCGATCTCCTCCCGGCTGGTGTGGGCGAACTCCTCGACCAGATGCGGCAGGTCGACGTGCTCGGAGATCACCCGCACCCGCATCAGCCAGCGCGCCACCCGCCGCAGCGCCGCGAGATCCACATCGACGATCTCGTCGATGTGCGGCCGCTGGATCTTCACGACGACGTCAGCGAATCCCGCGTCATCGGCGTCAGCCTCGGTCAGTCGCGCCCGGTGCGCCTGACCGAGCGAAGCCGCGGCCAGCGGCACGGGATCCACGTACGTGAACGCCCGTTCCAGCGGCATCCCGAGTTCGGCCTCGGCCGAGGCGCGGATGGCGGCGAACGGCACCGGCGGCACTTCGTCCTGAAGGCCTTCCAGCTCCTTGGTGATCTCGGGCGGCAGCACGTCGAGCCGCGATGACATGAACTGCCCGACCTTGATCATGAGTCCGCCGAGCGAGACCGCCAGTCCGTGGAAGCTTCGGGCGATGCCGCGCAGACGCCCCGCGCGACCGCGGGCTGCGAGTGCGCTCAGACCGATGCGCGGCAGGAACAGCTCGAACCACCACGCCTGAACCATGTACCTTGCCGCGAAGCGCAGGATGCGGCGATAGCGGGCGCGCAGATGATCGGCGTCGGCCATCGACCTCACCTTCAGGAGCCGATGGTCCGCTGCCGGCATTCCGGCGGCATCCGGTCAGTCCTGCGCGAGGATGGCGTAGATCTTGCGGCGAGCCTCGTCGAGCACATCGACCGCCTGCTGGACCTGTTCCGCTGTGCCGTTGCTTCCGACCTGCGCCGCCGCCTGCGCCAGCCGGGCCCCGGCCTTGGGGAGCGCCGTTGCTCGGCCGGACTCGCGCGCTCCCGAGGACTCCCACGGCGCCGACCGTCCCTCGGCCCCTTCCGCCTCGGCGCGCCCGGCCTCGGTGAGCGAGTAGGTCTTCCGACCGCCGGACTCCTCGGCCCTGATCAGGCCCTCGTCGGCGAGCAGCTGCAGCGTCGGATAGACCGATCCCGGGCTCGGCTTCCACGACCCGTCGCTGCGCTCCTCGATCTCGTGGATGATCTGGTAGCCGTGCATCGGCCGCTCCGCCAAGAGCGCGAGGACCGCAGCGCGGACGTCGCCTTTGCCCATCCGGGTGCCGCTCGGTCGCGTCTCGAACATGCCGCGCAACTGGTCCATCGCCTCCCACAGGCCGGCGCCCAGCCCTGTGATATCGGGCCCACGGTGGCGCGAGCCGAACCGCTCTTCCCCGAACGAACCGTTCATGATGAACCTCCTCGCCTCGATGCTGCGGATGCTCTGACGATACATACCGATATATCGGTCAACAAGAGGGCGGAGTGCGAATCAGCTGCGCGTCAGTCGCCGCTGTCGGCGTCTTCCGGGGCGACCGGCTGGCGGAGGATCGTACGCAGCCTGGTCGGCTCCGTGCGGCGAGGGTCGCTCAGATAGACCTCATGGTGCCTGCCCGTCATGCGCAGGCCACGTGCGGGGATGACCTCGTCGTGCAGCTGCGCCAGCACGGGCGCCTCGTCGTCGAAGGAGCCGACATGCAGCGTCTGCACCGACAAGCCCTCGGCGTAGGTCTCCAGCCGCAGCCGGCTCAGCCCGGGGGCGGGCTCGTCCGCGGCCGCGGCCGCCTCGAGGGCGCGCTCGAAGTGGTCGTCGGTGATCCAGTCGGGCACCATGTTGAGCATCGTCCAGTCCCAGCGGGACTTGTCGCGCGCGCCGGTGAACGACGCCATGTCGTCCGCCCACCACAGGCCTTCCAGGGGCATCACCGCGTAGTCGCGGTCGAGCTCCCGCTTGCTGAAGAACTTCAGGCGGTAGGCCACCGCGTAGATCGCCGAGACGACCTCGCCGTAGTCGGCCACGACGTTGGGATCCCCGTGCCCGTCGGCCATCAGGTACTGCAGCGGCGGCACATCGACGGCCTCGAAGACGCCCCGCCGCGCGCGGTACGAGGGGATCTCCTTCTTGAAGTCGATCTTCATCGCATGTCCTCCAGTCTTGCGGCCAGCCAGTCGTGTTCGGCGATCAGCATGGCGAGCGAGTACGAGAACACCCACTCCGCGGGCTCGGGCACCGGGTGCTGAGCCGACCGCGCCGCCTCCACGGCACGGCGTTGCGCGTCCAGCGCCGCCATGCGCGTCCGGATGGCGCCCGCGAAGTCCTCCGCATCCGCCAGCGGAGCATTCGCCAGACCGATCGCGAGCGGCGAGGCGAGCGATGCCGGATGAGCGATGACCCGGATCACGGCCGCGGAGGCCTCCGCACGCCCGGCATCCGTCGCGGTGAAGACCCGCCGCGTTCTGGCGCTCGACGACGAGTGCGCCGCGACCAGGCCGCGCTTCTCGAGCTTGGTGAGCACGTAGTAGATGGACGAGAACGCCAATGGCGCCCACTGCCGGATGCCGCGCTGCTCGATGGTCTGCTCCAGCTCGTAGCCGTGCCGGGGCTTCTCGACGAGGAGCCCGAGCACCACCAGCTCCGAGGGCGTGAGCGTCATGGCGATACTCTAGTACTGGAATAACGCTCGCGGCGACGTGGTCGGCGTCCGATCGGGTCACGGCGTGTCAAGACCCTGCGTTGATCGTCGCTGCCGTGGCTAGCGTGCCGGTGGACGAGAAGGGATCACCGATGCTTCGCGCAATCGCTCTGAACTGCACCCTCAAGCCGTCGCCGGAGCCGTCGAGCAGCCAGTTGCTCGCCCAGCAGGTGCTGGACGCGCTGGATCAGCATGGCGTCGATGGCGAGCAGCTGCGTGTCGTGGACCACGACATCAGGCCCGGTGTCCTCGCCGACATGGGCGATGGCGACCAATGGCCGCAGATCCGCGAGAAGCTGATGCAGAGCGACATCCTCGTTATGGCGACCCCCACGTGGGTGGGCCACATGTCCAGCGTCGCCCAGCGCGTGCTCGAGCGGCTGGACGCGGAGATCTCCGAGACCGACGACGACGGACGGCCGATCCTGTCGAGCAAGGTCGCGGTGACCGTCGTGGTGGGCAACGAGGACGGCGCCCATGCGGTCACGGCGGCGCTCTATCAGGGCCTCGTCGATGTCGGATTCAACGTCCCCTCGCAGGGCGGGGTCTACTGGAACGGCGAGGCCATGCACACGACCGACTACAAAGACCTCCTCGATACACCGGAGAAGGTCGCCTCGACCACGGCGACACTCGCGCGACACGCGGCGCACCTGGCGACGATCCTCAAGGAGCGCCCCTACCCCGGCCCCTGAGCGACGACGAGCAGGGTCAGCGCCCGTACGCCTCGAGCCATCGGAGCCACACCTCGCTGACAGTGGGGAACGACGGCACCGCGTGCCACAGCCGGTCGAGCGGCACCTCCCCCACGATGGCGATCGTGGCTGCATGCAGGAGTTCGGCGACGTCGGGTCCGACGAAGGTGGCGCCGACGATCACGCGCCTCGCCTCGTCGACGATCGCCCGTGCGCGGCCGCGATAGTGGTCGGCGCGCGTGCTGGCTCCGGAGAGCCACGACAGGTCGTAGTCGAGCACCCGGATGCCGATGCCCGCGGCGATCGCGGACGCTTCGGTATGCCCTACCGCGGCGACCTCGGGATCGGTGAAGACCACCTGCGGCACGACCCCGTGATCCGCCGTCGCGACATGCCTCCCCCACGGGCCGTCGTCGACCGCGTCTCCCCGTGCGCGTGCGGCGATGATGTCGCCGGCCGCGCGCGCCTGGTACTTGCCCTGGTGGGTCAGAAGCGCACGGTGATTGACGTCGCCCACGGCGTAGAGCCAGTCGTACCCCCGCACGCGCATCGTGTCGTCCACGTCGAGCCAGTCCCCGGGCTGCAGGCCGATGGCGTCGAGTCCGAGATCCTTCGTGCGCGGCTCCCGTCCGGTGGCGACGAGAACGTCATCGGCATGGACCTGCGAGCCGTCCGAGAGCGACAGGACGACGCCGCCTTCGCTCCGACGCACGCGGTCCACGCCCGCACCGGTGCGGACCTCGACGCCGGCATCCCGCAGCGCCGCGGCGACCGCCTCGCCGGCGAACGGCTCGACGGCGGGAAGCAGTCCCGACCGAGCGATGACCGTGACCGCGGTACCCAGCGACGCGAAGAGCGTGGCCATCTCGCTGCCCACGACGCCGCCGCCGATGATCGCGAGGGATGCCGGGACCTCGCGCACGCCGGTGGCGTCCCGGCTCGTCCATGGCCGGGCCTCACGCAGACCCGGGATGTCGGGCACGAGCGGATCCGACCCCGTGCACACGGCGACGGCGTGGCGGGCGATCAGGATCGTCTCATGCCCGTCGGCCTCCGTCACGGTCACCCGGCTTTCACCGCTGAGCCTCCCCCGCCCGCGCACAAGGTGGACTCCCGCGCCCTCCAGCCACCTCACCTGGGACGCATCGTCCCAGTGGTGGACGATCGCATCGCGCCGGGCGAGCGTCGCCGCGACATCCGGCGATCCGGTCACCGCCTGCTTCGCACCCTCGACATCGCGCGCCGCTCGCAGCGCCGCCTGCGGTCGGAGCAGCGCCTTGGAGGGGATGCACGCCCAGTACGAGCACTCGCCGCCGACCAGCTCCCCCTCGACGACCGCCACCGACAATCCGCCCTGAACGGCACGATCGGCCACGTTCTCGCCGACCGGCCCCGCTCCCACGACGACGAGGTCGTACTCGCGTGTGCTCATCCGCCCAACGTAGCGGCGCCGGCCGACGTCGGGGTGCGACAGGTTCGGCGCCCATGTCCGACGCCTGTGGTTTCCTTGAATCCCGCCGAAAGGACAGCATGGCGATCGAGTTCCGCGCGGTATCGAAGCGCTTCGGCGACGGCCCTGCCGCTGTCGAGGATTTCAGCCTATTCCTCCCTGCGCACAAGACCACCGTGCTCGTGGGCTCGTCCGGATCGGGCAAGACGACGCTGCTGCGGATGATCAACCGCCTCGTCGAGCCGACGACCGGGGAGATCCTCATCGACGACGAGCCGATCTCGCGGCGCGACCCGGTCAAGCTGCGGCGCGGCATCGGCTACGTGCTGCAGAACGCAGGCCTGCTGCCGCACTACTCCGTCGTCGACAACATCGCCACCGTCCCGGTCCTCAACGGCGTGCCGAGACGCCAGGCGCGCGAGCGTGCCCGGGAGCTGATGGACGTGGTCGGGCTGGACCGGTCCCTCGCCGACCGCTACCCCGGTCAGCTGTCCGGAGGACAGCAGCAGCGGGTCGGCGTCGCGCGCGCGCTGGCGGTCGACCCGAACATCCTGCTGATGGACGAGCCGTTCGGCGCGGTCGATCCGATCGTGCGCAAGGAGCTGCAGGCCGAGACGCTGCGGCTGCAGGAGGAGCTCGACAAGACGATCGTCTTCGTCACCCACGACATCGACGAGGCGTTCCTCCTCGGCGACCAGGTGGTGATCCTCCAGAAGGGCGCGCGGATCGCGCAGGTCGGCACCCCGAGCGAGATCATCGAGAACCCGGCCAGCGCTTTCGTCGCCGAGTTCATCGGCGTGGAGCGCGGCGCTCGCGCCCTGCGCCGCAAGCAGACGCCGCGCGGCGCCGTCCTGGTCGACGAGGCCGGACGGACCCAGGGCGTGCTCGTCGAGGACGCCCCGTGAACTGGGTGCTGGACAACCTGGATCTCATCGGGCAGCTGACGGTGGACCACCTGCGTCAGAGCGCCATCGCGATCGCCGTGGGATTCCTCATCTCGCTGCCGATCGGGTGGGCGGCGTTCCGCTACACCCGGCTGCGCGGCGGAGTGCTGACCGGGGTGAGCCTGCTGTACACGGTGCCGTCTTTCGGCCTTTTCGCGCTGATCCCCGCGGCCGTCGGCATCCCCATGCTGTCCGAGTCGAACGTCGTCATCGCGCTGACGATCTATGCGGTCGCGATCATGACCCGCTCGGTGTCGGACGGACTCGGCTCGGTCGATGCCGATGCGCGTGGCGCCGCGGTCGCGGTGGGCTTCGGCCCGTGGCGACGCTTCTGGACCGTGGACCTCCCGCTCGCGGGGCCGGTGATCCTCGCCGGGCTGCGCGTGACGGCGGTCTCGACGATCTCGCTCGCCACCGTGGGAATCCTGGTCGGCGTTCAGAACCTGGGCTACCTGTTCACGAACGGCTACCAGCGGCGCATCGTCGAGGAGGTGTTCGCCGGCGTCGTGGCGGTCGTCGTCGTGGCGCTGATCGTCGATCTGCTGCTCGTGCTGCTCGGACGCGCCCTCATGCCGTGGACCAGTGCGACGCGGCCGCGACCACCTCGAGCGAGGGCGGTGACAGCATGAATCCCTTCATCGACGCGTTCGTGTGGATCCTCTCTTCCGACCGCCTCGGCGGAGCCCTTCCCCTGCCTGTCGCGATCCTGCAGCACCTGGCATTCACCTTCGTCTCGGTCCTGATCGCCGCCGTGATCGCGATCCCGCTCGGCTGGCTGATCGGCCACACCGGCCGCGGACGCGAAGTCGCGGTGTTCCTGTCCGGCGCCGCCCGCGCTCTGCCCGCCCTGGGCGTGGTCACGCTCCTGGTGATGGTTCTGGGCGTCACGCAGAAGACCGAAGCGGCGGTGGCGGCGTTCGTGCTGCTGGCGATCCCCTCGATCCTCGCCGGCGCTTACGCCGGCATCGAGGCCATCGACCGGTCGGTGATCGACGCCGGCCGGGCGATGGGAATGACGCAGTGGCAGATCCTGTTCCGGATCGAGATGCCTCTCGGACTGTCTCTTCTCATCGGCGGTCTGCGCTCCGCGACGCTGCAGGTGGTCGCAACCGTGACCATCGCGGCGTACGTCGGCCTCGGCGGACTCGGGTTCTACCTGATCCAGGGCATCAACATCCGCCGCTTCGATCAGATTCTCGGCGCATCGATCGTCGTGATCCTCCTGGCCCTCGTTCTGGACGGCGTCTTCGCGCTGCTCTCGCGGTCCACAGCCACCCGCACCGCCGGTCATCGTTCCCATGCCACCGCCCGCTCGCAGGCCCGCACTCTGCTCGCCGACTCTTCCGCCTGACCCCCACCCACCCCGGAGGTTCCGCAATGCCCACCACACGCACCCGCCGCCTGACGCTTGCACTCGGCGCCACGGCTCTCGCCTCGGTCGTCCTCGCCGGATGCGCGGCATCCGATCCGCTGCAGGGCGGGGGAGGCGGCGCGGCCGCCGACACGTCGACCATCGTCGTCGGCTCGCAGGCGTACTACTCCAACGAGATCATCGCCGAGATCTACGCGCAGGCTCTCGAGGGCGCCGGGTTCCAGGTCGAACGCCAGTTCAACATCGGTCAGCGCGATGCCTACATGCCCTCGATCGAGGACGGCTCGATCGACCTCTTCCCGGAGTACACCGGCAACCTGCTGCAGTACTTCGATCCCGAGACCACAGCGACGACCAGCGACGACGTCTACGCCGCGCTGCAGGAGGCGCTGCCCGAGGGCCTGACGGTGCTCGATCAGTCCTCCGCGACCGACCAGGACTCCTACAACGTCACAGCCGCGTTCGCGGAGGAGAACGACGTCAGCTCGATCGCCGACCTCGCGGGGATCGACGGCCTGGTGCTCGGCGGCGCGCCCGAGCTCGAGGAGCGCCCGTACGGGCCGAAGGGTCTGCAGGAGGTCTACGGAGTCACGGTGACGTTCCAGGCGACGGCCGACACCACCGTGGACGAGCTTGTGGCGGGGAACATCCAGATTGCGAACGTCTACAGCGCCGACCCGCGCATCGAGACGGACGACCTCGTGACGCTGGAGGACCCCGAAGGCCTGTTCCTCGCCTCGAACGTGGTCCCGCTCGTCAACGAGGACGTCGCCGACGAGATCGCGGACGTCATCAACGAGGTGAGCGCGGCTCTCACTCCGGAAGGTCTCGTAGCCCTCAACGTGCAGTCGACGCAGGAGCAGCGTTCGTCGGAGGACATCGCCACGGACTGGCTCGCGGAGAACGGCCTGAGCTGAGCGGCTCACGCAGGGTGTCGACGACGCCGCCCGTTCCGCGGGTGGCGTCGTCGCCTGTCACCCGCTGATGATCGTGCTGAACGCCAGCACGATGATGAGGGCGTTGAGGAAGAAGCTCAGGGTGGTGTGCCACACCACGGTCCAGCGCATGCGCGTCGTGAGCACCTGCACATCCGAGACCGAGAATGTCGTGGCGTTCGTGTAGGAGAAGTACACGAAGTCCCCGAGGCGAGGCTCCGGTGTCCGAGGGAAGTGCAGCTGAGGGGTGGGGTCCTGCCGGCACCGGCGCTCGTAGATCCGCGCGAAGCCCCATTGGAACAGCGCCCACGAGAGCAGCATCGCCCACACCGCCACCGGTTCCACCCACCCCGCCCATTCGGGGTCATCCCTCAGCACGAGGATCTCGACCGCCGCGATGATGCCCACGGCGCTCGTGGTGAAGGTCGAGATGGTCACGATGATGCTGATCACGGGGTGCAGCTCGAACCGCGAGAGCCACCCCGGCAGACCTGGGCGGGAGCGCCGCACGCTCGATCCCACCGCGATCACCGCGGCGAGCCAGTAGAGCGTTCCCAGTACGGACCACACGGCCAGCAGGTCCATCGTCAGCTTGGCGTTCTCCGCGTCGACGATGAGGAACCCCAGGACGATCAGCGCGACGTGGATGATCAGGTCCGCCACGCGGATGATCACTGCAGCGACCACATCCGCCCCTCCTCCCCGCTTGGAGCCACCGTAGCCGTCCGTGCGCGATAGCGCGGCAGGACTGCCGTGGTCAAGGGGGTGCGATCGCTCTCCCCGCCCGCGGATGCTGGAGCATGAGCCGTCGCCCGTCCAGCGTGGCGGTCGGCCGTACGGCCCCGAGGAGGAACCGTGAGCACCACCGATCCGACATCGCCCGAGCCCCTGCCGGGCCAGATGCCCCCGGACCCGACGGCGCCCGGGGCGCCGACACCTGGCGCGCCGATGCCGAGCGAGCCGTCGGTGCCTGAACCGGAACGCCCCTATCCGAGCGAGCCCCTGGCGCCGACGCCGGAGGAGCCGCCGGCGCCGAATCCGCAAGAGCCGACCTTCCCGGTCCCACCCGAATCCTGACATTCGACCGACCGGCACCGACCCCACTCAGGAGAAGCCATGAGCCAGATCATCGAAAGCATCGACGTCAACGTTCCCGTCACGACCGCCTACAACCAGTGGACGCAGTTCGAGAGCTTCCCCCACTTCCTCGACGAGGTCGAGTCCATCACGCAGTACGACGACACGCATCTGCGCTGGAAGGTGAAGGTCGGCATGTTCGAGCGCGAGTTCGACGCCGAGATCACCGAGCAGCACCCGGATGAGCGGGTCGCGTGGCGCAGCACCAGCGGCGACACCGCGCACGCCGGCGTCGTGACGTTCCACAAGCTCGACGACGACTCCTCGCGCGTCACCGTGCAGATCGACTGGGAGCCGGCGGACGCGATCGAGAAGCTCGGTTCGCTCGTGGGCGCTGGGAAGCACGCCGTGAAGAAGGACCTCGAGAACTTCAAGAAGTTCATCGAGAAGACCGGCCACGAGACCGGCGCGTGGCGCGGCGACGTGCCGCGGTGACCAGACGGCCATGACGAAGAATCTGTCCAAGGGCGACCGGGTGAGCTGGAAGACCTCGCAGGGCCGCACACACGGCCATATCGTCGAGCGCCGCACGAAGGACTTCACCTTCGACGGACAGCACTTCACCGCCTCGGAGGACGAGCCGTCTTACATCGTCGAGTCGGACAAGAGCGGCAAGCGCGCGGCGCACAAGGGCGACGCCCTTCGTAAGGACTGACAGCCGCGACGGCGAACAGCATCACAGCATCGCGCCGGCATCCCCTGACGACAGGAGGATGCCGGCGCGATCGCGTCAGCGCGTCGCTCGAGCGGCCTCAGCCGCCGGCGACCCGCCGGAACGGATCACGACGATCGCCGCGAGCCCGGCCTCACGATCGCCTTGCCGACCTTGAACACCCCGTAGGCGACGAGGAGCCATGGGCCCACCACGAGGATCGGGTCGAGCCAGGTGTGCTTGAGGTCGATGCGTCCCGGCGCCACCCGGGACGCGACCGGACGGCGACCGCGCTCACCCAGGATGCCCGACTGCGAGATGGGCTCATCCGGGCGAGCGGAGACGAACGATCGCAGATGCGACGTGATGGCGTCCACGCGGTCGCCCACGATGAGCAGCAGCCAGTGCGCTGCCTGACCTTCGCTGTAGGTGTCGTACGCGAAGCGGCGGATCCTTCCCGAGAGCCCGTGCAGCGGCTGCGCCGTGCCGAAGACCGGCGTCAGTCGCGTGTGCTCGACGGACCGTTCGCGCGGCTGCTTCTCGGGCTGCTGTTCCGGGAGCTCCCAGTGGGCGCCGGTCGGGATGCCCGGCTGCTCGTGAGGGAACGCCGGCCGGTTGGCCGGATCGAGGTCGGCACCCCAGCCGGGGATGCGCTCGCGCAGCGAGGAGCTGTCCGGCGGCGGGATGGGCTTGTCTGCGGTGTACGGCATGATTCCTCCGAGTGAGTCGTCAGGGCGTGATGTGTGCGGCGCCGGCGGTCAGGGGGCCGGAACGACGATCGGCTTGATGATGTCGTCGAGCTTGGATGAGAACACGTGGTACGCCTCGGCGATGTCGTCGAGGGGGAACCGGTGCGTGATCATGTCGCGCGGCGAGATGTGCCCGGCGCGGATGTGCTCGAACAGGCGCGGCCACTGGCGCTTCACCGGTGCCTGGTTGGTCCGGATCGTCAGCCCCTTGTTCACGGCATCGCCGAACTTGACCGCGCTGAAGATGGGCCCGAAGGCTCCCATGACAGAGACCGTGCCGCCTTTGCGGACGGAGTCGATGGCCCAGTTCAGCGCCACCGGCGAGCCGCCCTGCAGCTTCAGCTTGGCGGAGGTCACGTGCTGCAGCACGTGACCGTCGGCTTCGGCGCCCACCGCCTCGACCGCGACGTCCGCGCCCAGCCCGCCCGTGGCGTACTTGAGCTCGCGCACGATGTCGCCGACCTTGCCGAAGTTGATCGTCTCGGCGAACGCGAACTCCTCGGCCTTGCGCAGCCGGTAGTCGAGGTGATCGACGACGATGACTCGTCCCGCGCCCATGAGCCAGCACGATCGTGCGGCCGCCAGCCCCACCGGGCCCGCACCGAACACGACCGCGGTGTCGCCTTCCTCGATGTCGGCGAGCTGAGCGCCGAAGTAGCCCGTGGAGAAGGCATCCGTCAGCAGAAGAGCGTCCTCGGGATGGATGTCGTCGGGGATCACCGACGGCCCGACGTCCGCGAGAGGCACACGCACGAGCTCCGCCTGACCGCCGTCGTACCCGCCCGTGGTGTGCGAGTACCCGTAGATCCCGCCGACCGCCGTGGCGTTCGGGTTCACGTTGTGACAGTTGGAGTACAGGCCGCGCGCGCAGAAGAAGCAGCTGCCGCAGTAGACGTTGAACGGCACCAGCACGCGATCGCCGACTGCGAGGTTCTGCACGGACGGGCCGATCTCCTCGACCGTCCCGATGAACTCGTGGCCGAACGTGTGGCCGATCCGGGTGTCGGGCATCATGCCGTGGTACAGGTGCAGGTCCGATCCGCAGATGGCCGCCAGCTCGACGCGGACGATGGCGTCGTTCGGGTGTTCGATCACGGGATCGGGCTTCTCCTCGACGCGGAGTTTGTAGGGCCCGCGATACGTCATGGCTTTCATTCGGTCCTCCTCGGTCTCCTTCGACTCTCACCCGGATCCCTCCCGGTGCAGAGGGGGTTGCGCGAGGCGACCGCGGATGGCAAAGAGACGCGGTCACGCGCCTGCCGAGGTGTTCCGGACCGCTGCCGTACGCCCCGCCTGCGATAACCTCGGACCCGATGCCGCACGTACTCCGACGCTCCAGCAGCGATGTGGAGACGGTGCAGGAGACGTGGTCGGAGTTCGTCCCTTCGGCGCGTGTTCAGGCGCTCGATCCCCAGCGCTGCCGATTCGCCTGGGCGTCGGCACAGGTGGCCGACTTCAGCGTCATCCGCTACGAGCTCTCAGCCGGTGTCCGGTCGACCGTGCAGCCTGAGGATCAGCTCCTCGCATGCCGAGTGGTCGTCGAGGACGGCTGGGTGAACGAAGCTCGGCGCGACCTGGATCCACGGTCGCCGTGGGCCTGCTCGGACGCGCCGGTGCTCGTGGGCTGGGAAGACATGGCGGAGGTGCGCGCCTTCGTCTTCCACCGCGCGGCCGCGCAGCAGCTCGCCCGTCGGCTCACGGGAGACGATCGCCTCGAGCTCCGGGTCACCGATTCGTCGCCGATCAGTTCCACCGCTGGAGCCCTGTGGGAGAACGTGCACCGGCATGTCCACACGTCTCTCGCGACGCTCGCGGCCCCCGGCGAGACCCACGCGCTGCTCGAAGCCGAGCTGACCCGCCACGCGCTCGTCACGACGCTCACCACGTTCCCCACGACCTTCCTGCGCGCCCTCGAGAGCCCGGCGCAGCGGTCGCCGGCGCCGACGACGGCGCGACGGGCCGCGGCCTTCATGGATGAGCACGCGCGTCTGCCGATCACCATCGACGACGTGGCGCAGTCGGTGCACATCTCCACCCGAGGCCTCCAGTACGCGTTCAAGCGCGAGTTCGGCGTCTCGCCCCGCGAGTACCTTCGCCGTGCGCGCATCGCCGGAGCCCACGACGACCTCGTGCGCGGCGTCGGATCGGTGGCGCAGATCGCGCGCCGCTGGGGCTTCCTTCACGTGTCGCGCTTCGCCACGTACTATCGCGCCGAATACGGCGTGCACCCCCGCGACACACTCCAACGCGTCTGAGGCGTCCGCCCCCGATCAGGCCGACGACTCGGCCAGACCGCGCTCTTCCGGTTCCGCCGTCGCGGCCTGGTCGGGTTCCCAGCGCAGCAGGTCGCCGGGCTGACATTGCAGCACCTCGCACAGAGCATCGAGCGTCGTGAACCGCACAGCCTTGGCACGACCGTTCTTGAGCACTGCGAGATTGGCCGGCGTGATGCCGACGCGCTCGGCGAGGGTCCCGACGGCCATCTTGCGTCGGGCCAGCATGACGTCGATGTCGACGATGATGGGCATCAGATCACCTCGTCCAGCTCGGAGCGCAGGCGGCGCGCTTCGGACTCGCGGTCGACCGCTTGGGCCAGCAGCATCCGCATCACGACGATGACCAGGGCGACGCCCGCCGTCACCAGCGCCGCCCCGCACACCAGCCCGACGACGCCGGGCGCGGTCGGCCCGGGCGCGAGCAGGACGGCGAGGGCGAAGGTGAGGACGGCGGCGGCGGCGATGGCACCGATGATGACGTCGACATAACGGAAGGATGCCGACGAGAACACCGCGCCGCGGCGGACCAGGGTCAGCAGCTGCCAGATGCAGATGGCGGTGACCTGCAGCGTCACGATCCACAGCGCCGCGATCGTCACGAACGCGATGCGAGCCCACAGTTCCGCGCCCTCGAGGTCGATCCAGATCAGCGGCAGGAGGACCGTCTGCACGAACAGCGAGCCCAGCAGCGACAGCGCGATCACGACGCGCAGCGCCAGGATGGTTTTTCTTCCCACCGGCGTACCTTTCTATCGAAGAACGGCTTCAAGCTATCGTTCTTCGATAGAAAAGACAAGGGTGGCCTCAGCCGTTCGGCGCGACCCGAAGGATCTCGACAGCGTAGATGCCGAGGAAGACGATGAGGGCCCCGGCCGCGAGCGCACCCATGTACCACGCCAGACGCACGTTCTTGCGCCGAGCGTCTCCCCGCCGGCGCGACACGAGGATCATCAGCGCGAGCATCACGAGCACGTAGACGATGCCGATGATCGGCAGGATCAGCTGCAGCGAGAACGCCCAGGCATACAGCACGAGCGCGATCAGGGTCAGCACTGCGGCCGGCACGAGCCAGCGAGACGTCGCGCCGGACTGCAGCGCCGGCTGGTTGGTGAGGTCTGTCGGGTCGGCCGGCTGCTGATCGGGCAGCTTCTCGGGGCCGTGGGGTTCGGACGCGGGGTCGGTCATGAAGAAGTCCTCCTCGGATCGCTACCAGGATCCCGGTCCGCACGGGCTCTCACACGGGGCTTGACAGCCCGGCTCCCCACGGGAGGCCGGCGTGAGATGGCCAGTGGAAACCCAGGGATACCCCTAACAGTCGGCAAACAGCGCCTCAGGATCGACTGAAGTCCGCGAAACGGCCCCGAAAGGCGCGCGTCGGAACCCTAGGTTCGAGGCGCGGCCGTGCGCAGCCCTCCTGCGAGTCCCAGCTCGCGACGCGCGCGCAGCCACCTTGCGGGTCCCCAGTCCGCGAGGACGCCCCGACTTGGAGTCGACATGCTCGAACCGCGATCGCTTTGGACGTCGTCGAGATCGAGAGGGGGTGACAAGCGCAGCCCGCGACGGGTGACAGCCGCCGCGGCGGCAGGCGTCGTGACGGGCATCGTCCTCACCACCCTCGGCGGTGGCGCGGCCCTCGCCGCGGCGGACGACCGGGCCGAAGCCGAGGGCCTGTTCCTCTCCGGCGGCGGCCTGGTCGACCTCGATGCCGTCGCCGCTCTCGCCGGTGCCTACCGGGACCTTCCGCCCGGAGGCGTGGCCGACGCCGCCATCGACTCGACGGCGCTCAGCCTGATCGACCTGGGTCTGGGCATGCAGCTGTTCGGCGGCAACGACGTCCTCACTCTCGGCGCAACCGGTCAGTATGGCCGCGCGGTCGTCGGGAACGCGTTCGCCTCATCGGGCCTCATCGGCTCCGACGGCGCCATCCAGGCGGGCACGGGAGCGCCCGGTGAGAACACCACCCTCAACCTCGGCCCGGTGCTCGAGGCCGTCGGCGTCGACGCGCTGATCGACACGCTGTCCCTGGAGCTCGGCGCCGTGTCGGCATCCGCTCAGGCCACCCGCGCTCCCGGTGCGGTGACTGTGTCGAGCGACTACCAGATCGCCAGCGGCGAGCTCACCCTCACCTCGCCGGTCCTGGGCGAGGTCGCGCAGAGCCTCGACGCGACTCTCGCGTCGACGAGCACCAGCGTCAACGCGCTCGCCGGCGACGGCGGCCCCATCGACACGACCGTCGGCGGACTGCTGGGCGGGATCGACGCCATCCTGGAGGGCCTGCTCCTGGGTCTGGTCGACCTCGACGATCCTTCCGTCGCCGCGACGCTCTCGGCCGACCTGGGCGCGGCCCTCGACGCCGTCTCGGACGACCGCTTCGTCTCCGGACCGCTCTCCCTGACGCTGGGCAGCGGCGAGATCGTCATCGACCTCGACGAGCTGTACGCGCTCAACGACCTTCCCGCGAACACGACGCTGCTCTCGGATGCCGGACTGAACCCCACGATCGCCGAGGCGCTCAGCGACATCCTCACCGACCAGCTGCCGACGGCGCTGTCCTCGGCCCTCGACACCGTGCTGAACACCACGAGCCTCGACATCTCGATCGCCGCGGGGGTCCGCACGGTCCTTCCGATCGGGAACCTCGCCATCACGATCGACGGAACGCTCGGCGGCTTCCTCGGCACCCCGGGCTCCGCGCCCCCCGCCGTGTCGCTCGAGGGCACCGACATCGCCGGCCTACCCGTGGGGTCGCTTCTCACGCCGATCACGGGCTACGTGCTGGGCACCATCGTGCCGGCCGTCGGCGCCGTCGTCGGCACGACTTCGAACGTGGAGGCGCTGGAAGGATCCCTCACCGCCACGCTCACGAGCGCGGTGAGCGCCCTGCAGCCGGTGCTGGCCGCCCTGAACCGGGTCGTGACGATCGTCGTGAACGTGCAGGAGGAGCAGGGAGAGTTCCGCGATCCCAACGGCCTGGACGCAGGCTCCTTCACCCAGCGCGCCGTCGCCCTGACAGTCGCCCCGGGCATCACGGGCGGCGCGATCGCCCTGGATCTGGCCTCGGCGACCGTGCGCGCCATCCCGCTCGTCGTCCCCGCGAACCTCGCCATGACGCCCGTGCGCGGACCGCTCACCGGCGGCACCGATGTGACGATCACGGGCGACAATCTCGGCGATGTCACCGAGATCCTCTTCGGCACAGTGCCGGTGGAGTCCTTCACGATCGACCCGGACGGCGACATCCGCACGACCGCGCCGTCGCAGGCCGCGCCCGGCGCCGTTCCCGTGACGGTCACGAACTCCGAGGGTTCGACGTCCACCCTCACCTTCACCTACTACAACGTCACCCGCATCGACGGGATCGCGCCTGACAGCGGCTCGACCGCCGGTGGCGACCCGGTCACGATCACCGGCACGTGCTTCACCGGTGCGACGCAGGTGCTCTTCGGCGACCAGCCCGGGACGGACCTGACGGTCGTCAGCGACACCGAGATCCGGGTGCTCGCGCCCGCGGGCGCCGTCGGCCCCGTGGACGTGACCGTGGTGAACCCCACCGAGTGCGGCGACGCGACACAGGAGGATGCCTTCACCTACGTCGAGCCGGATGCGCCGGTGCTGACGTCGATCGTGCCGGGTCGCGGCCCCGAGACCGGGGGCACCTCCGTGACCATCACCGGTGACGACTTCACCCGCACCACCTCCGTGACCGTCGACGGCGTTGAGGTGCCCTTCACCGTCGTGAACGACACCGAGATCACGGTGGTCACCCCGCCGCACGCCCCGGGCGTCGTCGACGTGGTCGTGACCAACGAGGTGGGACCGTCCGAGCCGATGGAGTTCGAGTACTTCGACGTGGCGGAGATCGACGGCGTCGAGCCGGGCTCCGGCCCCGAGGCAGGAGGCGACGAGGTCGTCATCACCGGCGACTGCTTCACCGGCGCGACGGCGGTGCTGTTCGGCGGCACCGCCGCGACCGGCTTCGTCGTGAACAGCGACACGCGAATCACCGCCATCGTGCCCGCCGGCACCGGCATCGTCGACGTGAGCGTCGTCGGCGCCGGTGACTGCGGCACTGCCGTGGTGGAGGATGCCTACGAGTACATCGCACCCCCCGTCGTCGCCGACCTCGAGCCCACCTCAGGTCCGGAGACCGGCGGCACCGTCGTGACGATCACCGGCGAGGGCTTCACCGGCGCGACCGGCGTGACCTTCGACGGCATCCCGGGCACCGGCTTCACCGTCGTCAGCGACACCGAGATCCGGGTGACGACTCCGGCGCACGTCCCCGGCCTCGCGCCCGTGAGCGTGCAGCACCCGGGCGGCGACGTCGGCGCCGGTGACTTCGACTACCTCGACGTGCCGACGGTCGCCGACCTGAGCCCGACCTCCGGACCGGAGGACGGCGGCACCCTCGCCACGATCACCGGCGAAGGATTCACCGGGGCGACCGGCGTGACCTTCGACGGCATCCCCGGCACCGGCTTCACCGTCGTCAGCGACACCGAGATCCGGGTGACGACCCCGGCGCACGCCCCCGCCACCGTGCCGGTCGTCGTGCAGCACCCCGTGGCGGATGCCGACGCGGGCCGGTTCACCTTCGTTCCGGGCACCGAGATCGACGGCGTGGAGCCCGAGATCGGACCGGAGGCAGGCGGGAACACGGTCACCATCACCGGCTCGTGCTTCACAGGGGCGACCGAGGTGCTCTTCGGCGACAGGCCGGCCATGAGCTTCACCGTCGTCAGCGACACGCAGATCACCGCGGTCGCCCCTGCCGGCGTGGGGATCGTCGACATCACGGTCGTGGGCTCCGCCGCGTGCGGCGAGGACACGCTGCCCGACGGGTACGAGTACCTGGACGAGCCGGTCATCACCTCGCTCGAGCCCGCCTCGGGCCCCGAGACAGGCGGAACCGCCGTCACCATCACGGGGTGGAACTTCACCGGCGTGACCTCCGTGACCTTCGACGGCGTGCCGGGCACCGACCTCACGGTGGTCAGCGACACCGAGATCCGGGTGACGACGCCTCCGGGCACCCCGGGTCCGGCGCTGGTTCTCGTGACCGGCCCGGACGGCATCAGCGACCCCGGCTCGTTCGTGTACTACCCGGTCACCGATGTCGACGGCACCCGACCCGGCACGGGACCGACCGGTGGCGGCACCATCGTGACCATCACGGGGCAGTGCTTCACCGGCGCCACCGCCGTGCTGTTCGGCGGCATCCCGGCCACGGAGTTCCAAGTGGTGAACGACACCACGATCCGCGCCCTGACGCCGAAGGCGGCGACCGCCGGGACGGTCGATGTCACCGTCGTCGGCGCAGGCACATGCGGGACGGGCGTGCTGGAGGACGGCTTCCGGTACGTCGCCGGGGCCGCAGCCGGCGGGTCGCTCGCGCAGACCGGGTCGGGCGCGGATGCCACCTTCCTGGCCCTCCTGGGCGGAATGCTGCTCCTTCTCGGGGCGCTGGCCGTGTTCCGGCGCCGCCGGACGGCCTGATCACCGCGAACACGCGGCGTCGCTTCGGCGGCGCCGCGTGTTCGCTCGTTCCCGGGGTCACACCGGTGGGGCGGGCAGCGGCGGGACGGCCGCCTCGATGTCCCGCGCCGCGGCGAAGACCAGGTCCTCGCCGAACATCGGGCCGATCACCTGCACGCCGGTGGGCAGTCCGCCGTCGTCGAGCCCGGTGGGCAGCGCGAGCGCCGGCAGGCCGAGGAAGTTGGCCGCGACCGTGAGCCGGAGGTCGCGCCAGGCCCGGTCGGCGGCATCCGTTCCGCCCAGGTCGTGATCGGGCTCGCGCATGCGGGAGGTCGACACCGGTCCGAGGATCAGCGGCACCTCGAGGAGCAGCCGCCGCCACCGAGCCGCGACGACGGCCGAGCGCGCCCACGCCTGCGCGTACTCGGCCGCGGTCTCGTACGGACGCGCAGCCGCCGTGCTGTCCCGGAGGAACCGGGTCGCCGAGCGTCCGAGCGGCGCGCCGAGGACCTCGGGGGTGAGCGAGGTCAGCATGTCGGTGCACGACAGGCGGCGCCACAGCACCGCCGCCTCCTCGAGCAGGGGCGGCTCGATCTCGACGATCTCCCAACCGGCACCAGAGAGGGATGCCGCCGCCCGGTCGACTGCGGCGAGCACCTGCTCGTCGGCGCCCCAGCCCAGCGGATCCCGCACGACGCCGACCCGTCGGGGCCGCGCGTCGGGCCGTACGCGGGGAGCCTCGAGCGACACCGGGTCGTCGGCATCCCACCCCCGCACGACGTCGAGGGCGAGTTCGAGGTCGTCGACGCGGCGGGCGAGCGGCCCGTTCACCGAGAAGCTCTGCAGCGTCAGTGCGACGCCGCTCTCACGGACAGCCGCGCGAGGGACCAGCCCCCGCGAGGGACGCAGCCCGCAGACACCTGCCGCGTACGCCGGGAGCCGCAGCGAGCCACCGAAGTCGTTGCCGAGCCCGATCGCGCTCATGCGCGTCGCGACCGCGACGGCGTCGCCCGCACTCGATCCCCCGGCGCTGCGGCCGGCATCCCACGGATTGAGCGTGCGACCGAAGAGGTCGTTGTCGGTGTCCCACCGCATGCCGAAGTCCGGCATGTTGCCGCGCCCGACCGGCACGGCGCCGGCCTTCCGCATCCGCCGGACGATGGCGGCGTCGACGGCCGGGACGGCGTCTGCCAGGCCCCGCCAGCCGTTGGTCGTCGCCGACCAGGTGAGGTCGATGTTCTCCTTGACCGAGATCGGCACACCGGCCAGCGGCCCCGGGTCCTCCCCGGCGGCACGCGCTGCGTCGAGGTGGGCCGCGAGCGCGAGAGCGCGCTCCTCGAAGACGACGGTCAGGGCGTTCACGTGAGGATTCACGGCGGCGATGCGCTCCAGGTGCGCCCGGGTCACCTCGACCGCGGAGATCTGGCCGCGCCGCACGGCGGAGCCGATCGCACGGGCGTCGGGAGGCAGATCGGAAGAGGTGGTCATCCTTTCCATCCCACCACGCACGACCGGGCGGGCGGGTAGCACGCCGCCACCGTTCCGGCAATACCCCTGCCTCCCCACCCTGTGCCTGGCTAACCTCGGGGCAGGCATCAGAACGGAGAGATCGTGACCCCCAGCACGACCACCAGCAAGAGCAGCGGCGACAAGAGCGCGGGCGCATCGACGGCGGGTAACAAGCGCCGGCCGGCTCGCGGCGGCGGGGGCGCCGAGCTGACATCGGAGCAGAACGCCGAGCGCGGCTTCACCGCCTCCGAGGCCCTCAGCGAGAACCTGCAGAAGGTGCTCGTCGACCTGATCGAGCTGTCGCTGCAGGGCAAGCAGGCGCACTGGAACGTCGTCGGGCGCAACTTCCGCGACACCCACCTGCAGCTGGACGAGATCATCGAGTCCGCGCGTGAGTTCTCCGACACCATCGCCGAGCGCATGCGCTCGCTGCACGCGCTGCCCGATGGGCGCAGCGACGAGGTGGCCCAGACCACGACCCTGCCGGAGTTCCCCCAGGGCGAGATCGAGACGACCGAGGTCATCGACCTCATGACCGAGCGACTGGACGCCGTCGCGACGACGTGCCGCGAGGTGCACGACGACGTCGACGAGGAAGACCCCACGAGCGCCGACATCCTGCATGCCATCCTCGAGCGGATGGAGCAGCTCTCGTGGATGGTGAGCGCGGAGAACCGCACGCCGACGCGGTGACCCCAGGCGCCCTCACGCTGCCCACCCTCCCCCGTGGATCGGTGGGCAGTGGCGTGTCTGGCGTCCGTCCCGGTGCAGCGGGATCACGCTGAGTCGCGCGTGACGATACCTGTGGTCTGACCACATGGTATTGTGGTCAGACCACACACGGTCCGCCCTCGCAGCGATCGGAGAGACATCGTGGATCTGCTGGACCCCCTGCTCCTTGCCCGCTGGCAGTTCGGGCTCACGACGCTCTACCACTACCTGTTCGTGCCGCTCACCCTCGGCATGGCGCTGGTGGTCGCGATCTTCCAGACGGTGTGGCACCGCACCGGCGATGTGAAGTGGCTGCACCTCACCCGGCTGTTCGGGAAGATCTTCCTGATCAACTTCGCCATGGGCGTGGTCACCGGCATCGTCCAGGAGTTCCAGTTCGGCATGAACTGGTCGGCCTACTCGCGCTTCGTCGGCGACGTGTTCGGCGCGCCGCTGGCCTTCGAGGGCCTCATGGCGTTCTTCTTCGAGGCCACCTTCATCGGCCTGTGGATCTTCGGATGGGACCGGCTCCCCCGCATCCTCCACCTGCTGTCGATGTGGATGGTGGTGCTCGGCTCCACCGCGTCGGCGTACTTCATCCTCGCCGCCAACGCGTTCATGCAGAACCCGGTGGGCTTCCGGATGGCCGCCGACGGATCGCGGGCGGAGCTGATCGACATCGGCGCCGTGCTCACCAACCCCGTGGTTCTGGCCGCCTTCCCCCATACGATCTTCGCGGCGTGGATGTTCTCGGCCACGGTGGTCGTCGCGGTCTCCGCCTGGCACCTCGCCCGCGGGCAGCACCTCGAAACCATGCGGTCATCGCTGCGGTTCGGACTGTGGGCCGTGATCGTCTCCTTCGCGGGCGTGGCCGTCAGCGGGGACCAGCTGAGTCTGGTCATGGTGGCGACCCAGCCGATGAAGATGGCCGCGGCCGAGGCGATCTGGAACTCCGCCTGCGGAGCGGATGCCTCGTTCTCGCTGCTGTCGATCGGCACCCCCGACGGCACGGAGGAGGTGTGGTCGCTGCGTGTGCCGTACCTGCTGTCGCTGCTGTCGACCCACAGTCTCGACGGCTGCGTCGAGGGCCTGAACGATCTGCAGGCGCAGTACAGCGAGCAGTTCGGCGCGGGCGTGGACTACCGCCCCATCGTGTGGGTGACGTACTGGTCCTTCCGCTGGATGATCGCGCTGGGCGGTGCCGCGGCGCTGGTCGCGCTCGCGGGGCTGTGGTTCACGCGGAGGAACGCGCCGCGCCCCGTGGCCCCGTGGATGTGGCGGGTCGCGATCTGGGCGGCCCCGCTGCCGCTGCTGGGCAGCCTCGTGGGCTGGGTCTTCACCGAGATGGGCCGTCAGCCCTGGATCGTGTTCAGCCTCATGCTCACCGAGGACGGCGTCTCGCCCAACGTGCCCGGGTGGACCGTGCTGATCTCGCTCGTCGCCTTCACGCTCATCTACGCGACCCTGGCCGTCGTCGAGCTCGGTCTCATCCTCAAGGCCGCCCGGACGGGGCCGGACCCCCTCTCTGACGGCGACGCCCGCGCCGACGCCGACGCACACACCCCCACGACGGTCTACTAACCACACCCGAGCGCACACGGAGCACGCCATGGATCTCGCCCACCTCTGGTTCTGGATCGTCGGATTCCTCTTCGTCGGGTACTTCGTCCTCGACGGGTTCGACTTCGGCGTCGGCATGTCGCTGCCGTTCCTGGGACGGGACGACATCAGCCGCCGCCAGGTGATCAACACCATCGGCCCGGTGTGGGACCTCAACGAGACGTGGGTGATCGTCGCCGGCGCGAGCCTGTTCGCGGCGTTCCCCCACTGGTACGCGACGCTGTTCAGCGGGTTCTACCTCCCGCTGCTGCTGATCCTGCTCGCCCTCATCGCCCGCGGGGTGTCGTTCGAGTACCGCCACCAGCGCGACAGCGCCCGCTGGCGCAAGCGCTTCGACACGCTGATCGTGGTGGGGTCCGCCGTGCCCGCGCTGCTGTGGGGCATCGCCCTGGCGAACATCGTGCAGGGCGTGCCCATCGATGCCGAGATGAACGTCACCGGGTCGCTGCTGACGCTGCTGAACCCGTACGCGCTGCTGGGCGGTCTGACCACGCTGCTGCTGTTCTTCACGCACGGCGTCCTCTTCGTCGCGCTGAAGACCGACGGCCGGGTGCGCGCGGACGCCCGCCGGCTCGCGGGTCGGGCGGGCCTGGTGGCGATCCTCCTCGCCGCGGCGTTCCTGGTGTGGACGAGCCTTCTGGCGTTCTCCGAGGGCCGTGACCTGGCGTGGCTGACCGTCGCGTGCACGGTGACTGCCGGACTGCACCTCGTCGGAGCCTCGGTGGCGAACGCGCGCGGTCGCGAGGGGTGGGCGTTCGCGTTCGGCGCCGTCACGGTGCTGGCGGTGGTGCTCTCGCTGTGGCTCGCGCTGTTCCCGTTCGCGATGCCCTCGACGACCGACCCGGCGTACAGCCTCACCATCGACAACGCCTCGAGCACCGACTACACGCTGACGATCATGACGTGGGCCGCGGTGATCTTCCTTCCGCTGGTGCTGCTGTACCAGGGGTGGACGTACTGGGTGTTCCGCCAGCGGGTCACGCGCTCCCACATCGAGAAGGCGGCGGCGGTCGCGCATTGAGGGGAACCATGGCAGGAAGCAGCTCCGAGCCCGCCGCCGGACGGGCGGACGCCGGGTCGCGCCCCAGCCGCCCGGTGGACCCGCGGCTCCTGCGGTATGCCGCCGCATCACGCGGGTTCTTCCTCGCGATCGGTCTGATCGCCGCAGCGCAGACGGCTGTGATCGTCGCGTTCGCCTGGCTGCTCACCCGCGCGATCACGGGGCTGATCGACGGGATGCCGCTGCCCGAGGCGGCGGCGATCCTCGGGGCTCTCGCAGCCGTCGTGGCGGCGCGTGGCGCGCTGCTGTGGGTCCGGGAGGCCGTCGCCATCCGCGCCGCAGCCCGCGTGCAGACGCAGCTTCGCACAGCGCTCGTCTCGGCGATCGGCACGCTCGGCCCGGGATGGCTCGCGACGCGGAACTCCGCCGCGCTCGCGGTGACCGCAGGCCGTGGCCTGCAGGCGCTCGAGGCGTACTTCGGCCGGTATCTCCCTGCACTGGTGCAGACCGCCGTCGCAACGCCGATCCTCGTCGCCGTGATGTGGTGGCAGGACGTGATCTCCGCGATCACGGTGCTGCTGACCCTCCCCCTCATCCCCGTCTTCATGGTGCTCATCGGGCTCGCGACCCGCACGGTGCAGCAGCGGCAGTGGCGGACCCTGCAGCGACTTGCCGCACGCTTCGCCGACACCGTCGAGGGTCTGGCGACGCTCACCGTGTTCGGTCGCCAGCACCGGGCGGCGGCCGCCATCGAGCGGGTCACCGACGACTACCGCCGCGAGACACTGCGCGTGCTGCGCGTGTCGTTCCTCTCCGGATTCGCGCTGGAGTTCTTCGCGAGCATCTCGGTGGCCATCGTCGCGGTCTCGATCGGGTTCCGGCTCATCGACGGCTCGTTGGGGCTCGGCGTCGGGCTGTTCGTGCTGCTGCTCGCCCCGGAGGCGTACCTGCCGCTGCGCCAGGTGGGCGTCCAGTTCCATGCCGCCGCGGAAGGTGTCGCGGCGACCGACGACGTCTTCGACGTCCTGGATGCCGCACGTGGCGTGCCCCCGGCAGTCCCCTTCCTCCGGCGGGATGCGGGCCCCTGGCATGACGCGATCCTGCGCGTCGACGGGCTGCGGGTGCGCCGCGGGGACCTCTTGCTGCCACCGGTGTCGTTCGAGGCCGCACCCGGCACGGTGACGCTCATCGAGGGACCGAGCGGCGCCGGCAAGTCCAGCATCCTCTCGGCTCTCCGCGGCGCCGCGGCGTTCGAGGGCGAGGCGACGTTCGGCGGTCGGGATGTGCGCGGACTCCCGCCAGCGTCGTGGCTCGCGTGGGCCGATCAGCACCCCGGCCTTCTCGCGGGGACGATCCGCGACAACGTCACGCTGGGCGACCCTTCGCCCACGGAGCCCGCGCTCCGGCGTGCCCTCGCTCTCGCGTGTGCCGACGGCCTCGATCCCGAGTCCGAACTCGGCGTGCAGGGTGCGGGCCTGTCCGGCGGGCAGGCGCAGCGCGTGGCCGTGGCTCGTGCTTTCCACCGGTACCTGCGGGGTCGCGCCCGCGTCATCGTGCTCGACGAGCCGAGCGCCGCGCTCGATGCGCCGACCGAAGCCCGCCTGTGGCGCGGCATCCGGTCCCTCGCCGACGAGGGCGCGACAGTGCTGCTGGTCTCGCATCGCACGGCCGCCCGCGGGATCGCCGACCGCGTCGTTCCCGTCGAGGCCAGCGAGGTCCTGGCATGACCGCCTCGCGGGGCCGCGCCGAGACGCGCACGGCGCGCGACGTGCTGCGGGACGCGATGCCGCCGGCACGCCGGCTCCGGTGGACCCTGGCTGCCGGCTTCGCCTCAGAGGCCTCCGCGGTGGCGCTGCTGGCCGTGAGCGCGTGGCTCATCGTGCGGGCGAGCGAGCAGCCGCCCGTGCTGTACCTGACGGCCGCTGTGGTCGGCGTGCGGTTCTTCGCGATCGCGCGGGCCGTCTTCCGCTACGGCGAGCGCCTGATGGGCCACGACGCGGCGCTGCGGCAGCTGGCCGCGACGCGAGCGGACCTGGTCCGCCGGCTCGTGCCTTTGGCGCCAGACGGACTTCTCCGCGCGCGACGCGGATCGGTCCTCGGCGCACTCGTGGACGACATCGACGAGCTGCAGAACCTGCCCCTGCGCGTGGTGCAGCCGCTCGCCTCCTCGGCGCTCGTCGCCGCGGGCGCGGTCGTCCTCGTGGCGTTCGTGTGGTGGCCCGCCGCGCTGACGCTGTCGGGCTGCCTCCTGATCGCAGCCGCCGCGGCGGCAGGCTGGGGCTGGGCCTCGGGCTCGCGCGCCGAACGCGACATCGCTCCCCTGCGCGGGCGCCTGGCCGACGCGGTGCTGGACCACCTGACGAACCTGGACGTGCTGATCGCCTACGGCGCCGAGGCCGAGAGCCGCGACCGCATCGTGGCGGCGGACGCCGCGCTGCGGCGCGCGACGGTGCGGCGAACCGGAGCCCAGGCGGGCACCTCGGCCCTCGTGTCGCTCGCCGCCGGCGCCGCCACGATCGCCGCCGTCGTCACCGCGATGCCCGGCTCTCAGGCCGGCGTCCTCGACGCGCCGTCCCTCGCGGTGGTGGCACTGATCCCCCTCGCCGTCTTCGAGGTGTTCGCAACCGTCCCGCTCGCAGCCTCGGCGTGGCGGCAGGTGCGCTCCGCCGCCGGGCGCATCGCCGCGTCCGTGCCCGCCGACGTGCCTCCCGAGCTCGTCCACGACTCCGTCGCTCCGACCGGCGAGGCACCGGCGCTCGGCGACGGGCTGCGGCTTCGGGGCGCGTCGGTGCGCTGGCCCGGCGCGGCCGTGGCGACGCTGCGCGAGGTGGACTTCGATCTCCGCCCCGGCGAGCGCGTGCTCGTGGTGGGGTCCAGCGGCTCCGGCAAGACGACGCTCGCCCACGCGCTGGTGCGCTTCCTCGACACAGACGGCGTCTACGAGATCGGCGGACGCTCCGTGCACGACCTGGCCGCCGACGACGTCCGGCGGACGGTCGGCCTCTGCGAGCAGCATCCGATGCTCTTCGACGAGGACATCCGCCAGAACCTGCTGTTCGCGCGCGAGACCGCCACGGATGCCGACCTCGAGGATGCGCTGGCGCGCGTGGGCCTCGCGTCGTGGCTGCGTGCGCGCGGCGGACTGGATGCACCGGTCGGCGAGCGCGGCGCGCTCGTGTCCGGCGGCCAGGCGCAGCGCCTCGCGCTCGCTCGCGCCCTGCTGCGCGGGTTCCCGGTCCTGGTGCTCGACGAGCCGACGGCCGGGGTCGATCCCGAGGCATCCGAGGAGCTGCTGCAGGATCTCCTCGGCGCGGTGCGAGAGGACCAGGCGGTCGTGCTGATCTCGCACGTCTCGGTGCCCGGCCGCCTGGTGGATCGGGTGGTGCGCGTCGAGGACGGTCGTCTCCTCGGGAGCGTGGGCCCATGACGCTGACCGATCACCGCGTCCAGGGACGATGCCGCCACGATCGCGCGGATCCGCGCCGACACAGGGCGCGCAGCCTGCGCCGGGCTCGTCGGACGGGAAGTGCAGCGGCGCCGCGTGCGAGACCTCACCGCGCCGGCGCCGGCGCGCCGACAGCGGCAGCGGCGATGCGCCGCGCCATCCCGGCGAAGACGAAGCCGTGGAAGGGCAGCACGGCGAACCAGTAGAGGCGTCCGGCGAGGCCACGGGGGAAGAACACCGCACGCTGGTCGTAGCGTGCGCCCTCGTCCTCGGGCGATGCCCGAAGCTCGAGCCAGGCGAGGCCGGGCACCTTCATCTCGGCGCGCAGCCGCAGCATCCGCCCGGGCTCGATCGCTTCGACGCGCCAGAAGTCGAGGGCATCGCCCACACCGAGCCTCGTGCGGGAGCGGCGTCCGCGCGCCAGGCCGATTCCTCCGACGAGCCGGTCCATCCAGCCGCGGATCGTCCACAGCAGCGGCGACGAATACCACCCGTTGTCGCCGCCGATGCCTTCGATCACGCGCCACAGCGCGTCCGCCGACGCGGACGTGTGCGCCGTGCGGGCGTCGGTGAACACGGCCCGCCGCGCCCACTCGGGGTCGTTCGGCAGCGGGTCGCTCGGGACGGCCAGCACCTGGGCATCGGCCCAGCTCGTCTCGACCGTGTCGGTCTCGACGCGAGCGAGGGCCAGGCGGACGGCGTCGCGGTAGCTCGTGAGGCCTCTGTCGGGCGGCGGGAGGAGGGTGTCGATGTCGTGGTCCTTGACGACGCACTCGTTCTGCAGGGACTCCACGAGCGGCCGCGCGATCACCGCCGGGATCGGCGTCACCAGTGCCACCCAGAGGGAAGCCAGTCGCGGCGTGAGCACCGGAAGCGCCGCGATCGGACGCTGGCGGAGCCCCGCCTCCTTGGCATAGCCGTTCAGCATCTGCCCGTAGCGCAGCACGTCGGGGCCGCCGATATCCACGGCGCGGCTGACGCCGGGCGCGACACGGGCGGCCCCCAGCAGGTAGTGGAGGACGTCACGCACGGCGATGGGCTGGATGCGGTTGCGCACCCACTTCGGTGCCGGCATGTAGGGCAGCACCTCGGTGAGGTGGCGCACCATCTCGAACGACGCCGAGCCGGACCCGATGACCACCCCCGCCTGCAGCACCAGCGCGGGCACCCCGCCGGCGAGAAAGATGTCACCGACCTCGACGCGCGAGCGCAGATGGGCCGAGAGTGCGGCGCCTTCCGGATGCAGCCCGCCGAGGTACACGATGCGGCCGACGCGCGCGCTCTCGGCGGCGTCCGCCACCGTTCGGGCGGCGCGGCGATCGGCGTCGGCGAAGCCCTTGCCCGCTGCCATGCCGTGGACGAGGTAGTAGAGCACATCGACGTCGTCCACGGCGCGGGCGACGGCGTCGGCATCCGTCGCATTCCCGGTCACCACCTCGACGCGGTCGCCCCACGAGAACGCGGTCACGCGCGCCGGGTCCCGGGCGAGCACGCGCACCGTGTAGCCGGCGGTGAGCAGCCGCGGTACGAGGCGCCCGCCGATGTACCCGGTCGCACCGACGACCAGCGCGCGCGGCGACCGGCCGTCGGGCCTCGGCACGGCGGTCAGACCGGGTTCGCGGCCGGTGGGCGCCGAGAGGTCCTCCATGACGGCAGAGTACGTGCGCGCAGGGGCGCACTCCGGGGCCTTGACGTCGGAGCCGACCGCTGTGCGTCGCGTGTCAGGCGAGCGCGCGTCCGAACGCCTGCACTCCGGCGCTCGACGGCAGCGGCGTGAAGCCGACGCGCGGGTAGAACGACAGCGCACCGGCGTTGTCGGCGGTCGCGACGAGATGGAGCCCCGGCACGCCACGCCCCTGCAGCTCCGCTACGAGCATGTCGATGAGCCGGCGCCCCCACCCCTGCCCCTGCGCCTCGGGGAGCAGGTCGATGTGCAGATGCGCGGGGTACTGCGCGCTGTACGGCACATCCGCCCGTCCCCGGCCGTAGGCGTACTGGAGGATGCCGTCCTGACGGGACCGCTCCGCGGGGGGACGTGGCCAGCGAGCACTGTGCCGCGGCCACCACTCGGCACGGAACCACTCCTCGAACGCCGCGGTGTCGGGGGCAGACACGATGTACCCCACGACACGCCCGTCGTCGGACTCGACGACGAACGCGAGATCGGGATGCCGCGCGACATACGGCAGCACGAAGATCTCGGCCCACAGATCGTCGTCGTCGAGGAGGCCGGTCGCGTCGGCTCCCGAGTCGGCGGTCCGCAGGCAGATGTCGGCGAGAGCCGGCTCGTCACCGGCGCGGAACGGTCGGATGTGTGCCACCGGGCGATTCTAGGACGGCGCCGTCCGGCCACGTCGCCGCGACGGCCGCCGGCGATCTCGTCGATGTCATCCTGATTCCATGAGCTTCACGCAACTCGACGAGGCGGGCCGCGGCGAGAGCACGCGCATCGACGAGAGCCGCGTCCGGGCCAGGACCGGAGGCAGGAGCGTCGACCAGCACCGCCCCGGCGGGCGATGATGGCGACGATGGAGGTTCCGGGCGGGCTCGGTGCGATCGTCCTCGCCTCTGCGAGCGCCACCGGCGTCGACGGTGCGGCGCCGCCGCTTGTCGAGCCCGCCGATCGAGCACCGCTCGCAGCCGCAGTGGGCGCCGCGACTGCGGCAGGCGCGCGACCCGTCACGGTGGTCGGGCCTGTGCTGGATGCGACGCTGCCCGTCGATCGGGTGCGCGGGGAGCCCGCGCAGGCCGGCAGCGCCGCCGCGATCGTCGCGGCGCTGGAGTCGTGGCGTTCACCGGCGGCGCTGCACTCCTCGCCGTTGTCGGCGGCTCGCGACCCGGCATGGACTCTGCTGCTGGCCTGCGACCTCCCCGGCGCCGGCGCCATCGTCGCGCGGCTTCTGTCCGATCTCGTGCTCCTCCCCTCCGACAGCGACGGCATGTGTCTCGCGGATGCCTCGAGCCGGCCACGGTGGCTCATCGGCGTCTACCGCACGGCGGCGCTGCGCGCCGCGGCATCCGCGCTTCCCGACGGCGGGCGAAGCGCCTCGGTTCAGGCGCTGATGGACGACCTCGCGATCACCGTCGTCGTGGCGGACGGACTCACCCGCGGCGTGGACACGGAGGGCGTCGTGGAAGAGGCGCACGCGCGCGGCGACGTCCGCCGCAACGACGCGCCGTGAGCGATCGCGGCGACCCGCACGACCGGCATCAGTGGCCGATGCCTCCGAGCTGGTCGAGCACATGGCGGGCACCGACAGCACGGCGGGCATGCCGGATCCCACGCCTGCCGCAGACCCCGGCTTCTCGGCGGCGTACGGAAGTCCGCTGATCCGCTCGATCCGGGGCCGGCTCACGCCGCCGGGGCTCAGCGCCGGCCCGTGCCGAAGATGCCGCGGATCACGGTGCCGATGACGTCCTGCGTCGACGGCGATGCGAGGATCTGCTCGATCGGCGAGCGCCGGCTCCGGGTCGTGCGCCGGGTGCGCGTGGTGCCCGCGGTCTTCTTGAGCAGGCGCTCGTACTCCTGCTGCGCCTTCTTCTCGGCGGCCGCGTCCGCGCGGTCGATCGCGGCCCGCTGCTTGGCGAGCTCGGCGTCGGCCTTCGCCTTCTCGAGGGCCGCCTGCTCCGCGGCCGCCCGTTCCTCGGCCGCCTTCATCTTGGCTGTCAGCACCTCCCGCGCCGACTCTCGGTCGATCGGCGTGCCGTACCCGGCCAGGAGCGGGGATGCCTGCACCGCGGCGTCGATGTCGGCATCGGATGTCGGGGACATCGACCCCTGCGGCGCACGCATGCGGGTCCAGGCGACGGGCGTCGGCGCCCCCTTCTCGCTCAGGACCGTCACGATCGCCTCGCCGGTGCCCAGTTCCTGCAGCACGCGCTCCAGGTCGTACCCGGATCGCGGGTACGTGCCCACCGTCGCGCGCAGCGCCTTGGCGTCGTCGGGGGTGAAAGCGCGCAGCGCGTGCTGCACCCGCGAGCCGAGCTGGGCGAGCACGTCGCCGGGCACGTCCTTGGGCGTCTGCGTCACGAAGAACACACCCACGCCCTTGGAGCGGATGAGCCGCACGGTCTGCACGATGGCGGCGAGGAAGTCCTTCGAGGCATCCCGGAACAGCAGGTGCGCCTCGTCGAAGAAGAACACCAGCTTCGGCTTGTCGACGTCTCCGACCTCGGGAAGGATCTCGAACAGCTCCGCGAGCAGATACATCAGGAACGTCGAGAACAGCGCGGGCTTGTCCACCACACCCGGGACTTCGAGCAGGCTGATGACGCCCCGGCCGTCCGAGGCGGTCCGCAGGAAGTCGCGCACGTCGAACTCCGGCTCGCCGAAGAACACGTCCGCGCCGTCATCGGCGAACGCGATGAGTTCACGCAGGATGACCCCGGCGGTCGATGCCGAGAGCCCGCCCAGCTCCTTCAGCTCGGGCTTGCCCTCGTCGCTGGTGAGATAGGTCAGGACCGCGCGCAGGTCGGCCAGGTCGACCAGCGCCAGTCCCTGCTGGTCGGCGTAGTGGAACACCAGGCCGAGGCTCGACTCCTGCGTGGCGTTCAGGCCCAGCACCTTGCTCAGCAGCAGCGGCCCGAACCCGGACACCGTCGCGCGGACCGGGACGCCCCTGCCGACGCCGCCGAGCGCGAAGTACTCGGTCGCCGACGCCTGCGGCGTCCAGGACTGCCCGATGCCCGCCGTGCGCTCGAGCAGTCGGGGGCTCGGCTCTCCGGGCGTCGCGACGCCGGACAGGTCGCCTTTGATGTCGGCGGCGAACACCGGAACGCCTTTCGCCGCGAGCTGCTCGGCAAGGCCTTGCAGCGTCCGCGTCTTGCCGGTGCCCGTCGCGCCGGCCACGAGGCCGTGCCGGTTCATCATCGCCAGCGGGATCCGGATCTGCGCAGCGGGCACCGCCTCGCCGTTGACGAGCGCACCGAGGTCGAGCGTCTCCGTGTCGAAGGTGTACCCCTGCACGATGGCGGCGACCTGGTCCGCGTCGAGGGGGCTCTGCGCTTCCGAAGCGCTTCGCGCCGCGGGCGGATCCGCGGGAGCGGATGCTTCGTCCCGGGATGCGATCTCGTCCGGGGCTGCCGGCGGCGCGGCCGCAGCCGCGGCGGCGGGGCCCTCCTTCGCGGCTGCCGGCGGCGCGGTCGCCGCGGCATCCACCGCGGTGGAGGCTCTCGCCTTCGCGGCCTGCGCCTCCGCTGCGGCCAGCGCCGCTCTGGCCTGCGCGGCCCGCAACTGCGCCTCGGCTGCTTCGGCCTCGGCGCGCAGCCGTGCCAGCTCCGCCTCCGCAGCGGCCGCGGCGGGGTCGGGCGTCGCAGGCGCGGTCATGCGCTCAGCCTAGCCAGCGCCCCCCGCCCAGGCATCCCGTCGCCGCCGGCCGCTGCGGAAGCGGAGCCGTCGGTCAGTACGCGAAGTAGGGATCGAGGACCCGCACTTCGGTGATCCGGTCGACCGGCAGGCCGTTGCGCTCCGCCGCGGCCCTGATCGCCTCCGCCGAGGGCGCGTCGTAGATGCAGTACGTGCGGCTCTTGTCCGAGGTCACGTACGAGTGCACCCATGTCACACCACCGTCGGCGTTGGTCCCGACGACGTTCAGACACGCCGTCGCGCCCTGCTCGTTCGCGGGGATGTGGAGTCCGTCAGGGAACGTCCGCTCCACGACATACCTGGTCATCTCGTGCTCCTTCCGGCCGCACCGTGCGGCATGAGCACACGCTATGGACCAGGTGCTGGACCTCGAATGGGCGATACCGCCTATTCCTCGCTGTCCGCCCGAGGCCGCGAGCCTCCGTGACGCGCCAGCGTGATGATGCCTTCCTGCAGACCCTTCGCCACCGCCTCGCCGCGCGTCGTGCTGCCCGTCTTGGCGAGGACCGCGGAGACGTGATGGTCGACCGTGCGGGCCGAGACGACGAGACGACGGGCGATCATCGCGTTGGAGAGGCCTTCCGCGAGCAGGTGCAGGACTTCGAGCTCGCGCGCGGTGAGGCCGGCCGGTGCGCGTCGCGCCGTGCCGGGGGCACGAGGGATGCCGCGGATGCCCTCCTCGCGCAACGACCGCCGGATCCGCCGCGCGAGCGGAAGCGCACCGAGTCCGTCGAGCACGTGGAGCGCCTCGCGGCGGGCCTGCTCGTCACTGAACGACAGAGCCAGGGCGCGTTCGTACACGCCGCCGCGGTCGGCCCAGAGGCGAGCGGCGTCGTCCCACTCGCCCCGCATCATCAGGCCATAGCCGTCGGCGGCGTCGGCGGGCGTCGGCGGCGGCGCTCCGGCCTGTCCGAGCCAGAAGCCCAGTTCCGCCATGAACGGCACGTGGCGGTGTGCGACGGCTTCGGCGTACTGCGCCTGGGCTTCCACGCGCGTGCGATCGAGGTCCCCCTCCAGCCACGCCGCCTCCGCGCGCGCCGCCCGCACCGGCGCCTGACGCTGCAGCGTGCGGGTCGCGTCGGCCACTTCCAGCGCCGCGTCGAGATGACGCCAGGCATCCCCGTCGCCGCGCCGCGCGGCGAGCCGGCCGAGGCACATCCTCGCCATCACCACGGCGATCGGCGGCGAGGACGGTCGCCGCACGATCTCGGCAGCGCGTTCCGCCGCCGCCTGCCACAGTCCCAGGCTGAGATCGGTGAGGGCGTACCAGGAGGACGCGTAGGACTCCGCTGCGCGCAGGTCGTAGACCTCGCCGATGCGCATCGATCTCTCCAGGTGCGGCCGGGCCCGGCGCGGATGTCCCATCTCGCCCAGCGCGCTGCCGAGATTGGAGGCGGCGAGCGCCTCCTGCGTGAAGTCGGTGCGGGCATGCGCGAGGTCCATGGCCGCGCGGAGCTCTCGCTCGCCCGCCTCGAGGTCGCCGGCGACGATGAGCGCCGACCCCAGCGCGTTGCGGATCTCGGCGACATCGTCGTCTTCACCGGCCTCCTCGGCGGCGGCGAGCCCGCGGCGAGCCCACGCGACGGCTTCTTCGCTGTGGCGGGTGAGCATGCGCAGATAGGCCTGAGCGCGGTAGACGCGGACGTGGGTTGCTGTGACGGGCATCCCCTCGAGCTCGGCCAGCGCCGCACGCGCAGCCTCCTCGGCGTCGTCGGTCCGCCCGGCGCGGAAGAGCACCGTCGTCGAGCGGACCAGCGCATCGGCGACCCGCAGCCGATCGCCGGCGGCGCGATGCAGCGCCACCGCTTCGTCCAGCGCCGCGATCGCGGCATCGCGCTGGTCGGTCAGGTGGCATTCGAGGGCATAGCCCTCCAAGAGGGCCGCCCGCTCCGCGACGCCGACTCCATCGGCGACATCCAGAGCCTGACGGTAGTGCCGCGCCGCCTCCCGGTGCGAGGACCGCTGCACGGCTTCCAGGGCCGCCCGCGGCGCCAGGCGCAGCACCGCGTCCCGATCCGCCGCTCCCATGGCGTGGTGGACCAGCCGCGCCGTGTCGCCTCGCGCCCCGGGCGTCGCTGTGAGGATGTCGAGGAGGCGCCGATGGATCGAGACGCGCCGCGGCGGCGAGATGCCTTCCAGCACGGCGAGGCGGGCCAGTTCGTGCCGGAACGCCAGCGTGTCGCCGGACGCCACGAGCACGCCGTGGTCGATGCACTCGTCGACCGCTCCCGCCTCGGCGGCCAGCATCCGCTCCAGCAGCCACGCCTCGCAGCGGGGACCCGCCACCGCGGCGACCTCCACGGCGGCGCGTGCGGCAGCGCTCAGCCGGGCCAGCCTCGCTCGCGCGGCATCCCGCACGGTGACCGGGATCTCATCCCCGCGGGAGCCTCGCAGCTCCCACGTGAGGAACGGATTGCCGCCGGCGACCTCCCAGACGCGGCGGCCCGCCACCGGGTCGCCGATCAGATCCATGACGGCCGATCGACTGAGCCGCCGAGGTTCGATCATGCGCGCGCCTGCGGCGCTGAGGAGCTCGCCGAGCATGAGCCGCACGGGGTGACCGGCGGGGATCTCGTCGTCCCGGGTCGTGACGACGACCATCGCCGAGGTGCGCTGGATTCGGCGGCCGACGTATCCGAGACATTCGAGTGTGGCCTCGTCCGCCCAATGGACGTCCTCGACGATGATCACCGGTGGGCGCGGCGTGGCCCGCAGTCCCTGCAGGAACCGGGATGCCGCCGTGCCCTGCTCGTCCCGCGGGATGCCGACGCCGAGCGCCGTGGCCGCTTCGAGGATGGGGCCCAGCGGACGCGGGACCGGATCGCACGATCCCCACGCGACCGGTGTGCGCGCGTCCAGGCCCGCTACGAAGTCCGAGACGAGGGCGGTCTTGCCGATCCCGGCCTCTCCTCGGACGATCACCATGCGGCCCGCGCCGCGACGGGCATCGGCCAGCGCCTCGCCGAGCACGGCGAGCTCCCGCTCTCGCTCCAGCAGCGCCATGGCGAACCCTGCCTGCGCCGGGCACCGCGCCCGGCTCCATGGCGTTCAGCGTAGACCTCGCCGGCGGGCGCGCCCAGCGGTGGCGCACGTCAGGCGGTCAGCCTAACGACGGGCTTCCCGCAGCGCGGGTCGCTCTCGCGCCATCGGGACGGCGAAGGCGCCTGCCACGAGGAGAGCGGCGCCGGCACCGATCAGACCTCCGCCGAGGGTGTCGCTGAGCCAATGCGCGTGCAGATACGTGCGGCTGAACGCCATCAGCAGCACCCACACCGCACCGACGGCGACGACCCAGGCCCGCGGGAAGATCACGAATGCGGCGACGGCGATGGTCGCCGCGTTGGCCACATGCCCCGACGGGAAGGAGCCGAAGTCGGAGACGACGAGGATCTCCTCGGGCCGGACGCGGCCGAAGGCATGCTTGAGCACCTGCACGCCCGCCGCCGACACCGCCTCGGCGGTGAGGAAGTACGCCGCCGCCCAGGGCCTTCGCGCCAGGATGAGTGCGAGCGCACCCGCGATCGGCATCGCCAGCACGCCGAACCAGCCGCCGCCCAGCCAGTTCATCGCGCGCGAGAACGCCAGCAGCACCGGGTTGAACCACGCGGTGACCAGCGCGTTCCACGTCACATCGACGGCGAAGGGCTGCTCCCCGCGGAGCAGCACCCACAGCCCGAGCAGGCACGCGAGGACCACGAGCGCGCCGCCGGTGACGAGGAGCGTGACGACGGAGAACGAGACCCTCTGCCGTTCTGCGGTCATCGCCCCATTCTGCCGGTCCCTCGGGCGGCGAGGGCGGAATCGCCGCGCGCGGGCTGATCAGGGGGCGAGGCGCTCCACGGTGCGCGGGCGCACCACGAACCACAGCGACAGCACGCCGACCGCCGCGCACCCGACCATCACCGACGCCATCGTGGTGGCCGTGATGCCGGCATCCCGCGCGATCCAGCCGACCAGGGGCGAGATCATCCCGGCCACGCCGAAGTTGACCGCGCCGATGATCGACTGCGCGGTGCCGGCGGCCTTGCCGTGGCGGTCGAGGGCGAGCACCTGGACGCACGGGAAGGTGAAGCCGCACGCGGTGATGAACAGGAACAGCGGGACGATCGTCCCCCACAGCCCGAGGCCCAGCTGATCGGTGATGACGATGGCGGATGCCGCGATCACGAGCACGGCCGTGGACCAGGCCATGACCCACTGCGGCCCGAACCGCGCGGCGAGCCGCGAGGCGGTCTGCACGCCCAGGACGACACCGAGCGAGTTCACGGCGAACAGGATGCCGTACTCCTGGGCGCTGAACGCGTAGTTCACCTGGAACAGGAACGGCGACGCAGACAGGTACGAGAACAAGCCGGAGAAGGTCATTCCGCCGATGATCAGGACGCCGATGAACACGCGGTCGCTGAACACGCTCCGGTAGCGCTGCCACACCGTGGTGGCACCGCGTTCGTGACGACGCGCCGGCGGCAGCGTCTCGGGGATGAAGACCATGGCCGAGACGAGCATGACCGCGCCGTAGATCGCCAGGACCACGAAGATCCCCCGCCACGGCATCACGGCCAGCAGCGCCGACCCCACGAGCGGGGCGAGCACCGGAGCGACGCCGGAGACGAGAGCAAGACGCGACAGCATCACGACCAGCCGCCGGCCGCCGAACAGGTCACGGACCACCGCTGCGGCGACGACGCCGCCCGCCGCCGCGCCGGCGCCCATCAGGACGCGGGCGCCCGACAGCAGCTCGAGCGTCGGAGCGAACGCCGCCGCGGTGCTGGCCAGGACGTGCAGCGCGGTGACGACCAGGAGCGGCACACGCCGGCCGACCTTGTCGCTGAGCGGGCCGACGATGAGCTGCCCGAGGGCGAAGCCGATCATCGTCCCGGTCAGCGTGAGCTGGATCGCGGCGGACGTGGTCTGGAAGTCGGCCTCCAGCACCGGGAACGCCGGCAGGTACAGGTCGATCGTGAACGGCCCGAGAGCGGTGAGCGCGCCGAGCAGGATGATGTAGAGGACGCGGCGGCGGGTCGAGATGGAATCGCCCGGGTGCAGCATGATCGGCGCGGTGGCCGGGTTGCTGCCGAGGGTGCGGATGGCACCCGTCGAGGACGTGTGCGGGCGCGGCTCATGCGCTCGCGGCTCGCCCGCGAGCGGCGTCTCTGGGAGACGGTCCTCGGGGCGCTGGACGGGGACGGAGGCAGTATCGAGCACGTGACTTTCGTTTCGACGACGAGGCGGCAGGCGTCGACACCGGCGATTCCGGCTCAGGCGCACAGGAGAAGAAGAAGAACGATCGGCGGCCAGCAGAACTCGGCAACGTCGAATCGTTTCGAGACCATTCTACCGGATGCCTCGCACTCGTCCGGCACGCGCGGTGCCGGCGGCCGGTCGCGCGGTCCTGACGCACCGCGCAGCGGCATCCGGCCATCGGCGGCATCCCGGCGTCTTATCGGGCGCTTATCAGGCCGCAGATCATGCGCTCGCATAGGATGAGGGCAGTCCGACCACCCATCCGCACTCGCCCGCGCAGCACTGCGCACGGCGCCCGAGCCGAGATCACGCACATGACCCCGACCCCCGCCGAGAAGCGCAAGAGCGGCAACCCCGCCACCCAGGCCGACATCAACCTCACCGTCAAGCAGCAGCGCGAGCAGAAGCGCCAGGAGAAGCTCGCCGAGTACCAGCGGCAGCTCGCCAAGCGCCGTCGCAGCAAGCTGGTGTGGTGGATCGTCGGCTCCACGGCCGGCCTCGCGATCGTCGCGCTCATCGTCGCCTCGGTCGTCTTCGCTCCCGCGCCGGCGCCCACGTACGAGCGCGGCGACGGCGACGGCGCCTCCATCGAGGGTGTCGAGACGTTCTCGCACACCACCACCCACGTCGAGGGCGCGGTCGAGTACGAGCAGACCCCTCCTGCCGGTGGCGAGCACAACGCCGTGTGGCTGAACTGCGGCGTGTACGCCGAGCAGGTGCCCAACGAGAACGCCGTCCACTCGCTCGAGCACGGCGCCGTCTGGGTCACGTACAACCCCGACGAGGTCTCCGGCGAAGAGGTCGCCGAACTCGAGGCGCAGCTGCCCTCGACCTACACGATCCTCTCGCCCTACCCCGGCATGGACACCCCGATCGCCCTGAGCGCCTGGAACGCGCAGCTGAAGATCGACTCCGCCGACGACGAGCGCATCGGCCAGTTCCTCACCTCGTACTGGCGCGCCACGTCGGTGCCCGAGCCGAACGCCGCCTGCACCGGCGCGCTGGACGGCCCCGGCAAGCAGTGACCGTGACGGACGACGCGACCGACACCTCCCCGCGGCTGCGCTGGTGGGCGGTCGCCCTCGTCCTCCTGGCCGTCGCCGCCCTGGCGTTCGCGATCGGCCGCTTCTCGACCTTCGGCACCGCTCAGGGCGCGGGGACGCCGGGCACGGACTCCCCCGAGGCGGGGTTCGCGCGCGACATGCAGGTGCACCATTCGCAGGCCATCCAGATGGCGATGGAGATCTACCGCAAGACCGAGGACGAAGAGCTCCGTGTGGTGTCGTACGACATCGCCACCGGCCAGGCCGGTCAGCGCGGCGAGATGTACGACTGGCTCGTCCAGTGGGGACTGTCGCAGGCGGGCGGGCCGATGATGGCATGGATGAGCTCGACCGACGCCGGTCACGCCCACGGCGTCCCTCCCGACGAGCCGATGACCGAGGACGAGGCGCGCCAGGCCATGGGCATGGCCTCGGATGCCGAGATCCGCGCTCTCGAAGAGGCGACCGGCACGGGAGCGGACTGCCTCTTCCTCGACCTCATGATCCGGCACCACGAAGGCGCCATCCCGATGGCGGACGCGCTGCTGGAGCTCGGCACCGATGCTCGCGCACTCGAGGTCGCCGAGGGCATCCGCGCCGGGCAGACGGCCGAGATCGACGCGATGCAGTCGATCGCGGCTCGCCTGGGCTGCTCCGGCTGATCGACCGAGCCGCGTCGCCGCCGAGCCGAGATGCCGGTCGGGCGACGGTGGCTGAGCCGCCGCCCGGCCGGCGGCCGCTCAGCCCTTCGTGCTCCCGGCGAGGAGCCCGCGCACGAAGTATCTCTGCAGCGAGAAGAACACGATCAGCGGGATGATCAGCGACACGAACGCGCCCGCCGTGAGGCGGTACCATTCCTGCCCGCGCGAGCCCACCATCTCGGCCAGCCGCTGCGTGAGCGGGGCGACGTCCTGGGTGCCGCCCGAGAAGATGAGGGCGACGAGCAGGTCGTTCCACACCCACAGGAACTGGAAGATCGCGAACGATGCGATCGCGGGCGTCGCCAGCGGCAGCACGATCCGGAAGAAGATCTGGCTGTGCGACGCGCCGTCCACGCGTGCCGCCTCGATGACGTCGTTCGGGATCTGGGCGATGAAGTTGTGCAGCAGGAAGATCGCCAGCGGCAGGGCGAAGATCGTGTGCGCGATCCACACCGGCAGGTAGTTCTGCGTGGGGATCATCGGGATGACGTCGTGCAGCCATTCCTGCCCCGGCCGCAGCAGCACCACGAACGTCTGCAGCAGCGGCACGAGGGCCATCTGCAGCGGCACGATCTGCAGCGCGAACACGAAGATGAACAGCGCGTTGGCCCCGCGGAACTTGATCCACGCGAACGCATACGCCGCCATCGACGCGAACACGAGCGGGAAGACCGTCGCCGGGATCGCGATCGCCAGCGAGTTGACGAAGTACGCCCCCAGCTGCGGCGACGACTGCGACGGCGAGAGCAGCACGTCGCGGTAGTTGTCGAACGTGAACCCGGGGTTCTGGAAGATCGTCCACCATCCGGTGTCGTTGATCAGCTCCCGGGGCCGGAACGACGAGACGAAGATGCCGAAGGTCGGGATCGTCCACAGGACGGCGATGATGAGCGCCGCGATCGTCGCCCACGGCGAGGTCAGCCGCTTCTTCGCGCGGCTGGTGCGGGTGCCGCCCTCCATCGCCTCCTGGTAGACGTCCTCCCCCTTGTCGGCGGGAAGGTCGACCGGTGCCACGCTGCTGCTCATCGGATCTCCCTCTCCTTGCGGAGCTGACGGACGTTGTAGATCACGATCGGCAGCACCATGGCGAACAGGATGAGCGCGAGCGCCGAGCCTCGGCCGATCTCGCTCGCGCGAAACGCCTGCACGTACATCTCGTTGGCGACGACGCTGGTGTTGAAGTTGCCGGCGGTCATCGTGCGCACGATGTCGAAGACCTTGAGCGTCGCGATCGAGATGGTCGTCAGCACGACGACGATCGACGGTCGGATGCCGGGCACGGTGACGTTGCGGAACCGCTGCCACGCGTTCGTGCCGTCCAGCTGCGCCGCTTCGATCTGCTCGGTCGGGATGCCCTTGATCGCCGCGCTCAGGACGACCATCGCGAAGCCGGTCTGGATCCAGATCATCACGATGATCAGCAGCAGCGTGTTGATCGGGTCGGTCTGCAGCCACTGCACGGGCTCACCGCCGAAGGCGACGACCATCGCGTTGAGCAGGCCGATCTGGTCGCGCCCGGCCGAGCGGTACTCGTACACGAAGCGCCAGATGATGCCGGCGCCGACGAACGAGATCGCCATGGGCATGAACACGAGCGCCTTGTAGAAGCGCTCGCCGCGCGACTTGTCGATCCACACGGCATAGGCGAGGCCCAGGATCGTCGAGACCGTGGGCACCAGCAGCACCCACACGAGCGTGTTGATCAGCGTGCGGACGGCCGACGGCTGCGTGAACATCCACACGAAGTTCTCGAGGCTGAATCCCCCCGACTTGTCCAGGAACGCCAGGAAGGTGGTGCGCAGGGCCGGGTAGATGAGCCCGACCGCGAGAAGGATGATCGCCGGCGCGAGGAACCACACCAGCTGCCAGTAGTCGCGGCCCTTCTTCGGGGCCCGACCCATCAGGAAGATCAACAGGCCCACGATGGCGGCGAAGATCACCAAGCCCATCACGACCTGAAGGATCTTGCCGATCAGATCAGAGGTTGTCATCGATCGACTGCCCTTTCTTCGTCTCGACGGGGCACGCGACGGCGATGTCGCGGGCCGGGAAGAGCCGTCCCCGGGGCGGAGCGAGCGCTCCGCCCCGGGGCGTGCTCAGGGGCTGGCTAGCTCGCCGGCCAGCTCGAGGCGATCTCGTCGACCACCGACTGGGTGCTCTGCCCGCCGATCCACTCGACGATGCCGCGCCAGAAGGAGCCGGCACCGACGGCGCCGGGCATCAGGTCGGATCCGTCGAAGCGGAACGTGGTCTCGCCCTGCAGGATCTCGATCGACTGCTCCAGCAGCGGGCTGGACGCGTTGCTCGGGTCGAGGCCCTTGTTGGCGCTGATGACGCCGCCCAGGCTCACCCGGTTGTTCGCCCACAGGTCGCTGGAGAGGTAGGCGCGCACGGCCTCGACCTCTTCGGCGTCGCGGAACGCCACCGGGAACTCGCCGCCGCCGGTGACCGCCTGCGGGTCGTCGGCGTTCACCGGCGGCAGCAGGAAGGCGTAGACGGTGCCGTCGGGAGCGACGGTGTTCTCGTCGCCGCCCTCGGGGTTCCAGAAGGTCTCGTAGAACGAGGCCTGGTGGTGCAGTGAGCACTCGCCGTCGAGGATCGGAAGACCGGCCGTCTGGAAGGCCTCGGTGATGACGGTCGAGACGTCTCCGATGCCGCCGTTGACCATGTCGGGGTTCTTCAGGTACTCCCCGACCGCGTCGAACGCCTGGACGATCTGCGGGTCGTTGAAGGGCACCTCACCGGTCACCCAGCCGTCGTAGACCTCGGCGCCCGCCTGGCGCAGGACGAAGTCCTCGATCCAGTCGGTGCCGGGCCAGCCGGTGGCCTCTCCGGACTCGATGCCGGCGCACCAGGGCTGACGCCCGGTGTCCTCGGCGATCTGCTCCGACAGCGCCTTCAGCTCGTCCAGGGTGGTCGGGATCTCCCAGCCGTTCTCCTCGAACTCCGCCGGCGAGTACCAGATGTACCCCTTGATGCTGGCCATCAGCGGAGCCGCGTAGACCGTGCCGTCGGGTCCGGTCCCGTATTCCTTCCAGATCGGGTCCCAGAACTCGTCGATGTTCGCGAGGACCTGCTCGGATGCCGGGACCAGCCAGCCGCCGTCCGCGAGACGATCGAGCAGGCCGGGCTGCGGGACGATGCCGATGTCGGGCGCGTTGCCGCCCTCGGCGAGAACGGCGATCTGCGCCTCGAACTCGCTCGAGCCCTGGTAGTCGATCTCGATGCCCGTGCAGTTCTGGAAGTCCGCCCACGACTCCACGAGCCGGTCGGCTTCGAGGTCCAGGATCGTGCCGCCGATCGTGACGGTGGCGTCCTCGAAGGTGCCGTACTCCTCGTAGTCCGAGCAGTCGACGTCCTCTCCGCCGCCCTGGATGTCGCCGGTGCAGCCGGCGAGCGCGAGCGCGGCGATACCCGCGCCCGCTGCCGCCGCGATGATGCGGCCGCGTCTGTGCACTCTCATTCGTCCTCCTCGTCGAGTTCGCAGAGCTCCGTACCACTCCGCGTGTGAAGGTTCGGGAACCGATTCCATGCTCACGGTAGGGGATCCGGTGCGGCGGACACAATCGCCCGAGGTCACAACTCGGTAAACAGCGCCTCTCGGGTGGCGCAGTACGGCGCATCACGGCACAATAAGCCCGGAACCGGTTCCAGGATCCCGCACCGACAGTGGTCCGCGGGACGCGCGAGGAGGACCCGATGGCGGGTATCGCCGATGTCGCCAGGGCAGCAGGCGTGTCCAAGTCGACGGCTTCGCGCGCGCTGACGGGCGCCGGCTATGTCTCCGAGGCGACCCGGATGAGGGTGCAGCATGCCGCGACCGCCCTGGGCTACGTCCCCACGACCAGCGCCGTGAGCCTCGTGACGGGACGCACCCAGACCGTCGGCGTCGTCATGCCGTCCCTCGACCGGTGGTTCTTCTCCCAGGTGCTCGAAGGCATCCAGGATGCGCTGCTCGAGCACAGCTACGACCTCGCGCTGTACGGCGCCTCCCCCGGCTCGGCCGCCCGCCGGGAGATGTTCGAGCACTTCCTCGCCCGCAAGCGCTTCGACGGCCTGATCGCCGTCGGGATCGAGCCCAGCGCCCGCGAGCTCGAGCGACTCGTCGCATTCGGCAAGCCCGTCGTGAGCGTCGGCGGCTACGACGCCGGCACGAACGCCGTGTCGATCGACGACGAGGCGGCCGGGCGGATCGCGACCGACCACCTGATCGATCTCGGTCACCGCTCGATCGTGTTCCTCGGCGGAGACGCCGACGGCCGGCGGACGAGCTTCGGCGATGCACGCCGGTTCGACGGCTACCGGGCGGCGATGCGGGATGCCGGGCTGGAGGCATCCGCTCGTCACGTCCAGGGCGATGTGACGCTTCCCGGCGGCTACAGCGCCGCGGTCAAGCTGCTGGGCGACCGACGGACGCGGCCGACGGCGATCGTGGGCGTGTGCGACGAGGTGGCCGTCGGAGCCGTCATCGCCGCGCGGCGCCTGGGCATCCGGGTGCCCGAGCGTCTGAGCGTCGTGGGCATCGACGATCACGCCTACGCCGAGATGTTCTCACTGACGACGTTGCAGCAGCGGCCGCATCAGCAGGGGCGCGCAGCCGTGCAGCTCCTGCTGTGGCAGCTGGATGATCCGACGGCACCGGCGCACCGCATCTACGAGTCGTCACCGCTCGTCGTGCGCAACTCCACTGCCCCCGTCGACGACGACGCCTCGGCCATCATCGGCGTCGGCCACGCGCGGGAGCGGTGACGCCTGCGCGATCCCCGAGCGTCCCCCGAGGACGACGAAGGCCCCGGATGCCGAGCATCCGGGGCCTTCGTGATTCGCGAGAGCGAGATTACTTGAGGGTAACCGTCGCGCCGGCCTCCTGAAGGGCGGCCTGAGCCTTCTCGGCGGTCTCCTTGTTGGCGCCCTCGAGGACGGCCTTGGGAGCACCGTCGACGACGGCCTTCGCCTCACCGAGGCCGAGCGAGGTGAGCTCGCGGACGACCTTGATGACCTGGATCTTCTTGTCGCCGGCGGCCTCGAGGATGACGTCGAACGAGTCCTTCTCCTCGACCTCTTCGGCGGGGGCGCCACCGGCGGGGGCACCCGCAGCGGCAACCGCGACCGGAGCGGCGGCGGTGACGTCGAAGGTCTCCTCGAACGCCTTCACGAACTCGCTGAGCTCGATGAGCGTGAGCTCCTTGAACGCGTCGAGCAGCTCCTCAGTGCTGAGCTTTGCCATGATGTTTCTCCTTGATTGGGGTTCTACTTCGCCGAGGCCCGATGTCAGGCCGCGGACTCCTGCTTCTCGCGCAGCGCGTCGACCGTGCGAACGGCCTTCGACGGGAGCGCGTTGAAGACGTATGCCGCCTTGGTCATCGAGGCCTTCATCGCGCCGGCGAGCTTCGCCAGCAGGACTTCACGGCTCTCGAGGTCGGCGAGCTTGTTGACCTCGTCCGCGCTCAGGGGGTTTCCGTCGAAGAAGCCGCCCTTGATCACGAGAAGAGGGTGTGCCTTGGCGAAGGCGCGCAGACCCTTCGCGACGGCGACCGGGTCACCGTGCACGAACGCGACGGCCGACGGACCCTTGAGGTCGTCGTCCAGCGCCGTGATCCCCGCGTTGTTCGCGGCGATCTTGGTCAGCGTGTTCTTCACCACGGCGTATTCCGCGTCCTGACGAATGCTGTTGCGCAGCTCCTTGAGCTGGGCAACCGTCAGACCGCGGTACTCGGTCAGCAGAACGGCGGTCGAGTCCTCGAAGTTCTTCGTGAGCTCGGCGACCGATGCTTCCTTCTGCGCCATGGCCACTCCTTGTGTGTTCGAGACGCTCCGCGATGGCGGGGCGTCGGCCTCGACATCCGCTCATCTGCTCGCATCACGGCAACAAAAAAGCTCCGGCGCAAGCGACGGAGCGGAGTTCCCGGCGAACCGGGATTCGTTCATGTCACCTGCGCGGGCCCCTGCGATGCAGTGCTTCGATCTCCGCACGCTTTCGCGCACGTCGATGACCGGCGGTCTTCGGCTGCTACAAGGCTACCCGACCCGCCCTCCCTCACCAAATCCCGCTCCCCTTCCCGCGTCCGCTCCCCGCTCCCCCGCTCCCCCTAGCGCCCCGCTCCCCCCGCTCCTTGCCGAGTACGCGCGTTCTCGACGAATCAGCATGGTGTGGAGGGGGACAACACGCACTCTCGGCGAGACCGTGCGTACTCGCCGGCGAGGCGCGGCCATGGGGCGATCGACAGGCAAGAGGGCGGGAAGCTACGGAACGCGGATGCCGAACGCCGCCAGACGAGCAGCCAGCCGGTCGACCGTGGCAAGGTGGGCTTCTTCGACGCGGATGAGTCGCCGCTGCGTGGTGCCGCGAATCCAGTCCTCGCGACGCTTCTCGTCAAGGAGGACCTGGTCGAGGCTGCGGCCCGCCCGCATCGGCATCCTGGTACTTCGTCATCCCATCGATCTCGAGGAACACACGCTCATCTTCGATCTCGATGTCCACGCGGTACTCCTGCCCATCGGGACCGGGTACGGGGACCTGCAGACGGAGGCGCTCGAATCCGAGCCTGTTCAGCTGGACCCGACCGACGCTTTCCGGCGGCGACTCGGCGCGGCCGTCGGCGAGGCGAATGATCTCGGTCGCCTGGCGCACCCCGCGGGTGCCGACGGCCTTCGCCGCGCGTGCCCGCATCCGTTCCCGCCAGTGCTCGGCGGCCATCTCGTCGTAGCTCCGCTCCACGAGCGCGACCCGGCGCAGTCCTGCGTCGGCGGCCGCGACGGCCGCCTCGAAGGGCAGCATGCGAGCGAGATCGAAGACCGTGCGGTCGAGGGACGTCGTGCGGATGCCTCCCCGCTCGGCCACGTCGTGGGGAGGCAACGCGTCGGCGTGCCGGCGCAGTCCGGCCCGACTCGGCACGTGCCTGCGTTCGGGGATCGTGAGGTGGACCGCGGTGGGCACGTGCCGGTAGAGGGGCAGATCCCACAGCACGGCGGCCGACTCATACGACGCCACCGCCCCGCCGTCACGCATCTCGCCGAATGCGGCCGCGACCTGGATCCGGTGCCGGGATTCCGGCCAGAGATCCCGCCAATCCGCGTCCAGCACGTACCGGTTGCGCTGCAGGCGTCGCAGCGACCCGTCGTCCAATGCGCGCGCGATGTCGCGGTCGAGCCATCGGTTGCGCTGAAGCTGCTCACGGGTGAGCACCGCACGTCGAGCACCTTCGAATGTCACGTGGCGAGTCATCGTCACACGCTGACAGGCGCGTCGCCCGCGGACTGCCGATCGGCGCGCGCCTGTGACACCTCCGACCTGTCCCCACACTGTGGAGGAGACATGACGCACGCGAAGCATCCCGTGCGCCGCATCGTCGAAACCGCGCGTTCTCGCCGAGAACGCATGTGGCGTGCGTCGACAGCGTGCGGCGTCGCCGACTACGCACGTACTCGACAACCTCGCCACCGCGGTACTCGACAACGCCAGCCCCGCGAACCTCGCCACCGCGGTACTCGACAACGCCAGCCCCGCGAACCCGACCCCGCGAACCCCGACCCCGCGAGCGCCCAGCCCCGCGAGAGACGGCCGCGCGAGTTGACGGGAGGGGACGGCGGCGGGTGTCGTGGCGGTGGATGTCGCGTCGGCGGCGTACCCTCGAAGGCGTGACACCCGAGCTCGCCGCCCGCATCGTCGCGGACTCCCGCGATCGGGTGGCGTGGGTCCGCGCTCGCTCCCGCGGCATCACGGCGACCGACGTCGCGGCCCTCACCTCCGACCGGGCGATCTCGCGCGCCGCGGACGCCAAGCTGATGGGCTCGGGGTTCTCCGGCAACGCCTACACCGCGCACGGGCGGGCGCGTGAACCCGAGATCGCCGCATGGGTCGCGGCGACACACGGCATCCAGCCGTCGTCGGCGCTGTTCCACGCCGTGATCGAGAAGCGCCACCTCGCGACGCCGGACGGCATCGCCGTCGACGGCGCCGGACGCGTCATGCTGGCCGAGATCAAGACGACGAACAAGCCCTGGCGCAGCATCCCGCGGTCCTATCTCCGGCAGGTGTGGTGGCAGCAGCACGTCCTCGGCGCCGAGCGCACGCTCGTGGCATGGGAGCAGCACGACGGCTTCGTACCCGTCGACGACGAGCCGCGCTGCGCGTGGGTCGACCGTGATGAAGCCGAGATCACCAAGCTCGTGCGGCTTGCCACCGCGCTCATCGACGAGCTCTACCGTCGCACGCAGCTGAGCCGCGTCGGCGCGCACGCACACCGCGACGGACAGCGGATGCCTCACCCGCCGGCTCCGGTTCGCCAGCCGTTCCGCGCCCTCGCGCTCGCCGACTGAGTCCGGCGTCGGCCCGCCCGCCGACCGGATCGCTCGCCGACTGAGTCCGGCGTCGCCCCCGCCCGCCGGCCGAGCCCGCGATCGGCCTCGCCGACCGCGCGCGGCGATCATCGGAGGGTGGTGATCTGCTTCGCCGTGGCATCCCACACGCGAAGCCCGATCGCCTCGGCGGCGATCGGAGGTGCATCGATGACGGCGAGCGCGTGCGCCAGGCGGTCGGCGTCGAGGCGCCGGGCCAAGGTCACGTGCGGCGACCACCGGTCGGGCGCGGTGTTGGCATAGCGCGGCTCGGGCGGCCCGAGCCTGTGTGCGACCTGGCGGTGGAGGTCCAGCAGCGCCTGGGTGACGACGACCTGACGCGTGAGGACGAACTGCCCCCGCCGCCCGAAGAGGAGCACTCCGCTGAGATCCAGTGGCAGCGGCAGGATGTCGGCCACGTCGGCGACCACGGAAGGGTCGACGTCGTCGCGGACGGCGACGGTCACGTGGGGACGGTTGCTCGGCGACGGATTGCGCCCCGAGCTGGGCAGCGCGGCTTCGATGAGCCGCGCCCAGTCCGCGCGCACGGCGTCTTCGGCGGCGGCATCAAAGGTCACTTCGACGCTGAACACCCTCCCATCCTGGCCAAGGAATCCTCGTGAGGGCCCGACATCGAACGATCGGCCACCACGGGAATAGTTGACCCATGTCAACGATTGGCATATAGTTGACCGTGATCAACTGTTGACCCTTGTCAACCATTCTCTCCGCGCCACCGCCGCCGCGTTCCCCGTCGTCTGAACGAAGGACTCACATGGCCACGTCTCCCACTCCGACCGGGTCGGCCGCCGCCGCCGACGAGCGGCGTCAGCACCGTCGCGTGCTGCAGGCGCTCTCCGGCCTCCTCCTCGGCATGTTCGTGTCGATGCTCGCCTCGACCGTCGTCTCGACCTCGCTCCCGGTCATCGTGCACGATCTGGGCGGCGACCAGGCTGCGTTCACGTGGGTCGTCACGGCGACGCTGCTGACCACCGCCATCTCGACTCCCGTCTGGGGCAAGCTCGCCGACCTGTTCAACCGCAAGCTGCTGATCCAGCTCGCCATCGTCCTCTTCGTGCTCGCGACGGCGGCGGCCGGATTCTCGCAGGACCCGGGCATGCTGATCGCCTTCCGCGCGGTGCAGGGCGTGGGCGCCGGCGGTCTCGCCGCACTCAGCCAGGTGATCATGGCCGACATCATCAGCCCGCGCGAGCGCGGTCGCTACATGGGCCTGTTCGGCGCCGTGATGGCGGTGGCCACGGTCGGCGGCCCCCTTCTCGGGGGTCTCATCACCGACACGCTGGACTGGCGCTGGAACTTCTTCATCGCGCTCCCGTTCGCCGTGGCCGCCCTCGTCATCCAGCAGCGCACGCTGCATCTTCCCGCCCGGCCGAAGACGAAGGTGCGCATCGACTACCTCGGCATCGTGCTGCTGTCGACGGCGGTCTCGCTCCTGCTCATCTGGGTGACGGGCGCCGGCGAGGACTACGACTGGTGGAGCACCGAGACCATCCTCATGGTCGGCGGCGCCCTCGCGGCGGCGGCCCTGTTCGTCATCGTCGAGCTGCGCTCGAAGGAGCCGCTCGTCCCTCTGACGCTCTTCCGCAACCGCACCTTCACCCTCGCCGTGGTGGCGTCCATCGCCATCGGCATCGCGATGTTCGGCACGTCGGTCTTCCTCAGCCAGTACATGCAGATGGCGCGCGGCGCGACGCCCACCGAGGCGGGCCTCATGACCATCCCGATGATCGCCGGGCTGCTCCTCGCCTCGATCGTCATCGGCGGCCTCGTCACCCGGCACGGGCACTGGAAGCCGTACCTCATCGTCGGCGGCGTGCTGCTCATCGCGGGCTCCTCCCTGCTGTCGACGATCCATTACGACACCCACTTCGCCCTCGTCTCGCTCTACATGTTCCTGCTCGGCGCAGGCGTCGGCATGACGATGCAGAACCTGGTCCTCATCGTGCAGAACACCGCGAAGCCGAGCGAGATCGGCGTGGCGAGCTCCGGGGTGACGTTCTTCCGCAGCCTTGGCGGCACGATCGGCGTCTCGGTGATGGGCGCCGCCCTGGCCAGCTCCGCCACGGATCTCGTCGCCGACCGTCACGCCGACATCGGCGCGGCGATCGCCGGACTCGGCGAGAAGGGCGGGGCCATCGCGCAGCAGCTGCAGTCCGGCGCCATCCCGCAGGTGTCGGCCCTTCCCGAGAGCGTCCGCGTCATCTTCGAGGACATCTACGCGCAGGCCATCGCCCACTCCTTCCTCATCGGCGTGCCCCTGTCGGTGCTGAGCCTCGTCGCGATCGTGTTCCTTCCCAACGTGCCCCTGACGCGCATGACGACGAGCGAGCGGGTCAACGCGAGCGAGGCCGACCTCGCGACGGTCTCCACCGCCGAGGGCATGGGTGCGCTGACGGCGACCGGGACCGTGACGGCGATGGCGCCGACGACGGATGCCTCCCGCCCCGCCGATCCGCAGGAGCAGGAGGGAGCGGCGGACGGGGCTCCCGCCGCCCGCCGCTAGTGTCGATCACGATGACTTCCGACGACACTCGAGCGGCGCGCACCGAGGCGGTGCGCGCCCTCGAGGCGGAGTTCGGCGAGCTGATCAACCGCTTCCGCCGCATCATCACCGAGAACGCCAACCGGGTGAGCCCGGGGATGCTGCCGGGCGCGTACAAGGTCTTCACCACGATCGTGCGCCGTGAGGGGATCACCCTGTCGGCGCTCGCCGAGACCCTCATGGCCGACAAGGGGCAGATCAGCCGCACGGTGCGCGAGCTCGAGCAGCTCGGGCTGGTGCAGCGAACGCCCGACCCGGCCGACGGGCGGTCGAGCCTGCTCTCCCCCACACCCGAGGGCCTGGAGCGTCTGGCCGCCGCGCGGGCCCCGCAGGAGAGCACCCTCGTCGACGCCCTCGAGGAGTGGTCGCTCGACGACATCCGCAACCTCACCCGGCTTCTGCACGCCCTCACCGCCGGTCAGGCGCCCGACGCGTGAGTCGTGCCCGGGTCAGACCTCGGTGAAGTCGTACTCCTGGAACGCGGCCACCTCGGGGACCCATCGGTCGGCGACGAACGACACGTGCGTCGGGTGGTCGTTGTACGCCTGATACGCCCGCTGGTCGGCGAATGTCATGGCGAACTGGTACGCCAGGTCGCTCTTCGGGCTCACCTGGCGGCTGATCCCGAACTCCTCGACGCCCGGTATCGACGTGAGCGCGGCCTCGGCATCGGCCAGAAACTCCCGCTCTGCGGCGGAGCCCGCCGGGTGGACCAGCCGGAACACCACCGTGTGACGGATCGGCATGCCGGCGCCTACTGGTTCGAGAACGCCGCGTCGAAGGATGCCTCCGGCCGCTTCCACAGCAGCGAACGGACGAACTCCACCGCCTGCGCCGCCCCGTGCAGCCGGTCCATGCCCGCGTCCTCCCACTCGATCGAGATCGGCCCGGTGTAGCCGATCGCGTCGAGAGCGCGGAACGCGTCCTCCCACGGCACGTCGCCATGCCCGGTGGAGTAGAAGTCCCAGCCGCGACGCGGGTCGCCCCACGGCAGGTGCGACCCGAGGACGCCCGCCCGGCCGTTCTGGGGACGCATCCGCGTGTCCTTGCAGTCCACGTGGTAGATCCGGTCCTGGAAGTCCCAGATGAAGCCGACCGGGTCGATGTTCTGCCACATCATGTGCGAGGGGTCCCAGTTGAACCCGAAGGCCGGGCGGCGGCCGATGGCGTCGAGGGCGCGCACGCTGGTCCAGTAGTCGTACGCGATCTCGCTGGGGTGGACCTCGTGCGCGAACCGCACTCCCTCGTCGTCGAAGACATCGAGGATCGGGTTCCACCGGTCGGCGAAGTCCTCGTAGCCGCGGTCGATGACCTCGCCGGGCACGGGCGGGAACATCGCCACGTACGGCCAGATGGACGAGCCGGTGAAGCCGACCACGACGTCGACGCCGAGCTTGCGGGCGACCCGGGCTGCGCGCATCATGTCCTCCGCCGCCCGCTGCCGGACGCCCTCGGCATCGCCGTCGCCCCACACGTAGTCGCGCAGGATCGCCTGGTGCCGGAAGTCGATCGGCGCATCGCACACCGCTTGACCTGCGAGGTGGTTCGAGATCGCGTAGACCTTGAGCCCATGCCGGTCCAGGATCTCCAGGCGGGAACGGACGTACGCATCGTCCTCGTCGGCGCGCTTGAGGTCCAGGTGGTCCCCGGATGCGGCGATCTCGAGTCCGTCGTAGCCCCACTCGGCGGCGAGCCGCGCCACCTCCTCGAACGGGAGGTCGGCCCACTGGCCGGTGAACAGGGTCACGGGGTGCGAGGCGGTGGTCATGGCGCGATCCTCCAGGTCGTGGTTTCAGCGGACATTCGTCGGAAGCGGGATGCCGGCGGCGGCGCACCCGGCGCCGGCGCACCCGACGGCGGTCCCGCGCGAGACGGCGTCGTTCACAGCGTGGCCTCCCGCGGGTCGCGGTCCTCGGGCACCAGCGGGATGTCGTCGACGGTGCTGCCGAGCTCGATGAAGCGGCCCGCGGCGACGGACTCCTCGATGGCGACCATGGCGTCGAGGATGTGGAACCCGAGCTCGCCGGTGGCGATGTGCGGGCCGCCGCCGCGGATCGCGCGGGCCATGTCGAGCACGCCCAGACCGCGCCCCGCCTCCACGCCCACGAGCGGGATGCTGTGCCACGCGGCATCCGATCGCATCTGCTCGGGCGTGGGTGCGTGCGTGATCCTCACGTCGCCGCTGAACGTGTTCGGATCGGGGATGACGAGCGTGCCCTCGGTGCCGGTGATCTCCACCACGCCGGTGCGCGCGAGCGGCGAGTCGAAGCTGAAGACGCTCTGGCTCACTCCGCCCTTCTCGAACTGAGCGATCATGTGCACGAGCGTCGGCACTTCCACCGGGAACTCCATCCCGGCCCGCTCGCCGACCCGGATCACGCGGGTGTCGCGGCTGCGCGCTCCGACGGCGGCGACGCGGGCGATGGGCCCGAAGACGTTGATGAGGGTCGAGAGGTAGTACGGGCCCATGTCGAACACCGGCCCGGCGCCGCGTGCGAAGAGGAACTCCGGGTTGGGGTGGAAGATGTCGGGCCCGATGTACTGCATCGAGGTCTGCGCCGACAGCGGCACCCCGATGTCGCCGCGGGCGATCGCGCGGCGGGCGGTCTGCACGCCCGGACCGAGCACGGTGTCGGGCGCGATGCCCACGCGCAGGCCGGCGGCATCCGCCTGCTCCAGGAGAGCGCGCGCCTCGGCCCGGTCGACGCCGATGGGCTTCTCGGACCACACGTGCTTGCCCGCGGCGATGGCCGCCGAGCTCACCGGCACGTGGGCCGCGGGGATCGTGAGGTTCACCACGAGTTCGACGTCGGGATGAGCCAGGACGTCGTCGGGGGTGCCGGACTGGGCGACGCCGTGCTTCTCCGCCTGGGCTGCCGCTCGGGCGGTATCGAGGTCGCCGAGGATGACGACCCGCACGTCGGGGAAGGATGAGAGGTTCTCCAGGTACGTGTCGCTGATCATCCCGGTGCCGATGAAGCCGACACCGACCGGCCCGGTGCCCGCCATCAGCGGATCCCCCGCTCGACGAGGAACGCCACGGTGCCCGCGAGCCCCTCGAAGATGTCGCCGGCGTACGCGTCGTACTCGACGATGGCGTACTGAAGATGGGGTGCCGCATCCAGGATCTCGGCGAGCGGCACAGCACCCTGACCGGCGGGCACCTGAGCCAGATCGACCGGCCCGTCGCTTCCCGGCAGGAACGGGTCGACGTCGACGCTGCCGTCCTTGACGTGGATGGCCCGCACCCGCTCGCCGAGGCGCGCGACCAGCGCCGGGACATCCTGCTTGCCCACTTGCGCCCAGTAGGCGTCGAGCTCGAGCACGACATCGTCCTCGAGCTCCGAGACGAAGAGCTCGTACGCCGTGACGCCGTCGAAGCTGTGATGGAACTCCTGCGAGTGGTTGTGGTACCCCACCGCCAGCCCGCGCGTCTTCGCGGCCGCCGACGCGCGGTTCAGCAGCTCGGCGGTGCGTCGCACCTCGTCGGCGCTCGCCCAGCGCTCGGGGCTCACCATCGGGTCGATCACGAGCCGCACGTCCAGTTCCGCGGCGGCGTCGAACACCTCGTCGTGCGTCGGGGCGGGATGCTCACCCCCGCCGTATCGCAGCACGTCCGTGACGAGCGGCGCATGCGCGGTCGGGGCGGCCAGTCCCGCCCGGCGCAGCGACGCAGCCAGCTCGGGCGCGCGGCGCACGAAGTCGAAGGCCTCGACCTTGCGGAAGCCGAGTGCCGCGAGCCGCTCGAGGGTGCCGTCGAGGTCGGTCTCGAGCGGTTCGCGGACGGAGTAGAGCTGGACGGAGAGTTCCGGTTCAGGCACGAGACATCCTCACATCGGGAGTGCGGCCGCGTCGGCGGCGCCGGGTCGGTGGTCGATGGTCTCACGCTGCGCCTGCAGCGCGTCGAGGTAGGCGAGCGAGCGCTCGGCGAGGGCATCCTGCGAGGGAGCGAGGGGCCGCCAGACGGAGGCTGCCACGGCGATCGTCGCGTTCTCGCCGGTGAAGCTCTCCAGCCCGAGGATGCCGTCGTAGCCGGCGTCATCGAGGGCGTCCAGCAGTGCCGGCCAGTCGGCGTGGTCGTCGCCGACCGCGCCGCGGTCGGTGCCGCACACCTGGACGTGTCCGATGCGGCCGGCGGCGGCGCGGATGGCGGCATCCGGGCGCTTCTCCTCGATGTTCAGATGGTAGGTGTCCAGGGCGAGCCCGAGACCGGGTCCGAGCAGCGGACCGAGCGCCTCGAGCGCCTGCTCGACGGTGTTGACGACGCTCGTCTCGTACCGGTTGAGCGGCTCGATCGCGAGGGTCAGCCCATCCGCGGCGGCGCGGTCGACGAGCGGTCGCAGGTTGCGGCGCAGCTGCGCATAGACCTCGACGCGCTCCTCCGCCGTCATGCGCCACGTCACCCCGGTGGGCGCGTAGAAGGGGCCGGCGACGACGGATGCCCCGAGCCGTGCGGCGGCCGCCATGCAGGTGCGCAGGTACTCCTGGGTGGCTGCGACGTTCCCGGCGCGGTCGACGAGCGAGCGCCCCGGACCCATCGCGCCGATCACGACCGGTGCGAGACCGTGTGCGTCGAGCAGGTCGCGCGTGCGGGAGGCATCCCAGTCGCCGGCGCTCTCGAGGGGAAGCTCGATGGCCTGGAAGCCCATCGCCGCGATCCGCGGGACCAGCTCGGCCAGGGAGTCGTCGGTCAACGGCGAGGTCCATACCCAGGTGTTGACGCCGATTCTGCGACGCATGCCGCTCCTTGTTCGTGTCGAAATGTCGGTACGGCCAGGCGCACCGCAACCGTGTCCCACTTTCTCGGTTGGATCGGCCCCGAAAGCCTGTTCTTCGGGACATGTCACCGGGAAAGCGGGACACGGTCAGGCGGTTACGGGATCTGGCGCTCCTGCCAGACCTCGGGGTAGCCCGGCAGGTTCTCGCCGCCGAACTTGGCGTAGTGGCCGTCGGGCATGCCCTCGTTGGCCTCGAGGTACTGGTCGGCCTCTTCCGCGGTGATCGGCTCCTGCGGCAGGACCCACTCCTTCGGGACCTCCTCGCCGGCGAAGATCTTCTGCGCGGCCAGCAGCGGCGTGCGCCACTGGAAGTTCGAGTAGACCGGAGCAAGGCCCGTCAGACCCGTCTCCTTCCACTTGCGCAGGAAGCTCATCTCGTCCTCACCGGTCATCACCGGGTAGTCGACGCCGGCGTCCTCGAACGCCTCGATGGCGGCGACGGCGCCGTCTCCGGCGTCCATCCACACGCCGTGCACGTCGCCCTTGGCCAGCTCGTCGGCGATGATGCTCTTGATCTCGGCCGGGTCGGCGCCGGTGAAGTAGTCGACCGCCTCGATGCCGGCCTCCTCGAACATGTGCTCGGCGGCGGCCCAGCGCTGCTCGAGCACGTCGACGCCCGGAAGGATGCGCAGGCCCACGACCTTGTCGCCCTCCTCGAGGTTGTCGATGAGGAACTGGGCGGTGTCGATGCCCCACGCGAACCCGCCGATCGGGTGGATGAACGTCACCGGGCAGTCGGTCTCGACACCGCGGTCGAAGACGATCACCGGCTTGCCGGTGTCACAGGCGCGCTGGACGGCCGGGGTCATCGCCGCCGTGCTGTTCGGCGAGATGATGAAGACGTCGCAGTTGCCCTCGGAGATGAAGTAGTCGATGTCGGCGATCTGCGTGTCGTCGGAGTCCTGCGCGTCGCGGGTCTCCATCTCGCTGATCACGCCCTGCTCCTGCAGCACCTTCAGCTGCTGGTTCATGGTGATCCAGCCGGTCTGCCGCCACGGGTTCGAGATGGACGCGTTGGCGAAGCACGCCTTCTTGGGCCCGGTGCTCGCGTACTGCGACGTGTCCACCATCTCGGCGTCGATGTGCTGCAGGTACGGCTCGCCCTCGGGGCCCTCGGGCACGACCTCGCGCTGGGCCATCTGCGTGTCGAAGAGCTCCTGGTCGAACCATTCGGTGGTCTCGCCGCCGTCCTCGGTCGGAGCGGCGGACGCGTCCGGTGGGGCCACGGTGGGGTCGGTCGAACACCCGGCGAGGGCGAAGAGGCCGACGAGCGCCACCGCTGTGGTGGCGATCTTCACTGATCGTCGCATTGCTAGTCTCCTCTGGTTTCTGCGACGCCCTCGGCAGCGAGGGCAGGTGATGCGGACGACACCTCGGCGCCGGCGGGCGCGTCGGGTTTCTTCCCCGGATCGGGAGAAGGCGTGTGGGCCGCCCCTCGGCGGCGGGACCGGAACACCAGGCCCGAGTAGGCCACGGCGGCGATGATGATGACGCCCTGCACGGCGTCGCGGAGCGAGGACGGGACGCCGGCGATGTTCAGCAGCAGGAACAGCGCCTCGAGCACGAAGGCGCCGGCCACGGCGGCGACGATCCAGCCGCGGCCGCCCCCGAGCACCACGCCGCCGAGCACGACGGCGGTGATCGCGATGAACTCGTAGCCTCGGCCGACCGACGGGTGCACGCCGGCGTACCCGACGAGCAGCACGGCCGACAGCGTCGCGGACAGCGACGAGATCATGAAGGCGCGCGTGGTCACCCACCAGTCCCGGGCTCCCGAGTAGCGGGTCGCGCGGGCGTTGTCGCCGATCGCGATGAGGAGCCTGCCCAGCGGGCGCTTGGTGAGCCAGATGGCCAGGGCCAGCCACGCGGCGAGGACCAGCACCGACCACGGCAGGAAGTCGATGAGCGGGATGTCGCGGATGCCGCCGCGCCCGATCTGCCGGAAGCTGTCGGCCGGGTTGCCGGTCGCCGCACCGCCGGTCCACCAGAGCACGAGGCCGAGCAGAGCCAGCATCATGCCGAGGGTGACGATGAACGACGGCACCCGCAGCAGCGTCGTCAGCAGGCCGTTGAGGAGTCCCACGAAGAGCCCGAGCACCACCATGAGGCACAGCACGGGGATCGTACGGGAGTCGTCCTGACCGACGAGGTTGCCGGCGACGATCACCTGCGCGGTGATGAGCGAGCCCTGCGACAGGTCGAACTCGCCGGCGATGATGACGAAGTACTGCCCGATCGCCACGATCGCGACGGGGGCGACGCGCTGGATGTAGCGCATGATCTGCCCGGGCTCGGCGAAGTTCGGGTTCAGCACCGTCACGGCGACCAGCAGGATCACCAGCAGCAGGAACACCGCGCCGCGCGGGCTCACAAGAGTGCGCAGGGCGTTCACCGGAACTCACCTCCCTGGGTCGCCGAGCGGGTATCGGCCGCCTCGGCCTCGGCTTCGAGGGCCTGGGATGCCGCGGCCATGGCCGGCGCGGCGGCCTGAGCCGCGGCATCCCCACCCGTCCTCGTGCCCCCCGGTCCGAAGCGGGTGCGCCGGCGGATGATCGCGCGGCGACTGTAGACCGCGACGGCGGCCACGATGACCACGCCGCGGACGACGTCCTTGAGGAAGGGGTTGACCTGCATGACGCTCATGACGTTGTCGACGACCGCGAAGATCGCCACGCCGCCGATGGTGCCCCAGATGGAGCCCCGGCCGCCCAGCAGCAGCGTTCCGCCCAGCACGACGGCGGCGATCGACAGCAGGGCGTAGCCGCCCTGCTGGCCGACCGTCGGGCTGCCCACGCCGAGGCGGCTCGCCAGCAGCAGTCCGGCAAGGCCCGCGGACACCGAGCACAGCACGTGCGCCACGATGAGCGGCGGGCGGGTGCGCACACCCGACAGGCGCGCGACCTCGGGGTCGCCGCCGACGGCGAACAGGTGCGCGCCGGTGCGCGTGCGGTCGAGCAGGAACCACACCACGACGGCGAGCGCGATCATGATCATCGTCGACACGGGCACGGGGCCCACGACCGTCGCGCCGACCATCTGGAACTCCCACGGCACCGAGCCCGCGCTCCCCTGGAAGTTCGTGTTCAGCACGCCTTGCAGGATGAGGCCCACCCCGAGCGTGGCGATGAACCCGTTGACCTTGAGCACGGTGACGATGAGGCCGTTGGCCAGCCCGATCGCGGCGCACACGATGAGCGTGAGGGTGACCGCCCACGGGATGTTCCCCGGGTTGCCGTTCATCGTGGTCGCCGCGATCAGACTCGCCAGGCTCATGACGTAGGTGACCGAGAGGTCCAGCGACGCCCCGAGGATCACGAGCGTCTGGCCGATGGCGACCAGTCCCAGCACGCTCATGCCGGTGAGGATGTCGCGGATGTTGCCTGGGCTGAAGAAGTTGCGCCCGACGGTGGCGACGAGGATCGCCCCGACCGCGATCACGAGGATCAGGATGCCGAGCACGATCACGGTGGAATCGATGCGCATGCGCTTCACGGCCGGCCTCCTTCGGACTCGATGCGGGGATCTGCCGGCTCGGGCGCGGTGACCGGCCCCGGCAGGTCCTCGTGCGACCCGGTCGCCGCCGCCAGCACTTCGTGCTCGGCCGACCCGGCGGGAAGCTCCGCGGCGAGCTCGCCGTCGCGCATGACGAGGATGCGATCGCTCATGCCGATGACCTCGGGAAGCTCGCTGGAGACCATGAGCACCGCCTTGCCCTCAGCGGCGAGCTGGCGCATCAGCTGGTACACCGCGACCTTGGCGCCGACGTCGATGCCTCGGGTGGGCTCGTCGAACAGGACCACCTGCGGGTCGGTCACCAGCCACTTGGCCAGCACGACCTTCTGCTGGTTGCCGCCGGAGAGGAACCGCACCTCCTGGTCGACCCCGCGCGACGACACTTCCAGGGAGCTCAGGATGCCCGGCACGTCACGCCGGGAGGTGCGGGTGCGCCCGGCGAAGACGCTCCGCACGACGAGCAGCGCGTTGTCGAGGACCGACTGGCCGAGCGCGAGACCCTGCGCCTTGCGGTCCTCGGTGACCAGGGCGAGCCCGGCCTTCACGGCGGCGCGGGCGCTGGTGAGGCGGATCGTCCGCCCGTCGAGGATCATGGTCCCGCGCGTGAACGCGTGGACGCCGAAGACGCCTTCGACGAGTTCGGTGCGCCCCGAGCCCTGGAGCCCCGCGAGTCCCACGATCTCCCCGGCGTGGACGGTGAGGGTGACGTCGTCGACGAACTCGTTGCCGCATCCGCGCAGCTCGAGGCGCGCCGCGCCCACCGTCGTGCCTTCCACGGCGGCCGGGAAGTACGACTGCAGGGGGCGGCCGACCATGCGGCGCACGAGCTCGGCGCTGGTGAGGTCCGCGGTGGCGTCGGTGGAGACCAGCGCGCCGTCCTTGAGGATCGTGATGCGGTCGCAGAGGTCGAAGATCTCCTTGAGCCGGTGCGACACGTAGATCACCGCGACGCCGCGTGCGGTGAGCTTCCGGATGATCGCGTAGAGCAGCTCCACCTCGTGGTCGCTCAGCGCCGCGGTCGGCTCATCCATCGAGATGACCCGCGCGTCGAACGAGAGCGCCTTGACGATCTCGACGATCTGCTGCTCGGCGACCGTGAGGGACCCCACGCGCGAGGCCGGATCGATGAAGGCGACGCCGAGGTCCTCCAGCAGCGCGCGCGTGCGCCTCTCCATGCCCTTCTTGTCCACGAAGCCGGCCTTGCGCGGCTCGCGGCCCAGGAACACGTTCTGCGCGACGGTCCGCTCGGGAAGCAGGTTGAACTCCTGGAACACGGTCACGAGCCCTGCATCCATCGCCGGCCGGGGGTGCGTGAACGACACCTGCCGACCTTCGAACTCGACTGTCCCGGCGTCAGCCTGATGGACGCCGGCGAGGATCTTCATGAACGTCGACTTGCCGGCGCCGTTCTCGCCGACGAGGCCGTGGACCTCGCCGCGGCGGATGTCCATCTCGATGTCCGAGAGCACCGTGACGCCGAAGAAGCTCTTGCCGATGCCGCGTGCCCGAAGCACGACATCGGTCTCGCCCTGCGGCACCGGGGCGTCGGCGAGCATCGTGTCGCTCACGAGTCCACCTCGATCCAGGTTCGCGTCTCGGCCGCTCGCAGCACCGCGTCGGTGAGCACGGCGGCGCGAAGACCGTCGGCGAAGGTCGGCAGCCCCTCGGGCTGCTCGCCCGCGATCGCCGCGTAGACGTCGGCGACGAATCCGTCGAAGGCGTCCTGATACCCCATCGGATGCCCGGCGGGGACCCGCTGCAGACGCGCGGAGTCGGGCGCCGCGGTGGCCGGGTCGCGCAGCAGCAGCCGAGACCCCTCCCGGCCGCCGACCCACAGCTCCTCAGGGCGCTCCTGCTCGAAGCGCAGGGTGTGGGCCGTGCCATGCAGCTCGAGGACGAGCCCGTTCTTGCGGCCGGCCGCCATCTGCGACACCAGGAGGGTCCCGAGCGCGCCGGAGGCGGTCTCCACCAGCACCGCCGCGACGTCTTCGTTCGTCACTGCACGCCCACCGCGCTCGTCGTACACGCGTCGGGTGCGGGCGGTCAGCCGCACGATGCGCTCCCCCGCGACGAACTCGATCAGGTCGCAGAGGTGCGAGCCGATGTCGGCGAACGCGCGCGACGGACCGCCCGCTGAGGCATCCGCCCGCCAGTCGTCGTCGTCGGGCAGCAGCATCCAGTCCTGCAGGTACGCCGCGTCGATGCTGATGAGGGCACCCGCCTCGCCCGCGGCGACCCGCGCCCGCGCTTCGCGGACCATGGGGTGGTAGCGATAGACGAAGGGGACGGCGGCGACGCGGCCGCTGGCCTGCGCCGCCTCGGCCAGGCGCCGCGCGTCCTCGACCGTCGTCGCCAGCGGCTTCTCGCACACGACGTGCTTGCCGGCTTCCAGCGCCGCCGAGGCCAGCGCGGCGTGCGTGGCGTTGGGTGTGCAGATGTGCACGGCATCGATGTCGGATGCCGCGAGGAGCGCCTGCGCGTCGGCCTCGGCGCGGTCGACGCCGAGGGCGGCCGCGGCCGACGCGGCACGCGACGCGCTCGAGGTCGCGATGCCCACGAGCCGTGCGCCCGCGGTGCGCGCGGCGCCGGAGTGGACTCTGGCCATGAATCCGCCGCCGAGGACTCCGGTGCGGATCGTCCCGACGCCGGTGTCGGTGACACCCGTTGTCATGCGGACGATTGTGACACGACGCACCGAACTTTTGCTAGTACTTCGTCAAAAGTGATCCGCTCAAGCCCCGAAGTTCCATGGCGAGGGCAAGGAAGTCGTGTGCTTTACTGTCGCCATGGTCGACGTGACGCGTGCTCCGGGCGCCGTGAGCCCGGGCGCGGGAGAGATCTTCCAGATCCTCCGCGACGGTCGCGCGCGGACCAAGTCCGAGCTCGCGCTGCTGACGGGTCTCGCCCGGTCCACCGTCTCGTCACGGGTCGATGCGCTCGTGGCATCCGGCCTCGTCCACCCGGCGGGCGAGGCGGCCTCGACGGGCGGTCGTCCGCCGGCTCGCGTCGCGTTCAACCCGCTCGCAGGCATCGTCCTGGCCGTCGATCTCGGGGCCACCCACGCCACCGTCGCGCTGTCGGATCTGTCGGGACGCATCCTGTCGAGCCACACGAGGCAGCTGCGCATCGCCGAGGGGCCGGAGCTCGTCCTCGACAGCGTCATCGCCGACGGCACGCGCCTGCTGGAAGCCGGATCGCACCCCCTCTCGCGCCTGGTCGGCGTGGGCATCGGCGTGCCAGGACCGGTCGAGCACTCGACCGGCCGGCCGACGAACCCGCCCATCATGCCCGGGTGGGACCGCTTCGACGTGCCGGGGTACGTGCAGCGCACGCTGGATGTGCCCGTGCTCGTCGACAACGACGTGAACATCCTCGCGCTCGGCGAGCGCGCGATCACGTGGAAGGACGTCGACGACCTCATCTTCGTCAAGGTGGCCACGGGCATCGGCGCCGGCATCATCTCGGGCGGTCAGCTGCAGCGGGGCGCGCAGGGATCGGCCGGCGACATGGGCCACGTGCAGGTGCCCTACAGTCACGATTCCCCCCGGCCTCCCGGCGACGAACGCGACCTCGAGGCGATCGCGAGCGGCACCGCCATCGCCGCCGAGCTGCGTGCGCAGGGCATCGAGGCCGCCGGCAGCTCCGACGTCGTGAATCTCGTTCGCGGCGGCAATCCGGCCGCGATCGCCGCCACGCGGCAGGCCGGGCGCGAGGTCGGCGAGGTGCTGGCGACCGTGGTGAACATGCTCAATCCGTCGATCATCGTGATCGGCGGCAGCGTCGCCCGGGCGGGCGAGCACCTGCTCGCCGGCGTGCGCGAGGTCGTATACCGCCGCTCGATCCCGCTGGCGACGCAGCACCTCGCCATCGTGCAGTCCCAGGCCGGCGAGACCGCCGGTGTCGTGGGCGCGGCGATCATGGTGACGCAGCAGGTCCTCTCGCCGGCAGGCGTCGACGCGCGCACCGCCCAGGGGTGATGCAGCACCGCTCGCTCCGTGTCCCGAATGATCGGTTCCGTGTCCCGAAACACCGGCTGCAAGGCTGTTCCCAGCCGTGGATTCGGGACATGCCGACGCTTCGTGTCCCGAAAGATCCGCTGCAACCCCGGATGCAGCCGAGCCTTTGGGACACGGCGAGGCGGTCGTCGAAGGGCTGACAGATGCCGGTGGCGGAGCACTGCGTCCAGCGGTAGCACCGACGTAACACGGGCGAGACATTGGCACGATTGACTGTTCACGACAACGGCGACCAGCGCTGCCGACGCCGGCAGGCACGCGGAAGGAGCGAGCCATGAGATTCCGACCGCTGCGATCCCCGGCCTCATCGGATGCCGACATCATGCCGGTGAGCAAGCCTCCGGCAGAGATGCGCGCCGTCGTCTTCGACGCGCCGGGCGAGGCCGACGCGCTGCGCGAGGCATCCATTCCCGTCCCGAAGCCGGTGCTCAGCGAGCTGCTCGTGCGGGTCGTCGCGGCGGGCGTGAACCCCATCGACGCCAAGACGCGCGCCGGCAGAGGGGTGTCTGGCGCGATCTCGGGCTTCCCGGCGACGCTGGGCTTCGACTTCAGCGGCATCGTGGTGTCGGCCCCGTACGAATCGCACCCGTTTCCGCCCGGGACGCCCGTGTTCGGGATGGCGACCTTTCCGCGATCGGGCGGCACGTACGCCGAGTACACGGTGGCGCCGACGCTGTCGGTGGCCCGCAAGCCGTCGTCGCTGTCACACGTCGAAGCGGCCGGCGTGCCGCTGGCAGCGCTCACCGCGTGGGGACTGGTCGTCGAGACGGCGCACGCCCACGAAGGGCAGCGGATGCTGATCCATGCCGGCAGCGGCGGCGTCGGGCATTTCGCCGTGCAGCTCGCCGCGTACTTCGGCGCGCACGTCACCGCCACCACGTCGGGTCGCAACACCTCGTGGCTGCGGGAGCTCGGCGCGTCCGTGGTCATCGACTACACCACCACCCGCTTCGACGAGGTCGTCGCCGATGTCGACGTTGTCATCGACCTGGTGGGGAACGTTGCGGCCGACACGGGCACCCGGTCGCTGCGGGTGCTGCGTCCGGGCGGCCTGTACGTCATGGTGCCGACGGGCGCGTGGCCCGGCTACGCGGATGCCGCCGCAGAAGCCGGCGTGCGCGCGACGAGCTACAAGGTCATCCCCGACGGCGGCGCGCTCGCGACGATCGGGCGCCTGCTCGACTCCGGTGCGGTGCAGGTCTACATCGATCGGGTTCATGACCTTGCCGACGCCGCGACCGCGCACCGGGAGATCGAGGACGGTCACACCCGCGGCAAGATCGTGCTGCGCGTGACCGACGACTGAGCTCGGATCCGCCTCGGCTAGGCGGCCGGGGTGAGCAGGCGACGGCCCTCCGCGACGACCTCGTCGGCGATCGCATCCAGCAGCGGCGAGCGCAGGTTCCACTGCTGCCAGTGCAGGGCGACGTCGACCGGCGGGCCGCCCAGCAGCACGAGTTCACCGCGCTCGAGCGCGTCGGCGGACTGGAAGCGCGGCAGCATGGCCCAGCCGAGGCCCAGCCGGACAGCCGTCGCGAAGTCGTTCGACGCCGGCACGTAGTGGCGAGGCGGTCGCGCAGGATCGATCCCGCGACGGGCGAGCCAGACGTTCTGCAGGTCGTCGCGGCGGTCGAAGTCGACCAGCGGCGCGTCGGCGAGCGCCGCGACCGGGTCGTCGGCCAGCCACTGGGCGACGAACGCGGGCGTCGCGACCGCTTCGTACCGCATCGCCCCGAGTGCCGATACGCGGCACCCGGGCACCGGCGCCGCGCGCGAGGTCACGGCGCCCATGACGGTTCCCGACTCCAGCAGCCCGGCGGTGAAGTCCTGGTCGTCCCGGTGCAGATCGAACACGATCGGATGCCGCTGCACGAGGCGCGCGAGCGGCGCGAGGAACCACGTGGCGAGCGAGTCGGCGTTGACCGCCAGCGGAACGCTGATGCGTGATCCCTCGGCCGGGTCCTCGCCGAGCGTCACGAGCGTGTCGTGCTCGAGCAGCGCCGCCTGGCGCGCGAGGCGGACCACGGCGCTGCCGGCTTCGGTGGTGCGAGCCGGCCTGGAGCGCACGAGCACGACGCGTCCGAGCTGCTCCTCGAGGGCCTTGATGCGCTGGCTGACGGCGGACGGTGTGATGCGCAGGCGACGGGCGGCGGCATCCAGCGTCCCCTCGTCGACAACGGCGGCCAGCGTCTCGGCCAGTTCGAACGGTATGCGTGCCATAAGTGGCGCTAATGATACTGAAGAAGCATGAGCTGTACTATCGATCGGCCCGCGCTTACCGTCGTATGGTGCTCACTCCCCTGCTCGCCGGCCTCGGCCTTGGCTTCTCCCTCATCATCGCCATCGGCGCCCAGAACCTCTTCGTGCTGCGGCAGGGGCTGCGCCGTGAACACGTCGTCGCCGTCGCCGCCGTGTGCGCGGTGTCGGATGCCGCCCTCATCGTGCTGGGGGTCTCGGGTATCGGACTCGTGCTGCAGGCGGTGCCGTGGCTCGTCGACGCGGTGCGATGGGCGGGGGCTGCGTTCCTCGTCGCGTACGGCCTGCTCGCCGCCCGCAGAGCCTGGCGGCCGTCGGGGCAGACCCTCGCCGCCGCTTCGGACGACGAGACGGACAGCACGCGAGACGGCGACAGAGCGGCCAGGACCGGGCACGGGCGTCGCCCTGGCACACAGGGCACCGGCATCCGGTCCACGACCACGCTGTCACGCACGCGACTGGTCCCCGTGCTCCTGACCTGCCTCGCACTGACCTGGCTGAACCCCCACGTGTACCTCGACACCGTGTTCCTGCTCGGGTCGATCGCCAACACGCACGGCGACGCGCGCTGGCTCTTCGCCGCCGGCGCCATCACGGCGAGCATCGTCTGGTTCTTCGGCCTCGCGTTCGGCGCGCGCCTGCTGGGGCGCTGGCTCTCGACGCCCCGTGCATGGCGCATCCTGGATGCCGTCATCGCCGTCGTGATGATCGCGCTCGGGGTCTCGCTCGTCCTGCCTCACTGAGCCGTGGCGCGTCGCGGGTCGCGAACGACAGCGGCACCCGGGCACCATGGGACCATGAGGCGCGTGCACGTTCTCGTCACCGGCGACGTCCAGGGCGTCGGGTACCGCTACACGATGCGGATGGTCGCCCGGGATGCCGGCGTCACCGGCTGGGTGCGCAATCGCCGCGACGGCAGCGTCGAGGCCGAGGTCGAGGGCAGCCCGCAACAGGTCGACGAAGTGCTGGCGTGGATGGCCGAGGGGCCGCCCGGGTCGCGGGTCGAAGCCTCCACCGTGACGGATGTCACACCCACCGGCGAGCACGGATTCGAGGTGCGGCCGACGGCGTGACGCCGACGAGGCGCCTCACCGCTGCGGCAGGCGTCAGCGCGGATCGGATGCCCCGCGCGCCGCCCGGGACGACGAAGGGGCCCCACCCGAAGGTGAAGCCCCTTGCGTTCGAACTGTACGACTCAGACGAGCGCGTTGACGTCCAGCGGGATGCCGGGACCGAACGTGGTCGACACGGCGCCCTTCTGGATGTAGCGACCCTTCGAGCTCGACGGCTTCAGACGCACGATCTCCTCGAGCGCAGCCTTGAGGTTCTCGTCGAGCTGGTCGGTCGAGAACGAGGCCTTGCCGACGACGAAGTGCACGTTGGCGTGCTTGTCGACGCGGAACTCGATCTTTCCGCCCTTGATCTCCTCGACGGCCTTGGCCGGGTTCGGGGTCACCGTGCCGGTCTTGGGGTTCGGCATGAGGCCGCGGGGGCCCAGCACCTTGCCCAGTCGACCGACCTGGCCCATGAGCTCGGGCGTGGCGACGGCCGCATCGAACGCGGTGTAGCCGCCGGCGACCTTCTCGATGAGCTCGGCGCCGCCGACCTCGTCCGCACCCGCGGCGATCGCGGCCTCAGCGGCCGGACCCGTCGCGAACACGATGACGCGGGCGGTCTTGCCCGTGCCGTGCGGGAGGATGACGGTGCCGCGCACCATCTGGTCGGCCTTGCGCGGGTCGACCGAGAGCTTGAGCGCGACCTCGACGGTCGCGTCGAACTTCGCCGAGCCGGTCTCCTTCGCGAGGGCGACAGCCTCGGTCGGCGTGTAGAACTTGTCCGCCTCGATCTTGGCGGCAGCAGCCTGGTAGGCCTTGGACTTCGTAGCCATGTTCCTTACTCCCCTCAGTCCTCGACCGTGATGCCCATGGAACGGGCAGTGCCGGCGATGATCTTCGAGGCGGCCTCGAGGTCGTTCGCGTTCAGGTCGGGCTGCTTCGTCTCGGCGATCTGACGCACCTGCTCCTTGGTGAGCTTGCCCACCTTGGCCGTGTGCGGCGTCTTCGAGCCCTTCTGCACGCCGGCGGCCTTCTTGATGAGCTCAGCGGCCGGCGGGGTCTTCAGGACGAACGTGAAGCTGCGGTCCTCGTAGACGGTGATCTCCACGGGGATGACGTTGCCGCGCTGCGACTCGGTCGCGGCGTTGTACGCCTTGCAGAACTCCATGATGTTGACGCCATGCTGACCGAGCGCGGGGCCGATCGGCGGCGCCGGGTTGGCGGCGCCGGCGTTGATCTGGAGCTTGATCAGGCCGGTCACCTTCTTCTTCGGTGCCATTCTCTTTCCTTTCATCGAGCGGATGCCGCAGCATCCGTTCTCCCGCGAATCCGGCCGTTCCGGGCCGCGGTGTCGGTTTGCGCACGCCGAAGCGGCACACAAACCACGTAAGTCTACCTGATGTGCTCGGGAGCCTCCTCAACACTGTCGGCGTACATCCGTCGCACTCGAGACGCCAGCTCGAACAGCGCGCGGCGAAGCTCCGGCGGCTCGATGGCCTCAGCCACGTCCGACCATCCCACCAGCTGTTCGGCGAGCGCCTCCAGCCGATGCGCCCGCACCTCCACACACACGAGGTCCGCGCTGGATTCCGCCGCCGGGTCGTCGATCACCCGCGCCTGGGCGCCGAAGCGCTCAAGAAGCGCGCCGGCCGCGTCCGCCTTGACGACGACGACGGCACGGGCGGCTCCGCGCCACTCCTCCACACGGGCGACCATGTCGGCCCAGACTCGTGCGTGATCGAACGCGCCGGGTGCCTCTCCCCTGCTCGGAAGGATCTGCGCTGATCGGATCCGATCGACCCGGTACGTACGCAGGCGGCTCGCGTCCGCTGTGCCCCGCTCATCTTCGGGAGGAGCGGCGATCAGGTACCAGCGATCGCCTCGGCTGCCGACGACGAGCGGCACGAGCTCCACCACGGAGTTCGTTCCCGTCCCGGAATAGTCGATGCGCACCCTTCTGCTCTGAGCGATCGCCTGCTGCAGCTGGCCTACGGCAGCGGGGGCATCTTGGGGTTCGCGTCTCCCCCAGGGCGCTTCTCGCACCGTCGCGGACGCCGCCCTCTGGGCCCCTTCTCGGAACGGCTCCGGCATGGCACGCACCAGCTTCCGCATCGCGGCGATCCGGTCCGGAGACGCTCCGGCGCTCTGCGTCAGTCCGATCAGCAGCGCGATCGCCTCCGGGGAAGTGAGGCCGGTGAGGTCCGTGCGGGCACCTCCGATGAGCCGCCACCCCCCGCCCTTGCCCCGGCTGGGGTACAGCGGAACCCCAGCCATGGCGAGCGCCTCGAGATCGCGTCGCGCGGTCGGCACAGACACCTCCAGCTCCGCTGCGAGTTCGGCCGCGGTGATTCGTTGGCGGCCTTGCAGCAGCAGGAGCGCCTGGATGAGGCGGTCAGCGCGCATGGCGAACCTCTTCCCAGAAGTGCTCATTCGGTGAGCACTTCGACTGCGAGCATAAGAGGAGGTCACGACCAAGGAGGAAGAATGTTCCGCGGACTCGCCAATCTGAATCTCGTCGCCGACGACATGGACGCAGCCGTCGACTGGTACTCGGCCGTTCTCGGCGCGCCGCCGTATTTCGTTCGACCGGAGGGCGGTCCCGCGCAGTACGCGGAGTGGCGTTTCGGCGACGACGAGGACGAATTGGCCCTCATGGATGCTCGATTCCGGCCCGTCCTTCCGCAGCCCGGCGGCGCACTGGTGAGCATGCACGTCGACGACATCCACGCGTCCTTCGAGCGCATCATCGAGCTCGGCGCCGCGCCTGTCGATCCCATCACGGAGCGTGGAGAAGGCTGGTGGTCGGCATCCGTCAGCGATCCTTTCGGCAACCTGATCGGGCTGATCCAGAGCCCCCACTGGGCCGCTCGTCACGCCGGGTGACTCGCCTGACGGCAACACGGATTCGTGCGGATGCCCCCGACATGACGACGCCCCGCCGGCCGAGGCCGAGCGGGGCGTCGTCGTGACGTAGGCGTGCGTCAGAGCTTGGTGACCTGGTCGAACGACAGCTCGACCGGGGTCTCGCGCTCGAACAGCGACACGAGCACCGTGAGCTTGCCGCTCTCGGGCTTGATCTCGCTGATCGTGCCGGGCAGACCCGCGAACGAGCCTTCCTTGATCGTGATGGTCTCGCCGACCTCGAAGTCGACCTCGGCCGGGATCGCGCGCGCGGTGGCAGCCTGACCCTTCTTGGCGGCACCGCCCTTCGCGGCGGCGACCTCCTTGACCTCGACGAGGCTCTTCAGCATGTTGAAGGCCTCTTCGAAGCGCAGCGGGGTCGGGTTGTGGGCGTTGCCCACGAAGCCGGTGACGCCCGGCGTGTGGCGGACGACCGACCAGGTGTCCTCGTTGAGCTCCATGCGCACGAGCACGTAGCCGGGGATCCGGACGCGCGTGACCATCTTGCGCTGTCCGTTCTTGATCTCGACGACGTCCTCCATCGGGACCTCGATCTGGTAGATGTCGTCCTCGACCTCGAGCGTCGACTTGCGCTGCTCGATGTTGGCCTTCACCTTGCGCTCGAAGCCGGCGTAGGAGTGGATGACGTACCACTTGCCCGGGAGGCTGCGCAGCTCGGCGCGGAACGCCTCGTACGGGTCCTCGTCGTCGACGTCGGTGGCCTCGTCCTCGTCGAGGTCGACCGGAGCCTCGGGGGCATCCGCGGGCGAGACGCCCGCCTCGACCTCGTCGACGACGCTCTCGGCGGCGTCGACCTGCTCGACGAACTCCTCATCGAGCACCGGCTCGTCCTCGTCGCCGTTCACGTCAGGTCCGTCATAGGGGGTCACCTCGTCCGCCGCGTCGGCTTCGCGCTCGGCGGCTTCTTCTGCGATGGAGTCGTTGAGCACCTCGGCGGCGGCCTCGGTCTCGGCCGTCTCGTCAAGGTTCAGGGCGTCGTTCACGATTGCGTCCGCTTCCGGGTCGTCGATGTCGTCGATGTCGTCGAGGCCGGCGTCATCGTCGTCCGGGTCCTCGACGATGTGGATGGCGGCGTGCTCGGCCGACTCGACCGACCGCTGCTCGGCGGCCAGGACGCTGCCTTCCTGCGCCTCGTCGTCCTCCGAGGACTGCTCCGCGGCGGTCGCCCAGTCGGCGTCGTCGACATGTCTTTCAGTCACGTGGATTCTCTTCCGTTCCGTCGCGGCGGGTTGCATCGTCCGTCCGCGTCGCGCCCCTTGATTGGCTAGGCCGGGCCTCAGGCGCCGGGCACTCCGAAGACGTACGACGTGATCCACACGAACAGCACGTCCAGGCCGTAGACGATCGCCATCATCACGACGACGAATCCGAGCACCACGCCGGTGTACTTCAGCAGCTCCTGGCGGGTCGGCGTGACGACCTTGCGGAGCTCGGCGAAGACCTGACGGATGAACAGGGCGATGCGCGCGAAGACGTTCGGCTTCTTCTCGCGCGGGGCGGCCACGCCGTCTGCGCGGACGACCTCGCCCGTCGGCTCGTCCTGAACCATCGATGCCACCTGATTACCTTCCGTGAGCCGGCTGGCGCCGACACACTGTTTCTGTCAACCGCCGGAATCTCTTCCGGTGTTGCGCTGACGCGCAGGGCGGACAGGAATCGAACCTGCAACCTGCGGTTTTGGAGACCGCTGCTCTGCCAATTGAGCTACCGCCCTAGAGACCCGGGGGCCTCGGAAGTCCGCACTCTACCCCGGTCACCTGAGCGAGGGGGGCACGTACCCGACGGGCGGGCACAGCGAAAGAATGCAGACTTCAACTGCATGATCCAGTGTACGGCATGCCCGCGAACCCCGCGAACCCGCCGGGGACCGCCACCCGGTCGTTGAGCGGGCGAAGCGAGACGAAACGGCGACCTCGGCGGTGCGGTTCGTCTCGCCGCTGCGCTCCTCGCTCAACGACCGGGAACGCGTCAGGGCGCGACGCGGATCAGCTTCTTGTTGACGAATTCGTCGGCGGCGAGCAGGCCCATCTCGCGCGAGGTGCCGGAGCGCTTGATGCCGCCGAACGGCAGCTCGGGCGAGTCGGCGAGAACGATGTTGACGTAGACCATGCCGGCCTCGATCTTGTTCGCGACGCGCTCGGCCTGCTCGGGGTCGGTCGTGTACACGTACGAGCCGAGCCCGAAGCTCGTGTCGTTCGCGAGCTTGACGGCCTCGTCCTCGTCGGCGACCTTGTAGACGACGCCGGCGGGACCGAAGAGCTCTTCGCGGTACACGTCCATCTCGGGCGTGACGTCGGTGAGCACCGTGGGCTGGAAGAAGGCGCCCTCGTGCTTGCCGCCCGCGACCAGCTTGGCGCCCTGCGCGACCGCCCGGTCGATCTGGTCCTGCAGCCGATCGGCCGCCGCCTGCGACGACAGCGGGCCGAGCACCGTGTCCTCGGCGAAGGGGTCGCCGATCTTCGCGGCGGTCATCGCCGCGGTGAACTTCTCGAGGAAGGCGTCGTACAGGCCCTCCTGCACGATGAACCGCTTGGGCGCGTTGCAGGACTGCCCGTTGTTGTCCATGCGGGCCTCCACCGCCGCGGCGACCGTCGCGTCGAGGTCGTCGGTGGACAGCACGATGAACGGGTCGGATCCGCCCAGCTCGAGCGCGACCTTCTTGAGGTTCTGCCCCGCCAGCGCCGCGACGGCCGAGCCGGCACGCTCGGATCCGGTGACCGAGACGCCCTGCACGCGACGGTCGGCGATGATCGTCGCCGCCTGCTCGTTGGTCGCGTAGACGTTGGTGTAGATGCCGTCGCCGAGGCCGGCATCGGCGTACATCTGCGCGATCGCGGCAGCCGACTCCGGGCACTGCGGCGCGTGCTTGAGGAGGATGGTGTTGCCCACGACGATGTTGGGCGCGGCGAACCGGGCCACCTGGTAGTACGGGAAATTCCAGGGCATGATGCCCAGCAGCACCCCGAGCGGCGACCGGCGGATCACCGCCGACCCCTCCCCCTCGATGTCGATGGGCTGGTCCGCCGTGACCTTCTCGGCGTTGTCGGCGTAGTACTCCGTGATGTCGGCGGCGAAGTCGACCTCGGCGAGGGCGGCCGACAGCGGCTTGCCCATTTCGCGCACGATGATCGCGGCGAGCTCGTCGCGGCGCTCCCGGTGCAGCTCGGCGACCCGGCGGATGAGGTCCGCGCGGTCGGCGACCGGCACGTCGCGCCACGAGCGGAACGCGGCATCCGCCTGCGCGATCGCGGCCTCGAGGGCGTCGTCGGTGATCGTCGGATAGGTGGCCAGGGTCTCTCCCGTGGCGGGATTGACGACGGCGTAGTCAGTCATAGCGTTCTCTCCGATCGGGTGGGTTTACAGTCTGCCGCTCAGCGGCGCGGACGTCGAAGGCTTTCGGGCGCGTCGAGACCGAGTGTCTCGCCACGGAAGAACGCCGGACGCTTGATCGCCTGCCAGAACATGATCACGACGCCGGCGAGGATGATCGTCACGCCGAGGATGAATACGAGCCCGACGCCGCCGATGCTCGATCCGCTGCCGTACGCCGGGTCCATCGAGTCGATCAGCGTCGTGACGAACAGCACCGCGAGGATGCCGCCGCCGACGAGCGGGAACAGGAACGAGAAGAAGAAGCTGCGGGCGGAGTCGAACCACTGCTTGCGGAAGTACCACACGCACGCGAACGCGGTGAGGCCGTAGTAGAAGCAGATCATCATGCCGAGCGAGAGGATCGTGTCGGTGAGCACGTTCTCGCTCACCACCCGCATCACGGCGTAGAACACGGATGCCACGACAGCCGAGACCACCGTCGCATACCCGGGGGTGAAGAAGCGGGGGCTCACGCGCGCGAAGCTCTGCGGCAGCGCCCCGTAGTGGCCCATCGCGAGCAGCGTGCGGGCGGGTCCCACCGCGGTCGACTGCAGCGAGGCCGCCGAGCTCGACAGCACCGCCAGGGACACGAGGAACGCGAGCGGTCCGAGCACCGGATCCGACAGCGCGAAGAACACGTTGGCCGAGATCTCCTCGTTCGCAAGCCCCAGGTCGCCGTCGCCGATACCGGCGAACATCATGAGGCCGATCGACAGCAGGAGGTACAGCGTCACGACGACGATGACGGTGATCATCGCGGCACGACCCGGCGTCTTCTCGGGGTTCTTCGTCTCCTCGTTCATGGTGAGGACGACGTCCCAGCCCCAGAAGATGAAGATCGACAGCGAGAGCCCTGCAGCGAACGCGCTGAACGTCGGCACCTCGAGCGGGTTGAACCACGACCACGAGAAGGGCGTCGGGTCGGGCGCCTCGCCGTCGACGGCCTTCACGATCGCGACGACCGCGAACAGCACGAGCACGACGACCTGGAAGCCGACGAGCACGTACTGGAACTTCTGCGTCGTCTGCATGTCGCGGTACGACACCAGCGTCGCGCCGAGCATGAACAGCAGGCACACGAAGACGTTGATGAAGGGGTTGAAGGCCAGGTCGGCGATGTCGGGGTTCCGGGTCAGCTGCGAGATCAGCAGGAACAGGAACTCCACCGCGATGCCGGCGAGGTTCGAGAGCACGATGACCGTGGCCGCGACGAGCCCCCACCCGGTCATCCATCCGATCCAGGGGCCGAAGGCCCGCACGCCCCACGTGAAGGAGGTGCCCGAGTCGGGCATCGCGCGATTGAGCTCGCGATAGCCGAACGCCGTCAGCAGCATCGGGATGAATCCGACCAGGATGATGGCCGGCACCTGCGTCCCCACCTCCGCCACCGTCGGACCCAGCGACGCGGTGAGCGTGTACGCCGGTGCGATGGTGGAGATGCCGATGACCACCGCGCCGACCACGCCGACGGCGCCGGCGCGCAGGCCCTTCTTCGACAGTTCGCCCGCGTGGACGCGGGCTGCGGGTGCCGGCGCGGCCGCAGCGCCGCTGGACTTCTGGGAAGCGCTCATGCGCGTTCGCCTTCCTTGTCGCGGGTGCGGGGCACCACGACCATCGGGACGGGCAGCTCGTGCAGCATCTTCGCCGCAGTCGAGCCGAGGAACAGGCGCCGGGGCTGCGCGAGCCGGCTGGAGCCGACGACGGCCAGCTCGTCGGGATTCCAGTCGAGGTGCGCGACGGCGTCCTCGATGCTCTCCCCGCGTGCCACGACGACGTCAGCCTGGACTCCCTCGGGGAGCGCGTCGAGCGCTCTGCCGAGCACATCGTCGGCGTGGGCGGCTCCCGCAAGGCGGATGACGCCGGTGTCGACGCCGGCCGGCAGGTCCACCGAGACCAGCGACAGCAGCCGCAGCTGCGCGCCGGTGGCTGTCGCGAGAGCGACGCTCGCTTCCAGCAGCGCGCTTGCGCCCGGCCGCGTGCCGATGGCCGCGGTGACGCGGCTGACGCCGGTCACCGCCGTGCGTCGGGATCCCTCGGGGGCGAGGGCGACGGGCACGTCGGACGAGTGCAGCAGCTCGTTGGCGACGGTGCCCAAGCGGTGACGCCCGCGGAGCCCGCCGTTGGCGGCGCCCACGACGATGAGGGATGCCTCCCGCTCGTGCGCTGCGGCGATCAGACCCTCGGCGAACGAGTCGGCGAAGCGCACGTGCGTGGCGTGAGCGAGGTCGCCCGGGATCGTGGCGGCCGCTTCGGCGAGCCAGGACTCCGCCTCGGTCACGAGGTAGCGGTCGTAGGCGGCGTTCGGCGGGGTGATCACGCTGCGGTCCTCGCCGGGGAGCACCAGCACGAGGTCGAGAGCGGCGCGGACGGCGGTGGCGAGGCGCACGCCGAGGGCGACGGCATCCGCTCCCGCGTCGGTCGCGGTGTAGCCGACGACGATGCGGCCGGTCATCGGCGCGCGCCTTCGAGGTCGGCGCTCTCGAGCTCGGCACTCTCGGGGTCTGCGTGCTCGAGCCGGGCGCCGTCGAGGATGTTCGCCGCGACGAGGCGTCCCATGCGGATGGCGCCGTCGACGTGCTGGTACCCGGCACCGGCCATGTCGCTGCACGCGAAGTGGATCGGTCCGACGGCGGTGCGCAGGTCCGCGCCGTAGCGGGCGAGGCCGCCGAGGTCGAAGCTCGCGGCATACGCGCCGCGGGTCCACTCCTCCGCGCCCCAGTCGCTCTCGAAGTACACCAGCGGGTTCTTCGCCTCGGGTCCGTAGTAGTGCGACAGCGACTCGAGGATGCGCTCCTTGCGCTCCTCGGGCGAGACGCGGAACAGGTCGTCGGCATTGCGGTCCGAGACGAACCCGACGAGCGTGCCGCGCTCGTCGCCGTGGTTGGTGTTGTCGTAGGCCTCGTGCGCGATCTCGTACGGGCTGAAGGCGGTGCCCGACAGTCCCTGCTCGCGCCAGAACGGGCGGTCGTAGACCGCGTGCACCTTGATGACGAAGCCCATCGACAGGTGCTGGTGCATCTGCTGCTTCAGGCGCGGCAGCGGCGGGGAGAACTGGATCCACGGGTAGAGGATCGGCGCGTGGGCGAGCACGACGAAGCGGGCGCGGACGCGCAGGCCCTTGTCGGTGACGACGGTCACGCCGTCCTCCGACCAGTGCACCTCGTTGACCGGCTGCCCGAGCATCACGTCGTCGCCCAGACGCTCCGCCAGCAGCAGCGGCACCTGCTGCAGACCGCCGATCACGCGCTCGTCGAGGATGTAGTCCGCGTCGACGAGATTCGTGAAGCTTCCGGCGCTGGCGGCCATCAGCAGCGCCTGCAGCGCTGAGAACGCGTAGGCGGGCTTGGTGAGCATCGCACCGGCGATGAAGAGGGCGATGTTGTCGCGGGCCTCCACGTCGTCGGTCTGCTCCTCGAGCCACGCCTCGAACGAGATGCGGTCCAGCGCCTCGGCATCCGGGTGCTCCCACGGCCTGTCGGGGTCGACCTCGGCGACCAGCCGGTCGAGCAGCTCGATGAGGCGGACGATCTCCTTCTCGGTCTCGGGCGCGACCGGGAAGATCTCGCCGGTGAAGCGCTTGAGCCGACCGTCGCGACCGATGTAGACGGACTCGCCGTCGCGATAGCGGCTGTAGGTCTCGAGCCCGAGCTCGGCGATCGTCTCCTTCAGCGCCTCCTGGTCGGGCGAGACCCACTGGCCGCCGATCTCGAGCATCGCCCCGTCGACGACGTCGGTCCACAGCCGGCCTCCGACGCGGTCGCGCGCCTCGAGGACGACGACGGACAGTCCGGCCTTCTCGAGCTCGTTGGCGGCGGTGAGGCCTGCCGCGCCGGCTCCGACGATGACGACGTCGCGGGTGAGATCGGTCACTCGCATCACTCCTTGGTGTTGGTGGGTCTGCCGGCCGCGGTAGGCGCGGCCGCGCGGTCGACACGGGACTGCGTGTCCCGAGATCGCGCTTCCACGCGGCGTTTCAGCCGTGTTCTCGGGACACGCAGGCGCGGGTTGGGGACACGGTCGGTGGTGGAGGGGTCAGGATGCCGCGAGCGCAGCCGCGACGACGTCCAGGCCCTCGTGGAGCAGGTCGTCGGTGATCGACAGCGGCGGGAGGAAACGGATCACGTTCCCGTAGGTGCCGCAGGTCAGGACGATGACACCCTCGGCGATGCAGGCCTTCGCGACGGCGCCGGTCAGCGCAGCATCCGGCTCCCCCGTCGCCGGGTCGACGAACTCCGCTGCGATCATCGCGCCGTGACCGCGGACATCGCCGATGCGCGGGTCTGACTGCTGCAGCGCGCCGAGGCGGCTGAGCAGGATCTCGCCGACCTCACGGGCGCGCTCGAGCATCCCGTCGTTCTCGAACACGTCGATCGAGGCGAGGGCGGCGGCGCAGGCGATGGGGTTGCCGCCGTATGTGCCGCCGAGGCCGCCGGTGTGCGCGGCATCCATGATCTCGGCCCGGCCCGTGACGGCGGCGAGCGGAAGGCCGCCCGCGATGCCCTTGGCCGTCGTGATGAGGTCGGGGACGATGCCGAAGATCTCGCTGGCGAACATCGCGCCGGTACGGGCGAAGCCGGTCTGGATCTCGTCGGCGATGAAGACGACGCCGTTCGCGCGGCACCACTCCACGAGCGCGGGCAGGAACCCGTCGGCGGGGACGATGAACCCGCCCTCGCCCTGGATCGGCTCGATGATCACGCCGGCGAGGTTGTCGGCGCCGACCTGCTTCTCGATGACCGCGATCGCGCGCTTGGCCGCCTCGGCGCCGCTGAGCCCGTCGCGGAACGGGTACGACAGCGGCGCGCGGTAGATCTCCGATGCGAAGGGCCCGAAACCGCTCTTGTACGGCATCGACTTCGCCGTCAGCGCCATGGTGAGGTTCGTGCGGCCGTGGTAGCCGTGGTCGAACGCGACGACCGCCTGCTTGCCGGTGTACTTGCGGGCGATCTTGACCGCGTTCTCCACCGCTTCGGCGCCCGAGTTGAACAGCGCGCTCTTCTTGGCGTGATCGCCGGGGGTGATGCGGTTGAGCGCCTCGGCGACGGACACGTACGAGTCGTACGGCGCGATCATGAAGCACGTGTGGGTGAACTGCGCGACCTGCTCCTGCACCGCGGCGACGACCTTCGGGTGCGCGTTGCCGATGGTGGTGACGGCGATACCCGACCCGAGGTCGATCAGCGAGTTGCCGTCGGCGTCGACGATCACGCCTCCACCGGCGGCGACGGCGTGCACCGGGGCGGTGTGGCCCACACCGGCGGCGACGGCGGCGCCCTTGCGGTCGATCAGCTCCTGCGAGCGGGGACCGGGGATGCTGGTGACCAGGCGACGCTCCTGCGGCAGGGTCGGCCCGCCCAGCGAGGTCGCGGTCTGAGTCGAGACGGCGGAGACGGTGTCGGCACTCATGGTCGCGAGCGTATGCGGGGTCTCGCAGCGGTCGCACCTTCCCGGCTGTACATTCTCAATAGCCCGCTATACGACCAGTACATCGGATCCCATGGACAACGACGCTCCCACCTTGCGCGCCCTGCTCGCGCGCACCGACCTGCGCCTCCGGCTCGCCGACGAGGACGCCCTGGATGCCGGCGCCCTGGACCGCCCGATCCGCTGGGTGCACAGCTCGGATCTGGCCGACCCGACGCCGTTCCTGTCGGAGGGGCTCGTGCTGCTGACGACCGGCACGCAGTTCCAGTCGAGCGACCACGACGCCGACGATCCGGAGGCGTACCGCGCCTACGTGCACCGGCTCGCGGTGCGGGGCGTGGTCGGGCTCGGGTTCGGCACGGAGGTGGTGCGCGCCGGCATCCCGCCCGCGCTGGCCGACGCGTGCCGCGCCGAGCGGATGCCCCTGTTCGAGGTCCCGTACCGCACGCCCTTCATCGCGGTGGCCCGCGCGAACGCGGAGGCGATCGCCGCGCAGGCGTACGCCCGGCGCAGCTGGGCCCTCGCGGCGCAGCGGGCGATCGCGCTGGCGGCGCTGCGACCGGACGGGCTCGGAGCGACCGTCGCGGAGCTCGCCCGGCAGCTGGACACGTGGGTGGGCATGTTCGATGCGGCGGGCGAGCTGTCGCGGGAGCATCCGGTCGGCGGTCTCGAGCCCGCGACGGCCGAGGCCCTGCAGCGCGAGGTGACGGGAGTGCTGCACCGCGGCGCGCGCGCCGGGTCGTCGCTGCGGATCGGCGACACCCCGTTCACGTTGCAGACCCTCGGGCGCGGCGGGCACCTGCGCGGTGTCATCGCCATCGCCGCGGGCGACCTGGACCAGGAGGGCCGGGTCGTCGTCACCGCGGTCATCGCGATGGCCGGTCTGGCGCTCGAGCAGCAGCAGGGCCTCACCCGCGCGCGCGGTGCGCTGCGCGCCGGACTGGTGCAGACGCTGCTGACCGGTGACGTGGGTCTGGCCCGCCGGATCTCGCGGGAGCTGTGGGGTCCGCTGCCGACCGCGCCCGTCGTGGTCGCGGTGACGGATGCGGCGGCCAGCCGCGTCGACGCCGTCGCGGAGCTTCTCGAGCTGCGGGCCGAGGAGACCCGCGGCGGACTGTTCTTCGGTCGCGGCGACGACGGGCTCGTGCTGATCGTGCCCGAGGGCGAGCTCGCGGTGGTGCGCGAGCTCACCGAGCGCTTCGACGTGAGAGTGGGTCTTTCGGAGCCGACGGCGTACGACGGCATCGCGGCAGCCGTCGGCCAGGCGCGGGTCGCGCGCGATCGCGGCACGGCGGCGATCACCGCCTTCGCCGAGGTCGCGCGCTCGGGCGTGCTGTCGGCGCTCAGCGAAGAGGCGCGGTCTCTGGCGAGGGCGGAACTCGGTCCCCTGTTCCAGCACGATGCCGCGAACGGCACGCGGCTCGTCGACACGCTGCGGGTCTGGCTCGACAACGACTGCTCGCACGAGGCATCCGCTCAGTCGCTGGGCGTGCACCGGCACACGATCCGCACGCGCCTGGCCCTCACCGAGCGCGTGCTCGGCCGCGAGCTGACCTCGTTCGCGACCCGCGCCGAGCTGTGGGCCGCCTTCCGCGCCCTCGACGGCGACGGGTAGACGCGCCGGACGATGTTGTGCCCGTCGAGACCGTACGGTCTCGCCCCTCCCGCCATCGAGAACGTACGGTCTCGCCGAGAACGCATGTCTTTGCCGCCGACGGCGTGCGGTTTCGACGAGAACATGCGGTTTCGACGGCGCAGCGAGCGGCCTCGCATCCGGCGGCCGCCCCTCGCCCCTCCGCCTGTCGAGACCGTCCCGGCTTCCCCTGTCGAGACCGTCCGCTCTCCCCCTGTCGAGAACGTACGGTCTCGCCGAGAACGCATGTCCCTGCCGCCGACGGCGTGCGGTTTCGACGAGAACGTACGGTCTCGCCGAGAACGCATGTCCCTGCCGCCGAGAACATGCGGTTTCGACGGCGCAGAGTTCGACGGCGCAGCTAAGGCCCTGCCGTCCGGCGGCCCGACGGGCGTACGGCGCCCTCGCCGTACATGTGTGACGAACGAACCGGGGGAACCGGACGGATCGACGGATGCCGCGGCGTCGGCCGGGTGCGACCGGCCGATAGCCTGTGCGCGTGTCAGCATCCCGCGGCGATCTCGCGTCCGTTCCCAACGGCGACGTCTCATGGTGGTGGCGGAGCCTCGGCGGCACGCCGGCGGCACGACCGTCGCTTCCCGGCCCGCTCGAGGCGGACGTCGCGATCGTCGGCGCCGGGTACACGGGCCTCTGGGCCGCGTACTACCTCAAGCGGGCGCAGCCCGACCTGCGCGTGGCCGTGCTCGAGCAGCGGTTCGCGGGGTTCGGGGCATCCGGTCGCAACGGCGGCTGGCTCACCAACACGGTCACCGGCGGACGCGCCCGGTACGCCGGAGCGCATGGCCGCGACGCCGCGATCGCGCAGCAGCGTGCGCTCAATGCAGCCGTCGATGAGGTCATCGCGGTCGCCGCACGGGAGGGCATCGACGCCGACATCGCCAAGGGCGGCGAGCTCAACGTCGCACGGACCCCGTCACAGCTGGCGCGGCTCCGGGCCAGCGCCGCGGCCGAGCAGACCTGGCCGCACACCGACCTGGAACTGCTGGATGCCGCGCAGGCAGCATCCCGCATCGCGGTCGATGGAGTACTCGGCGCGGTGTGGCATCCGCATTGCGCGCGCGTTCACCCCGTCAAGCTTGTGCGCGGGCTGGCGGCGGCGGTCGAGGCGCTCGGGGTGCCGATCTACGAGAACACACGCGTCCGCGAGATCGCGCCGGGACGGGCCGAGACCGACGCCGGCACCGTGCGCGCGACCCACGTGCTGCGGGCGACCGAGGGGTTCACGCCGGAGCTGCGCGGCCAGCACCGGACGTGGCTGCCGATGAACTCGTCGATGATCGTCACCGACCCGCTTCCCGCTGCTGCGTGGGAGCGGATCGGCTGGGCGCAGCGCGAGACGCTCGGCGACTTCGCCCACGTCTACATGTACGCGCAGCGCACCGCCGACGACCGCATCGCGTTCGGCGGGCGCGGGGTCCCGTACCGGTACGGCTCGCGCGTCGACACTGACGGCCGCACGCAGCAGCGCACCATCGCGTCGCTCGCCCGCCTTCTGCGGGACTTCTTCCCGGATGCCTCGGACGTGCCCATCGCCCACGCGTGGGCCGGCGTCCTCGGTGTGCCGCGGGACTGGGCGGCGACCGTGCAGCACGACCGTGCGACCGGCCTCGGCTACGCCGGCGGCTATGTCGGCACCGGCGTCACCGCGACGAATCTCGCCGGGCGCACCCTGGCGGACCTCGTGCTCGAGCGCGACACCGAGCTGACGCGCCTGCCGTGGGTCGGGCACCGTGCGAAGCGCTGGGAGATCGAGCCCCTGCGCTGGGTCGCCGTCAACGCCATCTACACCGCGTATCGCCTCGCCGACCGGGTGGAGGCATCCGGTTCGTCGACCCGCACGGCGTGGCCCGCGCACGTCGCGGACCTCGTCGCCGGACGGCACTAGGTCCCGCCTGGCGCGCCGGCCCGCTGCGGTGATCGAGCAGGCGAAGAACGAGCCGCACCGAGATCCACACGCACCGGGTCTCGATACGCGCTTCGCGCTCCTCGACCTCCGGCCGGCCGCGCCCAGGTCAGAGCTTGTCGATGGGGGCGATCTTGATGAGGAGCTTCTTCGGTCCCGCCGAATCGAACCGCACGTGAGCGACGCGCTTGGCGCCCTCGCCGGTCACGGCGTCCACGCGGCCTTCGCCGAAGTCGTCGTGACGGATGCGGTCGCCCGGGGCGAGCTCGAGATCGCCGTTGTCGCGCACCTTGGCGGGGATCTTGTTGGCGAACCGCTCGAGGTTCCCGGTCGGCTGCCGGCGCGCGAGCGGCACGAGGTCGTCGCCGTAGCGCTTGCCCGAACCGCCGAACCCGCCCGAGCCCGAACCGCGACGGGCGTTGAGCGCGCGCGACTGGGTCCCGCCGCGGGAGTTCACGTCTCCGGGCGATTGGCGCCAGTTCAGCAGCTCGGCCGGGATCTCCTGCAGGAACCGGCTCGGCATCGCGACCGACACCTCGCCGAACTGCGCGCGCGTCATCGCCAGCGAGAGGTACAGGCGCTTGCGGGCACGCGTGATGCCGACGTAGAACAGGCGCCGCTCCTCCTGCGGACCGCCCGGCTCCCCCGCCGAGATGCGGTGCGGGATGAGGTCCTCCTCGACACCGGTCACGAAGACCGCGTCGTACTCCAGGCCCTTCGCGGTGTGGAGGGTCATCAGCGACACCGAGCCGGAGGCATCCTCGAGGTCGTCGGCATCCGAGACGAGCGCGACCTCGGTCAGGAAGTCGAGGATCGTCCCCTCGGGGTTGTTGCGGGCGAACTCGCGGGCGACGGCGACGAGCTCGTCGAGGTTCTCGATGCGGGCCTCGTCCTGCGCGTCCTTGCTGGCGCGCAGCGCGTCGTAGTAGCCGCTCTTGCTCAGCAGCAGCTGCAGTCCGTCGGCGACCGCGGTGGGCGGGGCGAGCTCACCCGATGACGGGAGCATCAGCTCGGATGCCTCGGCCAGCACCGCGTCCAGATGCGAGATCGCCGCCTGGATCTTGGGGCCGACGCCGAGCGCCGAGGCGTTCGCGAGCGCATCGCGGAAGGTGATGCCCTCCTCCTGCGCGTAGCGGGAGATCGCCTCGATGGTGACGTCGCCGATGCCGCGCCGAGGCCGGTTGATGATGCGACGCATCGCCATCTCGTCGGCGGGGTTCGCCACAGCCACGAGGTAGGCCAGGGCGTCCTTGATCTCGGCGCGCTCGTAGAACTTCGTGCCGCCCATGATCTTGTAGGGCACCGCCGAGCGGATGAAGATCTCTTCCAGCGCACGGGACTGCGAGTTGGTGCGGTAGAACACCGCCATGTCGGAGTAGTCGACGCCCGACCGGTGCAGCGTCTCGATCTCGTCGGCGACGAACTGCGCCTCGTCGTGCTGCGAGTACCCGGTGAAGCCGACGATCTTCTCGCCCTCGCCGACGTCGGTCCACAGCCGCTTGTCCTTGCGGTCGAAGTTGTGGCTGATGACGGCGTTGGCCGCCGACAGGATGTTCTGCGTCGAGCGGTAGTTCTGCTCGAGCAGCACGACCTTCGCGCCCGGGAAGTCGCGCTCGAACTCGCTGATGTTGCGGATGTCGGCGCCACGGAACGCATAGATCGACTGGTCGGAGTCACCCACGACCGTGAGGGATGCCCCGGCCCGGTCGGGGTCGTCGGCGGGGTCGGGCTCGAAGATCATCATGCCGCCGGACGAGGCGATGGGGCCGGCATCCGATCCGATGGGCCGCGTCAGCTCGTGGATGAGGGCGTACTGGGCGTGGTTGGTGTCCTGGTACTCATCGACAAGGATGTGCCGGAAGCGGCGCCGGTACACGTCGGCGACATGCGGGAACGCGCGGAAGAGGTATACCGTCTGCGCGATGAGGTCGTCGAAGTCGAACGCGTTCGCGCGCTGCAGCTCGCGCTGATACGCACCGAACAGCTCGACGAACACCCGCTCGGCGGGGTCGTTCATGTTGGCCTGCCGCGCGTAGGACTCCGCGTCGGCGAGCTCGTTCTTCAGCTTCGAGATCTTGCCCTGCGTAGCGGCGGGCGTGAGTCCGTACGCGTCGGCCTCGTGCTCCTTGACCAGGCGCTTGATGAGCGCCCGGGAGTCGCCGGAGTCGTAGATCGTGAACGCCTTGGTGAAGCCGAACTGCTCGGCCTCGCGGCGCAGGATGCGCACGCACGCCGAGTGGAAGGTCGAGATCCACATGCCGCGCGCGGTGTCGCCCACGAGCTGCTCGACACGCTCGCGCATCTCGCCGGCGGCCTTGTTGGTGAACGTGATCGCGAGGATCTGGCTCGGCCACGCCTCGCGACTGCGCAGCAGGCTCGCGATGCGACGCGTCAGCACGCTCGTCTTGCCCGATCCCGCGCCCGCGACGATCAGCAGGGCCTGCCCACGGTAGGTGACGGCCTCGCGCTGCTGCGGGTTGAGGCCGACGAGCAGATCGTCGTCCGGGCGCGGCGCAGCAGCACCGATCTGCGGACCGCGATCGCCGCTGACGATGATCCCCACGCTTCCTCCCCGCATCGCTGACGCGCTGCGCGGAGCCTCGGAGCGAGTGGGCCCAGGCGTTGATGCGTCGGTCATGTCCCATCAAGTCTAGGCGCGACCGCCGACACCCCGGTCCGGGCGAGTGAGGCAGCCGCCTCCTCCCCGGGGATCAGGAAGCGGGCGGCGCCGGAGGGGTCGTCGGAGCGGCCGGACCGGCAGCACCGGGCGCGGTCGCACCCGTCGCCCGCGCACCCGCGGCGGCGGAGCCACCCGTCGATCCCAGGATCGACTGCGCCCGCAGCAGGTGCTCCGCGTCGACCATGACGTCCCAGCGCTCCGCTTCGAACTTCTGCACCGAGCTGAAGTCACGGCGGCCGCGGGTGGCCCAGTGCCCGACGAAGCCGAACACGGCGCCCCACACGGCACCGAGCACGAGGCCCCACAGCATCAGCCACAGCCACACCGGTCCGGGCGAGAGCAGGCCGAACAGCAGCCCGATGAGCAGGCCGAACCACGCACCGGAGGCGGCGCCGTACCCGGCGGCGCGCGCGCTGGTCATGCGACCGGTCACCTGCTCGACGATCCTGACGTTGTGCCCGACGATCGCGACGTTCTCGACCGGGAACCCGGCGTCGGACAGCCGATCCACGACGGCCTGCGCACCGGCGTAGTCGGAGAAGCTGGACAGCAGGCGGCGCTCGGGCACCGCGCTCATGACATCACTCATGACTCTCCTTCGCGGGCGGGGACCCGCCCCTGGCGCCAGTGTATTGCTCCCCGCGATTCGCGGGCGAGCGGCGAGCCCCCGACCGGAGATGCAGCCCTCCACCGGACGACGGGAGGGCGGCTCCCCTGTGCAAGCGCACTTCTCCTGCGCAGGACACCGCGGTCGACAGCCTGCCCGCGGCCGGCAGCGGAGCGGTCAGGAGGGATGCCGCGAACCCCGTCTCGCACCGCCGCACACGCACCGCACGCCGCACCGCACGCCGTGAACGCGATCGCGCCGCGCCCCGAACGGGACGCGGCGCGAACGCGTGTCAGCAGGCGCGGCACCGGGCCGCACCCGGATCACTTGATGAGGCTGCTGCAGCCCTCGTCTCCCGTGCCGACGCACAGCACGAGCGCGTCGGCATCCACGAGCTCGACCGGAACCTGGTAGCTCCACACGTAGGTGTAGGACTTGCCGGGCTTCATCACGACGTCGACGTTCTGCTGCGGCACGGCGACGCCCTGGAACGACTCGTCAGCGGTCGAGCGCAGGACGGGAGCGACGTCGGCACCGGTGAGGTCGTCGTCCTCCACCCACTGCGCCACGTTCGCGGTGACCCACTGGGTGCCCGCCTCCGGGGCGCCGAGTGCGCCGGCGGCCGCCTCGTCGGGCACGATGCCGCTCCACACCTCGAGCGCATTCCCGTCCGCGCCGACGCGCTCGCCGACGGAGGCGGGCTCGGTGATGGATGAGGCCACCACGGTCACGCCCGGGGTGCCACCGGGCGCAGCTGCGGGCGCATTGGAGGCGCAGCCGGCGAGGAGGACACCGGCGGCGAAGAGGGACAGGACAGCGGTACTGCGGGAACGCATGACAAACACCTTTTCGGATCAGCTTCGGGGGATGCCTCTACGCTACCCGGCCCTCGGTGTGGTCTGACCACAGAGGCCCGGAAGAGGCGGCGACGCCTGCTCGACCTCGCCGGCTCAGGTCAGGACGCGGATGCCTCTGTCCGACGCCGCCACGGCATGGCGAGCAGAACGCCGACCACCAGCACCACGCCGCCGACGGCCGTGACGAACCACGGCGCTCCGGTGGGGATCTCCGTGAACGTCGTGACGCCTACAACGCGCACGAGCCCCCAGGGAAGCAGTCCCGACGCGTCGCCGGACTGGGCGAGCACCGCCTCGAGTCCGACCGCGCCGACCACCAGTGCCGGCACGGCGAGTCCTCCGCCGATCCCGGCGAGCATGAACCCGGTCGCCCTACGCGGGCCGACCTGGGTCGACAGCGCCCAGCCTCCGGCGGTGAACAGCCACACCAGCAACGCGAACGCGACGGCGATGAAGATCGTGCGCAGCACCGGCTCAGCTGACAGCACGGACCAGTACCCGCTCGGTCCGTTGAATGATAGAAGCGCGAGCGTGACGATGCAGCGGAGCACGACCACACCGCCGACCGCGGCGATGACAGGCCACGGCGAGAGCCGCCAGAGGCACAGCCGCACCACAGCGGCGAAGGCGAGCCACGCGCCGAGAAGGATTGCCAGATCCGCCCACGCCAGGAACGACGCCTGCACGGCACGAGTGGCGACCAGCAGCCCGGTCGGGATGACGAGCAGCAGCCCGCGGTCGAGTTCGAGCATCCCGAGGGTCGATTCCCGCGCGCGCCACGGGCGGGAAGAGGCGAGCCACGACGCTCGTGCCGCGGCGGCACCAGGCCGCCGCACCAGCCGTGTCCGTGCAGACAGCATGCCGATCACGACCCACGCGACGGCGAGAACGAGCAGTCCCCGCGCCAGCCACGCCATCGTCGCGTCGCGCTCGGCTGCGTCAGCACGAGAACCGGCATCCGCCGCATCGGCGTCCGAACCGAAGGCATCCGTCGCGCCCGCGGCCGGTCCGAAAGCATCCACCGCGGCGCCCAGACCCAGCCCGATGGCCACGAGCGCGACGACGGTGACGACAGCGAGGATCCCCCGCCGCGTCGCCGTCGTCATGCGACAACGGTAGTAGATGCGCGCGGGCTCCCAGGACCACTACCGGTGGCCGTCGGACCCGTCAGCGTGCGAGGGTGCCGCGCACGACCCCGGCTTCGGCGAGCGCCTCGTTCGCGAGCTTGCGCTTGACCTCGATGGAGCGGCCGATGTCCTGCGCGAGGGGCGGGCGGCGGCGCACCAGCTGGTCGACCGTCGCGAGCGGCACGACGAGCACCGTGAGGGTGTCGGCGGCGACGGCGGTCGTGATCGTCGGCTCCCGCGTGAGGGCGGTCTGGCCGATGTAGTCCCCCGGCTCGGCCCACCCCACGTCGAGGCGTCCACCGGCCACCTCGACGGAGAGTCGCACGCGTCCCTCGACGATGAACCGCATCTCGGACGGCACCGCACCGGCGGGGAGGACCACCTCGCCCGACCCCCAGCGCTCCAGTCGCGACGCCGACCGCACGAGTTCGCGTTCCTCGTCACCGAGGTGCAGCGTCGGGCCGACGATGTCGAGCGCGGACTCGAGCCGTTCCGGCTCGGCGATCGGGTCGGTGGCATCCCCGTCAAGCGCCAGGCCGCGGCGGCGCGCGGCGTACCAGAGCCACGCGAGGTACACGCTCATCGCCTGGTCGACCAGCGCCGGGCCCTGCAGCGGCAGAGTGATGGTGTAGCTGCCGGCGCCGGAGTACGCGGCGGTCGCGCGCTGCTCCGCCACCCGCATCGGAAGCGAGTCGGCCACCTCCACGAGCAGGCGGATGACCTCGTGGGGCGGATCGTCGGTCGTGAACTTCACGGTCGTCGAGGCGTGGTGCACACCGGCGGGCTGGCTGAGGTTGCGGAACGACGATCCCGACAGCATGGAGTTCGGGACGATCTGGATGCCGGATCCGGTGTCGATGTGCACCGCCCGCCAGTTCACCTCGATGACCCGCCCGACGACGCTGCCGGTGTCGAGCCAGTCGCCGATCTTGAACGGCTGCTCGAACAGCAGCAGGAGTCCCGAGATGACGCCGCCGACGGCGTTCTGCAGCGCCAGGCCGATGACGATCGAGGTGACGCCGAGGGCGGCGATCAGTCCGCCGACATCCGCGCCCCACACCCACTGGAACAGCAGCGCCAGGCCGACCACGACAAGGATGAGGCGCGCGAGCTCGACGAAGATCGTGGGGATCCGCTCGCGCCACGACCCCTTCCGGGCCGTGGCGAAGAGAGCGACGTTGAAGCTCGAGAGGATCAGCAGGATCAGGAGGAACCCGAGCACTGTCGCCACGACGCGCACCCAGGCCTGGTCCGCCGGGGAGGAGAACGCGAAGGCCAGGAGCGCGAGCAGGGCCGCCGTGGGAACCACCCAGTTGCGCAGCAGCTTGAGCGGGCCCACCGCCGGGTTCCCGCGACGCTGCAGCGCGCCGATGATTTCGGTGAGCGTGACGAGGACGACGGGCACGCCGACGGCGAGTGCGAGCGCCGCCCAGATCCAGCCGTCGCGGAACGGGTCCATGCTCACTCGACCCGCCAGACCGTCTGCTGCCGGCCGTCGAGCTCGACCACTCCCGCCTCGTCGAACGCGACGCTGTCCTGCAGGCGATCGCGCACGGCGTCGCTGACGTAGATCCCGGGTTCGCCGCTCACCGAGCGCACGCGGTACGCCAGGCTGACGGCATCCCCCCACAGGTCGAAGGCGAGGTTCGTGCGGGCGACCAGGCCACTGGTCACCGTTCCGGTGTCGACGCCCGCGCGCAGATCGATGGCGGTGCCGTGCTGGGCGTTGAACCGTTCGATGGAGGCGCGCATCTCGCGGGCGAACTCGACCGCGCGGCGGACGTTGTCCACGCGCGGGACGATGAGCCCCGACGATGCCAGGTAGCCCCCGCGCAGCGTGCGCACCTTCTCGACGCCGGCCTTCTCGGCGGCCTCGTCGAATCCGCGCATGATCGTGTTGAGCTGGGTGATCTCCTGGTCGCTCGTGAGCGTCGCGGCGTGCTCGTCGAAGCCCACGAGCTCGGCGAAGACGACCGCGACGTTGTCGTGCTGCTCGGCGATCGACTCCTCGCCTTCGCGGTAGCGGCGGGCGACCGACTCGGGCATGAGGGTGTGCAGCAGCTTCTCGTTCTCTTGACGCTGCTGGTCGATGAGGTCCTGCTTGATGCGCAGGCTCGAGGCCATGTCGTTGAACGCGCTTCCGAGGTCGCCGAACTCGTCGCGCGAGCTGTGCGGCACCTGCACGGCGAGGTCTCCTCCGGCGATGCGGCGGACCGCGTCGACCAGGCGGCGGATCGGCCGGGTGAACACCTGGGCGAGCAGCAGCGAGATCACGCTGACCGCGAGGAGGATCGCGAGGGTCGACAGCACCAGGTTGCGGGTGAAGTCGGTGACCGGCGCGAACGCCTCGTCGGATTCGATCCGGGCGACGGCCACCCACTCCAGCCCGTCGATGTCGAGCGGCCGGTACGCGGTGATGCTCTCGCCGCCGAGGTAGTCCGAGGTGATCGCCCAGCCGGTGCGGCCCTGCTGCGCCTCGTTCACCGAGGGGGTGTCCACGGGCTGCAGCAGGATCGTGCCCTCGACCTCTTCGATGCGCTTCGCGACATCCGGCGGGGTGCCGTTGCGGACGACCTCCTCGGCGTACTCCTCGGGCGACTCCACGAGCTCGCGCGAGATGCTGCGCATAAGGTCGTCGCGGGCGGCGAGGTACACCTCGCCGGTGCGGCCGAGGCCCTGCTCCTCCCACGACTGCCCGCCGGTCATGACCTCATTGATCGTCTCGATCGGGATCTGCGCCGCGAGCGCCCCGGTGACCTCGTCCTCATCGCCGACGGGCGAGACGACCCACAGTGCGGGCACGTCCAGCGCCGGGATGTACCGCTCGAAGTCGGTGGTCTCCACGGTGTTCACCGTGTTGGTCGCCATCGCGTCGCGGTACGCCTCGGCGAGGACGGTGTCGCGGTACGGACCGTCGGTGAGGTTGGTGCCGAGGTCGACGCCCTTGTGGGCGCTGTAGACGACGTCGCCGTCGGTGTTCAGCATGAGGAGATCGACGTAGCCGATCTCGTCGATGAGGAGCTGGAAGTAGTCGTGGAACTGCGCGTGCGCTGCCGAGTAGGCGCTGCCGTCGCCGGGGTCGGCGACCGCGAGCGCCTGCTCGAACCCGGCGTCGTCGTAGGTGGTGTTGGCTCGCGTGTACCAGTACTGCAGATACCGGCCGGCGGCTGACTCGGGGATGAACGCGCTCTCGCCGTACTCGGTGCCCGAGCGCTGCTCGAGCGCGGGGATGAAGGCGTTCGCGTAGTACGCCTCGAGCTCGGCCTCCTGCTCCGGGGTGAGCGGCGCGTTCTGCAGCTGCGCGAACCCCTCGTTCAGCGCGACCGACGCGTTCTGCGCGCTGAGGTTGCGGGAGTCCAGGGTGACGCCCTGCTGCAGGCCCGCCATCGCGTTCTCGATCTCGTTCGCACGCAGTTCGCGGATCGTCGTGAGCTGCTCGACGGCCGCCGCGCGCAGCGACTCCCGTCCGCTGACGAAGCCGATGATGCCGACGATGACGGACGAGACGAGGCTGACTGCCAGCAGCATGATGAGCAGCTTCGACTGGATCGTCAGTCCACCGCGGCGGATACGCCTCTCCTTGGGCGGAGGCGCCGGACGCTCCCGCCGACGCAGCGGCTCGCTCGACGGCGAACCCTCTTCCTGCTTGAGATCCGATGTCGATTCGGTGATCGTCACGAACGTGGCCCCCCGGTTCGTCTCACCGGTCACTCTATTCACAGCGGCATCACGCGAACAAGGGTGGGAGAAGAGTGGAAGGGCCGGATGCCTCGCGCCGGTCGGTCGTCGGGCGAGATAGCGCACACCCCGGTCGGTCGTTGAGCGAGCGAGGAACGAGCAAGACGAGACCCACGGGACCTTCATCTCGCTCCGCGCCCTCGAGCGAGCGCGCCCGTACGGAGCGATGTGATTGGATCGGCGAGTGGAGCTCGAGGCCATCGATGTGATCGATCGCAAGATCATCGATCAGCTGCGCCTGGATGGACGGCGCTCGTTCGGCCAGATCGCCCGGTACGTCGGCCTGTCGGAGGCCCGGGTGCGCCAGCGCTACAAGCGACTGCTCGACCTCGGGGTCGTCCAGGTGATCGGCATGCCGAACAGTCCGCTTCTCGGCTACGTCGAGGTGCGGCTGTCCATCCGCGTACGCAGCTCGACGGTCGAGTCGGTGGCCCAGGCGCTCTCGGCTCTGGCTCCGGTGAAGTACGTCGGCGCGTGCATCGGCGCGTTCGACCTGATCGCGGATGTGCGCTGCGAGACGCAGGAGGAGCTGACCACGTTCCTCACCGACACGGTCCGGGTGATTCCCGGCGTCTACGTGCTCGAGACGACGAACATCCTCGAGGTGATCAAGGACGAATACCTGTGGTCGGGCTTCAGGGACCCCGTCGGCCGTTTCGCGCGCCCGCATCCGGCTGCCGGATCGATCCCGTCTCGCTCGTGACGGTTCCCGTCGACCCGCCCGCGGCCCGCTGACCCGAGTGGTCGCGCAGCCCGTCCCACGAGTAGTCCTTGTACAGGCGGGTCAGCACGTACTGATCGATGCGCGCCACCCCCGGCGTGCGGCGGATCTCGTCGAGCACATCGACGAGCTGCGTGAGATCCCGGGTCGTCACCTCGAGGTAGATGTCCGCCGGCCCCGACGTCAGCGAGACGTGCCCGATCATCGGGAGCGATGCCAGTGAGCGCGCGACCTGCCGCGGACGCAGACCCTGCACCGTCAGCATGAGACGCACCGACTGATGACCGAGGGTGAGCGGATTGCACAGCGCCACGATGCGCAGGATGCCGGTGGACGTGAGCCGCTGGACACGCGTGCGCACGGTCGCCTCCGATACCCCCACGATCGCCGCCATCTCGGTGTACGCCCGCCGGCCGTCCTCGACCAGGAGTTCCACCAGGCGGCGGTCCAGATCGTCCGCGCTCATCCTTACATTGTGCTCCCGCCGAACAGGTCAGAACGTCGCCGCCATCGCGCGCGCCGTGCGCACCATGCTGACGTTGTCCGCTGCGGTCTGTCCGCCGGGGAGCGTCAGCATGTCTTCGAAGCCGACGCGCACCTCGCATCCGTCCTCGATCGCCGCCTGGACGACCGGCCATGCCGTCTCGTCATAGCCGTGGTACAGCAGCGGCACGGTGACGCCCGCGTCGCGGATCGCGGCCGCGATCCGACGCGCATGGTCGATGGCGTCCTGCGTGTCCTCGTCCTCGGGCTCGATGAGGATGCGCACGTTGTCGTGCAGCGTCGGCGAGGCCAGCAGCGCGGGCACTTCGTCGATGTGCCACACGGCGCTCTCGAGCACCATGCCGCGCTCGCGCACGAGGACGGCCGCCTCATCTGCGCCCTCTTCCGAGAACGCGACGGACGCGAAATCGGGCAACCATTCCTGCGGCCACTGCGCAATCGACGCCATGCGCTCCGCATGGCCGGAGCATGTCCACAGGCCGGTCGTGGTGCCGACGATCACCGACGGGTCTGCCGCGCGCACCGCGCGCACCATCGCCGCGATGTCGTCGGGGGCGATGCTCTGCCCGCCGTCCTCCGTGCGGGCGTGCGCGTGCACGACGTCGGCGCCGGCGCGCACGGCGGCGACGGCGGCCGCCGCGATCTCGTCCGCGGACAGCGGGATGGCGGGATGCTCGTCGCGCGAGCGACCTCCGTTGATGGCGGCCTTGATCAGCATTGCGTGGTTCTCCTGGTGGGCTTGTCAGCCACGCGCGAGCGCGGCGAGGGTCTCGGTCGCGCCGGTCAGTTCGCCGAGGCGAGCGCCGCGGCGGAGCTGGTCGATGAGAGCGGGCTCCTCGGCGTCGTCCTCGAGCGCGACGTCGATGATCGCGTTCAGAACGGCCGACGGGGCGATGAAGGCTCCGTTGCGGTCGGCGAGCACGACGTCGCCCGGGCTCACGACGACGCCACCGCAGGTGACCGGCACGTTGTGCCCGCCGGCATCCACTCCCAGCAGCTTGGTGGTGAGCACGCTCGTGCCCCGCGCGTAGACGGGGATGCCGAACGACTCGACCTCGTCGAGGTCGGTCAGGACGCCGTCCACGATGATGCCTGCGGCGCCGCGGATGCTGAGCGCCGCTGCGAGCACCTCGCCGACGGGCGCGTGCCGGGTATCACCGCCGGTGTCGATGACGAAGACGTCGCCCGGCTCGCACCACCCCGCGGCGTGGTGGAGGGCGGTGGAGTCCTGCGCCGTGATCCGCACCGTGATCGCCCGCCCGACGACGCGATCGGTGCCGGCGTGACGGCGGATCGCGGGGTCGACGAAGCCCTCCTCGAGGTAGTGACCGAGCGTGGGGAACGAGACCCGGCGGAGCTTTTCCAGCAGCGTGCTGTCGAGCGGCTCGGGGGTGGGGGCGGAGGCGAAGGCGATGGTCACTCCTGGATCGTGAGGGCGGCGGTGAGGCGGCGATTGGACAGGGCGGGCAGGGTCTCGCGCACCTCGGCGGTGCGATCCAGCGAGATCTCCGCCACGGCCAGTGCGCGGCCGGTGGGCTCGAGCCGGACCCGCTCGATTCCGAGCGGATCGATCACGATGCTCGAACCGATGCAGTCGGGTGCGGACGACCCTGCCCCGATGACCCAGCACGTGTTCTCGATGGCGCGCGCCGCGGCGAGCGTGTGCCAGTGCTCGGGTTTGCGATCGCCGGCGACCCACGCCGCCGAGACGCTGAGCACATCCGCGCCGCGATCGATGAGGTCACGGCTGAGCTCCGGGAACCGCAGGTCGTAGCAGTTCACGAGCCCGATGGCGACGCCGTCGACGAGCACCAGCGGCGGCAGCTCCGAGCCGGCGGTGACGTAGTCGGACTCCCGGTAGGCGAAGGCGTCGTAGAGGTGCAGCTTGCGGTATGCATCCACGAGCTCGCCGCGGGGATTGACGACGACCAGCGTGTTGTACGGGCGCTCCGTGCCACTGGGCTCGTAGCCGCCGGCGATGATCCACAGGTCATGCCGCGTCGCGAGCGCGGACAGGTGCGTCAGAAAGGCGGGCCAGGCCTCCTCGACGGCTGCGGCGCGGTCCTCGGCGGCAAGCTCGCCGGCGAGGAGCATGGACTCCTCGGGCAGCACCAGGAGCCGCGCTCCCCCGGTTGCGGCTCCCTCGGCCAGTGCGGCGATCTCGTCGCGGTTGTGCGCGGGCGATGTCGTGGGGGCGAGCTGCCCCACCGCGGCGATGAGCGACGGATTCACGCGGCCACCCCGTTCCCGACCACGCGGCCGTCTGCCGGGTCCCACGTCACTGACAGGCGAGTGCTGTCCGGGAGGGCCGCGAGAGCGGCGGCGGCGGGGCCGCTGGGGACGGATGCCGTCACCACGACGCCGGACGCGAGCGTGAGGTGGTAGACCCACTCGTCTCCCATGAACACCCGATCCGACAGCGTCGTCGGGAGAGCGAACGATCCGTCGACGGCGTGCGTTGTCGACTCGTGCAGGATTCGCACGCGCTCCGGGCGGACCGCCAGCGTCAGCGGCATCCCACGCGACGCACTCGGCGCGGATTCGACCGGGATGTCGGCGACGCCGGGCACGCTGAAAGCCGCACCGTCGGCCGTGAGCGTGCCCTCGAGGAGGTTGCAGCTGCCGATGAAGCCGGCGACGAACCGCGAGGCCGGAGCATCGTAGATTTCGGTCGGCGTGCCGATCTGCTGAACGTGACCCTCCGACATGACCGCGATGCGGTCTGACATGGTCAATGCCTCTTCCTGGTCGTGCGTGACGTAGATGAAGGTGATGCCGACCTCGCGCTGCATGCGCTTCAGCTCGAACTGCATCTCCTTGCGCAGCTTCTGGTCCAGCGCGCCCAGCGGCTCGTCCAGGAGCACGACGGCGGGGCGCCCGACCACCGCGCGGGCCAGGGCGACACGCTGACGCTGACCGCCGCTGAGCTCGGCGGGCTTGCGCCCGGCGAATCCGCCGAGGCGCACGAGCTCGAGCGCGGCGCGGACGCGGTCGTCGATCTCGCTCTTGGGCACGCGCCGGACGCGCAGCTCGAACGCCACGTTCTCGTACACGCTGAGGTGCGGGAACAGCGCGTAGCTCTGGAACAGCATGTTGAGGTCGCGGTGCCGCGTGGGAACCCCGTCGACGTTGCGTCCGTCGAGCTCGACGGTCCCGCCGGTCGGCGTCTCGAACCCGGTGATCATGCGCATGAGGGTGGTCTTGCCGCATCCGGACGGGCCCAGGATGCTGAAGAACTCGTTCTGGCGGATATCGAGGTCGAGCGGCGCGACGACGCGGTTGTCACCGAAGGTCTTGGTGATGCCGCGCAGGCGGACTGCGGGAATCGGGCCCGTGGCCGGCGTTGTGCCGGCCACGGGGCTTGCGATGGTCGTCATGAGGTTCCCTGTCGAGGTCAGGTCAGGTCAGGTCAGGAGGCGCGCAGGCGGGTCCAGCCGTCCTGGAAGTAGGCCAGCGCGTCGCCCGGGTCCACGATGAACTCGGAGTTCAGGAGCGAGTCGGCCGGTGCGTAGATCGCCGGGTTCTCGACCAGCGACTGGTCCGAGACGAGTTCGAGCGCCGCCTCATTGGTGGATGCGAGCGAGGCGTCGTCGGTGAGAAGCGCTGCGACCTCGGGGCGCAGGGTGTAGTTCAACCACTCGTAGGCGGCGTCCAGTTTGCTCGTGCCTTCGACGATCGAGAAGCTGTCGGTCCAGAGCGTGCCGCCTTCCTCGGGGAGGATGTAGTGGACGTCGGGGTTCGCCTCGACGGCCTTGGCCGCCACCGTGCCGCTGTACGCCTGCGCGATGCATGCGTCGCCGGCTCCGACCAGGTCGGCGTAGTTCTGGCTGTTGTAGCCGGCGAGGAGCGGCTTCTGCTCGAGGAGCTTCTCGGTGCCCACCTTGATGTCGGCTTCGTCGGTGGTCGTCGCGCTGAGCCCTGCGACCTGCAGGCCGGCGATGTAGGCGGACAGCATGTTGTCGAGCATGTAGATCTTGCCGCTGAATGCCGGATCCCACATGTCGGCCCAGCCGGTGATGGGGCGGCCGGTGCATGCCTCGTTGTAGAGGATGCCGGTGGTGCCCCACGCCCACGGGATGCTGTGCTCGTTGCCGGGGTCGAAGGAGGGGTCGACGAACTTCTCGGCCAGGTTGTCGAAGCCCTCGAGCTTGTCGTGGTCGATCTGGGCGATGAGGTTGCGCTCGACGAGGAGCTGAACCGCGTACTGGCTCGGCTCGACGATGTCGTAGCCGGAGTTGCCCGCTGCGAGCTTGGAGATCATCGTCTCGTTGCTGTCGAACGTGTCGACGGTCACCGAGATGCCGGTCTCTTCCTCGAAACCGGCGATGACCGAGTCTGGGATCTCGCCGGCCCACGCGTAGATGCTGAGGCTCTCGGCGTCGCCGTCGGCGCTCGAGGCGGAGGAGCATGCGGTGAGGCTGGTGACGGCCGCGACGGTGAGTACCGCACCGATGGCCAGCTGACGCTTGTGCATGTGGAGCCTGCTTTCGTGGTGGGTCGTGGGTGTGTTCGGGTGGAGGAAGGGTCGGGATGCCGGCGCGCTCATGCGCCGGTGGCCGGTGCTCCGGCGAGGATGCGGCGCATCTGGGCAACGCCGACCACGAGGATGACTCCCAGGGTCGCGACGACGAGGAGGGTGCCGAGAGCGTTCAGTTCGGGTGTGAGGCCGGTGCGCAGAGTGCTGTAGATGCGCAGTGGCAGCGTCGTCGTGCCGACACCGGAGGTGAACGTCGAGATGACGATGTTCGAGAACGACGTGGTGAAGCTGAGCAGGAACGCAGCCGTCAGCGAAGGGCGCAGCAGCGGCAGGATGACGCGACGGAAGGTGTCCCACGGGCTCGCACCAAGATCAGCGGCGGCCTCGGTCAGGCTCGGGTCGAGCGTGCTCATGGCGCCCAGGAGGACCAGGGTCGACAGCGGCAGCGTGACGACCATGTGCCCGAGGATCAGGGTGACGTACCCGGTCGGCATCCCGACCGTCGAGAAGATCGTCAGCAGCGAGACGCCCAGGACGATCTCGGGCACGATGAGCGGGATGAGGATGGCGCCGAGGAAGAGCGCGCGCCCCTTCACGCGGAATCGGGCGAGGCCGTAGGCCGACAGCAGCCCCAGCACGGTGGAGAGCAGGGCTGCCGCGAAGCCGACGATCGCGCTCGTGCGCAGTGCGTCAGCCAGCGCTTCGTCACGGAACAGCTCGGCGTACCAGGCGAGGGTCAGGCCGTCGAATCGGTATCCCACCTCGGACGCGTTGAACGAGTACACGATCAGAGCGGCGATCGGAATGTAGAGGAAGACGAAGATCGCGCCGGCGATCCAGGCGATGATGCGGTCCATCAGCGGGCCTTCCGCGGGTTGCGACCGCGCAGGAGGAGCGCGGAGAGGAGGATCGAGAGCAGCATGAGCGCGAGCACGACCATCGAGAGCGCAGCGCCGAGCGGCTGGTTCCGGAACTCGGTGAACAGGGTGACGATGAGGTTGCCGACGAGGGGGTCCTTCCCTCCGCCGAGCAGCACGGGGATGACGAACACCCCGAGGGTCGGCACGAACGTGAGGATCACCGACGAGACCAGCCCCGACGACGACAGCGGGATGAAGACGCGCAGGTGCGTCTGGATCGAGCTGGCGCCGAGGTCGGCCGCCGCCTCGCGGAGCGACGGGTCGACGGCCCGCAGCGACGCGTAGATCGGGAAGACCGCGACCGGAAGGAACGCGTACAGGAGCGAGAGCGTCACCGCGAGCTGCGAGGGCACGAGCGAGGTCGCGTCGAGTCCCAGCAGGCGCAACACGGGGATGAGGGGCCCACCCGAGCCGAGCAGGGTGATCCAGGCGAAGGTGCGCACCAGGAAGTCCGTCAGGAACGGGATGATGACGAGCACCAGCAGCACCGGCTGCGTTCGTGCCGACCGCGTGGCGATGAAGTAGGCGACGATGTAGCCGATCACCGTGCAGATCACGGCGTTGAGCGCCGCCATGCCGAGGCTGTAGCCGAGCGTCTTGGCATAGACCGGGTCGAGCAGCTTGCCGTAATTCTCGAGCGTGAAGCCGCCGAGGTTGCCGCCGAGGGGGTCGCTGACGGCGAAGCTGTCACGCAGGATGACCAGCATCGGCACGACGACGAGGAGGACGATCACCGCAGTCGCCGGAAGCAGCAGAAGGTAGCCGGCGAGTGCCTTCGGTCGGCGCGACTGCGGGGTGGATGTCATGACGGTCCTTGCGTTCGGATGCCGTCCATCCTTCGGCAACCCGGCGGAGCGATGCGGGAAACTCGCAACGAATCCCGCAGTCGGCAGGTTTCTCGTTGACGCGTTTCGAAGAACACCGTGTGACGGGGACGCCGCTCGGTCCGCCGACTCCCGGAATCACGCGCCCCGGCGAACGCGTTTCCACTCGCGTAAATCGCGGGGAGCGTTCGGTCGTTGAGCGAGCGAGCACCCGCGAGCGGAAGGGCCGGATGCCTCGCGCCGAGGCATCCGACCCTTCAAGGCGTGAGGTGTCAGCTGCTCTTGCGCATCGCGCGCACACCGACCCAGAGGCCGACCACGGCGAGCGCGAGCGCGGCGACCCAGCCCCACAGCACCGTGATGTCGCCGAGGTCACCGGCGAGCAGGGCACGCTCGGCCTGCACCACCCAGTTCACCGGGTTGACGGTCGCGACCGCCCTCATCCAGGCCGGTCCCTCATCGAGCGGCAGCAGCATGCCCGACAGAATCAGCAGCGGGAAGATGAGCGTCTGCTGCACGCCCCAGAACAGCCACTCGCGGTCCTTGGTCTTCAGCGCCAGCGTGTACGACAGCGCACCGAGGCCCACGCCGAACACGGCCAGCAGTGCCAGGCCGATCACGAGCCCGGGCACGTGGATGCTGAACCCGAACGGCCACGCGATGAGGACGATGAGAAGCGCCTGCACCACGATCGGCGCGATCTCCTTGAGCGCCCGGCCGACCAGCAGCGACGATCGCGACAGCGGCGCGACGAGCGTGCGCTCATGGGAGCCGGTCATCATCTCGTACTGCAGGTTCGACCCGGTCGCCCCGGTGCCGAACAGCACGATCATCACGAGCACGCCGGGGACGAACCACTGCAGCGTCTCCCCCACCGGCTGCCCCGACGAGCCGACGAGCAGCGGCGCAAACAGCCCGAGGAAGACCAGCGGCTGCACGAGGCTGAAGATGAGCGTGAACGGATCCCGCATGACCGGCTTCAGCTCGCGGGTGAGCACGTTCCAGGTGTCACGGGCGGCGTTGGCCCGCACCACGGTGTCGGGTCGGCGTTCGTCGTGCATGGTGGTCATCGGTTCGCTCCCGTCGCCTGGGCCGCCGGCGCGGTCTGCGCCGCGGCATCCGTCTTCTTCGCAGCCTCGGGCGCCTGGGGCGCCTCAGCCTCGGCCGCTCCTTCTTCTTCGACCGGCTCGCCCTCGCCCGCTTCGCGCAGCGTCCGTCCGGTCAGCGCGAGGAACACGTCGTCGAGGGTCGGCGGCACGCCCGTCGCGCGCTGCACCTGGATGCCGGCGGCATCCAGCGCCCGCACCGCGGTCGGCAGCAGCGCGTCGCCCTCCGGCGCGGTGAGCACGACGTCTGCCTCACCCTCCCGCCGCACTTCGCGGTCGGTGAGCCGCTGCACCACGGCGACAGCGGCATCCGCATCGGCCGGGGTGGTGAAACCGAAGGTGAGCAGGTCGCCGGCGAGGTTCGCCTTCAGGTGCGCCGCGGTGTCGTCGGCGATCACCCGCCCCCTGTCCATGACCATGACGCGCTCGGCGTAGCGGTCCGCCTCCTCCAGGTAGTGGGTGGTGAGGAAGATCGTGGTGCCGTACTTCGCGCGCAGGTCGAGGATGTGCTGCCACAGGTTCGCGCGGCTCTGCGGGTCGAGCCCCGTCGACGGCTCATCGAGGAAGATGAGCGGCGGCGCGTGCATGAGGCCGAGCGCGATGTCGAGCCGGCGCTTCTGCCCGCCCGACAGCTGCTGCACCGAGCGGTTCGCGAAGCCCGCGAGATCGAGCGACGCGATCAGCTCGTCGGCGCGCGCACGGGATGCCGCCTTCGACATGCCGTAGAACGCGCCCTGGCTCAGCAGCTCGTCGCGTGCCCGCTGCGAGAAGCTTCCGCTGGTGAGCTGGCCGACGTAGCCGATGCGGGCGCGCACGTCGGCGGGCTGCGTCAGGATGTCGTGGCCGACGACGCGGGCCGTGCCCGAGGTCGGCGGGATGAGGGTGGTCAGCATGCGCAGGCTCGTCGACTTGCCCGCGCCGTTGGGTCCCAGGAACGCGACGAGCTCGCCGCGCGAAACCTGGAAGGTGAGGTCGGTGACCGCCTCGACGGTCTTCTTCTTGACGGTGAAGCGTTTGGTCAGGCCCTGCGCTTCGATGATCGGTTCCTTCGCCATGGACTCAAGCTAGGAGCCAACCCGGACAGATCCCGTCCGCGTTGTGAGGCAATCTTGAGTCATGTCCGACACGACGACACGAGCGCTGTCGCTGCTGAATCTGCTGCAGACGCACCGGCACTGGCCCGGCTCCGAGCTCGCCGCCCGGCTGGGCGTGACCGAACGCACGGTGCGGCGGGATGTCGAGCGCCTGCGCGACCTCGGCTACCGCATCGAGTCCACACCGGGCGCCGCGGGCGGCTATCGCCTCGAGGCCGGGAGCGCCGTGCCGCCGCTGCTGCTCACCGACGAGGAGGCGGTCGCCATGGCGATCGGGCTGCGGGTGGCGGCATCCCAGCGCCTCGTCAGCGGACCCGAGACGACGATCACGGCGCTCGCGAAGCTCGAGCAGGTGCTGCCCGCTCCCCTGCGGCGACGCGTGAACGCGCTCGCCGAGACGGTGCAGCCGGCCGGCATCAACGCCGGCGCCGCCGTCTCGAGCGAAGTGCTCGGCGAGCTGGCGCTGGCCTGCCGTGACCACGAGCGGGTGCGGTTCACCTATACGGCGGCATCCGGTGCGGTCACGAAACGTCGTGTCGAGCCCCACGCGCTCGCGCCCGCCGACCGGCACTGGTACCTGCTGTGCTGGGATCTTGAGAAGGACGACTGGCGCACCTTCCGCGTCGACCGGCTGGCGGATGTCGAGCACACGCGCGTGCTGTTCACGCCCAAGCCCCTCACCCCGGAGCAGATCGAGGAGTTCATCTTCGTCGCGCGGTCGTGGGTGCGGCAGGCTGTCGAGGCGGATGCCGTCATGGAGATGCCGCTCGGCCAGATGCGGGAGCGTTTCGGCCAGTGGAGCCAAGGCGCCACCGCTGAGGACGAGCACCGCACGCGCTGGCCGGTCGGCGGGTCGGACTTCCGCGAGACGATGTACGGGTTCTCGTGGATACCGGCGGGCGTCGAGTACACCACCGACCTCGCCGAGCCGGAGCGCAGCGAGCTGCGCGAGACCCTCGAGCGGATGCTGCGAGCGCTCGATGCTCCCCCGCCTTCGTCGCGGCCCGATTCCGCCCGGGCCGATCAGCCGCGCGACTGACGACCCCCGTCACGCACAGACGCATAGCGAAACCATCCGCAACGCTGATGCGCCACCACGCCTGGCCCTCTACCGTAGGTGGCATCGCGGCGATCCGGGCGGTCCCGGGCACCGGCTCATAACCGGCTGCGCTGCGGGTTCGACTCCCGCCGTCGCGTCCACGTCGAACGGCCCGTGCTGGATGCGCTTGCGCTGCGCCGGCCCATGCGAGCCGGCGCAGCGATCAGCGAAGCGTGAAGGTCACGGTCTGGGCGTTACCCTCGACGTCGTAGACGACCAGGGTGTTCGCACCGCGCACGGCGCCGAACGTGCCCGGCTTGACGGACTCGAGCTCGTACGACTCCCCTGAGAGAGGCGTCACGACACCGTTGATGGCGAAGCGGTCGAGGCCGCTCTCGTCGTCGGACAGGGCGAAGCTGACCTTGTTGTACGAGTTCCCGTTCCGCCCACCGCCATGCAGGACCGTGAACGGCGCCCCGTGCTTCACGGCTACCGCGGGAGCGGTCGTGTCCGCCTCTGCGAGAGTCACCGTGAAGGCCGGGTTCCAGAAGTAGTTCCAGACGGCAGTCGAGTCGAAGTAGTACGAGCCGTCCCGCTCGGTCACCGTGAACTGGGTGTTGTCGCCGGCCGTCACGTCGGCGATGCGGTACCCGTCGGGAACGGTCAGCCGCACGCCGAGGTCGCCGGGGAGGTGGTACCTGTAGCCGGATCCCTGGAACGCCTCGTAGGTGCCGGCCTGGAACCAGTACTCCGTCGCCGGATACCACTGGTCACCGGAGCCGAGTTCGATGCCGGTCAGCCCGGGCACCGGAGTGCCGTCAGCGAGCTGCACTTTCGCAACCAGCCGGAGCGCGGTTGTGCCGATGAGGCGATCCTCGCCGTCCTCGTCGATGACGACGGGCAGCGTGCCCTGCGTTCCGAAGTACTCCGTGGTAGCCAGGCGCGTGATGTCCGCGGCGCTCGTCGCCCCGGTCGCGTCGAACAGGACCGTGTTGGCCGGGTCGTGTCCCACGTAGAGCGTCGCGGGACCGACGGGAACGTCGGTGAACCGGTAGACCCCGTCCGCGTCAGCACTGGAGTACCAGCGCTTGCCGTTCACGTCCACCAGCTGTGCGGAAGAGGATGAGTTGAGGCTGTCGACGTCTCCGCTCGGAGCCGTCTTCGACGTGTCGAACAGCCCGTCGGGGTATCGGTCGTCGAAGCGCGTGACGGCGAGGTCGCCGGTTGCGGCGTCCGTCGTCTCGTCCGCCATGGCCGGCAGCGGTGCAGCGACCACCGCGAGAGCGATCCCCGCCCCCGCGAGCCCGTGAATTCTTCGCATGTCATCCTCACGTCGAATGGAGTTCCGTCCGGGCGGTTCCGCCCAGGTTGAAGATACGGGCGCGCGACCGGCCACCATCCCGCGGAGCGAGTGTGTTCACGCGGCCGTCCCCAGGCATTAACCGCAGGAGGTGAGAGCAGGGACGGGCGCGGCGGGGAAGTCTCATCTCCGTCCGGCCCTCACCGCTCCGGTGGCGCGTAGCGTGGAACGGCCGGCACGGGCCCGCAACAGTCGGGTTCATTCGACGAAGCGTGCCGCCGCCCCTATCGGGGTGCCGGCTCGAGAGGGGACGGTCGGGCGGTGGAACTCGATCCTGTCGGACTGCTCTATTTCGCCGGCGGCATCGCCACGCTGGTCGCCGCCCTTCTTCCTCGGCTCCTCGGCAGGGTGCCGGTGTCGATGCCCATGGTGTTCGTCGGCGCCGGCATCGCGGCGTTCGCCCTGTTCCCGAACTTGCCCGACCCCGACCCGGTCACGCACTCGTCTTTCGCGCTCCATCTCACGGAGCTGTGCGTCATCGTGTCGCTGATGGGTGCCGGGCTCGCGATCAACCGCGCCTTCAACTGGCGCACCTGGTCGACGACGTGGAGGCTGCTTGCCATCACGATGCCCCTGTCCATCGCGGCCGTGGCGGTCTTCGGATGGTGGGGCCTGGGCTTGGGGGCAGCAAGCGCCCTTCTCCTGGCCGCGGCTCTCGCCCCGACCGACCCGGTGCTCGCCAGCGAAGTGCAGGTCAGTGAGCCCCTCACCGACGACGAGGAAGCCGACGACGATGAAGCGCGCTTCGCCATCACGTCCGAGGCCGGCCTCAACGACGGGCTCGCCTTCCCGTTCACCTACGCCGCGATCGCCATCAGCCTCGCCGGGCTCGCTCCCTCCGGCTGGCTCGGGCAATGGCTGCTGCTCGATGTCGTGTGGCGGCTCGGCGTGGGCGTGGCCGTCGGGCTGGCGGCCGGCTGGCTTCTGCGCCGCCTCTTCTTCTCCTCGTTCTCTGAGCGGCTCGGTTTCACCCGCAAGGCGGATGGTTTCATCGCACTTGCGGCCACCTTTCTCGCGTATGGCGCAGCCGAGGTGGCGGAGGGCTACGGATTCGTGGCGGTGTTCGTGTGTGCGTGCACCATCCGAGCCGCTGAGAAGGCGCACGGACTTCACTCGGTGCTGCACACCTTCGTCGAGCAGGTGGAGCGTCTGCTCACCGTCCTCGTCCTCATCCTGCTCGGCGGCGCCGTCGCGCGCGGCATCCTCGAGTCGCTGACGCTCGCCGATGTTCTTCTCGCGGCGGCGATTCTCTTCGTCATCCGACCGCTCACGGGGTGGATCGCGCTTGCTCGAGGCAAGACCGGACCGCGCGAACGAGGCGTCATCGCGTTCTTCGGAGTGCGGGGTGTCGGGTCTCTGTTCTACATCGCCTACGGCTTGCAGCACGGTGACTTTCCCGGCGGCGAGCGCCTCTGGGCGATCGTGACCGTCGTGATCCTGGGTTCCATCCTCATCCATGGCTTGGCCGCCACCCCGACCATGGCGCTGCTCGATCGCGCGCGCCGGCGGCGCGCCGCACGCCGGGGGAAGCCGGATGCGGTCAAGGACACCCCGATCTGAACGCACAGGTCCACCCGCCTTGCGGATGGCGGAGCGGACCCGCCTGATGGCGTCGGCGCAGCAGACCAGCGGATACGACGCGACCGTGGGGCGGCATCCGTGTATCCGGATGCCGCCCCACGGCGCTGACGAGTCGGCAACGATGCCGGACGGAGCTACTCGATCGGCCACACCCAGCTGGACACCGGGTCGCCGTCGATGTCGGTACGCTGGCGAACCACGCTGACGTCGTTACCGGTCGCTTTCATCTCATACAGTTCGGTTCGGATGTTCTGCCGGTTCATGTTGTTGTGAAGCGCCATCATGAGCTGGCTCTTCTCTCCCTTGTCGGCGAAGGTCCAGAACAGCATCGAATGGCCCTTGTTCTCGGTGATCACGACATCTTCCTGGGTCCAAGGACCGGTGAGCTCGCCAGACTCGGAGCGGGCGCGTGTCACCACGTACTCGTTGTTGTGCTTGCGATAGCTGGTCCAGTACATCAGCAGCTCGCCACTGGCGGTCCGGAAGAACGAGGGGGCGTCGGTGACATAGGGAGGCAGCTGGACGTTGTCGGCTCGCGCCTCCTGTCCGTACCAGGGCGCGTCCGATCCCTTGAAGAGGTAGATCGGATCCCCGGTCCCACGACCGGTCAGGTCGCCGGCCTCATCTTGCTCGAGTCGGATCGCTTCGATGGTTCCGTCGATCTTCTGGATCCATTCGTGGGCGTACACCATCCACGGGGTACCGTCACGGTCGACGAAGAGTGTCCCGTCGAGAGTCATGAAGTCGGCCGGCGCGACGGGGCTCTCGGTGTTCACCATCTCGAAGGGGCCCATCGGCGAGTCCGACTTCGCCACGATGGTTCCGCGCGCCGTCTGCGTCTGCCAGATCTGCCCGCAGTCTCCACACGCCTGACCCTGCGTGGACGCTTCCGCGAGCACGGTGTTGCGGTTGTGCAGGGTTCCGAACCAGTAGTACTTCCCGTTGAAATACCAAGCTTCCGGCGCCCATGGCGCCTGGCGCGGATTCGCCCAGGTCCCCTCCGGCACGGTGAACACGGTCTGGGGCGCACACCAGTTCACCAGGTCGATGCTCATCCGAGCAGTCCTCCCCTGGTACAGGTAGTAGATGCCGCTGACAGGGTCGGGCATGATGAACGGGTCGTGCACGCCGATGTCAGGCAGTTTGTGCGTCGCCTCGCACGGCAGTTGGGTCGCGGCCCGGGCGCCGTGATCTCCGGCAACGAGGTCGTCTCCACTCCCGCTTCGTGCGTCTGAACGCTCCCGTTGATCGACGGTGCGACTGGTTGCCGCTGTCTCCGCCCCGGATGGCGCCGCCGACGAGCCGATCGCCAGCGGCAACAGGCCCGCGAAGGCGACAGCCACCACCGTGCCGATCGCTGTGAAGTTCCGTCCCAATACCTTGCTCATCGTTGAGTTCTCCTTTGGTTGGCGTCCGTCGGTGAAGCAACAGCGGTCCGCTCCTCGATGGCGGAGCGGGCCAGCGAGGTGGGGGCACCGCGCGCACGCGGCGCCCCCACCTGCGCTCAGAGGTCCTTGCGGTTCACCTCCGTGATCTCGCTGACGTTGCCGGCGTTGTCGGTCACGCGGAACGAGACGGTGCTCTTCGCATCGACCTGCAGCGGCCCGGTGTAGACCTGCCATTCACCGGCGGCCTGCTTGTTCTTCTGCGTGCTGTATTCGATGACGGCGACACCACTCAGTTCGTCGGTCGCCTCGACGACCAGCTTCTGATCGCCGGTCTTCGTGATCGACGTGATCACCGGAGCCGTCGTGTCGGTCACGACGTCGACGATCGCCTCGACGGCGCCGAACTCGGTGGTGCCGGCGACGGTGATCCGTCCCTCGGCGTCCTGAGCCCCGACCGACTGCCACGTGACGACGGTCGGCGAGACGGCGCCGCTCGCCACATCCAGCACGTCGACCGTCTCGGGCAGCGCCGGCACGTCGCCGACCTCCGACGCGACGTAGACCCGGTCCTCGAGCACCTGACGTGCGGCGCTCTTGTTGTACACGTCGATCGAGGTGTGCGGCTCACGGATGTTCGTGCCGGGCACCGTGCGGAACATCGACTGCCAGAACTGCGGCTCCCACGTGAGGACGGCGGCACCGCGGTTGTTCGGGATGTCGTTGACCATCGCGAACACGCGCTGCAGCGCGTCGGCCTGACCCTGGACGGTGCGCGGGTAGATCGCGTTGGGCATCGGCGCCCCGCCGCCACCCGAAGCCGGGTAGGAGGTCTCCGCGATCGCCATCTTGTACTCCGGGTGCTGCGCGCTGATCGTCTGGAGGTTGCGCTCCATCGTCTCCGCGGTGCCATGCCACTCGGGGTAGTACGAGTGGGCGATGTAGTCCGGCGCGAGCTCACGCGCTTCCAGCCGGCTCAGCACCTGGTTCCAGAACTCGCTCGCCATGTCCAGACCGCTGCGACCGTCGTACCCCTCGTTGCGCACGATCGAGTGCAGCTCGACGCTGGTCTCGGGCGAGGCATCCCGCACCGCGTCGATGCCGGCGCCCAGCAGCGCGGTGAAGCGGTCGAACGACTCGAGGTAGAGCGCGCGCTCGGCCGGGTCGTCCGAGTTCCAGTACTGCCACAGGATGCCGCCACCCGGCTGCGACTGATAGATGTGAGCCTGGTTGCGGAAGTAGGCGGGGTTGGCGCCCGTCCACACCGGCGCGCTGGCGTCGGCCGACAGCTTCGCTTCGCTGCCCCACATGAAGCCGTGCAGGATCTCGTTGCCCACGGCCACCTTGTCGGGAGTCGTGCCCTGGGCGACGAGCTGGTTCACGTAGTCGTACGTGAAGTCGTACACCGCGTCGGTGAGCTGGTCGAAGGGCAGCTCGGCCCAGGCGCGGGGCTTGGGCTGTTTGCCGGGGTCGGCCCAGGAGTCGGCGTAGTGGAAGTCCACCCCGAGTTGGAGGTCGCGGTCGGCGACGGCCTTGGCCGACACCAGCGACCGCGCCGGGCCCTGACGCGGCACGGCCGACGGCTGCCCGGTCGACTCGCTCCGCGGCTCGTTCCAGATGCGCAGGCGGACGAAGTCCATGCCGCGGTCCTTCGCCACGTCGAACAGGTGCGGCCCTGCGCCGCGGTCCTCTTCGAGCGGCGATACCCAGTACTGGTTGTTGTCGCCGTCGACACCGGACATGTCGGCACCGAGGACGACATCCTCCCGGAGGTAGTTGAAGACCTCCAGCTCGCGGATGCCGACCTGGGCGTCGCCGGACGCACCGAGCATCGTCACACGGATGAACCGCATGCCGGGGCTGGTGACGAGGTGCTCGGCGCCGGCGCTGGCGCGCACGGCGGAGCTCTCGTCGGCGACGGTGGACCAGTTCTCACCGTCGCTGGAGACGTCGATGACGTACCGGTACGCGGCCCCGGGGTCGGTGAACTCGAGGGCCACCTTCCGCGCGTTGTCATACGCCCCGCCGAGGTCCAGCGTCAGCGACTCACCGGCGGCTCCGATCCATGAGGTGGAACGGTCCTGATCGACGGCGAGTGCGGCGGTGTCTTCACCGCCCGTGGCCGAGACGCTCGTCCAGTACTTGCCGGCCAGGTTGCTCTCGACGGGATCGATCTCCGCTTGGCCGTAGAGACCGCTCGCGGGCGCGGCCAAGCCGACTCCCGCGAGCACCAGCACCGACGCGGCGCCGACTCCCGCACAAGTCCGCAGTGACTTCCTGTGCATTTCCTCTTCCTTCGCTCGGGTGCACCGCGGGTCGCTCGCCCTCGTCGTCGAGGCGATCGCGGTCCGGCCGGCACACCGTGCTCGCTGATGTGCGTCCCACAGTGAGCCCCGCACGTTGAAACGTGCAAACATCTCGGCCGAATGTGGCCGCATCCGGCCACCGTTCATTCCGTGAACCCAAGAAAACACTGGCGTGGTGACGTCACCAGTGTTACTTTGACGCCAGAGCAGGCAAGGTCGCCCTCTCACACGAAACCCGACACACGGACGCGTCGGAGTGTGCCGGGAGAGCGCCTTCCCCCGCCCTGCTCACCGCTAGAGGCATCTTGCGGAACAGACACTCGGAAGGATCCTGCGTTGAAAATGAATCGTTACAAGCGAGCCGGACTCGGTGCCCTCGCTCTCGCACTGCCCGCGGCGTTGCTTCTCACGTCGTGCAGCGGAGGCGGCAACGACGCCCAGTCCCCGGGCGACGACAACACCCTGACGGTCTGGGCCTGGGACCCGGCGTTCAACATCTACGCCCTCGAAGAAGCCGAGAAGATCTACCAGGAGGAGAACCCGGACTTCGAGCTCGAGATCGTCGAGGTGCCGTGGGAGGACCTGCAGACCCGCCTCACGACGCTGGCGCAGTCCCAGTCGTTCGACGAACTGCCCGACATCTTCCTCATGCAGAACAACGCGTTCCAGAAGAACCTCATCAACTACCCCGACCTGTTCAGCGACGTCGGGGCCGCCGACATCGACTTCTCCGAGTTCCCGGACTCGGTCGTGAAGTACTCCACGCTCGACGGGGTCAACTACGGCGTGCCGTTCGACTCCGGAACGGCCATCACGGCCCTGCGGACCGACGTGCTGGAGGCCGCCGGCTACACGATCGACGACTTCACCGACATCACGTGGGACACCTTCATCGAGCAGGGCAAGGATGTCCTCGCGAAGACCGGCAAGCCGCTGCTGTCGGGGCAGGCGGGCTCGTCCGACCTCATCGTCATGATGCTGCAGTCGGCGGGCGCGAGCCTGTTCGATGAGGAAGGCAACCCGACCATCGTCGACAACGACGCGCTCAACGCGGCGATCGATGTCTACACCGAGCTCGTCGAGGCGGGCGTGTACCTCGAGGTCAACTCGTGGGACGAGTACATCGGCACCTTCGTGAACGGGAACGTCGCCGGCACCCAGCAGGGCGTCTGGATCGTCGGCTCCATTCAGACCGCCGAGGACCAGAGCGGCCTGTGGGGCGTGACCAACGTCCCGTCCCTCGACGGGGTCTCGGGCGCGACGAACTACACCGCGAACGGCGGCTCGTCCTGGGCCATCTCGTCGAACGCCAACGTCGACCTCGCGGGAGACTTCCTCGCGGCCACCTTCGCCGGCTCGACCGAGCTCTACGACACGATCCTGCCCGCGTCGGGTGCGGTCGCGAACTGGATCCCGGCGGGCGAGAGCGACGTGTACGCCCAGCCGATCGAGTTCTTCGGCGGCGATGCCATCTTCGCCAAGGTTGTCGAGTACGGCTCCGAGGTCCCTTCGAACAACACCGGCGCCTACTACTACGAGGGCCGGGATGCCGTGAGCGCTGCCGTCACCCAGATCATGAACGGCACCGACCGCGACACGGCACTCGCCGAGGCGCAGGCCAACGTCGAGTTCGGCATGCAGTAACGCGATCCGTCGGCCGGCCGGGGTCTATCCCGGCCGGCCGGCTCCGCCGTCCCCTGCATGAAAGAGAGAACGACGTGGCATTTCAACTGAAAGCGCCCTCGAAGGCGCCGGAGAACGGCGGCGCCCCGCCGCTGGACAACTACATCGGACACAAGAAGCCCTGGCTGAACCCGAGCCGGCGCAGGAACCTGACCGGCTGGGGATTCCTCATCCCCGCGTCCCTGCTCATCGTCGGCATCAACTTCCTGCCGATGCTGCAGGCGTTTCTGCTGTCGCTGCAGACGGGACGCGGCTCGCGATTGAACTGGGCCGACCCGCTGTGGTTCAACTACGAGCGGATGCTCAATGACGAGATCTTCAAGCTCACGCTCCAGAACACCTTCATCTACCTGATCATCCAGGTGCCGGTGATGCTGATCCTGGCGATGATCCTCGCCAACCTGCTCAACGACAGGAACCTGAGATTCAAGGCCCTGTGGCGCACGGCGATCTTCCTGCCCTGCGCCGTCTCGCTGGTGTCGTACTCGCTCGTCTTCCGCACGCTCTTCGCGAACGACGGCTTCGTCAACGACATGCTGACCGGGATCGGCATCCTCGACAGCCCGGTCAACTGGCTGGGCGACGCCGAGACCGCGCGCTTCGTGATCATCCTCGGTCTGCTGTGGCGGTGGACCGGCTACAACATGGTGTTCTACCTGGCCGCGCTGCAGAACATCGACTACTCCAGCATCGAAGCCGCGCGCATGGACGGTGCCAACTCCTTCCAGGTCTTCTGGCACGTGACCGTCCCGCAACTGAAGCCGATGATCGTGCTCACCGCGATCCTGTCCACGAACGGCACGCTGCAGCTGTTCGACGAGTCCTGGGCGCTGACCCGAGGAGGCCCCGCATACATGACGATGTCGATGTCCCACTACCTCTACGAGGTGTCGTTCCTGAAGAACCCGAACTTCGGGTACGCGGCCGCGATCTCGTACGTGATCCTGATCCTCGTGGCGATCCTCGCCCTCGTCCAGCTGAGGGTCGGTGACAAGCGTGACTAAGACCAAGGCCAGACTCCGCCGCCTGCCGGGATACGCGTTCCTGACCGTGTTCGCGATCTTCTCGGTGTTCCCGCTCTACTTCATGGTGGTCTCGGCCACCAACACGAGTGCCGAGGTGCTGTCGTCCAAGCTCATCCCCGGGATACACCTCTTCGACAACGTCGCCAAGCTCTTCCAGACGCAGAACGTCCTCAGCGCGATGTGGAGCTCGGCGGCGATCGCCGTGGGCACCACGGTGCTCGCTCTCGCTGTGTGCTCGATCGCCGGCTACGGGTTCGAGGTCTTCCATTCGCGGGGCAAAGACATCCTGATGTCGGTGCTGCTGCTGGCGATCATGATCCCGTTCGCGGCGATCATGATCCCGCTGTTCCAGCTGTTCGCGTCCGTCGGGATGGTGAACTCGCTGTGGGCGGTCATCATCCCGACTGTCGCGACGCCGTTCCTGATCCTGCTGTTCCGGCAGGCGTCGCGGTCGTTCCCGCACGAGCTGGTCGAGGCCGCGCGGATCGACGGTCTGAGCGAGCTGTCGATCTTCGCGCGCATCTACATCCCGACCATGAGGTCGACGTTCGCCGCCGCGGCGGTGATCACCTTCATGATGGCCTGGAACAACTTCCTCTGGCCGAAGGTGATCCTCCTCGACAGCGACGTGTTCACCATGCCCATGCTGATCGCGAACCTCAGCGCGGGGTATGTCACCGACTACGGCGTGCTGATGCTGGCGGTCCTGCTGGCATCCCTGCCGACCATGGTCGTCTTCTTCCTGCTGCAGCGGGCTTTCGCCGAAGGGATCACGGGGGCGATCAAATGAGCATCGACATGAGCGTCGGCATCGTACGACTCGCCGATCCCACCTTCGTCTCCGAGAACCGTCGCCCGGCGCATTCGGATCATCGCTGGTTCCGCAGCGCCGTCGAGGCGCGGGCGGGAGTGAGCGGGTTCGAGCAGTCGCTCAACGGCACATGGAAGTTCCACTACGCCGAGAGCCCGGATGCCGTCGTCCCGGGCTTCCACGAGCCGTCCTTCGACAGCTCCAGCTGGGACGACATCCCGGTGCCCGCACATATCCAGCTGCACGGGTACGACCGTCCGCAGTACGTCAACGTGCAGTACCCGTGGGACGGCGTCGAGCAGATCGCGCCGGGGGAGATTCCCACACGGTTCAATCCCGTGGCCTCCTACCTCACGCGCTTCGCGCTCGACCAGCCGCTCCTCGAAGGCGAGTCGCTCAGCGTCACCTTCCATGGCGCCGAGAGCGCGATCGCCGTGTGGCTCAACGGGCGCTATATCGGGTACGCGACCGACAGCTTCACGCCGTCCGAGTTCGACCTCACGGATGCCGTCGTCGACGGTGAGAACGTCCTCGCCGCGCAGGTGTTCAAGTGGTCGTCCGGCTCCTGGCTCGAGGATCAGGACTTCTACCGCTTCTCGGGCATCTTCCGCGACGTGACGCTCTACCGCCGGCCCGTCGTGCACGTCGAGGATCTCCGGGTGCAGACCGAGCTCGACCTCGACGCCGCCACGGCGGACGTCGAGCTCTCGGTCACGCTTCACGGCGAGGGCAGCGTCTCCGCCCACCTGGACGGTGTGGGCACGCTGGAGAACCGCGGCGACGGCCGCTTCGGCATCCGCATCGAGAGCCCGCGCCTGTGGAGTCCGGACAGTCCGGCGCTGTACGACCTCACGATCGAGGTGCGTGGCGACGACGGCGACCTCGTCGAAGTCATCCCGCAGCGGATCGGCGTGCGCCGGTTCGCGATCGATGACGGCGTGCTGACCCTGAACGGCACGCGAGTGGTCTTCTTCGGCGTGAACCGGCACGAGTTCGGGCTGCGCGGCCGCGTCATGACGCGGGACGAGATCGCGGAGGACCTCAAGGCGCTCAAGCGCGCGGGGGTGAACGCCGTCCGCACCAGCCACTACCCGAACAGCACGCCGTTCTACGAGCTCGCCGATCGCTACGGGCTCATGGTGATCGACGAGATGAACCTCGAGACGCACGGGCTGTGGGATCGTGTCCGCAAGTTCGGCGCGTCGATCGACGAGGCCGTTCCCGGTGACCGTCCGGAGTGGATGCCGGCGCTCCGCGACCGTGCGGTGAACATGTTCGAGCGCGACAAGAATCACCCGAGCATCGTGATCTGGTCGCTCGGGAACGAGTCCTACGGCGGGTCGAACCTGCGGGACCTCGCCGACTGGTTCCGCTCGGTCGACTCACGGCCGGTGCACTATGAAGGCGTCGACTGGGACACCCGCTATCCGGAGACCACCGATGTCGTGAGCCGGATGTACACGCCCTCCGCCGAGGTCGAGGCGTACCTCCGCGACCACCGCGACAAGCCGATGATCCTGTGCGAGTACGCCCACGCCATGGGCAACTCGTTCGGGGCGGTGGACGAGTACGTCGACCTGGCATATCGCGAGCCGCTGTTCCAGGGCGCGTTCATCTGGGACTTCGCCGACCAGGCCATCGCCCTCACCGACAGGTACGGGCAGCCGTTCTTCGGCTACGGCGGCGACTGCGGCGAAGCTCCTCACGACGGCGAATTCTGCGGCAACGGCATCTACTTCGCGGACCATTCGCCGACGCCCAAGCTGCAGGAGGTCAGCTACCTCTATCAACCGCTGCGGATCCGGCTCGGCGACGCCTCCTTCGAGGTCGACAACCGCCTGCTCGCCACGTCGTCGGAGGCGTTCGAATGCGTCGTGTGGCTGGCTCGCGAAGGCGAGGTGCTCGACGAAGCCCGAGTGGAGACGGCGTGCCCGCCGCAGCGGCGCGCCACGTACGCCCTTCCCTTCGCGGTGCCGTCATCGCCGGGCGAGTACACCATCGACGTCTCGTTCCGCCTGCGGGACGAGACCGAATGGGCTCCGGCCGGCCACGAGGTCGCCCGGGAGCAGCGCGTGGTCGCGGTTGCGGGAACTCCCGCGACCGTGAGCGCGCCGGCTCCTCGGGTCGTGGTCGGAACCCACAACGTCGGGGTGCACGGCGACCGGTTCTCGGTGCTGTTCTCGCGGCTTCACGGCGGCTTGCAGTCGTATCGCTTCGGCCCCGATCCCGCGGCCGCCGACGAGCTGCTCGCCACCATCCCGAAGCCCTTGTTCTGGCATGCCCCGACCTCGAATGAACGGGGATGGGACGGGCCGTTCGAGGACGGGCAGTGGCTGCTCGCCAGCCGGTACGCCCGTGCCGACGAGCCCGCCGACGTGGGCTTCCGGTCGGACGGATCCACGGCGACGGTGACCTTCCGCTACGCCTTGCCCACCGCGCCGGCCACCGAGTGCGTGGTCGACTACCGCGTGGACGGCGCCGGACGGGTCACCGTGACCCAGACGATGGAGCTTCTCGAGGGCCTTCCTGCGCTGCCCGAGTTCGGGATGCTGTTCGCCACCAGGCCGGAGTTCCGTAACCTCCGCTGGTACGGCGAGGGACCCGAGGAGTGCTACATCGACCGCCGGAACGGTGCCCGGCTGGACGTGTATGAAGGAGATGTGCGCGAGCAGCTCACCCCCTACCTGCGGCCTCAGGAGGCCGGCAGCCGGACGGGTGTGCGCTGGGCCGAGGTGACAGATGACCGGGGGCGGGGCATCCGGATGGAGAGCGCCGACACCATGGAGTTCTCGGCCCTGCCGTGGACGCCGTTCGAGATCGAGAACGCGCTGCACCACACGGAGCTGCCGCCGATCCATCGCACGATCCTGCGCCCGGCGCTGATGCGTCGCGGGGTCGGCGGAGACGACTCGTGGGGTGCCCGGACGCTCGAGAAGTACCACCTGCCCGCGGAGGGGATGCTCCGCTTCGAGTTCTCCTTCCAGGGCTTGTGATGGAGCGCCTTCGCCGTCCGTCGCTGCGGGATGTCGCCGACCGCGCCGGCGCGTCGGTGCAGACCGTCTCGCGTGTGGCGAACGGCGAGCCGAACGTGACCGACGCGCTGCGCAGCCGGGTGCTGACAGCCATGAACGAGCTCGGGTACCGCCCCAATGCCGCTGCGAGAGCGATCCGGCGCGGGGCATTCCACACTGTCGGGGTCGTCTATCACGACCTCGTCAGCGTCGGCGTGCACCGGTCGGTGGAGGCGATCTCGAAATGCGCGGCCGAGCAGGACTACGCGACGACGCTCATGCCCATCGCCGTCACGTCGAGTCAGGCCGCCGATGGCGCGTTCATGCGCCTGGGCGAGATGGCGGTCGACGCGATCATCGTGGTGCTGCCGGACCACTTCGATGCGGTCGAGTCGCTTCACATCCCGCCGGGTGTGCCCATCGTCGTGATCGGACCTCCTGTGCTCGCCGGCGCCGCCGCGCTCGACTTCGACCAGCGGCTGGGCGCGCGGATGGCGGTGGAGCACTTGCTCGCGCTGGGTCACGACACCGTGCACCACATCGGCGGACCGCCGGGGTCGTACGCGGCGGAGAGCCGACTGTCGGAGTGGCAGGTGATTCTGCGCGAGCGCGGTCGGCCGGTGCCGGATGCGCCCCGCGGGGACTGGACGCCGGCATCCGGCTACCGCGCCTTGCAGGTGCTTTTGGAGCGGGAACGTCCGTCTGCGGTCTTCGTCGCGAACGATCAGATGGCCCTCGGCGGCTACCGCGCGATCCAGGAGGCGGGTTTGCGTGTGCCCGCCGACATTTCGGTGGTCGGCTTCGACGATGTCGCGGAGGCCGCGATGTATGCGCCGCCCCTGACGACCATCGCGGAGGACTGGACGCAGCTGGGCCGTGAGGCGGTGCGCGCGGCGCTCGGGTTCCGACCGGGCGCCGACGCGCCCGCGGTGACGTTGCCCACCCGGCTGGTGGTGCGGGATTCGACGGCACGGCCGGGCGGAAGCCGGGCCTGATGTGCGAGGACCGAGGAGGGTTCGTCTGACATGGACGCGGGGGCATCTCGTCGGGGTGATGCGCCGGCTCCATTGACGCAGGCGGAGCTGCGCGTCCTCGCCGAGTACGCGCGCGGACGTTCGTTGAACGAGATCGCGTCGAGCATGTTCCTTTCGGAGCGATCCGTGCGTCGCCGGCTGCGTGTCGCGCGTGAGGCGTTCGGCGTCGAGACGACGATCGAGGCCGTGGTCGTCGCGGTGCGGCGGGGGCTGCTCTGATCGTCCTCGGTCGTTGAGCGGGCGAGAGACACCCCGCTTCATCCGTCGCTGAGCTCGTGCGAGCCCCGACGAACGAGACGAAACCGCTCACTGGGCTCGCGAGGTTCTGGCAGGCGCGCCTGGGCGGCGACGCGTCAACGGCCTGGGTGCGCCCGCAGACGACGCGGACGCCGTGATGACCCTGCCGCTCGAGGAGATGCGCCAGCGCTTCGGCCGGTGAGCGCAATGCGCTCGGCGGAGCGCGATGGCCCGGCCTACGCGGATCGGGCGCGTCTGAGTTCGCTGAGCAGGAGCCGGTTCGGTTCGCGCCAGGGTCGTTGTGGGTCGACCCAGCCGGGTGGTCGCACCTGTGGCGAGCCGTCGACCATGCGGATCTCCCACCCGCTGCTCTCGATGCCGCGATGGTGATGCCAGCACAGCAGCACCCCGTTGTCGACGGAGGTCGGGCCGCCCTTCGCCCAGTCCACGACATGGTGCACTTCGCACCAAGCAGCGGGAACCGTGCAACCCGGGATGATGCAGCCACCGTCGCGGGCGCCGATCGCCTTCCGCTGCCAGTGGTTGAACACCCGATCCTCGACGCGCAGTTCCTTGATCGCGCCGTTGGCGCCAAGCGTGAGCCGGTGAATCGTCCCGTGACAGCCGACGTGACGGGCGAACGCGGCAGGCACCGGCACGGGGCCGTCGGCGCTCTCGATGAACGCGACCCCGTCCGGCCGATTCAGGTCGTCGGCGGTCGTGGTGACGATCAGGGTCGGCGCCGCCCCGCCCAATGTCGGCGTCTCGGCCGCGCCGACCGCGGCGGACAGGATGGACGCGAAGGCGTCGTGCCGTTTCTGTTCGATGGTGCGAGGGTCGGGCACGCACTCGTCCGGTGCGCCGTCAGCGCCGCGGTCGACGAACCGCGGGCGACGGTCCTGCGCCCGCGGATTGAGGTGCGCGTCGACGAGCCGGTCGAACTGTGCCGCGACGTCTTCGGTGACATCGCCGTAGATCCGACGAAGCCCCCGGCGTGACCGACGACTGATCCGGATCCCTCTCATGCGCTCCGCGTGCTCTTCGTCGGGCAGAGTGCCGTCGGGGTCGAGGAACAGCGCCCAGGTGGTCGCCATCACCTTCAACTCGTGGATGCCGCACGCCGGCGCGTCATCCCCACCTACGGCAGCCCGGACGAGCTCGAACTCCGCGGCCTCGAGGTCGTCGACCGAGCACCGTCCGAGCAGCGGGCGGAGCGCGTCGCCGATCGTGGTCAGCGCGTCGGCACTGAGTCGCCCCGACGCCAGCGCCACGCGGGCATGCTCCAGCGGTGCCGGACGGGACTGCCCCGTCAGCGTCATCCGGCCGGTGATCGCCTGGCCATCCCGCAACCGCGCGCGGGCCGTCGCCGGCGACACCAGCGTCGTCCGCTCCAGCACTTCCGCAGCGGACCCGCACCCGAACTGCGTCGTGATGGCCTCGTCGCCGAACCCTGCATCCGCGCGACGCCCCACCTCCCCCGCGAGAGTCTGACGCGCAGCATCCGCCACCCGCCCCAGCCGCTCGACGACGCCCAGCGCGTCGATCAACTCCCGGTGCGAAAGACCCTGCTGCGCCTGGCCGGTCAGCGCCGGCTCGAGCACGTCGCGGAGGCGATCTGCGATGCCCTGAAGGTCGGCGAGCGGGAAGTTCATACCCTCATCCTGGCCAGGGGGTCCGACATTCCCTCAGCGTAAAGCCCAGGTCACGGGCGCTTCTGTGGACAACCTAACAACGAGCGATTCTGTGGAGGAACCGGTGCCGGACTCCTACCGCTCCCCACATCGCATGAGCGGCGCACCGATCGGCCAGCGAGCGCCACCGGGCGAGAGGAAACACCCCCGCCGCTTGCCCCGGTCGTTGAGCGAGCGAAGCGAGACGAAACGCCTCGCCACGCCGCCGGCCCCCCGTTCGTTGAGCGAGCGAAGCGAGACGAAACGCCGCCGCCACCCCGCCTGTCACGCACAGACCCATAGCGAAACCATTGTTCACGCTGATGCGCCGCTACGCCTGGGCCTCTACCGTGGGTGACATCGCGGCGATCCGGGCGGTCCCGGGCACCGGCTCATACCCGGGGTGCGTTGCGGGTTCGACTCCCGCCGTCGCGTCCACATGCGAGAGGCGGGTCCGCCGCAACGAACCCGCCTCCTCTTGAAGCTCACCCGCCGATCAGCGTGACCAGCAGTCGCACCGATAGGGCGAGCACCGCAACCAGACCGATGACGCCCAGCAAGTTCTGCCACCAGCGGTTGCGCATGTCGCCCATCAGCGAACGCCGGTTCGCCATGACGATGATGAGCGCAGCGAGCACGGGCGCGACGAAGATCGTGAAGGCCTGTGCGATGACGATCAGCTGCACGGGCGACGTCTGGAAGATGAGTGCGACGATGACGCCGAAGGCGAGGATGCTGCCGCTGATGATCTTCGCGGACCGGGAGCTCGACGACGCACCGCGGCCGAGGCCATCGGAGAGCATGGTTCCGCCGGCAGTGGCGTTCGCGATCATCGATGAGAACGCGGCGCCGAAGAACCCAAGCGCGAAGACGGCCGATCCGATGGGGCCGGCGAGCGGCTCGAAGATGCCGGCAAGTGCGACGATCGTGGGCGCCGCTTCGCCGGTCTTGCCGAGGACGGCCGCGGCGACCACGATGACCAGGGCGGTCATGACGCCGGGGGCGACGATGCCGGGGATGGTGTCGACGATCGTGACGTCACGGTAGTCCGCCTCGGTGCGACCCCGCTCCTTGGTGCCGTAGGACGTGTAGAACGCCGCGTTGATCGAGAAGTTCGTGCCGACCAGGGCGACGATGAGCAGCCAGGAGCCGTCGGGCACGGCGGGAAGCAGTCCCGCCCCGGCTGCCGCCCAATCCGGATTGGACACGAACGCCGACACGACGAAGGCGACCGCCATGAGCGCGACGATGGCGACGAGCACCTTCTCGATGACGCGGTAGACGTTGCGCAGGAGAAGGAGCGCGGCGACGGCGACCGTGCAGATGACGGTCCACATCACGGGGTTGCCGCCGAACAGCATCGAAAGCCCCAGGCCCGAGCCGACGGCATTGCCCACGGAGAAGCAGAGGGTGATGAGGAAGATGCCGATGCCGGCGACGACGCCGACCCAGGTGCCGAGGTGCTCTTTGATCGAGGCGATGAGCGACACCGGGGACTTGATGCCGAGACGGACGCTCATGTCGGTGAGGAAGATCATCAGGATCGTCGAGACGACGATCACCCAGATCAGCGCGTACTGGTAGCCGCTGCCCGCCTGGACGGCGGTGGTGAGGTTGCCGGGCCCGAACTGCCACGCACCCGCCACGAAGGCGGGGCCGATGAGGGCGAGCTGCTGCCAGAAGGAGCGACGCGTGCTGCGGGCGTTCACGATGCTTCTCATCGTGTCAGTCGAGACGCGGCCGTAGCCCGTTCCGGGCGTCGTGGAGGTGTGGCGGTCGGTGGTGCGATTGCTCATCGTCGATCCTTCGTCGCTGGGCGGCGTCGTTGCCGCGAAGTCGTCGTTGACTGGGTGCTCAGGGGTGAGGTCGGGGTGAGGGGCGGCGATCGGGCGGACCGCCGCCCCTCAGGAGGGTCAGGCCGAGACGGTGACCTTGCCCAGACCGGCGGAGGCGAACGCGGCGGCGATCTCGGCATCCGCGCCGTCGGGAAGCGGCAGCAGCGGCGTGCGCACGGTCGCGTGCTCGAGGATGCCGCGGTTGACCAGGCCCCACTTGAGCGCGACGGTGCCCTCCATGTGCGAGCCGCGGTGGTAGACGTTCTTCGTCACCGGCAGCAGCCGCTCGTGGATCTCGTGCGCGCGGGGGTAGTCCTGCGCCTTGCCGGCCTCGATGAGCTCCACGAGCGCCTCCGGGGCGATGTTCCCGTAGCCGACGAGCAGGCCGTCGACATCGAACATCGTCGGGAGCAGGTACTCGTCGTGGCACGACAGGATCTGCAGGTCGGGGTACGCGGCGCGGAGCGCGGGGATCTCGGTGTACCAGCGGCGCATGTTGCGCACGCCGTTCTTCGTGGCGAACACGCCCTCCTGCCCCGCGATCTCGAGCTGGGTGTCGAGGTCGTACGACGCCTTGGTGTTGTCGGGGTACTGGAAGAGGATGAGCGGAAGACCGGACTCCTCGTAGATCTCGCGGTACCGCGACTGCGGTGCGCCGTCCTGGAAGCCGAAGCGCAGCCACCCGTGCGAAGGGTAGACGAGACCGGCGGCGGCGCCCGCCTCGACCGCCTTCTTGGCCTCGAGCGCGGCGGTCTTGTTGCCTTCCTTGGTGATGCCCGCGATGACCGGAACACGGCCCTCGGTGGACGCGACGAACGCGCGGATGACGTCGAGCTGCTCCTCCTCGGTGAGGAAGGTGCCCTCGCCTGCGTGACCGAGGACGACGAGGCTCTTGACGCCGTCGATCGAGCCGAGCCACGAGCCCAGGCGCTCGATGGCGTCGTAGTCGACGTCGCCATCGGTGGTGAACGGGGTGACGGGGGCGGGGTTCAGTCCGCGCAGGTCCAGGGACATCGTTGGCTCCTCAGTTGAATCGATACCTTGCGGAAACGTTGTCGGGAACGTTTGCAAGAACGATTGCAAGTATGCTTGCCGGAGCGGATGCTGTCAAGCAATCGCGTAGGCGGGGCTAGATTGACTCGCACGGAGGGAGGTGGCCGTGAGCGATCGCATCGATGCGTCGGTGGTGACGCTTCGCGATGTCGCCGTCGCCGCCGGCGTCAGCATCTCGACCGTCAGCCGGGTGCTCGACGAGAGGACGCGCCCGTCGCGCTCCGCCACCGCCGAGAAGGTGCGGCGGATCGCCGACGAGCTCGGCTACCGTCGCAATGTCTTCGCGTCGAGCCTCCGTCGCGGGGAGACTGCGACCATCGGCGCGCTCGTTCCGCGTCTCGCCGACACCGTCATGGCGCTCATGTTCGAGGCCATCGAGCGGACTGCCCGCGCGCGCGGCTATTTCGCCGTCGTCGCGACGTGCGGGGACGACCCGGAGGAGGAGCGCCAGGCGACTGAGCGCCTCCTCGATCGTGGGGTCGACGGCCTCATCCTCGCAACCGCCCGCCTCGACGATGCGCTGCCGGCATCGCTGCGCGAGCGCGGCATCCGTCACGCTCTCGTCCTGCGCACCGACGGGGTGAGCCCCTCATCGCTCGGCGATGACAACGCGGGCGGATATTTCGCCGCCCGCCACCTCCTCGACCTCGGCCACCGCGATATCGCCGTCGTCACCGGTCCGTCGTTCACGTCGAGCGCGCTGGATCGTCTCGCGGGCGCCACACGGGCCGTGACGGAACAGGGTGCGTCGCTGCGGCCCGACCGGATCCTGTCGACCGGCTACGGCGTCGAAGCCGGCGTCGGCGCAGGTCACGCCCTCCTCGACACCGACGACCGGCCGACCGCGATCTTCGCTGCCAACGACAACCTCGCCATCGGGGTCGTGAGCGTCGCGACGAAGCTCGGCCTCAGCGTCGGCCACGATCTCTCCGTCGTCGGGTACAACGACATCCCGCTCGCGGCGCAGCTGCCCGTGCCGCTCACGTCGGTGAAGGTGCCATTCGACCAGATCGCCGCCTCCGCGATGGATCAGCTCTTCCACCCGACGCCCGGCGAGCGCGCGAACCTGCGCCGCTTCATGCCCACCCTGATCCCCCGCCGCTCCACCGCACCGCTCGCCGGTCGCTGAGCGAGCGAAGCGAGACGGAACGCCTTCACGCCCGTCGAGAAGCCACGAGGAACGGCCAGAGGCACCGAGACGCCGCAGCGCGTCACACACCGCGCCCCGGCGTCTCGGCACACCGGCTACTGCTGCGCGACGGGCTCCCACGCGCCGGTCGCGACGCCGTCCGACCTGCCCTCCGTCTCGGCCGCGAAGCGGTCGAGGCGGAACGCGGACAGCACGGGCGACGGCGCGCCGGTGATGATCTCCTCGGCTACGAGCTCGCCGAGGATGAGGCCGAGCGTCGCGCCCGAATGCGTGAAGAGCACCGAGAGTCCGTCGATACCAGGCACGGCGCCCACCACCGGCTCGCCATCCCCGGGGATCGGTTTGAAGCCGGCGCCGACGCGTGATGCGGTCAACGTGGGGTTTCCCGCGAGGACGCGCGAGGCCTCGTCGAGCAGCCCCTGCACCGACTCCTCGGGCACGGTGATGGAGCCGTCGTCGCCGACGAGCACGGACTTCTCGGCCCAGTCGGCGTCGAGCACGAGCCGTCCGTCCGGCGTCGGCCGCACCGCGACGCGCGGGGTGTTGAGCACGGTGCGCACCTCGAGATCGACCGGGTCGGTGAAGAGGACGAACGCGGCGGGCGTGGCATCCGGAACCGTCACGCCGAGCGCAGCGAGGTGCGCCGGCACGGCCGGACCGGTCGCCAGCACCACGCGGTCGGCGGCCAGACGCGTACCGTCGGCGAGCACGACCCCCATGGCGACCCCGTCCTGAACGTCCACTCGCGCCTCGCCGACGCCGGTCAGGACGCGAGCCCCCGCCGATTCCGCCTCCGCGATCAGAGCCGCGATGAGGTCGGGCAGATTCACCCAGCCCTCGGCGGGGTTGTAGATCGCGCCCTCGTCGGCGACGGCATCCTCGTCCACGTCCGGCGCGAAGCGCGCCACGTCCTCACGCGAGAGCCAGAGCGCGTCGTAGCCGCCGGAGCGCTCGAACGCGAAGGTCTCGCGGAAGCTCTCGTCGGGACCGGCCCATTTCAGCGCGCCGTCGAAGCGCAGGTACGACGCGCTTTCCGGCCGGCGCAGGCGCCACGTGCGGTAGCGCTCCATCGCGATGAGGCGCAGGTAGTGGTACTCGCGGGTGCGCGCGCCCGACGAGTTGAGCCACGCGATCGAGCGTCCGGACGCGCCGTCGGCGAGCGCGCCGGCGGTGACGAGCGTCACCTGTGCGCCGCTGCGGGAGAGGTGCGCGGCGGTCGAGGCGCCGAGGATGCCGCCGCCGATCACGACGACGGACGGGGACGGGGAGGTGGTCATGCGAAGTGTCTCTCTCGTTTCGTATGGTTCAGACGCGGGCGGATGCCTCGGCATGCGCCCGCTCGATCAGCTCGAGCACGCCGACGGCGTCGGCCGGGTCGACCGGAAGCGGTCCGTCGCCGCGGAGCGCGTCGGCGAGCAGCCGATAGAAGCCGCCGTAGTCGCCGCGCAGCGTGGGCACCCGCGTGACGTCGTCGCCGGCGCCGAGCACGCCCCAGCGCTCCTCGGGCGTCTCGCCGAAGCCCGGGTCGGTGGGGAGCGCCCCGGACTTGAGCGCCGGTTCCTGTCCGTCGAGACCCCAGCTGGTGTACCCGGCGCGTGAGCCGACGAGGTGGAAGCGCGGGCCGGGGACGGGCGCCAGGCCGTTCATCCACAGGTGCGACGTCACGCCCGACCGGTGCTGCAGCGCAAGGAACACGTCGTCATCGGCGACCGCACCGGCCCGGCGTCGCCCGACCTCCGCGTACAGGTCAGCGACGGGCCCGAACAGCTGCACGGCCTGGTCGATGAGGTGCGTGCCGAGGTCGTACAGGATGCCGCCGCCTTCTGCCACGGTCGCCTCGGTCTTCCAGGATGCCGGCACGGAGGGCTTGAACCACTCGAACCGCGACTCGAACCGGTTCACCTCCCCCAGCCGCCCCTCGGCGACGAGCGACCGGACGGTTCGGAAGTCGCCGTCCCACCGCCGATTCTGGAACACCGTCAGCTTCCGCCCCAGCCGCTCGGCCTGGGCGATCAGCGCACGCCCCTCCTCGGCCGTGACGGCGAAGGGCTTGTCGACGACGACGTCGAGTCCGGCATCCAGCGCCGCGGCGGCGAGCGCCGCGTGCGTGCCGCTCGGCGATCCGATCACGACGAGGTCGAGCTCCTCAGCGAGGTCCCACACATCCGAAGGACGGTCGACGACGCGAGCGGCGGGATGCCGCACCGCGGCCTCCGCCCGACGCTCCGGGTTCGAGGTCACGACGACGTCGAGCGAGTACGCGGGGTCCGCCTCGAGGAACGGCGCGTGGAAGACGCGCCCGGCGGTGCCGAACCCGACGACCGCCGTGCGGATGCGCGCACGCGGAGCCGTGGCATCCGTCATCACAGCACCTCCGAGAGGAAGCGCTGCAACCGCGGGCTCTGCGGGCGCTCGAAGAGGTCGTCCGGGTGGCCGGCCTCGACGACGCGGCCCTCGTCCATGAAGACGACCTGGTCGGCGACCTTGCGGGCGAAGCCCATCTCGTGGGTCACGACGAGCATCGTCATGCCGCGCTGGGCAAGGCCTGCCATGAGGTTGAGGACGCCCTTGACGAGCTCGGGGTCGAGGGCGCTGGTGGCCTCGTCGAAGAGCATGACCTCCGGCTCCATGGCAAGGGCCCGGGCGATCGCGACGCGCTGCTGCTGCCCGCCGGAGAGGTCGCGCGGCCGGTGGTCGGTGCGCTCGGCGAGCCCCACTTCGGCGAGCCGCTGGTGCGCGATCCTGCGGGACTCGCCCTTCGACAGCCCCTTCACGTGCCGCACCGCGAGCGCGACGTTCTCGAGCGCGGTGTGGTCGGAGAAGAGGTTGAAGTGCTGGAAGACGAGGCCGATGCGCTTGCGGACGGCATCCGGCTTCTTGCCGAGGATCGACTCCCCCGCCAGCAGCACGTCGCCGGACTTCGGCTCGTGCAGCCGGTTCACGCCGCGCAGCAGCGTGGACTTGCCGGAGCCGGAGGGGCCGATGATGCACGTCGTCGTGCCGGGGGCGACCTCGAGGCTCACGTCGCGGAGGACGTCGATCTCGCCGTAGGCCATGGTGAGGTTCCGCAGCTCGAGGCTGGAGCCGGCGTAGAACCGCCCGTCGGTGACAGGCACCGGTGAGGTGTAGGTCATGTGTTCTCTCCGTAGGTCAGCGCGGGGCTCGGAGTGCGGGTCTCCTCGACCTCGTCCAGGCCGCTCTTGGGCGGTGTCGCCTTGCGGCGTCCGGTGCGGAACTTGTTGTCGAAGTAGTTGACGAGGTGGGTCAGCGGCACCGTGATGACGAGGTAGAACATGCCGGCGAGCACCAGCGGCGAGAGGTTGCCGGTGAGCACGGCGGCATCCTGACCGACGCGGAACAGCTCGCGCTCCGAGACCAGGAGGCCCAGGAAGTACACCAGCGAGGAGTCCTTCACGATCGCGATGAACTGGTTCACGAGCGCCGGCAGCACCCGCCGGATGCCCTGCGGCACGACGACGAGCGCCATCGCCTTGCCGTAGCTCATGCCCAGGGCGCGGCACGCTTCGAGCTGACCGCGTTCGACCGACTGGATGCCGGCGCGGAAGATCTCTCCGATATACGCCGACGCGATGAGCGAGAGGGCGAGGATGCCGAGCGGGTACGGCGACGGTCCGAAGATCTGCTGGCTGACCCGGGCGAAGCCCTGCCCGATGAGGAGGATGGTGAGGATGGCCGGGAGGCCCCGGAAGATGTCCGTGTAGATGCGGGCGGGAACGCGCAGCCACCGCGCGGGCGAGATGCCCATGATCGCGACGACCATGCCGAGCACGATGCCGATGACGGTGGCGGCCACCGAGATCACCAAGGTGTTGACCAGGCCGATGGTCAGCAGCTGCGGGAAGACCTGCGCCATCGCCTCGAAGTCCAAGAAGGTCTTGGCGAGGTTGTCGAGCCAGTTGTCCATGGTCGGTTTCCTAAGAGAGGAGGGATGCCGGTGCGAGCCGTTCTGCGGCGGGCTCGCACCGGCGGGTCCTTACTCCGTCGGGGACTCCGACGGGGTCGGGGTCTGCTCGTCCGACGGGAGGTACTGGTCGGGCATCGGGGAGCCCGGGAACCACTTCTGGTACAGCTCCTTCCAGGTGCCGTCCTCCATGGCCTCGTGGAGCGCCTCGTTCAGTGCGTCCTTGAACGCGTCGTTGCCCTTGGCGATCGCGAAGCCGGCCGGGGCATCGAACGACGGGATGTCGATGGCGTTCTCGAGCCCGTACTGCTCGGCGTACTCCTTGGCCGCCTCGTAGTCGAGGAAGTGCGCGTCGACCGCACCGCTCACCACGGCCGAGATCGCGGCGTTGTTGTCGGGGAAGCGGACGAGCTCGGTGTCGGTGAAGTTCTTCACCGCGTACGCCTCCTGCAGCGTTCCCTGCACGACGCCGAGGCGCTTGCCGTCGAGGTCGCCCTCATCGGCGATGTCGGCATCCGGGCTCGCCATCACCGTGAGGTATCCGGCGAGGTAGCCGTCCGAGAAGTCGACGGTCTGCTTGCGCTCCTCGGTGATGCCGATCGCGGCGACGCCGACGTCGAACTGACCGTTCGCGACGGCCGCGAGAAGGCCCGAGAAGTCCTGGCCGGTGAAGACGACGTCGTCGATGCCGATGCGGTGGGCGACATCGGTGAAGAGCTCGACGTCGAAGCCGGTGAACTCGCCGCTCTCGTCGGTGAAGGTGTAGGGCTTGGAGTCGCCGAGGCTGGCGACGCGGATCTGGCCGGGCGTGATGAGCCCGTAGGGGTTGTCGTCGGCGCTGCCGGTCGCGCCGGAATTGGCGGCGCCGGATGCGCAGGCGGTGAGCGCCAGGGCGGTGGCCGCGGCGGCGACGGTGCCGATGACGGCGCGGCGGAGGGTGTGGAGCTTCACGGGAGTCCTTCCGGAAGGGTGCTGCAGTCGGTGGTCGGTTACACGGATGTTTCGGGGAGTTTTCCTTGGTGAGACCGGTCTCAAGTGGTTACATTGAGACCGGTCTCAATCCGTTTCCAGGGACAGTACGTGACACTCTGGAGCGAAGTCAAGGAAAAAGTCCGGGAGGACATGTGAGCGCCGACAACGGCACCGGGAACGGCCACGGCCGGCGCGAGGTGACGGTCACCGATGTCGCCCGAGCGGCCGGCGTCTCTAAAGCGACGGCGGCCAGAGCCCTCGGCGACTACGGCGCGGTGAGCGAATCGGTGCGTGACCGGGTGCAGGCGGCCGCCGAGGAGCTCGGCTACCGCCCCAACGCGCTGGCGAGGACGATGAGCACCGGCCGCTCCAACACCATCGGCATCGTCGTCGGCGACATCGAGAACCCGTTCTTCGCGCAGGCGACGCGGGGAGCATCGGATGTCGCCGCTGCCGCCGGTCTCGACCTCATCCTCTCCAACTCCGACGAAGACCCCGAGACCGAGGCCAAGGCCCTGAGCGTGCAGCTCGCCAAGCGCGTCGACGGCCTCCTCGTCGCCCCCGCCTCATCGGTCGACCCCGGCAACCTCCGCCCCGTCCTCGACGCCGGCCGACCGGTCGTCCTCTTCGACCGCGCGGTCGCAGACCTCGAGGTCGACACGGTCATCGCGGCGAATCGCACCGGTGCGCGTACCCTCACCCAGCTGCTGCTGGATGCCGGACACCGCCGCATCGCCTTCATCTCGACGATCGACCATCCCGGGGACTATCGGCTCGGCGATCAGATCCTGGCGACGTCGGTCGCCGATCGTGTCGACGGCTTCGTCGGCGCGCTCACGGATGCCGGCGTACCGGATCCCGCGTCGTTCGTGCACCTGAACGCCCGCCGGGACGGGGTCGAGGCGCTCACGCGCCGGCTCCTGCAGGATGCCGACCTCGGCATCACCGCGATCGTGAGCTCGGACAGCCTCATCGCGCTCGGCGTCTACCGAACCGCGCTGACGCTGGGCCGCCGCATCCCCGACGACCTTTCGCTCGTCGCCTTCGATGACGCCGACTGGACCGGCGTCAGCACCCCGACCATCACGGTCATGTCGCAGCCGATTCACGAGATCGGCGCCGAGGCGGCGCGGCTGCTGATCCGGCGGATCCGCGGGGACGGCGCCCCGCCGGTGACACGGGTGCTCGAGCAGCGGCTGGTCCCCCGGGAGTCGGTCGCTCCCCCGGGCGCTGGTCGTTGAGCATCCTGTAGCGAAGGGCCATTGTCGGCGCGCGCGGGCTGCGCCACTATGGTGCTGCGCACGTCCGACGAGGGAGGGGGCGGCCATGCCTGACGACCGTGACAACGAGGACTGGCAGACGGACGTCATGCGGGTGGTGACGGATGCCGAGACCACCACCGGTCGCCGCCCGCAGCGAGATCCGGCCCGCCGTGCCGTCGCGAGGCGCGAAGTCGCCGATCTGCTCGCGGAGCAGGTGGGCGGGCGCGGAGATGACGGGCGCGTGCGCGCGGTGCGAGAGCGCCATCTGGCTGAGCTGACCCGCGCGGCGGACGAAGAAGAGGCCGCCGCCAGAGCCGAGGCGGGCGCGTCGTTGCGCAACCTGACCGAGGCGATGCAGATCCGGATGGCGGGCGTGCAGCAGCTGAACGCACTGCCACCCGGCAACTTCACGACCATCACGGTGCGGAAGCCGTTCATGATCTGGGCGGGCAAGCACAGCAGCGCGATCCTCGACGACACCTTCATCGACGACGACGACAGCTGGGCAAAGGTCCACGTCTACCTGGATGAGGACGACGACGAAGGCCCGCCGACCCAGGCCGGTGAACGCCGGGTCAGCTTCTGGTTCACGTGGCAGAACGACAGCGACTTCTTCGCGGTGATCAGCGCCCACACGTACATCGCCCTCAACGGCTACATCCGGGTCGGCGCCAACGGCAGCGCATGGAACATCGTGCTGGCGGGTCCGTGGGTGACCAACATGTGGCTCCGCGCATCGCTCAGCTGGTGGCGCTGGTGGCAGCAGCCACAGGTGCGCACCGAGCTGCAGAACCTGACGGTGACGGGCGTGACGCTCGAGAACGGGGTGCTCGGGCAGGTGCACGGCGAACGCGTCAACCGCGTGGAGCGCCTCGAGTCGGGAGCGGAGTACATCACCATCCCGCCTCGTGAAACTGTGGTGCTGGAGGTGGCGGTGTCGTTTCCTGTGGGAATCGAGGAGGACGGCGGTTCCGTCGACTTCGACTTCTCGACCGGCGACTTCCGCATCGTCTGCCCCTGGATGAACATCCTGCTGCTGACCCCTGCCCCGTAGCGTCGCCTAACGGATCAAACCGACCTGCTCCCGCGTCCCCCGGATGAGAACCGAGGCTGCCGCTTCCGCACTGTCGGCATCGCCGGCTCGCACTGCCCGGAGGATCTGCTCGTGCCGGTCGAGCGCGTGCGGCGTGTGCTCGGAGAACGCCGGCACCTCGGAGTGATAGCGCGCCCCGAGCGCCGCGTGCACCGTGCCCCACAGCTGTCGGAACAGTCGGTTGCCGGAGGCGAGCACGAGCGTCCGGTGGAAGTCGAGGTCGGCTCGCGTGAAGTCTGCGACATCGCCATGCTCGAACGCCTCGCGCATGCGCTCGAGGTGCGAGTCCAGCTCCTCATGCTCGGCTCCGGTCGCCCGCTCCGCGGCCAGCCGCGCCGCGACCGGCTCGATCGCCGCGCGCAGGTCGAGAAGCTCCTCGAGCTGAGCCGAAGAGTCCGGGGTGCCCGTGCGCCAGCGGATCACGTCGGGATCGAGCAGGTCCCAGCTCTCCTCAGGCTGGACCACCGTGCCGACGCGCGGCCGACCGCGGACCATGCCGCGCGCCTCCAGCGAGCGGACCGACTCGCGCGCCACCGTCCGCGAGACGCCGTGGCGCGCACCGATCTCGTCGACCGAGATGGCGGTTCCTGTCGGCCAGGCTCCCGACGCGATCGCGCTGCCGAGCGCGTCCACGAGATCCTGCTGCAGGCTCACTCGCGCGACTCCCGCCAGTCGTAGGCGCGCCGCGGGATCTGCGTCGCGAGCTTGCCGCCGCTGACGTCCACGAGCGTGCCGGTGATGTAGCGCGCCCGGTCGCTCGCGAGGAAGCACAGAAGATCCGCCACATCGTCGGGCGACTCCCACCGCCGCAGGGTCAGCGTGTCGAGCAGCTCGTTCTTGGTGGCATCCGGCATGTCGGCGAAGCCGTTCATCGCCGTCGGCACCATCCCGGGCGCGTAGGCGTTGACCGTGATGCCCCACGGGCCGAGCTCTCCGGCGATCACCCGCGTCATCTGCACGACGGCCGCCTTGGACGCCGCGTAGGCCGCCGCACCCACGGGCGGATTGATCGCGGCGAACGAGGCGGCGTTCAGGATCGACCCCGCACCGGCGCGCTTCATGCCTGGGATGACGGCGGCGCACATGACGGCGACGCCGACGACGTTCACGTCGAGGCACCGGCGCCACTGCGCCGCTGTCAGCTCGTCCACCGGACCGACGACGTTGACGCCCGCGTTGTTGATCAGCACGTCGACCGCCCCGTGCTCCTTCTCGATGGCCGCGACCTCGCGCGCCACGGCGCTCTCGTCGGTCACGTCGCACACGGCCGATCCCGCCCATCCGACGGCATCCGCGGGCGGAACCACATCGAACCCGTAGACGTGCGCGCCTTCGCCGGCGAAGCGGTCGGCGATCACCCGGCCGATGCCGGCGCTGGCACCGGTCACGAGAACGGTCCTGTCGTGGAAGTCGAGGTGCATGGCGAAATAGTATTACTGATATGACGGAAGCTACACGCACGCGTCGCGCCTGGATCGTCGGTGGCGGCTCCGGGATCGGACGCGCCGTCGCCCACGCCGCTGTGGACGCCGGCTGGCGGGTGACGGTATCGGGCCGGCGCGGAGAGGCCCTCGCGCAGACGCAGGCGACGGCATCCGACCCGGCGTCGGTGGCGACCCTCCCCTTGGATGTCGTCGCGGAGGATCCGCGCGACCGTATCGCCGAGATCCTTCGGGCCGACGCGGGCCTCGACGCGCTGGTCGTCGCCAGCGGAACGAACAACCCGCGACGCCGCTGGACCGATCACGACATCGACGACGTGCACCGCGTGATCGAGACCAACCTCGTCGGCGTGCTGCGCGTCGTCGATGCCGCGCTTCCCGCACTTCGCCGCGCCGGCGGTGTCGTCGTCATCGTGTCGTCTTACGCGGGGTGGACGCACTCCCCCGGCGCCGGCGCGGCCTACTCGGCGAGCAAGACGGCGCTCGCCTCCGTCGTGCGGACGATCAACACCGACGAGGCCGCGAACGGCGTCCGGGCGTGCCATCTGTGCCCCGGCGACGTCGACACCGACTTCCTCGAGATGCGCCCGTCCGTGCCCACGGCGGAGCATCGCCGGCGGATGCTGACCCCCGGCGATGTCGCCCGCGCGGCGATGTTCGCGATGGATGCCCCCTCCCACGTGCGCATCGACGAGCTCGTGATCTCGCCGGTCTCCCAGGTCTGACAGTCGCCCGCCGCGGAGCAGCCGAGCGGAGCGGCGCCTCCCACACGCGCGAGGCATCCCGGTCGCTCCGACGCGCCCGCGGTCACAGCGCACGGTCTTCCTCACTTCCCGCCCCTTCCCGTTGAGAGGGAGAGGTAACGAGACCGTCCCTTGCGGGGTCGTCCCCGGGAAACATCGCCGACCTAGCTTCGAAGCGTCGGCCACTCCCGGCATCCGTCCACGGAGGAGAGGACCCCCTCATGACGTACGTCAAGCCCGCAGAACTCGTCGGAACGATCATCGACGCCGGCGCGTCGAAGGTGATGCTGTCCACGCGCGACACCCTCGTCCGCTCGATCATGGGCGGCGCGGTCCTCACGATCGCCGCGGCGTTCGCGGTGACCGTCTCGGTGCAGACCGGCATCCCGCTGCTGGGCGCGCTGCTGTTCCCGGTCGGCTTCATCATGCTGTATCTGCTCGGCTACGACCTGCTCACGGGGGTCTTCGTGCTCGCACCGCTGGCCTGGCTCGACCGGCGGCCGGGCGTGACGATCGGCGGCATCCTGCGCAACTGGGGGCTCGTCTTCGTCGGCAACTTCATCGGCGCGTTCACCGTCGCGGTGCTCATGGCGATCGTCGTCACGAACGGCTTCGCCACACCGCCGAACGAGGTCGGCGAGGCGATCGGCCACATCGGCGAGGGCCGCACCGTCGGCTACGCCGAGCACGGCGCCGCCGGCATGCTGACGCTCTTCATCCGCGGCGTGCTGTGCAACTGGATGGTCTCGACCGGCGTGGTGCTGTCGATGGTCGCCAAGGATGTGCCCGGCAAGGTCATCGCGATGTGGATGCCGATCATGCTGTTCTTCTTCATGGGCTTCGAGCACTCGATCGTGAACATGTTCCTGTTCCCCTCGGGCCTGCTGCTCGGCGGCGACTTCACGATCATGGACTACCTGATCTGGAACGAGATCCCGACGGTGGTCGGCAACCTCGTCGGCGGCCTGGTCTTCACCGCGATCCCGCTCTACCTCACCTACGCCCGCGCCACGTCGCCCCGCACGCCCCGCCTCTCGCGCCGCGGCATCGCCGGCCGAACCGCCGAGCCGACCGCGACGGATGCCTCCGCACCGGCGCCGGCCGCCGCATCCGAGCCGCGCGAGACCGCGCCCGCCGGCGTCTGAGCACCGGAACCGAAGGAGACGTCATGGCACGCATCGTCAAGAGCCCGAAACATGACGCTGACGCGGGCGCAACACCGGACACCTACCGTGAAGTCATGAGCTCCACCGGCCCCACCTCGCGCGTGGTGGTCGTGGGAGCCGGAATGGTCGCCCACCGCTTCCTCGAGAGCCTGCTCAGCCGCACCGAGGAGAACCTCCGGGTCACGGTCATCGGCGAGGAGAACCGCCGCCCCTACGATCGCGTGGCGCTCACCTCGTTCTTCCAGGGGTCGACGACCGACGACCTCACCCTCGACACCGCCCACCTCGACGACGAACGCGTGCGCTTCCTCGCGGGCGACCCGGTGGTGCGGATCCACCGCGACGAGCGCGTCGTCGTCACCCGCAGCGGCGCGAAGATCGCGTACGACCGCCTCGTGCTGGCGACCGGCTCGTACGCCGCGAAGCTCGCGGTGGACGGCTTCGCCCTCGACGGATGCTTCGTCTACCGCACGCTCGACGACGTCGAGCGTCTGCGCGACTTCGTCGCCCGCCGCTCCGCGGAGCTCGGCCGGCCGCTCGTCGGCACCGTGATCGGCGGCGGCCTGCTCGGACTCGAAGCCGCCGGCGCACTCGACGGCCTCGGTGTCGCGTGCACGGTCGTGCAGTCCTCCGACCGGCTGATGTCGGCACAGCTGGACCGGCCCGCGGGCGATGCGCTGCGCCGCCTCATCGAGAAGCGCGGCATCCGGGTGCGGACCGAGTCGATCACCACCCGGCTCGACCCCGACCGGTCGGGCCAGGTGACGGGCCTGGAGTTCCGCGACGGCACGTACGAGCGCACCGACGTCGTCGTGTTCACCGTCGGCGTCCGCCCCCGCGACGAACTCGCGCGCGAGACGGGCCTCGACGTCCATCCCCGCGGCGGCGTCGTCATCGACGCGGGCTGCGTGACGAGCGACCCGTCCATCCTGGCGGTCGGCGAGGTCGCGAGCTTCGACGGGATGTGCGCGGGCCTCGTGGCTCCCGGCTACGCGATGGCCGAGGTCGCGGCGACCCGGCTGCTCGGCGGCGAGGCGTCGTTCCCCGGCTACGACCTGTCCACGAAGCTCAAGCTCTCCGGCGTGGATGTCGCCAGCTTCGGCGACGCGTTCGCCGAGACGCCCGGTGCGCTCGACGTCGTCTACGCCGACCCGGCCGCCGGCGTCTACAAGAAGCTGGTGCTCTCCGACGACGCGAAAACCCTGCTCGGCGGCATCCTGGTCGGCGACGCATCGGCGTACGGAGCATTGCGTCCGCTCGTGGGCGGCGCGCTCGGCGGCGATCCGGCCGCCTACCTCCTGCCCGAGGGCGGCACCCCCGCGCCGACCGGCGAGCTGCCCGACGAAGCCCTGGTCTGCTCGTGCAACAGCGTCTCGGCGGGCGCCATCCGTCACGCCGTCCACGAGGACGGCTGCACGGATGTCGCCGGCGTGAAGGCATGCACGAAGGCCGGAGCGGCGTGCGGTTCGTGCGTGATGATGGTCAAGAAGATCGTCGGCGCGGAGCTCGCGAAGACCGGGGCCGCGCTCAGCTCGGCCCTGTGCGAGCACTTCGCGATGTCGCGCCGCCAGCTCTTCGACGCGGTGCGCGTGTCGGGGCTGCGCACCTTCAGCGCCGTCATCGAGCGGTTCGGCTCGGGGCGCGGCTGCGACATCTGCAAGCCCGCGCTCGCCAGCATCCTGTCGACCCTCACCGGCACGCACGTGCTCGACGGCGAGAACGCCGCCCTGCAGGACACCAACGACCACGTCATGGCCAACCTGCAGAAGGACGGCAGCTACTCGGTGGTGCCCCGCATCCCGGGCGGCGAGATCACGCCCGAGGGGCTCGTGGTGATCGGCGAGGTCGCGCGCGACTTCGGGCTGTACACGAAGATCACCGGCGGCCAGCGCATCGACATGTTCGGCGCGCGCCTGGAGCAGCTGCCCGACATCTGGAAGCGCCTCGTGGATGCCGGGTTCGAGTCGGGCCACGCCTACGGCAAGTCGCTGCGCACGGTGAAGTCGTGCGTGGGCTCGACGTGGTGCCGGTACGGCGTGCAGGACTCCGTCGGCATGGCCGTCCAGCTCGAGCTGCGCTACCGCGGTCTGCGCTCCCCGCACAAGATCAAGCTCGGCGTCTCGGGCTGCGCCCGCGAGTGCGCCGAGGCGCGCGGCAAGGACGTCGGCGTCATCGCCACCGAGGCCGGCTGGAACATGTACGTCGGCGGCAACGGCGGCTTCACCCCGCGCCACGCGGTGCTCCTCGCCGAGGGGCTGAGCGACGACGAGCTCCTCACCGCGATCGACCGGTTCCTCATGTACTACATCTTCACCGCCGACCGGCTGCAGCGGACGGCGCCCTGGTTCGAGGAGCTCGAGGGCGGCATCGAGGGCCTGCGCGCGGTCATCTTCGACGACAGCCTGGGCATCTGCGCCGACCTCGATGAGGCGATGTCCCGCCACGTCGACGGGTACGAGGACGAGTGGAAGGCCACCCTCGAGGACCCCGACAAGCTGCGGCGGTTCGCCTCGTTCGTGAACGCCCCTGCGACGCCCGACCCCGACCTCGCGTACACGGCCGAGCGCGGCCAGCCGCGCCCCGCCACCGACGCCGAGCGCGCGGACCCGCGGGTGCTCATCGCCGGCACGACCTTGGAGGTGCGCCGATGACGATCGTCGAACTGCCCACCGCGACGGCGCATCGCACTGTGCCGCCCGGCTGGGTCCGCGTGTGCGCCCTCGCCGACCTCGAGGTCGAGCGCGGCCGCGCGGCGCTCGTCGACGGCACGCAGCTCGCGCTGTTCCTCCTGCACTCTGCTGTCGAGGGCGGGGGCCGCGTGCACGCCGTGTCGAACCGCGATCCGTACAGCGGCGCCAACGTCATCTCGCGCGGCATCGTCGGAACCCGGCAGGATGCCCCGACCGTGGCCTCGCCGATGTACAAGCAGGTCTTCGACCTGCGCACCGGAGCGTGCCTGGACACGCAGGGCAAGGAGCCGAAGTCGCTGCGCGTGTGGCCGGTCGCGGTCGACGACGGCCAGGTGCTCGTGCGATGGGGAGAAGGCTCATGACGACGCTGCTGGGAATCTCGCTGACCGGACGCCGTGTCGTCATGGTCGGCGGCGGATCGGTCACCGCCCGCCGCCTGCCGCGGTTCCTCGACGAGGGCGCCGACATCGTGGTGGTCGCCCCGGAACTGAGCGATGGCGTGCGTGAACTGGTCGAACGGCACGCCCTCTCATGGATGCCGCGGCCGGTGCGGGCCGCCGACATCACCGACGCGTGGCTCGTGCACACCGCGACCGGCGACAACCGCGTCGACGCCCGAGTCGCCGCCTGGTGCGAACGACGCCGGACGCTGTGCGTCAACGCGTCCGACGGCGCCCACAGCACCACCCGTCTCGCGGCCGAGAGCCGGTCGGGGGACGTCGTGGTCGGCGTGGTGTCGGACACCGGCGTCGACCCGCGCCGGGCGGCGCGGCTGCGCGACGCCGTGGCATCCCTGCTGCGCGACGGCAGGCTTCCGCTGCGGCGACGCCGGGCCGGTGGCGCGGGGCGTGTCGACCTCGTGGGCGGCGGTCCCGGACCCGCGGACCTGCTCACGGTGCGCGGGCGGCGTCTGCTCGCCGAGGCGGATGTCGTCGTCGCCGACCGCCTCGGCCCGACCGACGTGCTGAGCGAGCTCGAGCCCGACGTCGAGGTCATCGACGTCGGCAAGCGGCCCGGTCACCATCCGGTGCCGCAGGACGAGATCAACGACCTGCTGGTCGACCTCGCCCGGCAGGGCAAGCGGGTGGTCCGCCTCAAGGGCGGCGACCCGTTCGTCTACGGCCGCGGCGGCGAAGAGGTCGCCGCGTGCCTGGCCGCCGGCATCCCGGTCGACGTCACCCCGGGTCTCACCAGCGTCGTGTCCGTGCCGCAGGCGGCGGGCATCCCGGTCACCCACCGCGGCACGTCGGTCGGCGTGCACGTCGCGAACGGACAGGGCGAGCTGTCGCCCTCGACGCTCGCTGCCCTCGCGGATGACTCCGTGACCACGGTCGTGCTGATGGGCGTCGCGGCGCTCCCCCGGCTGGTCGCGGCGGCGCGCTCGGCCGGTGCGCCGGAGGATCGTCCGGTCGCGATCATCGAGCGCGGCCACACGCCTGAGCAGCGCACGACCCGCTCGACACTGGGCCGCATCGTGGCGGATGCCGCAGCCGCGGGCGTCCGCAACCCCGCCGTGATCGTGATCGGCGACGTGGCACGCGCCGGGCTGCTCCTGCCCGCGCACGCCCTGGCAGGTGATGCGTCGCGTTGACCTCTCCCGCCCGCCCCACCCTGTCGGCGGCCCTCGACGGCTGCACGATCGTCATCGCCGTGGATCGCCGATCCTCGGAGCTGGCGGCCGCCCTGGAGCGGCACGGCGCGGTGGTGCGGCATGCGCCGGCGCTCACGATCGTCCCGCACATCGACGATGAGGCGCTCATCTCGGCGACCCGCCGGCTGATCGCCGAGCCACCGGATGTGGTGGTCGCGACGACGGGCGTGGGCTTCCGCGGGTGGATCGAAGCGGCCGACGAGGCCGGTCTCGCCGAAGACCTGCTCACGGCGCTCAGGCGGGCCCAGATCGTCGCGCGCGGCCCGAAGGCCCGGGGAGCGATCCAGCAGGCGGGCCTCACGGCCGACTGGGTCGCTGAATCCGAGACGTCGGCAGAGCTCGGCGAGTTCCTGCTGGCCGAAGGCGTCGCCGGGCGCCGGGTGGCGGTGCAGCACCACGGGTCGGGCGCCGACGGGCTCGACGAGCTGTTCACGCGCGCGGGCGCCGAAGTCGTGAGCCTCACGGTCTACCGGTGGGGGCCGCCGCCGGACCCGGCCGCGGTGTCGCGATCGGCCGCGGCTGCCGCGGCGGGCGAGGTCGACGCGGTGCTGTTCACGTCGGCACCCGGGGCGGCCGAGTGGCTCGCCGCCGCCGCGCGCGAGGGCGCGCTCGATCGCATCGTCGCGGGCGCGGCATCCGGTCAGGTGCTCATGGCGGCGGTCGGCCCCATCACCGCGGGCCCGCTGGTCGACGTCGGCATCGAGCCGCTCATCGCCGAACGCGGACGACTCGGCTCGCTCGTCCGCGCCGTCGTCACGCACTTCGGCGGCGGCCGCGCCCCGTCGGCGCAGACGGCGGCGGGACGGCTGGAGCTGCGCAGCGGCGGCGCCGTGCTCGACGACCGGCTCATCCCGCTCTCGCGGACCGGCGTCGCGGTCCTGCGCGAGCTCTTCGTCGCTGCCGGCGCCGTGGTGCCGCGGCAGCAATTGCAGACCGCGCTCCCCCGCTCGGGCGACAGCGCTCACGCGGTCGAGATGGCGGTCGCCCGGCTGCGGGAGGCCCTCGGCCCCGACGTCATCCGCACGATCGTCAAGCGGGGCTACCGTCTCGACGTCCTCGAACAGAAGGAGGGTCCGGCGTGACTCCCACACTCGTCGCCTGTTCGCACGGCACCAGCTCGGCCGCCGGCCGCGCCGCGATCACCGAGCTCGTGGACCGCGTGCGCGCCGTGCTGCCGGACACCGAGGTGCTCGAAGCCTTCGTCGATGTGCAGTCGCCGTATGTGGCCGATGTTCTCGCGGCGTGCGCGCCCACGCGGCCGGCCGTCGTGGTGCCGCTGCTGCTCTCGACCGGCTACCACACCCAGGTCGACATCGCCCGCGCCGTGGCCGCGCATGCCGGTCGCGCGGTGGCCGCGCCGGCGCTCGGACCCCACGAGCTCCTCGCCGAGGTGCTGCACTCCCGCCTCGACGACGTGGGCCTCTCACCCGCGGATGCCGTCGTCCTGGCCGCTGCCGGTTCGAGCGACCCCGCGGCCGAGACGGACGTGCGCGCGATGGCGGACCACCTCGCCGCGCGGCTCGGCACGCGCGTGGACGTGGGGTTCGCCGCGGGTGCGGGTCCGCGGATCGACCGCACGGTCGCCGCGGCGCGAGCACACGGTGCAGACCGGGTGGTGGTGGCGAGCTACGTGCTCGCCCCCGGACACTTCGCCGACGTCATCGCCCGCGCGGGAGGCGATGTCGCGACCTCGCCGCTCGCGCCCGACGAGCGCGTCGCTGCCCTCATCGCCGAACGCTTCGCGGCGGCCTGTGCCCGCTTCGGCGCAGTGTCACCGGCGGGCGGCATCCTGTCGCGCGGCTGAGCCGCGCGCCCGCATCCCTCGATCCGGAGCGCTCTCGCTCGGTGCATCTACCGCCCGGCGAGGCCCGGGTGGACAATGACGCCATGGCGGCCGATGCGGCCGGCGCTGCCGACCAGCCCGTGAGCCCGGCACCCGATCGGGAGTCCGACGCCGCGCTCGCACGCCGCGCGCAGATCCTCGCGACCGAGCACTGGGGCCTTCTCGCCGCGCGCGGCACGGCGCAGAACGAGGTGCTCACGCGCATCACGATCTTCCTGACGCTCGTCTCGGCGGGCCTGGTGACCATCGGCCTGCTCGGGCAGGCGACCGACTTCGGCGACGGCTTCGCGCCGGCATCCCTGACGATCCTCGGGTTCCTCATCACGGTCGGTCTGCTGACGCAGATCCGCGTGTTCAACGTCGCCGAAGAGGACATGATGTTCGTCGTCGCGATGAACCGGCTGCGCGGCGCCTACGTCGACCTCGACCCGGCCGTCGAGGAGTACTTCCTGCAGTCGACCACCGACGACCAGCTCGGCATGCAGATCACCTACTCGTTCCTGCGGTGGCGCAGCGACTCGTCGCAGGTGCTCGGCAGCTCGGCCTTTCTGATCGCGGTCGTGAACGGCTGTGTCGTCGGACTCTTCGTCGGCGGCGTGAGCGTGGTGGCGGGCGCTGCGCTGGCGTGGGCCATCGTGCTGGCCGTGGTCGCGGCCCTGGCCGTCGTGTTCCTGTCGTCGCTGCGGGGATATCACGGCTACCGCACCGCCTGGCGGCGATACGTCCCACGGCGGACGAGGGACGGCCTTCCACCGCACCTGCAGCCTGAAACGCGGCGCCGCGGAGCGCACGCGGCATCGTGACCGAGGTCGGGCAGGCCGGCGACGACAATGGAAGGGATGTCGACCGGATCCCAGCCAACCGCTGACCACCCCGAACACCACTGGCTGTCCGACCTCCGGCACGGGTTCGCCAGTCTGATCCGGTTCGGCGCTGCACCGGCCCCGCGCTGGCCGCTCGCCACCCAGGCCGCCCTCGCCGTTGCCGTCCCCATCGCCGTGATGACCCTGCTCGGACGGCCCGAGCTGGGGTATCAGGCGGCCTCGGGCGCGTTCGCCGCCCTGTTCGCGTCGCACCTCGCGGCGATCGACCGGGTGAGAGTCGTGCCGCTCGTCGGCGTCGGCCTCCTGACCGCCGCGGTGCTCGGCGCGCTTGCCGGCTCCTCGCCCGTCGCCACCATCATCGGCCTCGTCGTCGTGGCGATCGGAAGCGCGGCGCTCGCTTTCGGCTTCTCGCTGGGTCCGCCGGGACCGCTCTTCTTCGTTCTGACCTTCGGGCTCACCGCCCACATCTCCGCCGCCGGCGCCGACGTCCTGGTGTACCTGTCGGCGCTGACGGCGGGCATCGTGTTCGCGTGGCTGCTCACCGCGGCGCCGCTCCTGCGCCGACGTGCGAGACGGATGCCGCGACACACGCTGCGCACGCTCCTGCCCGGTCCCGCGTGGCCACCGGCCGCCCGCATCCTGCTGCTGCGCGTCGCGCTCGTCGCGGTGGTGGGCGCCGCCGTGGGAGCGTGGCTCGATCCCGAGCGCGCCTACTGGGTCGTCGGCTCGGCCGTCGCGGTGATCGGGATCGCGGCGGACCGCCGGGCGGCGTTCAGCCGCGGCATCCATCGCATGACGGGCACGGTCGCCGGCGCGGGGCTCTTCCTGCTCCTCGCGCCGCTGTCGCCCGTCGGGCTGTGGCTGGCACTGATCCTCGGCGTGCTGCAGTTCGCCATCGAGATCGTCGTCGTGCGGCACTACGCGCTCGCGCTGACGTTCATCACGCCGCTGGTCCTGCTGCTGACCGGCGCGGTGACCGCCACCGTGGACTCCCCCGCCATCGCCTCCGAGCGGATCATCGACACGATGGCCGGCGCCGTCCTCGGTGCGATCACCGGGGTGCTGCACTCCGGGCGACGCCCGATCTGACGGCGGCGCGAGGCGCGATCAGGACACGACGAGTCGCTCCGAGACCCACCCGCGCGCCTGCTCGCTCAAGGTCAGCCCGAGCCCGGGTCGCTCGGGCACGAGCATCCGTCCGTCCCGGATCTCGAGCCGCTCATCGAACAGCGGCGTCAGCCAATCGAAGTGCTCGACCCAGGGCTCGCGCGGATAGGCCGCCGCGAGGTGCACGTGCAGCTCCATCACGAAGTGCGGCGCCATGTCGAGGTGGGCCTGATCGGCGAGCGCGGCCGCCCGCAGGTATCCCGTCACGCCGCCGAGGCGAGGGGCATCGGCCTGCACGATGTCGGCGCCCCGACGGTCGATGAGCGTCGCGATGTCGCCGACGCCCGTGAGCATCTCGCCCGAGGCGACGGGCGTGTCCAGCCGCGCGGCGAGGTCGGCGAGGCCGTCGAAGTCGTGCGCATCGAGCGGTTCTTCGATCCACGCCAGGTCGAACTCCTCGAGCAGCCGCCCGGTCCTGAGCGCCGTCGCACGGTCCCACTGCTGATTGGCATCCACCATCAGCGGCACCCTCCCGCCGATGTGCTCGTGCACCGCGCGGACCCGCTCGAGGTCGCGAGCGACGTCGGGCTGGCCGACCTTGATCTTGATGCCGCCCAGTCCCGACGAGAGGGAGCGCTCGACGTTGTCGAGCACCTCGTCGAGCGGAGCATTGAGGTATCCGCCGGAGGTGTTGTAGACCCGCACCGAGTCGCGGTATGCGCCCAGCAGCCTGGCCAGCGACACCCCGGCGCGTCGCGCCTTCACGTCGAACAGCGCGATGTCGATCGCCGCGATGGCCTGCACGGCGATCCCGCCTCGCCCGGCCGCCGCGCCTGCCCAGAGCAGCTTGTCGTGGATGCGCGAGATGTCATTCGGGTCGTCGCCGATCACCTCGTGGACGACCTCTCTCGCATGCGCGTACTGCGCTGGACCGCCTGCGCGCGTCGAGTAGGTGAACCCGAGTCCGTGCAGGCCGTCCGCCGTGCGGACCTCGGCCGTCACGACGCTGATCTCCCCCATCGGACGCTGCCGCCCGGTGAGCACCTTCGCGTCGCTCATCGGCCGGGCGAGCGGCACCGAGAGGAGCGACAGCTCGACCTCGTCGATGCGGTCCGAGGGCATTCGCGGGCCCGTCACTTGCCGCCGGTCGTCGCGATGCCCTTGAGCAGGAATCGCTGACCGAACAGGAAGATCAGGAACACCGGGAGCAGAGACACGATCGACATGGCGAACAGCGAACCCCACGAGGAGTCCGAGCTGGCGTCCACGAAGGCGCGGAGCGCGACCGGCACGGTGTACATGTCGGGCTTGGTCAGATAGATGAGCTGCCCGAAGAAGTCGTTCCAGGTCCAGATGAACGTGAAGATCGCCGTCGTGGCGAGCGCGGGCACCATCAGGGGCAGGATGATCCGGAAGTAGATGCCGAAGTGACCGCAGCCGTCGATGCGCGCCGCCTCGTCGAGCTCACGCGGGATGCCGCGGATGAACTGCACCATCAGGAAGATGAAGAACGCCTCGGTGGCCAGGAACTTGGGCACGATGAGCGGCAGGAAGGTGTTCACCCACCCCAGCTGGGAGAAGATGACGTACTGCGGCACGATCACGACGTGCACGGGCAGCATGATGGTGGCCAGCATGGCGGCGAACATCAGCGCGCGGCCCCGGAAGCGCAGGCGCGCGAAGGCGTACGCGGCCATCGAGCACGACAGCAGGTTGCCGACGATCGAGCCGAGCACGATGATCGCCGAGTTGACCATGTAGTGCCCGAAGGGCTCGCTCAGCGCGTCCCAGCCGTCGATGTAGTTCGAGATCTCGAAGCTGTCCAGCAGCAGCCCCGGAGACCGGAAGATCTCCTCGTTGGGTCGCAGCGAGCTGACGACCATCCACAGCAGCGGATACATCATCACCAGGCCGCAGGCGATCAGGATCGCGTGCTTGACCAGGCGGCGCATCGCCATGGACCTCAGCAGTCGCCGGCGCGAATCCGACAGCGCATCCGGTCCGGTGGTCGCGGGCTCGCGGGCATCGGTCGTGGCAGGAGCGAGCTCAGTCGTCATAGAACACCCAATATTTCGACGCCACGAAGTTCACGACCGTGAACATCGCGATGATCACCAGCAGGACCCAGGCCATCGCGGATGCGTAGCCCATGTCGAAGTTGTTGAAACCGGTCTGGTACAGGTACAGCGTGTAGAACATCGTCGAGTCGGCGGGTCCGCCGGAGCCGTTCGAGACCACGAAGGCCTGCGTGAAGGACTGGAAGGCGCCGATGATCTGCAGCACGAAGTTGAAGAAGATGATCGGCGTCAGCAGCGGCAGGGTGATCCTGAAGAACTGCCGCATGCGGCTCGCGCCGTCCACCGAGGCGGCCTCGTAGTACATCGTCGGGATCTGCCGGAGGCCGGCCAGGAAGATGATCATCGGCGCGCCGAAGGTCCACACGCTGAGGATCACCAGCGTGTCCAGAGCGGTGTCGGGCGAGGACACCCAGCCCTGACCTTCGATCCCGAGCAGTGCCAGCACCTGGTTGACCAGACCCTCGATGCCGAAGATCTGCCGCCACAGCACCGCGATGGCGACGGATCCGCCCAGGAGCGACGGGAGGTAGAAGATCGAGCGATAGATCGCCAGCCCTCGGAGACCGCGATCGAGCACCACCGCCAGCAGCAGCGCGGCGATCAGCTGCAGCGGCACCGAGATGAAGACGAAGCGGAACGTCACCCCGAACGAGTTGTGCAGACGAGCGTCGTCCAGCATCCGGGTGAAGTTGTCCAGGCCGATCCACTCGGGAGCCTGCAGCAGGTTGTAGTCGGTGAAGGACAGGTACAGCGAGACCGCCATCGGGCCGATGGTGAGCAGCACCATGCCGATCATCCAGGGCAGCAGGAAGAGGTAGGCGGCACGACCCTCGCGGCGCTCCGCCTTGCTCGGCTTGCCGGTCCGTCGGACCTTCACCTTGCGGATGTTGACCAGCTCGGTCATCGCGCTCATCGGCGCACCATCCGAGTCCGGCAACCGGGGGACCCGCTCCGCGGGCGATCCGTCCTGACCACGTGATCCATCTCCGTCGATCTCGCACACCCCGACCACATCGCCGGGATCCTGGTATACCGCGATACTAGCATTGCGTCAGGGTGCTTCATAGAGCCAGTCCAGCGACGCCCGGTCATCGGCTTCTCCGAGGACGGTCCGTCCGCTGAACTCCTGCCCTGCCGGCACGACGCCGAGGACCACGTACGCACCCGTACCCAGTGCGATGGTGTGCTCGCCCGGCTCGTACGCGAACGCGTGCACGTTCACGTCCGGAAGGAAGTCGACGGCGACCGCCGACCGCAGCACGGGTTCGAGCCCGCCGCGGGCATCGGCATGGGTGTCCACTTCGAGGTCGGGCACCTGCAGCCAGACGGCATCCGGGCTCTGGAAGTAGCCGACCAGCACGTGACCCGGTTCATCCAGACGGATCCGCAGGGGGACCTGCCCGTCGAACGCGCCGTCGCGCTGCACGCGGATGCCGGTCAGTCCTTCGAGCTCGGGTGCGACCTCGCGCATGTTGCTGTCGGCGTCTGCGAACACCGACTGGCCTGCGCGGACCGTGAAGGTCTCTGCGTCGCCGGACAGCAGCTCGAATCGCGCGGGCTGGAAGGGCGAGGGTGCGTCCGAGACCGCCTGCGCGCCGGCATCCCCCGACTCCACGCGCGCGAGATTCGCGCGGAAGTTCCGCGCCTCCTCGGCGTAGAGCGGCAGGCACTGGCGCCAATGGCCGAACTCGCGTCCATCGGGGAACGGCACCTTGCGCTGGGGCGTCTGCATGCTGTTGGCGTAGAGATAGGTGCGATCGGTGAGCTCGGTCAGCCGCTCGTAGACCGTCACGCTCTCGTCGATCAGGTCCGCGGCCTTCCGGAGGCGCGCGACCGGCTCGCCGGGGTGGGCGGCGGCCCGCTCCCGGTAGACGACGATCTCGACCGCCGCGAGGACCCGCAGTCGGTAGAACTCGGCCATGAGGGCGACCGCTTCGACGTCCGAGCCCAGACGGTCGTACTCGTCCGCGTCGGCGCGCACCTGCTCCCGCCCCCGAGCGATCGCATCCAGCGCGCGCCGTGCGAAGAAGCACGTGTCCTCGACCACGCTCACGGGTGTCTCGCCATGGTGCGGCTCGCCGTGTGCTTCCCGCCGCGCGTACTCCTCCAGTCGCTCCCCGGCGGGGGCATGCGACTCCCACAGGTCGGCCCAGGGCCGGTGCCGCGCCGCGTTGGTGAGCTGGCTCATCGTCATCCCCAGGCTCAGCGTCTGACGATTGCCCTCCGTGATGCCCAGACGCCGCACGAGCAGGGGCGCGATCTGGCCCATCGCCTCGTACGCGTCGAGCGCCGCCGCCCCGGCCTCCCGTGTTCCGAACCGGCCGGCGAGCAGTCCGATCCAGTGGTCGCGTTCTGCCAGGGGGTCGCGATCGCCCCGCCACGCGTACCGCAGCCACGCCGCGTACCAGATCCAGTCACGGTCGATCTGCCGCAGGCGCGGTTCGGTGTTGTCCGGAGACAGCGGCCACTCCCAATAGAAGAGCGGGTAGAGGTGCAGCCCGTGCGACTGGAGGCGATGGGTGATCGAAAGGACGCTCTTCCGGATGAACGACACCGCGCCGAACCGGAACGGCTCGAGGTTCGCGAGGATGTGGATGTTGACGATGTGCAGGCTTCCCTGGGCCGCGAGCTCCTGGTGGATGCCCTGCCACTTGCCGCGGGGATTCCAGGTCGTCAGCGACTCGCCGTTGAACTTCGCCTCGGTGAACAGTCGAGGGTAGACCTCCAGCGCCTTGGCCAGCACCGGCTGCAGATCGATCGCGTGCGCACGCACGATGACGGGCGGGACCTCGTCGCGCTGCGACCGTGCGACGCCGTCCTTCACGCCTGCCAGGATCGTGTCCACGAACCATTCGGTGCCGTAGATGTCGCCTTGCAGGACCTCCCCGAGGCACACGTACAGCCCCACGTTCGGGAACTCGTCGACGAAGGCGGCGATGGACTTGCGCGTGTAGTCGCTGGTCAGCGGCGTGGGCGCCGGCTGATGGAGCGGGATGCCGTGGTGCTGTGCGAAAGGCAGCGGGATGTGGATGTTGTAGAACTTCACGACGACCCAGATGCCCCGCTTGTCGGCCTCGGCCGCAAGCCAGGTGAGCAGCTCGCGGTTCTCCGCCAGCTCGGCGTCAGTGACCTCCTGCGCTTCGGGATAGTCCGCGAGCCGCACGAAAGACGAGAACGGGTGACCGCTCCACAGGTAGATCACGTTGGCCCGCTCCGAGAGCATCAGGTCCAGGAGGTCGAGCCAGGTCTGCCTGTCGTAGAACCAGGGGAAACGCGCCCGGTTGATCGGATACTCGTAGACCTGGCGCGGCGCCTCGACGGTGGTCTTCTGCAGCCCGATCGCCGGGCCGCGCAGTACGAGGTCGGGGCTTTCGCCCCGGTCGAGATCGCGCGGGATGTCCCCGTATCGCGCGAGCTCTCGCGCGAGCTCCTGACACCCGTAGAGAGTCCCGGACTCGCTCTCGCCGACGACCGCCGTCAGCCGGTCCGGCAGCGACGCCAGATAGAAGCCGTCGCGGGCGGGTGCGCCGGTGTTGTAGAGCAGGATCTCCTGCTCCTCGAGGGCCGCGAGGTCGGCGGATGCGCCCCGTACCCCGACGACGATGCGCGCCGCTCCCCCGACGTTCGGGCCGAGGGGCTGCGTCGATCGGGTGACGGCGTACCCGAGGTCGGCGAGCGCGCGGCTCAGGATGTCGAGGCCGAACCGCAGTCGAGCGCCTGGCTGCTCGGGGTGGACGATGAGGACGTCGGGCACGTGTCGGCTCCTTGCGGGCGTGGGCGGGTCGTCGGGGAATCGAGCGGATGCCGTCACGCGGGCACCACCTCGAACTCGAGTTCGACGCCGTCGGCGTCGCGCGGCGTGATGCGCAGCTCGTGGTCTCCGAAGCGCTGCGTCCAGCGGTCGGTTGCACCCAGGTGCGGTGCGACGACCTCAGCCACCTCGTCCGAGAGGAAGTCCTCCGTCACGACCCAGGCGCCCTCGCCGACACGGTGCACGCCCGCAGGGTGGTCGGGGTCGAGCCACGCCGCGAGCACCACGGTGGCGCCCGCCGCGGCCCGCACACGGAGCAGATCCCGCGTGGGAGCGGGCAGCCGGGTGCCGGCCACCACGATGAGGCTCGCGTCGGCGAGGTCATCCCCGCCCACCGTCTCGTCGAAGACGAGCACGCTGTTCATCGGCTGGAACAGCCCGTGGGTCCGCGTCGGCGCGTCCACGCCGGGAGCGCCGTCGGGGAAGGGATACGCCGAGCGGTCCAGCGGGTTCAGCCGATGGCGGGGGAAGTCGTACCCGGGAATGTGCATGCAGCTGCCGTGACGCGGGATCGTGCCGTGGCTGAGGAGATGCCAGACCTCGAAGACGGACGCGGACCGTTCGGGCGCGCGGTTCCCCCTCTTGCCGAAGGGGCGTTCGGACTGGCCGTAGTCGCTGTCCTCCGCGTGGATGAAGGCGATGTGCGGGCGCGCTTCACGGAAGGTCCACGGCAAGGGGTGCGACGGAACGAACGACGACACGAACTCGAGCCACACCTCGCCGAACGCGGTGGCGCGGAACTGCGAGTCGGTCAGCTGCATCAGGACGTCGATGCCCTCGGTGAACAGATGGCTCGGGCCGAAGAAGTACGCCAGGCGCAGCGCCGACGCATACTCCTCGGGCGAGTGGCCGGGATACCCGGGGGCACGCGTGAACCAGGGCCCGATGTCGGGGCCCCACAGGTCCACGCAGATCCAGAAATCCCGTCGGTACTGCAGCGCCGCGCCGAGCGCGGTGCCCAGTTGAAGGGGCTGGAAGGACTCCTTCATCACCTTCGGGCACGGGCTCATCCCGCCGCGGGCGAGGGTGTGGAACAGCACCGGGAAGACCTGTTCGCTGAGCACGGGGGTCGATGCGTCGGAGGCCTCGCGGATGCCGCCGACGATCGCGCCGACGCGCGACGCGATCGTCTCGACGGCTGCGTCGGGGGGCATCCCGTCGACGGACCCGAAGTGCGGATGGAAGCCGTCCTTGCGGTACTGGTCGGCGTTGATCTGCAGGTGCTCGGGCTCGTCGTAGAGCACACCGCGCAGATCCACTCTCGCAGCGGCTTCGGCGACCAGCGATGCCGGCACATCCCAGCGGTTGGTGCCGGGCCGGTGAGGCCCGTTGATGTTGCCGTACTCGTTCCCGAGCACGAGGCCCAATCCCGCACGGGCGATGTCGCTCAGCAGGACGTGATCGTTCGGATCGCCCGGGAAGGCGTGGTGCACGTAGAAGTCCGCGCCGAACCGTCGCAGTGCCGTGGTGAAGCCTTCAGCCGTGGAGCGGCCGTCCTGCGACGCGAGCAGGACGCCCGTTCCGGTGCGCTTGATCGCATCGGACGACTGCCCCGCCCACGGGTCCTGCCACGCCATGACCGGACCTTGCAGGCCGAGCTGCGGTCGGTGCGCGGTGGCGGGCTGAATCGTCGGGCGGGGAGTCATGCGGGGCTCCTTGGGGTGCGGGGTTCGGCGTGGCGACGGCCGAGCGCCGCGGGGCGCTCGGCCGTCGGAGGGGATGTCAGCCGCGCGCCAGCTGATCCTCGATCTCGGTGGTCATCTGCTCGGCTGCTTCCTCGGGCGTCAGGCGGTCGAACAGCACTTCCTCCATGTAGCGGATGACGACCTCGCCCACCGCGCCGGAACCGGGCGGCGCGGGCGCCGGCACGAACGTCACCTCGGGCTCGGTCTCGCTGATGAACGACACCACTTCCTGCCCTGTCTCATCCAGCGACGGCAGGATGACCTTCTGGTTCGCGCTGCTGGCCGGCACGCCCAGCGATACGAGCATCGTCTCTGCGACTCGCTCGTCGTTGCTGAGGAAGTCCACGAGCTTCGCCGCCGCTTCGGGGTGCTCGGTCCGGCTCGAGATGCCCCAGAACCACGAGGGGATCAGGGCCAGTCCGTTCTCGCTCACGTCACCGTCCGGCGACGGCGGCCGGAGCAGCTCCATCTTGCTTCCCGACGCGGTCTCCAGCGCCGGCAGCTGACTGGCGTAGTAGAAGGCCAGCGCCGAGCGGTTGGTGAGGAACCGCCCCTCCTCGAAGACCCCGGACATCTCCTCGATGAACTCGTCGGGGCTCGGCCCGTTGGCCGCGTCGCGGATGTGCTCGAGGTGGGCGAACCAGGAGGCGGCGGTGGCCGGGTCGTAGCCGATCTCCGCGGACCCGTCGCTGGCGTACAGCGACTCGCCGTGCTGCCCGAGCCACATCTCGAGGGTCGCATTGCCGGCCTCGCCGTAGTCGCTTCCACGCACGTCTCCGCCGAGGGCGGTCGCGACCTGACCGGAGACCTCGTAGAAGTCCTCCCACGTCCAGCTGGTGTCGTCAGGCAGCTCCACGCCCGCCTGCGCGAAGAGATCCTCGTTCGCGATCACGGTGTAGGCGTTCTGCGAGAACGGCAGGCCGTACAGCTCGCCGTCGAGGCTGCCCTGCTCGATGGAGGCCTTCGGGAAGTTCGAGATGTCGATGTCCAGCGTGTTCAGATCCAGAAGGGCGCCGCGGCCGCCGTACTGGAAGAGGTGCTCCTTGTCGAAGGAGATGACGTCCGGCGCGTCGCCGCCGGCGGTCGTCGTGGCCAGCCGGTCCCAGTGCCCGCCGGAGTCGGAGTACTCCGCCTCGATGGTCACGTTGGGGTTGTCCGCTTCGTACTCCTCGATCAGCGAGAGGAAGTTGTCGTGGCGCTCCTGTGAGCCCCACCAGGCGACACGGAGGGTCACCTCGTCGGATTCGGCGTTCCCCGAGCCGCTGCTGCAGGCCGCGAGCGACGCCCCCAGCGCGACGACCGCGGTCACACCGGCAGCCGTTCTCGCACGGGCAGAAAAAGTCCTCATTGAGCATTTCCCTTCACAGTTGATGCGTGACGAGGCTCCTCACTCGGACCTCGTATCGGCCCCGACGCCGCATCGCGTCCCACGCGGTCGAAGTGGAGGCGTTCCGTCCTCATTCGAGCCCGACGTTGGCACTCTAGCATCGTGGTATACCAATGCACCAGTATTTCTCGAACCGACACCGCCGGAGCCATCCGGCCATCGAAGACCCGGCAAGACAGGCGTGCAGAGGTGATTGCTTTTGGTATACCAAGATACTACGATGGCATCATGTCGTTGGATGCATCCGCTGACGCGTTCAGAACGCTGATCATGCAGGAGCCTGCTTCTCGCGGTGACCGCGTGAGGGATGCTCTGCAGCAGGCCATTCTGGACGGCGTCCTCCCTCAAGGGGCCCCGCTGGTCGAACGAGACATCGCCGAGATGCTCGGCGTTTCCAAGACGCCAGTACGTGAGGCGCTCAAGCAGCTGCAGTCGAGCGGCTTGGTCGTGGCCAGCTCGTACCAGCGCGTGAGCGTGCGTCGGCTGGATGAGGCGACGGTGCGCGCCATCGACGAGGCCCGCTACGCCGTCGAGCCGCAGGCGGTGCATCTCGGAGTCCAGCTCCGGGGCGCCGGCGCGCTTCCCTCGGCCCGCCGCGCCCTCGAGGCGGCCGCCGCCCTCCTCGACGGCGAGCAGCCTGCGCAGCTGGGGCTGGCCAACCGGAGATTCCACCGGGAGCTCTATGTTCTGAGCGGGAACGAGTGGCTGATCAGCTTCCTCGACAAGCTGCAGGTGCTCGCTACCTTCATCGCGACGGCCGGCTGGAAGGTCGAGCCGGCGTTCGCCGGCGAGGCTGCCGAGCACACCGAGATCCTCGAAGCCGTCGAAGCGGGCGACGCCGACCGCGCGCGCGATCTGCTGCAGGCGCATATCCACGGCGCCTCCCGAGCCCTCCTTTCGTCTCTCGAACAGGAGGGCGACGCGGTGCCCCAGCACGGGCAGAACGCGTGAGTCCGCGTATCTCGGACGTCCGTCTCACGCCTGTCTCGTCGGCCCGGGCCGGCATCGTGTGCGGCCACGTCATCGTGGAGCTCGTCTCTGACGACGGCGCGATCGGCATCGGCGAGATGTCGGACTTCCAGCACCTGCCGATGTACCACGTCGATGTCGCCGGGCTCGAGGCCACGCTGCGCGGACTGCTCGTCGGCCGTGACCCGCGCGAGGCGACGGCGCTGACGGGCCTTCTGGAGCGCAGCTTCCCCTCCTCCGACTATCTGTACGACAAGGCGGGCGTCATCCGCTGCGGCGTGGATATCGCTCTGTGGGATCTGCGTGCCAAGGCGCTGGGGCTGAATCTCGCTGACATGCTCGGCGGGCGGGTCCGCCCGGCGCTCCCCATCGCGTTCCCGATCTTCCGGCAGCAGTCCCCCGAGGACGTGGACGAGAACCTGGCGCTGGTTCGACGCATGGTCGACCGGGGCTTCGACCGCTTCCGGGTCTATGTCGGGCGGAACCTGGCGCTGGACGAGGACTTCCTCGTGCGAGCCCGCGAGGAGTTCGGAGAGACGGTCTCCATCAAGTCCCTGGACTTCTCCAACCTCCTCGACGCCCGCGCAGCCGCCCGTTTCATCGAGGCCACACGCGATCTCGGCTACGACTTCGTGGAGGCGCCGGCAAAGGCGGGCGATCTCGACGGGCTGAGATTCGTCCGGGAGCGCACTCTCGTGCCGGTGAGCGAGCACGCCACCAGCCCTCGCGCGGCGCTGGCCCTCGCCGCCCACGGAGCGGTAGACATCGTCAACGTCGGGCTCTTCGTCCTCGGCGGCATCACGCCCGCACAACGCGTGCTCGCGATCGCGGAGTCGGCGGGCCTGTCGGTCGTCATCGGGACGACGCAGGAACTGTCGATCGGGACGGCTGCTGCCGCCCACGTCGGCGTCTCCACTTCGGCCGAGGTGCTGGCCAGTGACCCCGTGGGCCCGTTGCTGTACCGACGGGATGTCGTTGCCCGTCCCCTGGAATTCCGGGCGTCGTCGCTTCTTCCGCCCGACGGCGACGGAGTCGGTCTGACGATCTCGCCCGATCTGCTGCGCGCGGCGGCCGAGCCGCTGCGCTGGGACGCCGTCGACACCACCGCTGTCGTCGATCGAACGGGGAGCCCGACGTGACCATCTCGAGCGAAGGACGATGGCGGGGGCGCACGATCATCGTGACCGGAGGCAGCCGCAACATCGGGCTGGCCATCTGTCGGCGCTTCGCCGAGAACGGCGCCCGCGTCGCCGTCAACGGGGTGGTTCCCGGCGAGGCCGAGCAGGTCGCCGCCGCCCTGCGGGAAGAGGGACTCGATGCGAGCGGCTTCGACGCGGACGTCTCGGAGCCGCAGCAAGTGGAGGCGATGTTCAGCGCGATCGTCGACCGGTTCGGTGGCGTCGACGTCCTCGTGAACAACGCCGCGCTCACCATGCAGGGCCGCGTGCCGTTCGACAGGCTCACGCTCCAGGACTGGGACCGCATCTTCGCCGTCAACGCGCGGGGGACATTCCTGTGCGCGGCGGCGGCGGCGCCGCTGCTGCGCCGGCGTGGCGGATCGATCGTGAACATCTCGTCGATCGGGGCTTCCAAGGCGCATCGCTCCGCCGTGGCCTATGACGCCACCAAGGGTGCGATCGAGTCGTTCACCCGGGCACTGGCGCTCGAACTCGCTCCTGATGTCCGCGTCAACGCCATCGCGCCCGGCGCGATCTCCAACGACCGCTATGAGGCTCTCGCACCGTCGACCCAGCGCGACGAGGTGCAGTCGATCCCCTTGGGCCGCGCCGGGACGGGAGCGGAGATCGCTGCAGCGGTGTCGTTCCTCGCCTCCGATGAAGCCTCGTACATCACCGGGCATGTTCTGACCATCGACGGTGGACTCACCGCCCAGGCACGCCAGGCGTCCGCCGAGATCGTGATCGACGCCGCGGAACGAGCGGGCCGATGACTCCCGCCGGGACGACCCGCATCACGGAAGGACTCCGCGGTGTCATCGCCGTCATGGTGACGCCCTACCGCGATGGTCATCTCGATGCGTCGTCTGCGGAGAAGATCGCTCGCACGGTGGGGACCTCCGGAGTCCACGCCGTCGCCGCCCTCGGCAACACGGCCGAGGTGTTCCAGCTGACACCGGAAGAGCAGCGGTCCTACCTGCGCGCCGTCTCACACGCCGACATCCCGGCCCTGCGCATCGCCGGGTTCTCCGGGGCAGCGAGATCCGTGCTGGACGAGATCGAGCGAGCCGCGGATCTCGGCTTCGAGCTGGCGATGCTCCACGAGCCCGCCGATCCCTTCGGCGACAGCGAGGGACTCCTCTCCTATTACCGGTACGTCGCCGGGCGGTCGGCGCTGCCGATCGTGCTCTACCTGCGTACCGAGCGGCTCGATCTCGACGCCCTTCGATCCCTGGCATCCGAGCCCTCGATCGTCGGAGTGAAGTACGCCCGCGCCGATCTCGACACGCTGTCGCGCCTGCTGGGCACGGAAGCCGTCGACGCCTGCATCTGGGTGAACGGAGCGGCCGAGATGCGAGGCACCCAGTTCCTGCCGCTCGGCATCACCGGCTTCACGTCCGGGATCGCCAACGTCCGTCCCGACCTCTCGCTGGCCGTGCACCGGGCACTGGTGGACAGGGATGCCGCGGCGCTCGCCGACATGCTCGCACTCATCGAGCCGGTGGAGCGGCTGAGGGCCGACGGCAATGGGAAGTTCAACGTCGCCGTGCTGAAGGAGCTGTTCCGCGCGGCGGGGACCGACGTCGGTGACGTGAGACCGCCTCACTCACCACTGTCCCGTGCGGCGATCGAGCAATTGCACGCGGCCATCGCCACCTGGCCGCAGCGCCTGGAGCCGAGGGCGGCGGCGCGCATCTGATCAGGCGATGCGGGTCCCCGACGGCAGACGACCGGCGGGCGTACGCGTGCGCGCCCATGCCCACCACAGCAGTCCCGCGGCGAGCAGCGCCTGCAGTGCCATGCCGACGAACCAGCTCGGCGCCGTCCGCGCCGTGATCTCCTCGGGTGTCGGCTGGTCCACGATCGGCATTCGGGAACAGTCGTCCCAGCGCTGCTCGAGCGGCGGGGGCTGTTGGGCCATCCGGACGCCGGTCTTGATCTGACCGAACAGGTCGACCGGGTAGCCGTTGCGGTCGAACGTCGTGGGCGTGGCGTCCGCGAGGATCACGAACGGGTTGGCGGCGAGCAGCCACCACACCCGGTCGAACCGCGGAACCTCGTACGTCGTCACCTGCCACGGGCCGCACGAGATCTCGGCATCCTCGTCGCACGGGTAATCGCCGGTCGGCTCCTCGCCGGGCAGACACGGGAACGTGTCGCCCCGATAGTCGTCGTAGTCGTAGGCGCGGTGATGGCTGGTCGCCTCCGAGCGCACCGTCATTCCGCCGAGCCCGAACGCGATAAGGGTGCCGACGGCCAGCGCGGCGACGACGAGATACGTCGTCGCCACGGAGAACAGCGGGCGCGACAGGATGCCACTGAGTGCGACGCCGATCGCCGCGATGACGCCGACCTCGAAGATCAGGACGAGGAGGGACACCCCGATGGTCGCCGGGTTCCCACCGCCGGCGATCGTCCCGAGAAGGAGGAACGGCACCGCGACCGCGAGGAAGGCCAGCCCTGTCACCCACGCGGCGAGGAACTTGCCGATCAGGATCTCGCCGGTGGTGGCGAGGGTGACCTGCACAGGCGCGAGGGTCGCGGCATCCCGGTCGCCGTTGATGGCGTTGCCGCTCAAGGTGGGCGAGACGAGCACCACCAGCAGCAGCGTGATGTAGACGATGGTCGAGTAGATGGCGGCACCGGGCTCGTCGGCGAAGCCCCACGCGACGAACGACAGCAGTGTGATGATCACCAGCAGCAGGGCGAAGACGCCGAGCAGGACGTACCAGGCGATGCTGCGGGTGCGCTGCGTCAGCTCGAGGCCGACGATCGTGCCGAGACGCTGCGTGTTCACGATGCACCCTCGCTTCCGGGAGCCGCCGGCGAGGCGCCGGGCGGGGTGGCATCCGGTGGGGCCGGCGCCTGCGGAGGTCTGCCCTCACCCAGATCGAGGAACGCCCGCTCGAGCGTGCCCTGCGCCGCGGCGAATTCCACAACCTCGACGTCCGCGGACACCAGGGCGCGCAGCGCGCGGGCGGCGTCATCCTCATCATCGAACGACACGACGAGGTCCCGGCGATCGATGCCGACGGTGTCGGCCGGAATGGCGAGCACCTGTGCCACGCGGCCGCGGGCGTCGGCCGGCTCTGCTCCCGCCACCCGGACGCGCCACGGACGCGCTCGGCGCGCGGCGGCTTCGACGCGGGCGGGATCGACCGTCTGACCGGCCATGAGGAAGACCGCGTCGTCGACGACCTCCTCGAGCTCCGACAGGATGTGACTCGACACCAGAACCGTGCGCCCCTCGGCCGCGAGGCGTCGCAGCAGTCGCCGCAGATCGATGCGCGCCTGCGGATCCAGACCGGATGCCGGCTCGTCGAGCAGCAGCACGCGCGGGTCGTGGACGAGCGCGCGGGCGAGCCCCAGCCGCTGCTTCTGCCCGCGCGAGAGCACCCGGGCCGGCGCTCCCGCCAGGTCGGCGAGGCCCACTTCGGCCAGCAGCGCGTCGGCCCGAGCGGATGCCTCGGGCTTGGGTATCCCGTACAGGCGTCCCGTGACGATCAGGGTCTCGCGCGAGGTGAGGCTGCCCCATGCGCCGAGCGCGTCGGGCATCCAGCCGAGCAGGGCGCGGGCCGCCTGCGGCTCGGCGACCGGGTCGACGCCCTCGATGCGGATCGTGCCCGCGTCGGGCGCAAGAAGCGACCCGAGCATCAGCAGCAGGGTCGTCTTGCCCGAGCCGTTGGGTCCGACCAGTCCCGTGACACGTCCGGCCTGCGCTCGCAGCGTCACGTTCCGCACCGCGTGCACGTTCCCGAACGAGCGACGGACGCCGTCGGCGACGATTCCGGCGGTGATCAGGCTCTGCGCGGTCACACGCCTCACCCTAGGGGGCGGCCCGACTTCCTTCCTACGGCGCGCCGGGCTGTCACCCGCCGTTCACCTGCGGAAGAACTCGACGCCGAGATCGGGGTGGTCGACGAAGACGGCGTCGAGGCCGCACTCCTGGAGCACCGACCACTCCCCCTCCCAGTCGCCGAACGCCGACGGGCCGCCACGGCCACGGAACTGCCCGATGAGGAAGTGGTTCTCGGGCCGCGCGGTCCATGTGTAGACGGCGAGGCCCCGCCCGTGCGCATCGGCGACGAGCGACGACGGACCGGTGAGGCGGCCGAGGCGGTCGGGCGCGAGGATCATGCGCTTGTCGACGCTGATCCCGTCGATCCGGCCGGCGAGGTCGTCGAGGCCGGCAGGCGAGACGATCCGTCGATACGTCGGCGCGGCCTTGCCCCGCTGCGCGACGAGATCGGACGGGCGCCCCTTCGCCTCGAGCAGATAGACGTAGGTCGCCGGGATGCCGCGCTCCTGCAGGGCGAACAGCACCGTGGACTCGAACGACTCGACGGTCAGCGGCAGCTCTCCCGAAGCCCACCCGGCCTCCCGGAGCTCGGCCTCGACGAGCGCGGCGACGTCCCAGCCCAGCGAGCCGAAGTAGGTCGCGTGCTTGATCTCGAGCACGACGCCGATCTCACGTCCGTGCTCGAGCGACGCCTCGCGCACCGCATCGAGCACCTCGCGCAGTCGCATCACCGGCTGCTGATCGTCGAAGCTCGCGCTGGCGGGCCTGATCTCGGGCAGGCGCTCGCGGCACCGCAGCGATGCGAGCTCGGCCCAGCTGAAGTCCTCGGTGAACCACCCCGTGATCGAGACCCCGTCGACCGTCTTGGTCGTGCGGCGCTCGGCGAACTCCGGCCGCTCCGCGACATCGGTCGTCCCCGAGATCTCGTTCTCGTGCCGCACGACGAGCACGCCGTCCCGCGACACGACCACGTCCGGCTCGACCGCGTCCACGCCCATGGCGAAGGCGAGCTCGTACGACGACCGCGAATGCTCGGGGCGATATCCGGGCGCACCGCGATGCCCGATGACGAGCGGAGATCGGCGCGGCACCGTCTCAGGGTAGCCGCGGGGATGCAGGCATCCGGGGTGCTGACCGCCCGCGCGAACGAATCCATAGACGTCTCACAGCAGGAGACTCTCTCGTCCGGCACGGCGGTCCGATATCGTGGGTTTACAGCACCGTGCTGGGATTTCCGTGACTTTGGAGTGTGAGAGCAGTGGCCCTCAACAACCCCGCGTTCAGCAACCCGGCCTTCCAAGACCCGAAGGCCGTTCAGACCTACCCGGGCGGTCGGCAGGCTGCCGGGCTGACTCCGCCCGCTGCGCCGACGCAGTTCGCGGCAGCGCAGCACGCCGGAACGGATGCCGCGACGCAGGCGCACCTGGAAGGCATGTACGCCGCCCCGCCGGCCGGCGCCATCGAGACCGACCGCATGACGGTGGAGGACTCGGTCTGGAAGACCGTCTCCCTCTTCGCCATCCTGCTAGTGACCGCCGGCGTCGGCTGGGTGTGGACGATGGCCGGCGTCACCGCCGCCAACCCGAACCCCTCGATCGTTCCGTGGCTCCTCGGCGCGCTCGGCGGCTTCGTCCTGTCCCTCGCCGTGATCTTCACGTCGCGCAAGAAGGTCCGCCCCGCGCTGATCTTCGCCTACGCGGCGTTCGAGGGTCTCTTCGTCGGTGGCATCTCGGCCTTCTTCGAGTTCATCTGGCCCGGCATCGTCTTCCAGGCGACCCTGGGAACCCTGTCGGTCGTCGGTGTGACCCTGGCGCTCTTCGCCAGCGGCAAGATCCGCGCCTCGGCGCGTGCGACCAAGATCTTCATGATCGCGATGGTCGGCTACCTGGTGTTCTCGCTCGTGAACGTCGGTCTGATGCTCTTCAACGCGCCGATCGCCGGCGGCGCCTTCGGCCTGCTGAGCCAGAAGTTCATGGGCATCCCGCTGGGTGTCATCATCGGCGTTCTCGTCGTCATCATGGCGGCGTACTCGCTGGTGCTCGACTTCGACCAGATTCAGCAGGGCGTGCGCAACGGCGCTCCCCGCGCATACGGCTGGCTGGGCGCGTTCGGCATCATGGTGACGGTCGTCTGGCTGTACATCGAGATCCTCCGCATCCTCGCCATCCTGCGCGGCAGCGACTGACGCGAAGAACCGCAGAAAGGCCGTCCGGCTCGCCGGGCGGCCTTTCCGTTTCCGGGATGCAGGTGTGCGATGTCGGCGGCCGGTGCCACCATCGCTGCATGACCCGGTTCGCGATCGACCTGCCTGTGGCGATGCGCCTGCTCGAAGACGACATCCGGATCGCCGACGAGCACAGCCTCGTCGGCCCGAACCTGCTGCGGTCGCAGGCGCTGTCGGCGCTGTACCGCAGTGTGCGCTCCGGCGAACGCTCCCGCGAGCAGGGGCGCCTGCTGCTCGAACGCCTCGCCGGGCTGAAGATCCGTCTGCTCGGCGACCGCGTCTCGCGTGCCGTGGCGTGGCAGCTCGCCGACCAGCTCGGGTGGGACGACACGGCGGATGCCGAGTACTTGGCGGTGGCGAAGCTGCAGGCCGACGCGCTCGTCGCCTCCGATCCGGCGATTCGTCGGGTGGCGGAGGGGATCGTGCCGCTCGCCGACTTCGCCGACCTCACCCGGTGACGTGCGGCATCCGTTCTGCTGTGGGCGGAACGCGTGGCGGATGCGGCGGCATCCGCTCTAGCGTGAGCGCATGGCCGAGCTGATCCCCCTGCCGTCCCGTCCCGCGCGCGACCCCGAGCCGCTCTGGCGCGACGCGCTCGGCGACGTGCTGCGGCGACTCCGGCATGAGCGGCGCGAACGCCTGGCCGATACCGCTCGCCGCGCCGGCGTCTCGCCGCAGTACCTCTCCGAGGTGGAGCGGGGCCTCAAGGAGCCCTCGAGTGAGATGATCGCCGCCATCGCCGGCGCCCTCGGCGTGACGCTGGTCGATCTGACCGTGGCGGTCGCCGAGGATCTCCGTGGCTCCGTCGAGCTGACGTCGGTCACGTCTCAGCCGGTCGCGGCACCGGCCGCAGCGCCGCGGGCCGAGGCCACGAACGTGTACGCACTGGCGTCCTGACACGATCCTCACTTCGGATCAAGCTCTGGCAGCCGTGCGGACCGCGCGGCTAGCCTCGGCGCCATGAGCCCATCCAAGACTCCGGCCGAGACGCTCGACATCGGCGGGCACGAGGTGCGCATCTCGAGCCCCGACAAGGTCGTGTTCCCCGAGCCCGGCATCACCAAGCTCGACGTCGTCCGGTACTACCTCTCGGTCGCCGACGGCGCGCTGCGCGGCGCCGGCGGTCGCCCCATGGTGCTCAAGCGCTTCCCGAAGGGCATCGACGCCGAGCCCTTCTTCCAGAAGCGCGTGCCCGAGAACCACCCCGACTTCATCGACACCGCGACGCTGCACTACGCCTCCGGCACCTCCGCCGAGGAAGCCGTCATCCGGGATGCGGCGGGCCTGGCGTGGGTCGTCAACCTCGGATGCCTCGACCTCAACCCGCACCCCGTGCGCGCCGAGGACCTCGATCACCCTGACGAGCTGCGCATCGACCTGGACCCGATGCCCGGTGTCGATTGGTCGCAGATCGTCGACGTCGCCTTCGTCGCGCGCGAGGTGCTCGACGATGTCGGGCTCGTCGGCTGGCCGAAGACGAGCGGATCGCGCGGGCTCCACATCCTCGTCCGCATCGCGCCGCACTGGGACTACAAGCAGGTGCGCCTGGCGGCCGAGACACTGGCGCGCGAAGTCGAGAACCGCGCCCCGGGGCTGGCGACTGCGCGGTGGTGGAAGGAGGAGCGCGGCGAGAGCGTGTTCGTCGACTTCAACCAGAACGCGAAGGACCGGACCGTGGCATCCGCGTACTCGATCCGCCCCTTGCCGGACGCCCGCGTATCGACTCCGCTCGACTGGGACGAGGTGCGCTTGCGTCACCCGGAGGAGTTCACGGTGCTGACCGTGCCCGAGCGCTTCGCCGACGTGGGCGACCCGCATGCCGGGATCAACGAGGCGGTCGGCACGCTCGAGGGGCTGCTCCGGCTCGCGGATGAGCTCGGTCCCGCCGAGAAGCCGCCGCGCGGGGAGGGCGCCGGCGATGGCCGGCGCCGATCGACGATGCCGCTCATCGAGGTCGCCCGAACGAAGACGAAGCCCGAGGCGCTCGACGCCCTCGAGGAGTGGAAGTCACGTCACCGCGCGGTCGCCGAGCAGCTGCATCCCGCCGATGTGCTGGTGGACGGCATGCGCGGGTCGAGCTCCCTCTGGTACCGGGTTCGCGTGAACCTGCAGCACGTGCCGGAGTCGAAGCGCCCACCGCAGGAGGAGCTCATCGCGGACTACGACCCATGGGCGGGGCGGGAGTGGCCGGGAGCGCGCTGACCGGGCTGCGGCCGGCGCTCGTCAGCCGCGCAGGCCCGCCTCGAGCCGTTCCAGCCCGTACTCGAAGGCCTCGTCGACGTCGCCGCCCAGACGGAACGCGCCTGCCAGCTCCATGTTGAGGAACCCCGTCGCCCACGCCGTCACCAGGCGCGCGGCATCCAGCGCACGCTCCTCGCCGACGAGCGTGCGTGCCGCCTCGAGCACCGGAGCAGCCGCGCGGCCCATCGCATCGGCGGCGCCGTCCACGGCGAACAGCAGGCGGAACCCCTCCGGGAACTCATGCGCGAAGGCCCGGTACGCCCGCGCGAGCGACGCGAGCGAGCGATCGGATGCCGCCAGCCGGCCGGCGAGGTCGTCCGCCGTCGCCTCCGCGACCAAGAGCACGAGGGCGTCCCGGTCGCGCACCCGCTTGTAGAGCGACGGCGCACGGACGCCCACGCGCTCGGCGACCGCCTGCATGGTGATCCGCCCGAGACCGCCCGACTCCAGCAGCGCCCGACCGGCGGCGACGATCTCGGGCAGGGTGGTGCGCTCTGGCGTCGGCATCCGAGTCCCTCCGATGGCTATTGACGTAAGCCATCATAGCTACGTAGCATAGCCATGCACAACCGGAGGGAACCACATGCGACTCGGACCGCACCTGCACCGCATCGGCAACGACATCGTGGCGGCGTATCTCGTCGTGCTGCCCGAGGGCATCACGATCATCGACGCCGGCCTGCCGGGCCACTGGCGCGAGCTGGAACGAGAGCTCGCGGAGCTGGGCCGCCCGCTCGACGACGTCAAGGGCATCGTCCTCACCCACGGCGACAGCGACCACATCGGCTTCGCCGAGCGACTGCGTCTCGAGCGTGGCATCCCGGTGTACGTGCACGCCGCCGACGCGGATCGAGCACGGGGCGGCGACAAGCCGAAGACGGCGATCGGCCCCATGCGGTTCGGGGCGACCGCCCGGTTCTTCGCGTACGCGCTGCGCAAGGGCGGGATGCGTCCGCGGTATCTCTCCGAGGTCGTCGAGACCGGCGACGGGGATGTGCTCGACCTTCCGGGGGCGCCCCGGGTCATCGCTCTTCCCGGCCACTCCCCCGGCAGCATCGCGGTGCACCTGCCGGTCGCGCGGGCGGTGTTCGTCGGCGACGCACTGACCACGCGCCACGTGCTCACCGGACGGCAGGGGCTGCAGCCGGCGCCGTTCACCGACGAGCCGGACGAGGCTCTCGCGTCGCTCGACCGGCTCGGCAACCTCGATGCCGAGTGGGTGCTGCCCGGCCACGGCGCACCCTGGCGCGGCTCGCCCGCCGAGGTCGCCGCCGCCGTGCGCGCCGCCGCTCACGCGTGAACCGAATGCCCGAACTCGGCCGAAGCGGCGGCCGACGAGGCGGCGACGCCGCAGTCGCAGGCGGCTGCCGCGTCCCCGCCACCGCGAAGGCTGAGCCGCGGCACGGACCCTCGCCGGATCACCCGCGGGCACGTGCGCATCACTCAGGCAGAACGGTCCCGGCGTGTCGCGGATGCGGCCACGTGCGGCATCCAGCCTGAGTTGTGCGCAGCGGCGCCGGCTCAGCGCGCGGTGAGCACGTGGTCCGCCAGGCCGTATGCGACCGCGTCGGCAGCGGTGAAGATTCGATCGCGGTCGGTGTCGGCCCGCAGCTTCGCGGCATCCTGTCCGGTGTGCCGTGCCAGGATCGCCTCCACGTCCCCTCGCACGCGCACCAGCTCGTCGGCCTGCAGGATCAGGTCGGGAATGGCTCCCCGCCCCTGCCCGGCAGGCTGATGCAGCACGACGCGCGCATGCGGCAGCACCGACCGCTTGCCCGCGGCCCCGCTCGCCAGCAGCACCGCGCCGACACCGATCGCCTGCCCGACGCACGTCGTCGCGACATCCGGGCGCACGTGCTGCATCGTGTCGTACACGGCCAGCATCGCCGCCGGGTCGCCGCCCTCGCAGTTGATGTAGAGCTGGATGTCGCGCTCGGGGCTGTCGGCATCCAGATGCAGCAGCTGGGCGATGAGGGCGTTCGCGACGCCGGCGTCGATGGCGGTGCCGAGGTACACCACCCGCTCGGCGAGAAGATGCGAGTAGACATCCATGATTCGTTCGCCGCGCGGATGCTGCGCGACGACGTTGGGGATCGTGTACGAGCTCATGCCGCCACCTCGCTGGTGCGCTCGGCCGGAACGCCGAGCCCCGCAGGACGCCGGCGGCGGGGCACGACCTGCGCGAAGTCGTCGACGATGCCGTCGATGAAGCCGTAGTCGAGCGCCTGCGCTGCGGTGTACCAGCGGTCGTGCAGCGAGTCCTCGAAGATCCGGTCGATGCTCTGGCCGGTGTCCTCGGCGACGAGCCCGAGGACGGTGTCGCGTGTGTACCGGAGGTCGTCGGCCTGCACCTCGACGTCCACGGCGGAACCGGCGATGCCGGACGACCCCTGGTGCATGAGGATGCGGGCGTGCGGCAGCGCCCGCCGCTTTCCTTTCGTGCCCGCCGATAGCAGGAACTGCCCGGCGCTGCAGGCGAGGCCCAGGGCGAGGGTCGCGACGTCGTTGGGAATCAGTCGCATGATGTCGCGGATCGCGAGCATCGACGGCACCGAGCCGCCCGGCGAGTGGATCCACAGCGCGATGTCGGATGCCTCGTCCTCGGCCGCCAGCGCCAGCAGCTGGGTCGCGATCAGCGTGCCGTTGTCGTCGTCCAGCGGCCCATCGAGCACGAGGACCCGCTGCCGGAAGAGCTCGCGGCGCTCCTCGGCGCCGAACTGGGGGATCTTACCTTCTTCTGCCATGCGCCCAGCCTGCGCCGCCTGCCGTGCGGCCGCATCCGCTTCCGCTCCGGGCGGCTCCGCCCTCAGCGGAGCGCGCCGTCCTCGCCGACCTCGGGTGCGCGCAACTCAGGCAGATCGAGCCGTCACGCGCGGCACGCCGCCGATATGCCGCCCCGAGCCTGCGTTATGCACGGCCGCCGGTTCCCGAGCCGCGCCCCGGGCCTAGGCCCGCCGGGACGGCGCGGCGAGGACGTCCCGCACGGCCTGTGCGAGCGACTCGGTGACGCGGTCCGGGTCGACTCGCCGCGCCATCTGGGCGGCCTCGCGCGAGAGGCGCGCGTGCTCCTCGGGGTCCTGGATCACCCGCACGATCGCCGCGGCGAGCGCGTCGATGTCGCCGTCGGGGACGAGCACCCCGCCGCCATTTGCCAGGTGGTCTCGCGGCCCATAGCGCACGTCGTACGCGATGACCGGGCACCCGTGCACCATCGCCTCGACGATCGCGAGCGCCTGGCCCTCGAACGCGGACGTGGTGAGGAACGCGGATGCCTCGTCGAGCACCTTCCCGGGGGTGTCGGTGATCCCGCGGAGCACCACGTGCGCCCCGAGGTGCTCCTCGTCGATGAGGGCCTGCAGGCGGTCGTGCTCGGCGCCGCCGCCGTAGATGTCGAGCGTCGCCTCCGGCACCGATTCGAGGACCGTCTTGAACGCACGGATCGCGTGGTCGACGCGCTTGCCGGGCGCGAGGCGATTGAGCATGACGACCCGCCCGCGGTCCCGTTCCGAGCTCGGCGTCACCGACGAGGCCGCCGGCACGCCCGCCGGGATCACGAGGTGGACGCCTTCGCCGCCGAAGCGCTGCACCACATCGGTCCGCTGCGATTCGCTGAGCCACAGCACGGCGTCGAAGCGCTCGGCCATGCTGAACCAGCGATCCCACAGGGCGTTCACCGGGGCATCCGGCGTGTACGGCGGCTCGAGGTGGATCGTGTGGATCGCGTGGATCAGCCGCACACCGGGATCGCTCCAGCCCGCGATCAGCTCGCCGAGCTGCCGCGACTCGCAGACCACGACGACGGGCTTGTCGCCGTTCGCCGCATGCAGCTCGGCCACCACGTGCTCGAGCCACGCCCGGTACAGCGCCCCGAACCCGGCCACAACGCCGACGACGCCGCCGCCCGCGTCGTACACCGCGACGGGGGCCGTCGTGATGTGCCAGTCGGGATCGCCGTGGATGACCGGGATGCCCACGACCGGTCGGCCGTCCGCATCGTCGACGCGACGATACTCCAGCGCGGGGTCGGGCGTTCCGGGTGCCGCCGCGGCGCGCAGCCAGTCCGCGGCACCGCCGCCGGGCGCCGCCGCCTCGTCGAAGAGGTTCCGCATGCGCTCCGGATCGACGATGAGCTCGCGCTCGAAGAAGGCCCTGCGGTGACGGGCGTGGTCCGCCGCCGAGCCCGGATCGAAGGTGAGGATGAGCGGCCCGCGCCCGTCGTGGGCACCCGCGGCCGCCATCTGGCGGGCCCGCGCGAGCACGGCGAGGCCGTAGCCCCCGTCATGATCGGGGATGAGCCGGCTCGAGAGGATCAGGTACTCGGCATCCGGAAACTGCGTCACGCCTCCCATCCTCCCGTACACCTTGCTGCGCGCGTTGCTGAGCCTCCGGTCGCTGCTTCCCCGATGCCGAAGACCGAAGGGAGCGGGAACGACGGATGCCTCGGACGACGGTCCGAGGCATCCCTCACGTTCACTCCCACTCGATGGTGCCCGGTGGCTTCGACGTGACGTCGAGAACGACCCGGTTGACCTCGCGCACCTCGTTGGTGATGCGGTTGGAGATGCGAGCGAGGACGTCGTACGGCAGTCGCGTCCAGTCCGCTGTCATGGCGTCCTCGGACGACACGGGGCGCAGCACGATCGGGTGGCCGTACGTGCGGCCGTCGCCCTGGACGCCGACCGATCGCACGTCGGCCAGGAGCACGACGGGGCACTGCCAGATCTCGGCGTCCAGTCCCGCCTTCGTCAGCTCGGCCCGGGCGATGGCGTCGGCCTCACGCAGAATCTCGAGGCGGTCAGCGGTGACCTCACCCACGATCCGGATGCCGAGGCCGGGGCCCGGAAACGGCTGGCGGCCGACGATCGCCTCGGGCAGGCCCAACTCGCGGCCGATCGCGCGCACCTCGTCCTTGAACAGGGTGCGCAGCGGCTCGACGAGCTCGAACTGCAGGTCCTCGGGGAGGCCGCCGACGTTGTGGTGGCTCTTGATGTTCGCGGTGCCGGCACCGCCGCCGGACTCGACGACGTCGGGGTACAGGGTGCCCTGCACGAGGAACCGGATCGGCTCGCCGTCGGCTTCGGCCTCCGCGACGAGCTCGCGCTCTGCGGCCTCGAACGCGCGGATGAACTCGCGTCCGATGATCTTGCGCTTCTGCTCGGGGTCGCTGACCCCCTCGAGAGCGTTGAGGAACTGCTCGCGCGCGTCGATCGTGATCAGGCGCACGCCGGTCGAGGCGACGTAGTCGTTCTCGACCTGCTCGCGCTCGCCCTTCCGCAGCAGGCCGTGGTCGACGAAGATCGCCGTCAGCTGGTCGCCGACCGCCTTGTGCACCAGCGCGGTCGACACAGCGGAGTCCACGCCGCCCGACAGCGCCGAGATCACGCGGCCGCTGCCGATCTGCGCGCGGATGCGCTCGACCTGCTCGGCGATGACGTTGCCGCTGTTCCAGTCCGCGGGAAGACCCGCGGCCTTGTGCAGGAAGTTCTCGAGCACGCGCTGGCCGTAGTCGGAGTGCTTGACCTCCGGATGCCACTGCACCCCGTAGAGCCGGCGGGAATCGTTGGCGAACGCGGCGACGGGGGTGGCGGCCGTGCGGGCCAGCACGTCGAACCCCTCGGGGGCGCGCGCGACCTGGTCGCCGTGGCTCATCCACACGTTCTGCTCGGCCGGCTGCCCCTCCAGCAGCGTTCCCTCGGTGACGATGGTCGCGTCGGTCGCGCCGTACTCGCGAAGCCCGGTGTGTGCGACCTCGCCGCCCAGGTGCTGAGCCATGTACTGGAAGCCGTAGCAGATGCCCAGCGTGGGCACGCCGAGGTCGAACACGCCGGTGTCCAGCGACGGGGCGCCGTCCTCGTACACCGACGACGGGCCACCGGACAGGATGATGCCCACCGGGCTCTTGGCGGCGATCTCCTCGGCGCTGGCGGTGTGCGGCACGATCTCGCTGTAGACGCCGGCTTCACGCACGCGTCGGGCGATCAGCTGCGCGTACTGGGCGCCGAAGTCCACGACCAGGACGGGGCGCTGGGAGGTCTCGGTCTGTTCGGTCAACGCGGGGTCTCCGTCGGGATAGGGGGGGCGGGGGTGTCGGTGGGGGCACCGCGGCCGACGCGGTCGGCCTCGCGGCGCTGGAGGTAGCCGCGGACGTCGCGGGCGACGCGGGCCTCCATGAAGAACGACAGCAGCGGGACGATGCCGCCGAGTGCGAGCAGCAGGAAGCGGCCGAAGGGCCACCGCATGAGGCTCCAGACCCGGAAGCACGAGAAGAGGTAGACGACGTAGAACCAGCCGTGCGCGACGAGGATGAACAGCGAGATGTTGAACCCGTCGCCGGTGGAGATCATCTCGCAGTCATTGGTCATCGGCGCGAACAGCGACCACCACTCGCACGTGGGTCCGGCGATGACCGGCGCGAGCCAGAGGATGCCGCCCGATCCGCCGGCGAACAGCTCGACGTGCAGCGGCGTGTACTTGAGGATCATCTCGGCGACGAGCAGCAGCAGACCGATGCCGGTGATGATCGAGCAGATCTGGTAGAACTTCAGGGCTCCGCGGATCGCCGGGAACGAGGCGAGCTTGGGTTCGCGGGGCATGCGACCAGTCTACCCGCGGGATTCCGGGCGCCTTCCCGTCGGGATGCCCTCGCCGCGGCTGCGGCGCCGGGTCAGGATGCCTCGGGACGGGGCTCCTCGCCGGGTTCGAGCTCGTCGCCGCGCGCGAGGTCCTCGAGGTCTTCGACCTCCTTCTCCCAGGCATCCCGCGCCAGGCGGTACCAGAGATAGAACGCGAAGCCGGCGAACACCGCCCACTCGGCGGCGTAGAAGATGTTCAGCCAGTTGACGTTCGACTGCTCCTCGGGCGCGGGAGACGAGATCGCGGTGAGCCCGCCGAACGGCTCCGTCGAGGCCAGGTACGGCCGGTACACCTCGAGGCCCTCGACGTCATGCCAGCGGCCGAGCAGCGCCGCCGGTGACATCCGCGTCATGGTCTGCGGATCGGCGCCGGCCGGCGGCGGCTGCGGGCCTTCGTCGGAGATCAGCCGCCCGGTGACCTCCACGACGCCGCCATCTTCGACATCCAATCGCTCGACCGCCGCACGCGCCTCGGCCTCGCTGGCCGCCCAGCCGAGGGCGACCGCGAGCGAGATCGGCCGGTCGGTGCCCGCGAGCCGGAGCTGGCCGGTGACCCAGTAGCCCTCGACGCCGTCGTTGAACCGCGACGCCACGATGAGGAAGTCGCCGGGCACCCACGAGCCGGATGCCTCGACCCGCTGCCCGACCAGGGGGCCGGGGAGATACGCTCCCGGCTCCACGACGTCGGCGAGCCGGCGCACCTCCTCCGTCGCGCCGGCAGGCGGGGGGTTCGTGTCGATCGCCCGCGACAGCTGCCATTGCCCCAGCCACGCGAAGACTCCTGCCACCACCAGGCACAGCAGCAGCAGCCCGATCCACTGCGGCCGGAGCATCACCTCGCGCAGCGTCGGCGGGAAGACCTCGGGTTCGGCGAGTCCGCCGCCGCTGCCGGGGGAAGGGTCGGTCACGGCTGCGTCATCCCGCGGAGTACGGCGCGACGACGACCTCGACGCGCTGGAACTCCTTGAGGTCGGAATACCCGGTCGTCGCCATCGACTTGCGGAGGGCTCCGATGAGGTTCGCGGTGCCGTCCGCGACAGGCGCGGGGCCGTAGAGGATCTCCTCGAGCGGCGCGACCTGGTCGACCTTCACGCGGCGTCCCCGCGGGAGCTTGGCGTGGTGGGCTTCGGGTCCCCAGTGGTAGCCCTGGCCCGGGGCATCCGTCGCGCGCGCGAGCGCCACGCCGAGCATGACCGCGTCGGCGCCCATCGCGAGCGCCTTGACGAGTTCACCGGAGGTGCCGACGCCGCCGTCGGCGATGACGTGCACGTACCGCCCGCCCGACTCGTCGAGGTAGTCGCGGCGCGCCGCGGCGACGTCGGCCACCGCGGTCGCCATGGGCGCGTGGATGCCGAGCGTGGCGCGGGTGGTCGAGGCCGCTCCTCCGCCGAAGCCCACCAGGACCCCGGCGGCGCCGGTGCGCATGAGGTGCAGCGCGGCGGTGTACGTCGCGGCGCCGCCGACGATGACCGGCACGTCGAGGTCGTAGATGAACTTCTTGAGGTTGAGGGGCTGGTCGACGCTCGAGACGTGCTCGGCCGAGACCGTCGTGCCGCGGATGACGAACAGGTCCACGCCCGCCGCGACGACCGTCTCGTACAGCTCCTGCGTGCGTTGGGGGGTGAGCGCGCCGGCGACCGTGACGCCCGCCGCGCGGATCTCGGCGAGCCGGTCGCGCACGAGCTCGGGCTTGATCGGCTCGGCGTAGAGCTCCTGCATGCGTCGCGTCGCGTCGCCCTTGTCGAGACGGGCGATCTCGTCCAGGAGCGGCTCGGGGTCGTCGTAGCGCGTCCACAGACCTTCGAGGTCGAGGACGCCCAGGCCGCCGAGCTGACCGAGCATGATGGCGGTGCGAGGGCTTACGACGGAATCCATCGGGGCGCCCAGCACCGGGATGTCGAAGCTGAACGCGTCGATCGTCCACGTGGTGGAGACATCCTCGGGGTTGCGCGTGCGCCGCGACGGCACCACCGCGATGTCGTCGAACGTGTAGGCGCGACGCGCGCGCTTGGCGCGACCGAGTTCGATGTCCATGCTCACGTCCCCAGCCTACCGGCCGGGGTTTCGGATGCCGCGGCGCGTCCGTGCGCCCTCCTCCACACGGATTCGGACCCGGTCCGCGCATTCGGACAGACCGGCGTGCAGCATCCGCATCCGAGGCCATGATCCGAATCCAGGACTGGGCCGCGGCGCGACGGCGCGACGGCGCGGCGGCGCGGCGGCGCTGGTACGGCGCCCAGTGAGCGCACTCGGATTCGGATGCGATGCGTGGATTCGGATGCCTCAGCGCGGGGCATCCGAATCCGAGGCGGTGATCCGAACCCCGGAGTGGGCGGGACGCGCGCGCGACTCACGCGGGATCAGGCGAGCAGGGGTCACCGCTGGCGCACGACGCGCGCCTCGTCCCAGACCGGCTGATCCGACTCGAACACCCGGCCGTCGGAGCCGAACACGAGGAACCGGTCGAAGGATCGGGCGAGCCACCGGTCGTGGGTCACGGCGAGCACCGTGCCCTCGAACCGGGCGAGCGCGTCCTGCAGCGCCTCGGCCGACACCAGATCGAGGTTGTCGGTCGGCTCGTCGAGCAGCAGCAGCGTCGCTCCCGACAGCTCCAGCAGCAGGATCTGGAACCGCGCCTGCTGCCCTCCGGACAGGCTGTCGAACACCTGCTCGGCCTGCGCGACGAGTCCGTAGCGGTCCAGGGCGCTGCTGGCGGCATCCCGCGGCAGTCCTTGCCGCGCGTCCTCGCCGCGGTGCAGGATGTCCAGGAGAGTCCGCCCGGCGAACTCGGGATGCCGGTGCGTCTGGGCGAACCATCCCGGCACGACGCGCGCTCCCAGGACCGCCCGGCCGGAGTGCGTCACGGGTTCGAGCCCCGCTCCTGTGGTCGTGACGTGCCCGAGGCGGCCGTCGGGGTCGGTTCCACCTCGCGCGAGGAGCCGCAGGAAGTGCGACTTGCCGGAGCCGTTGGAGCCGAGCACGGCCACGCGATCGCCGAACCAGACCTCGAGGTCGAACGGTCGCATGAGCCCCGTCAGCTCGAGCTGCTCGGCGACGACAGCGCGGCGTCCGGTGCGAGCGCCTCGCAGACGCACGTCCAGCTCCTGCTCCTTCGGCCGCTCGAGAGGCGGACCGGCCTCCTCGAACATCCGCAGTCGCGTCTGCGCCGCGCGGTACCGGGACGCGAATCCGTCGTTGGCGGCCGCCTTGACCTTGAGGTCGGCGACGAGCGCCTTGAGCTTGGCGTGCTGCTCGTCCCAGCGCCGGCGCAGCTCGTCAAGGCGCGCCATCCGCTCGTCCCGCGCTCGGTGATACGTCGCGAAGCCGCCGCCGTGCACCCACGCCGTGCTGCCGGCCCCACCCGCTTCGAGCGTCACGATGCGGTCCGCCGTCCGCGCCAACAGCTCGCGGTCGTGAGAGACCAGCAGCACCGTCTTCGGCGTCTCCCGCAGACGCTCCTCGAGCCAGCGCTTGCCGGGCACATCCAGGTAGTTGTCCGGCTCGTCCAGCAGCAGCACCTCGTCCGGTCCGCGCAGCAGCGCCTCGAGGGCGAGACGCTTCTGCTCGCCGCCGGACAGGCTCGTCAGCTCCCGGAAGCGGGCTCGCGAGAACGGGATGCCGAGCGCCGCGGTCGTGCACGTGTCCCAGACGGTCTCGTACTCGTATCCGCCCGCCTCGGCGTAGTCGGCGATCGCGCCGGCGTAGCGCATCTGCGTATCGAGGTCGTCGTGCTCGATGATCGCCGCCTCGGCATCCTCCAGCTCGCGAGCGGCCCGGCGGACGCGCTCCGGCGCGACGGAGATGAGCAGGTCGTGGACGGTCTGTCCCGCCTCGCCGTGACCGACGAACTGGTCCATGACGCCGAGCCCGCCGTCGATCGACACGACGCCGCCGTGCGCCGCGATCTCGCCGCGGATGATGCGCAGCAGCGTCGTCTTGCCGGCGCCGTTCTGGCCGATGAGCGCCGTCGTGGTGCCCTCGCCGACGCGGAACGAGACGTCGTCGAGGAGTGGCCGCCCGTCCGGAAGCACGAACGAGACGGCGGCGATGTCGATGTACCCCACGGTGATCCCTGTCTGCTCACTGGCGGGGTCGCCGAGGGAGCCGACCAGACTAGCGGGTCGGGCGGGTCAGGCGCGAGCGACCTCTCGTCGCCGCGCTTGTCCTCAGCGACAGGGTCACCGGCGCGGATCCGGATCGGGGTCACGGATTCGGATGGGATGTCTGGATTCGGATGCCTCAGCGCGGGGAATCCGAATCCGAGGCGGTGATCCGAATCCGGGTTCCCGGAACGCGGGATCAGGCGACGGCGTAGCGGCCGGACTTGATGGCGCGCTCGCGGGCCTTCGCCGCCTCCTCCTCGCGGTTCTTCGGCGGCGCCGTCGTCACGAGGTCGGCGAGGAGGTGCTGCGTGGCGTGCGCGATGTCATGCACTGCACGGTTGAACGCCTCCTCGTTGGCCTTCGAGGGCTTCGTCGTGCCCGCGATCTTGCGCACGTACTGGAGCGCGGCGGCGTGGACCTCATCCGAGGTCGCGGCGGGCTCGAAGTTGTGGAGCGTGTGGATGTTCCGGCACATGCCGCCAACATACGACCGGCCGCAGACGCGCGGAAGACCCGTCGCGGAGGCTAGGCGCTCTTCCCCTGCAGGGCGCGGGTGAGCAGGCCGTCGAGGGCGAACAGCAGGAACGCCACGGACCCCACCCACGGGGCCAGCACGACGACGACGCCGGCGATCAGCAGCGCGCTGAGCGCCCCCCGACCGGATGCCACGGCTTCCGCCTCGCCCATGTCGGGCATCAGCGTCTCGCGGTGCGCCCGGGCCCACTGCCACTGGACCCAGCTGAACAGGATCGCGAGGAAGAAGGCCACCGGCATCGCGAGGCGCCCCGCGACGTACTCGGAGTACTGCGTCGTCAGGCCGGTCGCGAACGGCACCAGCACGATGAACAGCAGCCGCGCGCTGTTCAGCCATGTCAGCGTCGCGTCCACCCGGGCGATGTGCGCGAACTGCTGCACATGCACCATCCACAGCAGGCACAGCAGCACGAAGCTCAGCGCGAAGTTGAGGAAGAGCTCGCCCATCCCGCCGAGCCTGCTCCACAGCTGCGCGTCGGAATCGACCTTTCCGAGCTCGTGCGTCGTCAGGTCGAGAACGAGCAGCGTCGCCGCGATCGCGAAGACGCCGTCGGTGAACGCTTCCAGCCGCGTGGTCGCCTGGGTGGCGTCCGGATGCTGTCGCTGCCTGATCATGCGCTCAGGCTACCGAGGGCTCGGCCGATCCACGCGAAGAGTCGGACGCCGCGGGGAATGACGCGGCATCCGCTCCAGGTCAGCGCTTGTAGTTCGGCGCCTCGACGACGATCTGCACGTCGTGCGGGTGCGATTCCTTCAGACCCGCGGGGGTGATGCGGACGAACTTGCCCTTGGCCTTGAGCTCCTCGATCGTGCGAGCGCCGACGTAGAACATCGACTGCCGCAGTCCGCCCACCAGCTGGTACGCCACCGCCGACACCGGGCCGCGGTACGCGACCTGACCCTCGATGCCCTCGGGGATCAGCTTGTCGTCGCTGGGGACGTCCGCTTGGAAGTAGCGGTCCTTCGAGTAGGAGGTCTTCTTGCCGCGGGTCTGCAGCGCCCCGAGCGAGCCCATGCCGCGGTACTGCTTGAACTGCTTGCCGCCCTGGAAGACGATCTCGCCCGGCGACTCGTCGGTGCCGGCCAGCAGGGAGCCGAGCATCACGGTGTCGGCACCGGCGACGAGCGCCTTGGCGATGTCGCCGGAGTACTGGAGGCCGCCGTCGGCGATCACCGGCACACCCGCCTCGCGCGCGGCGAGGGACGCCTCGTACACGGCGGTCACCTGGGGCACGCCGACGCCCGCGACGACGCGGGTGGTGCAGATCGAGCCCGGCCCGACCCCCACCTTGACGGCGTCGACGCCGGCATCGATGAGCGCCTGGGCGCCCTCGCGCGTGGCGACGTTGCCGCCGATGACGTCGATGTGCTCGAAGCTCGGGTCGGCCTTGAGTCGGCGGACGATGTCGATGACGCCCGCGGACTGGCCGTTGGCGGTGTCGACGACGATCACGTCGACACCCGCGTCGCGGAGCGCCTCGGCGCGCTGCCAGGCGTCGCCGAAGAAGCCGATGGCGGCGCCCACGCGCAGGCGTCCGTGCTCGTCCTTCGTGGCGAGGGGGTACTTCTCGCTCTTGTCGAAGTCCTTGATGGTGATGAGACCGGCGAGCTTGCCCTCGTCGTCGATGAGAGGGAGCTTCTCGACGCGGTGCTGGGCGAACAGCGCGATGACCTCGCCGGCACTGATGCCGACGCGACCGGTGACGAGGTTCTCGCTCGTCATGACGTCGCGGACCTTCGTGGTCTGGCGCTCGAAGCCCGAGACGAAGCGCATGTCGCGGTTGGTGATGATTCCCACCAGGCGTCCGTCGGCGTCGACGACCGGAAGCCCCGAGATCCGGTACTGCGCGCAGAGCGCGTCGACTTCCTCGACCGTGGCGTCGGGCGTCGTGGTGATCGGGTCGGTGATCATGCCGGACTCGCTGCGCTTGACGCGGTCGACCATCGCGGCCTGGTCCTCGATGGACAGATTCCGGTGGATGATGCCGAGCCCGCCCTCGCGGGCGATGGCGATCGCCATCCGCGCCTCTGTGACGGTGTCCATGGCGCTCGAGATGAGCGGGGTCGCGACGGTGATGCGGCGCGTGACGCGTGACGACGTGTCGGCCTCGCTGGGGATGACGTCGGTGTGCCCGGGCAGCAGCAGCACGTCGTCGTAGGTCAGTCCGACGAAGCCGAAGGGGTCGTTGTGCTCCATGGGGTCTCCTGCGCGCGCGGCGCGCGTTCTCGGGGGTGGACGGCGACGGCCGGTGCGCTCGTGACGCTCCGTACTCGATTCTAAGCGGCGCGGCGGGCGATTCATTCCCGCTCCCGGAACGCGATCGGACAACCCGTTCCGATTGGGTCACGTTCCTTCACAGGCATGTAGGTGAAACAGAACCGACACATTACGCTCGTACCGTCTCATCACGGCCGATGCGACCCGACACCGGCTATGGCGCCGAACTGGAGGTTCCGTGACTCGCACGACCCACGAGGTCCGACGAGCCCGAGCGTGGACGACGACGTCGCTCCTTGCTCTGCTGCTCGCACTCTTCGGCGTCCTCGCCGGCACCGTCTCCGCGACGGCGGCCGAAGGCGATCCCTACCGCATCAGCGGCAACGTGCAGCTGGACGGCGAGCCGCTGGAGGGCGTCGTGCTGACGATCGACGGCCCCGGCGGCGAGCAGGAGGTGGAGACGGACGAGAACGGCCAATGGCGGGTCTCGGTGCCCGAGCGCAACGCCGAGTACACCGTCACGCTCGACGAGTCGACCCTGCCCGAGGGCATCGCCGTGGTCGACCCCGAGGACGACTCGCCGAACGAGAAGGAGGTCACCGTCGGCCCCGGCGGGCGCGTGAGCGTCAACTTCTTCATCGGCGAGGGCGAGCGCAACGTCACCGGGTTCTTCGACCAGCTGGTGCAGCGCATCATCCAGGGCCTCAGCTTCGGGCTGATGCTCGCCCTCGCCGCGATCGGGTTGTCGCTGGTCTACGGAACGACAGGCATCTCGAACTTCGCGCACGGCGAGATGGTGACCTTCGGCGCCATCGCAGGCCTGTTCCTGGTGGGACCGGCGAGCCTCGCACTCCCGTGGTGGCTGGGCTTCCCTATCGCCGTCGTGCTGAGCGCGGCGCTCGGGCTCGTGCTCGACATGATCCTGTGGCGACCGCTCCGCCGGCGCCGCGTCGGCGTGGTGCAGCTGATGATCGTGAGCATCGGCCTCTCCCTGGCTTTGCGCTACACCTTCCAGCTCTTCATCAGCGGCGGGACGCTGCAGTTGCCGGGATCGTCCGGCACCAAGATCCCGCTGTTCGGCGTCGTGCAGCTGAGCGTCATCGACATGGTGTCACTGGCGATCTCCATCGTCGTCATCATCGCCTTCGCCCTCTGGCTGACGAGGTCCCGACTCGGCAAGGCCACGCGCGCCATCTCGGACAACCCGTCGCTGGCGGCAGCGTCCGGCATCGACGTGGATGCCGTCGTCCGCGTGGTCTGGATCGTCGCGGGCACCCTCGCCGGACTCGCGGGCATCCTCTACGCGTATTACCGTCCCGGCATCAAGTGGGACATGGGCGCGCAGATCCTGCTGCTGATGTTCGCCGCCGTGGTGCTCGGCGGCCTGGGCACGGCCTACGGCGCCCTCATCGGCGCGCTCATCGTCGGCCTCCTCGTCGAGGTGTCGAGCCTGTGGATCCCCGCCGACCTCAAGTACGCCAGCGCACTGTTCATCCTCATCGTCATCCTGTTGTTCCGACCACAGGGCATCCTCGGACGACGCGAGCGGATCGGTTAGGACCCACCCATGGACTGGATTCAGATTCTCTCGAACACGGCCTCGTCGATCCTCAGCCCCGCCACGATGGGCTACGCACTGGCCGCCCTGGGCCTGGCGGTGCACTTCGGCTACTCCGGCCTGATCAACATGGGCATCGCCGGCTTCATGGCGATCGGCGCCTACGGCTACGCCATCTCGATCCTCACCTTCGGCTTCCCCTGGTGGCTCGGCGCCCTCGTCGGCCTCGTCGCCGCCGCGGTGTTCGCCCTGATCCTCGGCATCCCGACGCTGCGACTGCGAGGCGACTACCTGGCGATCGTGACGATCGCCGCCGCCGAGGTCGTGCGCCTGCTGTTCCTGACCACCGCCTTCGACCCCGTCACGGGCTCGGCCGACGGCCTCAGCGGGTACCACGCAAGCTTCCGCTCCGCGAACCCGATCCCCGACGGTCAGTACGGCTTCGGGCCGTGGACGTATAACGAGACGGGCTGGTGGGTGCGCATCATGGGCCTGGTCACGCTCGGCATCGCGGCTCTCGTGGTGTGGATGCTGGTGCGCAGCCCGTGGGGGCGGACGCTGAAGGGCATCCGCGAGGACGAGGACGCCGTGCGCTCGCTCGGCAAGAACGTCTTCTCGTACAAGATGCAGGCGCTCGTCCTCGGCGGCGTGCTGGCCGCGGCCGGCGGCATCGTGTACGCGCTGCCCTCCGCCGTCAGCCCCGGCGTCTACGTGACGTCGCTGACGTTCTTCGTGTGGACCGCGCTCCTCCTCGGCGGCGCGGCGACGGTGTTCGGCCCGCTGCTGGGATCTCTCATCTTCTGGGTGCTGCAGACCCTGCTGGCCAACGTGCTGCCGTCGCTGGCGGCGGCCGGGCTGCTCCCCGGCCTGACGCAGATCCAGGCGGGCACCCTGCGCTTCATCCTCGTGGGCGTCGCGCTCATGCTGCTCGTGATCTTCATGCCGCAGGGGCTCCTGGGCAACAAGAAGGAGCTGACCTTTGTCAAGTGAAACCCCGCCGGTCACCGGCTCCGCTCCGGTCGCCCGGCCGAAGACCACGGGTCTTCATGTCGGCGACGCAGTCCCCGGCGTCGCGAAGGTCGACCCGATCATCATCGCCGACGGCGTCCATCGCTCCTTCGGCGGCGTCACGGCGGTCGACGTCGAGCACCTCGAGATCCCGCGCGGCGTCATCACCGCGCTCATCGGCCCGAACGGGGCGGGAAAGACCACCCTGTTCAACCTCCTCACCGGGTTCGACAAGCCCGACCACGGCACCTGGACCTTCGACGGCACGTCGCTCTCGGGCATGCCCGCGTACAAGGTGGCGCGGATGGGCCTGGTGCGCACGTTCCAGCTCACCAAGGCGCTGGGACTGCTCACGGTCATGGAGAACATGAAGCTCGGCGCGAAGAATCAGCGTGGCGAGAAGTTCTGGGCCGGCATGATCCCGGCGCTGTGGCGCAAGCAGGACGAGGGCCTCGAAGTCCGCGCGATGGAGCTGCTGAAGAAGTTCAAGCTCGACGCCAAGGCCGACGACTTCGCCGCCAGCCTCTCCGGCGGTCAGCGAAAGCTCCTCGAGATGGCGCGATCGCTCATGACCGAGCCGACGCTGGTGATGCTCGACGAGCCGATGGCCGGTGTGAACCCGGCCCTCACGCAGTCGCTGCTGGACCACATCCTGGGGCTCAAGGACGAAGGCATGACCGTGCTGTTCGTCGAGCACGACATGCACATGGTCCGGCATATCGCCGACTGGGTGGTCGTGATGGCCGAGGGCAGGATCGTCGCCGAGGGCGCTCCCGAGGCCGTCATGAAGGACCCGGCCGTCGTCGACGCCTACCTGGGCGCGCACCAGGAGCTGGACCTCGGTGTGGTGACCGGCCGCATCGACGTCGTCCAGGCCGACCCGACGACGGATGCGGCCGCCTCCGCCGCCGCGGACGCCGACGCCATCGTCGACCGGGGCATCGCTGAAGAAGAACAGGAGGGAGGCAAGTGAGCGCTTCCACCGCCACCGCGACACCTGTCGTCGCCATCGACGAGGTGCACGCGGGATACCTGCCCGGGGTCAACATCCTCAACGGCTGCAGCCTCGTGGCCCACCAGGGCGAGCTGATCGGCATCATCGGCCCCAACGGCGCCGGCAAGTCGACGCTGCTCAAGGCCATCTTCGGCCAGGTCAACGTCCGCAGCGGCACCATCTCGCTCGAAGGCGAGGACATCACCGGTCTGCGCGCGAACAAGCTGGTCGCGCGAGGGGTCGGCATGATCCCGCAGAACAACAACGTCTTCCCGAGCCTCACCATCGAGGAGAACCTGCAGATGGGGCTGTACCAGCGGCCCGGCATCTACAAGGAGCGCCTAGAGTTCGTGACGGGGATCTTCGGCGAGCTGGGCAAGCGCCTCAAGCAGCGTGCCGGGTCTCTCTCCGGCGGCGAGCGCCAGATGGTCGCCATGAGCCGAGCGCTCATGATGGACCCGAAGGTGCTGCTCCTGGACGAGCCGTCGGCGGGCCTGTCCCCCGTGCGTCAGGACGAGGCGTTCATCCGCGTCTCCGAGATCAACAAGGCCGGGGTCACGTGCATCATGGTCGAGCAGAACGCGCGGCGCTGCCTGCAGATCTGCGACCGCGGATACGTCCTCGACCAGGGCCGCGACGCCTACACCGGAACCGGTCGCGAGCTGCTTCGCGACCCAAAGGTCACCGAGCTCTACCTGGGCACGCTGGGCACCTGACACCCTGCAGACGAAGAGGGCGGATGCCGTGGCATCCGCCCTCTTTCCCTTGTCGGGCCGCCGCACGCGAGCCTCCCGGCCGGTGCACAACGGGAACGGGCCCCGGATCCGCAGATCCGGGGCCCGTGCGCTCGGAAGGATCAGCCCTCGTAGGCCGCGTAGGTGTTGTCCTCGCCGAACTGGTAGATGCCGATCGACGCCTCCGTCGGGTCGCCGACCTCGTCGAAGGTGATCGGACCCGAGATGCCGTCGTAGTCGGCGGTGCCACCGCCCACGATGATCTCGGCGCACTCGGCGTAGGACTCGCACTTCTCACCGTCGCCGGAGCCGCCCGAGACCTCGATCAGCTTCTCGGCGATCGCGGCCGCGTCCGCCGAGCCCGCAGCCAGCGAAGCCAGCGCGAGAAGGATGGTCGCGTCATACGACTCGGCCGCGTACGTGAACTCCGTGAGCGGCGGGTTGCCCTCGCCCTCGTTGAACTCCTGCAGCGCGTCGGTGAAGTCGGTGATCGTGTCCAGCGACAGCCCGGGGAACGTGCCCTTCGCACCCGTCAGCGAACCCGGAGGGAACTCGTCCCCGAAGTTGGCCAGGTTGCCGTCGACGAAGTACAGGTTCTCGGCGGGGAACTGTCCGAACAGACCCGGGAGGATCGTCTTGACCTCTTCGAACGTGATCAGCGCGATCGCGTCCGGGTCGGCCGCGAGGACCTCGCTGATCTGCGCGTCGAAGCTCGTGTCACCGGTGTTGTAGGTGGGAGCGGCGACGACCTCGCCGCCGGCCGCCTCGAATGCCTCGGTGACGTACTTGGCCAGGCCCGTGCCGTACGAGTCGTTCAGCACGATCATGCCGAGCGTCTGGTGGCCGTCCTCGGCGATCAGGTTGCCGAGCACCTCCCCCTGCAGGACGTCGGACGGCGCCGTGCGGAAGTACAGGCCGTTGTCGTCGTACGTCGTGAAGGCGTCCGAGGTGTTCGCGGGCGAGAACTGGATGACGCCGGCACCGGTGACCTGGTCGATGAACTGCAGCGACACACCGGACGAGGCCGCACCGATGATGGCGGACACGCCCTCGCCGAGCAGTCGCGGCACCTCGGCCTCGTACGCCTTGTTGTCGGTGTCGCCCGAGTCGCCGAAGATGACCTCGACGTCGAGGCCGGTGTCGGCGCTGGCTTCGTTGATCTGGGAGGCGGCGTACGCCACGCCGGCCTCTTCGGGCGGGCCGAGGAAGGCCAGGTTGCCCGTCTGCGGCAGGGCGGTGCCGATCTTGAGGCTCAGCTCCTCGGTGGGCCCAGCAGCCGATTCGCTCGGCTCCGTGTCGCCACCGCCCGTGCCACCGGAACAACCGGCGAGCACGAGGACAGAGGCGCCGGCGAGCGCGATGCCGCCGAGGAGGGCGGACTTGCGCGAGCGGGTGAAGACGCTCATGTTGCTCCTTGCTGTTATGAACGCGGGCGCGGCTCCAGCGCCGACCCAGTGCCCTAAACCTAATCGCGCCGAAGGCTCGCCAATGTTGCCGTTCGTTAACGATGTGTAACGGAGTCGGCGGCCCACGAACAGCGCCTTCGCGGCCCCTCATACCCCAGCAGGGTATAGAGTTGTCCTCGGTACCCCTCAGGGGTATCCACAGGAACGAAACGGAGATCGACATGACGCAAGCGCAGTATCAGGTGACCGGCATGACGTGCGGACACTGCGAGGCATCCGTCCGCAGCGAGGTGACGAAGATCGACGGCGTCCAGGAGGTCCAGGTCAGCGCCGCGTCGGGCGTTCTCACGGTGACCTCCGCGACCGAGATCGCCGACGAGATCGTCCTGGCCGCCGTCGACGAGGCCGGCTACTCGGCCGTGCGCGCCTGATGACCGCCCCGGCGCGCGTCGAACTCGAGATCGGCGGCATGACGTGCGCGTCCTGCGCCGCGCGGATCGAGAAGCGGCTGAACCGCCTCGACGGCGTCGAGGCATCCGTCAACTACGCCACCGAGAAGGCGGTCGTGAACGTGCCGCCGGAGTTCGACCCCCAGGCGCTCATCGATGAGGTCGTCAAGACCGGGTACACCGCGACGCTGCCGGCGCCTCCCGTCGAGCCGGACGCCGAGGCACCCGCCGCCGACACCGAGCTGACCACGCTGCGGCGGCGGGTCATCGGGTCGGCGCTGCTGTCGCTGCCGGTGATCCTGCTCGCGATGATCCCCGCGCTCCAGTTCACCTCGTGGCAGTGGGCCTCCCTCACACTCGCCGCGCCGGTCGTGGTGTGGGGTGCCTGGCCGTTCCACCGCGCCGCGTGGCTGAACCTGCGTCACGGCGCCGCCACGATGGACACCCTCATCTCGCTCGGCGTCTCGGCCGCGTTCCTCTGGTCGCTGTACGCGCTGTTCCTCGGCGATGCCGGGATGCCGGGCATGATGGACGCCTTCGAGTGGTCGGTGCAGCCCACCGATGGTGCGGGCAACATCTACCTCGAGGTGGCATCCGGCGTGACGACCTTCGTGCTCGCCGGGCGATACTTCGAACTGCGCTCCAAGCGCCGCGCCGGAGCCGCGCTGCGGGCCCTCCTCGAGCTCGGCGCGAAGGACGTCGCGGTGCTGCGCCCGACCGCCGACGGCGGTGCGGCGGAGGTGCGGGTCCCCATCGCCGAGCTTCGTGCCGGCGACGAGTTCGTCGTCCGCCCCGGAGAGAAGATCGCCACGGACGGCGTCATCGTCTCGGGCACCTCCGCCGTGGACGCATCCATGGTCACCGGCGAGTCGGTGCCCGTCGAGGTCGGTCCGGGCGACGGCGTGATCGGCGCGACCGTGAACGCGGGCGGCCGGCTCGTCGTCCGCGCGACGCGCGTGGGCGACGACACGCAACTGGCGCAGATGGCGCGCCTTGTCGAGGAGGCGCAGTCCGGCAAGGCCGACGTGCAGCGCCTCGCCGACCGCATCTCGGGCGTGTTCGTCCCCATCGTGCTGCTCATCGCCCTCGGAACCCTCGTGGGATGGCTCCTCACCGGCGCCGACCCGTCGATGGCGTTCACGGCGGCGGTCGCCGTGCTCATCATCGCGTGCCCGTGCGCGCTCGGCCTCGCCACACCGACGGCCCTCCTCGTCGGCACCGGACGCGGGGCGCAGCTGGGCATCCTCATCAAGGGCCCCGAGGTGCTCGAGTCCACGCGCACCGTCGACACCGTGGTGCTCGACAAGACCGGCACCGTGACCACCGGCCGCATGGCGCTCGTGGACGTCGTGGTCGCCGGCGAGGCATCCGACCCCGTCGACGTCGCATCCGCCCCCGCCTCCGACCCCGACCCCGGATTCGGAGACGGCGCGCGGATTCGGTCCGGCAGCGCCGAGGCCTCCGAATCCGGCGAGGATCTCCGAATCCGCGAGCAAGGGACCGCCGCGATCCGCGAGCAGGGCACCGCCTCGCCGCGCGCAGAGCTGCTGCGCCTCGCGGGTGCCCTCGAACACGCGTCGGAGCACCCCATCGCACGGGCCATCGCCGCCGCCGCCGAGGCGGAGACGGGCTCGCTTCCCGCGGTCGAGTCGTTCCAGAGCATCCCCGGCGTGGGAGTCTCGGGCGTCGTCGACGGGCACGCCGTGCTCGCCGGCCGCGAGGCGCTGCTCACCGAGTGGGCGCTGACCGTGCCGGCAGACCTCGCAGACGCCAAGCGCCGTGCCGAGGCATCCGGCCGGACGGCGGTGCTGGTCGCGTGGGACGGTGCCGTGCGCGGACTGCTGGTCGTCGCCGATCAGGTGAAGCCGACCAGCCGCGAGGCGATCACCCGTCTTCGCCGCCTGGGGCTCACACCGGTGCTGCTGACCGGCGACAACGCCGCCGCGGCGCACGCGATCGCCGAGCAGGTGGGCGTCGACCGCGTCACCGCCGAAGTGCTCCCGCACGAGAAGGTCGACGTCATCAAAGCACTCCAGGCCGAAGGGCATGTGGTGGCGATGGTCGGCGACGGCGTGAACGACGCCGCAGCGCTCGCGCAGGCCGACCTCGGCATGGCGATGGGAACGGGGACGGATGCGGCCATCGAGGCATCCGACATCACGCTGGTCCGCGGCGATCTGCGCAGCGCCGCCGACGCGATCCGCCTGTCACGGTCCACCCTCGGCACGATCAAGACCAACCTGTTCTGGGCGTTCGCCTACAACGTCGCCGCCATCCCGCTGGCCGCCCTCGGCCTGCTCAACCCGATGATCGCCGGGGGCGCCATGGCGCTGTCGAGCGTCTTCGTGGTGGGCAACAGCCTCCGGCTCCGCCGTTTCCGCACCGCATTCACACCGAAGAAGGAGGGTCGATGACCATCGATACCGCCGCCGCGCCCACCGAGCACGGCCACCATGGATACATCACCGACAAGGACAAGTACCTCAACCGCCTCAAGCGCATCGAGGGACAGGCGCGAGGCATCCACAAGATGGTCGAGGACGAGAAGTACTGCATCGACATCCTCACCCAGATCAGCGCTCTGACCTCGGCGCTCGAGGCTGTGGCGGTGGGGCTGCTCGACGACCACCTCCGTCACTGCGTCGTGGACGCCGCGCGGCTGGGCGGCGCGGAGGCGGACGCCAAGATCACCGAGGCGACGCAGGCGATCGCGCGCCTGGTGCGCTGACCCTCCCGCCGGCTCCGCCGGTCAGGACACCGCCAGGCGGCGGGTGCGGCGCGCGTGGAGCACGGAGTCGACGGTGAGCACCGCGAGCGCCACCCACACGAGCCCGAAGCCGATCCAGCGCTCGATGGGCATCGGCTCGCTTAGCAGCAGCCATCCGATGAGGAACTGGAGGATCGGCGCGACGAACTGCAGCAGGCCGACGAGCGTCAGGGTCGTACGGCGCGCGCCGGCCGCGAACAGCAGCAGCGGCACCGCCGTGACGATGCCGGCGAGGCTCAGCAGCACGGTGTGATGCCAGCCGTTCGCGCCCATCGTGATGCCGGAGGTCGTCCCCACCACGACCAGCACGACGACGGCGATCGGCGTGAGCCAGAGCGTCTCCAGGGTCAGGCCGCTCACGGCGTCCACCGACGGGCCGACCTTCTTCTTCACGAGGCCGTACACCCCGAAGGATGCCGCGAGCGTCAGCGCGATCCACGGGAACGAGCCGTAGCCGACGACGATCACGAGGACGGCGGCGACGGCGACGCCGATCGCGACCCACTGGGTGGTGCGCAGGCGCTCGCGCAGCACGAGGACGCCGAGCAGGACCGTCACGATGGGGTTGATGAAGTAGCCGAGGCTCGTCTCGATCACGTGGCCGCTGAGCGCACCGAGGATGAACACCTGCCAGTTGACGTAGATCAGGACGCCGGCCAGCGCCGTCAGCCACAGCAGCCGCGGCTGTCGCATCACCGCGACGAGCCGCCCCCACGAGCGCGTGACGGTGAGCAGGATCGCGCAGAAGCCCAGCGACAGCACGATCCGCCACGCCACCAGCTCGAACGCTCCGGTGGGAACGAGCAGCACGAAGTACAGCGGCAGGAAGCCCCACAGCAGGTAAGCCGAGAACGCGTACACCCCACCGAGCAGGTGCTCGCGCGAGGCATCCGTCCGCCCGGCTCCGGGAGCGCGCGATGCGGATGCCGGGGGCAGAGCGATGCCCGCGGTCGAGGCCGCCGCCTCCGCCAGGTCACCGGTCTGGGCGGGCTCCGACGGTTCGCGACTCACCGCCCCAGCCTACGACCGCCGGCGGGCCGGACGCCGCCCTCCGGAGAGGCGGAAGGGCCGGATGCCGAAGCATCCGACCCTTCCGGAAGTGCGCGGTGCGCGGAGAATCAGCGGACGACGACCGCCAGGACGTCGCGGGCCGAGAGCACGAGGAACTCGTCCGCGCCGAACTTGACCTCGGTTCCGCCGTACTTGCTGTAGATCACGCGGTCGCCGACGGCGACGTCGAGCGGAACACGGTTGCCGTTGTCGTCGATACGGCCGGGGCCCACCGCCACGACTTCGCCCTCCTGGGGCTTCTCCTTGGCGGTGTCGGGGATGACCAGACCGCTAGACGTGGTCTGCTCGGCCTCGACCTGCTTGATGACGATGCGGTCCTCGAGCGGCTTGATGGAAACCGACACGGTCTACCTCTTCTTTCTTGAGACTGAAGACTCGTTAGCACCCGCACACTGAGAGTGCTAACGCCAGTCTAGGCAAGGGATTGGCACTCATGCAACGTGAGTGCCAACACGATGTCATGCGCGTGAAAGGACCGCTTTCCGCACACTTGCATCCGGATCACGCTTGTCCCTTGAGGACGTCCTGGGGCGCAGGTACGATCGCAGCCGTCGCCCACCGCTTCGTGGGGAATCGAGGGGGCGACGCGAGCTGGGGAGGCTCGCACAGGGATGTGGGGGCATTTCGATGGGTCATTCGTATTTTCTCGCCGTCGATGTCGGGACGAGTCGCGTGGGGGCGGCGACGGCGAGACTTCAGCCCGACGGCAGCATCGTCACGGCGCCTTTCGCGCTGGGGCGCCGCAGCGACAGCGTCGCCACGGTGGCGTTCGTGGCCGAGGACGGCGAAGTCCTTCTCGGCGACGTCGCCGAACGTCGGGGGGTCACGCAGCCGGACCGGCTGGTGCGCGAGTTCAAGCGCAGCATCGGCGACGAGGTCCCGCTCGTCGTCGGCGGCCGCGCCATCCGCGCCGAGCAGCTCTACGCGCGCACCGTCGTCGGCGTGATGGAGGCGGTGGCCGAACGTGAAGGGGCCTTCCCCACCGGCGTCATCCTGACCCACCCCGCCATGTGGGGGCCGCACCGCATCGGGCTGGTCCGGTCGGCGCTCGAGCAGCTCGGCGTCACCGATGTGGAGTTCATCACCGAGCCCGAAGCCGCCGCGCGGCACTACGAGGCCTCGCGCGCCCTCGAAGACGGCGAGACGCTCGCGGTGTACGACCTCGGCGGCGGCACCTTCGACTGCGTCATCCTGCGCAAGGCCGACGGATCGTTCCACCCGGTGGGCGAGCCCGTGGGCCTGGACAGCCTCGGCGGCGCCGATTTCGACGATGCCGTACTCCGGCATGTGCTGCGCTCCGCGGAGGTCCCCGCGGACGTGCTGCAGGACGGCTCCCCCGACACGCGCATCGCACTGTCCCAGCTGCGCCGCGAGTGCATCGACGCCAAGGAGGCGCTGTCGTTCGACTCCGACGTCGTGATCCCCGTCCTCGTGCCGGCCGGCCGGTCGAGCGTCCGGCTGACGCGCGGCGAGTTCGAGGCGATGATCGACAGCTCCATCGCGCAGACGATCGACGCCCTGCAGGACGCCCTCGACGCCGCCGGACTCGAGCCGGCACAGCTGGAGTCGATCCTCCTCATCGGGGGATCCTCGCGCATCCCGCTCGTCACGCAGCGACTCTCCGAGCAGCTCGATCGGCCCACCGCCATCGATGCCGACCCGAAGTCGTCGATCGCCCTCGGAGCCGCGCGCACCGCCCTGATCCGCGCCACCGACGAGCAGCTCGGCGTCTCGACGGACCTCGCGATCTTCGCGGGGCTCGGGTCGGCGGCCTTCGCCGGCGAGATGGAGGTCGTGTCGGCGAGCACCCCGCCCGCACCCGTCGGTCCGGTGGCCGAGCCGTCCAAGGCGAGCGCGCGGCACATCGCCGCGCTGTCAGGCGGGGCGATCGTGGTCGCCGCGGCCATCGTCTTCGGCAGCACGCTGACAGCCGGCTCGGGAGGCGGATCGGGCTTCCTCGCACCGACGCCGGAAGCCACGACCGCTCCCGCCGCCGAAGCGGCACCGGCGCCTCCGGGGACGGCACCGGCGCCGCCTGCGTCCGAGAACCAGTCGGCGCCTCGCGCGGGATCCGACGCCCGCAGCGGCGTGCGCAAGGGCGCAGCGAGCGCGCCCGCCAAGCGCGCACCGCAGGCCTCGCCCTCGACGCGCCCGAGCAAGGCCCCGCAGCCCGTCACGGCGGCGCCGCGGCCGACCTCCACGCCGAATCCCGGCTCGACCCCGGCCGGCGGCGGGACGACGACGGATCCTGACACGACCCCGGACCCGGGCACCACGCCGAACCCGGGCACCACGCCGAACCCGGGCACCACGCCCAACCCCGGCACCACGCCGGACCCCGGCACCACGCCAGACCCCGGCACCGGCGGCGGCGACACCGGCGGCGGAACCACCGACCCCGGCACCGGCGGCGGAACCACCGACCCGGGCACCGGCGGCGGCGACACCGGCGGCGGAACCACCGACCCGGGCACCGGCGGCGGCGACACCGGCGGCGGAACCACCGACCCCGGCACCGGCGGCGGCGACACCGGGGGCGGGACCACCGACCCCGAGCCCACTACGCCGCCGCAGGAGACTCCGGCGCCGCCTCCACCGGCAGAGACACCGTCGCCCACCCCCTCGCCCGACGTCCCCGCTTGACCCCGGGACCGGCGATGTCCTCGACAGTGATGCCCGCGTCGTTCTTCGACGCGGCGAACTTCACCGGGCTGCGGCATGCTCGTCCCGTGGTGGACGCGCTCTCCGCCGGCGACGCCCCGCCTCGCGTCCACATCTCCGGCACGGCCGGGTCGGGCAAGACCACCATCCTCCGCAACGCGCAGAGGTTCCTGGTGCGCAGCGAGACGCCGGTGAGCATCCTGGGCCCCGACACGGATGTGTCCGCCGTACCGCCCACGCGCGTGCTGCTCGTCGACGACCTTCATCTGCTCGCCGACGCCCAGCTGGACGGGCTCGCGGAGCGCGCGACCGACCCGGATGCCGCGCTGGTGGTGACCAGCCGGCCATGGCCCCACTCCCCCGAGCTCTCGAGCATCGCCCGGCAGCTGGAGCGGAGCGGGCCGGCGGTGGTGCTCGGTCATGTGACGCGCTCCGACGTCCTCGACTATCTCACCGCCCACAAGCGACAGCTCGCTCCCGCGTGCCTCGATCACATCCTCACCGTCACCGGCGGCGTGTCGTGGCTGGTCTCGGCCGCGCTGGCCGCACATGACGAGCGCGACTGCGTCGCCGACAACGCCCACACGGCGCTCGCGCACGTGCTCGAGCAGAGCGTCGCGCACCGGCTGGACGTCGTCGAGGACGAGGTGCGCCGGATCATCGAGGCCGTGAGCGTCGCGTCACCCGACGACGCCGCGGCGCCATCGCACCTCCACGACGATCCGGACGCGATGATCGGTCAGGCCTACGCGGAGGGTCTCCTGCTGCGCAACGGTCGCGCCGTGCCGATCGTGCGGACGGCCGTCCGTGCCGCGCTTCCCGCCCGCCGCCTCGTCGAGCTCTTCGCCGCCCTGCCGGGAGCGGACCCCACCGGCTCGGCGGATGCGGGACTGCTCGCCGACGTGCGGGACCCCCGCCTGAGCCCTGGGCTGATCGACCGCGCCGATCATCTGCTGTCCTCCGACCCCGCGCGGGCTCGTGAGCTGTACCGGGCCGCCGCCGACACCGGCGCCTCCTTCCCTGAACTCACGGTCAAGCAGGCCGAAGCCGCCTGGGCGTGCGGTGACATCGACGGCGCGGCACAGCTCGTGGACGAGACGCTCGCCACCGGCGAGCCGACGACCACGGTGGGGTCCCGTCTGGCCGACGTGGCGGCGGCCACGTGGTCGATGCGCGGCATGCTGGCCACCGGATGCGGGTTCTACCGCGCTTACCCGCCCGCCACGACCGAGGCATCCGTCCGCGCGACGATCGCGTGGCTGGGCGCCGGTGACGCCGCCGCTGCCGGATCGATGGAGCGCGAAGACGTCACCCGCGCACCGTCGACGCTGGGCGTCGCGATGGATCTGCTGCGGCGGGGGCTGGAGGCGACACTGCGTCCGCATCCGACGGAAGCGGCCCTGGCCGATCTCGTGCGAGCGTCGCACCTGTACACCGCGTCGCGCAGCACCTCTCCGATGCCCGAGGTCCCCGCCGTGCTGGCGGCGGTCGTCGCGATCGGCAGCGGTGATCTGGCGACCGCGAGCGCGGTGGTGAACGCCGCGGTGGACGGTCACTCGGGGTCGCCGTGGATGCTCTCCCGACTGCTGCTGTGGCGTTCCTGGATCGCCATGCAGCAGGCGCAGGGGCCGCAGGCCCGAGAAGCCCTCGAGGCCTCCCTGGCCATCACACCGCAGCCGGCGCCGCGGGACGGTCTGCTGCTGCAGGCGCTGCGGATCGGGCTGGCACGGCGCTACGAGGACGCGGCCGGTCTCGCAGCGGCGTGGAAGAGCGGCCGTGACAGCCTGCTGGACGTCGACATCGACCTCTACAGCCTGCTGCCGCTCGCCGAGCTCGTCACGGCCGGCGCGCGGACGGGCGACGCCGCGACCACCGAACCGCTGTTCGCGCGCGCCGCGCAGCTCGTCGAAGCGCTCGGGTCTCCGGCCGTGTGGTCCGCGCACCTGCGGTGGGCGGGCATTCAGCGGGGCATCCTGCTCAATCGCCCCGAGTCGCTGAGCTCGCACGCGCACGCGCTCGTCGAGGCCGCGCCGGTCAGTCACGTCGCGGCCACCATGGCGAAGGCCGGGCGGCTCTGGACCTCGGTGCTCGCCGGGACGGCGAACAGCGACGAGGTGGAGTCGGCGGCGCAGGCCCTCGCCGCGATCGGACTGCGATGGGATGCCGCGCGGCTGGCCGGCCACGGCGCGAGGAGGACGACGGACCGCAAGGTGGCGGCGCGCCTGCTCGCCCGCGCCCGCGAGCTGCACCCCGTCGAGAACGCCCGGGCGGCCGAACGCCCCGCGGAGCAGCAGGCCGACACGCCTCGCCCGCAGCCGAGCGGATCCGTCCTCAGCGAGCGCGAGACGGACGTCGCGCGGCTGGTGCTGCAGGGCAAGACCTACGCCGAGATCGGCGAAGCGATCTTCATCTCACCCCGCACCGCGGAGCATCACATCGCGAGCATCCGCCGCCGCCTGGGCGCCACCTCGCGTTCGGATCTCATCGCCAAGCTGCGGGTCGCGCTGGCTTCGGAGCGCCCCTCATGAGGCCGACTCCCAAGCGCCGCCGCGCGCCATTCCCGAACCCCGTAGGGGTCTTCCAGCGATCCCGGGGAAACCCCCGATTCGCACGAAGTGCACAACATCTACTCTCAGGAAACAGTCTCGAAGTGACAGGAGCCGCGTCATGACAACACCGCTGGCAACGATTGCCGACGCATTGATCGAGTTCATCCTCAGCCTGCTGCGCGACCCGGCCACGGCGGAGGAGTTCGAGGCGGACCCGCAGGGCACGCTGGCCCGCAACGGCCTGAGCGACGCCTGCGTCGAGGACGTGCGCGCTGTGGCGCCCGTCGTGGTCGACCGCCCCGACATCCACCCCAAGCCGGCGCCCGCGGCGCACGTGGTGCCCGTGAATCCGAATCCGCCGTCGCCGCCGACCGTCGAGAAGGAGATCTGGAACATCGCCAACAACTTCTCGATCGACAACCGCGCCACGATCGTGGACCAGTCGGTCAACCAGAACATCTGGGCCGAAGGCGACGTCAACCAGATCTTCGACCAGGGCGCCGTCGTCAACAGCGGCGACAACGGCGCGGCCGCCGGCGGGGATGCCGACGTGGACAACAGCGACGACGACGTCACCGTGGGCGATGTGGCGATCGGCAACGACGACACGACCACCAACATCACCGACTCGTTCGACGACGAATCCACCCACACCGACACCGACGCCGATGTGGACGTCGACGACTCCTTCAACGACGACTCCACCGACGTCGCCGTCGATGTGGAGGTCGACGACTCGTTCAACGACACCACGACGGTCGAATCGACGGTCGTGGACTCCACGGTCACCGACTCCACGGTCGCCTACGGCTCCGCCGACGCCTTCGAGGACACGGCGGCCGCAGAGCCAGCGCCCGTCATGGCCGAGGAGCCGCCGCCCGAGGTGGAGTACGAGGAGCAGCCCTAAGGTACCGACGTGCCCGACCGGCAGAACGACTCGCCCTCGCGTGCCCTGGCCCAGCCAGGGCACGCGAGCGGGCGCCCGCAGCCGCCCGCCCTCCGGGGCCCGCAGCCGCCGCCCTACTCGCCCGCCTCGGCGCCACGAAGCGCTCCCGACGCCGCCCCTCAGGCAGCCGCGCCGCGGCGGGAAGCGCCCGAGCGGCCTCCGCTCGCGAGCCCCAACAAGGCTCCGGTGCTCACCAAGGTGCCACCGCCGTTCACCGTGCGGCTGAGCCAGTTCCTGTGGGTGCTGAGCCTGCTGGCGGGCGCCATCGCCGTGGTGTACGTCTTCGTGATCCGCGAGGACCAGCTTCCGCTCATCTCCGACGCCGTGCGCGCCGTGGCGGAGGGACGCAGCGACGAGACGTACACCACCGCGGCCGACATCATCTACTGGTCCATCTTCGGCATCGCCGTGGGACTGACACTGATCCAGGTCGTGCTCCTGGTGTCCTTCAGCAACCGCAAGCCCAACGTCCGCTGGTGGCAGCTGGGAACGGTGATCGCGCAGATTCTGCTGTTCCTGCTGTCACTGGAGATCGTCGCGGTGGGCGAGAACGGCCCACTCATCCGGCAGGTTCTGCTGGCGCAGTGGGGACTCGCGCTGCTCGCTCTGCTGTTCGGAGCGTTCCGGAATGCGCTGCAGTGGACCGCCCGCAAGCACGACGTCCGGCGAGCCGGCGGCGGCGACGGCGGGAACGAGTTCTGACGCCGCCTCCTCGAGGCTGCGGATCACCGTTCGGGCGACGTCGACCGTGGCGCGTTCAGCCAGCGGCGACTGGCTGAGGGTCCGCCACGTCGCCAGCAGCTCCTCCGCGCGCTCGCGCTGCTCGGCGGTCGACGCGGTGTCGGGCAGCCCGAGTCGCGCCGACGTGGACGTGCCTGCGCCGCCGATGATCCGCTCGGCGGCATCGGCGTCGGCCTGCGACAGGGGCAGCTCGCCCGCGCGGGCGCGTGAGAGCAGCGACAGCTCACGAAGCGTGTGCGCCGTGGCGTAGATGCGCTCGATGCCGCCCGCGATCGCGTCCGTCCCGGGACGCGGCTTGTCGCGCAGGAGCCGCTGCAGCGCGTCGAGGACGCCGCGCACCTTCAACGCGCCGGCGCGCGAGCGGAACTGCAGACGGATGAACTGCTGCAGGTCGTTCAGACCGCTCTGCTCCACGAGCCGCTCCGACAGCTGTGAGGAGTCGGTGGCCCCTCCTCGGATCAGAGCGGCGGCCAGGCGGACGCCGAAGATCCCGAACCGCGCCAGAAGCCGTCGCCGCACCTCCACGCTCAGGGCCGTGAGCTCGGTGGGTCGCACGAAGCGGTCGGCCGACACCATGAGACGCTCCCGGCTCTGCCGCTCCAGATGCGCCAGTTCGCGGAACGAGGCGAACTCGTCCTCGCGGAGGGTCCGCGCGCTCTCGGCGAGGAGCCCCGCGACCGGGACGACGCCGAGCGTCAGCGAGTTGAGCTCGCCGTCCCTCTCGTACCGGCGCGCCACCTTGCCGGCCGACAGCATGGAGTCGATGCGCCCCGACCCGATCTCGTCGGCACGCGAGAGGACCGCCACCGCGTTGACCGTCTGAGACCCCCCGGCGGCGGTGTCCCGGAAGGACTCCAGGAACTTCACGTCGGATGCGTGCAGGTGCCGCATGAGATAGACGATGGCGTCTGCAGAGGACGGCTCCGTGTCGGGAACGAGGAAGCTCGTCGAGCGCGCCGAGACGTCGCGGGAGAGCGACGCGATGCCCGGCGTGTCGATGAGGATCAGCGAGCGCAGCCCGGTCGACGGCCAGCCCACGTCGATCCAGGCGACCTCCTCGGCGGGAGTGTCGCCGAGGTCCAGGACGAGCCGGCCGTCCTCCCGCCGGATCGCCATCCGTCGCGCGGGTCCGCTGTGGGGGTGGATCGTCACCATCGGTGTGGCGGAGTAGCGGTACCACGTGACGACACGGGTGCATTCGCCGGCATCCGTGGGCGCAAGCTGCTCACCGAGCATCGCGTTCAGCAGCGTGGACTTCCCCGCCTTCACCATGCCGGCCACCGCCAGGCGCAGCGGCTCGCGCAGCCGCCGGTCGAGGTCCGACAGCACCTCGAGGGCCGCCGGGTCGTCGGCGTACAGTTCGGACGCGTCGCGGACGAGCGCGGCCGCGTCATCGAGGATGGGCGTCCTCACTGCGTCGCTGCCTCCACCGTCCGCAGGGGCGGGAGCGCGGGGATCCTCGCCCTCAGCGCCTCGAGCTGCTGGATCTTGCCCTGCAGCTCCTTGACCCGCTGGTCCCGCTCGCCCGCGTAGCTCCCCGCTGCCTGCTTCGCCGCGAGCACAGCATCGGCCAGGGACCGATGCAGCTCGTCGGCGAGGCCGCCGAAGTGGTCGCGCGCGGCGCGCTGCACGAGCCGGAGCCGGTCCTTCAGCTGCTTCCCGACCTGGAATTGCACCTCGTCGAGGTGCCGGCGGACGAGGTTCTTCGCCTCGAAGCGGCGGCGCGACAGACGCGCGCTCATGTCCTCCCGATACGCGCGACGACCGACCAGGACGCCCGCGAGGAGGGAGAGCGGGTTGATGAGCGAGAGCCCGATCAGTCCTGTGGCGAGGCCCACCATGAGCACGCCGCCGTATGATCCGCGGACGCCGATGTAGATCTTCTCGCCGGCGCCCAGCTGCCCCGGGTCGAGATCCGACATCGTGTCGACCGCGTCGAGGACACCCGTGGTGTCGCCCACGCGGATGACGGGCAGCTGCCCCTCGCCCTCGATGAACAGCTCCGCGACCTCCTCGCACAGCCACCGGGAACGCTCGTCGGTCCAGACGAAGGTCTCGGATACGGCGGCCGAGACGCGCTGATCGAGCCATTCGGTGATCTGGTCCCAGATCGGTCCCGGATCCCCCTCGTCGATCGCGCTCTCGGCCTCGCGCTGCACCTTCCGCAGCCGGTCGCGCAGGTCGTGCTCCATGTCGGAGATGAGGTCGGCCACGCCGTCGTTGAGGGTGATCTGCCACCGGGACGACCGGCCCCGGAACTCGTCGGCACGGGCCTTGGCATCCTCGAGCTGGGCGATAAGCCTCGGGGTGGCCTCCGGATGCAGGATCGCCTCGAGCTCGGAGGCCAGCGACATCTTCAGCTGGTCGACCACCGAAGTGAGGTCGTGGACGGCGCTTCGGGAATGGATGAGCTCGGCCCGTCCCAGCACCTCCTGGCGGAGGTGCGCGACGAGCGCCGGGAAGCCGGACTCCTCGTTGAGGTCCCGGTCGCGCTCTTCGGCGGCCATGAGCCGCAGGTCGCTGGAGACGGAGAAGATCGGCACGTCGCCGATGTCACCCAGATGGTGCCGGTCGATCCGCTCGATGTCGCGCCAGTGCGGGTACAGATCGGTCTTGCTGAGCACTGCGGCGACGTTGGGCGAGACGCGCATGGCGTGCTTGAGGAACTGCACCTCGGGCTCGGTGTACTCCTGCGAGGCATCCGACACCAGCAGCACCGCGTGCGCGGACGAGAGCGCCGCGAGCGTCGCGAGCGCGTTCGTCGAGTCGAGCCCGCCCACGCCCGGCGAGTCCACGAGACGGAGCCCGCCTTTGAGAAGCTCACGCGGCAGGACGACCTCGGCGGCCATGACGCGGCGCTCGTTGCCGGGATTGCCGCCCTCCGAGACGAACTGCGCGATCTCCTCGAGCGGTATGCGCCTGCGCTCGGGCGGCTGGTCATCGCCGGTCTGTATCGTCACCCACGCCTCGGGCGCCGGCGCGTAGCCGACCGACGTCGGCACGCTCGTGGCCACATCGTCGTCCACCGGGCAGACGGGCGCGTTGACGAGGGCGTTGATGAGCTTGCTCTTGCCCTTCTTGAACTCGCCGACGACGATGACCCGGACGTTCGGATCCCGAAGCCGGTTCTGCGTCTGCTCGAGTCGCTGCGCGAGGTCAGCGCGACCCGTCGACGCCGCGAGCTGGCCGACACTGTCGACCATCGTCACGAGCGCTTTACTGGTCGAACGCTGCACCGGCGACTCCGACGGTGCGTCGGCGTCTCCCCCACCGGCTTTCGTTACGGCAACACCTTCAGCCACGAATGTCCCCCATCGCCACATCCCCGATACACGCTACGCCACGACGGGCGCTCGTGGGCGGGGTGATCTTCGTCCTCGTCCGCCGACATGGTCTTGCCCGGCCACCTCCCCAAGGGTGGCCGGGCAAGCGCCTTGTCGATTCGGCTCAGAGGTCGATGTCGTCGACGACGACGGCGTCAGGGCTGAAGAAGTTGCCGCTGTTCTCCCACTCGAGAGTGTTGTCGATCTCGGTGACCTCGTTGAACGACTCGTCGAAGGCGACGTCGATGTCGGTGTGCTCGGAGTAGTCGTTGAACGAGTCCTCCACGTCCACATCGATGTCGTACTCGGTGGTCACCGACTCGTCGTTGAACGAGTCCGTGATCGTCGTGGTGTACGTGTCGTTGTCGATCGAGATGTCGCCGATGGTGACCGTCGTCTCGCTGTTGTCGACGAAGGCGTCCCCGCCGGCCGCGGCGCCGTAGTCGCCCGAGTTGGCGACAGCCGACTGCCCGAAGCCCTGCGTGACGTCGCCTCCGACCTCGCCGAACGACTGAGCGACCGACTGGTCGACGATCTGCGCGCGGTTGTCGAGCTCGATGTGCAGAGCCCCCGCAGCGCCCGCCGCGCCGGCAGCGCCCGCCATGCCGCTGAAGTCGACGTTGCCGCCCACGCCGGTGTTGTACTGACGCACGCCGACCGAGACCGAGTGGTCGTTCAGGGTGTTGAACGAGTCGGTGAAGCGCACCGAGTTGTCGGAGTTGTCGTTGTACGAGTCGTTGACCGAGTTGTCGGAGTTGTCGGAGTTGTCCGAGTTGTCCGAGTTGTCGTTGTACGAGTCATTCGTCGAGTTGTCCGAGTTGTCGGAGTTGTCCGAGTTGTCCGAGTTGTCCGAGTTGTCGTTGAACGAGTCCTCGAGCTCGACATCGACGTCGACATCCGTGGAGTTGTCGGAGTTGTCGGAGTTGTCCGAGTTGTCGGAGTTGTCGGTGACCGAGTTGTCCGAGTTGTCGGTGGTCGAGTTGTCGGAGTTGTCGGTGTTCCCGACGACGCTGCCGACGTTGTTGTTGTCGTTGTCGATCGCGTTGTCGTCGTTGTCGATCGCGTTGTCGTCGTTGCCGATGACGTTTCCGTCGTTGTCGACCACGTTGTCTTCGATGTCAGGCATGGGTCCTGTCCTTCTGTCATGGAATGCCGGTGCGGCTGCTCCATCAGTGTGCGAGCAGCCGCATGCCGCCGGCATCGGGGATGCCCCCGGAGCCTTCGCCGGTCCACCTAGGGTTTCGGTGGGGCCCTGTGCCGAGGCGAGAGGGATCGCACCTAGGCTTGCCGGGTGGAGATGGCCGAGCTGACCGCGCTGCTGACCTCGGAAGGGCTGCGCCTGCTCGACGGGATGCCGCCGGTGGAGTCGGCCGCGGACGTTGCCACCGCCGTCACCTCGCTCCGCGCCGCCGGGCACTCCCCCGACCTCGTCTCGGCGGTCGTCGGGCAGGCGCGTCTGCGCACCCGCGGTCGCGCGAAGTTCGGCGACCTCGCGGAGCGAATGCTCTTCACACGCGCGGGACTCGAGCAGGCCACGCGACTGCCGATCGCCGCGCGACATGCTGCGCGCTTCCGCGACGCCGGCGTCGCGCGCGTGGCGGACCTCGGGTGCGGCATCGGAGGCGACGCCCTGGGGCTCGCGGGCTTCGGCATGAAGGTGACCGCGGTCGACGCCGACGAGGTGACCGCCGCCATCGCGGCGTACAACCTCGCGCCGTTCGGCCGCGACGTCGAGGTGCGGCAGGGCCTCGCCGAAGAGGCCGACCTCTCCGCCGTCGACGCGGTGTGGCTCGACCCGGCACGTCGCAGCGCCGGCCACACCGAGACCACCCGCACGCGTCCCGCCGACTGGTCCCCGCCGCTGGACTGGGTGTTCGAGCTCGCCGCGCGCATGCCGGTCGGCGTCAAGCTGGGGCCGGCCCTCGACCGCGACCTCATCCCCGCCGACATGGAGGCCCAGTGGGTCAGCGCCGACGGGTCGACGGTCGAGCTCGTGCTGTGGTCGAAGTCGCTGGCGCGGGACGGTGTCCGGCGGGCCGCGCTGGTCATCCGCGGCGATGCCGCGCACGAGCTGACCGCCGATGCCGACGCAGCCGACGCGCCGGTGCGGGCGCTGGGGGCGTTCCTGCACGAGCCCGACGGCGCCGTCATCCGGGCGCGGCTCATCGGCGACGTCGCCCGCGCGCTCGAGGCCGGGATGCTGGACGAGCGCATCGCCTACCTGACCTCGGATGCCGCCCTCACCTCGCCCTTCGTGTCGTCGTTCCGGGTGCGCGAGGTGCTGCCGGCCGACGTCAAGGCGCTGTCGAAGGCGCTCCGCGAACGCGGCATCGGGCGCCTCGAGATCAAGAAGCGCGGTGTCGACATCGACCCCGCCGTGCTGCGCACGCGTCTGAAGCTCACCGGCAGCGAATCGGCGACGCTTTTCGTCACCCGCATCGGCACACGGCGCACCGCGATCCTCGCCGACAGGATCTGACTCGACGGGCCCGCGGCGGCTCGATCAGCGCAGCAGGTTCGCCTGGCTCGCCGCGAAGAGCAGCCACCCCGCGCTGTAGACCAGGGAGACGCCGCCGATGGCGATCGCCCATACCGCGACCGCTCGGCTGGCGACAGGACGGCGCAGCGCGAAGATCGCCGCCACGATCGCGAGGATGCCGATCGGGAAGCCCCATCCCACGAAGAGCGAGACGAGCAGGCCCAGGATCGCGAAGGCCAGCGCCCACCCGCCCAGAGCGCGCGCGAGCGCCGATGCGTCCTGCGGCTGCCACCGTTCCGTGAGCGGGATGTTCTCGGTGCCCGGTTCGGCGGGCGCCGACTCGACGGTGACATCGACCGGTCCGGTGGGCAGGCGATGGAAGCCACCACGGTGGGCACCGGGGATCGTCGACGGCTCCTGCGTGGGCGAGACATCGGGTGTGGGACGGTCGATGATCGGCATACCCGGCGCCGGAGGTCGCGACGCGTTCGCAGCAGCGGCGGACCGCGTCGACCCGCCCGTCGCGCCCGGGTCATCGGAGCGGACGGCGTCGGCCGGCCGAGGCATCCGCGGGTCCTCGCTCATGCCTCCTCCGCGACCTGGATCTCGGTGACCGGAAGGGTGGAGTCCGCTCCGAACCGCAGTGTCGACGCCGGTCGCCCCGACATGATGAGCTCCGACGCGAGCGCCGCGATCATCGCCCCGTTGTCCGTGCACAGCGACAGCGGAGGGATGCGCACGGTGACCCCCTCGGCCGCCGCGCGCTCCAGGGCGACATCCCGCAGCCGGCGGTTGGCGATGACCCCGCCGCCCAGCAGCAGTCGCGGCACCCCGTGGTCGCGGCACGCCGCGAGCGCCTTGGTCACCAGCACGTCCACGACCGCCTCGCGGAAGCTCGCCGCCACGTCGGCGACCGGGATCGGCTCGCCCGCGGCCTGGCGCTGCTCGGTCCAGCGCGCGACCGCCGTCTTCAGGCCCGAGAACGAGAAGTCGTATCGGTGGTCGGCCATGTCGGAGGCTCTCGAGAGTCCACGGGGGAACGCGATGGCGTTCGGATCCCCGGATGCCGCGGCGCGATCGATCTCGGGCCCCCCGGGATAGGGAAGACCCAGCAGGCGCGCGACCTTGTCGAAGGCCTCCCCCGCCGCATCGTCCATCGTCTCGCCGAGCAGCTCGACGTCGCCGGTGAGATCCCGCACCAGCAGCAGCGACGTGTGGCCGCCGCTGACCAGCAGCGCCACGGTCGGGTACTCCAGCGGCGGAGCGTCGGCATCCAGGATGTCGGCGGCGATGTGCCCGACGAGGTGGTTCACGGCGTACAGCGGCTTCTGCAGCGACACGGCGAGCGCCTTGGCCGCACCCACGCCCACCATGAGGGCACCCGCGAGGCCGGGACCGGACGTCACGGCGACGGCGTCGACGTCGGCGAGCGTCACGCCGGACTCGTCGAGCGCGGCGCGGATGGCAGGCTCGAGCGCCTCCAGATGCGCGCGCGCCGCGACCTCGGGGACGACACCGCCGTAGCGGGCGTGGTCGTCCATCGAGCTGGCGATGGTGTTCGACAGCAGCGTCCGTCCGCGGACGATGCCCACTCCGGTCTCGTCGCAGCTGGTCTCGATGCCCAGCACCAGCGGTGCGGTGCGGTTCATGTGCAGGCCCCCGCGTCCTCCGGCTCGGCCGCGCGAGCGCCCTGCCACCCGCGCAGGTCGAGTCTCATCACGACGGCGTCCACGTCATCCGGCTGGTAGTAGCGCGGCTTGCGGCCGATCTCGATGAAGCCCTCCGAGGCGTACAGCGCCTGGGCGACCGGGTTGTCCGCGCGCACCTCCAGGAACACGCTGTGCGCGGCGCGACGGTTCGCCTCCTCCAGGAGCGCGCGCAGCAGCCCGCGCCCTCGCCCGTGGCCGCGCGACCCCTCGGCGACGGTGATGGTCTGCACGTCGGCATCCCCCGCTCCCGCGACGGCTCGCAGTCCCGCGTAGCCGACGAGGCGGCCGGCCTCCTCGTCGACGATGTACCACCCGTGCTGCGAGGACAGCTCTTCGCGCATCATGGCCTCCGACCACGCGTCGGTCGGGAAGGAGGTCCGCTCGAGGCGCATGATCGCGTCGAGGTCCTCGGCTGCCGCCCGTCGCACGGTCACGCGACGACCCGCTTCGGTGCGGACGGGAGGGTCACGTCGGGCGAGCGCAGGTACAGCGCGTCGGCGGGGCCGATGACCCGCCGTGCGGCGAGCGCCCGCGCGCCCGCGATCGCGAGGAGCGCCGCGGGGATGCGCTCGGCATCGCGGCGCCGGGCTCCCGCGCCGGCGAGCACGTCCTCCAGCTCGTCACGCGGCGCGAGCGCCGGCTCGCTGACGCGGACCGGCAGCCCGTCGTCGTCGAGCCCGCGGTAGACGGTGTAGGCGAACTCGCGACGACGGGCGTCGGTGACGACCGCGAAGGTCTCGAGGCTCCCGTCCTCGTACCCGCCGGTGAGCGCCTCATGCAGCAGCAGCTCCAGCGCGACGGCGTCGTGGCTGACCACCGGAAGCACCGGGATGCCGCGTCCCATCGCGAACGCCCGTGCCGCGGCGATGCCCACCCGCAGCCCGGTGAAGGGGCCGGGCCCCATGCCGGCGGCCACGTGCGTCACCTGTGAGGGCGACGCGGATGCCTCGGCGAGCGCCTGCTCGATGAGGGTGCCGATGACCTCTGCGTGGCCACGCGGATCGACGCTGTCGACCTGGGAGCGGACGACGCCGTCGGGCTCGATCACCGCCACCGCGGAGCCGAGCGAGGTGTCGATGCCGAGGATCACGCCTTCCAGGGTAGTCGCGGCACGTCAGCTTTCCTGCGCGGTCCGGCCCCTGGCCCTCGACGTCCCGCGACCGGGCCGGCCCTACGGCCGCCGCGAGATGGTGACGAGGCGCGGTGCGTCGGCGTCGAGTTCGGCCTCACGCGCCGTGGTGCCGCACGCGTTGTCCACCCCGTGACCGTGCCACTCGCGTTCCAGCTCGATCTCCCACCAGCTCTCGCGGATGCCCTCGACCATGCCGCGGCCCCACTCGACGATGACGACGGAGCCGTCGACGTCGATGTCGAGGTCGTCCAGCTCGGCGGGCGACCCCAGGCGGTATGCGTCGACATGCACGAGGGGCGCGCCGCCGACGAGTGACGGGTGGGTGCGGGCGATCACGAAGGTCGGGCTCTGCACGGGGCCGCGGACGCCGAGACCCTCGGCGATGCCGCGCGTCAGCGTCGTCTTGCCCGCCCCGAGGGGGCCCGTCAGCACGACGAGGTCGCCGGCGCGCAGCATCCCGCCGATCCTGCGGCCGAGCGCCTCCATCTCGGACGGCGAGGCGATCTCCTGGCGCCCGATCAGCGGGTCCAGGCCTGCGGAGGGCGTGTGCACGTTGGTATCCACGTCAGATGCAACGCCGCCGGCGTCCGGCGCGTTCCCGCTCACTGCGAGACCTGCCGGCGGGGAACGCGAGGCCCGACGCGAGTGACGATCTCGTAGTTGATCGTGCCGGCGGCATCGGCCCATTCGGTCGCCGAGGGCTCGCCGAGCGTCGGATCGCCGAACAGCACCACCTCGTCTCCCACCGAGACGGGGGCGTCGCCGACGTCGACGACGAACTGATCCATCGCGATCCGCCCGACGACGCGGTGGCGCCGACCGTTGATCGTGACCGGCCCGCCGCCGGATGCCTGGCGCGGCACGCCGTCCGCATATCCGAGCGGGATCAGCGCGAGGGTCGTCTCGCGGTCGGTGCGGTAGTCGTAGCCGTACGAGACGCCCTTGCCGGCCGGGACGCGCCGGACGGCGGCGACCGCACCGCGCAGCGTCATCGCGGGCCGCAGCCCCAGGTCGGCCGAGGACCGGTCGTCGAACGGCGAGAGTCCGTAGATCCCGATGCCGATGCGCACGCATCCCAGACGCGTCTCGGGCAGGTCGATCGCGGCGTTCGTCGCCGCGAGGTGGCGCAGCGGCGGCGCGAGGCCGACCGAGGCGGCGACCGCGACGCCGTCCTCGAAGGCGCGCAGCGCCGCGCGGTCGTCGTCGGCCGAGGCGTTGGACAGGTGGCTGAACAGCGCGATGACCCGGAGCCGCCCGATGCGCTCGAGGCGCGCCGCTTCGGCGAACACCATCCGGTAGTCCTGCGGCGGGATGCCGTTGCGCGAGAGCCCGGTCTCGAGCTTGAGGTGCACGGCGACCGGGCGGTCCGCAGACGCCGCGGCCGCCGCCCGCTGCAGCTGGTCGTAGCTGGAGATCCCGAGCTCGATGCCGTGCGCGGCCGCCTCCGTGAAGTCGACGCCCGGCGCGTGCAGCCACGCCACGATCGGCGCGTCGATGCCGCCGCGGCGCAGCGCGAGCGCCTCGGTGATGTCGGACACCCCGATGCGCGTCGCTCCACCGGCGAGGGCGGCCGCCGCCGACCGGACGGCGCCGTGGCCGTAGCCGTCGGCCTTGACCACGGCGATGACCTCGGACTCGGTGAGGCGGCGCAGGTGGCGCACGTTGTCCTCGATGGCGCCGACATCGACCGTCGCCTCGCGCAGCACGCCGGGACGCAGCCGGGTCATCGGGTCACCTCATCATCGTCAGGATCTCCGGCCGCCTCGGCGACGACGTACGCGGTCGCAAGACCGGCGTCGTGCGAGAGCGACAGGTGCAGCCCCGTGATCCCGCGCTCGGCGACGACCGTCGCGGTGGAGCCTGTCAGGGTGAAGACGGGGCGGCCGGATGCCTCGGCGGTGATCTCGATCTCGGTCCAGTGCACGCCGTCCGAGCCGCCGAGCGCCTTGATGAGCGCTTCCTTCGCGGCGTAGCGTGCCGCGAGCGAGTGGGGTTTGAGTGCGCGCTCACCGCCGGAGAACAGCCGGTCGACCAGGCGCGGCGTGCGCGCGATCGTGCGCTCGAACCGTGCGATGTCGACGAGGTCGACGCCGATTCCCACGATCATGGTGCCCTCCCGCTGCCGCGGCGCGCGGCATCCGTCACCCTATCGCGCCGCTCTGAGCCTCCCCCGCTCGCGCGAACCCGGGCGGGGAGACACCGTCCCGGCGAGGCGGTCGAGGTCACTCCACCGTGACGGACTTGGCGAGGTTCCGGGGCTGGTCGACGTCGAGGCCCTTCGCCGTGGCGAGGCCCATCGCGAAGATGTGCAGCGGGACCACGCCCAGCAGCGGCTCGAAGAACGGCCCGGCGAGCGGGATGCGCAGCACCTCGTCAGCCTTCGGCAGCACCGCGACGTCGCCCTCCTCGGCGATCGCGATGACGCGGGCGCCGCGGGCTCGGATCTCTTCGATGCTCGAGACGACCTTCTTGTGCATCTCGGCCGACTCCCGCGGCGAGGGCACGATCACGAACACGGGCTGACCGGGCTCGATGAGCGCGATGGGGCCGTGCTTGAGCTCGCCGGCGGCGAAGCCCTCGGCGTGGATGTACGCGAGCTCCTTGAGCTTGAGCGCGCCCTCCAGCGCGATCGGGTAGCCGACGTGACGGCCGAGGAAGAGCACCGAGCGGGTGTCGGCCATCCAGTGGGCGAGCTGCTCGATGCGCGGCTGCTCGCGCTCGAGGATCTGCGAGATCTTCTCGGGCACGGCCTCGAGCTCGGCGACGTGCGCGGCAGCATCCGCGGGAGACACCGCTCCGCGGACGCGGCCGATGTGCAGGCCCATGAGGTACAGCGCGGTGATCTGCGCGACGAAAGCCTTCGTCGAGGCCACGGCGACCTCGGGACCGGCGTGGGTGTAGACGATCGCGTCGGACTCGCGCGGGATCGTGGCGCCCTGCGTGTTGCAGATCGACAGCGTCTTCGCGCCGCGCTCGCGGGCGTACTTCACCGCCATCAGCGTGTCCATGGTCTCGCCGGACTGGCTGATGGACACCACGAGCGTGTCGGGCCCGATCACCGGGTCGCGGTAGCGGAACTCGTGGGCGAGCTCGACGTCGACCGGGATGCGGGTCCACTGCTCGATCGCGTACTTCCCGACCTGGCCGGCGTACGCGGCCGTGCCGCACGCGATCACGATGATGCGCGAGATGCCGGCGAACAGCTCGTCCATGCCGTCGAGCTCGGGGATCACGACCTCCCCGTCGCGCACCCGGCCGCGCAGGGTGTTGGCGACCGCCTCGGGCTCTTCGGAGACCTCCTTGGCCATGAACGACGACCAGCCGCCCTTCTCGGCGGCGGCGGCGTCCCAGGTGACCTCGAACGGCTCGACCTCGACAGGCGCGCCGCCGAAGTCGGTCACCTCGACGCCGGAGGGCGTGATGGCGACGATCTGGTCCTGGCCGATGGCGAGCGCGTTGCGGGTGTGCTCGACGAACGCGGCGACGTCGGAGCCGAGGAAGTTCTCGCCCTCGCCCAGTCCGATCACCAGCGGCGAGTTGCGACGGGCGCCGACGACGAGCCCCGGCTGCTCCTCGTGCATCGCCAGGAGCGTGAAGGCGCCCTCGAGGCGCGACACGACGTTGCGGAACGCGGTCGTGAGGTCGCCGGCGCGCCGGTACTCGCGCCCCAGCAGAACGGCGGCGACCTCGGTGTCGGTCTCGCTGCGGAAGGTGTAGCCCTCGTCGAGCAGCTCGGCCTTGAGCTCGGCGAAGTTCTCGATGATGCCGTTGTGGATCACGGCGAGCTTGTCGTCGTCGGCGAGGTGCGGGTGCGCGTTGCCGTCGGTGGGTCCGCCGTGCGTGGCCCAGCGCGTGTGCCCGATGCCGGTGGTGCCGTCGGGCAGCGGGTGCTCGGCGAGGTCGTCGCGCAGGACGCTCAGCTTGCCCGCGCGCTTGCGCATGCCGAGGCCGCCGTCGCCGTCGATGACCGCGATGCCGGCGGAGTCGTAGCCCCGGTACTCCAGGCGCGACAGACCCGAGATGAGGATGGCCTGGCTCTGCCGGGGGCCGACGTATCCGACGATTCCACACATGCGGTCAATGGTAAGCCGGGGGTTTCGCAAGGACCCTGAACGAAACCCGTACCACCCGGTCAGCAAGGGAATCGGATGCCTCGCGCCGGGCACCGGCACGCGTCAGAGCTTGCGCAGCAGAACCGTCTCGACGGTGTGGTCGGCCGCCTTCTGCAGCACGAGGTTCGCGCGGTGCCGCGTGGGCAGCACGTTCTCCTCGAGGTTGGGCAGGTTGATCGTGTTCCAGTAGTGCAGCGCCCGCTCGACGGCCTCCTCGTCGCTGAGCTGCGCGAAGACGTTGAAGAACGAGTTCGGGTTGCTGAACGCGGCGCGCCGGAGCGCCAGGAACCGGTCGACGTACCACTGCGCGATGTCGTCGGCGCCGGCGTCGACGTAGATCGAGAAGTCGAACAGGTCGCTCACGGCCACGTCGTTCGGCGTGGGGGGCGGCTGCAGCACGTTCAGGCCTTCGACGATGACGATGTCGGGCCGGCGCACCGTGACGACGGCATCCGGCACGATGTCGTACCGCATGTGGGAGTAGAACGGCGCCCGGACCTCGGGCGCCCCGCTCTTGACCTCGGTGAGGAAGGACACCAGCGCGCGGCGGTCATACGACTCGGGGAAGCCCTTGCGCTCCATGAGACCCCGTCGCGCGAGCTCGGCGTTGGGGTACAGGAACCCGTCGGTCGTGACGAGCTCCACGCGCGGCGTGCTCGGCCAGCGACTGGTGAGCTCGCGCAGCAGACGCGCGATCGTGGACTTGCCGACCGCCACCGACCCGGCGACGCCGACGATGAAGGGCGTCGTGGAGTCCGGCTCGCCGAGGAAGTGCGACGTGTCGGCGCCGAGCCGCTTGGTCGATTCGGCGTAGAGCGAGAGCAGTCGCGACAGCGGCACATAGACCTCTGCGACCTCGGCCATGTCGAGCCGGTCGCCCAGGCCCCGGATCTGCACGATCTCGGTCTCGGTGAGCGGCTGGGTCACGCCTGCCGCCAGACGCGCCCAGTCGGCACGGTCGATCCGGCGGTACAGCGAGAGGGCGGGCGTGACGGTGCCTACCTCGTAGGCGGTCGCTTCGTCGGCGGACATCCCGCTCATCGTATCCACACGTCGCCCGAACCAGGCCCGCCGGTCCGGAGCGACCCTCGCGCGCCACTACTGTTTTTCGAGTGCGTCTCGGAGTCCTCGACATCGGCTCGAACACCGTCCACCTGCTCATCGCCGACGTCCACCCCGGGGGCAGGCCGCTGGCGACGACGAGCCGGCGGACGGTGCTGCGTCTCATGCGGTACCTCGATCCCGACGGCGCCATCACCGAGGAGGGCGTCGCCGCTCTGGTGTCCGCCGTCAGCGAGGCCCGCGCGGTGGCCGCTGCCGAGAACGTGGAGGAGCTGCTGGCGACCGCGACGTCGGCGGTGCGCGAGGCGGCCAACGGCGTGGAGGTGATCGCGCGCATCGAAGACGCCCTCGGCCAGCCGCTGCAGGTTCTCGGCGGCGAGAGCGAGGCCCGCTACACCTTCCTGGCGGTGCGCCGCTGGCTGGGCTGGTCGGCCGGGCAGATCCTGCTGTTCGACATCGGCGGCGGCTCCCTCGAGATCGCGGCGGGCGCCGACGAGCTGCCGGATGCCGCGGCCTCGGTGCCCCTCGGGGCGGGCCGCATGACGGTGCGCTTCCTGCCCGACGACCCGCCCGGCGAGGATGCGGTCGAGCGCCTGCGGCTTCACGCGCGCGAGACGATCGCGCCCGTCGCGGCGACCTTCCGTGAGCTTCCGCGACCGGATCACGTCGTGGGCTCGTCCAAGGCGATCCGCTCCCTCGCGAAGCTCGTCGGCTACCCGATGCCCGGCTGGTCGGGCATCGAACGGATGCTGCTCCCCCGCGCCGCGCTGAGCTCGTGGATCCCGCGGCTCGCGCGCATCCCAGCCTCCGCACGGCAGGAGCTGCCGGGCATCACGGCGGACCGCACCTTCCAGATCGTCGCCGGCGCCGTCGTCCTCGACGAGGCGATGCGCGCTCTGGGCGTCGGAGAGCTCGAGGTGTCGCCCTGGGCGCTGCGCGAGGGCGTGCTCCTGCGCTACATCGAGGAGATGGGCTGGTAGGCCCGCTCGGGTGACCTAGACCGGCGGGAACGGGTGCGCCACACTCTCCGTATGGAGGCGCGCGCGCCGATCCGCACACCCGACCAGCGCATCCGGGTCTTCGTCAGCTCCACGCTGAAGGAGCTGGAGCCGGAGCGTCGGGCGGCGCGCGCCGCGATCGAGCGGCTGCATCTGGCCCCGGTGATGTTCGAGCTCGGCGCACGACCGCATCCTCCTCGGTCGCTGTACCGGTCCTACCTCGAGCAGAGCGACATCTTCGTGGGGCTGTACTGGGAGCGCTACGGATGGGTGGCGCCCGACGAGGAAATCTCCGGACTCGAGGACGAGTACCGCCTCTCGGACGGGCGTCCGTCGCTGATCTACATCAAGGAGCCCGCCCCGCACCGCGAGGAGCGTCTGCATGCGCTGCTGGACGACGTCCGTGCCGACGACCGGACGTCGTACAAGTCCTTCCGCACGCCCGAAGAGCTCGGAGACCTGCTCGTGGCGGATCTCGCGACGCTCCTCGCCGACCGGTTCGACGCCGCCTCGGCCATCGCGGACCCCCGGCGGCCGGCGGGCACCACGCGGTACCCGGCCCCGTACACCGACATCATCGGACGCGAGAGGGAGGTCGCGGAGGTCTCGCGCCTGCTGCAGCGGCCCGACGTGCGGATGGTCACACTCCTCGGCCCGGGCGGCATCGGCAAGTCGCGGCTCGCGATCGAAGTGGGAAAGGCGATCTCGGATGCCGGCGGCGATGTCGGATTCGCCCTGCTGGAGTCGCTGAACTCACCGGAGCAGGTTCTTCCCGCGATCGCGCGCGGCGTGGGGGTGCGCGACACCGGCGACGTGCCGCTGGAGTCGGCGGTGCTCGCCGCGTTCGCCGACCGCGACTACCTCCTCATCGTCGACAACATGGAGCACATCATCGACGCCGTCGGCGTCCTGGTGGACCTGCTGACCCAGTCACCGCGTCTGACGATCCTCGTGACGAGCCGGTCGCCGCTGCGGGTGCGCGCGGAGCACACCTTCGCGGTCCTGCCGCTGAGCGTGCCCGGGACCGATGACTCGGCGCACGCCTCCTCCGAGGCATCCGCGATCCGGCTCTTCGTCGAACGGGCCGCCGCCGTCCGGCCGGGTTTCCGTCTCACCGCCGAGAACACCGCCGCGGTGGTGGGGATCTGCCGCGCGCTCGAGGGTGTTCCGCTGGCCATCGAGCTGGCCGCCGCACGGGTCCGCAGCTACACGCCGCAGCAGCTGCTCGCGCGACTCGGCTCGGCCTTGACGGTCCTCGTGGACGGGGCGCGCGACCTGCCGTCACGGCAGCGGACGATCCGCAGCACGATCGAGTGGAGCGCGCGCCTCCTCGACGAGCCCGCGCGGGAAGCGCTCGCGGTCCTGTCCGTGTTCGCGGGGCCCTTCACGCGGGACGCCGCGGAGGACGTGCTCGACGTGGCGTCCGGTGCGGAGCAGGACGCCGGCATCGACCGCGAGCGCGCGATCGACGCCCTCGTCGACACGAGCCTCCTGCAGCTGCGAGAGCGCGGCGGCGTCGAGCTGTTCACCCTGCTCGCCCTCGTCCGCGCCTACGGCACCGCGCAACTGGATCGGGAGCAGGCGGATGCCGCGCGCGAGCGCTGGATCGCGCACTACGTCCGGCTGGGCGCGGAATCGGCCACCGGCGTCCGCGGCCCCGAGGAGCTGTGGTGGCTGGCGCTGCTGGATGCGCAGGCCGAGAACATCGTCGCGGTCATGCGCCATCTGCTCGACGCACGCCGATTCGACGAAGCGGCGGATTTCGCGTGGTCGCTGTATCTGACGCTCTGGCTGCACGGATACCTCGGCGTCGTGCAGTCCTGGATGACGGACCTGCTCGAGTCCCGCGACCGGGAACGGATCGAGATCCGCCCACGCGCCGAGGCGGTCGCGCTGTACTACGCCAACGCGATCTCGTTCTGGCAGAACCCCGACCTCGACGTCGTCCCGGGCCTTCGCCGTGCCGCCGCCCTCTTCGAGGACGAGGGCGATGTCTCGGCGGCGGCGCTCACGCGCCTCTCCCTCGCGCTCGCGATGCTCGCCCGCACCGAGGGCCCCGACGTGCCCGGCGCGACGGCCGCGCTCGATGCGGCGATCGAGGGATACCGGTCGGCGGGCGACGACTGGGGGCAGGCGATGGCGCTCGTCACCCGCGGGCGGCTGGACCTCGTGCTCGGAGCCGTCGACGTCGCCCGCGAGCGCTTCGAGCAGGCCCTCGCCCACGCGCGTGCTCAGCATGAACGGCTCGCTGTGGTCATCGCACAGCACCATCGCGGGTGGGCACGGCTGCTCCAGGGCGAGGTGGACCCCGCGGACGCCGACTTCTCGGAGGGCCTGGACGCCTCGATCGCGATGGCGCACGACGAAGGCATCGCGTACGGGCTGGAGGGCCTCGGCGGCGTGGCCGCCGTGCGCGGACGCGCCGCGGCGGCGGGGCTGCTGCTCGGAGCGGCGGCGACCCTGCGCCGGCGGACGGGGATCGTCAACCTCGCCCAGTTCGCGCTCTACGACCCGGCTGTCGCGGCCCTGCGCGACGCCGGCGGCGGTGACGCCTTCGACGAGGCCGCCGCGCGCGCCGCCACGATGTCGGTCGCGGAGGTGCTCGATGCCGTCCGCGAGTGACCGCGACGCCGCCCCCGGTGAGCGGCCGCGCGCACCGGCGGCGGTCGGCGGCGACCGCGTCCTCCTCGCGACACGCGTGGTCGCGATCGCGATCCTGCCGTTCCTGGTGATCGCCGCGTTCCTGCTCTACGTCTTCCCCACCCGCACCGGCGAGCTCTTCGCCTGGCCGATCGACCCGCCGCTGTCGGCGTACCTCCTCGCGAGCGCCTACGTGGGCGGCATCTGGTACTTCGTCGCCGTCGCCGCTGCCCGGCAGTGGCACCGCATCCGCCACGGGTTCCCCGCCGTCGTCGTGTTCGCCGCCGCGCTGCTGGCCGCGACGCTGCTGCACCTCGACCGGTTCTCGCAGAATCTGTCGTTCTTCACGTGGATCGTCCTCTACGCCACGACGCCGTTCGTCATCGCGGCGCTCGCGGGAGTGCAGGCGCGGCAGGACCCGCGCGTGCCGGACGCCGCGGAGCCGTCGGTGCCGAGAGGTCCCCGGTGGACCGTCGCGCTGATCGGCGTGGCCGCGCTCGTCTTCGGCGCGGGGCTCTTCGTCGCGCCGCAGCTGGGCGTCGAGCACTGGGCGTGGACGCTGACACCGCTGACCGCTCGCGTGACCGGCGCGGTGCTGACGCTCACGGGCGTCGTCGGCGTGGCGCTGCTGTGGGACGCCCGGTGGAGCGCGTTCCGGGTCCTGTTCCAGGCGCAGCTGCTGAGCCTTGCCGCGATCGCGATATCGCTTCTGGCGCGACGCGACGACCTGCTGTGGGAGCGGCCGATGACGGCGATGTTCGTCGCCCTCATCGTCGTCGCACTCGTCGTCTACGGCGCGTTCACGCTGTGGTGCGAGACGAACCGGCGCCGTCTTCGCCGTGCCCCGTTCCCGAGGACCTAGAGCGCGAGGCGCTCCCGGACGACGGCGGCGAGCGTCTCGGCGTGCCGGTGCGCATCCTCCTCGGACGCGGCTTCCACCATGACCCGCACGAGCGGTTCGGTGCCCGACGGACGCAGCAGCACGCGGCCGGTGGCCCCGAGCTCGGCCGTGACGGAGGCGACGGCCTCTGCCACTCCCCCGTCCGTCGCCGCCCGCGAGCGGTCGACGTCCCTGACGTTGACGAGCACCTGCGGGTACACGGTCATGATCGAAGCGAGGTCGGCCAGCGACCGACCGGTGCGCGCCATCTCGGCGACGAGGTGCAGTCCCGTGAGGAGACCGTCGCCCGTCGTGGCGTAGTCGCTCATGATGACGTGTCCGGACTGCTCGCCGCCGAGCGAGTAGCCGCGCTCGTTCATCCGCTCGAGCACGTAGCGGTCGCCGACCGCGGTCGTCTCCACCCGGATGCCGTGCTGCTCCATCGCCCGATGCAGGCCCAGATTGCTCATGACGGTCGCCACGAGGGTGTCGTCCACGAGCGCGCCACGGTTCTTCATCGCCACGGCGAGGATCGCCATGATCTGATCGCCGTCGACGATGCGGCCCGCCGCATCCACCGCCAGGCAGCGGTCGGCGTCGCCGTCGTGCGCGATGCCGACGTCGGCGCCGGCATCGAGCACGGCGCGCGCCAGCTGATCGAGGTGCGTCGAGCCGACCCCGTCGTTGATGTTCAGCCCGTCGGGGTCCGCTCCGATGACGGTCACGCGGGCACCGGCATCCCGGAACGTCTCAGGCGAGACGCCGGATGCCGCGCCGTGTGCGCAGTCGAGGACGACGTGCAGCCCGTCCAGGCGGTGAGGCAGCGACCCGAGCAGGTGCACGACGTAGCGGTCCTCGGCGTCGGCGAACCGGCGGATGCGTCCGACGTCGGCTCCTGTCGGCTGCAGCTTCGGGCCCGACATGGCGGCTTCGATGCGCTGCTCCACGATGTCGGGGAGCTTGACCCCGCCGCGGGCGAAGATCTTGATGCCGTTGTCCGGCGCGGGATTGTGGGATGCCGACACCATGACGCCGAAGTCGGCATCCATGTCGGCGACCAGGAACGCGGCCGCAGGAGTGGGGAGGACCCCCGCATCGAGGACGTCGACGCCGGAGGAGGCGAGTCCCGCCTCGACTGCGGCGGACAGGAACTCGCCCGACACCCGCGGGTCGCGGGCGACCACGGCGGTGAGGCGTCGGCCGGCGGCGCGGCGCGCCTCGGCCGTACGGCCCTGGCCCAGGACCACCGCGGTGGCCTGGGCCAGGGACAGTGCGAGATCGGCGGTGAGGGGACCGTTGGCCAGCCCCCTCACGCCATCCGTGCCAAAGAGCGGCATGCGGACGAGAAGCCGATCAGCGCTTCGAGTACTGCGGCGCCTTGCGGGCCTTCTTGAGACCGGCCTTCTTGCGCTCCTTCACACGAGCGTCGCGCGAGAGGAAGCCGGCCTTCTTCAGGGCCGGGCGGTTGTTCTCGACGTCGATCTCGTTGAGCGCGCGGGCGATGCCCAGACGCAGCGCGCCGGCCTGGCCCGAGGGGCCGCCACCCTGGATGCGCGCGATGACGTCGTACGCACCCGTGAGGTTCAGCACCGTGAACGGGTCGGTGACGAGCTGCTGGTGGAGCTTGTTCGGGAAGTAGTCCTCGAACGCGCGGCCGTTGATGGTGATGGTGCCGGAGCCCGGGACCAGGCGCACGCGCGCGATGGCCTCCTTGCGGCGGCCGACGGCCGAGCCGGGCACCGAGAGCACGGGGCGCTCGGCGGCGACGGCGGCGGTCTCGTCGACCTGGGTCTCGGTCGAGTAGCTGGTGGTGTCTTCGATCTTCGCCACGAGTGTGTCCTTAATCCTGTGCGGCGCTTACTGGGCGACCTGGTCGAGGGTGTACGTCTTGGGCTGCTGCGCGGCGTGCGGGTGCTCGCCACCGGCGTACACCTTCAGCTTCGACAGCTGCTGGCGGCCCAGGGTGTTCTTCGGGAGCATGCCGCGCACGGCCTTCTCCACGGCGCGGACGGGGTTCTTCTCGAGGAGCTCGGCGTAGGTGACCGCCTTCAGGCCGCCCGGGTAGCCCGAGTGGCGGTAGGCCATCTTCTTCTGGGCCTTCTGACCGGTGAGAGCCACCTTGTCGGCGTTGACGATGATGACGAAGTCGCCGGTGTCGATGTGGTTGGCGAAGGTAGCCTTGTGCTTGCCGCGGAGGAGGGCGGCGGCGTGGGAGGCGAGGCGGCCGAGGACGACGTCGGTCGCGTCGATGACCAGCCACTCGCGCTGGGTCTCGCCAGCCTTCGGGGTGTACGTGCGCGTCACAGTAGTGCTGCTTTCTGTATCGAACGGAGAGGTTCGTGAATCCCACTCCGGGGTGGTTCCTGCCTGGCTCGTCGAGCGAGCGAGGCGAGACGAGACGTCAGGAACACGCCAGTGGAGGGCTCACGTTCGCGATGCCGGGTCAGCTGAGCCGGACACCAAACGTCAAGCCTACCAGATCACGAGCCTCGCGCCTCTCCCGCCGCTCGCAGCCGGACGGCCAGGTGCTGTTGCGGCATCCGCCCGTCTCGCTATGGTGAACGCGACCGGCATCGGCCGTCTCGGAGTGGAGGCAACCATGACACGACGTCCGCTCGGCGTGACCCTCGTCGCGATCATCGCCTGGCTGTCGGGCCTGCTCCAGACCGTCGGCTCGCTCATCGTGATCCTGGCGGGCGCCGTCGTCACCGGTCACGCCATCATCGGGTGGATCAGCCTCATCATCGGGGCCGTCGTGCTGGCCGTCGGAGTCGGACTGTGGCGGGGCAACCCCACCGCACGAACGATCGCGACGATCGTCTTCGTGATCAACATCGCGCTCGAGGTGCTCGGCATGTTCAACGGCGAGACCCTGTGGTCGGCGCTCCTCGGATCGGCTCTCTCGATCATCGGCCTGATCCTGCTGTACACGCCGCGTGCGCGGGAGTACTTCGGGTCGTAGCCGGTCGAGTGTTCCAGCCGGGTGCTATTTCAGGCCTGACCGCACGAACGCGTCCACGACGTAACGCTGCAGGAAGATGTAGATCAGCAGCACGGGGATGCACGCGAAGCCGGCGGCCGCCATCGTGGCGCCCCAGTTGTTGCCCTCCGCCGAGAGGAAGCTGCGGACGCCGACCTGGATGAGCGCGTCGCCCTGCCGCATGATGAGGGTCGGCCACAGGTACTCGTTCCACGCCGAGATGAACGCCATGATGCCCAGTGCGGCAAGTGCCGGCTTCATGTTCGGCACCACGACCGTCCACAGCGTCGACCAGCTCGACCGGCCGTCGAGCTCTGCCGCTTCCAGCAGCTCGCGGGGGAAGGCGCGCATGTGCTGCACCATCAGCAGCACCGCGAAGGCGCCGGCCAGCTGCGGGATGATCACGCCGCCGACCGTGCCGAGCAGCCCGAGCTGCGAGACGAGGACGTAGTTGGGGATCATCGTCACCTGGAAGGGCACGAGCCACGAGCCGATGAAGAGGAACATCAGCGCTCTGCGGCCCGCGAAGCTCCACACCGCGAACCCGTACGCGGCGAGCAGCGCGATGAACAGCTGCGCCACGGCGAGGATCAGCGACATGACGAACGTGTTCAGGAGCATGCCGCCGATCGGGATGGTGTCCCACACATAGGCGAAGTTCTCGAAGCTCAGCGGCCAGGGAAGCAGGGTCTGATCCAGCGCGTTCTCCGGTGCGCGCAGGGCGGTCGCGAACATCCAGTACACGGGGAACACGCTGAACAGCGCAAGCAGGATGAGCACGATGTGCCCGACCGTGACGCCCGCAGGCGTGCGCGACGCGACCGCGGCGTCATCCTTGCCGCGCGCTCTGATCTGCTCGGGCGCGGCCGCGGCGACGGCCGGAGCGGAGACGGTGACGAAAGACATGGGAATCCTCGACCTCAGTTGTCGTAGAAGCTGAGCCGCTCCTGCAGCTCGATGAAGATGAAGGCGATGACGCCGAATCCGAGGAAGAACAGCACGCCGGCTGCCGAAGAGATGCCGGCGTCGAAGTTCTGGAACCCGAACTGGTAGAGCAGGTAGTAGATGTTCGTCGTCGAGTTCGTCGGCCCGCCCTGGGTGAGCAGATCGATGATCGGGTACGTCCACTGCGCCGCGAGCAGGATCGTCATGAGCGACAGGAACACGATCGTCGGCGACAGCAGCGGCAGCGTGATCCTCCTCAGGATGCGGCCGTCGCCGGCGCCGTCGAGCGCAGCCGCCTGACCGTACTCCGGGCTGATGCCGGCGAACCCGGCCGCGACGACCAGTACGCCGAAGCCGAGCATCTGCCAGCCGACGATGACGATCACCGCCCAGATGGCCAGATCCGCGTCGCGGAAGACGTTGGGCATATCGATCCCGAGACCGGCGAGCACGCCGGCGATCGCTCCCTGATCGGCGAACAGCCACCGCCATACGGCACTGGTGGCCACGGGCGTGATCAGGAACGGCACGAAGATCATCGCCTGGTAGAAGGTCCGCAGCTTCCCGCGTACCTGCCGGGCCATGATCGCGATCGCGACGGGCAGCACCAGGGAGAAGACGAAGAAGGCCGCGATGTAGACGACGGTGTTGATCAGCGCCGTGTGCATCTCGGGCAGCGCGACGACCTCGGCGTAGTTGTCGAAGCCGACGAACGTCTGCGGGCTGGTCGGCAGCAGGTTCCAGTCGTAGAACGACAGACCGAAGGTCTGCACGAGCGGACTGTACGTCCACACGATGAGGAAGGCGACGCCCGGAAGCACGTAGAGGTAGGGCGGGAGCATCCCGGATCGGAAGCGACGCCGGGGCTTCGGCGCCGCAGCCTCCTCGGCGGCTGCCGGAGCCGCCGAGGAGGCCGAGACGGTGACGAACACGGCGGACTACTCCCCCACTGACGCGTTGACCGCGGCGAGCTGCTCGTCGGCGCTCATCGCCATGAACGACTCCAGCATCGCCGGCGTCATCTCGTACACGGTGGGGAACTGCCCGATCGGCACGACCGAGTGCAGCACCCGGTCGCCGTACACGTGCACGAGGTTGTAGGACTGGCCGCCGTCCTGGCCGCGCGCAGCGGGATAGGCGACGGCGAGATCCTGCGTGTAGCAGGTGGCCGAGGCGACCGAGACGGGGATGCCTGCGAAGGTGGTGTTCGTCGAGTAGTGCAGGTGACCGCCCAGGATGCCGCGCACGTCCGTGCCGCGGATCACCTCGGCCAGACGCTCCTGATCCCTCAGCTCGACCAGCGCGAGCAGGCCGAGCGGGCTCGGCACCGGAGGGTGATGCAGGGCCAGCAGCGTGCCGTCGGGCGCGGGCACTGCGAGCTCGTTCGCGAGCCATTCCAGCTGCGCGTCGGTGAGTTCGCCGTGGTGCAGCCCGGGAACCGTGGAGTCGAGTGCGATGATGCGCAGGCCGTTCACGTCGAACACGCGATCGATCGGCTCTGCGGGGTCGCCCTCCTGGTCGAGCAGACCGCGGCGGAACGCGGTGCGCTCGTCGTGATTGCCCATCACCCAGATGATCTGCGCGCCCAGCCTCTCGGCCGCCGGCTCGACGATTGCCCGCAGGCGCTCGTAGGCATCCGGGCGGCCGGTGTCGGCCAGGTCGCCGGTGAACACGATCGCCTCGGGACGCGCGTTCGCCTTCGCGAAGCCCTGGAAGAGCTCGGCGAGATTGCGGTCGGAGTCGATTCTGTCGTGCAGCAGCTGTCCATCGCCCACGAAGTGGGTGTCGGAGACGTGCAGGATGAAGTGCTCGGGTGCGGGGTACTGCCCCTCGATGCGGGCCATGCGTCACTCCTCGGGTTGCGTTGTGCGGGTTGTCGGATGTGGTGCGATGAGAGCGGCGGTCAGCCGGTCCAGATCGGATGCGGTGAGCCCTTGCGCCTGCAGATATGCGGCCATGGAGCCGTACTCCGCGTCGATGCGGCCCAGGAGCGCCTCGATGATCGCTGCAGGACTGTCGACGATGAGCTCCACCATGGCCGGCGTCAGCTCGTAGCCCCGCTCGACGAGGCCTTGCAGCATGGCGTCGGCCCACTCGCCCCGCAGGTTGTCGGCGGTGGCCGCATAGTCGGCGACCACCTCGTCACGATCCACACCGGCTGCGCGCAGCGCGAAGGCGACGACCAGTCCGGTGCGGTCCTTCCCCGCCGTGCAGTGCACCAGCACCGCATCGTCGGCGCCCGCGTCCGCGATGACCTTGATCGCTCGAGCCAGCTGGGGACCGCGCTCATCGACCATGTGGGCGTACACCGGTTCCAGCGCCGTGAGCTTGGCGACCTGCGCGTCGGGCGAGGCATCGTCGAACACGGGCAGGTGATGGACCGTCGCGTCGATCCCCTCCAGCGCGCTCGGGGCGGCGAGCCGCTCGCCGGACCCTCGCAGGTCGATCACGTGCGTCACGCCCAGCTCGGCGAGCCGCGCACGCCCGGTGTCGTCGATGCGGTGCAGCGCGTCGGAGCGGAACAGCTTGCCCCACCGCGACGTCCCGGTCGCCGCCCGGTAGCCGCCGGTGTCGCGCAGGTTGTAGAGACCCGGCACGACGTGACGACGCACGGGGAGGTCTTCGACGTGGCTGACGGATGCCTCGGCAGTGCCGGAGGCGGTCAGATCGGTCGTCATCGGATCAGCCCCTGGGCACGGTCGGCGGCCTCTGTCATCGCGGCGGCGGGGTCGGCCCCGTAGAAGATCGACTCCTCGATCGCGGTCGCCAGCACCTGGTCGACCTGCGCGTAGCTGTCACCGGGATACGACACCCACGGCTCGAGGGCATCGAGCTGCTCGAGGTTCGGCGTCACCAGCGGGTTCTGCTGCACCCACCCGTACAGCGGGCCGCCCTCCTCGGTCATCGTGTTCCGCAGCGGCAGGTAGCCGATCTGGGTGGAGATGACCTCGTACGCGCGGGGGCTCGTCATCCACTGCATCAGCTCCCATGCGGCCGCCTGCTTCTCGGGCTCGGACGCGAACATCGCCAGGAACGAGCCGGAGTTCGTCGGCACGACCGCCTGGTCGCCGAATGCCGGCAGGGTGTGGGCGTCCAGCGTCCAGCCCGCCGCCTCAGCGCCCATCATGAAGGCGCCCTGCAGCGCCGACGTGTTGACGTGGATGGCGGTGGCGCCCTGCGCGAACGACTCGTACTGCGACGTGGCGTCCTCGTTGGTGAGCAGCCCGTCCTCATACATCGCGGTGAAGGTCTCGACGGTCTCGACCGCGGCGTCGGAGCCGAACTCGATGGTGGTGCGGTCATCGCTCAGGACCTGCGCGCCGTTGGACCGGAACAGGCCCTGCATGCACCAGCTGCCGCCGGTGATGATGCACGAGATGCTCATCGAGGGCTTGCCGGTGGAGCGCGTGATCTGCGCGGCGGCCTCCGCGACGGCGTCCCACGTCGACAGGTCGACGGTCTCGGGGTCCAGACCGGCCGCCTCGAACGCCGTCTCGTTCACCCACAGCACCGGCGTCGAGAAGACATAGGGCAGACCGTAGGTGGCATCGTTCCAGTCGGCGAGCACCCGAGCACGCTCGTGATACGGGTAGTCTCCGGCGAACTGCTCGTCGAGACCGTCCTGCCCGACGAGGTCGGTGAGGTTCTGGGCGCCGAGCGTGGTGGCGGCGAAGTCGAGCTCGTTGAAGGTCAGCTGCGCGACATCGGGCGGGTCCCCGGCGAGAACCTGCTGCTGCACGCTCGCGGCCGTGCCGGCCGACGAGCTGGGCTGACCGACGACGGTGATGTTGGGGTGCTCGGCCATGAACTCATCGAGCAGACCGTTGATCGCGTCGGCCCAGGTTCCGACGTTGGCGAGGTTGTACGACTCGAAGACGATCTCGACCTGCTGGTCGTCGGCGAGCTCGGTCAGACGGCCGGAAGCGGTGGCATCCGATCCGGACGCGGCGCCGGAGCAGCCGGCGAGGGCGACGCCGAGGGCCGCCAGCGAGGCGATCCCGGCGAGACGGGCACGGGTGTTCATCGAAGTCTCCTGTTGTTTCGGGTGTTTCGGGTGTTCGGGCTGGCTCGGGGTGTTCGGACGAATCAGACGCTGACGGGGCGCGAGCTCGACGCTCGGCAGGTCGGTGCCGCGGCGTGCGCGATCTCGGTGTCGGCGACCCATTCGAGACGGCGCCCCGACGCGCGCTCGAACAGGTGCACGTGGTCGGGCTCGGCGTGCAGCACGACGTCGTCGCCGGCCGAGACGCGCAGGTCGCGAGACGTCCGCACGTGCACGCTGCTCGCACCGACGAGGCAGGTGACGATCTGCTCGCCGCCCAGGTTCTCGACGATCTCGACGCGGCCGAGGAGGTTGACACCGGTTCCGGACGGCGCGGTCGCCGAGACGACGAGCTGCTCCGGGCGGACACCGAGGACCACGTCGATGTCATCCGTGTCGCCTCGCCACAGGTCTCCGGCGACGCCGTCGGCGGTCACGGCCACCGTGCCGTCGAGGCCGACGACCGTGGCGTCGAGCAGGTTCATGGCGGGGCTGCCGAGGAAGCCGGCGACGAAGACGGACTCCGGCCGGTCGTAGACCTCCTCAGGAGTGCCGGCCTGCTCGATCCGGCCGGAATCGAGCACCACGATCTTGGTCGCCATCGTCATGGCCTCGACCTGGTCATGGGTGACGTAGACGAACGTCGCGCCGAGTCGGCGGTGCAGGGCCGTGAGTTCATGACGGGTCTGCGTCCGCAGCTTCGCGTCGAGATTGGACAGCGGTTCGTCCATGAGGAACGCCTTGGGATCGCGCACCAGAGCGCGTCCCACCGCGACGCGCTGGCGCTGACCCCCAGAGAGCTCTCTCGGCTTGCGGTCGAGGAGGTGCCCGATCTCCAGCACGTCGGCCACCTCGCGCACCCGGCGCTCGATGTCGTGCTTCGCGAGCTTCTGCACCTTCAGCGGGAAGGCGAGGTTCCTGCGCACGCTGAGGTGCGGGTAGAGGGCGTAGCTCTGGAACACCATGGCGAGGTCGCGCTTCTTCGAGGGCTGCTCGGTGATGTCGACCCCGTCGAGGAGGATGCGACCGGTCGTCGGCTCGAGCAGGCCGGCGATCATGCGCAGCAGCGTCGTCTTGCCGCAGCCGGACGGACCGAGCAGGACGACGAACTCCCCGTCGCCGATGGTCAGATCGATGTCACGGACGGCAGCGGTGCTCTTGAACGAGCGACCGATACCGGAGAGCTGGATCGTGCCCATGAGTCGCCTCCCGCGAACAGCAGGTCACGGGACCTTCCCGTGAAAGCTGCTTGCGCGGCAATGTAAGAGGGCGAAAGTAAATTGCGGGCTAACGGATCGTCAACGGCGGTCACTGCCCACGGGAACGCTCGGCGCTCACAGGGCTCTCGGCTTCATCCGGGTCCGTGTCCGAGTCGGCGTCCGTGACGATCCCCAGGACTTCATCGCGCACCGCCGCGCGAGCCCGCTCGGCGACGTCGGCCATGCGATCGGCGACCGCCATCTGCAGCGCTGATACCAGGAGCGTCTGCGCGAGGCTGCTGCCCAGGGCACCGGGGTCCCACGCGCGGAACCGCGCTCCCGTGACGAGCAGAAGATCGGCGCGATCGGCAAGCGGCGACTTCGCGAAGCTCGTGATCCCCACGACGGTGGCCCCGGCATCCCCCGCTGCCGTCGCCGCCGCCAGCGTCACCGCGTTGGCGCCGCTGGAGCTGACGACGAGGCAGACATCTCCCTGCCGCAGCGTGCTCGCCGCCAGCTGTTGAGCCACTCCATCAGCCGGTGCCTCACACGCACGTCCGTTCATGACGAACGCGAGCGCTGCCGACTGAGCGGGCGGCGCCGAGGCGCCGGTGCCGACCACGAGCAGCCGCGGCGTGGCGGCGATCGCGTCGGCGGCCGCTTCGAAGGAATCGGCGTCGACGGACGCCAGCGAACTCTGGATCATGCTTCCCGCCCGCTCGGCGAGCTGCTGCAGTCGCCCCGCAGTGCCCTGCGGCGTCGAAGAGTCGCTCTGGGCGGCCGCGCCGAGATCGCGCACGAGGAGCAGCCGCAGATGCTGGAAGCTGCGGAAGCCGAGAGCCTTGCTCATGCGGCTGACGGTCGCCGGTGAGGTCTCGGCCGCCTCGGCGAGGTCGGCACCCGACATCTCCACGACCTCGTCCGGCCGATCCACGCAGATGAGCGCCGCTCGCTGCGCTCCGGGATTGAGGGACGGAAGGACCGACATGATGTGATCGATCGTTCCCCCCACGGGCGGATCCGCGAAACGCGCATTCATGCCCTCGGTCTATCACGATCGAGCGAACGCGACGTGTCAGAGCGCCGGCTGCCCCGCCGGAGGGCGCTGGTGGGCCTGTCGTGGGCGACACGCCGGGTCACCGCCGGTTCACCTCGATGCCATCGCCCCGCAACCGAGCCATCACCGAAGCCGACCCGCAGGTCCGTAGGGTCGCCGAGCCGGCCGGGCGCACCCCGTTCCGTGAGCCGGCATCCCCGACCCGAACCGGAAGGTGTCTTCGCGTGCCTGCGTCTGCAACACGTCTCCCCCATCCCTCTCGCCGGGCGCGTCGCGGCATCGCCGCCACGCTCGCCGCGGTCGTCGCGGCCGGCACGGTGGGCATCGGCGCGATGAGCGCCGCGCCGGCCATCGCCGCGCCCGACACCGGTGGCCTGGACCTCGGCGGCGGTGGATCGTCGCTGCTCAGCGCCGACACGCAGACGCTGGCGCCGGGTCTCGAGCTCACCGACTTCCGCCGCCTGCAGCCGGCCGGCTGGGTGACCGGGCACGTGATGCGCGCCGACCTCACGACGCCGACGCTCTCGCTCGACGTCCTCGACGCAGGGACCGTGTCGGGTGGTGCGACGCTCAGCGAGCAGATCGCCGGCACCGGCGCGGTCGCGGCTGTCAACGGCGACTACTTCGACATGAACTTCTCGACCGCACCGGTCGGCACCAACGTGTCGCCGACGCAGGGCGTGCGCAGTGCAGCTCCCGGCGAGCGTCAGGCGTTCACGATCACCGACGGCCTGGCCGCGGTGCAGGCTCTCAGCTCGGCCGCCACCGTCACGATCGACGGAGTCCAGCACCGGGTCGCCGCCGTGAACAGCCCCTCCGTCGGCGCCGGCGGCATCGGCTGGTACACCGCAGCCTGGGGCGCCCACCCGCTCAGCCGTCCCCTCGGCGGACCCGACGCCCTGGCCGCCTCGATCGCCAAGGTCACCGTGCAGGAAGGCGTCGTCACCGAGGTCACCACCGATCCCGCGTCCGTCGCGGGCGAGACCGCCATCGTCGACGGAACGGGCGTGCTCATCGGCCGCGACGCCGGCGCCGCCACTCTGGCGGCGCTCGAGGTCGGCGACACCGTCGACATCGAGGTCGCGGCCTCCGCCGACGTCGACCTCGCCGTCAGCGGGTCGCAGCGGATGATCATCGACGGCGTGCAGACCGACGCCGACCAGGTCGAGGCATCCCGCACCGCCATCGGCGTCAACCGCGACGGCACCGAGATCACGGTCGTGACGATCGACGGGCGGGCCGGCGACAGCCGCGGGATGACGATCCAGGAGCTCGGCGACCTGATGCTCGACCTCGGCGTGCACAACGCCGTCAACCTCGACGGCGGCGGCTCGACGATGCTCGCCGTGCGCGAGCCGGGCGAGGCGGAGGCATCCATCCACAACCGTCCCTCGGACGGATCCGAGCGCGTCGTGGCCAACAGCCTGGCCTTCTTCTCATCGGCTCCGGTCGGGGTCGTCGAGGATGTGCAGATCGCGCCTGCCCTCGACGTCGCCGACGCCGACGCCGTCTTCCCGGGCCTGCACCGCACGGTCGTCGGCACGGGCCTGGACGCGAACCTCACCGGCGTCGACGTGACCGGCGAGTTCACCACGGCGGATGCCGCGGTCACGGTCGTGCCGTCCGGCAACGCGAGCGCCCTCGTCCAGGGGGTGGAGCCGGGCACCGCGACGGTGGCCTTCACCGCGGAGGGCAAGACGTCCACCACGCAGCTGCGCGTGCTCGGGCCTCTCGAACGGATCCGGCCGTCGTCGACGGTGGTGGCTCTTCCGCAGCCGGGCCAGACGGCGACGCTGACCCTGACGGGTCTCGACGCCGACGGCTTCACCGCTCCTGTCGAGACGGCCGACGTGTCGGTGTCGCACGGTGCGGATGTGACGGTGGAACCCACGGGTCTCAGCGAGTTCACGGTGACGCCCACGACCGAGAGCGGCTCGGCCACAGTCACCTTCACCGCCGGCGGGCGCAGCGTCGACGTGGCGGTCACGATCGGGTATCGCACGCTCACCGTCGCGGACTTCGCGGATGCCTCGGCCTGGAAGGCGGGCGTCGCCCGCGCGACCGGCAGCATGGCGCCGGCGACGGGGCCGAACGGCGAGCCGGCGCTGAAGCTGAACTACGACTTCACGACCTCGACCGGTACACGCGGGTACTACGCGATCGTCCCCGAGGAGGTCTCGACGACGACGGGGCGGGTGCTCGAGGGCCAGCCGCAGGCGCTCACCATGTGGATGCACGGCGACGGCTCGGGGGCGTGGCCGCGCCTGCAGCTGCGCACCGGCGCGGGCACCACGATCAACCTCGACGGACCGATGGTCGATTGGACCGGCTGGAGGCAGGCGCGCTTCACCGTGCCGGCAGGCACGGCCTATCCCCTGACGTTCCAGCGTGTGCGCATGATGGAGACGCGCTCCACCGTCAGCTATCACGGCGAGGTGACGCTCGCGGCACTCGAGTCGGTCGTCGCGCCGGACGTCGAGCAGCCCGTGGCGCCGAAGGTCTTCGACCCGGTGATCGTGACCGACGGCACCGTCGAAGGCCGCGCGCAGCGCATCGCCGTGATGAGCGACGCGCAGTTCGTCGCACGCAACCCCGACAGCGAGCTGGTCGCGGCCGCACGTGAGACGCTGCGCGAGATCGTCGCCGCCGAGCCGGACTACCTCGTCATCAACGGCGACCTGGTGGACGAGGCATCCGAGGCCGACTTCGAGCTCGCGGCGCGTGTGCTGGAAGAGGAAGTGGGCGAGCGGATCCCGTACATCTACGTGCCGGGCAACCACGAGATCATGGGCGGGGCGATCTCGAACTTCGAAGCCGCGTTCGGCGACACCTACCGCTCCGTCGATCTGGGCGGTACGCGGATGATCACGCTCAACAGCTCGGCCGGCTCGTTCCGCGCGTCGGGCATGGAGCAGCTGCGATTCCTGGAGTCGGAGCTGGCTGACGCGGCTTCGGACTCCTCGGTGACCGGTGTCCTCGTCTTCTCGCACCACCCCGCCGACGACCCGCTGCCGAACAAGGCCAGCCAGCTGAGCGACCGGTACGAGGCAGCCCAGTTCGTCTCGACCCTCACGGAGTTCCGCGCGGACTCGGGCAAGTCGGCGGCGATGATCAACGGGCACGTCGGCGTCTTCGACGCCACGAGCTACGACGGTGTCTCGCGCCTGATCAACGGCAACTCGGGCAAGGGCCCGTCGGGCACGCCGGACGGCGGCGGCTTCACCGGCTGGACGATGCTCGGGCTGAACCCCGGTGCCGGCGTGGTCGGTTCGTCGCCGACGGTGGTCGAGGACCGGGTGCGGTGGATGCAGGCGGAGACGAAGCCGCGGGTCTCTTCGCTGGCCCTGTCCACGGCGACGGTGCTCGAGGTCGGCGAGACGGTGCCGGTCTCGGCGTCCATCGAGCAGGACGGCGGTCGCGTCGTGCCCGTGCGGTGGCCGGTCAGCGCCGACTGGGCAGGAGACGGGGTCGACGTGGTGTCGGCTTCCGGCTCGACCGGGGGCTCGGCCCGGCTCGAGGCGGCTGCGGCCGGCGTGCTGCGACTGAACCCGGCGACCGGGGAGCTGACCGCGATCGCCCCCGGGGAGGCATCCCTTTCAGTGACGGTGAACGGCGTCACCCGGACCGCATCGGTGACGGTGGTCGCTGCCCCGGGCGAGCCCGGCGGCCCCGGCGAGCCCGGAGGACCGGGTGAGCCCGGCGGGCCCGGACAGCCGGGGGGACCCGGCAACGGCGATGGTGCGGGCGGCTCGGACGGCGGCGACGGCTCGGCGGATGCCGGTGCGGGTCCGGGCGGTTCGGACGGCGACCTCGCGGCGACCGGTGCCGACGGGATCCCGATCGCGTGGACGGCCGGTGTCGCGCTGGCCGCGGCGGCGCTCGGGTGGCTGCTCGAGTGGCGGCGTCGGCGACGCGTGAGTGGTCGCGACGCGGCCTGATCCGCAGGGTCACGAAGCCCCCGGTGCCTGTGGCGCCGGGGGCTTCGTGCGGGTCCGTTCCGCGCGGTCCGGGCCGCTCGGCCGGTGCGGGTCGAGGGTTCGCGCGGGCCGCGAGTTCGCGCGGGCCGCGAGTTCGCGCGGGCCGCGAGTTCGCGCGGGCCGCTGGATCCTGGGCGCTTCGCGCGCGATGTCGGAGGCCCCTGAGATGATGTTCTCAACAAGCCATCGAGTGCCCTCCGGTTCGCCGGGTCGATGAGTACCCCGAGGGGGATACAGCCGTGCGTCACACCGCACGGCGGGAAGGGCACATCGTGGACGACGCAGAGGCAGAGCTCACCGAGGCGCAGCGCGCCGGTGCGTTCGCCGACGAGCTGCGGCGGATCCAAGCGGAGGAGGCGGCGCTGCACGCTCGCAAGATGCGGGTGCTGGCCGGGGCGTTCGCACTCGCCGAGACGCAGAAGGCGCGCATCCCGTCCGCGCGGTCCCGCGAGCGCGACATGCCGCTGCGTTCACTCGCCGCAGAACTCGGCCTCGCGGTGCGCATGAACGACCGCACGATGCAGTCGCACCTGTGGGACGCGCACCGGCTCGTGACGGACTTCTCGACGACCCTCGCTGCACTCGAGTCCGGTGCGATCTCTCGCGCGCACGCGGGCGCGATCCTCGACGCGGGCGCCGGCATCGACGATGCCGAGGCCCGCGCCGCGTACGAGCGTGTCGTGCTCGAGTTCGCGCGGTCCACGACATCGGCCCGAACTCGATCCTTCGCGCAGCAGCAGGCCGATCTTCACGACCCGCGCCCGCTGCAGGAGCGACACGAGCTCGCCGCACAGGGACGACGGGTGTGGGTGACGGACGCCGGCGACAGCATGTCGGTGCTGAGCGCGCTTCTGCCGGCAGCGCTCGCCCACGGCATCCACGATCGTGTGACCCGACAGGCCAAGCTCATCAAGCGCGTCGACGATGCCGCCCGCGCGTCCGCGCAGCGTGGTCCCGGCGGCGGCGGCGCGTCGACGGATGCCGGCGCCGAGGGCGATCCGGATGTCGGCGCCGAGCGCGATCCGGGTGCCGGTGAGGCACCGAGGGGTGCCGGCCCCGACGAGCTCTGGGTCGACGAGCGCACGATCGACCAGGTCCGCGCCGACCTCCTGGCGGACATGCTGCTCACCGGCGCACCCGCCATCGACCCGACCGTCGACTCGTCACCCGGCGGCCTGGGCGCGATCCGTGCGTCCGTCCAGATCACGGTGCCCGTGACCACGATGACCGGCACGACGACGGCAGGCGCCGAACTCGACGGAGTGGCGCCGGTCGACCCGGAGACCGCGCGCCGTCTCGCAGGCGATGCTCCCGGGTGGGACCGGGTCATGACCCATCCGGTCACCGGCCTCGTGCTGGCCGTTGATCGGTACCAGCCGAGCGCCGAGCAGCGGCGCTTCCTGCGTGCGCGAGACCAGCACTGTCGTTTCCCCGGGTGCCGCAGACCGGCCCGGCAGTGCGACCACGATCACACCCATGACCATGCGTTGGGCGGCCGCACCGCCATCGGCAATCTCGCGTGCTTCTGCAGACGGCACCACACCCTCAAGCACGCGACCGACTGGACTGTCCGGCAGCTGCCGGGCGGCACCCTGGAGTGGACGAGCCCGGCGGGCGCGCGGTACATGGACGACCCGCCCCGGCGCGTCGTGTTCCTCCCGAGCGCTGATCCACCGCCGTTCTGAGCGGCACCCTCCGCCCAGCCACCTCCGCCGCGTCATCGGCGATGGCCGAAAGTGCGGCCGCGGCGACGTGCGCGGCGCGTGGGTGTTCGGACTCGCCGATAGGGTGACAGGCATGGTGGACGATGCGCTCTCGACCTCGCTCGAGCGCACGTACCGCTATCTCCGGATCGGCTTGGCCGGGTCGGTCGTCGTCATCTTCGTCGCAGTCGGGCTGGCCGCGGCATCCGTCGGCTGGCTTCCCTCGGTGAGCGACTACTTCTACACGCCTGCCCGCAACGCCTTCGTCGGTTCCCTCATCGCCGCATCGCTCGGGCTCATCGCGCTGTCCGGACGCGGCGTCGATCGCGCTCTGCTGGACGCCGCCGCCCTCTTCGCACCGCTCATCGCCCTGGTGCCCACGACGGTGGTGCCCGGCTCCGTCCCCGAGGTCGAGGTGATGTGCGAGCCGTCATGCTTCCCGTCGGAGTACATCCCGGATGCCGCAAGCGGCGTGCTCACGTATCTCATCGTCGGCGGGCTCGTCGTGCTGGTCGCGCTCCTTCTGGCGGCGCTGAGACAGCTGTCGCTCGCGGCGATCGGTTTCTCGCTCGCCGTCACGGTGATGATGCTCGCAACCGTCGCCCTCACATGGGCGTTCGCGCGCGAGGAGTTCCTGCAGTACGGGCACGTCGTCGCGACGGTCGCCTTCTTCGCACTGTTCGCCGCGGTCGCCGTGCTGAACGCCTTCCCGCGGCGCAGCCCGCCACCGGCCCCGGTGCACCGCGTGCTCTACGTCGCGATCGCCGCCGGGCTGATCATGGTGCTCATCGTGTACGTCGCACTGATGCCGCACGCCGACGACCTGGGCTTCCCGCTCGTGCTCGTCGCCGAATCCGCCGCGCTGGCGCTGTTCTTCGCGTTCTGGGTCGTCCAGGGCGTCGAGAAGTGGAACAACGCGGACCCGACGCTGCTCCCGGTCGGGCGCCCCTCGCCGGCCGCCGCGCCGTGAGACGCCGGGAGGGGCTCAGGCGACGCCCGACTCCGGCTCCTCCGCACGCCGGGAGCCGGACACGGGATGCGCCGTCACCAGGATCGGGAGGTGATCGCTCAGTCCCTGCGGGAGCGTGCGAACCCGGTCGATCTCGAAGCCGACCGATGTGGCGAAATCGTAATGACCGCGGAAGAAGCGGTAGCGCGTGTACGTGCGGGAATCGCTGAGGTTCAGCTCGTATCCCTGCGCCCGCACGTGCTGGCCGAGATGCTCCTTGAAGACGGGGTAGTTGTAATCGCCGACCATGAGCAGGGGCAGTCCCTCGCCGAGCTGCTGGAGCTCAGCCAGGGCCGTGCGGATCTGATGACGGCGCAGGGAGTTGAGCGCCGTGAGCGGGGCCGCGTGGAAGGAGGCCACGATGAAGTCGAGGTTCGCATCGATGTCGTGGAGTCTCACCCCGAGCATCCTCTCCTCGGCCGGCTTGAGGACCCTGTCATGGAGGGACTTCTTCAGCGCCAGCGCCCGCACGTCCACCGCACGGTAGGTGTTCTCGCGATAGTAGACGGCCAGCCCGAGGCGGTTGCGCTGGGTGGACTCCGCCAGGCGCAGGCCCGAGATCTCGGGCGGGATGTCGGACGTGTCGACTTCCTGAAGACACAGCACGTCGGCGCCGTGACGGTCCACCAGCTGAACGAGCTCGCCGGCAGCGCGATGCTTGCGCAGGTTGTACGAGATGACCTTCATTTCGCGCCCAGCCTAGGGGCGCCAGATGTCGTGGAGGCGACCACCGGGTGGATGCGTCGCTGACTCACAGCAACATACGGGCGACGACGGCCCCGCGGTGCCGCCGGTTCGCTTGTGTAGCATCGGGATGAATTCGCTTGCGTCGGGGGTCGCTTTTCTGGGGTCGCGGTCCGGCGTAGCCATCGACGTCCGAGGAGGACGAACGCCGCATGAGCACCCCGGCCGACGAGCCCAGAACCGCCGTCATTATCGAAGACGACGCCGAGATCCGGCACATCCTGGCCGAAGTGCTCGAATCGGCCGGCTTCTCCACCGTCTCTGTGGGCAACGGCGTCGACGGCGTGCGAGCCGTGCAGGCGTACTCACCGCAGCTGACGACGATCGACGTGAACATGCCGGGAATCGACGGCATCGAGACGGCCAAGCGCATCCGCGCGCAGTCGGACACGCTCATCGTCATGCTGACCGGCTCGAACGACGAGGCGGACGTCATCGCGGGCCTGGGAGCCGGTGCCGACGAGTACCTCAACAAGCCGTTCCGCCCGCGCGAGCTCCGCGCGCGGGTCGAGGCGCTCCTGCGGCGCTCACGTGCCGGCGCACCGCCGGAGGGCTCATCCGCGACGACGACGACGCCTGAGCCCGCCGTCGCGTCCGTCGCGGCGCCGACAGTCCCGAGCGCTGCTCCCTCGGCCGCGCCCGACGATCCGGGCGTCGACGGCGACTGGCTCGCGCACCGGGACCTGCGTCTGCACGCGGAGAACCGCCTCGCGCTGGTGGGCGATCGGGAACTGGACCTGACCCGTACCGAGTTCGACCTCCTGGCGACACTGCTGGAATCCCAGCGACGGGTGCGCAGCAAAGCCGACCTCGCGCTCGTGCTGCGCGGCGAGTCGTACGTGACCAGCTACTACGTCGGCGACGCCGACAAGCGCGCCGTCGAGGCGCACATGACGAACCTGCGACGCAAACTCGGCGAGAGCGCCGCCAGCCCCCGGTACATCGAAACGGTGCGCGGCGTGGGCTACCGCCTCACGTCAGAGACCTGAGGTCGGGATGCGAAGGCGCCCGCTTCCCCGACGGGCGCCCTCGCCTCCTCCTTCTACCGGTTCCCCAGACCGGCATCCCCCCAGCTCTTCCGGGCGCGCTCGCCGAATGCGACGGTCATCGGCGGAGTGTGACCGGCGTGCATGGCGTGCACGAACGGATTGATCGTGGCTGCGTAGCCCGCGTGCTCGATCTGCGCCCGCATCGCGTTCTGGTCTCCGCTGCCCGCGAGCCACGGGGTCGTCCGGCGGTTCTGCGCCATGACGTCGCGCAGCGCCCGCATCGAGTACAGCGCGAACGAGCCGCCTGGTGCGGTGGCGGCACCGTGGGTCGCGGCGACCGACGAGACCACGCCGATGAGCCGGTCCGCGACCGCATCCGCTCGGAGTCGCTCCACCGCATCGGCGGCTGCCGTCGTGTCGCCGTCGACATGGAGGAGGAAGTCGTGGCCCTCGACCAGGGCGTAGCCGTAGTTGAGGGCGCCCGCCTTCTCCTCGGGGTCCTCGTTCAGGTGATGCACGAACACCTCGGTCGGCTGCGCCCCGAGCTCCGTCACCGGCGTGTGCGCTCCGGCGTACCGCGACGCGGCCCGCGCCGTGGCATCCGATGCGCCGGTCGCGACGACGTGGATCACACCGGGCACGCGCGACTGCCGCAGGAGCGACTCGATGACCTGTGAGATCGAGTCCTGGGCCTCGCACACCGGGATGACGCAGCCGATGCTCGGGAGCGTTGCAGGATCGATCACGGTCGTCGCCTTCTGGGACCAGGTGGTGCCGCCGATCGGCGACATGGACAAGCCTCGTCGACCGCTCGCAAGAGGACGTCTGCAGCGGATGGACACCGCCGCAAGGTTTGCGCAAGGCTCCCTCAACCCGCAGGCTCCGCCGACCCGTGCGGGCGCGCCGCGCCGCCGGTCCGGGCGCGCCGCACCGGGGACGCGACCCCAATAGACTCCCACCATGGCAGTCGGGGGCCCGGTGGAAGCGGTGCTCGACGTGCCGACCCCCGATGCGCGGACGCGCTCGATCTGGCTCACCCAGCTCGTGCTGGGCGCGAGCGTCGTCACGATCAACGTGGTGGTGCTCGCCCTGCAGCCGCAGCTCTTCGCGCGCTGGACGTACCTTGCGAGCGCCTTCGCCCTGCTCGTCATCACGATCGTGACGCTCGCGGTGCCGTGGTCACGACTGCCCTCCTGGGCACCTCTGGCGGTGATCTTCGCCGACACCCTGGCGATCGGGGTCATGGCGACCAACACGGAAGCGCGTTTCAGCTTCTTCTGGGTCTTCCCCGTCATGTGGGTCGGGATGCACTTCAGCCCGCGCGCCCTGGCCGCCGTGCTGGCGACCGTCGGCGCCGTGCTGCTGGTCGACGCCAGCCTCGTACCGGGCAACGCCTCCGTCCTGCGCGTGTTCATGATCCTGCTCTCGCTGACCTTCATCGGGATCACCGCGCACATCGCGCTGCGACGGACGCGGGCGCTCCGGCGTCTGCTGCGCCGCCAGGCGAACCGGCTCACCGCCACGCTCGCCCGGCGCTCCGACCAGGAGCGCCGCACCAACGAGATCCTCAACGGCGTCGACACCGGCATCGCCCGTCTCTCGCACGACGGGCGCATCCTCACCGTCAACGACGCCTACTCGCGGCTGTACGGGCTCGACCCGCTCGATCCGCTGGTCCCGCCGCGCTCGGTGGAGTACACGGCGATGCGCGGGATGCCGGTGCCCGCGTCGGAGCGACCGCTCGCCCGCGCCGCACGTGGCGAGACGTTCACAGACGCCCGGGTGTGGCTCTTCACCGCCGAGGGCGAGTGGCGGGCGCTGTCGGTGACCGCCAAGCGTCTGCGGGCATACCGGGACGAAGAGCCCAGCACATTGCTGCTCGTGCACGACGTCACGGCGATCACCCACGCGCAGCGCGAGCGGGAGCGGCTCACGGCGATGGCATCCCACGAGCTGAAGCATCCGCTGACGGTCATGATCGGCAACGCCGAACTGGCGCTCGAGCTGGACGATCCCGCCCCGCGCACCCGTCAGCGGCTGGAGGCCATCCTGCGCGCGAGCGAGCGGATGCTCGAGATGACCGAGAGCATGCTCGTCGGGTCCCGGAACGGCTTCGACCGGCGGGACGACTTCGCCGACGTGGACCTGCGCCAGCTCGTCCTCGAGTCGGTGGCATCCTTCCGCCCCACGGCGACCACACACGACGTCCGCATCGACCTCGAGCTCGACGAGCCGCTTCCCGTCATCGCCGACGGCTTCCGGCTGCGCCAGGTCGTGGACAACCTCGTCAGCAACGCGATCAAGTACACGCCGCGGGACGGCGAGGTGCGCATCGTCGGATGCCGGACCGAGGCGGGGGTGTCGCTGTCGGTGGCCGACACGGGCATCGGGATCTCCCCCGACGACCTGCCGCGGATCATGACCCCGTACTTCCGCACCGCAGAGGCGAAGGAGAAGGCCGGCGGCACCGGACTGGGGCTCGGCATCACCCATCAGATCGTTCAGGCCCACGGCGGCACGCTGAGCATCGACAGCCGCCCCGGTGAGGGCACGACGGTGTCGGTCCATCTGCCGTGCGAGCCGAGTGACACCATACGCACGACCGTCCAGGAGCCGGCATGACAGACGTCCTCATCGGCGCGAGCTTCGAGATCGGAGTCGCACAGGCTGCGATCTCGACGCTCGCCATGATGCTCGCCATCGGCATCGCCTTCCTCGTCAAGCCCAGCGCGGCGACGCTCTACTGGACCTTCGCGTTCACGCTGGCCATGGTGGCCTCGTGCGGTGTGATGGCCGGAGAGCTCTCCGGCAACGAGGACCTGCGCCGCCTGTGGCTGGGAGCGCTCATGGGAGCCCCGGCGCTCCTGTGGTCCGGGTTCCGCGCTCTCTGGGGGCTTCGGGCCCATCTGTGGACCGGTCCCGCGCTCGCGATCGCCGCGGCGACCCTGCTGTTCGTGGTCGGCGACTCCGGCTGGTACCCGATCGCGTATCGGACGGTGTTCCTGGCGGCATCCGTCTTCGCGCTGCTGTTCTTCTCGGACTGGGCACGCGCGGCGGAGCGACGAGCGGACCGGCTGATGCTTCCGCTCGCGATCCTCTCCGCCGCCTTCATCGCCCTCGGCGTCGGAACCTTCGTCACCGGCCTGGTCATGCCGCCGTCGGGCGGCGACGACTTCACCCTGCTGCGGATCATCGCCTCCATCGGGATGGTGGTGTACGTCGCGTGCGCCCTCGTCGCCGTGGTGGGACTGGCCACCCGCGACGGAGGTCTGGCGCGCACGGCGGCCACGACGACGGCGTGGCAGTGGTTCGAGCGGACGGCTGCGGATCGGCTGCGACGTGCGCAGCCCAGCGCCGAGCCGTGGTCCATCGTCTACCTGCGCCTCGACGACGACGCCGACATCCGGCAGACCGCCGGGTCCACGGCGCTCTCCACGCTCTCTGCGAGGTTCGAGGAGGAGGTCCGCGCGGTGTTCCCCGCCGAGTGCGACATCGGCTCTCCGGCCGCCGGCACCGTGGTCGTCCTGGTGCCGCGGTCGGACACGGCCGTGCGGGACCTCCTGCGCACGATCCTCGAGAGGGTTCCGTCACTCGACGTCCACACCAGCCTGCCCATCCGCCCGACGGCGAGCGCGGGATGGGCTCCGGCGTCTGTCTTCGGCTACGAGCTGGAGACGCTGGTGGACACCGCCCGCGAAGCCGCCGCACTCGCCGCGGAGAAGGGCGGCGACCGGTGGGAGCGGGTGGGCGCCCGCGTCGTCGAGCGGCTGATCAGTTCGTCTGTGGGGCGATGACCATCCGCGGCGTCCGCGCTCGGTGGTGGATCACTCGCTGTCGCGACGGGCGCGGGTCTGCTCGGCACGCTGGGCGAGCAGCTCGTCCGCCGGGTAGCCGACCTCGGTGAGGGTCAGCCCGCGGGCGGCGAGCACCTTCACCTCCGGAACCCGCTCGCGGGCGTCGCGGATGTCGAGCACGTCGTCGGGGTCGAGGCGGCCCTCGCCGACCGCGACGCACGCCCCGACGAGGGCTCGCACCATGCTGTGGCAGAAGGCGTCGGCTCTCACGTTCGCCACCAGGACGCCGGCCTCGTCACGGCGCCAGTCGAACTCCAGGAGCGTCCGGATGGTGGTGGCCTCTTCGCGGGGCTTGCAGTACGCCGCGAAGTCGTGCAGGCCGATGAGACCACGGGCGGCGGCATCCATCGCCGTGACGTCCAGGGCCGCGCGGACCGACGTCGTGCGGTGCCGCTCGAGGGGGTCGTAGCCGGCGGCGAGGTCGGCGATGCGGTACTCGTACCTGCGCCAGACGGCGGAGAAGCGCGCGTCGAAGCCCTCGGGGGCGACCGCTGCCCGCGACACGGCGACATCCGAGTACGCCCCGACCACCCCGGTCATCCGCGCCGCCAGCGCGGCCACACGACTCTCGACGGAATCGGATGCCGCCGTCCGCGAGCGTCGTGACAGCAGACGCTCCCGCTGGCCGTCGTCGAGGTCCACGTGCGCGACCTGGCCCGTCGCGTGGACGCCCGCGTCAGTCCGGCCGGCGACCACCAGGCGCGGCGCGCCGCCCAGCACCCGGCCGAGTGCACCCTCGAGGGTCTCCTGCACGGTGCGCAGGCCCGGCTGCCGTGCCCAGCCGCGGAAGTGCGTGCCGTCGTAGGCGATGTCGAGGCGGATCCGCACCCACCAACCCTAATGTCCGCGCGAAGCCGGGCGTGGGAGGACGCCGACGACGCCTTCCGGTGGTACGACAGGTGCCGACCCTGATGTCGCGTGGAGCACGGCGCGGGAGGACTCCCCCGTCGCCTCCCGGTGATACGACAGGTGCCACCGCGTACAATTGCGGCTTCCCCCTGTGAATGTGATGACGTCGACTGCGCCTGCCGAACGCCCCGCCGCCCGCTACCGCGGGCTGGACGGTCTGCGTGCCGTCGCGGTGACCCTGGTGGTCGTGTACCACCTGTTCCCCCCGGCCCTCCTGCCGGGAGGCTTCATCGGGGTGGACGTCTTCTTCGTCATCAGCGGCTTCCTCATCACCAGCCTGCTGCTGCGCGAGCACGACGCCTCCGGTCGCATCCGCCTGGCGGGCTTCTGGCAGCGGCGCGCCCGTCGCCTGCTGCCGGCCTTGGCGCTGGTCGTGGGGCTCTGCTCCACGCTGGCGTGGATCGTCGGCGGCGACGTGCTCGTGCGCCTGGGAACCCAGGTGCTCGGCGCCGCCACCTTCAGCTACAACTGGGTGTCGCTCGCGGGCGGCGGCGGGTATTTCGCGGATGCCACGCCCGAGCTGTTCCGGAACGTCTGGTCGCTCGCCGTCGAGGAGCAGTTCTACCTCGCGTGGCCGCTGCTTTTCCTCGTGGTCGTGCTGCTGCCTCGCGCGTGGACCCGGGTGGCGGCCGCAACCGCGCTGGCCGCCGCGTCGGCGGTGTGGATGGCGGCGGTCGTCGGCCGAGGGGACGACGTGACGCGGGCCTACTTCGGCACGGACACCCATGCGTTCGGACTGCTCCTGGGTGTGACGCTGGCCTTCCTGCTGGCGCCGCTGCTCACGCGTCCGCCTGCGGCGGTCGTTCCCCCGCTGCCCGAGGGTGTCACGCTTCCGCCGGGCTGGAGGATCGTCATCCCGCCCTCGGACGCGAAGACGCGGCCGCGCTGGGTCGACACGACTCTCGCCCGGACGGCGATCGGCGTCGCGGGGATCCTGGCCCTGATCGGGATCGTCGTCCTCGCGACCATGCCGGCGACCGGCTCCGTCGTCACCTTCCCGGGCGTCCTGCTCCTGGGAAGTGTCCTGAGCGGTGTCGCGATCGTCGCCGGGGTGTGGCCGGGGTCCTGGTTCGGTCGCGCGCTCGACGTTCAGCCGCTGCGGTGGATCGGCGACCGCTCCTACGGCATCTACCTGTGGCACTGGCCGCTGCTCGTGCTCGCCGTCGCCGCCTTCGAGGGCACCGGCACGTCCGCGGGGGTTCCGGTGTGGATCGGGTGCGTCGTGCTCGTCGCCACGGCGACGGCATCCGCTGCCTCCTACCGCTTCATCGAGATGCCGATCCGCCGGCGGGGCCTTCGCGCGTCGGCACGCGCCGTGGGCAGACGCCTGCGCGGCGAGCCGCACGGGCGGCTTCGCGGGGCCGCCGCGGCGCTCGCCGGCCTGCTCATGCTCGCCGGCACCGGCGCGGCGATCGCCGCATCGCCCGAGGAGTCCAGCGGGCAGGCCGTGGTCGATGCCGGCCGCGCCGCCCTGAAGGATGCCCAGCGTGAAGCCGCCGCCTCTCCGGCGCCCACGCCGGTCCCGGTCGAGACCGAAGGCCCGGCTGCCGTGCACGTGACGGGCGACCGGATCAGCGCCGTCGGGGACTCGGTGATGCTGGCTTCGGCTCCCGCGCTGCTCGAGCGGCTGCCGGGAATCGAGGTGGATGCCGAGGTGTCACGGTCGATCTGGGCCGGTCCCGGCGCCCTCGAGTCCCTTGCGGCAGGAGGGCGGCTGCGCCCGTACGTGGTCGTCGCGCTCGGAACGAACGGTCCCGTGAACGTCGAGTCGCTGGAGAGGATGCTGGAGGTCGTCGGGCCGCAGCGTCACCTGGTCCTCGTGAACGCGTTCGCACCGCGCGACTGGATCCCCGGTGTCAACGCCGACCTGCAGGCCTTCGCCGACGCGCACCACAACGTCAGCGTGGCCGACTGGGCCGGCGCGATCGGCACGCGCACCGATCTGCTCGCCGGAGACCAGGTCCACCCGGGCGCCCAGGGCGGGCGCATCTTCGCCGAGACCGTCGCCGACGCGGTCGACGCCGCCGAGCGGGAGCGACTGGAGCGCAAGAAGAACTTCCTGCGCAGCGTCGAGGAGCACCTCGGCATCGATCTCGACCCGAAGCCGGGTGGGTCAGCGACACCGGCGCCCCGTCACGGCTGATCCGCAGCGACTCCATCGCGGGAGACCAGCCGCGAACGCGAAGACCCGCGGCCCCGAAGGGCCGCGGGTCTCGCGGTGCAAGGGATGCCGCGGCGCGAGCCGCGACCGGCCGGGCTGCGACGCCCGGCGCCCCGTTACTCGGACTTCTCCTCGGCGGGGGCCTCGACGGCCTCCTCGGCGGCAGCCTGGGCGGCCTCGCCTTCCTCCTGCGACTCGGCGCCGCCGGCGGTCGCCGACTCCTCGGCGGTGGTGTCCTCGATCGGCTCTTCGCTCACGTTCGACTCCTCAGCGGTCGTCTCGGCGGCCGGCTCCTCGGCGGCAGCTGCCGGAGCAGCGGCCGCGGCGGACTTCCGGGTCGACTTCGCCTTCGGGGTGACCGGCTCGAGAACGAGCTCGATCACGGCCATCGGCGCGTTGTCGCCCTTGCGGTTGCCGACCTTGGTGATGCGAGTGTAGCCGCCGTCGCGGTCCGCGACGAGGGGCGCGATCTCGGTGAACAGGACGTGCACGACTTCCTTGTCACCGATGACCGACAGCACACGACGACGCGCGTGCAGGTCGCCACGCTTGGCGAAGGTGATGAGGCGCTCGGCGAGCGGACGCAGGCGCTTGGCCTTGGTCTCGGTCGTCTTGATCGACTTGTGCGTGAACAGGGCCGCGGCGAGGTTCGCAAGCAGCAGGCGCTCGTGGGCGGGGCCGCCTCCGAGGCGGGGTCCCTTCGTGGGCTTGGGCATTCTTGATTACTCCAGTGGGAAAAGTCGGTCGGTGGACGGATGCCGGTGACCCGGCGTCCGGTCGGCTCAGACGTTCTCGTCGTCGTAGCCGCCGTAGAAGTGCGCGCCGTCGAACCCGGGGACCGAGTCCTTCAGCGACAGGCCGAGCGACGTGAGCTTGTCACGCACCTCGTCGACCGACTTCTGACCGAAGTTGCGGATGTTCATCAGCTGCGTCTCCGAGAGGGCGACGAGCTCCGAAACGGTGTTGATGCCCTCGCGCTTGAGGCAGTTGTACGAGCGGACCGACAGGTCCAGGTCCTCGATCGGCATCGACAGCTCGTTCGAGAGGACCGTCTCGACCGGCGCGGGGCCGATCTCGATGCCCTCGGCCTCGACGTTGAGCTCGCGGGCGAGGCCGAACAGCTCGGTCAGGGTACGACCGGCCGACGCGACGGCGTCGCGCGGGGCGATCGAGGGCTTGGTCTCGACGTCGAGGACGAGCTTGTCGAAGTCGGTGCGCTCACCGGCGCGGGTGGCGTCGACACGGTAGCTGACCTTCAGCACGGGCGAGTAGATCGAGTCGACCGGGATCTGGCCGGCCTCGGCGTACTCGTTGCGGTTCTGCGTCGCCGAGACGTAGCCGCGACCGCGCTCGATCGTGAGCTCGAGCTCGAACCGGGCGGTGTCGTTGAGCGTCGCGATGACCAGCTCGGGGTTGTGCACCTCGACACCGGCGGGAGCGGAGATGTCGGCGGCGGTGACCTCACCGGCGCCGGTCTTGCGCAGGTACGCGGTGATGGGCTCGTCGCGCTCGCTGGAGACGACCAGCTGCTTGATGTTGAGGATGATCTCGGTGACATCCTCCTTGACACCCGGGATGGTGCTGAACTCGTGGAGGACGCCGTCGATGCGGATCGACGTCACTGCTGCACCGGGGATGGACGACAGGAGGCTGCGACGCAGCGCGTTGCCGATCGTGTAGCCGAAGCCGGGCTCCAGCGGCTCGATGACGAAGCGGCTGCGGAACTCCCCGATCTTCTCCTCGGTCAGAGTGGGACGCTGTGCGATGAGCACTATGTGTTCCTTTCGATCACGTGCCCGCTATATGACACGTGCGGTGAGTGAGGTGTTGAGTTGTATCCGGGACGCCGCGAAGCGCGGCGTCCGTGTGTTCCGGGACGGCCGCTGCGCGGCCCGCTCGGCCATCCCGGAGGATGCGAGCGGACCGCGCGCGGCAGTGAGGATGTCAGACGCGGCGACGCTTGGGCGGACGGCAGCCGTTGTGGGCCTGCGGCGTCACGTCCTGGATCGAGCCCACCTCGAGGCCCGCGGCGGTCAGCGAGCGGATCGCCGTCTCGCGACCCGAGCCGGGGCCCTTCACGAAGACGTCGACCTTCTTCACGCCGTGCTCCTGCGCCTGACGGGCAGCGGACTCCGCGGCCATGCCGGCGGCGTACGGCGTGGACTTGCGCGAGCCCTTGAAGCCCACGCCACCCGACGACGCCCAGCTGATGACGGCGCCGGACGGGTCGGTGATCGAGACGATCGTGTTGTTGAACGTCGACTTGATGTGGGCCTGACCCACGGCGATGTTCTTCTTCTCCTTGCGGCGCGGCTTGCGCGCAGCGGACTTGGCCTGTGCCATTGCTTTTGCTCTCCTAAACCTGTGTGCGCGAGCCGATTACTTGCGGCCGGCCTTCTTCTTGCCGGCGACGGTGCGCTTCGGGCCCTTGCGGGTGCGCGCGTTCGTCTTGGTGCGCTGGCCGCGCACGGGCAGGCCGCGGCGGTGGCGCAGGCCCTCGTACGAGCCGATCTCGACCTTGCGGCGGATGTCGGCGGCCACCTCACGGCGGAGGTCACCCTCGACCTTGTAGTTGGCCTCGATGTAGTCGCGGAGCGCGACGAGCTGGTCGTCGTCGAGGTCCTTGACGCGGATGTTCTCGTCGATCTCGGTCGCCTTGAGGATCTCGATCGAGCGGGTACGGCCGATGCCGTAGATGTAGGTCAGGGCGATGACCACGCGCTTGTCGCGCGGGATGTCGACGCCGGCGAGACGTGCCATGCGGCTCTCCTAGGAGTGTCGTGGAGGTGTGGAGCAGCATCGGTGCCCGGGCCTCCGCCCCGAGGTGTCCCCTCCGAAGAGGTTCTGATGCTGCCTGATGTGTATTGAGTTGTGAGTCTGAGGGCCGCGTCAGCGCGCGGCATCCGATCAGCCCTGGCGCTGCTTGTGACGCGGGTTGCTCTTGCAGATCACCATGACGCGGCCGTGGCGGCGGATGATCTTGCAGTGGTCGCAGATGGGCTTGACGGAGGGGTTGACCTTCATGATTTTCCTGTTCGCTGTCTTCGCCGGGCACGCGTGGCACACGTGGGGCGTTACTTCTCGACCGGTCTAGCGGTAGCGGTAGACGATGCGGCCGCGGGTCAGGTCGTAGGGAGAGAGCTCCACGACCACGCGGTCCTCGGGGATGATGCGGATGTAGTTCTGCCGCATCTTGCCCGAGATCGTGGCGAGCACCTTGTGTCCGTTGGTGAGCTCGACGCGGAACATCGCGTTGGGCAGCGCCTCGGACACGACGCCCTCGATCTCGATGACACCGTCTTTCTTCGCCATACGCTCGCTTACAGTTGTGCGGACCGGTCGGTCTGCGGTGGGTGGGATTCGGTGCGGCGACACGCCGATGAGGGCGCAACGCACCAAAGAACAAGCATACGTGATAACGGATGCCGCGGCAAATGCGCCGCCGCGGGAGGCGCCTTACTCGAACAGGGTGGCGAGCTGGTCGGGCTCGGGCAGGTCGCGGTTGGCGATCGCCTCGCCGTTGACCGCGACGGTCGGCGTCGCGATGCCCTCCATGCCGGGCTGGATCGGGGTCTTCTCGGTCATCGCCGCGACGAACCGCTCGTACTCGCCGTCGTTCACGCACGCGTCGATGCCGGTCACGCCCACACCCTCGGCGATGGCGAGGATCTCCTCGTTCGCGAGGCCGGCGGTCCCTTCGGCGGGCTGGCTCTGGAACATCGCCTGGAGGAACGGCAGCGAGGCATCCGGATCCGATTCGGCCACGCAGTACATCGCGTTCGCGGCGCGCGTGGAGAACTCCGTGCCCTGCGACTGGCGGTCGAGGATCGAGATCGGGTGGATGCCGAGCGTGATGGCGCCGTCGTCGACCAGTCCCTCGATGGCCGGTCCGTAGATCTGCTCGAACTGCCCGCATACCGGGCACATGAAGTCGATGTAGGTGTCGAGGCGCTCCTCGCCGTCGCCGACGAGGATCGCACCGGTCTCCGGATCGATGTTCGACGCCGCCGGCGTCTCCCCCGGCCCGGGGTTCTCCGCCTCGTTGTTGAGCGTGACCACGAGGACCGTGACGATCACGAGAGCCACCACGACGGCGACACTCACCCAGACCGCGAACCAGTTGACCTTGCGCGTGCCCTGAGCCATTTCCCGGACCCTCCTCCGCTATGCGATCTCGCGGGGCGTGACCCCGAAGGGCGCCAGTCCCGCCGCGCCGCCGTCGGGCGCCGTGAGCACCCAGATTCCGTCATCGTGCACCGCGACGCTGTGCTCCCAGTGTGAACCCGCCGTGCCGTCGAGGGTGGAGACCGTCCAGCCGTCGTCCTCGACGAAGGTCGCCTGGTCGCCGATCACGACCATCGGCTCGATGGCCAGCACGAGCCCCGGTCGCACCTCGGGTCCGGGGTCGCTGACGCGGTAGTTGAAGACCGACGGCGACTCGTGCATCTTCCGGCCGATGCCGTGCCCGACGTACTCGCGGAGGATCCCGTAGCCGCCGTCGGGCGCGTGCGCCTCGATGTGGTCCTCGATGGCAGCGCCCACCTCGCCGATGTGCCTTGCGCGGGCGAGCGCCGCGATGCCGGCCCACAGCGATCCCTCGGTCACGCGCGAGAGCTGCTCGCGCTCGGCCACGATCCCCGGGCGCGCCGGGTCGGGCAGGACCACCGTGAACGCCGAGTCGCCGTTCCAGCCCTTGTACTCGGCACCGGCGTCGATCGAGAGGATGTCGCCCGGCTGGAGCGCACGATCGCCCGGGATGCCGTGGACGACCTGCTCGTTGACCGAAGCGCAGATGGTGTGACGGTAGCCGCGCACCATCTGAAAGTTCGACTTCGCCCCCCGGCCGGTGATGACGGCGGATGCCGCGGCATCCAGTTCCGCCGTCGTCACGCCGGGAGCGATGAGGTCGCGCACCGCGTCCAGCGCGGCGGCGGTGATCAGTCCGGGTTCGACCATCGCCCGCAGCTGGGCGGGCGACTTGTAGATGGAGCGGCGCAGCGACACGGGATCAGACCGTGGCGGCGCGGACGAGCCCGCGCGCCTCGAGCGCCGCGATGATGCGGGCCGTGATCTCGTCCAGCGAGCCGACGCCGTCGATGCGGTCCAGCAGACCACGGGTGCGGTACACCTCGAGGATCGGCGCGGTCTCGCGCTCGTAGATGGCGAGGCGGTTCGCGATGACCTCCTCGGTGTCGTCGGCGCGTCCCTGCTCGGCGGCCCGTCGCGTGAGGCGCGCGATGCTCTCGTCCCGCGGGACGTCGAGCTCGATCACCGCGTCCAGGGACTCCTGGCGACCCTCGAGGAACTCGTCGAGGTTGCCGACCTGCGCGATGTTGCGCGGGTACCCGTCGAGCAGGAACCCGTCGGCGGCATCCTGCTGCGACAGCCGCTCGCGGACGACGGCGCCGGTCAGCTCGTCCGAGACGAGCGACCCGGCGTCGATCACGGCCTTGACCTGCTTCCCCAGCGGCGACCCGTCGGCGACCGCCGCACGGAACACGTCGCCGGTCGAGATCGCCGGGATGCCGAAGGCCTGGGCGATGCGGACGCCCTGCGTGCCCTTGCCGGAGCCCTGCGGCCCGACGATGAGGAGACGGGTCATCGGAGAAGTCCTTCGTAGTGGCGCTGCTGCAGCTGCGCGTCGATCTGCTTCACCGTCTCGAGGCCGACGCCCACGATGATGAGGATCGACGCGCCGCCGAACGGGAAGTTCTGGTTCGCACCGACCGTCGCCAGGGCGATGAGCGGCAGGAGGGCGATGAGACCGAGGTAGAGCGAGCCCGGCAGCGTGATGCGGGTGAGCACGTAGTCGAGGTACTCGGCGGTCGGCCGGCCCGCGCGGATGCCGGGGATGAAGCCGCCGTACTTCTTCATGTTGTCGGCGACCTCGACCGGGTTGAACGTGATCGCGACGTAGAAGTAGGTGAAGCCGACGATCAGCAGGAAGTACACCGCCATGTAGATGGGGTGGTCGCCGTTGGTGAAGTACGTCTGGATCCACGCGACCCAGCCGGGGATCTCGTTGCCGGCGCCGGGCTGCATGTTGAACTGCGCGATGAGCGCGGGGATGTACAGCAGCGACGACGCGAAGATCACCGGCACGACGCCGGCCATGTTGACCTTGATCGGGATGTACGTGTTGGTGCCGCCATACGTGCGGCGGCCGACCATGCGCTTGGCGTACTGGACCGGGATGCGGCGCTGCGACTGCTCGACGAACACCACGAGGGCGACGACGACGATGCCGACGGCGAGCACGAGGAGGAACACCTCGAAGCCGCGGGCCGCCCAGATGGAGCCCATCGCCGCCGGGAAGGTCGCCGCGATGGAGGTGAAGATGAGCAGCGACATGCCGTTGCCGATGCCGCGCTCGGTGACCAGCTCGGCGAACCACATGATGAGGCCCGTGCCGGCGGTCATGGTGATGATCATGAGCAGCTGCGCCCACCACACGTCGTTGGTGAGCAGCTGCTCGCACTCGGGGATGCCGGTCACGCCGAACAGCTGTCCGCTGCGGGCGACGGTGACCAGCGTGGTGGACTGGAGGAGTGCCAGGGCGATGGTGAGGTATCGCGTGTACTGCGTCAGCTTGGCCTGGCCCGCCTGGCCCTCTTTGTAGAGGCTCTCGAAGTGCGGGATCACCACGCGCAGCAGCTGGACGATGATCGTCGCGGTGATGTACGGCATGACGCCGAGCGCGAAGATCGACAGCTGCAGCAGCGCGCCGCCTGAGAACAGGTTGACCAGCGACAGCAGCCCCTCGGTGCTGCCGCTCTGGTCGAGGCAGGACTGCACGTTCGGGAAGTCGACGAACGGCGCGGGCACGTGGGCGCCGAACCGGTACAGGGCGATGATCGCCAGGGTGAATGCGATCTTCCGCCGCAGGTCAGGGGTGCGGAAGACCCGCGCGATGGCGCTGAACAAGAGGACTCCTCCAGAGGGATGCCGGCATGCACGACGACATGCCGACGTCCAGGGTAACCCAGAGGGGGCCGGAGCAAGCTCCGACCCCCACTGTGTAGACGATTACTCGACCGGGCTCTCCACGGCCTGGACGGCCGTCACGGTGCCGCCGGCGGCGACGATCTTCTGCTCGGCGGAACCCGAGACCTTGTCGACCGACACGTTCAGCTTCACCGAGATGTCTCCGGTGCCGAGCACCTTGACCTTCTCGTTCTTGCGCACCGCACCCTTGGCGACCAGGTCGCTCACGGTGACGTCGCCACCGGCCGGGTACAGCTCCGCGAGCTTGTCCAGGTTCACGACCTGGTACTCGACGCGGAACGGGTTCTTGAACCCGCGCAGCTTCGGGGTGCGCATGTGCAGCGGCATCTGGCCGCCCTCGAAGCCGGCGCGGACCTGGTAGCGGGCCTTCGTGCCCTTGGTGCCACGGCCGGCGGTCTTGCCCTTCGAGCCCTCACCGCGACCCACGCGGGTCTTGGCGGTGTTGGCGCCGGGGACCGGACGCAGGTGGTGGACCTTCAGCACGCCCGGACGCGACACGGGCGCGTCCTTCTTCTCGGCATCCTTCTTGGCGGGAGCCTTCTTGGCAGCCGGCTTCTTGGCCGGAGCCTTCTTCTCGACGACCTCTTCGGTCGTCTTCTCGGCCTTGTCAGCCATCAGTCGATCTCCTCAACCTTGACGAGGTGCGCGACGGTCTTGACGTAACCGCGCGTCTGCGCGTCGTCGGGGCGGACGACGGAGTCGCCGATCCGCTTGAGACCCAGCGAACGCAGCGTGTCGCGCTGGTTCTGCTTCTCGCTCACCTTGGACTTGATCTGCGTGACCTTCAGACGCGCAGCCATCAGACACCTGCCTTCGCAGCGGCCGCGGCCTCAGCCTCGGCACGGACGAGACGCGCGGGGGCGACCTGGTCGAAGTCGAGGCCACGACGCGCGGCGACCGCACGCGGCTCCTCGAGCTGCTTCAGCGCCTCCACCGTCGCGTGGACGATGTTGATCGTGTTGGACGAGCCGAGCGACTTCGACAGCACGTCGTGGATGCCGGCGCACTCGAGCACGGCACGCACGGGACCACCGGCGATGACACCGGTACCCGCAGCGGCCGGGCGCAGCAGCACCACACCGGCGGCGGCCTCACCCTGCACCGGGTGCGGGATGGTCGAGCCGGCACGGGGCACGCGGAAGAAGTTGCGCTTGGCCTCCTCGACGCCCTTCGAGATCGCCAGCGGCACCTCGCGGGCCTTGCCGTAGCCGACGCCGACCACACCGTTGCCGTCGCCGACGACGACGAGCGCGGTGAAGCTGAAGCGACGGCCGCCCTTGACGACCTTCGACACGCGGTTGATGGTCACGACACGCTCGAGGAACTGGCTCTCGTTGCGGTCACGCCCGCCGCGCTCGCGGTTCGGGTTGCGCTCGCGACCGCCGCGACGCGGCTCGCGCTCGCGCTCAGCGGGCGCGGTGGCCGCCTCGGCCGGAGCCTCGGCAGCAGCCTGCTCGGTCACGTTGTTCTCCTTGATTTCGCTCACAGGTTCAGACCTCCCTCGCGGGCGCCCTCGGCGATCGCCGCGACACGGCCCGCGTAGCGGTTGCCGCCGCGGTCGAACACGGCGGCCGAGACGCCGGCGGCCTTCGCGCGCTCGGCGAGCAGCTCGCCGACCTTACGGGCCTTGGCGGTCTTGTCCGCGTCGGTCGTACGCAGATCGGTTTCGAGGGTCGACGCCGAGGCCAGCGTGTGGCCCTTGCTGTCGTCCACGAGCTGCACGAACACGTGGCGCGACGAACGGGTGACGACCAGGCGGGGACGCTCGGGGGTGCCGACGACCTTCTTGCGAAGGCGGGCGTGACGACGCGCGCGCGCGTCGGACTTCGACTTCACGGCCATGGTTACTTACCAGCCTTTCCGGCCTTGCGCCGGACGACCTCGCCGGCGTAGCGCACACCCTTGCCCTTGTACGGCTCGGGCTTGCGGATCTTGCGGATGTTGGCAGCCGCCTCGCCGACGGCCTGCTTGTCGATGCCGCTCACGGTGAGCCTGTTGTTGCCCTCGACCGTGAAGGTGATCCCGGCGGGCGGGTCGACCAGCACCGGGTGCGAGAAGCCGAGCGCGAACTCGACCGAGCCGCCCCTCTGCGCCACGCGGTAACCCGTGCCGACGACCTCGAGGCCCTTGGAGTAGCCCTGGGTGACACCGATGATGTTGTTGTTGATGAGCGTGCGGGTCAGGCCGTGCAGCGAGCGCGACTCGCGCTCGTCGTCGGGACGGGTCACCAGAACCTGGTTCTCCTCGACCTTGACCTCGATGGGACGGGCCACGGTGAGCGACAGCTCGCCCTTGGGGCCCTTGACGGCGACATCCTGGCCGTTGACCGTGACGGTCACACCGGCGGGGATGTCGATCGGAAGACGACCGATACGCGACATGTCAGATCACCACACGTAGGCGAGGACTTCCCCACCCACGCCCTTCTGCTCTGCCTGGCGGTCCGTGAGGAGACCGGAGGAGGTGGACAGGATCGCGACGCCGAGCCCGCCGAGAACCCGCGGGATCTCGTTGGACTTCGCGTACACGCGGAGGCCGGGCTTGGAGACGCGCTTGATACCGGCGATCGACCGCTCGCGGTTCGGGCCGTACTTGAGCGTCAGCGTGAGGGTCTGGCCGACGCGGGCGTCCGAGACGGCCCAGTCGGAGATGTAGCCCTCCTGCTTGAGGATCTCGGCGATGTGGGTCTTGAGCTTCGAGCTCGGCAGCGACACGGAGTCGTGGTGCGCCGAGTTCGCGTTGCGCAGACGGGTCAGCATGTCTGCGACCGGGTCTGTCATTGTCATGGATTGTTTCCTTCGTTCACCAGGTTTCGACGCCCTTTACAAGAACGCCGACCTGTGGTGGATGCCGGGCCGGGCGGCCCGGCGCTGTGTCACGCCTGAGCGTCGTCCGAACGGAACGGGAAGCCGAGGTGGCGCAGGAGCGCGCGTCCCTCGTCGTCGGTGGTGGCCGACGTCACGATCGTGATGTCGAACCCGCGCACGCGGTCGATCCGGTCCTGGTTGATCTCGTGGAACACCGACTGCTCCTGGAGACCGAACGTGTAGTTGCCGTGACCGTCGAACTGCTTGGCCGACAGGCCGCGGAAGTCGCGGATGCGGGGCAGCGCGAGGTTGACCAGGCGGTCCAGGAACTCCCAGGCACGGTCGCCGCGGAGGGTGACGTGCGCGCCGATGGGCTGCCCCTCACGCAGCTTGAACTGCGCGATCGACTTGCGAGCCTTGGTCACGACCGGCTTCTGGCCGGTGATCTTGGTGAGGTCGTCGACCGCGCCCTCGATCACCTTGCTGTCGCGAGCGGCCTCGCCGACACCGGTGTTCACCACGACCTTGACCAGGCCGGGGATCTGCATGACGTTGCGGTAGCCGAACTCGTCCTGCAGCTTCTGCTGGATCTCGGCCTTGTACTTCTGCTTCAGGCGGGGCTGGATCTTGCCAGCCTCCACGGCAGTGGCGGTGCTCATATTCAGAGGTCCTTGCCTGACTTCTTCGCGTAGCGCACGCGGACCGTGCGCTTGACGCCGTCCTTGACCTGCTCCTCGACGCGGTGGCCGACGCGGGTCGGCTTCTTGGTCGAGGGGTCGACGAGGGCGACGTTGGAGATGTGGATCGGGGCTTCCATCGTCTCGATGCCGCCCGTCTTGGTGCCGCGCTGGGACTGGCCCACGCGGTTGTGCTTGGTGACGTAGTTCACGCCCTCGACGATGACGCGGTTCTGCTCGGCAAGGACCTCGAGGACCTTGCCCTGCTTGCCGCGGTCGCCGCCGCGCTCGGGCTTGGCGCCCGAGATGACCTGAACCAGGTCGCCCTTCTTGATCTTCGCCATGATCAGATGACCTCCGGGGCGAGCGAGACGATCTTCATGAACTTCTTGTCGCGAAGCTCACGGCCGACCGGCCCGAAGATGCGGGTGCCGCGGGGCTCCCCGTCGTTCTTCAGGATGACGGCGGCGTTCTCGTCGAACTTGATGTAAGAGCCGTCGGGACGACGGGTCTGCTTGACCGTGCGGACGACGACCGCCTTGACGACGTCGCCCTTCTTGACGTTGCCGCCGGGGATCGCGTCCTTGACCGTCGCGACGATGATGTCGCCCAGGCCGGCGTAGCGACGGTTGGAGCCGCCGAGCACGCGGATCGTGAGCAGCTCCTTGGCACCGGTGTTGTCGGCGACCTTGAGGCGGGACTCGTTCTGAATCACTTGGCCTTCTCCAGAATCTCCACCAGACGCCAGCGCTTGGTGGCGCTCAGCGGGCGGGTCTCGTTGATGAGGACGAGGTCGCCGATGCCGGCGGTGTTGTCCTCGTCGTGCGCCTTGACCTTGGAGGTGCGGCGGATGACCTTGCCGTACAGCGGGTGCTTCACGCGGTCCTCGACCTCGACGACGATGGTCTTGTCCATCTTGTCGCTCACGACGTAGCCGCGGCGCGCCTTGCGGTAGCCACGGGCGTCGGCGTCGCGCACGTCGTGCTCGGCGGACTCGTGTCCCTTGGTCTCGACCGCGTCCGCGGCCTTCTTGGTTGCAGCCATCACTCGGCCTCTTCCTTCGCGGCCTCGTCAGCGGCATCCGCCTTCTTGGCCTTGCTCTTCTTCGCCTTCGTCGCCGTCTCCAGCGGAGCGGGCGTGGCACGGATGCCGAGCTCGCGCTCGCGGATCACGGTGTAGAGCCGCGCGATGTCGCGCTTGACCGCACGGATGCGGCCGTGGCTCTCGAGCTGGCCGGTGGCCGACTGGAAGCGCAGGTTGAACAGCTCTTCCTTGGCCTTGCGCAGCTCCTCGACGAGACGCTGGTCTTCGAACGTGTCGAGCTCGCTCGTGGCGAGCGTCTTGGTGCCGATCGCCATTACGCGTCGCCCTCCTCGCGCTTGATGATGCGTGCCTTGAGAGGCAGCTTGTGGATGGCACGGGTCAGCGCCTCGCGAGCCAGCTGCTCGTTGACGCCGGCGACCTCGAAGAGGACGCGACCCGGCTTGACGTTCGCGACCCACCACTCCGGCGAGCCCTTACCCGAACCCATGCGGGTCTCGGCGGGCTTCTTGGTGAGCGGGCGGTCGGGGTAGATGTTGATCCACACCTTGCCGCCACGCTTGATGTGACGGGTCATCGCGATACGAGCGGACTCGATCTGACGGTTCGTCACGTACGCGGGCGTGAGGGCCTGGATGCCGAACTCGCCGAAGGAGACCTTCGTGCCGCCGGTGGCCTGGCCGTCGCGCTTGGGGTGGTGCTGCTTGCGGTACTTGACCTTGCGGGGGATGAGCATTACGCCGACGCTCCTTCTGCCACGGGGGCCTCGTTGCGACGCGGGCGGCGGTCGCCGCGCTCACGCGCCGGCTTCTGGTTGGCCTGCTCGCGCGCGAGCTCCTTGTTGGTCAGGTCGCCCTTGTAGATCCACACCTTCACGCCGATGCGGCCGAAGGTGGTCTTCGCCTCGTAGAAGCCGTAGTCGATGTTCGCGCGCAGCGTGTGCAGCGGCACACGACCCTCGCGGTAGAACTCCGAGCGGCTCATCTCGGCGCCGCCGAGGCGGCCGGAGACCTGGATGCGAACGCCCTTGGCGCCGGCGCGCTGCGCGCCCTGCAGACCCTTGCGCATCGCGCGGCGGAACGCCACACGTGCGGTGAGCTGCTCGGCGACGCCCTGCGCGACGAGCTGAGCGTCGGCCTCGGGGTTCTTCACCTCGAGGATGTTCAGCTGGATCTGCTTGCCGGTCAGCTTCTCGAGGTCGGTGCGGATGCGCTCGGCCTCGGCGCCGCGGCGGCCGATCACGATGCCGGGACGGGCCGTGTGGATGTCGACGCGGACGCGGTCACGCGTGCGCTCGATCTCGATGCGGCTCACGCCCGCGCGGTCGAGGTTCGACTGCAGGAGCTTGCGGATCTTGATGTCCTCGGCGACGTAGTCGGCGTAGCGCTGGCCCGGCTTCGTCGAGTCCGAGAACCACCGCGACACGTGGTCCGTGGTGATGCCGAGGCGGAAGCCGTACGGGCTGACTTTCTGTCCCATTACTTGCTCGCCTTCTTGCTCTTGTTACCGGTTGCCGAGCTCGTCGAGGCAGCGGCCGTCTCGGCCACCTCCGGGGTCGACAGCACGACCGTGATGTGGCTGGTGCGCTTCTTGATCTGGAACGCGCGGCCCTGGGCGCGGGGCTGGAAACGCTTGAGCGTCGTGCCCTCGTCGACGTACGCGTTCTTCACGTACAGGTCCTGCTCGTCCAGGTACTCGCCGTCCTTGTCGGCCTTCACGCGAGCGTTCGCGATCGCCGAGGCGACCAGCTTGTAGATCGGCTCGCTCGCACCCTGCGGCGCGAACTTGAGGATGGCCAGGGCCTCCTCAGCCTGCTTGCCCTTGATGAGCGCGACGACGCGACGAGCCTTCTGAGGGGTCACGCGGATGTGTCGCACGCGTGCGATGGACTCCACCATTTCTGTCTCCTCTTGCGTCACCGCGTCAGCGGCGACGGCCCTTCTTGTCGTCCTTCACGTGACCGCGGAAGGTGCGGGTGGGCGCGAACTCGCCCAGCTTGTGGCCGACCATGGTCTCGGTCACGAACACGGGGATGTGCTTGCGACCGTCGTGCACGGCGATCGTGTGGCCCAGCATGGCCGGGACGATCATCGAGCGACGTGACCAGGTCTTGATGACGTTCTTGGTGCCGGCTTCGTTCTGCGAGGAGACCTTGCGAAGCAGGTGCTCGTCGACGAAGGGGCCCTTCTTAAGGCTGCGAGGCATCTTCCTCTACTCCTACTTGCGCTTCTTGCCGGCGTTGCGACGGCGAACGATGTACTTGTCGCTTTCCTTGTTCGCGTGGCGGGTGCGGCCCTCAGGCTGACCCCACGGCGAAACCGGGTGACGACCACCGGACGTCTTGCCCTCACCACCACCGTGCGGGTGGTCGACCGGGTTCATGGCGACACCGCGGACGGTCGGGCGGACGCCCTTCCAGCGCTTGCGGCCGGCCTTGCCCCAGTTGATGTTCGACTGCTCGGCGTTGCCCACCTCGCCGACGGTCGCGCGGCAGCGCGCGTCGACGTTGCGGATCTCACCCGAGGGCAGACGCAGCTGCGCGTACGGGCCGTCCTTGGCGACCAGACGCACCGAGGCGCCGGCCGAGCGGGCGAGCTTGGCGCCGCCGCCGGGACGGAGCTCGATCGCGTGGACGACCGTACCGGTGGGGATGTTGCGCAGCGGCAGGTTGTTGCCGGGCTTGATGTCGGCGCCGGCACCCGACTCGACGATGTCGCCCTGCTGGAGCTTGTTCGGGGCGAGGATGTAGCGCTTCTCGCCGTCGAAGTAGTGCAGCAGCGCGATGCGCGCGGTGCGGTTGGGGTCGTACTCGATGTGCGCGACCTTGGCGTTGATGCCGTCCTTGTCGTTGCGACGGAAGTCGATCACACGGTACTGGCGCTTGTGTCCACCGCCGATGTGGCGGGTGGTGATGCGGCCCTGGTTGTTGCGGCCACCGGACTTGGCGAGCGGGCGCAGCAGCGACTTCTCGGGCGTCGATCGGGTGATCTCGGCGAAGTCGGCCACCGACGAGCCGCGGCGACCCGGGGTCGTGGGCTTGTACTTGCGAATAGCCATAGTTCTCTCGTCCTTCGTCCCGACCGTCAGCCGACTGCCGTGAAGATGTCGATGGTGCCCGACTTCAGGGTCACGATGGCGCGCTTGGTGTCCTTGCGCTTGCCGGTGCCGAAGCGGGTGCGACGGGCCTTGCCCACGCGGTTGATGGTGTTCACCGACGCGACCTTGACGCCGAAGATCTTCTCGATGGCGAGCTTGATCTCGGTCTTCGAAGCGCGCGGGTCCACGAGGAAGGTGTACTTGCCCTCGTCGATGAGCCCGTAGCTCTTCTCCGACACGACCGGCTTCAGGATGATGTCGCGCGGGTCCTTGTTGACGGCGATGGTGCTCATGCCGAGACCTCCTCGGTGGCGCCGGACTTCGACGCGACGAAGGCGTCGTAGGCGGCCTTGGTGAAGACGATGTCGTCCGAGACGAGCACGTCGTAGGCGTTCAGCTGGTCGAACGTCAGCACGTGCACGTACGCGAGGTTGCGCACGCTCAGGATGCTGAGGTCGTCGGTGCGGTCGACCACGACCAGGACGTTCTTGGTCGCGCCGAGGGCGGCCAGGACCGCGGCGGCGGCCTTGGTCGAGGGGGCGCCGTCGATGCCGAACGACTCCACGATGTGGAGACGCTCGCCGCGGGTGCGGTCGCTGAGCGCGCCGAGCAGGGCGGCCGCGATCATCTTCTTGGGCGTGCGCTGCGAGTAGCTGCGCGGCTTGGGGCCGTGCACGATGCCACCGCCGGTCATGTGCGGCGCGCGGATCGAGCCCTGACGGGCGTTACCCGTGCCCTTCTGCTTGAAGGGCTTGCGGCCGGCGCCGGAGACCTCGCCGCGACGCTTGGTCGAGTGCGTGCCCTGGCGAGCCGCCGCGCGCTGCGCGACGACGACCTGGTGGATCAGCGGGATGTTCGTCTTGACGTCGAACAGCGCGGCGGGCAGCTCGACCGAGCCGGCCTTGTTGCCGTCTGCCTTCACGACGTCGAGCGCGAGAGTCGAGTCAGCCATGGAGATCAGGCACCCTTCACTGCGTTGCGGACGTAGACGGTGCGGCCGCGCGCGCCGGGGACGGCGCCCTTGACGAGCAGCAGGCCCTTCTCGGCGTCGATGGCGTGCACCGTGAGGTTGAGGACGGTCACGCGCTCGCCGCCCATGCGGCCGGCCATGCGCATGCCCTTGAAGACGCGGCTCGGCGTCGACGAGGCGCCGATCGAGCCGGGCTTGCGGTGGTTGCGGTGCGCACCGTGCGAGGCGGAGACGCCCTTGAAGTTGTGGCGCTTCATGACACCGGCGGTGCCCTTGCCCTTGCTGGTGCCGACGACGTCGACCAGCTGGCCGGCCTCGAACGTGCCGTCCACCGTCAGCTCCTGACCGAGTGAGTAGTCAGCAGCGTCCGCGGTGCGGATCTCGGTGAGGTGACGACGCGGGGTGACACCGGCGGCCTCGAAGTGGGCCGTGAGGGGCTTGTTCACCTTGCGGGGGTCGATCGGGCCGGCCGCGATCTGCACGGCGCTGTAGCCGTCCTTCTCGGGCGTGCGGACCTGGGTGACCACGTTCGGCGCGATCTCGATGACCGTGACGGGGACGAGCTTGCCGTTGTCGTCCCACACCTGGGTCATGCCGAGCTTGGTGCCCAGGAGGCCCTTGGAAACCTTTTCGTTGATGTGTGCCATGGTCGTCGTCCTCAGAGCTTGATCTCGATGTTGACGTCGGCCGGCAGGTCAAGGCGCATCAGCGAGTCGACGGCCTTGGGCGTCGGGTCGACGATGTCGATCAGACGCTTGTGGGTGCGCATCTCGAAGTGCTCGCGGCTGTCCTTGTACTTGTGGGGGGAACGGATCACGGGGATCACGTTCTTCTCCGTCGGAAGGGGCACGGGTCCGACGACGGTCGCGCCCGCACGGGTCACGGTGTCGACGATCTTCCGCGCCGAGGAGTCGATGACCTCGTGGTCGTACGACTTCAGGCGAATGCGGATCTTCTGTCCCGCCATTTGTCTGCTCACTCTCTTTCTCGCGTCTTACCGTCCCGGTCGGCCCGGGGGCATTGGACGCCCGGTGGCGCTCGCGCGCCATGGCACTTCTTCCTCGCGGCCGCTCGGTTCCCGAGCTTGTCGAGGGATGCTGCACCGCTGTTCTGATGTCAATCCGGATGCCGCGCCGAAGCGTCGCTCCCGGCATCCGCTGTCCGACCGCGCGCGGAACGTGTTCCGCGCTGGAGGGATTTGAGATGTGGTGGTTCTGCTGCCCGCGGCCTAGGTCTCCGCGCTTTCGCGCTGCCTATGCACTGCCCTGGCAGTGATCCGGCGCACGCCACAAGGGGCACCGGAATGTGGAACCTCGCTAGTCTACGTGCCGCCCGGGCGTGTCGCAAACTCGGGCGTGTCGCGACGCCGGTATGCTCGGCGGCTTCCCAGCCTCGTCGCATCTTGCCGTGCGCGTGACAGACGAAGGGGCCGGGCTCTTGCGAGCCCGACCCCTCTGACGCTGTCGCGGAGACTTACTTCAGGATCTTCGTGACCGTGCCGGCGCCGACGGTGCGGCCACCCTCACGGATCGCGAAGCCGAGGCCCTCCTCCATGGCGATCGGCTGGATCAGCTCGACCGTCATGTCGGTGGTGTCGCCGGGCATGACCATCTCGGTGCCCTCGGGCAGCGTGATGACGCCGGTGACGTCGGTGGTGCGGAAGTAGAACTGCGGACGGTAGTTCGTGAAGAACGGGTTGTGACGGCCGCCCTCCTCCTTGGACAGGATGTACGCCGTGCCCTCGAAGTTGGTGTGCGGGGTGACCGAGCCGGGCTTGACGACGACCTGGCCGCGCTCGACGTCGTCACGCTTGGTGCCGCGCAGGAGCAGACCACAGTTCTCGCCGGCCCACGCCTCGTCGAGCTGCTTGTGGAACATCTCGATACCCGTGACGATCGTCTTCTGCGTCGGGCGCAGACCCACGATCTCGACCTCGGAGTTCAGCGCGAGGGTACCGCGCTCGGCGCGGCCGGTGACGACCGTGCCACGACCGGTGATGGTGAAGACGTCCTCGATCGGCATGAGGAACGGCTTGTCCTTGTCGCGCACCGGGTCGGGGATCGACGAGTCCACGGCCTCCATGAGGTCGAGGATCGACTGCGTCCACTTCTCGTCGCCCTCGAGAGCCTTCAGGCCCGAGACGCGGACGACCGGCGCGTTGTCGCCGTCGAAGTCCTGCGACGACAGGAGCTCGCGGACCTCGAGCTCGACGAGCTCCAGGATCTCCTCGTCGTCGACCATGTCGGCCTTGTTCAGCGCGACGAGCAGGTAGGGGACGCCGACCTGCTTGGCGAGCAGAACGTGCTCACGCGTCTGCGCCATCGGGCCGTCAGTGGCCGCGACGACGAGGATCGCGCCGTCCATCTGGGCGGCACCGGTGATCATGTTCTTGATGTAGTCGGCGTGACCCGGGGCGTCGACGTGTGCGTAGTGACGCTTGGGGGTCTCGTACTCGACGTGCGAGATGTTGATCGTGATGCCGCGCTGACGCTCCTCGGGAGCCGAGTCGATCGACGCGAAGTCGCGCTGCACGTTGGTGGCCGACGGGTACTTGTCGGCGAGCACCTTCGAGATCGCGGCGGTGAGCGTGGTCTTGCCGTGGTCGACGTGACCGATCGTTCCGATGTTCACGTGCGGCTTGGTCCGCTCGAACTTGGCCTTAGCCACTGGGTCCTCCTCAGGACGGTCGTGTAGAAGTTCCGGGCACTGGTTTGCGACCGGTCGTCTACGGGGATGTCTCTCAGCTTAGTGGAGAGGGTTCTGGTGGTTCGGTGTGAGTCTCGCTCCGGCGGCTCGGCCGCCTACTGGACTACCGATATTGAGTTGTGGAGCGGATGCCGGGGGCGCGGTGCCCCCGGCATCCGGAGCGATCACTCGCCCTTGTTCTTCTGGACGATCTCGTCGGCCACGGCACGAGGGACCTCGGCGTAGCTGTCGAACTCCATCGAGTACACCGCGCGGCCCGAGGTCTTCGAGCGCAGGTCGCCGATGTAGCCGAACATCTCGGACAGCGGCACGAGTGCACGCACCACCTTGACGCCGGCGGCGTCCTCCATCGACTGGATCTGACCGCGACGGGAGTTCAGGTCGCCGATGACGTCGCCCATGTACTCCTCGGGAGTACGCACCTCGACCGCCATGAGCGGCTCGAGGAGCACGGGGTTCGCCTTGCGGACGGCCTCCTTGAAGCCCATCGAGCCGGCGATCTTGAACGCCATCTCGGACGAGTCCACATCGTGCGACGCACCGTCGATGAGGGTCGCCTTGACGCCCACCATCGGGTAGCCGGCGAGCACGCCGACCTGCATGGCGTCCTGGAAGCCCTGGTTCGTCGGCTCGATGTACTCGCGCGGGATGCGACCGCCGGTGACCTTGCTCTCGAACTCGTAGGTCTTGTCGGCCGTGACCTCGAGCGGCTCGAGCGCGAACTGGATCTTCGCGAACTGGCCGGAACCACCGGTCTGCTTCTTGTGCGTGTAGTCGTGGCGCTCGACGGTCTTGCGGATCGTCTCGCGGTACGCCACCTGCGGCTTTCCGACGTTCGCCTCGACCTTGAACTCGCGCTTCATGCGGTCCACGAGGATGTCGAGGTGCAGCTCGCCCATGCCCTTGATGACCGTCTGGCCGGTCTCGGCGTTCTGCTCCACGCGGAACGTCGGGTCCTCCTCGGCCAGCTTCTGGATCGCAAGACCCAGCTTCTCCTGGTCGGCCTTGGTCTTGGGCTCGATCGCGACCTCGATGACGGGCTCGGGGAACGTCATCGACTCCAGGACGACCTGGTTCGAGGCATCCGACAGGGTGTCACCGGTGGTGGTGTCCTTCAGGCCGATCACCGCGTAGATGTGGCCGGCGGTCACCGAGTCGACCGGGTTCTCCTTGTTGGCGTGCATCTGGAAGATCTTCCCGATGCGCTCCTTCTTGCCCTTGGTCGCGTTGACGACCTGCGCGCCGGACTCGAGGTGACCCGAGTAGACGCGGATGTAGGTGAGGCGACCGAAGAACGGGTGCGACACGATCTTGAACGCCAGGGCCGCGAACGGCTCGTCGCGGTCGGCGTGACGCTCGATGATCTTCTCTTCGTCCTTCGGGTCGTGCGCCTCGATGGCGGGCACGTCCAGAGGCGAGGGCAGGTAGTCCACGACCGCGTCGAGCATGGGCTGCACGCCGCGGTTCTTGAACGCCGAGCCGCACAGGACCGGGAAGACCTCACCGGCGATCGTGAGCTTGCGGATCGCGCCCTTGATCTCCTCGGGGGTGAGCTCCTCGCCGCCGAAGTACTTCTCCAGCAGCGCGTCGTCGGACTCCGCGACGGTCTCGAGCAGCTTCTCGCGCCACTCGGCGGCCTTGTCGACGAGGTCGGCCGGGATCTCCTGGATCTCGTACTTGGCACCCATCGTCACGTCGCCCTTGGCGTCGCCGGGCCACACGAGGGCGCGCTGGTAGATGAGGTCGATGACGCCGACGAAGTCGTTCTCGACGCCGATCGGGATCTGCAGCACGAGGGGCTTCGCCTTCAGGCGCGAGATGATCGTGTCGACGGTGAAGTAGAAGTCGGCGCCCAGCTTGTCCATCTTGTTGACGAAGCAGATGCGCGGGACGTCGTACTTGTCGGCCTGACGCCACACCGTCTCGGACTGGGGCTCCACGCCCTCCTTGCCGTCGAAGACGGCGACGGCGCCATCGAGCACGCGCAGCGAGCGCTCCACCTCGACGGTGAAGTCCACGTGGCCGGGCGTGTCGATGATGTTGATCTGGTTGCCCTCCCAGAAGCAGGTGACGGCAGCCGAGGTGATGGTGATGCCGCGCTCCTGCTCCTGCTCCATCCAGTCGGTGGTGGCAGCGCCGTCGTGCGTCTCGCCGATCTTGTGGTTGACGCCCGTGTAGAAGAGGATGCGCTCGGTCGTCGTCGTCTTGCCGGCATCGATGTGCGCCATGATGCCGATGTTGCGGACCTTGTTGAGGTCGGTGAGCACGTCTTGTGCCACGGGGTCTTCCTTACCTGTTGGAGGTGGTCTGGGTGGGCGCTCCGTCTCGCTCGAGTGCGTCGAGCGAGACGGAGCGCCCGATGGCTGTTACCAGCGGTAGTGCGCGAAGGCGCGGTTCGACTCGGCCATCTTGTGGGTGTCCTCACGGCGCTTGACCGCGGCACCGAGGCCGTTCGAGGCATCCAGGATCTCGTTCTGGAGGCGCTCGGTCATCGTCTTCTCGCGACGGCCCTTGGCGTAGCTGACGAGCCAGCGGAGGGCGAGCGTGTTGGCGCGGTGAGGCTTGACCTCGACCGGCACCTGGTAGGTCGAACCACCGACGCGGCGGCTCTTGACCTCGAGCGTGGGGCGCACGTTGTCGAGCGCCTTCTTCAGCGTGGCGACGGCGTCCTGGCCGTTCTTCGCCTCGACGCCGCGGAGGGCGCCGTACACGATCGACTCGGCGAGCGACTTCTTGCCGTCGACGAGGATCTTGTTCACCAGCTGCGTGACGACGGGTGCGCCGTAGACCGGGTCGTTGACCACGGGGCGCTTGGGGGCGGGTCCCTTGCGAGGCATCTAGATCAACCCTTCTTCGCGCCGTAGCGGCTACGGGCCTGCTTGCGGTTCTTCACGGCCTGCGTGTCGAGCGCGCCTCGGACGATCTTGTAGCGGACACCCGGGAGGTCCTTCACACGGCCGCCGCGCACGAGCACGAGCGAGTGCTCCTGCAGGTTGTGGCCCTCGCCGGGGATGTAGGCGGTGACCTCGGTGCCGTTGCGGAGCTTGACACGGGCGACCTTGCGCATGGCCGAGTTCGGCTTCTTGGGCGTGGTCGTGTAGACGCGGGTGCAGACCCCCGCCTGCTGCGGGTTCGCCTTCAGGGCGGGCGCCTTGGTCTTCGAGACCTTGGGCGAGCGACCCTTGCGAACCAACTGCTGAATGGTTGGCACGTTCTCTCCTAGTTGTGCTGCACGGTGACAGCGATCGTGGTCTCCCCCGCCGAGGACGGATCTTGCGATCCGTGACGCTGCGGGCTCACGCGGATCCACCTGCGCGACATGATGGTGACGAGCGTTCGTGGTGGATATGCCGTGGGGGTGGCCTGTTCGCAGGCCGTTCCCTGAGAAGTGAACACTCGCTCGACCGCCCGTGTTCCCCGATTCGCACCGGGGCACGGCGGACGGCGCGCGTGAGCGCACACCCGATCAATGATACGTGCGTTTGGCGGGGCGGGCAAACGGACGCCTGCTGCCGTCAGCCGCGTCGGCGCGCCCGGGCGATCCCGATGCCGCCGGCCACCGCGGCGGTTGCGTCACGACGACACGGTTCCCTCGCCCGTCAGGGTGACACGTCGTATCGCGCGGCCGCCCAGTCCAGCGTGCGCAGCCGCTTCACGGTCGGTGCCGGGAGCGCACGGCGCGCGATGACGGCCGCGATGCCGGCGGCGTAGGCCTCTGCGAAGATCTCGCGCCGGTCCTCGTCGAGCTCCGCCAGCGCCGCGTGCGCGCTGTCCTGCGCGTTCTCCCCGGCGCTGATCAGCTCGTTGCGCAGGCGCGCCCCCGCGGGGGTCGGCTCGTCGGGCTCGGAGTGCGTGCCCGCACGCCTCTGTGCGCCCAGCGCCAGCAGAAGGCTGAGGATCGCGACGGCGACCATCGCGACCGATCCGGCGATCGCGACGGCCGTCACGCCCTCCGTCGCGAACCGGACGAACATCGCCACCGCAGCGATCGCGGACCAGATGAGCGTCAGCCACAGCATCACCGCACGCGGCGAGGAGGTCGAGCTCTCGCGCCTGGCGATGACGGCGCCAGTGAGGATCGCCACGGCGGCGATCGACGCGCACACCAGGACGGTCGGACCCACGATCGGCAGCTCGCTCACGGGCGACGAGGGGGCGACTCGACCGGCTCCCATCGCCGATGCGGCGCCGAAGCCTGCCGCGAGCATCCCTAAAGTGTCGGGGAGGGGCGTGAGGCGTCGCTTCCGAGGTTCCGATGCCGCGGCGGCCGAGAGGTCGCGCTCGAGCCCGGACGCCGCCCGGTCGAACTCGCGGTCCACCAGAGCGAGCCGCTGCGCGGTGCGCTCGTCGAGGGCGCGCAGGGCGACATCCTGCAGATCGCGCGCGATCGAACGCGCCGACCGGCCCGTGTCCAGTGCCATGGTCTCCGCCGTCTGGACGGCCTTGTCGCGGGGGGTCACGTCGTCTCCAGCTCGACGGCGCCGATCAGCCGATCGGCGAAGGGCAGCATGGCGGCCGCGTACGTGACGCGGTCAGCGATCGCGGTCGCCAGCAGCACGGTCCCCTCCCGCTCGAAGGCGTAGTTGATGCGGCCGGCGGCAGCACCCTCTCGCGAGGATGCGGTGATGACCGCCGCACGGCGACCCTCGCCCCACGCGGGGCTGTTCACCGTCTCGACAGTGGGTTCGAGCATCGCCGTCGCGTCGTCCGCGACGGCCCGGTCCAGATCGATCGGCTCGTCCGTACGCTCCACGCGCAGGGCGAGCAGGCCCAGAACCGGCATGAGCTCCAGCGGGCAGAACAGGAACAGCTCGTCGGCCTCGTCCGTGCGGGCTGCGCGGCAGATCTCGGCGAACGCACGGAGCCGATCGGCGAGCTCGGGCTCGACGGGCCCCAGTCTGCTCTCGTACCGAGCGACGACGTCGTCGAGCCACGTCCCGTCGTCTCCGACGGGAGCCGGCACCCACACGTCGGGGTCGTAGTCGACGCGGTAGTGCATCACGCCGCCTCGGGCTTCCAGGTGAAGGTGCTGATCACGAGATCGCTGAGCTCGACCAGGGCGGACACCACGTCGCCCACGTCGCCGACATCGCCGGGCAAGGGGATGACGGTGGTGAACTGCAGCGCGTCGCGCCGCTCGCGCCCGGGGACCGGGATGAGGTAGTCGACCGAGTGGGCACGCCCGGCCTCGGGGCCCGCCTTGACGTCGACCGCCGTCTCCCACCGGACGATGGTGCGGTCGTCGCGCAGGAACTGGGCGTTCCGCTCGCGGAACAGCGATGCCACCTGTCGGTCGAGCGTGCCGCCGAACTGCCCGGACACGACCGACGCGGTGATCGACATCGGCACCGGCATCTCGTTCGCGCTGGTCTGCAGGTAGATGGCGAACGCGCGACCCTGCTTCATCTTGCGGTAGGCCGCCTCCAGCATGGAGCGCAGTCCGGCGTCGAGATCAGGACGGTGCTGCGCGCGCAGCACCGCGGAGCTGCGCCGGATGAGCGCGTCCACTCCCGCGCGGTCCGCGGGCAGCTCCTCCCACCCGTCCGGGACGATCAGGCGATACGGCGGCACCGGTGAAGCTGCGTGATCCATCGCTCCCACGCTACCGGGCGAGCTGTTCACGCCAGGAATCGGCGGGGTTGCTGCTGAACAGTCCGCTCATGACCCCCCACGTGTCGTTGCCCGACGCGTAGGTCTTGATGCCCATGTCGCCGGCGTTGAAGATCTGCTGACCGATGTTCGGCAGCTCGGACAGCCCGTCGACCAGGCCGTTCGGGCCGGACACGGTCCGGATCACGTTCTGATGGTGCGCGGTGTACGTTCCCAGCTCGCTGAGGATGTTCGCCGACCACCCGCCGCTGCCGCCGCGAAGCAGATTGTTGACCGCGGTGCTCCGGGAGGTGATATCGCCCCATCGGATGCCCGCGAACGTGTCGGCGACCCGCGAGGCCAAACCCGATCGCGCGACGTTGCCGAGGCCGTTGCCGGTTCCGGTCGCGATCCCGTTCACCAGTCCGCGGACCGACCGGAGCGTCCTGACGTTCTCGGCGATCTCGGCGACCGGGCCGGTCAGGAACTTCAGCGCCTGCATCCGCTGCCCCGCCTTGAACAACGAGCCGAGCTTCCCGAACGGGAGGACGCCGACGATGGACCACATCAGCTCATCGAAGCCCTTGCGCCCCTTGAAGTACAGGAACGCCGTCGCGATCAGGGCGATGACGCCGATGACGGCGCCGACGATCGCGAGGATCGGGCCGCCGATGACGATCGCGGCGATCGCGACGACGAATCCGACGACCGAGAGCACGTCCACGACGATCTCCGCGACGCCGGCCAGATCGTCGGTCCACTCGTCGGTGATGTTGCCCGTCGTCGCCTGGTTGATCCGCCCGAGGGCGAGATCGTACGCCGCATCCCACGTGTCCCATTGGGAGTCGAAGTCGTCGAGGAGGTCGTCGAAATGGATCCGCGCGTTGTCCGCGGCGATCCCGGCGTCGCGGGCCTGCCACGCGTCGGCCCGGTGGCTGCCCTTGGCGGCGGAGTCCTCCGGGTCGTAGTCGGCGGAGGCATCGGCGGCCGCCTGCGCGCTCTGCGCCGCCTCGATCTTGGCGTCCAGCTGCGCTTTCGCCGTCTCGATCTCGGTCACCAGCGACTTCAGCGCCAGCTGCACGCCTTCGAGCGACGAGCCGTACTCCTTCATCGCCGTGCCGGTCGGCTTGTACCGCTCGCCGGCGAGCTTCAGCTCGGCGTGCGTCTCGCCCACCTCGTCGCGGATGCGCTCGATCGAGCGTCCCTTCTCCTCCGAGGCGCCGTCGGCGATGGCGGACAGCACGCCGGCCGCGCCGATCATCTGCTCGCCCAGGTCCTCGATCTGCTGACCGCGCTGGATGATCCCCGGGGCGTTGCCCTCGATCACATGGACGCGGTGGTTCTTGTTGGTGTAGATCGCCATCACGTCTCCTAGCGCGTGGGCAGCGTATCGCCCGCGTTCTCCTCGAGGGAGAGATTGCGGGACAGTTCGAGGTCGAAGTCCTGCCAGCCCTTGCAGGTCTCCTCGATCGCCACCTGGACGTTCCTGAGCTTGTCGATGAGGGCGTTGCGCCGGTCGTCCCAGCCGCCCTCGAAGTCATGCGTGCGGTCGCGGAGTCCGCTCCGCCCGTCGGGCCGCCCGATCAGGTCCTGCAGGGCGTCGGTGTTCTTCGCCGCGTCCTCGAACTCCACCAGGATCTGCTTGAGCGAACCGTTCAGGCGATTCAGGTGATCGACCTTCACGTACACGTCGGTCATCGGGTCCACTCCTCAGGACGCCGAGAGGCGGGAAGCCGCAGCCTCCCACCCCTCGAGTCGGACAGGTCAGTTGCCGGCCAGCGCCTGGTCGGTGTCCTTGATCGCCTGCATCATCTTGCGCAGCGACTCGCCCATGTCGGAGATGCCCTCGATGGCCTTCTCCAGACCCGTGGTCAGCTCGGTGTAGCCCTCGCCGAACTTGCCGGACGCGTGCTGCGTCTTGAAGTCGTCACCCAGCAGACGGTCCACGTCGCTCTTCAGGCGACGCAGCACGTCGCCGATCTCCTCGCGACCGGTGTCGAGCTTGCCGGCCATGGCCTCCATCTCGCCGTACGAAGCCTTGAAATCCGCCATCACATCTCCTTCGTCAGTGGGACCGGAACCCCCGGCCGAGATTCACGGTAACGGATCCGCCGGAATCGGCCCATGGGGATCATTCCCCATGCGCCCTCCTCCCGGCGATCCGGCGGCGCCGAGATCCTGCACGCCGACACTCATCGCGACGACTTCCAGCTCTCACCGCACCGAGCCCCAGCCCGGAAGGGGATCGGGGCATGGTCGTCCTCTCGCGCGGCAGGCTAGAGGCGACCGTTCATGAGCGGCAGCTGCACCGTGACGAATCGCCCGTTCTCGACGAAGAGGCCGCGTCCGGCCGGGAACTCGTGCCGCTGGACCTTCGGGAACTGCACCTTGAACAGCGAGTCGCCGTCGTAGGTGTCCGGTCGCAGCGCGATGCCCTTGCGCCCGGCCTTCAGCTCCCCGATGAGCCCGAACCCGCTGCTGAGCTGCGACACGTCGCCGTCGGCGACCAGGAAGTGGTCACTGCGGTTGACCGCTTGGAACAGCTCCTTCAGCGGTCGCTCGGCATCGGTGTCGCTGAACTCGGCGATGTTCTCCACGACGATCGCGATGCGCTTGGTGATCGTCTCGTCGGCGACGATCTCCTTGAGCTCCTTCGCCAGCGCCCGCACGTCTTCGATCGCGGAGACCGAGCGCCGCCAGGAACGCCCCTCGCGCAGCGCCGCCCGGCGGCCGCCGACGTGGAACAGCTCGACCTCGGGATCGAAGCGCTCGAGGGACGACACGATGGCCCGCAGCGCCGTGGTCTTGCCGCTCTGCGGCGGCCCCGCCACGACGAACGTGCCGATCGGCTCGAATCCCTTGGGCCCGAGCGTGTCGTCGCCGATGCCCAGGACAGGGAACCCGTCCACCCTGGGGGGAAGCTCGGCGGGGTCGAGCTCGGTCGGAAGCGACCCGATGTTCTTGGCCTCGACCGCCCCGGCGGCCCGCAGCGACGCCGCGAACGCCTCGGCCGCCGCGTTCTGCTCGGCCACATTCGTGGTTCCGCCCATGACCGCCACCTGCGTCTCGAAGCCGTCGACGATCGCGCGGCCGGGAGCGCTGCGCTCATTGAGCACGTCCTTGGCGACGCCGAGGATCGAGTACGACCCCTCGTCCGACATGCGCAGCACGATGCGCTTGGTCACGTTGGCGCTCACCGCCGTCGGAACGGCGCCGTAGCGATCGGCCGTGGCCACGACGTGGACCCCGAGCGGCCGCCCCTCCCCCAGCAGGCGCATGAAGATCGCGTAGTACGACGCGCGCGCCGAGACGGTCTCCCAGTCCTGCTTGAACATGCCGAAGCCGTCCAGCAGCAGGATGATGCGCGTCTCGGTCAGGTCACCGGTGATCCGCCGGTACTCGGTGAGCGTCGCGGCGTTGACCGCGGAGAATCGCTTGGCACGGTCGTCCAGCACGCCGCGGAGCGTGCGAAGCAGGCGCTGCACGCGCTCGACGTCGTCGCCGGCGACGACCGAGCCCACGTGCGGCATCGTCTCGAGCGAGCGCAGCGCACCCGTGCCGAAGTCGATGCCGTACACCGCGACCCGTCCCAGCTGCGGACGCGCGCCGGACGCGATGGCGATCGTGCGCAGCGCCACGCTCTTGCCGGCGCCGCTCGTGCCGTAGACCAGCATGTGGCCGTCGGTGTCGGGACGGAAGTACACCGCCTCCTGCAGCTGCCGCTGCGGGATGTCGGCGAGACCGATCGGGATGACCTCGTCGCCGCCGTCCAGCGGCAGGTCGCGCAGATCGATCGTGGCCGCGAGGTCGTCGAGCCATGGCCGGCGCGGCGCCGGGATGCGGGCATCGGCCGCGGCACGCACGAGGTTGGCGACCAGCCGCTTCTGGTCGTTGGGCCCGAGATCCTCGTCGTGGGTGTCCGACTCCCCCTCGCTGTCGGACTCCCACAGGGTCACCGACCCGAAGCGCAGCTCCGCCACGCGCACCTGCGCCCGGTCGGGCTCGTCGGTGGTCCAGCCGCCGGCGTAGCCGGACTGGAAGGGGACGAGGCGCCCGGGGCCGGTCTTGGCGATGCCGCGCCCGGGCAGCGACGGATCGAAGGTGGAGGCCACGACGTCGCCCACGACGTCGTTCGAGTCGGCGGCGTCGGCCATCCTCAAGGCCACGCGCAGATTGGTGTTGGCGCGCAGGTTGTCCTTGATGACGCCTGCGGGCCGCTGCGTGGCCATGATGAGGTGGATGCCGAGCGACCGGCCGCGCTGGGCGATGTCGACGACGCCGTCGACGAACTCCGGCACTTCGGTGGCCAGCGCCGCGAACTCGTCGATGACGAGCACGAGGGCCGGGGGCGTCTCGGGGTCCTGCCGCTTCTCGAGCTCGAGCAGGTCCTTGGCCTTCTTGCGGTTGAACAGGTGCTCACGGTGATGGAGCTCCGCCCGCAGGCTCGTGAGCGCGCGCCGCACCAGATGCGGGCTCAGGTCGGTCACCAGGCCCACGCAGTGCGGAAGCTCCACGCAGTCCGCGAACGCCGAGCCGCCCTTGTAGTCCACGAACAGGAACGTCACGCGGTCCGGACTGTACTCGGCGGCCATTCCCAGGACCCAGGCCTGCAGGAACTCGGACTTGCCCGATCCGGTCGTACCGCCCACGAGGGCGTGCGGGCCCTGCGTGCGCAGATCCAGAGACATCGCGTCGGGGCTTCCCTGCCCGATGTAGGCCTTGAGCGTGCCCGCGCGCTTCAGCCGCGGCCGCGGCCCCCGCGAGCGGTCGATGATCGAGTTGTTCTGCGCCCAGCGCTCGATCGCCGCCTGGGGCTCGGAGGCCATGTCGGTGCCGATCAGGCGCAGGAGCGAGACGCTCGCGGGAAGATCCGACGAGTCGGCCGCAACCGAGCTGGAGTCGACCACGGGCGCCAGGCGCTTGGCGAAGATCTCGGCGTAGTCGCGGGAGACGCCCTCGATCTCGACGCTCTCGGCACGGTCGCCGGCACGCACCCAGCCCACCATCGCCTCGTCCAGACCGCCGGAGACGTCGATGTACGTCCGGCACGCGGCCGGGAGGGACTCCACCGTGGGAGCGACGAAGACGGTGTAGACACCCGCGTCCGGTCCGCGCTCGATCACCTGCGTCAGGCGCGGCCGGTCCACCGGTGCGTCGTGCGTGACGAACAGCACGAGCGAGACGTCGCCCACCGTGGCGGTGCTGCCGGCTGCCTCGCCCACGTGCTTGCCCAGCGCCATGGAGGCATCCTTCGCCGAAAGCGGGCCGCGACGCGTCGCCGAGCCCGACAGCCGCTCGAGGATCGCCTCCTCGAGGCCGTTCAGCAGCGCCGTGCCGGCGGACTGGCTGTCGGCGAGCGCCATCTCCGCGAAGGGCGAGCGCGGGCTCGTGGTGTGCGGCAGCCACTTCATCCACTCCATGTCGCCGGTCCAGGCGGGGTCGATGATGGCGGCGGTGACCACCTCGTTGGGCGCGTGCAGGCCGAACAGCTGCACGCCGAGGCCACGGACGACGTCCGCGGCGAGCTCGCGCGGGCCGGCGATGCCGATCGCCCCCGCCGATGGCAGCAGCTCGATCACCGGCACGTCGTCGATCCGCGCGAAGCGGTCGCGGATGCGACGGACCTCCTGCGCGTACTGCGCGATGCCGCGCTGATCGGTCGGCTCCTGGACGGTGTTGCGGCTCGCGGCGGAGCCGACGCCCAGGCGGAGCCCGAGGAAGTTCCAGTGCTCGGGTCGCCTCGTCCACAGCAGCGGCCCGAGCGACATCGCGTTCTCGTAGATCGTGGCCGTCGCCGGCGCCTCGGCCCTTCGGCGCTCCCGCTCGATCCCCTCCTCGCGCTCGAGGGTCTCCTCGAGCTCGTCCAGCTGCGCCTCGAACGTCTCGATCTCGAGCTTGAGCTTCTTGCCCTGCTGGGTGCGCTGGCCGATGAAGTTGCCGAGCATCATCAGCGGCGCCATGGCGACGATCAGCAGCGACGTCGGTCGCTGCGTCATCGCGAACATCGCGAAGCCCAGCAGCACCGGGGCCATGATCATGGGCCATGGGAAGATGCGCGGGTCGGCCTCATTGGGGATGATCGGGTGCCGGAACTCCTGACCGGCGTAGCGGTCCTCGACGCGCGGCGACCGGTTGAACATCAGGGCGCCGCCGCGCTCGAGCACGAGCGACTCGTCCGTCGCCGTGCGCGGCACCAGCGCGAACGAGACCTCGGTGGCGCCGATCGTGATCCGCTGGCCGGGCAGCACGCGGACGCGCTGCACGAGTCCGCCGTCCACGACCAGTCCGTTGGCGGAGTTGAGATCGACCAGCTCGATGCCCTGATCGACGTCGACGCGGGCGTGCCGCTTGGACACCAGCGGATCGTCCAGCAGCACCTGCGCCGGTGACACGCGCCCGATCACGGTGGAGCCCGCCGCCAGCGGCACGGTCCGGCCGGCATCGGGACCGCTGTGGATCCGCATGACCGCCGCCGTCGCGGCGCTGCCCGATCCACCGGCTGCGGCCGGCACGACGGAGGCGTCGAAACCGGAGCCGATGGGAGCGTCGCCGATGGGTGTGGCGGGATCGAGATGCACCGGCTGACCGGCGGGCGAGGCCACGAGCAGCGTCGGCGTGTCGCTGGCGTTGACGGCGCCGGGGGCGGCCAGGGCGTCACCCTCGGCGAGGGCGCGCGCGACGTCCTGCACCGTCGCGGTCGAGTCGGCGGTGACGAGGACGTCGACGGACGACCCCGCGCCACGACGCAGGCTCAGCTTCAGCTTCACGAATCAGCACCTCTCGCAACCAGCTCGAACGATCTGCCGCCCACCTGCACCGACCACCCCACGGGGACCACGGCACGCGCGCCGACGTCGACGACATCGCCGCCGGGCGAGACCAGCTGCGTGCCGTTGCGGGACCCCCTGTCGGCGATCCACACGCCCTCGGCATCCTGCCCGAAGGCCGCGTGCGTCTTCGACAGCAGGCGCTCGGGATCCTCCAGGCGCACCAGCGCGTCCACCTGCTCGCCGGCGGCCGGCTCGGGATCGCGGCCGATCAGCCCGAGCACCGGCACCCGGACCACGGAGCCGTCGTCGAAGCGCACCATCGCCTGCGCCCGGCGGCTGCCGCCGGGGGGCACCGCACCGGCGGCCTGGATCACCTCGGCGGGAGCGGGGGCGGATGCCGCGGCGGGGGCGGATGCCGCGGCGGGAGCGGGGACGGAGGGCCCGGCGGGCAGGGATGGCACGGCGGGAGCGGGAGCCACGGCGGTGGGCACGGGGGCGACGGCCGGCGCGAACGCGGGCTCTGCTGCCCGGTGCCCGGGCACCTCCGCGATGAGCTCGGCGTGGTCTGCGTCGGTCAGCCGCTGCCACTGTGCGCCCGTGGTCCCCGGCCCCACGACGCCCGCCCGCGATCGTGCGTCGGGGATGCGCAGCGCGGAGTCGCCGTCGACGCCGGTCGCCATGGACGGCAGCTCCTCGCTCTGCTCCGGACGACCGCGCGCGGCGCGGCGGGCGTGCCGCAGCGCCTTGGCGTCGAAGGGATCCAGTCCCGCGCGGGCGTCGATCACCCAGCATCCTCCGACGCGGTCGAGGATGCTGCGTCCGCGTCGCTGCGGATCCCACAGGCTCGACGCGAACATCACGGCGGGGCCCAGCAGGGGCAGGATGCCGCTGGCCCACAGCACCAGCGCGCGCAGGACGACGCGCCAGAAGCCCGGGGCGCCGAGGTTCGTCGCGCTGATGGAACGCAGGCGCAGAGCCGCCTTGCCCGCGGTGACGCCTCGTCGCCCGTGGGTGATCAGCTGGATCAGGCCGAGCACGGTCGTCAGCGCGCAGCCCACGGCGAGGAGGACGACGGCGAGGACCGACACGTCGCCGGTCACGACCATCACGGCGCCGACGGCAGCCGGAGCGGCCGCCACCGCCCAGATCGCGGCGTCGATCGCGAAGGCGAGCGACCGGATGCCGGCGCCGGCGGAGACGAGGCCCAGCCGCGCGGCGTACGCAGGGTCGGCGTCCAGCGCGCCGTCGGGCACAGCATCGAGCGGGGTCATCGCATCCTCGGGGGGTTCAGATCAGCAGGAGCAGGACGCCGGCGACAGCCGCCGCGAGCGCGACGACGGCGACGGACGCCATCGCGACGACGGTGCGGCGGCGGCGTGCACGGTGCCGGCGGTGCACGCGCGCGAGATCGGCCGGGAGCGACGCGACGTCGGCTCGCGGCGCGGGCGCGATCGTCCGGGGTGCGACGACGGCCGTGGGTCTGCGAGGCGGCCGGCGGCCCGTCACCCCGTCGGCGTCGGGCACGTAGGCGGTGCGACCGGCTCCCTCGTCGGCAGCGGCCGGCGCCGTCGGCTGACGGCGGCGAACGCCTCGCAGCTGTGTCTCGTCGGTCTCCGCGCCGGCCGCCGGACCGGCGACGGGGCCTCGCGCAGGCTCGGGCGCGCGCCGCCCTGCGATGGCCGTCCGATCGTCCGGGTCGTCCGGCTGGAGAGCTGCCGCCCGCTCGCCACGCCGCGGTGCGACCACGGTCGCATCGTCGGGCGTCGCCGCGGAGTCGGGGGAGGACGCGGTCCGGCGCGGTCCCGGAGGAGGCGCCGCCGAGCCGGGCGGCGATGCGCGTGCGGCATCCGGGAAGCGCCCTGACCGCGACACGAGAATGGTGGCGTCGTCCGGCGTGGCGTCGTCCGGCGTCGCATCGTCCGGCGTCGTCTCGGCGGACCGCCGGGTGGAGATCACCGTCGCGTCGTCGGGAGTCCCCTCGTCCGCGGCGCGCGCGGAGAAGTCGGTGCGAGCGGTCGGGGGTGTGTGTTCGTGACCGGCCCCGGTCACGTGTCGCTCCGCTGCAGCCGGATCTCGGCGTCACCCAGCAGGAACCGGTCGCCCGCCTCGACCTCGACGCCACGGGGCGCCTCGACCTCGGTTCCCATCAGGGTGGCGAAGAGCACCCCGTTCGTCGAGTCGAGGTCGGTGACGTACCAGCGGTCGTCACGCAGCTGCAGGCGCGCGTGCGTCTTGGACACCGTGCCGTCCTGGATCGAGATGAGCTGCGCTCCCGGGAACTGCGGGTCGGGCGAGGGCTTGCGGCCGAGGATCACGGTCTCGGCCCCGATGTCGACCGGGTTGCCGGTGGGCGGAATGAGCGACCAATGCGTGCGGCGGCGGCGCGCGATCACGGTCTCCTCGATCGCGCTGTCGGGGATCTCGGGCTGCGCGTGGAAGGCCGACACCGACGACCGGGCGGCCATGGGGCCTCCAGCGCTGGGCGCCCCGGCGACGGCCGACACCGGTGCCGACGCCTCCGGGAACGCGTCGCGGTCGTTCATCGGCGACCGCGACGGAACCCACGGGTCCGGCTCGTCCGAGGGCATGGGCGGCGGCGGGACAGGCGTGACCGGCGGCGTGGACGGAGCCGGCGTGTGCTCCGCGGCCGGCGTCGCCACGGCGGAGATCGGCGCCGGCGCTCCGGGGATCGCGCCGGTCACCTCACCCGTGACGTCCGACGCCTCGAACCCCCGCCATACGTCGTTTGCGGGGACCGTCTCATCGTGGCCCTCCGCCGCGGCATCGGTGCGGCGCGAACGCGACGCCGGGAACGGCGCCTCGGGCGCGACCGTGCGCTGCTGCTCGCGCGGCTCCGCCTCGACGGGGTCGTCCTCGTCGTCCGGGAGCGGCGGCGGGTTCCATCCGCCGGCCGGCGCCATCCATGAGCCGGCCACGGCGGGCTCGGCATCCGGCGCCGTCGGCGTCCGCCGGACCGGCGAGCCTGGGCTGTAGGTCGGAGCGGCGGGAGGGACCGGGGACGGGGCGGGGGCGAAGAACGGCGTGGTCGGCGGCGCCGAAGGGGATGACTCGGACGTCGTCAGTGGCGCGAACGCCGACGTGACGCCGTACGAGGGCTGCGACACGCCGCCGAACGTGGATTCCGGCGTGGACGGGGCGACGCCGAACGTATCCTGCGGGCCGCGGAACGGCGGGAGGGACGGCAGCGCGGGCGCCGACGCCGGCGCCGCGGAGCGCCGCGGACCGGGTTCGGCCTCCTCGCGGCCGACCCACCGGGCACTGCCGAACCCGATCACCGAGGCCCACGCCGGCAGCAGGATGACGCCGAGCACGGTGAGTCCGGCGCCGTAGCCGAAGGCGACGCTGATGCGGTAGATCGCGATGCCGAGCACCACCACGAGCCCGAACGGCACCAGGGCGAACAGCAGCAGCCACGGCGACAGGCCCGCCAGCTGCAGCAGCACGACGTAGTTGAGCACGGGGACCCACGCCTTCCACGGCTCCGCACCGGACTTGCGGAAGACGGCGGCCAGCGCGAGCGCCATCCAGACGTAGAACCCGGCGAACAGCAGCAGACTGATCAGCGGCCCGAGGACGGCCGCGGAGGCATCGGTGGCGGTCATGGCATCGGACGAACAGGCACAGCCCGTCGTCTCCCCCTCTCGACGATTCGCGTTCGGACGCCTTTCGCAGGCGCCAACGGTCGGACCAATGATCTCAACGATACGGTCGTGGCGAGTCCTCGCCAGAACCCACGCTCCGAGCGCAGCGCGCGCCGCTCCTCGTCGACGGACGCCCAGAACGTCTCGGCCTGGTCGTCGGCGACATCCGCGTGCGAGAACACGGCGCGGTCGGCTTCGCGGGCGAGCCGCGCTCCTGCCGGGGTGTCGAAGGCCGCCGCGAGCTCGGTGCGCGTCGCCGCTCGGGGCGCGTCGCGGCCGGCGTCGATCGCTGCGTCGACGTACTCCTCCCACCCGCCGGCGATGCGCGCGGCGGCGGACGGGGCGTGACGGCGCGCCCGGCGGCGCAGGGCCTTCGCTGCGAGGACGACGGCGAACGGTCCGAGCGCCAGCAGGAGCACCAGGGTCACGATCCCGGCGACGCGCAGCGCGGGCAAGAGCCAGGCCAGGGCGAGACCGGCCTCCTCCTCGCGACTGTCGTCGGACGCGGTGTCCTCCTGCGTCGGGTCGGGAGGGACCACTTCTTCGACGGCATCCGGCCGCACCTCGGTGACGTTCTCGGGGTCGCGCTGCTCGGTCACCTCGAGGCTCGGCGAGGTCGCGTACTGCGGCGTGACGTCGATCGCCAGCCACTGCCCGTCCGCCGACTGCACCTCCGTCCATGCGGCCAGGTCCTGCGCACGGCACTGTCCCTCGCGACACGTGGGCAGCTGCGGGTCGGCACTGGTCAGCCGCGCACCGAGCACGACGCGCGAGGGGAACCCCAGTTCGCGGGCCATCAAGGCGACGGCGACGGCGAACTGCTCGTCGTCGCCGACGGCGGCGACGTAGTTGCCCGTCGCCTCCGCCCGCGGGTCGCTCTCGCGCTCGAGCAGTCGTGCGAACATCGCGTCCACGCGGGCGACCGAGTGCCCCGAGGCGCTGGGCTGGAACGAGTAGTCGGCCAGCGCGGTCGTCCACACCGGAGGCGCCTCGCCCTCGGTCAGGCCGTGGCTGAGGTATCCCCGTTCGCGCAGGAGCGACACCAGCGCGGAAAGCGCTGCTCCGTCGGACCCCGTCGCATGCGCGTCCATCCACCGGCGGAGGTTCTCGGGGGCGATGTCGTCGCCCGAGGTCTCGCCGGGCGCGTCCGCCTGGGTCAGGTCGCCGGCTCCCGCCTCGACGCCGGAGAGGACGTAGGCGTCGCCGTCGCGCAGGCCGCCGCCGGCGGTCTGCACTCCCGCGGAGGCCTCGGCGTTGTAGTAGAAGCCGTCCGCGAGTGACCTCGACCGGTCCCCCTCGAACGCCGCCGTCTCGAGGCGGCCGGCCGTGGGCATCCAGATGCCGCTCCACGACTCGATCTCGAAGCGCGCCGCGACCTCCCGGCCGGGCCCGGCATCCAGTGCGGACGGCACGCGGACGAAGCGCCCCGCCTCGGCCGCGCCGTCTCCTCCGGCGCGGATCACTTCGCCGTCGTAGGCGTCGAGGGTGGCGATGCGCACCCGCTCGGGCAGCGCAGCGCCGCGCGTCGCCTCGACGGTGAACAGCACATCCTCGGCGCGGTCGTCGGCGAACAGCGACCGGTAGCGCGAGAGCGGACTGACTTCGGCCGACAGGTCGATGTCCGGGCCGACGGCCGAGCGCAGCACGTCGCGCTCGGCGCCGCGGGCGGCGAACGGCACGATCGCGACAGCGAGCGCGACGGCCCCGACCGTCATGGCTGCTCCCAGTGCGGTGCGCCGACGATCCGTGCTCGAAGGACGGCGCGAGACGCGGACGCCGCTGGAGACCGCCGCCCGCTGCAGTGCCCGGGCGCGCTCGTCGTGCGTGCGCCACGCCAGCCACAGCACCCCCGACAGGAGCGCCGTCGCACCGACGGCCGTCTCGACCGGGGCGTGCAGGGTGACCGGTCCGACGCTGAGCGGGGCGCTGACCGTGGTGCGCCCGAAGAAGAGCCCGAAGGAGACCATGGCAAGGCCCACGGGCACGGCGAGGTACGCCGCGCGGTCATCCCGCCACGCGAGGAGCAGCAGGGCGCACGCGCCGACGAGGAAGACGACGAGGGCCGGAACGAGAAGGTTGCGGTAGGAGCCGACCGGCAGCTCGACGGTGACGAGATCCTTCCACCCGAGCACCACACCGCTCGCGAGCTCCCCCAGTCCGCGCGTCAGCTCCGCGGGGCCGCCCAGTCGCGACGGCACGGCGAGCGGCACCCCGAGCAGCAGCATCCCGACGGCGAGGGCCGCCGCGACGATCCACGCGCTCCAGCGGCGGAGCCACCCGGTGGCGGCGATGGCCGCTGCCGCGAGCACGGCGGAGCCGACGAGCAGCAGGTAGCTGCCGGAGCGGTAGATCGGCCACGCTGCGATGGCGGCGACCGCGACGATCACGACGGTGAACGCGGTTCCGGCGACGATCCGCGGCACGAGGCGCAGCGGCCTCCGGCGCGGGTTCACGGCATCCGTGGCCCGCCTCACGACGTCGCTCCCCGCAGCAGCAGACCCGTCAGGTCGTCCAGGGTGCCCACCGTCAGGACCGTCAGACCCGAGAGCGGCTGCAGCCGCGGATGCGCGCTCTCGTCGCAGATCACCCCGACCACCGCGGTGTCGGCGGCGAACGCGAGCGCGGCCTGCTGCAGCTGGGTGAGGGTGACACGCGAACCGACCACCACGAACGCGATCGACAGCCGCTCCCCCGACTCCGCGGTCAGCCGGCACACCTCGGTGACCGGCATGGTGCTCTCGAGGAGCTCGACGCCGCTGAAGCCGTCGAGCATCGGACGCGGGGCGGCGGCGGGGATGTGCCGGATGGCGCGCAGGCGGCCCCGCACGACGCGGGGGATCTCGGATCCGGTGACGATCTGCACGTCGCGGGCGTCATGCACGGCACGCAGCCCGAGGGATGCCGCGCAGGAGACCGCGAGCTCGAACTCGTCCGCGTCGGCGTACTCGCCCTCGGACGCGCCGAGCACGACGGCCATGCGCGAGCGGCGGGACTCCTCGTACTGGCGCACCATGAGCCGGCCGGTCTTGGCCGTGGAGCGCCAGTGGATCTGGCGGCGGGAGTCGCCGGGGGCGTACTCGCGGATGGCGTGAAACGAGATGTCGGCGTCGACGAGCCGGCGTGTGGGGCTTCCCTCGAGGTCGCGGATCAGCCCGGCGCTGGTGGAGGGAAGCACCGTCGTGCGCGGGTGCACGAAGACCTCGTGGACGTCCTCGAACGCGTGCTCGCGCCGCAGCAGGCCCACGGGGTCGCTCCGAACGGTCGTGGCGGGCCCGACCGTCACGACGCCGCGGCGGAGCCCCGGGATCTCCAGCGGCTGCGACACCGTGTGGCCCGGGCGCAGCAGCGGAACGCCGAACTCCACCAGGCCGGCTCCGACGGGGATGTCGATGCGCCCTGGCAGCGCGATGCGGCGGCCGTCGTTGCGGACCACCACGTCGCCGGTGACGTCCTCGCCGGCCACCACGCGTTCGTGCGCGAGCGACAGGCCGACCTCGTATGCGCGCGCCCCGAACAGGAACGGCACCGCCGCGACGAGGAGGATGAGGGATGCCGCGCCGGCGACCATCCACTCCACCCAGCCGAACAGCATCCCGAGCCCGAGGCCCACCGTCGCGGCGAGCGCCACGAGCACGCCGGCGGGCCGGACGGTTCCGGCCGTCCATTCCGCCGCGGTCCTGACCGCCGAGCCGGCTGCCCGCGAAGCCTCCGCCGCCCACACCGCGGCGCGCACCAGAGCGCGGCCGCGTCCCGACGGTGCCACGCTCGTCGAGGTGACGTGCGTGCGCCCGGCGGTCCCGGTGGAGGCGACGGTGCGGGTGAGGCGCGACTCGGTGGTCGTCATACGGCCTCGCGCCTGCTGGGCGGTGCGACGTCGAGGAGCACCTGACCGACGACCGTCTCGGGGGTCACCCCATCGAACTCCGCCTCGGGGTGCAGGATCAGCCGGTGCGAGAGCACGGGCACCGCGAGCGCCTTCACGTCGTCGGGGGTCGCGTAGGTGCGGCCCTGCGCGATCGCGCGTGTGCGGGTGGCCCGGGTGAGGGCGAGGGCGCCGCGGATGCTGACGCCCAGCCGCACCTCGTCCGCCGCCCGCGTGCCGTCCACGAGCCGCGCGATGTAGTCGAGCACGAGCGCGTCGACGTACACCTGGGCCGCGATGTCGGCCATCCCCACCAGCGCCTGAGGCGTGATGACCGGCGCCAGCTCGGCGGTCGCGATGGCGGCGCCGTCGAGGATGCGGACGGTGGCGGCGTGATCGGGATAGCCGAGCGACGTGCGCATCATGAAGCGGTCCAGCTGCGCTTCGGGAAGCCGGTAGGTGCCGGCCTGCTCCACCGGGTTCTGCGTCGCGAGCACGAGGAACGGCACGCCGACCGGCCGGGTCACGCCGTCGATCGTGACGCGCCCCTCTTCCATGACCTCCAGCAGCGCCGACTGGGTCTTCGGGCTCGCGCGGTTGATCTCGTCGGCGAGGACGATGTTGGCGAAGATGGGGCCGGAGTGGAACTCGAACACCCCCTCCTTCTGGTCGTAGACGCTCAGACCCGTGATGTCGCTGGGAAGCAGGTCGGGCGTGAACTGGATGCGCGTGTTGGTGCCCTGCACCGACTGCGCCATCGCTCGCGCGAGCGAGGTCTTGCCCGTCCCAGGGACGTCCTCCAGGAGCACGTGGCCGTCGCTGAGCATCGCGGTGAGGACGAGCTCCACGACGTGGCGCTTGCCGAGCACGGCGCGCTCGACGTTGTCGGCGATCTGGCCGAACGTCTGCGCGAACCAGTCGGCCTGCTCCTGCGTGATGCTCATGTGTGTCCTTCGCGGTCGTCGGTGCTCGGTGAAGAGGTCAGGGGGTCGGCGGCTGCCCCGGCGGCGTCCCGGGGTCGCATGTGGCGCTCAGCTGCTGTGTCGCCGGAGCGAGGTTCCACGCGGCGCTCCACGACACGGTCACCTCGACGCCCTCAACGCTCGCGGCTCCCGCCGGCACCGTCCACGAGCCGGCCGTGTACGGCAGCTGCGCGCCGCTGGCGTCGTAGAACCGGATGCGGGCATCCGACCAGGTGACGGTGCCCTCGCCGTTGCTCGACGACGAGCCGCGCTGCAGCGTGCTGCCGGCGGTGCAGCCGTCGATCGACCAGCGCGCCTGCACCTGATACGGCGCGCTGCCGGGGGCCGGGGTGACCGGAGCCCGTGCCGACTCGGTGCCCCACAGCCGGTGCCGGTAGAACACCCTGATCTCCGGGTTGCGGTCATAGATGGTCGAACCGGGTCCCCAGTTCTCGAAGTGCACCTCGTTGTTGCGCGGCGGGTTCTCGCTCGACTGCGGGTCGCGCGTGATGCGCCAGCGCGCCTGCTGCCCCTCGATCAGCGGCTGACGGTCGACCACGAACGTGTACCCCTGCGGCGCGGCGCCGCTCTGGGTGGCCCGCACGCTCGCCTCGGCGCCGCTGCTGCCGAACGCGGTTCCCTCGTACCACGACTCGACGCAGACGACGAAGCGATACTCCTCGCCGTCGGCCAGCCCGGGGAACGAGGCACGGTCGCCTCCCACCACAGGGTCGCAGCGGAACCGCTGGTCGTAGGGCACGATGTCGTACCGCAGCTCGGACCCCATGCCGTTCTGCTGCGCCGTCGCCACGGCCTCCACCGTGGACTGATTGTTGCCGGTCGAGCGCGAGGTCAGGGACAGCGTGACGTTCAGCGGCGCCCCCACCCCGTGGGCGTTGACCGTGACGGACTGTCCGGACGGCTGACCGCCGAGCCCCGGCGGCAGCGAGAAGCGCGAATACGGCGTGATGGTGACCGGAGTGGGGACGTTCGCCCCGACGCGGAAGCTGCGGACCTCGACGCGCTCGTCGTTGCGCCCGACCGGGACGCGAACGGTCTCGCCCGACGGACTGGAGATCTCGAGAATGCCCGTCTCGGAGGCGTCGACGCCCTCGATCGACAGCGAGATGATGCCGCCGGCGCCGTCGGACGTGACGACCGGCGCCCAGTCCACGCCGGCCGGGGCGCCCGGCGCGTCATACGCCCACGCGACCGTCCGCACGCTCGCGCGCGACTCCCCGACGGCGTTGACGGCCCACGCCTCGTACGTGCGCTGTTCGCCGTTGGGCGCGGCGATCGGCGGACACGTCCCGTCCGTCGAGCACCGGCCCACCTCGGCGCCGCCGGTGCGCACGACGAAGCCGGCGAGGGACGGGTATGCCAGCCGGGCCTCGCCGGGATCGACCCGGAGCGTGACCGATCCGTCGGCGTAGCCGGTCTGGACGATGCTGGCGGGCGACTTGGGGAAGCCGAGCAGATCCAGCAGCAGCCGCCCGTCGCGCTCGGAGCTGGTGACGCGTCCCTGCGCGTCGCGCACGGAGAAGGTCGCGCTGCACGTCGCGCCGGGGGCATCCCTCGTCCACGACGCGGTGACGGCGGAGCCGGATGCCACGTGGAAGCTCACGCCCACGCATGCGCCGGTCGGCCGGACGGCCACCACCTCCAGGGGCGTGCGCGGCAGCGGATTGACCTCGCCGCTCCCGCCGATGACGTCGATCGTGCACGACGATCCCGAGGACTGCGAGCACTGCTGCACGACCGACCCGCCCTGCGGCAGCGTCGACGGCGCGGCGCCCACGCGCAGGAGCAGCCGCGCCGGCGCGACGGCGGTGTGACTCGGTGCCGACACCACCACCGCCTCCTCCGCACCCGGCACGGCGCGGTCGGCGCCCGTGACGGTCACGATCGACCCCTCCTGGGCGACCTCGAATGCGCTGCCGCCGTGCTCGATGCCGTAGCGGATGCCGCTCCAGTCCTCGCGCAGCTGCCACGTCGTCATGTTGCGCAGGTCGAACGTCGCCGTCTCACCGGGCCCGACGGTGATGGATGCCGGCCGCAGCTCGGGCTGCGGATCGCGGGGATGGACGATGACCGGCACCGACAGATAGGTCCAGTCGTCCGTCCCCGCCAGTCGCACCGGCACCTGGCACGCGTCCACCCACGGCGCTCCGGCGCCGGCGTCGTAGCGGACCGTCGTGTCGGAGACCACCGCGCACGCGGCCTCGGGACGCGCTCCCGACGCCCGCACGTCTGCGCCCACCTCCAGCTGGGAGCCGCGCGGACGGGCGACCAGGCCCGCGAGGTCGAACGTCACCGAATCGAGCTCGTCCACGGTCGGGGGCGTCGCGCCCGCGCGCATCGTCAACGCGACGTCGTCGCCGCCGGGGACCTTCAGGAAGCCGTACGAGGTGACCTGGCCGGAGGTGCCCTCGCCGGTCACGGCGAAGGGGATGAGCCGGGTCCTCGCAGGCAGCTCACCCCGAAGGCGGGTCCCTGTCACCGTGACGTCTTCGGGGTCGCCCCACAGGGACACCTCGAGATCCGACACGTCACCGCCGGACCACATCACCTTCCCGGCGACGACGTCCACGCCGCGCGGGAAGTCCTCGCGCGTCTCGACCGTGAGGATCGTGTCGGACACGATCGGGTAGTCGGGCACGCTCTCTCGCACCGCCTTGACCACGATCAGGCCCCGGCCGGTGTTGCCCGAGGACGACTCGACGTCGTACAGGAACGACATCGTCGCCGGCTCCTCGCCCGCCGCGACCACCACCGTCGTGTCGTCGACCGAGACGATGCGCTCGGACAGGCGCGCGAACTCGGGGTTGTCGCTGCCGTCGACGAGCGTCTCGGGAAGGTCCGGTCGGATGTCTGTGATCCGCAGCGTTCCCAGCGTCGGATCGATGTCGTTCGACAGCGGGCTCACGCGGATGGTGTTGTCGGCGCCCGCCTGCACCTGGACGTAGTCGGTGAAGGTGACCGGACTCGGATTGGCCTCGCCGTCCAGGACGCCGACGCGGACCGTCCCCTCACCCGTCTCGCCCAGCGCGTCCACCACGCGGTACCGGAACGAGACCTGGCCGGCGTCGCCCGGGACGCTCGTGTACACGATCGAGGTGCCGTCGGCCGAGATGGTCGCCGCTCCGCGCTCGGGCTGCTCGACGATGCGGTCGAGCGTCACGACGTCGCCGTCGGGATCCATGCCGAAGCCGTCGAAGTCGATGGTCGCCGACTGCCCGCTCAGCACGCGCCCCTCCAGGGTGTCCGCCGTCGGGGCGCGGTTGGCCTCGTCGTCGATGACCCGCACGCGCACCTGCGCCGTGTCGGCGAGCGAGGGCGAGCCCGTCGTGAACACCCCGTACTCGACGGCGTACTCGCCGGGTTCGTCGGGGGCGAGGTAGCGCAGCACGTCGCCGGACGCGAACGCCAGCGCCGCACCGGTCGAGGACGTCACCGCCTCGGGGTTGAGCGCCGGCCGCCCGCCCGCCGGCGAGATGTCGTTGACCAGCACCGGGATGTCGATCTGTGCGCCGGCGCGCACGACGACGGCGTCGTCGACGGCGATGGGCGCCAGCTCGGGAGCGGGCGGGAGCAGGTACACCGTCGCCTGCCCCTCCACCCGGGCGCCCTCGTCCTCGGTTCCGTCGCTGACCACGTACGAGACGGTGCCCAGACGCCCCGGTGCCCCGTCCGCCGTGGAGCCGGACACCCGCAGGTGGTTCTGCCCCACCGCATCGACCGACAGCGTGGCGCCCTCTTCCGCCGTCGCCACCACATCGCTGAGCAGCAGCACCCGCCGCGTGGGGTTCGAGACGGCGTCGAAGACCTCGAGCGTGGCATCCTCCTGCGGACGCACGAACGCGACGACGGGCGAGGTCGCCAGCTGCGCCGGGGCATCGGCGGGCAGCAGCGTGATGCGGGCCGTGCCGGTCGCCTCGGAGGTGCCGTCGGTGACCGTGAAGTCGACCCGGAAGGTTCCCGCCTCCCGCGCCGAGAAATCGAAGGACGTCGACCCGCCCGCGATGGTCGCGGTCGCCGCGGCGTCATCGAGCACCCGCACCGAGTCCAGCGTGAGCATGCCCGCCGTCCCGGTGACATGGTCGGCGACGTCGACAGTGATGCCCGAGCCGACGGTGTCGACGACGGCGAACGACTGCGCCGCCAGCTGCGGCTGGGATGACACCGTCACCATGAGCGACTTCGTCGCTGTGGCGCCGTGCGTATCGGCCACCGTGACCGCCAGTTCCACCACCTCGTCGCCGGAGTCGCCGGAGTCGCTGTGCTGGTAGACGACGTCGCCGCCGGGGGTGGCGGCGACGCTGCCGGTCCCGGTGACGTTCTGGACTCCCAGCAGCAGGAGCGGGTCTCCCTCGGGGTCGACCCATCCCGGCAGCACGGGCACGGTGACGGTGCCGCCCCTGGCGACCTGCGGCTCCGGCCACTCCACGAGGCAGCGGTCGACCCCGCACCACTCCGGCGCCGCGTTGGCGTCCGGTTCCACGACGGTCACGGTGACCGTGGTCGGCTCCGACACCAGTCCGCCGGCGGTCGTGCCGTCGGTGACCGCGTATGAGAACGACGCCGAGCCGGTCGCGCCCGGCGCGACCCGCACCGCGAACCGCTGACCGTCGTCGGTGATCGTGACGGTGCCGAACCCGGGATCCAGTCCCGTCACGGAGGCGGGGTCGATGGCGAGCACGTCCTCGTTCGGATCGTGGTCGTTCATGAGCACCGGCAGGGATGCCAGGGCCCCCGCCCGCACGCCGAAGGCGTCGGGCTCGGCGATCGGCGGCTTCGGGTCGAGCACCACCTGCAGCTGCTCCTGGCTGGGCACGGCGTCCGGGTTCGTGCGGTCATCGAGCGACCAGTCCTGGCTCGACGCGATGAGCGCGCCGTCGGGCAGGGACCACGCCCACCCCGACCGGGTCTCGTTGAGGATCAGGGTCGACCCGCCCGCGACGAACACCGGGCGGCGCTCGTCGGGCATCGCCTCGCCGCCGTAATCCAGCGGCACCGTCTCGGCGCTGCCCGAGCGCCACAGCACGCCGCCGGTCTCGCCCTGCGGCAGCCAGGCCGCGAAGGTCTCGCCGTCGTGGTTCACCGGCTCAGCGGGCGTCCCGAGCACCGCGCCGGCGGTGCCCCCCACCTCGACGTCCATCCCGGACCCGTCCACCGGCACGCGGACGAGGCCGGTCTCGTCGGCCAGGTACACATCGGCGCCCCGGGCGTCCGGCTCCCCCACGACGACGGTGCCGGTGGTGGGGGCGGATGCCGCACCGTCGGCGCCGCGCAGCCACACGTCGCCGTCCTCGGTGTCCACGACCGCCCACGTGTCGCCTGCCGCCGTGATCGCCGGAGCGGCGAGGCCTTCGGCCTCCAGCGGATCCCGGCCGCGCACCGCCGACTCGCGGATGTCGTAGCGCAGCACGGAGCCGTCCTCGCGGGAGTAGCTGAACAGCATGCCCCGATCGTCGACCGCGATCGCCTCGGCGGCGTATTGCGGCGCATCCTCGTCGTCCGAGGGGAACGGGTCCAGCTGCGCGGGGGCGCCGGACGAGAGGAGTCCGGCGTACACCGCCCCCGCGTCGGTCAGGTAGGCGACGTGGTCCCCCGCTGTGACGACCTCCACGGTGCCCGGCGGCGTGGACGGCGACGCCTGCAGCATCTCCTCGTCGAGGTCCACCGGCATCGCCTCGTCGATCCGCGTGACCTTGCTGTAGCTGTCGCTGAACACGTAGGCGGCATCCGCGGTCTGGACCACCTGATCGGGGTTGCTGATGCTGCGGACGGTGTCGAGCTCTCCGACCGCGGTGTTCACCCGGGCGTAACGGCGGCCCTCACCGGTCTGCAGGGCCCACACGGCGGCGTCGACCTCAGGGGTCTCCTGGGCGTCCAGTCCCGGCCACACCACGCTGACGCCCACGACGAGCGCGACGGCCACGCCGCCGGCGACCAGTCCGCCGAGGGTGCTGCGCCTCATCCCAGGGCCCCCGCGGCCAGCAGCGCGGCGACGGCGATCGCGCCCCCTGCCACCACGCCGGCGCCGACGCCCACGACCCAGGGCAGCACACGCGTCCGGGCGCGCGAGGGCGCGGAGATGTCGGTGTCCTCGTCGCGCACGAGCGCCGCCACGCCTGCGCCGACCGGCCGCTTGCGGGTCGTCTCGCGCTCGATCCGCGAGCGCGCGGGTCCCCGCAGCGCCGCGTCTGAGAAGTCCACCGGACCGGATGCCGGCGTCCAGTCCACGTCCGGCACCTCGATGGGCGTCGGCGACAGCCCGAGCTCGGCCTGCACCTCGCGCAGCGCCTCTGCGAACGCGCGCGCCGATGGCTGGCGGCGCGCGGGGTCGCGGCTCATCGCGGTCGCCAGCACGCGCTGCAGCGACGGGGGAACGTCATGACGCGGGATGTCGACGTAGGCGGCGCGCGCGATCCGCCGGCGCAGCAGCTCCTTGGAGTTCTGTCCTCGCTCTCGCCGCTCGAACGGGCTGTGCCCGGCCAGCAGCGAGTACACGGTCGCGCCGAGGCTCCACACCTCGCTGGCCACGGTGCCGGCGGTCTGCTCGGCGATCACCTCCGGCGCACTCCACGGGATCGACATCGCCAGCACCTCGTCGGGCGACTGCCGCAGCAGCGACGACGAGATGCCGAAGTCGGCGAGCACCGGCGTGCCGAAGGTGGTGACGAGGATGTTGCTGGGTTTGACGTCGCGGTGCACGAGCCCGGCGCGATGAGCCGACTCCAGCGCGCTGGCCATGCGCACGCCGATGGTGAGCACCTCGTCGACGGGGATGCGCTCGACCCGGTAGCGCTGCGCGAGTGATCCGGGGCAGTACTCCATCACGATGTAGGGACGCCCGTCGGCCGAGATGCTGGCCTGGTAGACGGTCACGATGGAGGGATGCGCCGAGAGGTGCGCCAGCACGTCCGCCTCGGCGTTGAACATGCGCCGGAGCTCCGGATCCCGCACGTCGCTGGGCATCACCTTCACCGCGACGTTGCGACGCGGCATGTCCTGCTCGTAGAGGAAGACGTCGGCGAAGCCGCCCGATCCGAGAGGCCGGATGTACGCCAGTCCCGGCAGGATGGGTGGCGCAGAGGGAAGCCGTGCGGCCACCTCACCTCCCCGCAGGTCGCATGCCGAGCACAACTCTCACCGAGAGCGCAATAAACCTGGCCATGCTAGCAAAGACCGCTGTGCGGCCCCGCCGCCTGTGGACCGCCGCGCCGCATCAGCCGTCGAGCCGATCGCGCGGATCATGGGGATCGAACGGCGCATCGAGAGACTGCGTGAGCTCGGCGAGCATCGCCTCGATCTGCGGCTCGACGAACTCGGCGACGGCGGCCTGGATCCGCAGGCGATGGTGCAGCAGGATCGCGCACACCTCACGGCCGATCATGTTCGCGTAGTCGTCGGCCAGGCCCACCTCCTGGCGCAGCGCCGCCTTCGCCTCGTCGGTCAGCGGCGGCAGCGCCGGCACGTCGGCATCCGCCTCCTCCGCGAGCCCCGCGATGGTGAACAGGAACGGCGCTCCGGGAGTCGGCTCGGGATCCAGCGGCAGGCCCTCGAACTCCGGCTCGAGGCCTTCGGCGGGCCGGTAGCTGCGCGCCCGGTTGCGAGCCGCCTGCTGGTCCAGCTCGGCCTGCAGCATCGGCAGGTTCATGGCCGTGTAGTCCGCGACGGCACGATCGATGATCGTCTTGATCCGTGTCGACAGGCCGTGCTGCACGCCGTGCGGCACGTCGGCACCGAGCCCCGCCGACGACAGCACCGGCGACCCGAAGCAGCGCCGGCACGGCGCGACCCGTCCGCGGTGCGTGGCGGGCTCCCACCGCGGCAGCCACGCCAGCCAGGCGTCCACCGCCTGGCTGACCTGGGTCTCGAGCGACCGCTCCACACCCCCATCATGCCCTTCCCGGCGAGCTCGGACGGGGCAGGCGCGGGAGAAAGTCCGAGATCAGGGTCGATTGCCCGTTCTCACTCGTCGAATTCGTCCTCCCACGGCCACCGCGGGCGGCGGGCGTGGGTGCGCACGAGCGCGATGGCGGACCACGCCGCCACGAACGCCGCGGCCGCGATGACCAGACCGAACCACGTCGTCGCGAGCCGCCCCGCGACCGCCGAGGCGACGGCCACTCCCGCTCCGGTCGCGACAGCGCCGAACCACACCCCGGCGAGATAGCCCAGGAAGGCCGCGAGGGCCGTCCAGGCGGCGCCCCCGTACGACGGCTGGGACCGCGTCGGGGAAGGCGGTCCCTCGGCGCCGGCCAGACCGTCGCCCGCCGGGGGCTGACCTGCACGTCGGACGGCCGCCCACAGTCCGGCGACGAACGAGAGAGTCGACAGCGTCACGGCGGCGACACCGGGCACCTGCCCGAGTCCGCGTGTCGCGATCACATCCTCACCGAGGACCAGGCTCGTCATGCCGAGCCCGAAGACGAGCAGGGCGAAGTACCCTGCGGTCGCGAAGACGAGCGCCGTGACGGGGCGGACGGGACCGCCGCTGCCCTCCGGCGCCTCGGACATTACGGCCGAACCAGCTGCGGACCGGCCTCGAGGGTGCGCTCGTACTCGCGCTGGGCTTCGATGTTCAGCTCGGTCACGCGACGTCCGCGCGCAGCCACCCACGCGCCGAACCAGATCGTGAGCTCCCGTCCGATGACGAACGCGGCGATCGCGAGGGGCGCCAGCAGCTGCTCCTCCACGAGCGCGGCGCCTTCACTGGCCGTCAGCGACCAGAACGGCGCCTGGAAGAGCGCGCCGAGCAGATGCCCGCCGTAGGCGGCGACGCCCACCAGGAGCCCGAGGATCACCCAGGCGCCCCAGCGGCCGCGGTTGATGATGGCGCCGAGCACCCAGAAGGCGAGGAAGAAGACCACGACGGGAACCCACAGCGACCACGTGGCGAGCGCCTGCAGCGCCGTGGATCCGAGGTTCTCTCCGGTCACGTCGCCCGCGAGGGCTCCGAACCCGAGCCACGCCGCGAAGTAGAGGACCGCGAACGCGAGCGCGGCGAGCAGGCCGATCGCGCCCGCTGCGCCGCGGTTGCCCCGCGGGTGGGGCGGCTCGGGCGCCTGGACGAAGATCGGCTGCGGGGCGGCGTGGGAAGGCGTCCCGGCCACCGGCTCGCTGGGAGTGACGGCAGGGGCGTCCGCCGTGGTGCGCGTGTCGTCGCCCGCCGGCGTGTACACGGCCGTGTCGGAGGAGCTGTCGCCCGCGTCGGACGGCGTCGCACGGTAGTCGAGGGCCTGCGCCTCGGGCGAGTCCCAAGGGTCGGGCTCGTGCGCCGGGGACTCGGGCGCCGTCGTGGCGGCGGAGGTCTCGGCGGGGGCATCCGGCGTGCGTGCGGCACCCGCGTCCGATGTCCGCTCGGCCGGCGCCGCGTCGACGGACGGCTCGCGCCGGGCGGCCTCCGCCTCGGCCAGGCCCTCGTTGGCGCGCCCGACCACGTCGTCGACGTTCCGGGGCTCTTCGACGGGTTCGCCGTAGGACGACTTGGGGTCACTCATCGCAGGCACTCCTCACGCGGGGCGCGCGCCCCGCAGTGCGAGGGTAGTCCCCGCGGCGTCCCGCGTCCGGGAGGCGTGCCGCGTTTCCGCGCACCGCGCGGCGACGGCGGGCATCCCGGACCCTCAGCCCCAGACGTTCCGATCCAGACGCTTGCCGTAATCCTCGGGATGCCACCCGTCCTCGGCCGTGGCCAGCCACAGGTCGCCGCGCAGCGTGTGCTCCTCGACGACGTCGCCGTGCGTCCGCGTGCACACCAGCCCCTCGCCGTCCGCGGTGCAGGCGAACCCGTGAGCGCGCAGCGCCGCGTCGGCGATGGTGCGCGCCTCGGCGCTCACGCGCGACAGCGTCGTGACGATGCTGCCTCCGTCTGCGCGCCAGTCGCACCTGACGAGGACCTGCGGCGACAGGGCGTCCGCGAGCGCCGTGACCTCGGTGGCCGGCGCATCGACGCTCTGGCCGAGGAGCGACCCTGCGCGCCAGGTGAGCTCGTTCCACAGGTCGTCGGGATAGAGCGTCCGGCAGTCGATGGCGCCGTCAGCGGCGGCCCGCTGGGCCGGCGTCTCCCGGTCCTCGGGCGGCGTCTGCGCGGCCGTGGCGCCCCGCAGGGTGTCTCCGACCCAGGCGACCGTCACCGGCAGCATGGGCAGCGACAGCCACACCAGGGTTCCGACGATGACCGCGCAGATCATGCCCACGGGCACGGCGATCCACGAGTTGCGACCCCCGATGCGCGCCATCTCCCCGACCTCCGCCTACACGGTAAGCCGCACGCCGGCGATGCCGCGCAGCGGCGCGCTGGATGCCGCGAGGAGGGCGTCGGCGGCACAGGATACCCGTCCGGTTCCCGAGGCGCGACCCCCTCGGCACGGGACCTTCATTCGACGCACGGTAGATGTCCTCCCGCACCCCGGACGACCCGGATCCGCGGGGAGGAGAAGGCACGAGAGAGCGAAGGATGAGCATGTCTGCATACGAACAGAGCTCGACATCGGGCGGCGGCGGCGAGGGGCTCAAGGAGCGCGCGAAGGACACCGTCGCGGAGGTCGACGCCGGTGCGATGCACGTCGCCGGCGTGGCCGGCGAAGAAGCGGGGAATGTCGCACACGAGGCCAAGAGCGCCGCGCGCGGCTTCCTGCACGAGACCCGGATGCAGTTGTCGGATCAGGCTTCCAATCAGCAGCGTCGCGCGGCCCAGGCGATCCGTTCCACCGCGGATGACCTGGCCGGCATGGCCGACGCCGGCAACACCGACGGGATGGCGGCCGGACTCGTCCGCAGGGTCGGCGACCAGACCCGTCAGGTCGCGTCCTGGCTCGACGAGCGCGAGCCGGCCGATCTGGTCCGCGAGCTCCGCGGGTTCGCGCGTCGGCACACCGGGGCGTTCCTGGCGGGCGCGGCGGTCCTCGGCATCGTGGCCGGCCGTCTGACGCGCGCGATGATGCCGGCGGGCGACTCGGGGTCCACGGGCGGCACGGGCGGCGGCACGACGGGCGTCGGCTACACGACCGGCACGACCGGGATGGGCGTGGCCACGGGCATGGGCAGCGAGAGCGGCGCGACGGGCGTGGGCACCACGGGCGCAGCCGGCGCCGGGATGACGACGGCCGGAGCCGCGGGCGCGGGCATGGCAGGCGGCGGAGCCTACGACGACGCCGGCATCGGCACGACCGGCGCTGCCGGCGCGATGCCGGGCGTGGGCGCCGGCGACGCCCCCATCGGCGACGCCCTGGCGGCGGAGCCGCTGGGCACGGAGTCCGGGACGAACGCCACCGGCGGACGCGAGAGCATCGCCGACGCCGACGAGCCCGCGAGCGGCGAGTGGTCGCCGAGCGGTGAGGCCCAGCGATGACCGACATGCCGACACCGTCGCAGCAGAAGGCGGCGGACACGTCACTCGGCGAGCTGGTCGGCGAGGTGACCCGCGACCTGTCCACGCTGATGCGGAAGGAGCTGGAGCTCGCCAAAGCCGAGGTCACCGACTCCGCGAAGAAGGCGGGTGCGGGCGCGGGCATGATCGGCGGCGCCGGCTACGCCGCCTCGATGGCTGTGCTGTTCCTTTCCATCGCCCTGTGGTGGGCGCTGGGCCTGCTCGTCGGCTGGGGATGGTCGGCGGTCATCGTCGCGGTCATCTGGGGCATCATCGCCGCGATCCTGTTCGCGGTCGGCCGCTCGCGCCTGAAGACCGTGCGCGGCGCACCACGCACGGTCGAGACCGTGAAGGAGATCCCGGACGCACTCAAGAGGAATGAGGAGAACAAATGAGCACCCCTGAGCAGATCCGCGCCGACATCGAGAGCACGCGCGGCGAACTGGGCCGCGATGTGGACGCACTGGCGGACAAGGTGTCGCCGCCGAAGATCATGGAGCGCCAGAAGACGCGTCTGCGTGAGCGCTTCGGAGGAGTGAAGGAGCGTGTCATGGGCGTGGCGGACGACATGGGCCACTCGGCATCGTCGATGGGCCACTCGGCCGGAAGCGCGCTCTCGGACGCCGGCGACGCGGTGAAGAACCTGCCGCACAAGGCGAAGGAGACCACGCAGGGCGCACCCCTGGTCGTCGGGCTGGTCGCAGCCGGACTCGGTTTCCTCGCCGCGAGCCTCATCCCGACGTCGAATGCGGAGCGCCGTCTCGGATCGAACCTCCGCGAGCAGGCGCAGCCGCTCGTCGACAAGGCGAAGGACACGGCCCAGGAAGTGGCCCAGAGCCTGAAGGAGCCGGCGCAGGACGCCATGGCGCAGGTCAAGGACGCGGCGGCGTCCTCCGCGCAGACGGTCAAGGACGAGGCCCAGCACACCGCCGAGCGGGTGAAGGGGAACGTCACCGAGAGCGGCGGATCCGAAAGCGGGACGCAGCAGTTCTGACGTGAGGCATCCCGGACGAACGCGAAGGGCCCCGGCCGAAGCCGGGGCCCTTCGTCATGCGACTCAGTTGTAGTCGGTGAAGCCGTCCGTGGAGAAGCTGTCGAAGTCGACGTAGCTCAGGTCGGCGTCCGAGTAGGCGCCGTCCGAGGCGAAGATGCGGTTGGGGTACCGCTCGCTCTTGGCCTCCTCCGTCGCCTCCACGGTGACGTTGCGGTACTTCGCAAGTCCGGTGCCGGCGGGGATGAGCTTTCCGATGATGACGTTCTCCTTGAGGCCGACCAGCGGGTCGCTCTTGCCCTCCATCGCCGCCTGGGTGAGCACGCGCGTCGTCTCCTGGAACGATGCCGCGGACAGCCACGACTCCGTCGCAAGCGACGCCTTCGTGATACCCATCAGCTCCGGACGACCCGACGCGGGGCGCTTGCCCTCGGCGACGGCCTCGCGGTTGATCTGCTGGTAGCGCTTGAAGTCGACCAGCTCACCCGGCAGCAGCGTGGTGTCGCCGTGGTCGACCACGGTGACCTTGCGCAGCATCTGCCGGACGATGACCTCGATGTGCTTGTCGTGGATCGGCACACCCTGTGAGCGGTACACGCCCTGCACGCCGTTGACGAGGTACTTCTGCACCTCGCGGGCGCCCATGACGCGCATGACCTCCTTCGGGTCGAGCGTTCCCACCTGCAGCGGCTGGCCCACCGTGACGTGCTGGCCGTCCTCGACCAGCAGCGTCGCGCGCTTGAGCACGGGGTAGACGTGCGGCTCGTCGCCGTTGTCGGGCGTGAGGATGACCTTGCGGCTCTTCTCGGTCTCGTCGATCGTGATGCGGCCGTCGGCCTCCGCGATCGGCGACGCGCCCTTCGGGGTGCGCGCCTCGAACAGCTCCTGCACGCGGGGCAGACCCTGCGTGATGTCGTCGGCCGAGGCCGAGCCACCCGTGTGGAACGTGCGCATCGTCAGCTGCGTGCCGGGCTCGCCGATCGACTGCGCGGCGATGATGCCCACCGCCTCGCCGATGTCGACGATCTTGCCGGTCGCGAGCGAACGGCCGTAGCACTGCGCGCAGACGCCGACAGCCGAGTCGCACGTGAGCACCGAGCGGACCTTGATGGTCTCGATGCCCTCGGAGACGAGCTTGTCGATCAGCACGTCGCCCACGTCGTCACCGGCGGCGGCGACCACGGTGCCCTGCGCGTCGACCACGTCGGTGGCCAGTGTCCGGGCGAACACCGAGTTCTCGACGTTCGCGTCGCGCACCAGCGTGCCGTCGGCACCCGGAGCGGCGATCGTGAACTCGAGGCCCTTGGTGGTGCCGCAGTCCTCCTCGCGGATGATGACGTCCTGCGAGACGTCCACGAGTCGACGGGTCAGGTAGCCCGAGTCAGCCGTACGGAGGGCCGTGTCGGCCAGACCCTTGCGGGCACCGTGCGTCGCGATGAAGTACTCCGCCACCGACAGCCCCTCGCGGTACGAGGAGATGATCGGGCGCGGGATGATCTCACCCTTCGGGTTGTTCACCAGGCCTCGCATACCCGCGATGTTGCGGATCTGCAGCCAGTTACCACGCGCACCGGAGGACACCATGCGGTTGATGGTGTTGTCGGCCGGGAAGTTGTCGCGCATCGCCTTCTGGACCTCGTCGGTCGCCTCGGTCCAGATCTTGATGAGCTCCTGACGACGCTCGGCGTCGGTGGTCAGACCCTTCTCGAACTGCGACTGGACCTTCGCGGCCTGCTTCTCGTAGCCCGCGACGATCTCGCCCTTGTTCGGGGGCGTGAGGATGTCGCTGAGCGCGACCGTCACACCCGAACGCGTGGCCCAGTAGAAGCCGGCGTCCTTGATGCGGTCGAGCGAAGCGGCGACCTCCACCTTCGGGTACTCCTCGGCGAGCTTGTTCACGATCTGCGACAGCTTGCCCTTGTCGGCCTGCTCGCGCACGAACGGGTAGCCCTTGGGGAGCGTGTCGTTGAAGATCGCCTGGCCGAGCGAGGCGTCCACGAGGCCGTGGCGCTCGTAGCCCTCGGGGGCCTCCCCCTCGAGGAAGGTGAGCCCCGGGATGCGGATGCGCACCTTCGCCTGGAGGTCGAGGGTGCCCTCGTCCTTGGCCAGGATCGCCTCGGCGACGGAGCCGAACACCCGGCCCTCACCGGCGGCGCCCTCCTTGATCGTCGTCAGGTGGTGCAGACCGATGATCATGTCCTGCGAGGGCAGGGTCACCGGGCGGCCGTCCGACGGCTTCAGGATGTTGTTGGACGCCAGCATGAGGATGCGGGCCTCGGCCTGCGCCTCCACCGACAGCGGCAGGTGCACGGCCATCTGGTCACCGTCGAAGTCCGCGTTGAACGCGGCGCACACGAGCGGGTGCAGCTGGATGGCCTTGCCCTCGACGAGCTGCGGCTCGAAGGCCTGGATGCCGAGGCGGTGCAGCGTGGGCGCGCGGTTGAGCAGCACGGGGCGCTCGCGGATGATCTCCTCGAGCACGTCCCACACCTCGGGACGCGTGCGCTCGACAGCGCGCTTGGCGGCCTTGATGTTCTGCGAGTGACCGAGGTCGATCAGGCGCTTGATCACGAACGGCTTGAACAGCTCCAGCGCCATCTGCTTGGGCAGACCGCACTGGTGCAGCTTCAGCTGAGGACCCACGATGATGACCGAACGGCCCGAGTAGTCCACGCGCTTGCCGAGCAGGTTCTGACGGAAGCGTCCCTGCTTGCCCTTCAGCATGTCGCTGAGGGACTTCAGGGCCCGGTTGCCGGTGCCCGTGACCGGGCGGCCACGACGGCCGTTGTCGAACAGCGCGTCGACGGCCTCCTGCAGCATCCGCTTCTCGTTGTTCACGATGATCTCGGGGGCACCGAGGTCGATGAGGCGACGGAGACGGTTGTTGCGGTTGATCACGCGACGGTACAGGTCGTTCAGGTCGCTGGTCGCGAAGCGGCCACCGTCCAGCTGCACCATCGGGCGCAGCTCCGGCGGGATCACCGGGACGACGTCGAGCACCATCGAGGCCGGGCTCATGCCCGTCTGCAGGAAGGAGTTGACGACCTTCAGGCGCTTGATCGCACGGATCTTGCGCTGACCCTTGCCCTCCGAGATCTGCAGGTGGAGGCTGTCGGCCTCGGCCTGCAGGTCGAAGGCCTCCAGGCGGCGCTTGATCGACTCCGCACCCATGTGGGCCTCGAAGTACTGACCGAAGCGGTCCTGCAGCTCGTGGAAGATCTCGTCTTCACCCTTGAGCTGGCCGACCTCGAGCGTGCGGAAGTCCTCCCACACGCGCTCCAGGCGAGCGATCTGCTCGTCGAAGTTCTTGCGGATGCCGCCCATGTCCTTCTCGGCGGCGTCCTTGACCTTCTTCTTCTGGTCGGCCTTAGCGCCTTCCTCCTCGAGAGCGGCGAGCTCCTCCTCCAGCTTCTGGAGGCGGGCGGCGACGCGCGCGTCACGACGGTCGGCGAGCGTCTTCAGCTCGAGGCGGATGTTGTTCTCCTGCGTCGGGAGGTCGCGGTGGCGGGCCTCCTCGTCGACGGAGATCACCATGTAGGCGGCGAAGTAGATGACCTTCTCGAGGTCCTTCGGCGCCATGTCGAGCAGGTACCCGAGGCGCGAGGGGACGCCCTTGAAGTACCAGATGTGCGTCACGGGCGCGGCGAGCTCGATGTGGCCCATCCGCTCGCGGCGGACGGAGGACTTGGTGACCTCCACGCCGCAGCGCTCGCAGACGATGCCCTTGAAGCGGACGCGCTTGTACTTGCCGCACGCGCACTCCCAGTCGCGGGAGGGCCCGAAGATCTGCTCTCCGAAGAGGCCGTCCTTCTCGGGCTTGAGCGTGCGGTAGTTGATGGTCTCGGGCTTCTTGACCTCGCCGTAGGACCAGCGACGGATGTCGTCGGCGGTGGCCAGGCCGATGCGAAGCTCATCGAAAGTTGTTGCGTCGAGCACTAGTTCTCCTGTGTCGGAAATTCTTTATCGGACCGGCCGGGCTCAGATCTCGTCGATCGACGAGGACTCGAAGCGGCTGGAGATGTTGATGCCGAGCTCCTCGGCGGCGCGGAAGGCCTCGTCGTCGGTGTCGCGGAGGTTGACCGCCGTGCCGTCGGCCGAGAGCACCTCGACGTTCAGGCAGAGCGACTGCATCTCCTTCATGAGCACCTTGAACGACTCGGGGATGCCGGGCTCCTGGATGTTCTCGCCCTTGACGATCGCCTCGTAGACCTTGACGCGGCCGAGGATGTCGTCGGACTTGATCGTGAGGAGCTCCTGCAGCGCGTACGCGGCGCCGTAGGCCTCGAGGGCCCACACCTCCATCTCACCGAAGCGCTGACCGCCGAACTGCGCCTTACCACCGAGCGGCTGCTGGGTGATCATCGAGTACGGGCCGGTGGAGCGCGCGTGGATCTTGTCGTCCACGAGGTGGTGCAGCTTGAGGATGTACATGTAGCCGACCGAGATGGGCGCCGGGAACGGCTCGCCGGAGCGACCGTCGAACAGCGTCGTCTTGCCCGACGAGTCGATCAGGCGCTCGCCGTCGCGCGTGGGGAGCGTCGAGTCGAGCAGACCCGCGATCTCCTCCTCGAACGCGCCGTCGAACACGGGCGTGGCGACCTTCGTGCCGGGCGCGGCCTCGAGAGCCTGCTCGGGCATGCGCACCGCCCACTCGGGGGTGCCCTCGACCTTCCAGCCCTGCTTGGCGATCCACCCGAGGTGGGTCTCCAGCACCTGGCCGAAGTTCATGCGGCCGGGGATGCCGAGCGGGTTGAGGATCACGTCGACGGGCGTGCCGTCCGCGAGGAACGGCATGTCCTCGACGGGGAGGATCTTCGCGATGACGCCCTTGTTGCCGTGTCGGCCGGCGAGCTTGTCGCCCTCGGTGATCTTGCGCTTCTGGGCGATGTAGACCACGACGCGGCGGTTGACGCCGGAGCCGAGCTCGTCGTCGCCGTCCTCGGCGTTGAACTCCTTGACCGCGATGATCGTGCCCTGCTCACCGTGCGGCACCTTCAGCGACGTGTCGCGCACCTCGCGGCTCTTCTCGTTGAAGATCGCGCGGAGCAGACGCTCCTCGGCCGACAGCTCGGTCTCGCCCTTGGGCGTGACCTTGCCGACGAGGATGTCGCCGGGGCGCACCTCGGCGCCGATGCGGATGATGCCGCGTTCGTCGAGGTCCTTCAGCAGGTCGGGGCTCACGTTCGGCAGGTCGCGCGTGATCTCCTCCTTGCCGAGCTTCGTGTCGCGGGCGTCCACCTCGTACTCCTCGATGTGGATCGAGGAGAGGGTGTCGTCCTTCACGAGGTCCTGGCTGAGGATGATCGCGTCCTCGAAGTTGTGACCCTCCCACGTCATGAAGGCCACGAGGAGGTTCTTGCCCAGCGCCAGCTCGCCGTTCTCGGTCGCCGGGCCGTCGGCGATGACCTCGCCGGCCTCGATACGGTCGCCCGCCGAGACGATGACGCGCTGGTTGTAGCTGGTGCCCTGGTTGGAGCGGTCGAACTTGCGCAGGAAGTAGTCCTGCGTGCCGCCCTCGTCCAGCTGCACGGTCACGACGTCGGCCGAGACCTCCAGCACGACGCCGGACTTCTCCGCGGTGATGACGTCACCGGCGTCGATCGCGGCGTAGCCCTCCATACCGGTTCCCACCAGCGGCGACTCCGAGCGAAGCAGCGGCACGGCCTGGCGCTGCATGTTCGCACCCATGAGGGCGCGGTTGGCGTCGTCGTGCTCGAGGAACGGGATGAGCGAGGTCGCCACCGACACCATCTGGCGCGGGGAGACGTCCATGTAGCCGATCTCCTCGGCGTGGAACAGGTCGACCTCGCCGCCCTGGCCGCGACGGGCCAGCACGCGGTCCTGCGCGAAGCTGCCGTCGGCCTTCAGCTCGACACCGGCCTGCGCGACGATGTAGTCGCTCTCCTCGGAGGCGGTCAGGTAGTCGATCTGGTCGGTCACCTTGCCGTCGACGACCTTGCGGTACGGCGTCTCGATGAAGCCGAACGCGTTGATGCGCGCGAAGGACGCGAGCGAGCCGATGAGGCCGATGTTCGGGCCTTCGGGCGTCTCGATCGGGCACATGCGGCCGTAGTGCGACGGGTGGACGTCGCGGACCTCGACGCCGGCGCGCTCACGCGACAGACCGCCCGGGCCCAGCGCCGACAGGCGGCGCTTGTGGGTCAGGCCCGCGAGCGGGTTGTTCTGGTCCATGAACTGCGACAGCTGGCTCGTCCCGAAGAACTCCTTGATCGCGGCCACGACGGGGCGGACGTTGATCAGGGTCTGCGGCGTGATCGCCTCGATGTCCTGCGTGGTCATGCGCTCGCGGACGACGCGCTCCATGCGCGACAGACCGGTGCGGACCTGGTTCTGGATGAGCTCGCCCACCGCGCGGATGCGGCGGTTGCCGAAGTTGTCGATGTCGTCGACGTCCAGGCGGATCTCCGCCGTCTTGCCGCCGCGGACGCCCTCGAAGGTGACGTCGCCGCGGTGCAGGCGGACGAGGTACTTGATCGTGGCGACGATGTCGTCGACCGTGAGCACCGAGTCCGTCAGCGGCTTGTCGAGGCCGAGCTTCTGGTTGATCTTGTAGCGACCGACCTTGGCCAGGTCGTAGCGCTTGGGGTTGAAGTAGAAGTTGTCCAGCAGCGCGCGGGCGGCCTCGGCGGCGACCTGCTCGCCCGGACGGAGCTTGCGGTAGATGTCGCGGAGCGCGTCCTCCTTGGTGAGGATCGTGTCCTTGGACAGCGTCTCCTCGATGGAGTCGAAGCCGGCGAACTCGGCGAGGATCTCCTCGCTGGTCAGGCCCAGCGCCTTGAGGAAGACGGTGACCGACTGCTTGCGCTTGCGGTCGATGCGCACGCCGACCTGGTCGCGCTTGTCGACCTCGAACTCGAGCCATGCGCCGCGGCTGGGGATGACGCGCGCCGAGACGATGTCCTTGTCGGAGGTCTTGTCGGGGGTCTTGTCGAAGTAGACGCCGGGCGAGCGCACGAGCTGGGACACCACGACACGCTCGGTGCCGTTGATGATGAACGTGCCCTTGTCGGTCTGCAGCGGGAAGTCGCCCATGAAGACCGTCTGAGTCTTGATCTCACCGGTCTGGTGGTTCATGAACTCGGCCTCGACGTAGAGCGGGGCGGCGTAGGTCTTGCCGCGCTCCTTGCACTCCTCGATGGAGTACTTCTCGGGCTCGAGGTACGGGTTGGTGAACGAGAGCTGCATCGTCTCGCTCAGGTCCTCGATCGGCGAGATCTCCTCGAAGATCTCCTCGAGGCCGCTGATCTCCGGGACGTCGGTGCGACCGGCGGCCTTCGCCTCGGCGACGCGGGCCTTCCATGCCTCGTTGCCGACGAGCCAGTCGAAGGACTCGGTCTGCAGCGCGAGAAGGTCGGGGACCGTCAGCGTGTCGGAGATCTTGGCGAACGAGAGGCGGGATGCTCCGCGGCCGTTCTTGGGGGTGGTGGTGGGGTTGGATGCGTTGCGCGCAGCAGCCAAGGGGATTACCTCCGTGGGCCCGTAGGGGCTCGTTTCCTTGTCGTCAGGTGGAGTGCTCAGTCGTCCCCGAAGCACGCGCGGCACGCTTCGCGATCAGGCGAAGGGGCGCGGGCACAGCCGACCACCATATGAGGGCAGGGGGAATCCAGGAGCGCAAGGACCCACTATACGCTTCACGACTCGCCGTGTCCACTCGGATTCTTGACGAGTCTCGGATGCTGCGGTATAACGCCGCGGATCCGGGGTTTCATCGTACCGACCGTGGCGGGAACGGCGCCGAGGGTCCATGATGTGCACATGACTGGGGTGCGACACCCCGTGATCCGCACTCCCGATCAGCGGATCCGGGTGTTCGTGAGTTCGACGCTGCGCGAGCTCGCCGAGGAGCGCGCGGCGGTCAAGGCCGCCATCGAGCGGCTGCGCCTGGCACCGGTGATGTTCGAGCTCGGCGCGAGGCCTCACGCGCCTCGCGAGCTGTACCGCTCCTACCTCGCGCAGAGCGACATCTTCGTGGGGATCTACGGCTCCAGCTACGGATGGGTCGCCCCGGGCGAGGAGGTGTCGGGACTGGAGGACGAGTACAACCTCGCCCCCCGGTCGATGCCCAAGCTCATCTACATCCGCTCGACCGAGGACCGCGATGAGCGGCTGAAGGCCCTCATCAGGCGCATCCAGGCCGACGACAACGCCGCCTATCTCTACTTCGACAGCGCCGCAGCTCTGGAGGAGCAGGTCCTCGGCGACCTCGCGACCCTCCTCGCCGAGCGATTCGACGAGTCGCGCCTCGTGGACGAACCGGAGCTGGACGTCCCGGGCGCGTCGCTGCTCGGCCGCGTCCCGGTCCCCTTCACCACGACGTTCGGCCGCGACGACGACGTCACCGCGGTGCGCACCCTTCTGGCGCGCGGCACCGACCGTGTCGTGAGCCTCATCGGCCCCGGGGGGATCGGCAAGAGCCGTCTGGCGATCGAGACGGCGCGGGCGTGCGGCGACCTGTTCCCCGACGGCGTGTACTTCGTGATGCTCGAGGGCGTGCTCGAGCCGGGGCTGCTGCTGCCGACGATCGCCTACTACCTCGGCATCCGCGACAACGGCGAAGCCGCGCTGGAGGAGCGCATCGCGCACGCGCTGACGGACCGGCGGGTGCTGATCGTCCTGGACAACTTCGAGCAGATCGTCGCAGCCGCCCCGGTGCTGGTCCGGCTGTACACCGTCGCCCCGACCGCCACCTTCCTGGTCACCAGCCGCGTCGTTCTGCGGATCCGCGGCGAGCGCGTGTACGACGTGCCCCCGCTCACCACGCCGGTCGACCACTCGCCGGCGAACCTCGACCCGACACGGCGATCGGCCGCGGTGGCGCTCTTCGTCGACCGCGCGCAGGCGATCGACCCCGCGTTCGACGTGACCGAGCACAATGCCCGCGACCTCGCCGACATCTGCCGCACCCTCGAGGGGCTGCCGCTGGCGATCGAGCTGGCGGCGGCCAAGGTGCGGATCCTCACCCCTGCGGGCATCGCGAAGCGGCTGGAGCAGAGTCTGCCGCTGCTGACGGCCGCCGTACGGGACCTCCCCGAGCGGCACCGCACCATGCGGGCCACCATCGACTGGAGCGTCAGCCTGCTGCCGCAGGAGCAGCGCGACCTCCTGGTGGACCTCGGCGTGTTCGCGACCCGCTTCACCCTCGAGGCCGTCGAGGCGATCGGCACCGGCCGCTCGTGGGACGGCGAGGCCATCGACGCCCTCGCCGCGCTGGTGGACGCGTCGCTGGTCAAGCAGAACGAGATCGGCGATCGGCGGGTGTTCTCGCTGCTGGCGATCGTGCGCGAGTACGCGATCGGGCAGCTGAAGACGCGCGGCGACGCGGATGCGGTGCGCCACGCGCACGCGGACTACTACCGCGGGATGGTCCGCGAGGTCGCTCCTCTCCTCAGCGGCGCCGGGCAGCAGGAGGCGGTCATGCGCCTGGGACTGGAGCTGCCCAACCTGCGCGCGGCGGTACGACACCTCGTCTACACCGACCGTCTCGACGACGCGGGCGACTTCGCGTGGTGCCTGCTCATCTACTGGTGGATCTCCGGCTTCTTCGCCGAGGTGCGCCTGTGGATGCTCGAGCTGCTCGACAAGCAGCATCAGCATCCGATCACCGCCCACACCCGGGCCGTCGCGTGGTTCCTCGCCCTGTGGGGCGAGATGTGGCAGCGGCCCAGCGAGCAGGTGGTCGCGGGACTGGGTGAATGCGTGCGGCTGTTCACCGAGAGCGGGGACCGGGATGCCGCCGCCATGGCGCTCGCCGCACGGGCGACCGCTCGCGTGCAGCTGACCGAGCTCGACGCCGACAGGGCCGAGGCGGAGCTGCACGAAGCGGTGCGCGCACTCCACGAGCTCGGCAACGCGTGGGCCGAGGCGATCACCGAGGTCTCGCTCGGGCGGCTCGCGTGGGTGCGCGGCGCGACCGATGACGCCCTGGCCCACTTCGGACGGGCCACCGACATCGCCCAGTCGCGCGGCGATCTGTTCACGACCTCTGTCGCCGGGAATCTGCGGGCGCGCCTGAACTTCCAGCTCGGGCACATCGAGGAGGCCGAGGAGGAGTTCGTCCAGACGCTGCTGATCTCGGTCGGGCTCCATTACGACGAGGGCGTCGCCTACGGGCTCGAGGGCGTCTGCGCCGTCGCGGCCGCGCACGGCGAGGCATGGCGCGCGGCGGCGCTCGCCGTGGCGGCGGGCGAGATCCGACGCCGCATCGGCATCTTCGACGTCGAGGCCTTCACCGTGCACACGCCGTACCTGGAGATCCTCCGGGGCCGCGACCCGGAATCCGTCGCGGCCGGCGAAGCGGCAGGCGCCGAGCTCTCGGTCGCCGAATCGGTCCACCTGGCCCTGCCCGAGGCGCAGCACGCGAAGGTCGCCGAGGCGCTGTCGGCCTGGTGACCGCATCCCCCGTGGCGCGGGCACCGACCTCCCGCGGGTGCGCTAGCCGACCGGTCGCGCGTGGCGGAAGCGCACGCGCGTACCGGGCCTGGCCTGACCCAGCGCATCGAGCGAGGCATCCGCCACGACCGCGATGACCGGATAGCCGCCGGTGACCGGGCCATCCGCCAGCAGCACCGTGGGGCGACCGCTCGGCGGCACCTGCAGCGCTCCGGGCACCATCCCCTCGCTCGGCAGCTCGGCGGGCCGTGCCCGCGGCAGCGCGGGACCGTCGAGGCGGACCCCCACCCGGTCCGCCGCGCCCGACACCGTCCACACCGTGTCGAACAGCGTCGCCAGGGCCTCCGCCGTGAACCAATCGGCGCGCGGGCCGGGGGCGAGGTCGAGCTCGATCTCGTCGTCCTGCGGCGCACCCCAGGCGCTCGGGGGCGCGACCGGCACGGGTCCGGCCGACTCGCCGCGCACCCCGATGGCGTCGCCGGCACGCAGCGCCGCGGCGCCCAGCCCCGCGAGCGAGTCGGTCGCGCGCGACCCGAGCACGACCGGTGCGTCCAGCCCCCCGCGCACCGCGACGTAGGCGCGCGCGCCGTGCGTGAACCAGTCGAGCTGCAGCTCCGTGCCTTCCGGCCATTCGTGGGCGACGTACGGGTCGACCTCACGGCCGCCGATCCGCACCGGTCCCCACGCGCCTGCGACCGCGACCCACACGTCGGCGTCCGCGACGGCACGGAAGCCGCCCATCGTCACCTCGATCGCCGCCGCGCCCTCGGTGTTGCCGAGCAGCCGGTTCGCGGTGCGCAGAGCCGTCCGGTCGAGCGCTCCCGATGACGCGACCCCGACCGACGCCGCACCCGGGCGCCCCAGATCCTGGACGGTGGCCAGAAGTCCCGGCTCGACGACCCGGATGCCTCCCGCCGCGGCCGGGCCGATCCCGCCTGCGGCGGCGGCGACAGGCCGGGCCTGCACCTCCGCGGGTCCGGTCGGGCGGAAGCGGACGCGCATACCGGGAGCGAGCAGCGCCGGGGATGCGGCATCCGGATCGAACAGCCGGGCGGACGTGGTGCCGATCAGACGCCACCCGCCCGGCGTCTCGCGCGGATACGCGCCGGTGAAGCCGGCCGCCAGGCCCACCGCGCCCGCCGGCACCCGCGTGCGCGGCGATTCCAGCCGGGGCACGTCGAAGGGCCACTCCGCGCTGACGAGGTACCCGAATCCGGGTGCGAAACCGGTGAAGGCGACGGTCCACTCGATGCCGCAGTGACGGCGGACCAGCTCGTCGACGTCCACGCCGAGCAGACCGGCGGTGTCGGACAGGTCCGCGCCGTCGTAGACGATCCCGAGCTCGACCGTCGGGCCGTGGGCGCTGTCGCCCGGCGCAGCCGCCGATGCCGCATCCGTCGCCCAGGCGCGCGCCGCGGACGGCGCGAGCACATCCGGATCGAAGCGGACGAGGACCGTTCTCGCGGCGGGCACGACGTCGATGACGCCGCTCGGGCGGTCGGCGCCGAGCGCGGCGTGCACCGCCAGCACCTCGTCGAGCGATGCGACCTCGAGCAGGAACGCGCGCTCGCCCATGGGGAGGACGCGCGCCGTCACCATGGCGCTCGCACCCGCACACCGGCGGCGTCCAGCGCCGCACGAACAGCACGGGCCATGGCGACCGCGGACGGCGAATCGCCGTGGAGGCACAGCGAAGCCGCCTCCGCGGCGACGACCGATCCGTCCACCGCCTCGACCTCGCCGTGCAGGACCAGCCGTACCGCGCGGGCGGCGACGTCGTCGGGGTCGTCGAGCAGGGCGCCCGCCTGCGTGCGGGGCACCAGGCCGCCGTCCGGCAGGTACCCGCGGTCGAGGAACGCCTCCCGCACGAACGGCAGCCCGGCCGCTGCCGCAGCCTGCTCGATCCTGCCGCCCAGTCCCAGCACCGGAACGGGCCGGCCGAGCGTCGCCGAGAGGTCGCCGACGGCTCGCACGACGGCATCCGCGTGCGCGTCGTCGGCGGCGACGGCGTGGTAGAGCGCGCCGTGGGGCTTGACGTAGCGGATGTCGGCGCCGGCGCCGAGGAGATCGGTCAGCTGTCGCGACACCGCGGCGGTCAGGTCGGCGGGGTCCATCGCGACCGCGACGCGGCCGAAGTTCGCCCGGTCGGGATAGGACGGATGAGCCCCCACCGCGGCGCCGTACCGGCGGGCACGCTCGACGGCGTCGCGCATGGAGGAGGCATCCCCCGCGTGACCGCCGCACGCGACGCTGGCGCTGGAGATGACGGCGAACATCGCCTCGTCGTCGGCGGTGGGCACGCCGTCCACGGTCTCCCCGAGGTCCGCGTTGAGGTCGATCGCCGCCATGGATCAACGGTATCGCCGCCGCCCTCCGCAGACCCGCCCCGCCTGCGCACGACTCAGGCGATCAGGGCGCCCCCCGCCGCAAACGCGCGGGAATCCAGGATCTGCCCGAGTCATGCGCGCAGCGGACGGGACGAATCCGCGTTACGGATGCGTAAAGCCTGACGACACCGGGTGCGCCCGACGGTCGCGCCGGGCAGGATGGGACCCATGGCGCGAAACAACGACCGTTCGGCCACCGGAGCGCCGCTGCTCCAGGTGCGCGACGTCGCCGTCGAGTTCCGGACGATCGAGGGCCCGGTCCACGCGGTCGAGGGCGTCGACCTCGACCTGGCCGCCGGCGAGACGCTGGCGATCGTCGGCGAATCGGGGTCCGGCAAGTCCACGACCGCGATGGCGGTGATCGGCCTCCTCCCCGGCAACGGCCGGGTCACGCACGGATCGATCCTGTTCGAGGGGGAGAACCTCGTCGGCGCCCCCGAGAGCGTGATGCGCACGATCCGGGGCCGCTCGATCGGCCTCGTCCCGCAGGACCCGATGTCGAACCTCAATCCCGTCGCGAAGATCGGAACCCAGATCGCCGAGACGCTCCTGGCGCACGGGCTGGCCACCCGCAGGGACGTCGACCGCAGAGTCGTCGAGACCCTGACCGCGGCGGGCCTGCCGGACGCCGAGGAGCGGGCCAAGCAGTACCCGCACGAGTTCTCCGGCGGCATGCGGCAGCGCGCCCTCATCGCGATCGGACTCGCCTGCAACCCGCGGCTGCTCATCGCGGACGAGCCGACGAGCGCGCTCGACGTCACCGTGCAGAAGACGATCCTCGATCAGCTCGAGCGCATGACCAGCGAGCTCGGCACCGCCGTCATGCTCATCACGCACGATCTCGGGCTCGCCGCCGAGCGCGCCTCGCGGGTCGTGGTGATGAACCGTGGCCGCATCGTCGAGCAGGGCCCGGCCCGGCAGATCCTCGAGGACCCGCAGCATCCGTACACGCAGGCCCTCGTGCAGGCCGCACCGTCGGTCGCCGCCGTGCGGCTGCGACCCGAGGTCTTCCGGAAGAATCGGCCGGGCGCCGGCCGCGCCGATGTCGCCCTTCCCGGCCACCCGACGGATGCCGCTCCCGCGGTGGTCTCCGGACCGGGTCTCTCCGCGCGCTCCGGCGGGCAGACGGCCGCGCCGGACAACATCGTCGAGGTGGAGGGGCTGACGAAGGTCTTCCCGATCCGCGGGCAGAAGGAGGACTTCGTCGCGGTGAAGGACGTCTCCTTCGCGATCCCGCGCGGCGAGACCGTCGCGATCGTCGGGGAGTCCGGGTCGGGGAAGACCACGACCGCGCGCATGATGCTCAAGGTGTACCAGCCGACCAGCGGCGCGATCCGGTTCGACGGGCGGGACGTCGCCTCTCTCAAGGGCCGCGAGCTGCGTGAGTTCCGTCAGCGCGTGCAGCCGATCTTCCAGGACCCGTACTCGTCGCTGAACCCGATGTTCTCGATCGAGCGGATCATCTCCGAGCCGCTGGACTTCTACAAGCGCGGCACCTCGAAGGACCGGGCGGCGCGCGTGCGGCAGCTGCTGGACGACGTCGCCCTGCCGCAGACCATGCTGCGCCGCTACCCCTCGGAGCTGTCCGGCGGGCAGCGCCAGCGGGTCGCGATCGCGCGCGCTCTCGCGCTGTCGCCCGACCTCATCGTCTGCGACGAGCCCGTCTCGGCGCTCGACGTGCTCGTGCAGGACCAGATCCTGCGCCTCCTGGGCGATCTGCAGCGCGAGTACGGCCTGAGCTACCTGTTCATCTCGCACGACCTCGCCGTGGTCCGTCTCATCAGCGACTACGTCTGCGTCATGAAGGACGGCCGGCTGGTGGAGGCCGCCTCGTCCGAGGAGATCTTCACCAACCCCCGCGACCCCTACACGCGCCGGCTCCTCGCCTCCATCCCCGGCAACGAGCTCGACATCGCCGTCTGACCTGGCCGGCGAGGTCCCCGCGCGCAGGCATCCGTGTCCCACGAACACGGTTCGCCAGCGCCTCGTCACCGATTCTTCGGGACATGCCTCCGTGGAATCGGGACACGTCACCCTCCCCGGGCCCAGGACGGGATGCCTCAGCGGGCGCGGGTGCGCGGATCCATCGCCTCGCGCAGCGCCTCTCCCACGAGGGTGAAGCCGAGGGCCGTGACGGTGATGCAGATGCCGGGAAGGAAGGCGAGGAACGGCGCGATCGCCAGCTCCAGCTGCGCGTAGGTGAGCATGCGGCCCCACTCCGCCGTTTGCGGCACGTCACCGCCCAGTCCCAGGTACGACAGCGCGGCGGCTTCGATGACGGCCGTCGCCAGCGACAGGGTGCCCTGGACGATCACCGGACCCATCGAGTTCGGCAGCACGTGGCTCATCGTGATGCTGCCGCGGCCGAGTCCCAGCGTCTGGGCCGACAACACGTAGTCGGCCGACCGCTGCTGCAGCATGGAGGCGCGCAGCAGCCGCGCGAACACCGGCACCTGCACGACCCCGATCGCGATCATGACGGATGCCTGGTTCTGCCCGATCACCGCGGCCACCGACACCGCCAGCAGCAGCGACGGCACCGAGAGCATGATGTCGACGACGCGCATGATGAGCGTGTCGACCCAGCCGCCGAACATGCCGCACAGGAAGCCGAGGACGACGCCGCCGATGAGGCCGATGGCGGTCGAGATGACCCCGATCAGCAGCGTCGCCTGGGCGCCCCAGATCAGCTTCGACAGCACGTCGCCGCCGAAGCGGTCGAGCCCCAGCGGGAACTCCGGGATCTCCCCTGGCCCGGGGATGTGCGTCGGCGTGATGAAGCGCTGCCCCGGCAGAGCGGTCGGCCCGTAGGGTGCCAGCACAGGGGCCAGCAGCGCCACGAGGAGGAAGACGGCGATGACCGCCGCGCCCACCCAGGCACTGGGGTTGCGACGGAGGCGACGGAAGACGTCGCGCCAGAATCCGCCCCCGGAGGGCTGGGCGCGCAGCAGCTCCCTGTCGTCGGCGGCGGCGCCATCGGCGGGCCCGCCGCCGGGGGCCGGGGGCAGGATCGCGGACGTCATGCGGCACCTCCTACGCGGTCGCCGCGGCCGGTCACGGACATCCGAGCGATCACGAGACCCTCACTCTCGGGTCGATGAAGCTGTACGACACATCGACCGCCAGGTTGATCAGCGCGTAGCCGATCGCGATGAAGATGATGAACCCCTGCAGGACGGGGTAGTCGCGCGAGAAGATCGCGCGGTAGAGGAACGACCCGATGCCGGGGAAGGCGAACACCGTCTCCGTCAGCACCGCGCCGGAGATGAGCAGGCCCACCTGCAGACCGATCGTGGTGATGACCGGCAGCATCGCGTTGCGCAGGATGAACCGGCTGCGGATGGTGGACTGCGACACGCCCTTGGCCATGCCGGTGCGGACGTAGTCGGAGTTCTGCACCTCGAGCACCGATGCCCGGGTGATGCGCACGATGATCGCGAGGGGGATCGACGACAGGGCGACGGCCGGCAGGATCAGGTGCGCGAACGCGTCCCATGCGGCATCCCACTCACCTGTGAGGATCCCGTCCAGCACGTAGAAGCCGGTGTAGTGGGTCGCGTCGATGCGGGGGTTCTGCCGGCCCTCCGAGGGCAGCCACCCGAGCTGCACCGCGAAGATCCACTTGAGGATGAACGCCAGGAAGAACACGGGGATCGTGATGCCCAGGAGGCTCGCGCCGACGAGGATGTGGTCCGACGCCTGGCCGTGGCGGCGGGCTGCGAGATATCCCAGCGGGATGCCGATGCCCACGGCCAGGATGATCGCGAGCAGGCTCAGCTCGAGGGTCGCCGGGAGCCGTCGCGCGAACTCCTCGATGACGGGGGCGCGCGTCTGCAGCGAGCTTCCGAAGTCGCCGGTCAGGAGGCGGCCGATCCAGGTGAAGTACTGCACGATCAGCGGCTGGTTGAAGCCGTAGAGCTCGTTGATCTCCTCCACGGCTTCGGGTGTGGCGCGCTCGCCGAGGAGGGCGACGGCCGGCCCTCCGGGCAGCGCCCGCACCCAGAAGAACAGCAGGAGCGAGAGGCCGAACAGCGTCGGGATCAGCAGGAGGAGCCGGTGGCCGATGGTTCGTAGCACGGGATGGTTCTCCGAGTCGGTGGGCGGCACGCAGCCGCGGGGCTCGTGGACGAAGGGCGACGGATGCCCCGTCCCGGCGTGGTGCGCCGGAACGGGGCATCCGTCCTCCGCGTGCTACTCGCTCAGCTCGACCATGTTGTAGACCTCGTCCTGCACGGGGCTGGCCGGGTACGACGTCACACGCGGCGCGAACGCGAGCGTCGGCACCGGGTGGGCCAGCGGGACGCCGGGCAGGAACTCCATGATCTGCTCGTTCACCGCGCGGTAGGCCGCCTCCTGATCCTCCTCGGTCGCCAGGCCCCGCGCTTCGGTCAGCGCCTGCGTGAGCTCGGCGTTCTCGAAGCCCCACTCGTTGCCGGGCGTGGCGAAGAACGTCCCGACGAAGTTGTCGGGGTCGTTGTAGTCGCCGGTCCAGCCGAGCAGGTGGATGCCGTGGTCCGGGCCGCCCTGGATGCGGTCGAGGTAGGTGGGGTTCCACTCCTCGCCGACCGGGGTGAGCACGATCCCGACCGCCTCGAGCTGGGAGGCGAGGTTCGTGAAGATCTGCTCGGGGTTGGGCATGTACGGCCGCGACACGTTGGTCGGGTAGTTGAACTGCAGCGTGAGCGGGTTGGCCTCGTTGAAGCCGGCTTCGGCGAGCAGCGCCTGGGCGGCCTCGGGGTCGTACTCGTACGTCGTCACGTCCTCGTTCCAGCCGATCACCGCGGGCGGCATGAACTCCTGCGCGACCTCGGTGCCTTCGGGAAGCACCTGGGTGACGAGCTGCTCCTTGTCGATCGCGTGGGCGATCGCCTGGCGGACCCGGATGTCGGCGAGCGCCGGCACGGCCTGGTTCATCGCGAGGTACAGGATGTTGAAGGGGTCGCGGTTGACCAGGTTGAATCCGGCCTCCTCCAGGGCGCCGAGGTCCGCCGGCGCGACGAGGTCGTAGCCGTCGATCGACCCGGACTCGAGCGCCTGGCGGCGGGCCGTGGTGTCGCCGATGACCTGGAAGATCACCTCCTGCACCTGGCCCTGCTCACCCCAGTAGTCCTCGTAGGCGCTCAGCGTCACGGATTCGCCGGGCGACCACGACTCGAACCTGAACGGGCCGGTCCCGACCGGGTGGCCCTGTGCGTACTCGCTGAGGACCGGAGCCTCGGCGGTGCCGCCGACCTCGTCGGCCGCGTACTCCTCGAGCGCCGTGGGGCTCTGGATCGAGAAGGACGGCAGCGACAGGGCCGGGATGAAGCCGGCGAACGGCTGCGTGAGCGTGATGGTGGCCTCGAGGTCGCCGGTGGCCTCGCAACCGCCGTAGATCGACGTGCCGGTGTCGGCGTAGCCGCGCATCAGCTTGCCCCAGTAGTACGACAGGCTCTCGGTGGCCGCCACACCGGTGAAGTTGTTCATCCGGTCGAAGTTGAAGCAGACCGCCTCGGCGTTGAAGTCCGTGCCGTCCTGGAAGGTCACCCCCTCCTTGAGCTGGAACGTGTAGGTCAGGCCGTCGTCGGACTGCTCCCAGCTCTCGGCGAGGAGCGGCGCGGGATCGGCCGTTCCCGGCTCCACGCCGACGAGCCCCTCGAAGATCTGGCGCGAGACCCGGAAGGTCTCGCCGTCGTTGGCCATCGCGGGATCCAGGCCCGAGATGTCACCGGACGCGCCGAAGACGAACGTCGAGTCGACCTCGGTGTCAGCGCCGTCGGTCTCGCCGCCGCCTTCTCGCTGGCTCGCGCAGGCGGTGAGGACGATCGCCCCGACGGCGACCGCCGCGGCGCCGGAGAGCCAGCGCCTTCTCGATGTGTGGAGCATGTGCTGTGCACCTTCCATGTCGTGTGGGCTCCGCTGCACATCGTCGTGTAGCAGAGGTGCGCGCAGCCCTCAGCGGGGTGTGATGCTCCGACGCTACTCGTGAGAACGCATCGCGGCGATGACAGGTGTGTCTCATTTGTGTTTCGACCGGCGGGAACCGGGACGGCTAACGTGGGGGCATGGCGCGGGCGAGGATCGTACCCCCCGAGGGCGGGGGCCGTCGCGGTTCCGGCGCACCGGCACCGGCCGCCGTGCTGTCCGACGGCGCGCAGGCGCGCATCGTCCCCTCCGCGTACGCGGGCGGGTGGGAGCTCGTCGTCGACGGCACCCCGCAGTCGCACGTCGACCCGGACGACCCCGGACACCTGCACTTCGAGTACGTCGCGCGCATGGGCGCGGTGATCGACCGGATGCGGATGCCCGGACAGCCGATCACCGCCATCCATCTCGGAGCCGGCGCGCTCACCATCCCCCGCTACATCGAGTCGACGCGGCCGGGCTCGCGCCAGCAGGTGATCGAGCTGGAGTCGGCACTGTGGGACCTCGTGCGCGAGAACCTGCCGCTCCCCCGCGGCGCGGCGATCCGCGTTCGCATCGGCGACGCGCGCGAGACGCTCGGGCGCCTGCCCGCGGGCCTGGTCGGCACGGCCGACCTGGTGGTGTCGGACGTCTACTCCGGCGCCCAGACGCCCGCGCATCTGACGACCGTCGAGTTCTACACCGATGTCGCGCGCTTCCTCGCACCCGACGGCGTGCTGCTGGTCAACGTGGCGGACGGCTCGGGCCTGGCGTTCGCGCGTCGTCAGGTCTCCACCGTGCAGGCCGTGCTCCAACACGCGATCGTGCTGGCTGAGGTGCAGACCCTGAAGGGGCGCCGTTTCGGCAATCTCGTGATCGCCGCCTCCCGCGCGCCCCTTCCGACGGAGTGGCTGCCGCGGCTCCTGGCGGCGGGGCCCCACCCGGCCAAGGTGGCCGAAGGACGCGAGCTCGAGGAGTTCGCGCGCGGGGCGCGGGTGGCGACCGACGCCGATGCCACGCCGTCGCCCCGGCCGTCGGCATCCGTCTTCGAACGCTGACGACTCGGAACGGCGGGGTCCGGCGCGTCAGGCCGGGTGTTCCACGAGGGCCGGGGCAGACTGGATGGGCGATCCATGACGCGTGCGAAGGGAGTCCTCGGTGAGCTACATCCACGGGTACGACCCCCACACTCTCCGCGAGCAGGTCGATCCTCGGCAGTGCCAGGAGCGGCTGGACGAGATCGGGAACCAGCGCAGCCTGCCGGCGCTGCTCGAGCGCGTGTGGCTGCTGAAGGTGCTCGACCGCGCCGACGAGGCCCTGGTCGTGTCGGAGCAGTCCGTCCGCGTCGCCCGCATGGCCGGCACGCGCAAGGACCTGCTGCGGGCCCGGATCCTCCACGCCACGGTCATGCAGGTGCGCGGCGCGTACACCGCCGCCGAGCAGGAGCTCACGACGTGCGCCGAAGAGGCCGAGGGCCAGGGCTGGTCGGGCATCGCCGCCTTCGCGTACCAGCACCGCGGCAAGGTCGCCTACGACGTGGGCGACTACGAGTCGGCCCGCAAGGACTTCAAGCGCGCGCTGTTCCTGCGACAGAACGCCGGCGCGACCGAGGACCAGCTGGAGTCGACGCTGCTGGCGATCGATGCCGCCGAGCGTCGCCGCGCCGCCGCTGCCGTCGCGAGCTGACCGCCGCACCGAGTGTCGTAGATCCGTTCTAGCCTTCTCGCATGTCCGAACTGCACCGCGTCAGGCACTGGGCTGAAGCGCTCATCGCCCGTCACCTGGATGCCTCGTGGACGTTCGCGTTCGACAACGCCAAGCGCCGCGCGGGCCTGTGCGACTACACGCGCAAGCGCATCAGCGTCTCGCGCTATCTCGCGGCCCGGTACGACGACGACACCAACCATCAGACCCTGCTGCATGAAGTGGCGCACGCGATGGCGGGCGCAGGCGCCGGTCACGGTCCGCGCTGGAAGGCGGTTGCGCGCGAGCTCGGCTACGTCGGCGGCACGACCCATCACGGCGAGACCGCGACCGAGCTGGCGCCATGGATCGGGGTGTGCCCCAACGGGCATGTGACGTATCGGCACCGCAAGGCCACGCGCGCGACGTCGTGCGCGAAGTGCGCGCCCCGTTTCGACGAGCGCTACGTGTTCTCGTGGACCCGACGCGAGATCACACCGGCCGCGCGCCTGGCCGCGATGACGCCGCGCTGAACCCCATCCGGTGATCGAGGAGCGCGCCGGCGTATCGAGCTCCTCCGTCTCGACACGACCCGTCTCTCGCCTACTGCCCGGCCGGCTCCGACTTCGCCGAGGGATCGCCAGCCTCGTACGCCACGAAGGCGCCGTCACGCAGGACGGGGACGACGGATGCCGCGTCGACGGAGGCCGCGGCCAGCACCTCGTCGCGCCGGCCGAGGTCGAGAAGCTCCTGGCCCGAGCCGCTGGCCGTGAGCAGGTGGCGCACCGCACCGCGCAGCCCGCGGAACGCCTCGCACGCGGCGGCGGCCTCGGGCGAGGTGTGATCGATGCCGAGGGCGCCCAGCGCGTCGATGACCGCGCCCGTTCCCAGCTGGTCCTCGACGGCGAACCGCAGCGCCGCGTCGGGCTCGCGTCCCGTCAGCTCCCCCGCCGCGATCACGGCGATGCTCGTCCGATCACCCCTTCGGCGTTGCTCGGCCATCACCGCACCGGCGACCGCCCTCGCATTGCGCAGGCAGCCGAGCAGGACGACGGCACCGGATGCCGCGGCCGCGGTCGCCACGGCCGCGCCATTCACCGAGACGGCGTCCGCCGACTCGTCGAGAGGCACCGTCTCCCCTCGGGCGACGGCATCCGTCACGGTCGTCGAGAAGCGCAGGACGTCCACCACGACCACGACATCCGACGGGGCGAGCCTCGCGAGGCCGGCGGTGCCCCACTCCAGACGGACCTGATAACGACGCTGGTCGAACGGGCTCTCGGGCATCCCTCCAGCGTAGGCGGCGGGCATCCGTCAACCCCGCGCCCGCGCACGGCGCCGGTGCGACACTGAAGCAATGCGGATCATGCTCAAGCTCGTGATCGACTGCGACGCCGACGCGGCCTGGCGCGCGCTGCACTCGCCCCGTGCGGTGGCTGAGCTGTACGGGCCGCTGCTGGACGTCGACCCGCTCGTGCCGGGCGGCCTGCCGACCTCCTGGCAGGCGGGCGACGACGTCCCCGTGCAGATGTCCGCGTTCGGACGCATCCCGCTCGGCCGGCAGCTGATCCACACCACCGACCGCTACGTCCAGGACCGGGACGGCGCGGTGCGCATCTTGGGGGACAGATCGTCGGCGTCGATCACGACGTCGTCGATCGCCGCGGCGTCGAGCTGGTCCTGGAGTGTCTGGCACATGGGCGCGACGACGTCACGAGATCAGCAGTCGTGCCGTCAATGGATGGTTTGACCTCGCTTGAGCATCTCGACGTATTGAGCGACCCGCGCGGCGCGCGACTCCGGGCGTTTGAGGTTGGCCACGCGGAATGCCATCGCGAATCGGTTCTGCGCCGACTGGGCTGCGAACGCCTTCGCGATCTCGGGGTCGGCGTCGAGGGCTTCCTGTAGCTCTACGGGAATCTCGCCGTCGCGCTGGCGATACGCGCTCGCCCATCGCCCGTCGGCCTTCGCGCGGTCGATCTCGAGCTGGCCCTGAGGGCGCATGCGGCCTTCCTTGATGAGCCGAGTCACGTGATCGATGTTGATCTTCGACCAGATGCTCCGCGGTCGTCGTGGCGTGAAGGTCTGCAGGTAGTAGTCGGCGTCGAGCGGAGACTTCTGCCCATCGATCCACCCGAAGCACAGCGCGACATCGAGGGCCTCTGCGTAGGTGATCCCGGGTCTGCTCGCCGCCTTTTTGCGCAGGCGCAGTCGCACCCCTGTAGGGTCTGGGTCCGAGTCCAGCCAGGTCTCCCATTCCGCGACCGTATCGACGTGCAGTTCGGGCTTTTCCTTGCGATCAGCCATGTTTGGAGGATAGTTCTGCGACGTCCGGGGTCATGCGGCAGGGCGGAATCTTCGGGGTGGCGGCTGGAGGTCGCCCCAGGCGTAGCGTCTCGCAAGGCGGGAGGGCAATGCGACGGTCCGGCTGCCATCGGGTGAGCGCAGGAAGAAGTCGTTCTTGCCATCGCGCGTGATCCGCCAGCCAGCATGGTGGAGCTGCATGTGATGCCAGCGGCAGAGCAGGATGCCGCGGTCGATGTCGGTGCGACCGCCTTGGCTGTAGGGGTCGATGTGGTGGGCTTCGCAGTACGAGGCGGGTCGATCGCAGTCCTTCCAGCGGCATCCGCCGTCGCGAATCGCGAGGGCGAGGCGCTGTTTCGCCGAGAACAGGCGCGCCTCTCGCCCGAGGTCGAGCGGGTTTCCCCGGTCATCGAGCGTGCAGGTGGTTGTGCCGGTGTCGCACGTCTGCCGCACGATGAGTGAGCCGGGAACCGTGACGCCGGTGTCTTCGAGGAGCCCGACCGTAGGCCGTCCGGCGACGGCGTCGTCGAGCGCCTCGGCGGTCGCGACGATGCGAATCCCGGCCTGTCGCGTGCCGAACACCGTCTCCGCGTCGGCGAGTGCGCCGGCGCGGAGGATGTCGAGCATCAGATCGTAGGCGAGCTGGTCGTTGGTGCGCGGGTCTCCGGTGAGTTCTTCGGCCCGCGCCTTCTCATCCGGGTCGACGAATCGCGGCCCTCCGCGGCGGGGTCGCAGCGCGGTGTCGATGATGGACTCGATCCACGCGCCGCCCTCGTCTTCGAACGTGAAGCTGCCGTGACGGATGCCGTCTCGATCCGTCCATCGGCGGAAAGAGCGTGCTTCGAATCGCTGAGCGAAGCGAAGCTGCGCGCCGGTGGGGTCGAAGAGGTCGCGGATCGAGCGAGCCGCACTCGCGAGTTCCTCGACGGTGCGGTTCCGTGCCTCATCGATCAGCTGGCTCGCCGCGGTCTCCCACGCCACCCTCGCCTCCGCCGGGGAGGTGGACGTCACGTCGTGCCCCGCTGCGACGGGTGGTTCGCCGAGACCGCGGTAGATCACGTCGTGCTGTGCCGACGTGAGGGCGCCCGTCATGAGGGCATCACCGAGCACCGCGTGCCGAGGCCGTTCGCCTCCTTGCCGCGGCGCGTCACCCGAAGCCGCGGCATCAGCCTCAGCCTCGACGACGCGCCCCCCGCCGGAAACGTCGCAGAGACCATCGGCGGTCGGCAGCGCGGCGGCGAGTGCTTCGCCGAGCCGCACCTGCTTGGCTGCCTCCGCCCGTGTGGTGCCGGTCAGGTCCTGGATCAGCGACACCGTCGACCGATGTCCCCGCTTCTGCGCCAGGCCTCCGTGTCCGGCGTCACGGCTGGAGCGCGACGCCACGGCTCCAGAACTCGCGATCCGGATGCACTCGCCGCCCCGCACCAGCACGCTCGCACTCTCGATAAGCGCCAGCACGTCGTCGTCGGAGAGATTCTGCATGGCGGCGGGAATGTCGATCGCCTCGACATCGTCTCCGACCGCGACTCGCAGGGCGTCGAGCGCTGCCTGCAGATCGGAGAAGAATGCCATGCTTCATCATGCCGCAGGCCTCCGACATTCGATCTAATGTTCGTTCACGCCGAGCGCCGCGATGTCGGTGAACAGCGAATCCGCTCCGACCTGCCCGCCCTTGAGCAGCAGCTCCACCCCGTCCACCGCGGGATCGGCGGCGCTCGCGCGCAGCAGCACGACGTTCCCCCACGGGTTCGCAGCGATCGACAGCGACTCGACACCGAGCAGTCGCGTGACGCGGCTCGACGTGTCGCCGCCGCACACGATGACGCGACGGCTCGCCGCGGCCCGCAGAACAGCAGAGACGACGGATGCTGCGGCCTCCGCGATCGCCTCCAGCACGGGTCGATCTGCCGCCGCCGCGGTATCGGTGTCGTCCGAGGTGAACACGACTCCGCGCCCCGACCGCAGCGCCTCGACCGCGGACCGGGCCGCGTGGCCGACGGCCGCCCCCTCGAGCGGCAGGGGCGCGACGAGCCAGCCCGCTGCGGCCGCGGCATTTGCCTGCCGCCGCGTCTGCGCCGACCGGCTGCCCGACACCACGAGCACCGGGCCTGAGGCCGGAGTCGATCGGGCGATCGGCGGCCCGGACCCGGCGTCCGCCGCGGCGATCCCGTGCGACAGCCCGCCCGAGCCGATTGCGAACACCGGGCGCGGCAGCCCGTGCAGTGCTGCACCGACCTTCACGAGGTCGTCGTCGGTCACCGCGTCGAGCACGACGGCCGCCTCGGACGCCTGACGGAGTCGCAGCTCCAGATCCGCATACGACACGAGCGGGATCGCGCCGACCGGCATCTCCGTCTGACGGCCGATGTGCACGGCGAGGTCGGATTCCGTCATGGGGGTCGACGGGTGCGCGGACATCGTGGGCTGACGGTCCAGGCGGTGCACCCTGCCGCCTTCGGCGGCGAAGTGGTGGCCGAAGACGGTGTAGCGGCCGAAGTCCGGCTGCGCGAACAGCATCGGCACCGGGGCCGGCGACACCAGCTCGCGCCCGAGCTCGATGACCCGGCCGAGGCTTCCCACCTCGGGTGAGGAGTCCGCCGTCGAGCACGCCTTGTACTGCAGCACCTGCGGCGACAGCCTCGTGAGCGCGGTGAGTGCCGGTCGCAGCTCCGCCTCCATGTCGTCGGGTGCAAGCGATCGCGCGATTCCGGCGACGCCGACGACATCGACCTCGTCCGCCGCGCGCTGCAGCTCCTCGTCGCTCGGGAGGGTGGTGAAGAGCCGGCCGGTCCAGCCGCGGCGCGCGAACTGCAGCAGGACGTCGACGCTGCCGGTGAAGTCGTCGCCGTAGTAGGCGACGCGCGCTCTAGACACGCACCGGCCCGAACATCTCGGCAGCGCGGCGCAGCGGCAGGGACCGCTCGAACGCCTCCTCGATCGACTCCCCGGATGCCGCCGATTGCCACGCCTCGCGCATGCTCGCCACACCGGCGGCCGCACCGTCGGGGTGACCGTGGATGCCGCCGCCCGCGAGGACCAGCAGGTCCGTCGTGCCGACCGCCGCGTACGTCGCGTGCGCCAGACCACCCCACTGGCCTGACGACAGCACGGGCACCGTCGGGGTCAGCCCGAGCAGCGGCTCACGCACGGCGGCGATGGAGTCGAGCACTTCGGCATCCGTCTCGTAGAACTTGTTGCTGATCCCGTTGGTGTGCAGATGATCGGCGCCGGCGAGCCGTGCCAGCTTCTGCCACGCACGGAACCCTATACCGACCTGCTCCGAGCGGCTGAACGCGCCGAGCATGGCGCGATGGCCGTGGATCGGCACCTCGGCGTGACGGCGCAGGAACTCCAGGCCCGCGAGGCCGATGAGGTTCACGCACGCCATGACGCACGTGCCGCCGGCCGACACGACGAGGTCGTGGTTCGCCTCGAGTCGGTCGATGTCGTCGGTGATGTTGAACGCGTACATCGGCTTGCGGCCGGTGCGGTCCGCGTAGCGCTCGAGGACCGGCATGACGGCCTTGACGCGCTCAGCGAGCGGCGCTGAGGGACCGTTCCCCTGGAGCTCGTCGTCCTTGATGAAGTCGATGCCCGCATCGGCGAGCTGACCGACGACCTCGGCCAGCTCGGAGGGGGCCAGGCCGATGCTCGGCTTGATGATCGTGCCGATCATCGCGCCCTCGGGCCGCCCGAGGAGGCGGCGGGTGCCCTCGACGCCGAAGCCCGGGCCCGCGTAGCGCAGCGCGAACGCCGGCGGCAGCTCGAGGTCGATGAGCTTGATCGCCGACAGCTCCTTGATCTCGAACAGGTTGCCCGCGACCGCCGCCAGCAGGTTGGGCAGCGAGGGGCCGAAGTTGTCGAGCGGGAACCGCAGTCGCAGCCGTGCCCGGCGTCGGTCGGCGGGATCGCCCACCGACCCGGGAAGCGGAGAGGCGCCGGTGAGGGGGATCTCCTCGATCGACTCGACCTGGGCGGCGAAGCGGGCACGGAGGTCGTCGGACTCGCGCTCGACGCGCACGAACGTGCCCGTCGACTGCTCGCCGGCGAGGACCTCGGCGGCATGCTGGAGGGGCAGACAGGTCTCGATGATGTACGTCGCGAGGACGTGCTGTGTCGTCATGGCGGTCACCACACCAGCGGGAGCCAGACCGACATCTCGCCGGCGCCGCGGTTCCCCCACGCGTAGTACGGCACGAGGCGCACGGTGGCGGTCGTCAGCTCGGCGGCGCCGAGGTCATCGTAGAGCGCGTCCTCGGTGGTCCGCGGCAGCACGGCGATCTGGGTCTCGAGCGCCAGGACGCGGTGACCGGCGACCTCGGCCTCGATCGGAGTGAAGCCCGCGCCGCGGCGGAGCGCCACCTGCTCGAGCACGACGCCCTCGGGAAGGTCGGCGCTCTCGAGGCAGTACACGACAGGCCCGCGGCGGACCGCGACCTGGTTCGTGACCTCCTCGGCCAGACGGTGAGCGCGCAGCACGCGCACCGGCATCGGCAGGGTCAGCTCGATGACGTCGCCCTCGTGCCACTCGCGGTCCAGCGCGGTGTACGTGCCGGGAGCCGACACCGCGACGGTCTCGCCGTTCACGGTCAGCGAGGCATCGGTCGACCATCCCGGGATGCGAAGGCGCAGCGGGATGCCGCCGCCCGAGGCTGATGCGACCGTGAACCGGATCACCTCGCCCCAGGGGTAGTCGCCGTCCTCGCGCAGCGCGAGCGTGCGGCCGTCGTCGGTGGCCACATCCAGGTCGCTGCCGCCGTACAGGTGCACGTAGAGCCCGTCGTCAGCGAGCGACGCGGCACGCTCGTGGAATCGCGCCAGCGTGCGGGCGATGTTGGGCGGGCAGCAGAAGCAGCTGAGATAGCTCTCGCGCAGGCGCTCGTCCGAGGGAGGCGGCGGGGGAGTCGGGTGCAGCGCGGTGTCGCCGGGGCGGCGCAGCGGGTACGGCAGGTCCCGCACCTGGCGCAGCGGATTCGTGTAGAAGTACTCGGACCCGGCGAGGCTGATGCTGGAGAGCAGGCTGTTGAACGAGATCTGCTCGATCACGTCGGCGTACTGCGCATCTGCCGTGAGCGACAGCATCCGCTCACTCCAGAAGATCATCCCGATGTTCGCGCACGACTCGTTGTGCGCCGTCGTGTGCGGCAGCTGGTAGGCGCGGCCGTATGCCTGGTGCACGCGGCTGATCTGGTCCTGCCACGGGGAGCCGTCCGGCGATGCGCCGTCGTACAGCGCGCCGCAGCCGCCGGTGATGTAGAGCTTCGTGTCGATGACGTCGCGCCACAGCTTCTCGAGCACCGCCTCGAGCTCGGCGTCCCCGGTCTCGGCGACGAGGTCGGCGAGACCGGCATAGAGATAGTTGGCGCGCACGGCGTGACCGGCGACCACGGTCTGCTCGCGCACCGGAACGCGGTCCTGGTTGTCGTCGCCGCCCTGGAACTCGTCGCGCACGCGCACGAACGACTCGGCGAGGCGCAGGTACTGCTCGTCGCCGGTGGCACGGTACAGCTCCACGACCGCCATGTAGTGGGAGGGGCAGATCGCGCTGCGGGCGAGCTCGAGCGGCTTGTTGGTCGCGAGGTCCTCGAGGAACCCGGCGGCCTTGCGCGCGACATTCAGCAGGGTCGTGGAACCGGTGACCTCGTAGTGGCGCACGCCCGCCGTGATCAGGTGGCCGAGGTTGTAGGTCTCGAAGTGGAACCGGTCGGCGAGGGCGAGCGCGTCCTCGTGGTTGCGCGTCGAGATGATGGTCGGGGTGTGCAGATACCCGTCCTCGCGCTGCACCGACGCGATGAGCTCGGCGATCCCCTCGATGCGTGCGGCCAGCTCCGGGTCCGGATCGGTCTCGAGGCGCGCGATCGCCGCCTCGAGCCACTTGTAGAAGTCGCCGTCCATGAAGGGCGGGCCGGCGTGCGCGCCGGCTTCGAGCCCCGCCGCGATGCGGAAGTTGGCCAGTCCCGGGCTGATGGCGGGATCGCTCAGCGACGACCAGATCTGCGGGATGGTGACGTCGCGCGTGCGATCGTGCACCGCGCCCCAGAAGCCGCTCGACCAGCGCGCGCTGTCGGCGCCGAGTGGTCGCAGCCGGGCGTGCGCCCGAAGCGCTGACATGGCGGGCATGAGGTGGTCCTTCCGAACGGGTCGTCACTGAACTGTAGCCACGATTCGACCATGAAGTGAATAGAATTTCAACACTGATTGTTGACACACCTTCGATTCGTGCCTACTCTCAGGTCGTACCCTTCACCCGCATGGCCGTTCGTCAAGGAGGACGCTATGAACACCAGCAGCACCCGTCGCCGCACCTTTGCGGCGCTGGGCCTGACCCTGGCTGCCGTGATGCCGCTGGCCGCCTGCGCCAGCGGCGGAGGCGCCGCGCCCTCGGGCGACGGCGGTGCCGGTGGCACCGACCCGGATGCCTTCACCGTGATGACGGCGAACGAGAACCCCGTACTCGAAGAGCAGCTGGATGCCCTCGCAGCCGGCGCGTGCGAGGCCGAGAACGAGGCTCTCCCGATCGAGCACCAGAAGGTGGCGCAGGCCGACACCGTCCAGAAGATCACGCTGCTCGCGAGCCAGGACGCCATGCCGACGCACACCATCGCGGGCACGGCGCTCATCCGCCCCGACGGCGACCTCGGCAAGGCCGGCCTCGTCGGCGACCTCAAGGCGGCTCTGGAGGAGTCCGGCGCGTGGGAGAACATCCTCCCCGCCGCCGCTTCCACCGTCGAGCAGGTCTACGGCGGCTTCGTCTCGCTGCCGTACCAGTACAACATCGAGGGCATCTTCTACAACAAGCAGCTCTTCGCCGACAACGGCATCGAGGAGCCGCAGACCTGGGACGAGCTGGTGGACGCTGCGGCGACGCTGCAGGACGCCGGTGTCGTGCCGATGACCGAGGCCGGCGCCAACGGCTGGCCGCTCACCCGCATCATGGGCATGTACATCTTCCGCAACGTCGGCCCGGATGCCATGGCGGCCATCCGCGACGGTGAGGCCAAGCTCACCGATCCCGAGTACGTGGCCGGTGCGCAGGCGCTCGCCGACTTCGCCGAGGCCGGATACTTCGGCGAGGGCTTCTCGACGCGCGACGGCGACACCTCGTCGAACATGTTCCTGACCGGCCAGGCCGCCATGACCTACGACGGCACGTGGCTGCTGAGTGCGATCAACGACCCCGAGCGCAACCAGATCGGCGGCGAGAACATCGGCTTCATGCCGTTCCCGGCCGTCGAGGGCGGCGAGGGCAGCATCGACCAGTACCCCGCCAACGCGGGCGCTCCGATGATCATCAACGCGAAGCAGTTCGGGCCGAAGGTCGTGGACTGGGTCAGCTGCATCGCCGAGAACTACGGTCAGCAGGCTCTGCAGGACGCCGGCGTGATCTCGGGCTTCAAGGTCAACGGTGAGGTCACCGACATCTCGGAGAACACCGCCGAGATCCAGGAGCGCATCGCCGGGATCGACGAGACGGTGCTGTGGTTCGAGGCGCTGTTCGACCCGAAGAGCAACTCCCTGGCCTCCACCAACGCGACGCTGCTCACCACGGGGCAGATGAGCGCCGAGGACTACATGGCCGAACTCCAGGCGAGCATCGACGCCAACAGCTGATGCCGCTGCGCCGGCTTCCCGGGGGCTAGCCTCGGGGAGCCGGCGCCTCCACAGAAAGCAGTTCGGAGATGAACTCGATCTTCGGGGATCGCAAGACGATCTTCATCCTGCTCGCCCCGGCGCTCCTGCTCTACACGCTCCTCAAGGTCGTACCGGTCGCCTGGTCGTTCGGGCTGTCGTTCTTCGAGGGCAACACGCTGCGGGGCTTCGAATGGGTCGGGTTCGACAACTTCACCACGTTCTTCACCGACAGCGCGGCACTGCAGTCGATGTGGGTGAGCGTCTTCTTCGCGATCGTCGCCACGATCGGGCAGGTGGCGCTCGGCTACGGTCTGGCGCTGCTGTACGTCTTCGTGCTGCGCAAGGGCTCGTCGTTCCTGCGCACGATCGTGTTCTTCCCCGCCATCCTGCCCACCGTCGCCGTGGCGCTGCTGTTCAAGAGCTTCGTCGCCGTCGGTGACAACCAGGGGCCGGTCAACGACATCATCAACTTCTTCGGAGGCGACAGCGTCGAAGTGCTCGCCTCGACGGCCGGCACGATGGCGACCGCGATCGTCATGACGCTGTGGGGCTCGATGGGCTTCTATGCCGTCCTGCTGTACGCGGGACTGCTCGACATCCCGGAGGAGGTCATCGAGTCCGCGCGTCTGGACGGCGCCAACGGCCTGAAGCTCGTGCGCCACATCGTGCTGCCGCTGTCGCTGCCGATCCTGCTGTCGTCGATCATCTTCAGCCTCAACGCCACGCTCAAGGTCTTCGACAGCCTGCTCGCGCTGAACAACGGCCAACCCGGAACGTCGACCGCGCCGCTCACCCTGTACATGTACCGCACGGCGTTCGAGTACGCCGAGTACGGCTACGGCTCGACGATCGCGCTCGTGCTGACAATGCTGTGCCTGGTGTTCACGCTGGCGATCTTCCGCTCGTCTCGCCGCAAGGCGGAGGTGTGACGATGACCCTCACCGACTTCGAAGCCCCCGCGACCGTCGCCACGCCGACGCATCGCAAGCCCGCGCCGAGCCGCGCCCGCCGCAAGGCGCTGCGGCTGGTGCGCCGCATCCCGGTGTGGATCGTCGTGACGATCCTGCTGGTGGTGGTGCTCTACCCGCAGGTGTGGATGGTGCTGGGGTCCTTCAAGACGCAGTCGGAGTTCCTCTCGAACCCCGCGCTGTCGCTGCCGGAGACCTGGCAGTTCGACAACTACATCACCGCGCTCACCAACGGCAACGTCGGGCAGAACTACCTCAACAGCATCATCGTGACGATCCCGTCGGTGCTGCTCATCGTGTTCATCGGCGTCGCCGCCGGGTACGCGCTCGAGGTGATGATCTGGAAGGGCCGCAACGGCACGCTGCTGTACATCCTCGCCGGCATCATGGTGCCGGGACAGATGATCCTGGTGCCGCTGTTCATCGTCTACTTCCGGCTCGGGATCACCGACTCCCTGCTGCCGCTCGTCATCACCTACACCGTGATGGGCCTGCCGCTGACGACGTTCCTCATGGCGACGTACTTCCGGTCCGTGCCGCGCGAGATCTTCGAGGCCGCCACGGTCGACGGGTCGAGCCCCCTGCGATCGTTCTTCGTGATCGGGATGCCGATGATGAAGAACGCGATCCTGACCGTCGGGCTCGTGCAGTTCTTCAGCGTCTGGAACGATCTGCTCATCGCGCTGACGTTCACCACGCGTCCGCAGCTGGCGACCATCCAGGTGGGCCTGCTGAGCCTGAGCGACGAGTACGGCTCGACGCAGTACGGACCGCTGTTCGCCGCCGTGAGCATCAACATCGTGGTGCTGCTCATCGTCTTCCTGACGCTGAACAAGAAGATCATGGCCGGCATGGCCGGCGGCGCTCTGAAAGGCTGATCCCATGACGTCCCCCACCGCGCGCATCGCCTTCGTTCACACCGGCGCCGTCGTCATCCCGCCGGTGACCGACCTCGCCCGCGAGCACCTCGCGGGAACGAGCACGGTCAACTACCTCGACGACAAGATCGTCGCGGATCTGGGCGATCCCGAGCGCGCGGCATCCGTTCCCGAGCGGCTCACCGACCTCGTCAGCGCCGCGAAGAGCGCCGGCGCCGACGTCGTGATGCTCACGTGCTCCTCGATCTCGCACCTCGCGGCGCCGGTCGGCGAGGCCGTCGGCATCCCGGTGCTGCGCATCGACGAGGCGATGGCCGATGCCGCCGTGCAGGCCGGCGACCGGATCGCGGTGCTCGCAACCCTGCCGACCACGCTCACGCCGACCCTCGGGCTGCTCCGCGAGCGTGCCGACCTCGCCGGGCGGTCGCCGGAGTTCGCCAGCGAGGTGATCGAAGGAGCGTTCGCCGCCGTCTCGGGTGGTGACCGCGCCGAGCACGACCGGCTCGTGGCGGCCGCGATCGAGCGCGTCGCCGTCGACGCCGATGTGGTCGTGCTCGCCCAGGCCTCGATGGCGTCCGCGGCCGAGGCCGCCCACGTCGACGTCCCGGTGCTGACCAGCCTGGAGCCCGGCATCCGTCGCCTGAGCGAGGCCGTCGCCGCTCTCTGACGCCTCCGGTCGTCAGCGTTCCGTCTCGAGCGAGAGCGAACGCCTCCGAGCGAGGGTTCAGGCCCGGCCGGCGAGCTCCTCGGCCGACCGCAGGTCGGTGACGAGCGTGGTCACCCATCCGCCAGCAAGAGCCCCGTGGATGGCCTCGAGCTTGCGCGCGCCGCCGGCGATGCCGACCCGGCGCGGGATGCGCATGAGGTTCTCGACCGGGATCGCGATGATGCGGTCGTCCACCTCGCCGCGCACGAGCGTGCCGTCAGCGCGGAAGATGCGGTGGCAGATGTCTCCGACCGCGCCCTGGGCGAGCAGCGTCGCGCGGTCGTCGGGTGCGAAGGCGTTGCCGCTGGTGGCGAGCACGTCCGACGGCTCGATGCTGCCGATCCCGACGAGGGCCATCGTGAGCTCGTTCCAGTGCCGCGTCACCTCCTGCATCGACGGGTCGTGCAGCAGGCTGTCGCGAACGGCAGGGTCGGCGACCACACCGGGTGCCTGCACGTAGACCGGCTCCGCGCCGAGGATCCTCGCGAGTTCGCCCAGGATGCGGTTCGAGTGGCTCTGCGCCTCGGGCGCCCCCACGCCCCCGAGAAGCTGGACGACCTCGGTCGCACCGCGCACCGTGAAGGGGCGCATCCGATCGACCATCGCCAGCACGGTCTGGCTCCACGACGAGACGCCGATCCGATCCGAGCCCGACAGCGTCGCCTCGAGATACGCGGCCGCGCCGGCGCCCACCGAGGCGAGGAGCTCCTCCTCGTCGGCATCCGGGTCGACGTCCACGACGACCGCTTCGGCGAGCCCGTACCGCTCCTCGAGCTGCTCCTCGAGCTCGGCGTAGACGCCGGGTGCCACCGTCACGATCGTCCGAACGATGCCCAAGGACTCCGCGCGCTTGAGCAGACGGGAGACCTTCGCCTGTGAGATATTGAGCGCGGAAGCGATGTCTGCCTGTCGCACGCCCCGCTCGTGGTACATCCGGGCGACCTTGGTGAGCAGCCGGACCTGGCCGTCGGCGGGCCGGGGGTAGCGGTTCGGCGACACGGTTCTCCGATCGGGCGATCCGCATCCTGTATCCGGATTCGCTAACGAAAGGATATTCACTTTTGCGCCGCCCGGCCACTCCTTCTCCGGTCGAATCTCCCGGAGCCGGATGCGCCAGACTGGGCTCGGCGCGGCCTCGGCGTGTCGGTACGGCCGGGCGCGTCGCACATCGACCTGCCTCGCCACCGTGGAGGACGCCAATGACCGTGCCGCCCGAACCGCCTGTCGTGTCCACCCGAGCCGGCCGGGTCCGGGGCGTCTGGCGAGGGGAGCCAGGGACGAGGCGCGCCTCGGCGGCGTTCCTCGGGATCCCGTTCGCCCAGCCGCCGGTCGGTGAGCTCCGCTACGCCGCCCCTGTCCCGCCCATACCGTGGGACGGAGTGCGCGACGCGACCCGGTTCGGGGCCACCGCGCAGCGCGGCGATCAGGGGATCACCCTCATCCCCGAGCCCAGCGTCCCCGGGGAGTCGACCCTCAACGTCAACGTCTTCACGCCGGCTCCGGGCGAGCCCGCCCGGCTCCCGGTGCTGGTGTGGATCCATGGCGGCGGCTACATCTCGGGCTCGCCCGCCAGCCCCTGGTACGACGGGCGGTCGTTCAATCGGGACGGCGTCGTCACCGTCACGATCTCCTACCGCCTGGGCTTCGACGGATTCGGTCACATCCCCGGCGCCCCGTCCAATCGCGGCGCGCGGGACTGGCTCGCGGCGCTCGCATGGGTGCGCGAGAACATCGCCGGGTTCGGCGGCGATCCGGAACGCGTCACGATCGGCGGGCAATCCGCCGGGGGCGGGGCCGTGCTGACGCTGCTGGGGATGCCGGCGGCCCAGCACCTCTTCCACTCGGCATGGGCGGCATCCAGCGCGCTCGGGGACGTGTCGCCGGAGCGCGCCCGCACGGCGTCGGCGAAGCTCGCCCGCCTGGCCGGAGTCGCACCGACGAGGGAGGGCTTCGCCTCGGTGCCCGAGGAGAGGCTGCATGCGCTGCAGCGGAGGGCGGGTGAGCCGGACTCGAAGGATCCGGTCGCGATCGTCGCGGCGCTGCTGGAGCAGGGTCTGTCGTGGGGGCCGATGATCGACGGCGACCTGATCCCACGGCACACGGTCGATTCGCTCGCCGCCGGCGTCGGCTCGGACAAGCCGCTCGTGCTCGGCACCACCGACGACGAATTCACCATGGCCACCGAGCGCGAGCGCGGCACGCTGCGCTTCGTGCCGGTGAGTTTGGCGCTGGCACGACTGGGCATGGACCGAGAGCGTCGCCGCGCCTATGTCGCGGACAACCGCCCGCAGCTGCGCAAGGGCAACGCCGCCTTCCTGGGGCGCTACGCGACGGACGTGATCTTCCGCTCCACGGTGATGCGCGTGGCGGACGCGCGCGCCGATGCCGCCACGTGGGTCTACCGTTTCTCGTGGCCGTCCCCGACGCGCGGGTGGGCGCTGCACTGCCTCGACGTGCCGTTCCTGTTCGACTGCCTCGACGAGCCTCACGTGCCTGCGATCGCCGGGGACGCACCCCCGCGCCGGCTCGCGACCGCCGTGCACGGCGCGGCGGTGGGGCTCATCCGCGACGGCGATCCCGGGTGGCCGCGGTGGTCCGCCGAGCGGCGGCCGACGCGCGTGTTCGGCGGCGAGGCGTCCGCTCCGGATGTCATCGGGGACGGCTACGCCTCCGTGCGCGCGCTGCTCTGACCCGCGCACACGGCTTGCCAGAGCGCGGGGACGACCGCGCGCACCGCCTCTCGCGCCGGCGTCAGACCGGCACGGCGACGGACACGCGGCGGCTGTGCGTCCCCGAGCCGAGGCGCTCCTCGGGTGCGCCCTCGAGGTCGAGCACGGCTTCGGCGCCGACGGGCACGATCACCTCCACGTGGAGGGCGCCGTCCTCGAGGCGCCACGCGATGGATGCCTCGCCGTACGGCGTGAGCTGGCGCGCCGACGCGGAGGTCAGGCCGCCGCCGGGCCGCGGAGCGAAGCGGATGCGGCGGTACCCGGGCTCTGCCGGCGCCAGGCCGGCGATCACCCGGTGCATCCAGTCCGCGACCGCGCCCAGCGCGTAGTGGTTGAACGACGTCATCTGCCCGGGGTTGACGGTGCCGTCCGGCAGCAGCGAGTCCCACCGCTCCCACACGGTCGTGGCCCCCTGCTCGACCTGATACAGCCACGACGGGCACTCGCGCTCGAGGATCAGGTCGTACGCCGTGGAGACGTGCCCGTTGGCGCTCAGCGCGTCCGACACGAGCGGCGTGCCGACGAAGCCGGTGGCGATGCGGTTGCCCGCCTCGTGCACCAGCTGCGCCAGACGGGATGCCGCGGCATCGCGCTTGGCGGCATCCGTGATGAGGTCGAACTGCAGCGCCAGCGCGTACGCCGTCTGCGCGTCGCTGGTCATCGTGCCGTCCTCGTGCACATACTCTGCCGTGAACGCCGCCACGATCTCGTCGGCGAGGGTGTCGTAGTGCACCTGCTCGGGCTCGAGGCCGAGCGCCTCGGCCATGCGGGCGACGGTGCGGGCCGACTTGGCGAAGTACGCGGTCGCCACGAGGTACCGGTCGGTGCGGGCGTCGGCCGGGTCCTCCGGAGGGGCCGCGGGGTCGAGCCAGTCGCCGAGCTGGAAGCCGGTGTTCCACAGGCGCGAGGGCCCCGAGAGCCGCTCGAGCAGGTCCACCCAGCGCCGCGCGCTGTCGAACTGCGCGCGCAGCACCCCGAGGTCGCCGAAACGGTCGTACAGCGTCCACGGCAGGAGCGTCGCGACGTCGCCCCAGGCGGCTCCCGGACGCATCGGCGTCCACTTGTCGACCGCGGGGATCACCGGCACGTACCAGGGCACCGTGCCGTCGGGCAGCTGCTCGATCGCCACATCCCGCAGCCAGCCTGACAGCATGCCCGAGACGTCGTAGAGCGTGGACGCGGTGGGGCCGAACACCTGGATGTCGCCGGTCCAGCCGATGCGCTCGTCGCGCTGCGGGCAGTCGGTAGGGATGTCGACGAAGTTGCCGCGCATGCCCCACACGACGTTCTGATGCAGCCGGTTCAGCGCCGGGTCGGAGCACTCGAACCAGCCGGTGCGCTCGAGGTCGGTGTGGTAGACCCGCGCGACGAGTGCGCCCGCCGCTGCGTCGGCGTCGAGGTCGCCGGGCCAGCCGGACACCTCGACGTAGCGGAACCCGTGGAAGGTGAAGCGCGGCTCCCACTCCTCGATGCCACGGCCGGCGAGCGTGTAGTTGTCGGTCGAGCGAGCGGCGCGCAGTGGACGGGTGTAGATCTCCCCGTCCTGCATCACCTCGGCCGTGCGCAGGGTCACGGTGGCGCCGGCCGGTCCGCTCACGCGGATGCGGACGCGTCCGACGAGGTTCTGCCCGAAGTCGAGGATGCGGGAGCCGCTGGGGCCGGTGAGCACCTCGACCGGCCGCAGCTCCTCGGTGGCACGCACCGGAGGAGCGGTGGGCGCGACGAGCGTCGCGGGGTCGCGGTGCCGCTCCTGCACGCCCTCCCACGCGGAGTCGTCGAAGCCGGGGCTCGACCAGCCGGGCAGCTCCTCGCGGGCGTCGTAGTCCTCGCCGTCGTAGATCCCGCTGTGCAGGATCGGGCTCGGCGCCGATCGCCAGGACCAGTCGGTCGCGACGATCTCGCGTGTGCCGTCGTCGTAGGTGAGCTCGAGCTGGCCGAGGAAGGACTGGTCGTACCCGTAGATGTTCCGGAATCCTCCGCGCCACCCGAGCCGCCCGCGGTACCAGCCGTCGCCGAGCCAGGCGCCGATCGCGTTCGCGCCGGGGGTCACCAGGTCGGTGACGTCGTAGGTGTAGTACCGCAGCCGGGTCCCGTACACCGTCCAGCCGGGCGAGAGCGCGTCGTCGCCGACGCGCTCGCCGTTGAGCTCGGCCTCGTACAGGCCATGTGCGGTCGCGTACAGGCGCGCCCGAACCAGTCCGTGGCGGACCGCGAACTCCCGCCGCACCAGCGAGGGCCGACGGTCGTCGGTGTTCGGGTTCTCGTTGCGCGTGGCGCCCACCGGCCGCGCCAGCCAGTCCGCGGGCTCGAGCAGCCCCGCTTCGAGCGTGGTAGGAGCGGATGCCTCGGACCACGCGCCGTCGGCGCCCCGCACTGCGACCCGCACGGTGGCGATGTCGCGTGAGCGCAGCGGCTCGGCGGGCCACGGGACGAGCACCTGGTCGCCGCCGTCCACCTCGTACGAGCGCCGCGAGCCGTCACGGTCGATGTCGACGCGGTACGCGGTCTGCGTCCAGTCGGCCGGTGCCGAGCTGACGGTCCACGACAGTCGCGGCATCGGCTCCCCGATCCCGAGAGGCTCGCGATGATGCTCGATGCGCGGGGCGTCGACGATGACGACCATGTGTTCCTCCAGATTCGAAACGTTTCAACTAAGCTTAGCCGGACGGTCGCGGCGCGAGGAAGTGCCGGGCGGACGGAGGAGCACATGATCATCGGGGTCACCGGCAGCGGCGGCAAGCTGGGGCGCGCCACGGTGGAGCGGCTGCGCTCGGACGGCCATGACGTCATGGGATTCGACCTGGCCGGAACCCCGGGACCCGGGTTCACCCGCGTGGATCTCACGGACTTCGGTCAGACGCTCGATGCCTTCCTGTCGGTCACCGCGCGACACGACGGGCTCGATGCCCTCGTGCACCTCGCAGCGATCCCGGTGAACGGTCTCGTGCCCGACGCCGCCACCTTCCACAACAACGTGGCGGTCTCGTTCAACGCGCTGTTCGCGGCCCACCGGGCCGGCATCCGCACGATCGTGCTGGCCTCGAGCATCACCGCGATGGGCTTCCCGTTCGACGAAGCGCCGCCGTCGCTGCCGGTCGATGAGACGTACACGAGCGCCAACAACACGTACGGGCTCGGCAAGGTGGCCGAGGAGGCGATCGCCGCGCAGCTGGTGCGCTGGCATGACGACACCTCGATCACGGCGCTGCGGTTCACCAACGTCGTCGCGGCCGACGAGTATGCGACGTTCCAGCGCGCCGCCGAGCCGGACTACCGACGCGACCTCCTGGGGTCGTGGATCGACGCCCGTGACGGCGCCCAGGCGGTCGCCCTCGCACTCGCGGCGGCCCAGCCGGGTTTCGAGGTCTACAACGTCGCCGCACCCGAGTCCGGCACGGCAGCGCCCTCGCGCGAGCTCGCCGCCCGGTGGTTCCCCGGCACGCCGGTGGCCGACGACCTCGGCGAGTTCGAGTCGCTCATGTCCACGCGGAAGATCCGCGAGCGCCTGGGCTTCGCCGCTGAGCACGACTGGCGCCGTTCCGTGGCGGGCTGACGTCGTGAGTCGCCCCGGGATCCGAGAGGTCGCCGCCCATGCGGGTGTCGCGATCGGCACCGTCTCGACCTACCTGAACCACCCCGACCGGGTGTCGGTGAAGACCGCTCAGCGCATCGGAGCGGCGATCGAGCAGATCGGGTTCGTCCCCAACAGCGCAGGACGTCAGCTGCGGCTCGGCGTGAGCAGCGTGATCGGCTACCTCTCGCCGGACGTCGGCAACCCGCACTTCGCAGAGATCGCCGATGAGGTCGAGCGGCGCGCGGCGGAGCTCGGGGTGACCGTGTTCTTCGCGAACTCCCATGGCGACCGCGCCCGCGAGGATGCCTACCTCGCGGCGTACGAGCAGCAGCAGGTGCGCGGGCTGCTCGTGGCCTCCTTCGAGGAGATCGAGGACCGCCTGGCGGTGATGCGGGAGCGCGGCACGCCCTCCGTGCTGGTGGGCCAGGAGGCCCGCACCCCGACGCAGCCCTCGGTTTCCATCGACGACGTCTCGGGTGGGCGGCAGGCCATGGGTCACCTCGTCGAGGTCGGATGCCGCCGACCGGCCTTCGTCGGGGGCCCCGGCGGTGTGCGGCAGGTGGCCGACCGCCTGGCCGGCGCCCGAGCGGTCGCAGCAGCTGCCGGCGCGGACCTCGAGGTCATCGATGTCGCGGACCGCACGCTCGAGGCCGGACGTGCTGTCGGAGCGCAGCTGGTGGCGCGTCCGGCGGGCGACCGGCCGGACGGGATCTTCGCCGCCAACGACGTGCTCGCGCTCGGCATCCTTCAGGCGCTCGCCTCAGGCGGCGTGGTGGTGCCCCGCGACGTCGCCCTCGTCGGCTACGACGACAACGAGTTCGCCGAGGCGTCCCTGATCCCGCTCACCAGTGTGCGGGCTCGCCACGAGGATTTCGGTGCGACCGCCGTCGACCTGCTCTTCGAGGTGATCGACGGGAATCTCGTCGATCCTCATCGCGTCTTCGCGCCGGCGCTCATTGTGCGCGAGAGCACACGACCCCGTCCCTGACCGACCGACACCGAAACCATCCGGAGGATGATGATGTCCCGCCCGCTGTACCGTCCCGTCGAGCTGACCTTCCAGGCCGATGCCGCGCTCCCCGTCGGAGCCGAGGCTCCCGTGACCGTGACCTTCCGCCACGCCGCCGGCGCCGAGACGACGGTGCCGGGATTCTGGGACGGCGGCACCACGTACCGCGCGCGCTTCGCCCCCGAGGAGACCGGGGTGTGGCAGTGGCGTGCCGAAGGACGCGGGATCGAGCTGGATGCAGCGTCCGGGTCGTTCGAGGTCGTGCCCGGCGAAGACCACGGGCCCGTCCGCGTGGCGCATCGTTTCCACTTCGCGCACGCCGACGGCACGCCGTTCCGGCCGGTCGGCACGACGGCGTACAACTGGCTGCATCAGGACGAGCCCCTCTTCTCCTCGACGGTCGACGCGATCGCGGAGGCCGGCTTCAACAAGTTCCGGTTCATGGTCTTCCCGCAGGGCGGCGGCTACGTCGAGCACGTGCCCGACCTGATGCCGTTCGAGAAGACCGACGGCCGCTGGGACGTGTCGCGTCCGGTGCCGGAGTTCTTCCAGCGCCTGGACCGGGCGGTCGAGCTCCTGGGCGAGCGCGGCATCCAGGCCGACGTCCTCATCTACAACGCGTACGACCGCGGACAGTTCGGGCTCAACGAGTTCAGCGAGGAGGAGGACGCGATCTACCTCCGCTACCTCGTCGCGCGCCTGGCGGCCTACCCCCACGTGTGGTGGTCGCTGTGCAACGAGTTCGACCAGCTCGAGCGCCCCGACGACCGCTGGGACCGCACGGGCACGCTGCTCGCCGAGATCGACCCCCACGACCACCTGCGTTCGATCCACAACTGGATCGAGCTGTACGACAACAACCAGCCGTGGGTCACGCATGCCTCCATCCAGAACGGGTCGGTGACCACGGACTTCGGTCGCGCGAACCTGTACCGGGATGTCTACGGCAAGCCCGTCGTGCTCGACGAGATCAAGTACGAGGGCGACATCCCCGAGCGCTGGGGGCAGCTGGACGCCCATGAGCTGGTGCACCAGTTCTGGGTCACCACCGTCGCCGGGTGCTACGCCTCGCACGGCGAGAGCTTCCTGACCGACAGCGGCAGCCTGCACATGGTCGAGGGAGGTCCGCTCCGGGGGGAGTCGCCGGTGCGCCTGGCGTTCCTGCGGCGCTTCCTCGAGGAGATCGACGCGCCGGGCCTGGATCCGATCGACAAATGGGACGACCCCGCCTACGTCGCCGGCGACCCGCGCCGCGTCTACGTCCAGTACCTCGGCCGCAGCGCGCCTGCCACATGGGAGTTCCGCCTGCCGATCGGCGTGCCGGGGGAGCGGCCGGAGCCGGGCGACGTCTTCGAAGTGGACATCGTCGACACGTGGAACATGACGATCACGCCGGTCGGGCGACGGTTCACCCTCACGGACGTGCAGCGCAACGACGCGTACGATCGCGAGTCCGCGCCCGTGGAGCTGCCCGCCGGTGAGGCGCTCGCGCTGCGCATCACCCGCGTCGGGGTCTGACCGTGGCTCAGCCAGGCTCGGGTCGCGCCGCGCCGATCGTCGGGGAAGCCGTCGACCGGCTGGCGCCCTGGCGCGGTGGGCCGCGGCTGGGGGCGGCCTACTACAACGAGTACCTGCCCGATGCGGGGCGGCTGCACACGGACCTGCGTCTGATGAAGGATGCCGGCATCTCGGTGATCCGCGTGGGCGAGTCGGTGTGGTCCACGTGGGAGCCGCGCGACGGCGAGTTCGACGTCGAGTGGCTGACGCCCGTGCTGGATGCTGCCGGTGAGTACGGCATCGACGTCATCCTCGGCACGCCGACCTACGCGGTGCCGCCGTGGCTGGCGCGCAAGCACCCCGAGCTCGCCGTCGTCCGCAGGGACGGCCGGGCCGTGCCGTGGGGCGGGCGTCAGGAGGTCGACTACACGTCCGAGGTGTTCCGCCGCTACGCCGAGCGGGTCATCCGCGCGGTGCTCGAACGGCACGGACGCCACGCCGCGGTGATCGGCGTGCAGCTCGACAACGAGGCCGGCCTGCATCTCATCCACAACGACGATGTCGTCGCCCGGTTCCGTCGCTGGATCGCCGAGCGGTACGGCGACGTCGAGACGCTCAACCGCGAGTGGGGGCTGGCGTACTGGTCGCACCGCATCTCGGACTGGGACGAGCTGTGGCATCCCGCCGGCAACACCACGCCCGCGTACGAGCTGGCGTGGCGGCGCTTCCAAGCCGAGCAGACGGCGGAGTTCATCGGCTGGCAGGCGAAGATCGCGCGGGGGCTGGTGGCCGACGGCGTGTCGCTCACGACCTGCATCGCCTACCAGCGCCCCGCGATGGACGACGTCGCGGTGGGTGCGCACCTGGATGTCTCGAGCGGCAACGCCTACTACCTGGCGCAGGACCACCTGGATGCCGCGCGCCAGGGCTCGGGCGGTCAGTGGTACGCCGACGACGTGGCGCAGCTGGTGCTCATGGCCGACCGCATGCGCGCGACGCACTTCGACCGGCCCGCCGCCCGTGGCGGATTCCTCGTGACCGAGACCGGCGCCGCCTCGATCGGAGCGGCGTGGCTCACGCGGCCCCCGTACGACGGTCAGCTGGCCCAGGCGGCATGGCTCCTCGTCGCTCGCGGCGCACGCCTGGTCTCGTACTGGCACTGGCACACGCTGCACTCCGGTGCGGAGGTGCACTGGGGCGGCATCCTGGGGCACGACCTCGCACCCGGTCGCATCCATGCCGAGGTCGCCGGCGTCGGCGGGCAGTTCGCGCGGGCGGGGGAGTGGGTCGCGGATGCCGAACCCGACGCCGACGTCGGCCTCGTGTACGCGCACGACAGCGAGTGGACGATGGCCTTCGAGCCGCCGTTGGCCGCTGCCGACGGGCCGGACCGGGGCGCGTACGCGCGGATCGTCGGGGCGTTCGGGCGTGCCGCCGTCGACGCGGGGCTGCAGGTCGGCCACGTCAACGAGCGCCAGCTGCCTGAAGCCGGGGAACTGCTCGCGCGCTTCCCGGCGCTGATCGTCGCGGGCCTCATCGCCGCGTCCGACCGCACCCTCGCCGTGCTCGACGAGTACGCGCGGCGCGGCGGTCGGCTCATCGTCGGTCCCCGCACCGGCTACGGGGATGATCAGGCGCGCATGCGCACGTCGGTGGCGCCCGCGGTTCTCGGCGCGGCGGCCGGTGTCGCGTACCGGGAGTTCGCGGCACTCGCCGGTCCCGTGCCGGTCGTGGCGGAGCGGGAAGGCGGAGCATCCGGCCACGCACACGGCTGGGTCGATGCGCTGGAGCCCGGTCATAGCGCGACGACGCTCCTGCGCTACGACCACCCGCACTACGGGCGGTGGGCCGCCGTGACGCGCAGCGAAGTCGGCGAGGGCATGATCACGTTCGTGGGCACGCTGCTGGACCGTTCCCTGTTCCGCGCCGTGGTGGAGGACGCCGTCGGCAGACCGGCCACGCCCACGCCGATCGGCGCCCGACCTCTCGAGGTGACGGCGCACTCGCTGGTCGGCGCGCGGGGACGGGTCTGGGTCGTGCACAACTGGTCGCCAGAGCCGCGGACGGTCGAGCTGACCCGCGGTGTGGCATCCGTCCTCGACGACGCCCGGCACGATGCGGGATCAGCGGTCGCCCTCGAGCCCTGGGGCGTCCGGGTCTGGCGCGAGGGCTGACCGACCGACTCGCGGCCGTGCGACCCCGGAGCGCGGGCTGCAGGGGAGAGGCGGCTGGACCGCCGACCGGTGCGCCGGAGCAGCGGCCCCTGATACTCGTCTTCCCCGCCGCGGTCAAGCCAGTTCCCGCGGGGTCGCCGCGGTTCGTAGCGTCGCTCGACGGCCGAAGCCGGCAGACAAGGGGGCAGCCCAGATGCACGTCGATTCTCACGATCGCGAGCCCGGATCGCGCAGCACCCGGACGATCGCCGACCAGACCGTCGGCGAGCTCGGCGGCCGCCTCAGCGTGCTCAGTCGCCAGAGGGCCGACCACGAGAAGCTCGACACGCTTCTCCGACGATTGGCGAAGGCGTCGCCCGAGGACCAGCTCCCGGTGCTGCTGGAGCTCTACCGGCTCGTCTTCCCGCACGCCTTCGCCGAGGAGGCGGTGCTGTGGCCGGTCATGAGGCGTGTGCTTCCGGACGGGGAGGAACTGACCCTGCAGGTCGAGCAGGAGCATCAGGAGGTCAACGAACTCGTGACCCGCCTCGAGGCGCTCGAACTCGGATCAAGGGAGCGTCAGCCTGCGCTCGACCGCCTGGCGGACGTTCTCCGCGACGACGTTCGCGACGAAGAGGACGAGCTGTTCCCGCGCCTCCAGGCTCGGGTCTCAGCCGGCCGGCTCAGGCTTCTCGGTGTGGCATGGGAGCTGGTCCGCCGGATCGCTCCCACCAGGGCCCATCCGATCGTCGCGCGACGCCCGCCGGGCAACGTCATCGCCGCTCTTCCGCTGTCGATCCTGGACCGGTCACGTGACCGGCTCGACGCCTGGCGCCTGACGAGTCCGAGCTGGGCCGAGGGAGGACTGCGCGCGACCACGGGCGCGCTGACCCGGGCGGCGCACGCGCTCGAGAGCCTCGGTCCTCTCCGGCGGGGCGAGGACCCCTCCACCGCGGTGCGGCCACGCGTGGCGAGACGGTCGCTTGTGCTCTGGGCCTCGTCAGCGGTCGTGGTCGTGACGAGCGGGGCCGTGGCGCTCAGGGCGCGTCGATCGCTCTGAACAGCGTCACGCTGAGCGAACGCGGCCTCGCTCGGAAGAGTCCGTCGACGTAGGATCCGGAGCATGGCCCGCTCCGCTCGCAGTCCGTGGACGATCGTGCTGAGCGGCTTCTTCGGGGCGGTCGCCCTGAGCCTCGCATTGGCCTTCGCCTGCGCGGTGTGGGTCAGCGCCAACGACGTGGAGCTGCCGCCGGTACCCGCCGACACGCGCTGAGCCGCTTCCCACTGACGCCGTCAGCGGGACTCGGCCACGCATCGACCGGAAGACGCATGCTTGACCTCGTCTCGCACGAAACCCTATCCTCGGGCCCATGACGACGGACCATGTCGCGACTACTTCGCGCCGTTCGACCCGCCTGTTCTCCATCATCGCCCGCGTGCTGCTGATCCTGGCCGGCCTCGTCACTTTCGCCGGTGCGATCTTCTTCACGTTCTTCGCCTCGCCCGAAGAGGGTGGGGTATCCACGGCCGCCGACTGGGCGGTGGCAGCGTGGTCGCTGGTGATGTCCATCGGATACGTCGTCGCCGGAGTCCTCCTCCGGCCGGGACGCGCGAAGGTGTACTGGTTCGCGATCGGCCTGGTGCTGCTTCACCTCGTCTTCGGTCTGGTGAAGCTGATCGGATACCAGGAGTACGAGTCCTGGCCCTTCTTCGTGGTCGACGTCGTCATCCTGGTCTCGCTGCTGCTGAGCCGCCGTCCCCGCTGACGCTCGCGCCGGCATCCGCGGGTCCGGGCTCTCCCGGAGTCGGCGCACCGGCGAGCGAGGTGAACGTCAGTCGAGGGTCTGTCTGGAAGCGTCGTCGCAGATCGCCTGGCGCACCCGCCACACGGGGAAGCCACTGGCCTGCGAGATCAGGTCGATGTCGAAACCGTGCTTCCTGTGGGCGATGCGCACGGCATGGATCCGTGCCGCCGTATCGCCGTAGGCGAGAGCGAGCTCTGTCGCGTACCGTTCCCACACGGTGACGTCGTACCCCAGACTCATCCGTCGGCCTCCATTCGCACAACGCGGCCAGCGTGCGGCAAGGGCCCCCGCCGGCTGAGGCCCTTGACGAACGGGACGCCGGCAGTTAGCGCCGCGGCGTGGAACGACAGAGAGGCTCGGGTCGTGCGGGCCGAGCGGAGCTGTGGAGGTGGTGGGCTCGGTCAGAACTCCGCGACCACCGGGCGCCCTTCGAGCCAGGCGATCATGTTGAGCACCAGGAAGTTCCAGTTCTGAAAGTTGCGTGTCATGATCGGCTCGCCGTTGTCGGGGTTGTAGTACTCGTGGAGCGAGCCGGTGGTCTCGAGGTCGCGGCCGAACAGGCGCACGGTGTCCTCCGCGAGCTCCCGCGCGTCGTCGGTGAACCCGTACTTGAGCAGGCCGCGGAAGACGAGGTAGTTGCTGACTCCCCAGATGGGGCCGAGCCAGTTCGAGGGGTTGTTCGACGCGCGGAGGTTGTACTGCTTCTCCAGGCGCGAGAGCGTCCGTACGCCGTAGTTGGCGCGGAACGTGCGGCGGTCGAGGACCCGCTCCCGCATGCGGTCGGCCTGCTCCTGTGAGGCGAAGCCGGCCCACAGCGGCAGGAAGCTCGACCAGCTGTCCACCCGCAGAAGGACCGACGACCACGAGCGGGGAGCCCCGCGGTGCAGCCAGTCCTCGGGATCGATCGGGCGCAGGGCGAGGTCGGCGCTGTAGAACGTGCCGTCGCGCTCGTCCCACAGATGCTCGTTGATGGCGTCGGCGAGATCCTGCGCACGCCCGCGCCAGCGGTTCGCCTCGCGCACCTCATCGATGTCCTCCAGCAGCGACCCGTACGCGAGCAGCTCCCGGTACAGCAGCGAGTTCAGATAGATGGATGCCGTGCTCCGGTCGGGTCGGTAGTAGACCGAGGGGTCGTTGTCGACGCCGATCGCGAAGTCGGTCTGCCAGTAGGCCAGACCCGTCTCCGCGTGGATGTGGCTCTCGAGATAGCGCTCGAGGAATCGCTGCAGCGCCGGCAGGTCGCGGCGGATCCACTCGGCGCTGCCACGGCGGCGCGCGAGCAGCGCCGCCTGCTGGGCGAGCACGGGCTTGTGCATGTTCTCCGAGAACCCGGCCGCGCGGCTCGGGTCGGCGTGCAGGAACGGTCCGTCGGGCTTGAGAAGCACCGGCATGACGCCGTCCTCGTCGGTGTGCTCGAGGAAGTTGCGGATGGTGCCCTCTTCGTACGCGCCGAAGCGTCCGGGTTGCCCCGTGTCGGCTTCGACCTGCCCCAGCACGACGCTGATGAACCAGGAGTCCCAGTCCCACAGCGCGTCGGAGTAGTACGGAGAGTCGGGAGAGCTCGGCACCGTGTAGGGGTGCGAGAGGATGCCGGACGGCTCCCGGGTCATCTGCACCGCGTGCTCGCGGAGGAGGTCGCGCACGAAGTGCTCGACGCCGCCGCCTGGTGACCGCAGGACACTACCGTTGCGGTGTGCCCACCGACGACGACCCGTTGCCCGACCGCCCCATTCCCGACAACCCCGCAGGGAAGCTGGTCCTGCTGCGCCACGGCGAGACCGAGTGGTCGAGGCAAGGTCGGCACACCGGACTCACCGACATCCCGCTGACCGCTCGGGGGGAGGATCTCGCGCGCAATGCGGGTCGGTTCATCGGGCGCTACGACTTCTCCCTCGTCCTGACCTCACCGTTGCAGCGCGCGCAGCGGACCGCTGCATTGGCGGGCCTGCACGCCGAGATCGATCCGCTGCTGGTCGAGTGGGACTACGGCGGCTACGAGGGACGCACGACCCGCGACATCCGTCACGAACTGGGCTACGACTGGAGCGCCTTCACGCACGGCGTGATCCGGGGGCGCACACCCGGAGAGACGGTGGAGGAAGTCGCCGCCCGCGCCTCTCGAGTGCTCACCCGCGTGGTGCCCGCGATGGCGCAGGGCGATGTCGCCCTCGTCGCCCACGGGCATCTTCTGCGCATCCTGACGGCCGTGTTCCTGCGGATGTCGCCGCGCTTCGGGGCGCAGCTGACTCTGGACGCGGGTTCGGTGTCGGTCCTGGGCTACTACCGGGAGCAGCCGGCGATCCTGTCCTGGAACTACGGCGTCCAGCTCCCGCTCGCGCCTTCCGAATCCTGACCGGCCCCCGCTCAGCGGCTCAGCGGCAGCGGCTCAGCGGGTGCCGAACCACACCCTCCACGAGGTCGCCTCGCGAGGCACGCGGTACCGCTCCGGAAGCGCAGGACCGACGGATGCCGAGCCCAGGCCCTGCTGCATGCGGTCGATGTTGAGCCACACGCGGCCGGAGTCGACGAGCTCGTGCGGCTTGGCGGCGCGCTCGAGGTCGTGCGAGGTCCAGCGCCGTGCCGTGAAGTCGAACTCCGGCCGACCCTCGACGCGCAGGGTCGGCAGATCGGCGCCGGCAACCTCGAGCCACCGCGTCTGCACATGGTTCCCGTTCTCCTGCGGGACCGGGTACGGCACCTGCAGCTCATCGATCGAACGCTGGAAGCGGCCCACCCGCGAGCCCTCGAACGAGTCGACGTAGGTCTCCCCCGGACCCCGCCCGAACCACGTCGCCTGCTCGGCCGCCCCGGGCAGACCGAGCAGGAGACCGAGCCGCGGCACCCAGATGTCGCGGTGCATGTAGGGCGTGTCCGCCCACGGGCCCACGTAATCGACCTCGACGTCGAGCGCGAGACCGTTCCCCTCCGCCCTCCACGACATCGTCCATGCGACCCCGTGCGGGTGCGTGCGCGGCGCTGTCCGTCCGCGGACGCGCAGCCCCTCCTCGACGAGCGCGACCTCGTCGACGCGGTGCAGCAGGCGGTGCAGCTGCGTCTTGCGCCACACCGACGCGACGTTGTTCATGTCTCCCTGGCCGTGGTCGTTCTCCGTCGGCGCACGGTACAGATCCAGCACCGGACCGTCGAGCTCCAGATCGCCCAGACGCACCAGGCGCCCCGAGTCCGTATCGAACACCCCTGCGCCGACACGCGCGGTGCCCGCGGACGGACCGACGATGCGCGCAGCGGGACCGTCCCGCCCGGCCCGCGAACGGTGCGCCGGCTCCTTCCGTCGAGAGGCGGATCTCACGTGCTGGCCCCACGCCACCACGTGGCCGGCAGGCGCCCAGAGCGCGTCCTCCGCGAGTGCGGCCTCCACCGTGAGCACCACATCGACGGACCCGGATGCCGCACTCCCCGCAACGGCGCCGAGAGCCGAATCAGCGTCGCCCGCCCCCGCTGCATCAGACACCAGCGGTGCAGCGGCATCCGGAAGGGGAACCTCCACCGACTCGCCGGGCGCGAGGACCGGCACCTCCATCGCACCCTCGGCCACCACCGCCCCGTCGGCTTCGATGCTCCAGCGGAACACGAGATCCGACGTGTCCGCGCTGTGCCGATCACTGGCGACGCGGACGCCGTCCGGCGTCACCGCGATCGAGACCGTCTCGTGCGCCTTCGCCAGCTCCACCAGACCGGGAGTCGGCGTGCGGTCGCTGAAGACCAGCCCGTGCAGACTGAACCGGCCGCCGCGCGGCTCGTAGTCCACGTCGTCGCCATGCATCGTGAACGGGATGCCGTCGGCCGTGTGCGCGGTGAAGCCGTGGTCGATCCACTCCCAGACGAAGGCTCCGCAGAGGCGGTCGTACGCCTTGATGATGCGCCAGTAGTCCTGCAGCGAACCCGGGCCGTTGCCCATCGCATGCGCGTACTCGACCATGAGGAACGGCAGCCCGCGGCGTCTCTCGTCGTCGGCATCCGTGATCCCTCCCGACGCCGCCGAGCCGTCGGCGGTCGAGGAGTCGTTGAACACCATGCCGTGCATGCTCAGCCGCCCGCCCCGGGGCTCCTCGCGTCGCCCGATGCTCTCGAGCAGCTCCAGAGACGGATACATGAGCGAGTAGAAGTCGGAGTCGCGGTAGCTGGGATCCCGCTCGTACAGCACCGCGCGCGACGGATCCCGCTCATCGAGCCATCGGCGCATCTCGCCGAACGCGGCACCGGTCATGCTCTCGTTCGCGAGGGACCAGACCACGACGCACGGGCGGTTCTTGTCGCGCTCGACCGTGCGGTGGAGCCGGTCGAGGACCGCGTCACGCCATTCGGGCAGCGCGGGCGGGTTGTGCTGCCAGCCCTCATAGATGAAGCCGTGGGTCTCGAGGTCGCACTCGACGATCACCCAGAGCCCGTACTCGTCGCACAGTCGCAAAAACTCCGGATGCGGCGGATAGTGGCTCGTGCGGACCGCGTCGATGTTCGCACGCTTCATCAGCACGATGTCCCGGATCATCGTGTCGCGGTCGAGCGTGCGACCGGTCTCGGGATGATGCTCGTGACGGTTCACGCCTCGGAAGACGACCGGCCGCCCGTTGACCATGAAGACGCCGTCGACGGTCTCGACGCGCCGGAACCCCACGCTGAGCTCCACCGTCTCGCCGCGCGAGCGCAGCGTGCCGCGATAAAGCCGGGGACGCTCGGCGCTCCACGGCTCGACCGCCACGGTCGCGGACTCGCCCGCAGGCATCCGGATGCCGAGCTCCGGGATCTCGACGACCGCCTCGGTCGAGGCATCCACTCGGAGCGTGCCGAGCCCGGTCGCGGCGTCGTAGTCCGCGTGCACGAAGTGATCGTCGATCGCGCCGTCGGGCCGCTCGAGCAGGTCGACGTCACGGAAGACGCCGGGCAGCCACCACATGTCCTGATCTTCCAGGTACGTCCCCGTCGACCAGCGGTGCACGCGGACGCAGAGCACGTTGCGGCCGGCGCGCACCGGCGCGTCGAACTCGAAGGGCAGCCGACTCCCGCTCGACCAGCCGAGCTCCCTGCCGTTGAGCCAGACCTTCGCACACGAGTCGACGCCCTGGAAGCGCAGCACCGCGCGCCCGAAGTCGGCGGGAACGTCGAACACGAGCCGGTAGTCGCCCGTGGGGTTCTCCGTCGGCACGCGGGGCGGGTCGAGCGGGATCGGATAGGCGGTGTTGGTGTACAGCGGACCCTCTTCGGTCCCCAGCATCCGGCGGGCAGGGCCACCGGCGAGCGGTGTGAACTCCTCCAGCACCCAATGCGACGGGACCGGCATGGCATCCCATGCGCTGTCGTCGAAGTCGTCGGCGAGGAACGCCTCGCCGGTCCCCGCCGCCGAGGGGGCGAGACGGAACCGCCAGGTGCCGTTGAGGCTGAGGCTCCGCGCGTCGCTCACGACATCGGCACGGGGCGCGCGACGACCCGCGCCCGGATGCGTACTCTCCCAGTAGCGGCCGTCGTCCGACGAACCGATGGTGGTGCCCACGACGAATCCGCTACTCTGCATATCCATAGGAGCGTGCATATCCATTCTGTACTGAATGCGATGGCAGTCTAGCCCAGGCAGGAGTCCCCGTGGCAACCATCACCGCGCCGGCCGCGCACGCGCACGCGCACGCCGGCATCCCGGAGGCCGTCGCCGCCGCCCTCGGCGAGGCATCCCGCCTCTCCACCCGCGCGATCGATCGCACCGCCTACGCGGCGGACGCCTCCCACTTCCTCCTCACGCCGCGCGCCGTCGTGATCGCCGAGGACGCCGCCGAGGTCGCACGGGTGCTGCGAGCGGCGAGCGAGACCGGCTCGCCGCTGACCTTCCGCTCAGGGGGCACGAGCCTCTCGGGCCAGGCGTCGACCGACGGCGTCCTCGTGGACGTGCGGCGCCGCTTCCGCCGCATCGACGTGCTCGACGACGGACGACGCGTGCGCGTCCAGCCCGGCGCCACGGTGAGGCAGGTCAACGCCCGCCTCGCCCGCCACGGGTACCGGCTGGGGCCCGACCCGGCCAGCGAGATCGCGTGCACCATCGGCGGCGTTGTCAGCAACAACTCCAGCGGCATGGCCTGCGGCATCACCGAGAACACCTATCGCACGCTCGAGGCGCTCACCTTCATCCTGCCTTCCGGAACGATCGTGGACTCCGGCGCGCCGGACGCCGACGAGGCGCTGCGCGCCGCGGAGCCGGAACTCGTCGACCGCCTCCTGCGTCTGCGCGATCGCGTCATGTCCGACCCGCGATCGGTCGAGATCATCCGCCGCCAGTTCGCGATGAAGAACACCATGGGCTACGCAGTCAACGCGTTCCTGGACTTCGACACCCCGGCACAGCTCCTCGCGCACCTCGTGATCGGCAGCGAGGGCACGCTCGCATTCGTGGCCGAAGCGACGTTCCGCACCATTCCCATCCAGCCGCACGTCGCGACGGCGCTCGCGGTCTTCCCCGACCTGGACGCCGCGACCCGGGCGCTGCCCGGCCTCGTCGAGACCGGCGCCGCGACGCTGGAGCTGATGGATGCCGTGTCGCTCCGTGTCGGGCAGACCCTCGCGGGCGCCCCTCGTCAGGTGGCCGACCTCACGGTGCGCGACGACGCCGCACTGCTCGTGGAGTACCACGCTCCCGATGACGCCGTCCTCGCAGAGCTCGTCGCCCGCGGCGCCGGTGTCCTGGCAGCACAGCCGCTGCGGTCCGCGGCCGCGTTCTCCAGCGACGCCGCCGAGCGGGCCGCCGCGTGGAAGCTGCGCAAGGGCCTCTACGCCTCCGTGGCGGGGGCCCGCCCCCGCGGCACGACGGCCCTGCTGGAGGACGTCGTCGTCCCCGTCGAAGCCCTCGCCGCCACCTGCGCGAGCCTGCAGACGCTGTTCGACCGGTACGCCTACCGCGACAGCGTCATCTTCGGTCACGCCAAAGACGGGAACATCCACTTCATGCTGACCGACCGCTTCGAGACGGCCGACCAGCTCGCGCGCTACGCGGCCTTCACCGAGGACATGGTGGACCTGGTCCTCGACGCCGGCGGCAACCTCAAGGCCGAGCACGGCACGGGCCGCGTGATGGCCCCGTACGTGCGCCGCCAGTACGGCGATGAACTGTACGACGTCATGCGCGAGCTCAAGCGCCTGTGCGACCCGCGCGGGATCCTCAATCCCGGCGTCATCATCGACGAAGACCCCGAAGCGCACCTCCGCCACATCAAGCTGGCCGAGCCCATCGAACCCGAGGCCGACCGCTGCGTCGAGTGCGGATACTGCGAGCCGGTGTGCCCGAGCAAGGACCTGACGATGACGCCGCGTCAGCGGATCGTCACGCGCCGCGCGATCGCCCGGGCGGAGGCATCCGGTGACCGCGCGCTCGCCCGCGAGCTGGAGCAGGACTACGACCACCCGGGCGTCGACACGTGCGCGGTGGACGGCATGTGCCAGACGGCCTGTCCGGTGCTCATCAACACCGGCGCCCTGGTCAAGCGTCTCCGCCGCGAGAGCGCGAGTCCCGTGGCGAGCGCCGCGTGGAAGGCGGCCGCTTCGGCGTGGAGCCCTGCCACGCGCGCAGCATCCGTCGCGCTCACCGTCAGCGACCACGCGCCCGCCGCGCTCGTCACCGCGGCGACCGACGCCGCTCGGGCCGTCCTCGGCGCCGACACCGTGCCGCGGTACACCGGCGACCTGCCGGGCGGCGGTCGCGCACGCGGCCGGCTGGGCGGCGTGATCGGATCCGGCGACGGCGCCGCGGTCGCCGTGTACATCCCCGCCTGCGTCAACACCATGTTCGGCCCGGCGGGCGAGGGCATCGGCGTGACGGAGGCGTTCCGCCGACTCGCCGAGCGCGCCGGTGTGCGCCTCGTCGTCCCGGACCGGGTCGACGCGCTGTGCTGCAGCACGCCGTGGACGTCCAAGGGCTACGCCGGCGGCCGCGACGTCATGACCCGGCGGGTCGTCGAGCAGGTGCGCCGCTCGACCCGCGACGGCGACCTGACGATCGTGACGGATGCCTCCAGCTGCACCGAGGGATTCGTGCACCTGCTGGCTGACGCCGGCGTGCGAGCACGCGTCGAGGACGCGGTCGCGTTCGCCGAACGGGTGCTCCTGCCGCGTCTGGACCTCACGCGCGAGCGGATCGGCACCCTCGCGCTGCATCCGACCTGCTCCTCGACGCAGCTGGGACTCGATCCGGCGCTGCGCCGGGTCGCCGAAGTCGTCGCGGAGGAGGTCGTCGTGCCCGATGCCTGGGGATGCTGCGCCTTCGCCGGCGACCGCGGGATGCTGCATCCCGAGCTCACCGCGTCGGCCACGGCTCCCGAGGCCGCCGAGGTGCGAGCGCTCGGGGCCGATGCGCATGCGTCCTGCAACCGCACGTGCGAGCTGGGCATGTCCCGCGCCACGGGCAGCGACTACCGCCACGTGCTGGAGCTCCTCGAGGAGGCGACCCGCCCCGCCGCCCGGTGAACCGGGTCGGGGCGTCCGGCGGGATGCCGGCATCCCGGAGTCGGAGAACCGCACCGGTTCAGGTGTCCCGGATTCGGAGCCAGACGACGGAATCGGATGCCGCGCGCTCGTACGTCCGAGGACCTGCCGAATATCCGAATCCACGACCCCGCGAGCGCGTCGGCCCGCGTGCGCTCAGCCGGACGTGGACTCCCGCACGACGAGCTCGGGCTGGAAGCGCACGGTGCGCTCGTAGTCGCCGTCGGGATCGTCGAGCTCCTTGAGCAGCAGGTCCACGGCGGTGTAGCCGATGAGGTGCGCGGGCTGCCGGATGGAGCTGAGCGGCACGACCGTCGCGGAGGCGAAGTCGATGTCGTCGTAGCCGATGAGCGCGATGTCGCGCGGCACGCCGATGTCGGACATCAGCGAGAACGCCTGCAGCGCCCCGACCGCCAGGAGGTCGTTCGCGGCGAAGACGGCGTCCGGTCGCTCGCCGGATCGGCGCTCGCGCAGCAGCTCGCCGGCCGCCCGGCCCTGCAGCACTGTCAGCGCCGGCATCGCGATGACCTCCAGGGATGCGCCCGGCACTTCGCCGATCGCGCGGCGGGCGCCCTCGAGTCGGTCGGCCACCTGACGGATGGTCGTGGGGCCGCCGACGTAGGCGATCCGCCGCCGGCCGATCGAGAGCAGGTGCGACGCGGCGAGGTAGCCGCCTTCGATGTCGTCCACCGACACCGAGGCGAAGGCGCCCTCGCCGTCCTCCCGGTCGACGAGGATCACCGGGACGCCGCCGTCGCGCAGGCGCACGAGCCGATCGAGGTCCCGTCCGACCGGCGTGACCAGCACGCCGTTGACCCGCTGCTCGCGGAAGAGGTCGAGATAGGCCCCCTCGCGGTCGCCGCGTTCGTCGCTGTTGCCGAGGAGGACGCTCATGCCGGCCTCGGCGGCGCGATCCTCGGCGCCTCGCGCGACCTCCGCGAAGAACGGGTTCCCGGCATCGAGCACGATGAGGGCGATGCTCCGGCTGCGGCCGGCGCGGAGCTGCCGTGCCGCGTCGTTGCGCACGAACCCGAGCTGGTCGATCGCGCGCAGCACCCGCTCCACCGTGGCGGGCGACACCTTCGAGGGGCGGTTCAGCACGTTGGACACCGTGCCGACCGACACCGACGCCGCCGCGGCGACATCCCGCACGCTCACCACGATGACATCCCCCCGAGCTCGATCTGCTGTCCGCGAGTGTATGGCACCGGGCACGGGTCGAAGCCCGTGCCCGGTGCGGCCTCACGCGTCCACGGTCATCGCTTCCCGGCGCGACGACAGCTCCGCGAGCCGGTCCGCCACCGCCTGCTGCACCGCCGGCGACGCGTGCATGGTCAGCGCCTCGCCCAGTTCCCGCCCGTGCACCCACGCGGTGTTCGCCCGGAACGCCTCCGCCTGCTCGGGCCGCTCCGCCTCGAGCACCTCGAGCACGGCGCGGTACGCCTCCGGATCGTCGATGATCGCGGCGAGGCTGGAGTGCAGCCCCACCTCCACCGGCGGTACGGGGACGTCGACGTCGGCCACCTCCCAGGCGTGTGCGCCCGAGCCGACCTCATGAGTCCGGCCGTCGGGCAGCACGACCGTCGCCGTCGTGTTGGGCGGGATCACCGCCTCGACCCGCACCGTTCCGTCGGAACGGCGCCAGCCCGCGCGCGCACGCCCGTACGGGGTGAGGTGCTCCGCCGACGCATGCTCCAGGCCGGCGAGCGGCCGGGGCTCGATGCGGATGCGCCGATATCCGGCCTCAGCGGGGGCGAGCCCGGCCACCACCCGGTGCAGCCAGTCGCCGATCGCGCCGAACGCATAGTGATTGAACGACGTCATCTCGCCGGGGTTGATCGTGCCGTCGGGAAGCATCGAGTCCCAGCGCTCCCAGATGGTCGTCGCCCCCATGGTGACCGGGTACAGCCACGAGGGGTTCTCGGTCTGCAGGAGCAGCCGTCGCGCGGCGTCGAGATGACCGGTGCGAGTGAGCGCGTCCTGGATGATGGGCGTGCCGACGAAGCCGGTGCCGATCCGGTACCCCGACCGTCGCGTCAGCTCGGCGAGCCGCTCACCGAGCGCCGCGTGCTGCTCGACGGGGGCGATGTCGAAGACGATCGCCATGGCGTAGGCGGTCTGCGCGTCCGAGACCATGCGCCCCGCCGGCGTGACGTACTCGGCGAGGAACGCGGCCCGCACCTCCTCGGCGATGCGGCCGTACTCGGCGGCATCGTCATCATCGCCCAGCAGGGCGGCGGCGCGGGCGACGGCCTCGGCGGAACGGTACAGATAGGCGCTCGCAACGATGTCCGGGTCGGTCTTCGCCTTCGCCGGCAGGTGCGGCGGCGCGTCCGGGTCGAGCCAGTCGCCGAACTGGAACCGACCCTCCCACAGCCGCCGCTCACCGGCGATCCGGATGAGCACATCGGTCCACGCCTTCATGCTGCGGTACTGCCGGGCGAGCGTCGCGGTGTCGGCGTACCGCTCGTGCAGCACCCACGGCACCACGGTGGCGGCATCCCCCCACGCGGCGGCGGGGCGCGCCGGGCCCAGCACGTTCGGGACGACGAACGGGACGACGCCGTCACCCTCGGCCTGCTCGATCGCGAGGTCCCGCAGCCACGAGTCGAGGAAGCCCCTCACGTCGTACAGGAACGACGCGGTCGGAGCGAACACCTGGATGTCGCCGGTCCATCCGAGGCGCTCGTCGCGCTGCGGGCAGTCGGTGGGCACGTAGAGGAAGTTGCCGCGCAGCCCCCACACGACGTTCTCGTGCAGCCGGTTCACGAGAGGATCGGATGCCTCGAACCAGCCGGTGCGCTCCATGTCGCTGTGGACGACGACGGCGGTGATCGCCGCGGGGTCGAGCTCGCCCGGCCAGCCCGTGACCTCGGCATAGCGGAAGCCGTGGAAGGTGAACTCGGGCTCCCACTCCTCCACGCCGTCGCCGGCGAGCGTGTAGCGGTCCGTCGCCGCTGCGGCGCGGAGGGGGCGTGTCCCCAGTTCGCCGTGCTCGAGCACCTCGGCGTGGCGCAGCGTGATCTCGGTCCCGGCCGGCCCGCTCACGCGGATCCGCAGTCGGCCCACGAGGTTCTGGCCGAAATCGAGCACCGTCTTGCCGCTCGGGGTGCGGATGACCTCCTCGACGGCCCGTTCGTCCAGGCGGCGCACGAACGGCGACACCCGGGCCTCGGGTTCCGCGACGGCGTCGAGCACCGCCGCGGCGGTCCAGGCGGCGTCGTCGTAGCCGGGGTCGGAGAAGCTGCGGCCGGCATCGTCCACCAGTGCCCGCCGGGCGTCGTACTCCTCGCCGGCGTACAGGCCGCTGGCTACCAGCGGGCCGGTCGTCGCCCGGAACGAGGCATCCGTCGCCAGCCATTCCTGGCTCCCGTCGGCGTACTCGACGAGCAGCTGCGCGGCGAACCGCGGCTGATCGCCGTAGATGCTGTGCGCGTTGTCGCGGAAGCCGAAGTTCTCGGTGGCCCACGCGCCCGCCAGCCGCACGCCGATCGCGTTGCGCCCGGGCAGCAGCAGCGCCGTCACGTCGGTCGTCTCGTGGATGGTGCGCTGCGTGTACGGCGTCCATCCCGGCTTCATCACCTGATCGTCGACGTCATCGCCGTTGATCGCCACCTGGTAGACCCCCACGGCCGTGGCGTAGAGCGTCGCGCGTGCGACCGGGCTCCGGACATCGAACTCGCGACGCAGGTACGCCGGCTGGGCGGGGCCCGCCGGGTCGGCGAGTCCGATCGTCGCGGCACGCCACTGGCCGTCACCGAGGAAGCCGGCCACGATGCGGCGCGGGGCGCTCCAGCCGCCTGCCACACCGTCCTCTCCGGTGACCCGCACGCGCAGGGCGACCTGTTCGCCTGGCGCGAGCGGCGCGAACGGCCACGGCACCTGCGTCGCGGCGCCGCCCGTGATGCGGTGCGTCTCGATGCGCTCGCCACGGGTCAGCTCCAGCTCGGCGGTCGCCTGCAGCCACCCGGGTGTCTCCGTCTCGGTGCGCCAGCCGATGGTGGGGGCCGGGGTCGGGACGACGTCGCTGCGGTAGGGGGCTTCGATCACGATGTGCGCGGTGGGCTCGGTCATGGCACTCCTTCTTGCGTTCGGACGGATGTGGAAAGGCGGGCCGGATGCCGCAGAGAGCAGCGGCCGCCGCGACGAGGGGTCACCTCATGCCGGGACAGCGGATTCGGCGCGGGCGACGGCCGGCGCGGTCACGACGATGCGGTGCCGCCCATGGGTGAGCTCGGCGGGCGGCGCGTCGTCGTCCACCGTCACCGACGACGCATCGGTGACGGGCAGGTCCAGCACCGCGCGAGTGCCGAAAGGCACGTCGAGCGTCGCCTCGAAGACGTCGCCGGCGAGCTGCCACTGGATCGCGAGCCGGCCGTACCGGGTGTCGATGGACGCCTCGGCGCGGTCGAGTCCCACGGCGGGCCGCGGCGCGACGTGCACCAGACGGTAGCCCGGCTCGTCGAGGTCCGGCGCCAGTCCCGCGACGGTGCGGTAGAGCCAGTCGACCATCGCCCCGTAGGCGTAGTGGTTGAACGACAGCATCCCGGCCGCTTCCGGTCCGTCTCCGTCCACGGTGGGCGAGGACTCCAGGTCGCCGGAGTGGATGGAGCCGTCCGGCCGGATCGCGTCCCAGCGCTCCCAGACCGTGGTCGCGCCGCGGTCCACCTGATACAGCCACGAGGGCGCGTCGCGGCGCAGCACCATGAGATACGCCTCGTCGAGATGGCCGTGCCTCGACAGCGCGAACAGCACGAGGGGTGTGCCGAGGAATCCTGTGGCGATACGGCCGTTCTCGCGACGGACGTTCTCGGCCAGGCCCCGCGCGATCTCCGCGTGCCGCTCGCGGGGGGCGATGTCGAACTCGATCGACAGGGCCGCGCCGGTCTGCGTCAGGATCGCGTCCTCACCCCAGCGGGCGAACGTCTCGGCGGCGACGCGGTCGGCGAGCGCGTCGGCCTCGTCGCCGAGCGCCCGGTCCCCGACGAGCCGCTCGGCCCGCGCCAGCAGCCGAGCGGAATGGGCGTAGAAGGCGTTCGCGACGAAGTCGCTCGAGACCTTCGCCAGCCAGGGACGGTCCCCCGGCGCGTCCGGGTCGAGCCAGTCGCCGTACTGGAACGACGTCGGCAGCACGACATCCTCGCCCGCGCGTTCGCGCAGGTGCGTCACCCAGCGCCGCATGCTGTCGAGCTGCCGGACCAGCACGTCGGTGGAGCCGTACGCCTCGTACACGGCGAAGGGCACGATGGTGGCGGCATCCGCCCACCCGGCCCGGCCCATGTTCTCGATCGGGCCGTCCGGCATGACGATGTCGTGCGGTCGGATGATGTCGGGCACGACGGAGGGGACGCCGGCGTCGGTCTGATCGATCGCCAGGTCCCGCAGCCATGACATCCAGAACGCCTCGGCGTCGACCAGCGTGCACGCCGTCGCGGCGAAGGCCTGCGCATCGCCGGTCCAGCCCAGTCGCTCGTCGCGCTGCGGACAGTCGGTGGGGACCGACACGAAGTTGTCGCGCTGAGACCAGCTGACGTTGGAATGGAAACGGTTCAGCGCCTCATGCGAGGACGCGAAGCTGCTGCGCGGAGCGAGGTCGCTGGAGATGGCGATCGCCTCGGCCGAGACGACCTCCGCGCCCTCCACGTCGGCGTACTGGAACCCATGGAAGGTGAAGGAGGGCTCGAGCGTGTGCCGGCCGTCGCGATCGAGGACATAGATGTCGGTCGCCTTCGCCGAGCGCAGCGCCTTCAGGTGCAGGGCGCCGGAGGGCTCGAGCACCTCGGCGTGACGGATGGTCACGACGTCCCCGGCGGCACCTTCGACGACCAGTCGCACCCAGCCGGAGATGTTCTGCCCGGCGTCGAGCCTCGTCCGCCCGTCGGCGGCATCCCGCGTCACGGTCATCGGGAGCTCGGCGATCACCCGCACCGGCGGAGCGGACCGCGGCTCGAACAGGCGCGGATCGGCATCGATGACGGATGCCTGGACCCAGCCGTCCTCGGGGTATCCCGGCTCGTGGACCGCCGGGTCGTGCCGGCGCAGGTCGGTGACCGTGCCGTCGTAGATGCTGGCGCTCCGGATCGCCTCGAAGCCGCCGCGCCACGAGGCATCCGTCGTCACGATGACGACGCCGTCGGCTTCGAGCTGCGCGAGCGCCCCCGTCCGGTCGCCGTAGATCGCCGTGCGACGGGCGAAGCCGAAGCTGCCGCGATACCAGCCGTCGGCGACCGCGAGGACGATGACGTTCTCCCCGGCCCGCAGCAGTCCCGTGACGTCGTACGTGTCGAGGAGGATCCGCTCCTGATAGGAGGTCCAGCCGGGGGTCAGCAGCGCGTCGGAGACGCGCACGCCGTTGATCCACGCATCGACGAGCCCCAGCGCGCTCAGCCGGAACCGCGCCGCGGCCGGGACATCATCCAGGGCGAACTGTCGGCGCAGCAGGGGAACGGGTCCATCGATCTCGCTCGGGATCCCGATGACGGATGCCTCCAGCTCCGGGCCGGCGACACCGGCCTCGACGACGATCGGCTCGCTCCACGAGGTCCAGCCGGCCCGGGTGGCGACCCGCACCGAGAACAGGCGGCGCTCACGCGGGGCCAGCCGCCCCGGGACGGGGACGCCGACGGACGCGTCGCCGGTGACGGGATCGCCCGCTGCGAGGGTCGCCTCGTCGGCGCCCGTCGCCAGCTGATGTCCCAGGATCCGGGCGTGCGGGTCATCGCTCTCGACGCGCCACGACAGGCGGAGCCCGGTGTCGGGCACGCCGAGGAGTCCCGGGCCGTGCTGCGTGCGCAGGTCGCGGATCCTCGTGGCGGAGTCGGTCGAGGCAAGCGGGGGAAGCGCCGTCATGTCCGTGCTCGTCCTTTCGCGACGCGGCTCCGTCGCCGCTCGCGAGGCCATCGTGAATCGATTCATAGCGCGGTGTCAACCCTCGCTCCTCCCGTTACCGCTTCGTGATGAATCCTTTCAAAGTGGCTGTTGACGACGTCGGGGGCGGGTCGTACCGTACGAGAGCTGAATGGTTTCAACCATTCGGTGCAGCACCAAGGTTCCGGCAGCGTGGGCGGATCCACCGCTCGGCTTTACAAGGAGGTAAAGAATGAAGAGCACCCGTACCCGGAGGCTGCTCGCCGTGACGACGGGAATCGCGGCACTCGCGCTCCCGCTCGCCGCGTGCAGCGGAGGCAGCGGAGGCGGCGACGGAACGGTCGAGATCTCGTTCCTGACGCAGAACACCGGCACGAACGTCGAGATCGCCGAAGCGCTCATCGAGGCGTTCGAGGCCGAGCACGACGACATCACCGTCCGGCTCGAGACGCAGCCCGCGGGCACCGAGGGTGACAACCTCATGAAGACCAAGCTCGCCACCGGCGAGATGGAGGACGTCTTCTACTACAACTCCGGATCGCTCTTCCAGGCGCTCAACCCCGACCAGAACCTCGTGCCCCTGGACGACGAGCCCTGGGTGGACGACCTCATCGACACGATGAAGGACGTCGTCTCCACCGACAACGGCATCTACGGAGCGCCTTTCGGCGCCACCCAGGCCGGCGCGGTCGTCTACAACAAGAAGGTCTACGCCGACCTCGGCCTGCAGGTGCCCACCACGTGGGACGAGTTCGCTGCGAACAACGAAGCCATCAAGGCCGCCGGGATCACGCCGGTCGTCCAGACCTACGGCGACACCTGGACCAGCCAGCTGTTCGTGCTCGGCGACTTCGGCAACGTGCTCGCGCAGGACCCCGACTGGGCCGAGGCCTACACCGAGGGCGAGCGGAAGTACGTCGACGAGCCGGCCCTGCAGGGCTTCGTGAACCAGCAGGCGGGCTTCGACGCCGGCTGGTGGAACGAGGACTTCGCCTCCGCGGTGTACGACGACGGAGCGCGCATGGTGGCCACCGGCGAGGGTGCGCATTACCCGATCCTCACCGGCATCGTCTCGACCTTCCAGCAGAACTTCCCGGACGAACTCGAGAACATCGGCGTCTTCCCGCTGCCCGCGCAGAACGCCGAGGACACCAAGCTCACGGTGTGGCTCCCCAACGCGGTGTACATCCCGAAGACGACCGAGGGCGAGAAGCTGGAGGCGGCGAAGACGTTCGTCGAGTTCATCAACTCCCCCGGCGGCTGCGAGATCCAGACCACCGTCATGGTGCCCAGCGGCCCCTTCGCCACGAACGCCTGCTCGCTCCCGGACGACGTTCCGGGTCTCCTGAAGGACATGCAGCCGTACTTCGACGAGGGCAACACCAACCCCGCGCTCGAGTTCCTCTCGCCCATCAAGGGACCGAACCTCGAGAACATCACCGTCGAGGTCGGCTCGGGCATCCGTCCCGCCGAGGAGGGCGCGGCCCTCTACGACGAGGACGTCGTGAAGCAGGCCCAGCAGCTGGGCCTCGAGGGCTGGTGAGGCGGCGCGCCTGACATCGGCTGGAATCAACCCGGGGGTCGCGTCGTCCGCGACGCGGCCCCCGACGACATCGACGGAGACGCCCTCATGACCACGATCACCGAGCGACCGAGTGACACGACGGCGGCGCCGCCGCCCGCCGCGAGGAGGCGCCGACGCATCAAGAGCATGTACCCGACGTGGTTCTACATCCCGTCGGCCGTGCTCTACGTCGTCCTGTTCGCCGTGCCGACCTTCGCCTCGTTCTACTTCAGCCTCACGCGATGGTCGCTGTTCGACGTGCAGTTCATCGGCTTCGAGAACTTCGTGACGTTCTTCACCGAGCCGATGCTCTTCCAGGGCCTCATCAACACCTTCATCTACGGCTTCCTCACGTCGGGCCTGAAGGTGGTCTTCGGCCTGGCGCTCGGCATCCTGCTGACGGGGTCCATCCTCGGGCGCGGATACCTCCGAGCCACCATCTTCTTCCCGGTGCTCGTCTCGACGATCGGCGTCGGGATCACCTTCAAGGTGCTGATGGACCCTTTCGACGGGCTCATCAACAAGACGCTCGCGACCTTCGGCGTGGACGGACCCGGCTGGCTGACCGACCCGGCATGGGCGCTGCTGTCGATCGCACTCGTCGACGTCTGGAAGGGCGTCGGCATCGCAACGCTCATCTACATCGCGGGCATCGTCGCCATTCCGCAGGAGTACTTCGAGGCCGCCCGCGTCGACGGCGCCGGCGGCTGGAAGACGTTCTGGAACATCACCCTCCCGCTGGTGCGGCCGGCCACCGCCACGGTCGTGCTGCTGTCGCTCATCGGCGGACTGCGGTCGTTCGAGCTCATCTGGGCGATGACCCGCGGCGGCCCCGGCTTCTCGAGCGACGTGATCGCGTCGGTCATCTACAAGCAGTACCAGGCCGGCTTCTACGGCCTGTCGACCGCGGGCAACGTCGTGCTGTTCCTGATCGTCACCGCGATCATCGTCCCGATCTTCTACGTCCTCAACCGTCGGCAGGTGGAAGCATGACCCTCACGCGCACGATCACCACGGCCGGCGCCAAGCCCTCGCGGTTCCGCAGCGACCGGCGCCCGCTGACCTTCAAGCGCTTCATGCGCAAGTACCTCGTCGGCATCATCGCGATCCTCGCCTCGATCGTCGTCTTCATCGTGCCGTTCGCGTTCATCCTGCTGATGGCGGCGAAGAACGCGCAGGAGGCGTCGCTGTTCGAGTTCTCCCTGCCGCAGCAGGGCTGGTATCTGTGGGAGAACTTCCTCGCGGTGTGGGAGACGCGTGACTACGTGCTCCTGCGCGCCTTCATCAACAGCACGATCCTGACGGTCGCGAGCGTGGCGATCATGGTCGTGTTCGCGGCGATGGTGGGCTATGTGCTGCAGCGACGGAAGTCGCCCTGGAACCACCTCATCAACTTCTTCGTGCTCGCCGGGCTCATCGTGCCGCCCGCCGTGGTGCCGACGATCTGGGTGATGCAGACCCTCGGCATCTTCAAGACGATGCCGGGGATGATCCTCATCGAGGCGACGTTCGGGCTGTCGTTCTGCATCCTGCTCTTCCGGGCTTTCGTCTCGACGATCCCGCGAGAGCTGGACGAGGCGGCGATCATCGACGGCGCCGGCCCCATGCGGCTGTTCTTCACCGTCGTGCTGCCGCTGCTGAAGCCCGTGGTGGTGACGGTCATCGTGGTGCAGGCGGTCGCGGTCTTCAACGACTTCACCGGTCCGCTGTACTTCCTGCCCGGCGACGCCAACGCCACGGTTCAGCTGACGCTGTACAACTTCCAGAGCCAGAACCTCAGCCAGTGGAACCTGCTGTTCATGGACATCCTGCTCATCACCATCCCGCCGCTGGTCATGTACATCTTCTTCAACCGGCAGATCGTGGCGGGGATGACCAGCGGAGCCGTCAAGGGCTGACCGTGATCGGATCACCAGAACTCCGCGGGGACCGTTCCGCGGAGCCAGGCCAGTTCGTTGTCGCGGATGAAGATCGACAGCGCATCGTCGGGCGTGAGAGCGGCGCCGAGCCACGCCGAGAGGATGCCGAGCAGCTCGTCCGCGGCATCGAGGTCGCCATCGTCGACCACTCGCTCCCACGCCGAGATGAACCCCTCAGGCGTGTCGACGGTCCGCACGAGCTTCGACAGGTACTTCGGACCCGGGAGCAGGACATGCGCGGACGCGAGCGCCGCCCGCGCCGCCGCGAGCGCGAGGTGCAGCGCCGCATGCCGACGGAGGAACGCGTCGCCGCGGGCGACCGCCTGGCGGAGGAAGTAGCCGCCGTACAGACGCGCCTGGGCGACATGCGACCGGACGCGCTCGTGCCACACGTCATCGGGCATGACCGTGATGCGGGCGATGATGTCGTCGAGGCCCGGCACGCGGCTCCACGCGACACGGGCGCCGAGGAAGGATGCCCTCGTCGGATCATCTCCTCGTTCGGCGGCGGCCTCGAGGTAGGCCAGGCTCGCCAGCTTGATGTCGATGTACGAGCCCGGGTAGTCGGCGTCGCGCCGCTCAACCCACGCGAACCGGCCGGCACCCGTCTCGGCGGCGAATCTCTCCTCGTCCACCACCAGGTAGACGTCGACATCCGAGTCTCCGCGTTCGCGGCCCTGCGCGACGGAGCCGACGAGCACCACGGCGAGGGCACCGGGCGATCGACGCGCGGATTCGACGTAGCTCTCCAGCGCTCGTTCATGCTGCTCCACAGGCGCTCCTTCGCGTCGACGGCAACCCCACGGTACCGGCACGGACCGGCAGCTCGGCGGCGGTGGCGGAGGAGTCGTGCGCGGCAAACGCTTTCCGCCTTGCGCGCCCGAGGATCGTCGCTTATCGTTGAAACGATTCATAGCGCGGACGCGACGACGCGCCCCCTTCCCGAGGAGCTCCACCGATGACCAGCGCCACCGCGACGACGCGCGTCTGCTTCGAACTGCGCATCAAGCCCGAGCTGCTCGACGAGTACATCGCACGGCATTCGCCGGTGTGGCCCGAGATGCTGGCCGAGATCGCCGCGGCGGGACGCCGGAACTATTCGCTCTTCCTCGGCGACGGCGGCCGGCTGATCGGCTACTACGAGACCGACGACGATGAAGCGGCACAGGCGTACCTTGCCGGATCCGAGGTGGCCGCGCGCTGGGAGGCCGAGATGGCGCGTTTCTTCATCGGACTCGACGGCCGCCCCGATCAGGCCGCCACGCCGCTCACCGAGATCTTCCATCTGCACGACCAGCTGGCCGCAGCTGCGACCACCCACAAGGAAAGCACCGCATCATGACGACGCTGTCTCCCGAGATCCAGTCCACGCTCGAACAGCAGGGCATCGAGCTCCCCTCGTGGGCGTTCGGCAACTCCGGCACGCGCTTCCGCGTCTTCCCGACGCCGGGGACGCCCCGCGATCCGTACGAGAAGATCGCCGATGCCGCGCAGGTGCACCGCTACACAGCCCTCGCACCGAGCGTCGCCCTGCACATCCCGTGGGACAAGGTCGACGACTACGCCGACCTCCGGCGCCACGCGGAGGACCTCGGCGTCTCGCTCGGCACGATCAACTCGAACACGTTCCAGGACGAGGACTACAAGTTCGGGGCCCTCACCCACCACGACGACCGCATCCGCCAGAAGGCGATCGATCACCACTTCGAGTGCATCGACATCATGAACGAGACCGGGTCGCGGGACCTCAAGATCTGGCTCGCCGAGGGGTCGAACTACCCGGGTCAGAACGACATGCGCGGGCGGCAGGACCGCTTGCAGGACTCCCTGCAGCAGATCTACGCGCGCCTGTCGGACGAGCAGCGCCTCGTGCTCGAGTACAAGTTCTTCGAGCCGGCGTTCTACCACACCGACGTTCCGGACTGGGGCACGTCGTACGCGCAGGTGGCCGCCCTCGGCGAGCGCGCCGTGGTGTGCCTCGACACCGGCCACCACGCGCCGGGCACCAACATCGAGTTCATCGTGATGCAGCTGCTGCGCCTGGGCAAGCTCGGCTCGTTCGATTTCAACTCGCGGTTCTACGCCGATGACGACCTCATCGTCGGCGCGGCCGACCCCTTCCAGCTGTTCCGCATCATCTTCGAGGTCGTCCGCGGCGGCGGGCTGAACAGCCCCGACGTGGCGTTCATGCTCGATCAGTGCCACAACATCGAGGACAAGATCCCGGGCCAGATCCGCTCGGTGCTCAACGTCCAGGAGATGACCGCTCGCGCACTGCTGGTCGACCGCGACGCCCTTGCCGCCGCGCAGAGCGCCAACGACGTGCTGGCAGCCAACGCGGTGTTCATGGACGCCTTCTACACCGACGTGCGCCCGGCCCTCGCCGAGTGGCGCGAGTCGCGCGGACTGCCGGCCGACCCGATGGCCGCGTACGCGGCGTCCGGCTACCAGGAGAAGATCGCCCAGGAGCGCGTCGGCGGCGTCCAGGCCGGCTGGGGCGCGTAAGCCCCCTCCCCCCGAACCGCCGGGGCTGCGGGATGCCGATCCCCGCAGCCCCGGTCCACCTTCCGGCCGTTCCCCTCCACAAGCGGCGGGCAGCAGCCACCGGAAGCGACCGATGAAACACGGAGGATGCCGATGAGCGACCCGCACTCCGCCGCGGACGGGCTCGTGCGCGTCTACCCGGCGCGCACTCCCAACGGCTCGGGCCTGGTCTGGGCGCACGGCGGCGGATTCGCGTTCGGCGACCTGGACATGCCCGAGGCCGACGGCGTGGCTCGCGGCCTCGCCGCGCACGGCACCACCGTCGTCTCGGTCGACTACCGCCTCGCACCGGACCCCGACGCGCCCGCCGCCGGACGTGCCGGCCACCACTATCCCGCGGCATCCGACGATGTGATCTCGGCCTGGTCGTGGACCGTCGACATGGCCGACCGGCTGCGGATCGACCGCACCCGCCTCGCCCTCGGCGGCGCCAGTGCGGGCGGCAATCTCGCCGCGGGTGCCACCCTGCGCCTCATCGAGCGGGGGTTCGCGCCGCTTCCCGCGCTCGTGGTGCTCGCCTACCCGACGCTGCTCGCCGTGCAGCCCGCCCCGGATGCCGCACTGCGCGCCGCCCTCGACGCCGACCCGGTCGCCGACCGCTTCGGACCTGCGGCGGTGCTGCGCATGTACGAGAACTACCTGGGCGGCGACGTCGCCGGCGCGCCGGTGGCGGCGATCCCCGGGCTCGCGACGCCCGACGAGCTCCGCGACTTCCCGCCGACGCTCATCGTCAACGGCGATGTCGATGAGCTGCGGGTGTCGGCCGAGGTGTTCGCCGCCACCCTGCGCACGGCCGGGCGCGACGTCGAGATGCTCGTCGAACCCGGCACCGACCACGGACACCTGAACCGCCCGCACGAGGGCCCGGCGGCATCGCGCACGATCGACCTCTTCGCCGCCCGCCTCGCCGCTCTTCCCGCCGGCGTCGGGACGAAGGCGTAGCCGACCTCCGCGTCAGCGGCTCGTGTAGCCGCCGTCGATCGGCAGTGAGACGCCCGAGATCATCGCCGCGCCGTCGCTGAGCAGGAAGACGATGGGGGCGGCGATGTCGTCCTCGGTCGCCCAGCGGTGCAGCGGCATCGCGTCGAGGAACGGCCCCTCGATGTCGGGACGGCCCCAGTACCACGCCGACATCGGGGTCATGACGACGGTCGGATTGACGCTGTTGACCCGGATGCCGTAGCCGCCGAGCTCGAGCGCGGAGACCCTCGTGATGTTGTCGAGCGCAGCCTTCGACGAGCCGTACGAGATGTGGCCTGCAAGACCCACCAGGCTCGCCTGGCTCGACACGTTGACGATCGCACCGCCCTTACCCAGGCGCACCATCTCGCGCGATGCGTACTTGATGACCAGCAGCGCGCCGCGGGCGTTGATGCTGATGACCTTGTCGAAGACGGCGATGTCGGTGTCCATGGGGGTGGCGATCTCGCCGCCCCAGCCCCCGCAGTTCACGACGCCGTAGAGGTCGCGGCCCTCGATGGCGGTGCGGATCTCCTCCTCGGACTCCAGGTCGAATGCCACGGGGGTGGCGCCGGTCTCGCGGGCGATCGCCTCCACGCTCTCCGGCGTCCGCCCCGCGGCGAGGACGTCTGCCCCTGCCGCGACGAGGTGCCGGACGGTGGCACCGCCGATGCCGCCGCCGGCGCCGGTGACGAGGATGGTGCGGCCCTGGAAATCGCTCATGGGACGTGCTCTCTGTTGCGGGATCGATCACGATGGACGACGCCGCGTGGCAGCGACGCCGTGGGACATGTAACCACAGAATCGCGGTCATGTCTCCGGTGTCATGGTGGTGCGGGTGGTGGGCTTGACACCGGTGACATGATCAGCGTAGCGTGCTCGAAGTTGTGCCGCTTCCCGCAGCGGCGACCCGCTCCACCGACGCAGCCGCGATGCCTCCGCATCGACTCGAGGAAGACCACGAAGCAGTGTTCAGCACCCGCCCCACGCCCCCGCCGATCGCCGAAGCGACGCTCGATGAGCTGGCCGAGCGCGCTCGTCTGCTCCTGAGCGACGGGCGCCGCCGCATCCTGGGAGTGACCGGCACCCCCGGCGCGGGCAAGTCCACCGTGACCGCCGCCCTGCTGCATGCTCTGGGAGACCGCGCCGTCGTCGTCGGCATGGACGGCTTCCACTTCGCCAACGCCGAGCTCGTGCGCCTCGGGCGCCGCGACCGCAAGGGCGCGCCGGACACATTCGACGTCGATGGTTACGTCGCACTGCTCCGGCGGCTGTCGACGCAGACCGCCGGGACGATCTACGCCCCTGTCTTCGACCGCGAGCTCGAGGAGTCGATCGGCTCCGCCGTGCCGGTGAGAGCCGACGTGCCGCTGGTGATCACCGAAGGCAACTACCTGCTCCACGATGAGCACGGATGGGATGCGGTCCGCCCGCTTCTCGACGAGGTCTGGTACCTGGACGTCGACGCCGACGAACGCCGGCGGCGCCTCGTCGCCCGACGGCTCGGGCACGGGCATCCCGCCGACGAGGCCACCGCCTGGGTCCGCGACGTCGACGAGCCCAACGCCCGCCTCGTCGAGACCGCGCGTGATCGTGCCGACCTCGTGGTGCGCGTCGCCTCCCGTCCCACATCCCCGTCCGAAGGAGATCACGCATGACGATGACGGCTACGGTTCCGGTTCTGCAGGCGCGGGGGTTGTCGCGTCAGTTCGGGCATGTGCGGGCGCTCAATCAGGTGGACTTCGAGGTGTATCCGGGGGAGGTGACCGCGCTGATCGGGGACAACGGCGCGGGCAAGTCCACCCTGGTCAAGGCGCTGTCGGGCAACCTCGCCGTCGATTCGGGGACGATCCTGTTCGATGGGCGGGAGGTGGAGATGTCCACTCCGTCGCAGGTGTCGGCGCTGGGCATCGAGACGGTGTACCAGGATCTGGCGCTGGCGCCGCATCTGGACCCGGTGCAGAACATGTACCTGGGCCGGGAGCTGCGCCAGTCCGGACTGGCAGGCGCGCTGGGGTTCATGAAGACCAAGGAGATGCGGGCGCAGTCGCGGGTCGCGTTCGACGAGCTGGGCGCCACGGTCCGGTCGCTGACCTCCCCGGTGGGGGAGATGTCCGGCGGGCAGCGGCAGGCGATCGCGATCGCCCGTGCGGTGCACTGGGCCTCCCGGGTGGTGTTCCTGGACGAGCCCACCGCCGCGTTGGGGGTGCGGCAGACCAAGAACGTGCTGGAGACCATCCGCCGGGTGCGCGACAAAGGCATCGCGGTGGTGTTCATCTCCCACTCCATGCCACACGTCATGGAGGTCTCCGACCGCATCCAGGTGCTGCGTCTGGGCACCCGGGTCGCGAACATCCCCGCCCACGACACCTCCATGGAAGAACTCGTCGGCCTCATGACCGGCGCCGTCACCCGCGACACCGTCCCTGCGAAGGAGGACACGCTGTGACCACCACCAAGCCCCCGACCGAAACGGTCGCGATCGGCACCTTCGACGAGCCGCAGATCTCCTTCCTTCGCCGCATCGTGAGGGCGCAGGCGTTCCAGATCCTGCTCGTGCTGATCGTCATCGTGCTGATCTTCAGCGCGCTGGCGCCGGACACGTTCGCACAGTGGTCGAACTTCCGCCTCATCATCCAGAACGCCTCCATCCTCGCCGTGCTCGCGGTGGGGATGACCTACGTGATCATCACCGCCGGCATCGACCTGTCCATCGGCTCCGTGCTGGTCTTCTCGGGCGTCGTCGCGGCGATGGTGATGCGGGCGATGGGCGGCGACGGCTGGGGCACGGCCATCGTCGGCATCCTGGTCTCGATCGCCGCGGGCCTGGCGTGGGGCCTGTTCAACGGCTTCCTCATCGCCAAGGCGAAGATCCCGCCGCTGATCGTGACGCTGGGCACGCTCGGCATCACTCTGGGTCTCGCGCAGATCCTCACCGGCGGGGTCGACATCCGCCAGGTTCCGACCGTCCTCACCACGACGATCGGATACGGCAACCTCTTCGGCACGATCCCGACGATCTCCGTCATCGCCCTCGCCGTGATCGTGGTCGGCGCGATCGGTCTGCGCTTCACGCGCTTCGGCCTGCACACGCTCGCGGTGGGCTCGAGCGAGATCGCCGCGCGCCGGGTCGGCGTCAGAGTGGACGCGCAGCTGATCGCGATCTACGCCCTCTCGGGCGGGCTGGCGGGGCTTGCCGGCATCCTGTCGCTGTCGCAGTTCTCCACCACCGCGATCGCCGGGCAGTCGCAGACGAACCTCAACGTCATCGCGGCGGTCGTCATCGGCGGGACGTCGCTCTTCGGCGGCGTGGGGACGATTCTCGGCACCGTCGTGGGCCTGTTCATCCCCGCGGTGCTGCAGAACGGGTTCGTCATCACCGGCGTGCAGCCGTTCTGGCAGCAGGTCGCCGTCGGCGCCGTCCTCATCACCGCCGTCTACGTCGACCAGGTGCGCCGGTCGGCGGCCATGCGCGGCAACACCCAAGGCCTCTGGCGCAGGTTCGTCAGCGGAGGCCGGCGCGGTCAGCGCGCGGCCGACACACCGAGAGAACGGGAATCACGATGAAGTGGAGCAAGCCTGCTCTGGGTCTCGTCGCGCTGGGCGCGGCGACGACCTTCGCCCTGGCCGGCTGTTCGGCAGGCGGCCAGACCGCGTCCACCGGCACGGAAGGGGACGACGGCTACGACATCGCATTCGTGCAGGGCGTCGCGGGAGACGAGTTCTACATCTCCATGCAGTGCGGCATCCAGGAGGCCGCCGAGGCCGAAGGTGCCACGGTCGAGGTGCAGGGGCCGGAGAAGTTCGACCCGACGCTGCAGAAGCCGATCGTCGACGCGGTCGTGGCCTCCAAGCCCGACGCGCTGCTGATCGCGCCGACCGACGTCACGGCGATGCAGGCGCCGATCCAGGCGGCCGCCGACGCGGGGATCAAGGTCGTCCTCGTCGACACCACGCTCGAGGACCCGTCGATGGCGGTCTCGCAGATCGCCTCCGACAACGAAGGCGGCGGCGCTGCGGCGTTCGAGGCGATCCAGGCCGCGCACCCTGAGGGCGGCAAGGTGCTCGTCGTCTCGATCGACCCGGGCATCTCGACCTCCGACGCGCGCGCCGAAGGCTTCGAAGCAGCCGTCGCCGACGACCCGAAGTTCGAGTCGCTCGGCATCGAGTACTCGCACAACGAACCGGCCGAAGCGGCCCGCATCGTGACCGCGGCGCTCCAGGCGCACCCTGACATCGTCGGCATCTTCGCCGCGAACCTGTTCGCCGCCGAGGGCACCGCCACCGGCATCCAGCAGGCCGGCAAGCAGGGCGAGGTCACGGTCGTCGGCTTCGACGCCGGTCCCGCCCAGGTCGAGGCCTTGAAGAACGACGTCGTGCAGGCGCTCGTCGCCCAGGAGCCGGCGACGATCGGTCAGGACGGTGTCGCGCAGGCGCTGGCCGCACTCGACGGCGACACCCCGGAGGAGAAGATCCAGACCGGCTTCACCGTCATCACCAAGGAGAACCTGGAGACCGAGGGCGCCGACGCGGTCTACAGGTCCAGCTGCTGACCTCTGTCGGCATCCCGTGGGCGCCCGCAGGTCGGGCGCCCACGGGTTCCTTTCTTCCTCGCCCCGATCCCTGGAGGATGGCGACATGGTCGCTCTCAACGCCGACAATCTGGACGCCCTCGCTCCCGAGGTCGAACGCCCCGCCTACGACCGGACCGCCGTGACGAGCGCCATCGCGCACTTCGGCGTCGGCAACTTCCACCGCGCGCACCAAGCGATGTTCGTCGACCGCATCCTCGCCACCGGGTCCACCGAGTGGGGTATCTGCGGCGTCGGCCTCCTCCCCTCCGACGCCGCCATGCGCGACGCCCTGCGCCGGCAGGACGGCCTGTACACGCTCGTGACCGCCGCCCCCGACGGCACCGAGACGGCGCGCGTGATCGGCTCGCTCACCGACTACCTCTTCGCACCCGACGACCCGGAAGCGGTGCTGGCGAAGCTCGCCGACGCCGGCACCCGGATCGTCTCGCTCACCATCACCGAGGGCGGTTACGGTATCGACGACGCCACGGGCGCCTTCGATCCACAGGACGAGGCGACGCTGGCGGATCTGGCCGGGTTCGGCGGGGATGCGCCGCCGCGGAGCGCGCTCGGGTACCTCGTGACGGCGCTGGCGCGACGTCGCCGGGCGCAGGTGCCTCCCTTCACGGTGATGTCGTGCGACAACATCCAGGGCAACGGGGACGTCGCCCGGACAGCCGTGACCGGCTTCGCGGAACGGGTGGATGCCGAACTCGGCGCCTGGGTCGGCGAGAACGTGTCGTTCCCGAGCTCCATGGTCGACCGCATCACGCCGGTCACCACGAACGAGACCCGCGCGCTTGTGAAGGATCGGTTCGGAATCGAGGACCGGTGGCCGGTGCGCTCCGAGGCGTTCGAGCAGTGGGTGCTCGAGGACGACTTCGCGCTCGGCCGCCCGCCGTGGGAGACGGTGGGTGTGCAGCTGGTCGAGGACGTCGAACCGTACGAGCTGATGAAGCTGCGGCTGCTGAACGCGTCGCATCAGGCGATGAGCTACCTCGGCATCCTGTCCGGTGCGACCTTCGTGCACGAGGTCTGCGCCGACCCCCTGTTCGCCGGATTCCTGCGCGGTTACATGCACCAGGAGGCGATCCCGACGCTTCTTCCCGTCCCGGGCATCGACCTGGATGCCTACTGCGAACAGCTGCTCGCGCGCTTCGGCAGCGAGGCGGTGCGCGACACCCTCGCCCGTCAGGTCGTCGACGGGTCCGACCGCATCCCGAAGTTCCTGCTGCCCGTGGTGAGGGCGCAGCTCGCCGGCGAGGGCCGGATCGCCCGTGCGGCGCTCGTGCTGGCCGCTTGGAGCGTCTTCCTCGAGGGCACCGCCGAGGACGGCACCCCGACACCGGTATCCGACCGACGGCTGGATGCGCTGCAGGCTGCGGTGGCCGCGGAGCGCTCGACCCCCGGCGCCTTCCTCGACTTCGCGCCGGTCTTCGGCGACCTCGGGGCCGACCCCGCACTGCGTGAGGCCTTCATCGCCGCGCGGGCCTCGCTCGCGGCACGCGGCGCCCGGGCGAGCATCGCGGCGCTGGGCTGAGCGGCTCCTCGGCGGCAGTTGCCCGCTGCACGGGTGCGCATGACTCAGGCAGGATGACGGATTCCGGGGTCCTGGCCGGACGAAGGGCCGGTTCTGCCTGAGTTGTGAACGCGGCGAGCCGACGGCCGGCGTGGACGGTCACCACACGGGCTGCCGGGAGGCGGCGCTAGATGCGGCAGGACTCCCGCTCGACCAGACCGACGTCCATGACGGTCGCCGCGGCGCCGTCGACGTCGGTGCCGGCGAGCCGCGCGAAGATCCGCTCCGCTGCCAGGATTCCCAGCCGCCGCGGGTTCTGATCGATCACCGTGATCGAGGGAGTGAGGACGTCGGCCATCGGGAAGTCGCCGAATCCGACGAGGGCGATCGGCTCGTCGCGCAGAACCGACGCGAGCGCCATCGAGCATCGAGCGTTCGCCGAGAAGATCGCAGTGGGCGGATCGGGCAGCGCGCGCAGGCGTGCGACGGCGCCTGCGGCGGCATCCCGGTCCGAGACGAAGACCTGCACGAGGTCGTCGTCCGGTTCGATGCCCGCCTCGCGCTGCGCCCGCCGCCAGCCCTCGAGCCGGTTGGTCTCGGTCGACAGGTGGACCACGTCGCCGATATAGGCGATGCGGCGATGGCCGTGCGACAGCAGGTGTCCCACCGCCTCCACCGCGCCGGCCTCGTCGGCCTCGGTGAACGTGTCGGTCTCGAGACCGACCGGCGCCCGGTCGACGAAGACGATGGGCGTGTGCTCCCGCCAGCGCTGCAGCCACGAGTGATCCACACCGACCGGCGCGACGACGAGGCCGGACAGCTGGCGGCCGAGCATCGACTCGATGGCGGGCCGCTCGTCGTCGGGGTTCTCACCGAGGCTCGTCACAAGCGTCGACAGACCGCGCTCGCGAGCCGTGTCCTCGACAGCTCGCGCGATGGATGCGAAGAACGGGTCGACGATGTCGGGCACAGCGACGCCGATGACGGATGTCCGCCCGGCGCGGAACGTCGTCGCCAGCACGTTCGGCACGTAGTTCAGCTCGCGCATCGCCTGCTCGACGAGGGCGCGCGTCTCAGGCAGCACGTGCGGGTCGTCGTTGAAGACCCGCGAGACGGTCTTCGTGCTGACGCCCGCGCGCGCGGCGACATCCCGCATCGTCGTCACCGGCACCTCCTCGCATCCCGTCCGCTCAGTGCGGCCTCGGCCACCTTATCGGCGCAGTGCGCTCACACTCGCAGCTCAGGCACGCCCGTCCACGGCGTCGGCGAGCTCGCGCAGACGCGGAAGCGCCCGCGTCGTGAGGAGCTCCGCGCGGCGAGCGGCGTCGAAGGAGAGGCTGTCCTTCCACAGGGACCGCCCGGCCATCGCTCCGGCGGCGCCGTTCGCGACGGCGGTGGCCACCTGGCCGATGAAGGTCTCATGGTCGACGCCCGCCGACAGCACCGCCCACGGCACGCCCTGCGCGGCGGCGGTGACGGCCGCGCTGGCCTCAGCCGAGCCCGGGTACTGCAGCTTCAGGATCTTCGCCCCGGCGGCGACGGCCAGCGCGGCGCCTTCGGCGACGAGTGCGGGGAACGCGGCAGCGTACTCCTGGTCGGACTCCCCCTCCAGCTGGTAGGTCAGCAGCTCGACGATGAGGAGCAGCCCCTCGGCCTCGCACGCCTCGACGAGGTCGCGGATCTCCGCGAACACGCGGGAGGTCTCATCCTGCTTGTCGGGGCGCGTGTAGTAGAGCATCTTGGCGACGCCGCCGCCGAGCTCGCGCACGGTGCGCGGGGTGACCCCGGGCACGAACCGCGTGTATCGCAGCCCGTCGACGGTCTCGAATCCCGAGGCGTCGAGCCCCACGACCAGGGCGGTCTCGCGGGCGAGCACACCGTCGTCGACGATCGCCGGCAGCGCGACCTCGGGGTCGAGGAGGATCGCGGGGGCGTGGTTGGCGAGGTGGCGGACGAGGTCGGCCTTCACGGCAGCCAGCTCTTCGCGCGTGATCGCTTCCGGGCCGCCCGGCGCGTCCTTGATGGCGGCTTTCATGCCGTTGCGCTGGTCGGCCGCGACGATGAGCATGTTGCCGTCCGGGGTGGAGATCGACTGCAGCGCGCGCCGCTCCAGTGTGGTCATGGCGTTGACGGCGGTGGTGGTGGTCATGGGTTCTTCTCCTGGTGGGTGGTCCTGCTCCGGCTCACGCCGGCGCGTTCGCCGGCTCAGGCCGGCACGGTCTGGTCGGTTCGAAGCGCCTGCGCGATGCGAGCGGCTCCGAACGCGGTCTCCTCCTCGCGCGCTGAGACGCGCAGATCGGGCAGCACGAGGGCGCGGGCGCGGCGGACGGAGGCCATCCCCGCCCACCCGCCGGTGAGTGTCGCGTGCGCGGCGGGCGCCACCTCGCGGTCCATCGCCGCGACGAGGGCAGCGACTTCGGCGTTGCTGTGGCGGAGCACCGCGCCGAAGATCTCGGCGGGCGTCGCACCGTCGGTGTTGAGGGTCAGGCGCAGCACCCCGTCGTCGTTGCGGGCGCCGGCGACCTCGATCGCACCGGCGGGAAGCGCGCCCTCGACGGGCGCGGCCATGACGGCGGCATCCAGGGCGTCTCGTCCGGCACGGTCCGAGATGCCGGCGGCCTGCAGCGCCCGCCGCAGCAGCAGCCCGGTCTTGGCCCCGGCGACCAGCACGTGCTTGCCGGGCACGATGTGTCGGACCTCGTTGATGAGGGCATCGGCCAGACGCTCACGCGCGGCGAAGCCGAGCGGGGCGTCGAGCACGCGCAGCAGCACCTCGGCGGTGCCGATCGACACATGGTACGCGTCGGTGCCGAGGGAGCCGCTCGCTGCGGCCGCGACGAGGTGGTCGTGGCCGGCGACGGTGAGGACCGCTCCCGCGGTCCGCGAACCGAAGGAGGGGTCGACGCGTCCCCACGGCACGCCGCCACCGCGCAGAGGCGGCAGGAACGTCTCATCGAGCCCGAGCGCCTCGAGCATCTGCGGCCACGCCCGGCCGGTGTCCTGGTCCAGGAGCCCCGTGCGCGAGGTGAGTGAGTACTCGAGCGCGATGTCCCCGCCGAGGGATGCCGCGAGGAACTCCGGCAGGTTGAGCCAGCGCGTGCCGGCGAGCGGCATCCCCGCGTCGCGGAGGTACGCCAGCTTCGCGACAGTCACCTGGGCGCCCAGTGGCAGTCCGGTGCGCCCGGCGAACTGCGATCGGATGTGGTCGGGGAACGCTGCGGCCTGCTCGGCGCCGCGCGGATCGAACCACGCGAAGCCCGGCGCCACGGGGTCGCCTTCAGCATCGATCAGGATGCCCGTCTCCCCCATGCCTGCGATCGCGATCGCATCGATCGACGCGTCGGTGCAGCCGGCGAGCGCCGCGTCGATCCCGTCCAGGAGCGAGCGGACGGCGTCGACGAGAGCGGGGGCGTCCAGCTCGGTCGTGCCGCCGTCGCCGGCGCGCCACGGCGTGGGCACCTGGTGGCTGGCGATCTCCGCTCCGGACGCGTCGACGACGAGCATCTTCAGGCCGGTGCTGCCGAGGTCCAGGCCGGCCGAGAGCGGCAGGGCGACAGACGTCGACGCGCGTCGTTCACCCGCGTGCGAAACCTCGCTGCGTGCATCGTCGGACACGGCGTCTCCTTTTCGGTGTCACGGGCGAACCGCGTGAAATCAAGCATGACACCGGTGACTTGATACGTCTATGGTGGACGTATGCCGGAGTCCTGTCAAATGCCCGAGCCGATCGCCGTGGCCGTCGCAGGCGCCGCCGGAAGCGGCAAGTCGACGCTCGGCCGCGCGCTGGCGGCATCCCTCCGCCTTCCGCTGGTCGACCTCGATGCCGTCACGACGCCCCTCCTGGACGCCCTCGGCGATGAGGTCTTCGGCGGACACTGGCTGACATCGCCGCACGCGGGCGCGATCCGCGACGGGCGCTATGCGGCGCTGCGCGCGGTCGCGAGGGACGCCGTCGCCACGGCGGGCGGCGTCGTGCTCGTCGCTCCGTTCACAGCAGAGCTCGCCGGCGGCGAGGAATGGCAGCTGCTGCAGGATGCCGTCGCGCCGGCGTCGCTGCGCGTCATCCACGTGGAGGGAGATCCTGCTCTGTTCGCCGCACGGCGCGCGGCGCGCGGCGAGGCTCGCGATGAGCATCGGCCGGACACGGCTCCGATGGCACCGGCCATCCCCGTGACGCCCGTCGATGCCGAGCTGTCGACAGCTCAGCAGCTGGACCGCCTGCTCATCGAGCTCGGCGTGCGGCGCCGGATCGATCCCGATGCGGAGCTGTTCACCCGCACGTTCGACGCGGTGCTGTTCGACCTCGACGGCACGCTCGTCGACTCCACGGCGTCCGTCGTCCGGTCATGGCGCCGTTGGTCCGAGCACTACGGCGTCTCCGCCGAGGCGCTGCACGAGAACCACGGACAGCCCGCCCGCACCCTCATCGCGCGACTTCTTCCGCCGGACCTGCACGCCGAGGGACTGGCGCACATCACCGAGCTGGAGACCACCGACGCCGTCGATCTGCCGCCGGTGCGGGGCGCGCGCGCGTTCTTCGACAGCGTCCCGGCCCGGCGCCGCGCGATCGTGACCTCAGGGACGACGTCGCTGGCGACCGCTCGGCTGAAGGCGGCGGGCTTCGTGCCGCCCGATGTGTTCGTGACGGCGGACGAGGTGACCCACGGCAAGCCGCATCCTGAGCCGTTCCTCACCGCCGCGGCGCGGCTCGGCGTCGACCCGGAGCGATGCCTCGTCATCGAGGACGCTGCGGCGGGCGTCGCCGCCGCACGCGCCGCGGGCTGCCACGTCCTCGCCCTGACCGGGACGGTCGCGGCGGAGGAGCTGCACGCCGACCTCGTGCTCGACGGCCTGGACGGCGTCGCCATCGACGTCACCCCCGAGGGCCTGCGCCTTCGCGCGGCATCCTGACGCCGTCAGGCGGGCTCCGACAGCGGGGAGGCGGGGTCGGGGTCACGGGTCACGTGCGCCGCCGGCAGGTCGACGAGGTCCGGCAGGATCGTCGTGGACTGGGCCACCGCGTGCGCGCCCCACGCGGCCGCGGTGGCGGCAGCCGCAGCGAGAGCGTCGGGGTCGCGAGCGTCACCGTCGCCCAGGCCGACGAGGAAGCCCGCGAGCGAGGCATCCCCCGCCCCGGCCGTGTTCACGACATCCCGCGCCGCGGCGTGCGCGTGCACGACGTGGGATGCCGACACCACCAGCACGCCGTCCGCGCCCATGCTCGTGTAGACGGTATCGACGCCGCGCCGCACGAGCTCCCGCGCCGCGTCGGCGACCTCGCCGATCGTCCGGAGCGGCCGGTCGAGGAGCTCGGCGAGCTCGTGCGTATTGGGCTTCATCAACGCGATGCCGGCGGGGTCGCCGGCCGCGCGGGCCAGAGCCGGACCGCTGGTGTCGAGGGCGACGCGGATCCCTGTATCGGCTGCGTCCCGCACGACGTCGGCGAGGTCGACCGGCTCACCCGTCTCCGACAGCGTCGGCACGGTGCCCGAGACCACGAGCCACCCTGCCGACAGCTCCGCGCAGGCCGCGCGTACCGCCGAGCGCAGCGAGGCCCATGCATGTCGCGCGATGGGCGGCGTCGGCGCGTTCACCTTCGTGGTCGCTCTGCCATCGTCGATCACCGAGGTGTTCACCCGCGTCGCGCCCGGCACGGCGACGATCCGCAGCATGTCCGCGTGCGATGAGCGCTGGGCGAACGCGATGTCGTCCTCGCCGAGCACCACGACAGCGGCGGTGTCGACGCCGCCCACGCGCAGCGCCGCCGCCACGTTCACACCTTTTCCGCTGACCTCCCGCTCGTACGCGGTGGCGCGGGTGAAGGTCCCGCGCTCCAGCATCCCCACCCGATACGTCGCATCGATCGCGCCGGCCGCGGTCAGCGTCACGATCCCGGAGCGGGCGCTCATGCCGCATCCCCGGAGATCAGCCGCACGAGCCGCTCCACTTCCGCGGCGACGGCCGCGCGCGCAGGCCGAAGGTAGGTCCGCGGGTCGATCACCGACGGATCCCGCTCCAGCTCCGCACGCACCACGCCGGTGAGCACCGCGTTCAGGTGCGTGCCGATGTTGATCTTGCGCATCCCCGCCGCGATGGCACCGTCGATGCCCGCGTCCGACACACCGCTTGATCCATGAAGGACGAGCGGCACCGGCAGCCGCTCGGCGAGCGCCCGGATGAGCGCCTCATCGAGCGTGGCGCTGCGCTCACGCATCGCGTGCTCGCTGCCGACGGCGACGGCCAGCGCATCCACTCCCGTCGCGGCGACGAAGGCAGATGCGTCCTCCACGTCCGTGCGCACGCCCGGCACGTGAGCGCCCTTGCCGCCCACCTCACCGAGCTCCGCCTCCACCCACACGTCCGCCGCGTGGGCGCGCTCGACCACCCCCCTCGTGCGGGCGAGGTTGTCGGCATCGGGCAGATGCGCGCCGTCGTACATCACCGATGGGATGCCCAGCCGCAGGGCTTCCTCGATCAGGCTCTCCTCCGTGGCGTGGTCGAGGTGCACCACCACGGGCACGGCGGCGGACTCCGCCACGCGCAGCGCCGCTGACGCCGCCGGAGCCAGTGCGCCGTGGAACGCGACGGCGTTCTGCGACAGCTGCAGCACGACGCCGTGACCGGCTGCCTCGGCGCCGGCGACGATCGCTTCGGCCACCTCCAGCTGGATGAAGTTGAACGCCGCGACGGCGCGCGCGCCGTCGAGCAGGTCTCGCATGGATGTCAGTGTCACGTCTCACTCCTCGACGAGGTCCGGCGCGTGGCCGATCTCGAGCACGATCTTCGGCAGGCGGGTGCGACCGGCAGCGACGAGGTCGAGCGCGTCGCGGTAGCGCTCGAACGGGAGCACCCGGTCGATCACGGGTTCCGGCCGCACGACGCCTGCCGCCAGCAGCGCGACGGCGCGCTGGAGGTACGGGATGCCGCCGAGCACGCCCACGAGCTCGAGGCCCTTCGTGATGGCTCGTGTCGTGTCGACGACCTCGGGCGCCGAGGCCACGCCGACCAGGGCGATCCGGCCTGTCGGCGCGGCCACCCGCATCGCGAGTGCCGCGGAGCCTGTGCCTCCGGCGGCCTCGATCACGACGTCATGGACGTCGTCCACGGCCGCGTCGACGCGCACGAACCGCGCTCCCACGCCGTCCGCACGCTCGGCGCGATCACCCCGGGCGTACACCGTCACGGCGGATCCGCCCGCCCGCGCCACCTGGGCGGCGAGCAGGCCCAGCGTCCCGGCGCCGACGACGCCGACCGACTCCCCAGGTTCCCACCGGGTCGCGCTCAGCGCGTGCAGCACGGTGACGAGCGGCTCGGCCAGCACCGCGGTCGTCGCATCCAGCCCGGGCGGGACGACGGCGACGTTCTCCACCGGCACGGCCAGGAACTCCGCCGCAGCGCCCGGTGCCGCCCCGCGCACCCCCATCTCGTCGCGAGCCGGGCACTGGTCGCGGCGTCCGCGTCGGCAGAGGCCGCACCGCCCGCAGCTGAGGAACGGCTCGCCCACCACGCGATCGCCCACGCGTACGCGGTCGTCCGGCGCGCTCATCACGACCCCCGACCACTCGTGCCCCGGTCGCATCGGGTATCGCGTCAGCCCGGACGCGAAGTAGCCGAGCGAGCCGTCGAAAAGGTGCACGTCGGTTCCGCACACGCCCAGCCGGTCGACGCGGACCAGCAGCTCGCCGGCGCCGGGCACCGGGTGCGCGGCGCGCTCGAAGGCGAGGTCTCCGGGCCCCCGGAAGACCACCGCCCGCATCGTGCCTGCGCTCATCAGATCGGCTGCCCCGTGGGCAGCAGCACGAGGTCCCTCACCACCACGTGCGCCGGCCGCGTCAGCATGAACACGATCGTGTCGGCGACATCGGATGAGCGGATGCCGGTGCGCTCCGCGATGCGCTCCGCCTCCTCCGGCGATCCGTGCGCGAAACCCCACAGCGGATTCAGCACGACACCGGGCGCGATGGCCCCGATGCGCACGCCGCTTCCGGCGTACTGGCGGCGCACGGTGTGCACGAAGGACTGCACGGCGTGCTTGCTCGCGGAGTACGCCGGCTCCCACTCGATGTCCTGGTGGCCCGACACCGAGCTCGTGACGACGATGTCACCGCTGCCCTGCTCCAGCAGGGGCGGAAGCGCCGCGCGCACGAGGGTCATCACGCCGGTGACGTTGGTCGACACGAGATGGGCGATCTGATCGACAGAGGCGTCGACGAGGTCGCCGCCGACGTAGATGCCGGCGTTCGGCAGCACGATGTCGAGCTGCCCCTGCCGGCGGAGCGTCTCGTCGACGATCTCCTGAGCGGAGCCCGGATCCGACACGTCGGCGGCGATCGTCGAGATGAGACCCGGCGACGCCGCGGCCAGCTCGGCGAGACGGCCGGCGTCGCGGGCGACGGCCACGACACGGCATCCTGCTGCCACGAGGGCGTGGGCCGTTGCGAGTCCGATGCCCGAGCTCGCCCCGGTGAGGAGAGCGACCTTGCCCTCGAGCGTCACGGCGGTCATCGTGCTCCTTCCGCGGCGAGCAGCGCCCGCCGGTATCTCTCGTCAGGACGCGTCTCGATGCGCGTCACCTCGTCGGCCGGCATGAAGCGCACCCCGCCCACGGCGGCGGCCCCGATGATGGCGCGCGCGCACTTCTGGGCCATCGCGGTCATGCCCAGGACGTGCGCCGCGTTGGCTCCCACGGCGAACATGCCGTGATTGCGCAGGTACACCACGGCGGGCGGTTCGCCGTGCCGGTCGGCATGGGCCCGCAGCCGCGTCCGCACCTCGCGCGCGAGCTTCAGACCGGGGTCGATGTACGGCACGAGCAGGGGGGATGCCCCGAGCACGACGATCTGGTCGGGGAAGAGAGCGCCATCCACCAGCAGCTCGGGCCGCTCCGAGCACAGCAGCGCGTTCACGGCGGTGGGATGCGAGTGGGCGATGACGCGCGCATCTGTCGCCTCGTACAGGACCACGTGCAGGAGCGCCTCGACCGACGGCCGGCGCCCCTCCCGCGCGGCGATCTCGCCGAAGTGCGCGTCGACCTCGGCATCCCCCGCGCCCTCGTCGGCGATGAGGGCGAGCGCCTCCGCCAGGTCGACGCGCACGAAGTCGCCGGGCTCCGCTTCGGCGAGCACGGCGCCCGACGCCTTGACGAGCATGGTGTCGCCGTCGCGCACCGAGGTGTTCCCCTCGCCGAGCACCGCGGCATCCATCGCGGGATCGCCGAGGCGGCGACTGAGGTCGGTGAGCAGATCGCGCGGGTTCACGCAGGGTCTCCGATCGGGATGGGGGCGACAGCCGGGACGGCAGCGGAAGCGGGGCCGGCCGGCATCTGGCCGCCGGTCGACGACGAGGGCTTGTACAGCCGGTCGGGGTCCTCGCCGTCGTCGACCGCCACGGCGCGCGCTGCAGCAGCGTCGGGCAGGTCGCCGGCCGCGATGGCGACCTGCAGCAGCACGCCGCGGATGGACGCCTCGACCGGGCCCGCGAGGACCGGCCGGCCGGTGCGCTCTGCGGTCAGCGCGCACAGCAGCTCGTTGCGCGCGCCGCCGCCGAGGATCCGCACCCGGGCGAGGGGACGTCCGGTCAGCTGCTCCACCTGCCTGAGCGTCTCGGCATAGGCCGACGCGAGGCTGTCGACGATCGCGCGCACCAGGTCGGCGCGGGATGCCGGGCGTCCGGCGCCGCTCGCGGCGCACGCGTCCTCCAGGCGCGCGACCAGACCCCCGGGTGCCTGCAGGAGGGGATCGGCGGGGTCGAAGCGACCGCGATAGGACGAGCCGGAGGCGTCCTTCAGCAGTCGCACGAGGGTGTGCACCGAACCCGGTGTCTCGTCGCCGGTCTCGGCCCACTCGCGCAGCGTCTGCTGCAGCAGCCACATGCCGCTGAGGTTCTTGACCAGGAGTGTGTCGCCCCCCGCACCGAGCTCCTGGGTGAACCCGAGCACGCGCGCCTGCTCCGTCAGGATCGGCGCGGGCAGGGCGACACCGGCGACCGCCCAGCTGCCGCTGGAGACGACGCCGGTGCCTTCGTCGGCGGCGTCCGTCACTGCCATGAAGGCGGCCGCGGTGTCGTGCGCGGTGACGGTGAACACCGGGAGGGCATGCTCGGCGCCGATCGCGGCGGTCACTGCGGTCGTCGTCGTCCCCGCCGATGTTCCGGTCGGCACGATCGGCGGCAGCCGGGCCGGAAGATCGGCGGCCAGGGCGGCCGACCAGTCGCCGGTGGAGCGGTCAAGCAGCGCTGTGGTGGAGGCCAGCGACGGCTCTGCGCCCACGCGGCCGGTGAGCAGGTACACGAAGGCATCGGCGGTCAGGAGGATGATGTCGTCGTCGGAGCCGATGTGGGCGGCGGCATCCTGACGCAGCTGATGCGCCGTGTTGATGGCCTGGTCGAGCACGCCGGTCGTGGCGTAGTCGGCGGCGGCGTCGCGCGTGGCCGACGTGCGCCCGGCGAGCACCGGGTCGGCGTCGCGATGGTGACGCATGAACTCGCGCAGAGTGCCGTCGGCGGTCAGCCGCGCATAGTCCACACCCCACGCGTCCACGCCGATGCCTCGCAGCCGCGCGCCGGCTCTCCGCGCCACGTCGACGCCCGCACGCAGTCCGGTCAGCACCCCCTCCCACAGCTCGGGGACATCCCAGCTCAGCCCTTCCGGGCGCGAGACCGGCGTGTTGGGGAACCGGCCCGCCTCGCGGATCGCGAGCGACGGCGTGCCCGAGCGGTCCTCCCCGAGGAAGCCGACCATGACGCGGATGCTCGACGACCCGAGGTCGACGGCGAGGTAGGCGGTGGACACCATCAGATGGCGGTGTAGCCGCCGTCGATGACGAGCGTCTGGCCGGTGAGATACGAGGACGCCGACGAGGCCAGCAGCAGCACGACGCCGTCGAGGTCGGCCGGCTCGCCCATGCGGCCGGCGGGGATCATCGAGACCCAGTCGGCGGCGAGCTCGGGGTTCGCCTCGGTGAACTGGCGCGTCATGTCCGACAGGATGTAGCCGGGCGCGATGGCGTTGACGCGGATCGCGGGCGCCCACTCGACGGCGAGCGACTTCGCCAGCTGGTCGACGGCGGCCTTCGACGCGTTGTACGAGGCCTGATGCTGCGGCACGTTCACGACTCGTCCCGACATCGACGAGATGAGGATCGCCGAGCCCTCACGCCCTTCGGCCAGGAGCGGCCGCGCGAAGGCCTGGGTGCTGAAGAAGGTGCCGCTGAGATTGACGCCGATGACCTTGGACCAGGTGCCGGGATCCACCTCTGCGGAGTCGCCCCAGATCGTGATGCCCGCGGCCGTGACGAGGAGGTCGGGTGTGCCGAGCTGGTCGCGCACGGCCGCGAAGGCTGCCTCCACCGACGCCGCATCGGTCACGTCGACCTGCGCCGAGGCCGTCGCGACGCCGGTCTCATCGGCGAGACGCTTCGCGGACCCGGCCACATCGGGCAGCAGATCCAGCAGTCCCACGCTCACTCCCTGCCGTGCGAGAGCGGATGCCAGCGAGTAGCCGATGCCGCGTGCGCCGCCGGTGACCACGGCGACGCGCCCGGCGAGGTCGGGGAAGATCATCTGTGCCCTTTCGTCGACGGTGGGAGCGGCGGCCGGGACGAGAGGTCCCGGCCGCCGCGGGGTGCTGACGGATCAGCAGCTGGACCGGTAGACGGCCTCGCCGCCTTCGCCCTCGAGGTTGTCCTTCGTGATGACCGTGAAGCCGGTCTGGATCTTCTCCTCCGGGGTGTCGCCGTTCAGCGCGGCGATGGCCTGCGCCACGCCCTCCTGACCGATCGTGCCCGGCTCCTGGGCGACGAGCGCCTGCACGACGTCGTTGCGCAGCGCCTCGACCTGAGCGGGACCGGCGTCGAAGCCGACGATGGTGACCTGCCCCTGCTTGCCGGCCTGCTGGATGCCGGTCGCCGAGCCCTCGGCGGCGAACAGGTTCGCAGCGAAGATGCCGACGATGTCGGGGTTGGCCTGCAGCGCCGCGGTCACGATGCGGGCCGCTTCGGCCGGCTCGTTGTGCGAGTACTCCACACCGAGGAACTCGAAGTTCGGGTCCTCGGCCACGGCGTCCTCGAAGCCCTTCGCGCGCGCGTCGGTCGTGGAGATGCCCGGGTCGACCGAGACGACGAGCACCTTGCCGCCCTCGGGGTGCGCGGCCTGGATCGCCTCGAACGCCGCAGCGCCGCCGCCTTCGTTGTCGGAGGCGATCTGCGAGACCGCCATCGACGGGTCCTCGAGCGTGGTGTCGACGAGGACGACCTTGATCCCCGCGTCGGCGGCCGCCTGGATCGGCGCCTGCATCGCCGTGACGTCGGTCGGCGCGATCAGCAGCGCGTCGGGCTTGGAGGCCACGACCGCGTCGACGATCGGCTTCTGCAGCGTCGGGTCGAACTTCTCCGGCCCCTGCACCTCGACCGTGGCACCTTCGGCCTCGGCGGCCTCCCGGATGCCGCACTCCATCGTGATGTAGAACTCGTCGCCGGCCACCCCCTGGACGAATGCGATGTTGTAGCCTTCGTCGCCGCCGGCGCCGCCGTCGGCATCGCCGCCGCCCGCTCCGCCTCCTCCGGCGCATCCGGCGAGGATGAGCGTCGCGGTTGCGCCGACTGCGGCGAACCCGAACGCCTTCTTGCTCCACTTCATTGTGATCACCGTTCTTCTCTTGACTGTGTTGGGTGTTGATCAGCCGGGCGCTAGCGGCCGCGGCCTCCGCTGACGAACTTGCGCCAGAGGCTTTGGGACGACCCGCGCATCGCACGGGCGCGGCGGACCTGGTCGATGTAGACGGCGGTGATGAGGACGGCGCCGACGGCGACCTGCTGCCAGAACGGCTGCACGCCGGTGATGACGAACCCGTTCTGCAGCACCGCGGGGATGAACAGGCCCACGACGGTGCCGAAGATGGTGCCGATGCCGCCGAAGAGCGACGTCCCGCCGATGACGACCGCCGCGATGACGTTCAGGTTCGTCTGCGACTGCCCGGCGATCGCGGTGGTGGAGAACTGCGACAGCGACAGGATGCCCGCGACCCCGGCGAGGCCGCCCGACAGCGTGTACACCGCGATCAGGTGCCGGTCGACCTTGACGCCCACTCGGCGCGCCGCCAGCTCACTGGACCCGACGGCGTAGGTGTGCAGCCCGAAGCGGGTGAAGTGCAGGACCACGGCGCCGATGATGACGATCACCAGAGCGATCACGGAGATGGTCGGGATGGTGCCGAAGACGTTGCCGTAGCCGATCGTGGTGGTGAGCACGGTCGGCACCTGGCGGACGTCGACCCCGCCCGTGAGGATCTGCGCGAGACCGAGCGCCATCCCGAGCGAGCCGAGCGTGACGATCAGGGGCGGGATCTTGCCCTTCGCGATGAGGAAGCCGTTGAGCAGGCCCCATGCGAGGCCGCAGCCGATCGACACCAGGATCCCGACGATGGCGGTGCCCCAGTCGCTGCCCCCCATCTCCCGCATCACCATGGCCGCGACCACACCGGAGAAGACCAGGACCGAGCCGATCGACAGGTCGATGCCGGCCGTGATGATGATGTACGTCATGCCGACGCCCAGCACGGCGAGGATGGAGGCGTTCTGGATGATGAGGCGGAAGTTCGACCACTGTGCGAACGTGTCCGGCGCCAGCGCGCTGAAGATCAGCACGATGACGATCAGCACGAGCAGGATCTGGAACGCCTGGGCGCGCAGCAGTCCGCGCCAGAATCCGGTCTTCGGCTCCTCGAGCGTCCCGATGGCGACGGTCTCGGTGGGCGGCTTGGTCGTGCTCATGAGTTCAGCTCCTTGTCGGCGGCGTCTTCCTCGACGAGGTCGCCTTCGGGGGTCAGATCGGCAGGGGGCGTCGCGACGGTGTCGCGGGTGACGGCGCCGGTCATGAGGCCGACGAGTTCTTCCATGGAGGTGTCGTGGGCGGGGATGTTCGCGACCCGGGTGCCCAGGCGCAGCACCTGGATGCGGTCGGAGACCTCCATGACGTGGGGCATGGAGTGGGAGATGAACACCACCGCGATGCCTTTGTCGCGCACCCGGCGGATGGTCTCCAGCACGTTCTTGGTCTGCCGCACCCCCAGCGCGGCGGTGGGCTCGTCCAGGAACACCACCCGCGAGGCCCAGTGCACCGCACGGGCGATCGCGATCGCCTGCCGCTGCCCGCCGGACATCTCCCCCACCGGGGAGGTCAGCGACCGGACGGTGGCGCCCAGCTCGTCGAACGCGGCCCGCGACTGCGCCCGCATCTCCTTGGTCTTCATGAACCCCAGCGCGCCTGCCAGTCCGGACTGGCGCAGCTCCCGGCCCAGGTACATGTTCTGCACCGGGTCCAGATGCGGCGCCAGCGCCAGATCCTGGTACACCGTCTCGATGCCCAGCGCCGACACCTGCGACGGAGTGGACATCTCCACCTCCCGCCCGTCGAACAGGATCGTCCCGGAATCGACGGCGAGGTTACCCGACAGCGCCTTGACCAGGGTGGACTTGCCCGCGCCGTTGTCCCCGATCAGCGCGGTCACCTCCCCCGGATACACCTCGAAGTCCACCTGATTGAGCGCCCGCACATGCCCGAACTGACGCGACAACCCCCGCGCCTGCAGAACCGGAACCGTAGAACTGATCGCCATCGTCAGCTCCTCTCCTTGCTGTGGTGAATGTGGTCGGAGTGGCCGGCGAGGAATGCGGTGGCCACGCTGTCGAAGTCGGTCGAGGTCTCCGCCGCGAAGGCGGCGAAGAGTGCGGCGCCGTACGCGGTGCCTTCGTCGTGCGTGGCGACGGTGACGTCGGGAAGGATGAGCCGCCGCGCGCGGACGACGCTGGCCATGCTCGACCAGCCGCCGGTCAGCACCGTCGAGGTCGGCGGCGCCACTTCGCGGTCCATGACCGCCATCAGCTCCGCGCACATGTCATTGCCGTGCAGCAGCGCCGCGGCGAACAGCTCGGCGGGGCTCAGCCCGTCGCTGTTGGCGACGATCTTGAGCACGCCGTCGTCGTTGCGGGCGCCCTCGACGCGGATGCCGCCGTCGGCGAGGGTGCCCATCACCGGCAGCTCCATCACTCGGTCGTCGATCCCGGCGCGCCCGGCGGCATCCGTGATGCCCAGCAGCTGCAGCACCCGGCGCATGAGCAGGCCCGACTTCGTCCCGGCCAGCAGCACGTACTTGCCCGGCAGGACGTGGCGCACGGTGTTGATGCCTGCCACGGCCAGCCGTTCCCGTGCGTCGAACGGCAGTGTGGCATCGAGCACGCGCACCAAGGCCTCGGCGGTCCCCATCGAGTCGTAGAGCTGCCCGCTGTGCGTCGCCCCGACGGCGACGGCCGAAACCAGATGGTCGTGCCCGGCGACGGTGAGGACGGCGCCGCGGAAGGGCTCCGGCATCCCGTCGTCGGTGAGGATGCCCAGCGCCGTGCCGGCGCCGACCCTCTCGCCGAGCAGGTCTTCACTCACGCCCAGCACGTCGAACGCCGCAGACCACGGGGTGCTGTCGTCCTGGTCGAGCAGACCGGTGCGCGAGACCAGCGAGTACTCGGCGACGCGAGGGCCACCCAGAGCGTGGACCACGTACTCCGGCACGTTGAGGAACGTCCGCCCAGCGAGGTCGATGCCGCCGTCGCGCAGATGCAGGATCTTCGAGATCGATGCGAGCGGCCCGACGGGAAGTCCCGTGCGGCCGAGGAACTCGGCACGGAAGTGCTCCGGCGTCCGCGCGATCTCGTCGGCGCCGCGGGGGTCGAACCACGCCATGATGGGCGCCGCCGGGCGGCCGGCGGCATCCAGCAGCACGCCTGCTTCGGCCATGCCCGACACACCGAGCGCGCGGATGCGGTACGGGCCGTCCTTCGAGAGCTCGGCATCCGCCTCGGCAGCGAGCGCACGCACCGTGTCGACCGCACGCGTCGCGGGCATCTCGGTGCGTCCATGATCCAGGCTCGTCCACGGCGACCGACGGCTCACCACCAGCCGCTGGCGCCCGCCGAGCGTGGCGACCAGCAGCTTGATGCTCGTCGAGCCCATGTCGACGCCGACGACGTATTCGTTCATGCGACGCCCCCCTCGGCGAGGGTGCCCGGCCAGCCGGCGCCCGGCTCGGCGACGAGGACCGATGCCTCGCCTTCCAGCCTCCAGTCGCCGAACGCGTGCGGCACGGCGAAGGCCTGCCCGCGCACGACCGGGATCCGCTCGGCCGCGCCGACGATCGCCCCCTCGCCTTCGGTCACCAGCACCACGGCGAAGCCGGCGGGGCGGATGCTGCTGGCGGCGCCGCGCACGGCGGCATCCCACAGCCGGAAGTACGGGTCGGCCGCCGCCGGCAGAAGCGAGCGGAAGGTCGCGCCCGCCGAGGTCGTGCCCGCGTCGCTGATGAGCGCGGCCAGCTGCTCAGGCGCGAGCCGCGCGGTCGAGACGGCCGGCATGACGGTGTCGAAGCCGAGGCCGAGGTGCGACTCGTCGCGCGTCGAGGTCGTGACGGACCATTCCAGCAGGATCGAGAAGTCGGTGGGCTCCTGCACCTCGGCCACGAAGATGCCGCCGTCGATGGCGTGCGCGGTGCCGGCGGGCACGAGCACCCCCATCCCCTCGCGGACCACCACGCGGTTCATGTGCGCCAGCATCCACTCGCTGTCCTGCGAGTCGCGCCGGCGATCGAGTTCGGTCGGGTCGAGGTCGGCGTTCCATCCCACGTGCACCGCGCAGTCGGGTTCGGTGTCGAGCACGTACCAGGCTTCGGTCTTGCCGTACGGGCAGTCGAGGTGCCGGGCCGCGAATCCCCGGTCGGGGTGCACGTGGACGGGAAGGCGCTGCCGCGCGTCGAGGAGCTTGACCAGGATGCCGACGTCCCCGGCGTCGCGCCCACGGCCACCTCCTGTCCAGCCGGTCGGGTCGGCGGTCACGAGGTCGCGCAGCAGTGCGCCGCTGCCGGTGACGGCGAGTCCGGTGAGGGGGTCGCCGAAGCGCGACACCGTCGCGCCGAGCCACTCCTCAGGCTGGTGATCCGTCTCGGGCACGATGCCGCGCAGCGCCGCGATGCGGTCACCACCCCGGTAGAAGTGCTGAACCGGGTTGGGCGGGAGGAGGACCGGGATCATCGAAGGGCTCCGATCGGGGTGGGAACGTCGACGGCGTCGGGGAGCAGTTCCCCGGAGCCGCGGCGGATGAGCCGCGTCGGCACCACGATGTGGGCCGGGGCCGCGGCAGGGTCTTGCGTCAGTGCGACCAGGCGCCGGAACGTGGCCTCGCCGATGACTCGGGGATCCTGGTCGACGCAGGAGATGCCCGGCGTGAACGCGCCGGCGAACTCGAAATCGCCGAAGGAGATGAGCGCCGGCATGCGAAGGCGGTCGGCGGCGATGGCGTTGATCGTGGTGATCGCGGCGGGGCTGGTGGCGCAGAAGACCGCGGTCGGGGCATCCGGACGAGCGAGCAGGTCGTTGACCGACTGCTCCTCGCGGTGCCGGCCCTGCGCGATGATGAGCGACTCGTCGAGCTCCAGTCCCGCCTCTGCGAGTGCGGCACGATAGCCCTCCAGCCGCTCGGCGACCGTCGGGTACGGCGTCTGTTCGCCGATGAAGCCGATACGGCGGTGCCCGCGCGCGATGAACTCGCGCACGGCCTCGACCGTCGCACCGAAGTCGTCGACCACGATGGAGTCGATCCCCTCGCGGGCACGGTCCACGCAGAGGACGGGGACCCGGCGGCGAAGCGCCTCGAGCTCATCGGACGCGACGCCCACCGGCGCGACGATGAGCGCTCGCAGCCGGTCGCCGGTCAGGCGCGCCAGCTGTTCCCGCTCGCGCGCCGCGTCATAGCCCGTGCTCGCGAAGAGCACACTGAGGCCCTCGGCGAGCGCCAGTTCCTCCACGGCGCTGACGAAGGCGGCGAAGAACGGGTCGGAGATGGCGTCGATGAGGATGCCGATGGTGTCGGAGTCGCCGCGCTTGAGCGAGCGGGCGTGACGGTCGGGGACGAAGCCGAGTTCGAGCACGGCGGTGGCGACCCGGTCGCGGGTCTCGGGAAGCACTCCCGGCTCGCCGTTGACCACCCGCGAGACGGTCTTCATGCTGACGCCGGCAAGATCCGCGACGTCCTTGATCCGCGCCCGTCGCCGACCATAGCGACGCACGTCAGCCGCGGCGGCGGCCGTGCTTCCTTCGTGCGTCATCGCAACCTCGACAGCGTTGTCATGGGCGGATCTGCGCGGTTCGCAGAGTCAGTGACCAACATCTTCAGCCTGATGCGACAACGTTGTCAAGACGCGTTCCCGATTCGTTACCGCGCAGGGGAGCGCGCAGGCCGGGCGTCGCCTCAGATGGGCAGAACGGCCCGGACCTCGATGCCCAGGGTGAGAGCCTGGCCCGGAGCGAGAGGCTGCAGCATCCCGCGCGCCCTCGCGTCTGCCCGTCCGAGGATCGTCGGTGCGGTGGCGGGCTCGATACCGAGCACGAGATGACCGTCTCGCTCGGCGACACGCCACTGGAACAGCGCCGGCAGCACCGTCGTGTCGAACGCGATGCGCACGCCGACACCCCGGGGGTTCTCGACGGCGACGGTCACGCGCTCGTTCACGGGGAGCTCGTGCCGGAAGACCTGCTCGGGATAGGCGCCGGTCGCCGCGGGGAAGCGCCCCCACGTCTCAAGACCTCGTTCGGCCTCCGCGTCCCGGGGCTCCACCCTCTCCGACGGGCTGCGCAGCACGGTGCCCTCGTCGACGAGCGGCCAACCGAGGTTGAGGTGGTAGAGCACCATCGGCTCGACGGGCTGGGCCCCGCGGTTGACGATGACGTCCTCGAGGCGCAGCGTGCGCGAGCCGAGCGGGCTGGCGATCCGGCGCCGCACCTCCAGGTGCGCACCGAACACCGTCGCCTCGTGCACCACGCCTTCGACCACGACGTCGTCGTCGTTCACCTCGGTACGGGCGATCTGCGCCTTGAGCGACGAGTAGCGGCCATGGAGCGGGTGCGGCGTACCGTCGTCGACGGAGGGCGCGCCGTAGCTCAGGAGGCCGCACGTCGTGACCAGACCGCCCCCGAATGCGCGGAGCCAACCCGCGGCGTCGGTCGTCTCAGCAAGGGCGGGGAAGCCGGTCGGCGACATCCACGCGAGGGGGATGCCCGCGACCCGCACCTGGCCGACGTCGAGCCCGCGGTCAGGAAGCAGCTCGGCGTCGAGGTCGCCGTTGACGATCCGGATGCGGCGCGATCCCGCGTCGGGGCCGTCGGCGCGGATCGAGGACTCGACCGAGACCGCCTGGCCCCGGTGTCCCACGCGACGCCACGCCTCGTCGATCGGTGTCCCGTACAGTTCGGCCGCCATCGTCCCGCCCTTCCCCGCGCCGCGACGCTGCGCGTGCCGTCACCGTACCAGCCCTCCCACCGGTCTCGACAGGCACGATTGACAACGTTGTCTTCACCCGCCCATACTGTTCGTGCGCATCGCCGCGCCACGACCCACCGAGAGGGCACATCGATGACGAAGCCTCGCCTGAACCGCCTGTTCCACGCCCGCTCCGGACGTGCACTCGATGTCGCCGTCGACCACGGCGCGTTCCATGAGCACTCGTTCCTCACGGGGATCGAGGACATGCGGCAGACCGTCGCCACGCTGGTCGACGCGGGACCGGACGCCATCCAGCTGAGCCTCGGCCAGGCGCCGCTCCTGCAGTCGATCCCCGGAAAGCAGAAGCCCGGACTGGTGCTGCGCACCGATATCGCGAACGTCTACAACGACCCGCTGGAGTCGCCGCTGCACTCGCTGCACGTGCCCGACGCGATCGAGGTCGCGGTGAGCCTGGACGCCGTCGCGGTATGCGTCAACCTGCTGGACCTGCCCGGTCACCCCGAGGTGCGCGAGCAGTGCATCCGGTCGATCCTCGCCCTGCGCACGGACGCCGAGCGCTACGGGATGCCGCTCATGATCGAGCCGCTCGTCATGCAGACCAAGCCCGGTTCGGGCGGCTACGCCGTGGACGGCGACACCGCCAAGATCGTCACGCTGGTGCGCCAGGCGCGCGAACTCGGAGCCGACCTCATCAAGGCCGACCCGACCGATGACATCGCCGACTACCACCGCGTCGTGCAGGCGGCCGTGGACACGCCCGTTCTCGTGCGCGGAGGCGGGCGGGTGGACGACCGCACGCTCCTCGAGCGCACCGTGGCCGTCCTTGCGCAGGGTGCACGCGGCATCGTGTACGGGCGCAACGTCATCCAGCATCCCGATCCCGCCGGCATCACCGCCGCACTCATGGCGGTGGTCCACGAGGACGCGTCGGTCGACGACGCCCTCGGCCTGATCGGAGGCGCCCGATGAGCGGCGAGCGCGTGAACGTCGGCATCATCGGCGGAGGCCTGATGGGCCGCGAGATCGCCGCCGCGCTGCGCCGCTGGCCCGCACTCGTCGACCACCCGGCCGATCCGCAGCTGGTCGCGGTGTGCGACATCAACCCCGCCGCCCTCGAGTGGTTCGAGCGCATCGACACCGTGCGCCTGACCACGACCGACCACCGGGAGCTCCTCGCCGACCCCGACATCGACGTCGTCTATATCGCCGTGCGCCACGACCTGCACGAACAGCTCTACGTCGACACGATCCGGGCGGGCAAGGCGCTCCTGGCCGAGAAGCCGTTCGGCATCGACCGGGCGGCCGCCGACGCCATCATGGCGGCCATCGACGAGACACCGGGGGCGTTCGTCAGGGTCTCGAGCGAGATGCCGTTCTTCCCCGGCGCCCAGTGGGCCATCGACTACGTGCGCTCCGGCGCGCTCGGCCGCATCATCGAGGCCAAGTGCACGTTCCTGCACGCCAGCGACCTCGACACGGCCAAGCCGTTGAACTGGAAGCGACAGAAGAGGTTCTGCGGCGAGGCGGGCGTGCTCAACGACCTCGGCATGCACACGTGGCACGTGCCGCTGCGACTGGGCTGGGCGCCTGAGCGGGTGATGGGCGTGCTGCAGGACATCGTCACGGAGCGCCCCGGTCCCGACGGCGACCTGCTTCCCTGCGACACGTGGGACAACGCGGTCATCCATTCGTGGAGCTCTCACGAGGGCGCGCCGTTCCCGCTCGCGACCGAGACCAAGCGCATCGCACCCGGCGAGAAGAACACGTGGGAGTTCGAGGCGATCGGCATGAACGGCGGCGTGCGATTCAGCACGAAGAACCCGAAGCAGGTGCAGGTCTTCGCCGTGGTCGACGTACCGGGCATCGGCCGCGAGCAGAGCTGGCAGGTCATCGACGCCGGGAGCCAGTCGGTGTGGCCGACGGTGACGGGCCCGAACTTCGAGTCCGGGTTCTCGGACGGCATCCTGCAGATGTGGGCGGCGTTCCTCGCCGAGCGCGCCGGCGCCCTCGGTGACCGATTCGGCACCGTGCGTCCCGAGGAAGCCGCGCTCACGCACCGGATCTTCGCCGCGGCGATCGCCGCGCACGAGTCCGGCTCGTTCGTGCGTCCGGAGGTCTGACCCGGGGAGTCCCTATCGTTGAGGCGGACCGACAGGAGGACTGCCATGCGCAAGAGCGGCCGGCCCACCATGATCGATGTGGCTGCCGAGGCGGGCGTGAGCCTGAAGACCGTCTCGCGCGTGATCAACACCGAGCCGAACGTGGACGCGGCGATGGCCGCGCGTGTGCACGACGCCATCGAGCGCCTCGGCTACCACCGCAACGCGCTGGCGGCGAGCCTGCGCTCGGGCACCAACGACACGCTCGCATTCGTCGCCGCGGACCTCGCGAACACCTTCTACCTCGGCGTCGCCGCCGCACTGTCGAGCGTCGCGGTCCAGCGCGGCATGCACGTCGTCATGGCCTCGAGCGAGGAGGATGCGGCCGCCGAGCGCCGGCTCGCGCTCGACCTCTGCCAGCGACGCGTCGGCGGGCTGATCCTCGTGCCGGCGGCATCGGACCACTCCTACCTCGCACGCGAGGTCGCACACGGCACGCCCGTGGTCTTCCTCGACCGCCCGGGCTCGGGGATCCCGGCCGACGCCGTGCTGATCGACAACCGCGGCGGAGCGCGTGCCGCGGTCGTGGAGCTTCTCGCCGCCGGGCACGAGCGTGTCGGCATCCTGCTGGACGCGCCCGAGATCTACACCATGCGCGAGCGGCTCGCCGGCGCCGAGGAGGCATTCTCCGCCGCGGGGCGGGCGCTGGATCCTGCGCTCGTGGTGAGCGGTCTGCACACGCCGCAGGACGCCCGCGCGGCCATGGCGCGACTGCTGGACTCGTCCGACCCGCCGACGGCGGTCTTCTGCGGCAACAACCGCGCGACGGTCGGAGCCCTCGAGGAGATCATGACGCGCGACGCCGATGTCGACGTCAGCGGCTTCGACGACTTCGAGCTGTCGTGGATGCTGCCGCGTCGCATCCGCATCGTCTCGTACGACATCGCCGAGCTCGGCATCCGGGCCGCCACCACCCTCCTCGACCGCATCGCGTCGGGCGGCGCCGCCGAGCCGTCCACGCAGCTCGTGCCCACCGCTCTGGTCGATCGCGGCGGGCGGCTGAGCGTCGATGCGCCCCGGCTACCCTGATCGCATGCCACCGATGCTGAGCACCGAGCGCCGCGCGCGCCTGCTCGAGATCCTCGCCCGCGACGGCAGCATCCGGCTCGACCCGGTCGCCGAGGCGCTCGGCGTCTCGGCGATGACGGTGCGCCGCGACCTCGACGACCTCGAGCGCGAGGGACTGCTGCGGCGGGTGCGCGGCGGCGCCGTGGCCGCGATCGTCCCGCAGGGGTTCGGCGTGCGGATGGCCGCGCGCGGCGGCGCGAAGTCCGAGATCGCCCGCAAAGCCCTCGACCTGCTCCCCCACGGCGGGGCCGTGGCCATGGATGCCTCGTCCACCGTCGGCGCGCTCGTGGCGCAGCTGGACGCCAGCCACGAGCTCCTGGTCGTGACCAACTCGTACGACAACCTGCGCACCGCTCAGGGCCGTGCCGGAGTCGACGCTGTGCTGGTCGGTGGCCGGCTCGAACTGCGCACCGACAGCTTCGTGGGCGCGGTCGCCTGTCAGACCGCCGCCTCACTGCATTACGACCGCTTCTTCACCAGCGCCGCCGCCCTCGACCCCGACTTCGGCACGAGCGAGGCGACGATCGACGAGACGCAGATCAAGCGGGTGTTCGCCGATCACGCCGACGAGACGATCGTCCTCGCCGACTCGACGAAGCTCGGCCGCCATGCGACCGCCCGGGCGCTCGCATGGGAGGAGGTCGCGCTGCTGGTGACGGAGCTCGACCCGAGCGACGAGCGCCTCGACCCGTTCCGGGGCCTGGTCGACATCCGATGACCGCCGTGTTACCTTTTGTTTGATTTCACACGATCACTCATCGGAGGCACCATGACTTCGCCCGCCGTCACCGACCTCATCGCGCGGTCCAACCGCCTCGGCGCCGACCCGAAGAACACGAACTACGCCGGCGGCAACACCTCCGCCAAGGGCACCGAGACCGACCCGGTGACCGGCGAGCCGGTCGAGCTGCTGTGGGTGAAGGGCTCGGGCGGTGACCTCGGGACCCTCACCGAGTCCGGCCTCGCCGTGCTCCGCCTGGACCGCATGCGGGCCCTCGTGGACGTCTATCCCGGTGTCGAGCGCGAGGACGAGATGGTCGCCGCCTTCGACTACTGCCTCCACGGCAAGGGCGGCGCCGCGCCCTCGATCGACACCGCCATGCACGGCCTCGTGGATGCCGCGCACGTGGACCACCTGCACCCCGACTCCGGCATCGCCATCGCGACCGCCGCCGACGGCGAGAGCCTCACGCAGAAGATCTTCGGCGACAAGGTCGTGTGGGTGCCGTGGCGCCGTCCCGGGTTCCAGCTCGGCCTCGACATCGCCGAGATCAAGGCGCGCAATCCGCAGGCGATCGGCACGATCCTCGGCGGCCACGGCATCACGGCGTGGGGCGACACGTCCGAGGAGGCCGAGCGCAACTCGCTGTGGATCATCCAGACCGCCCAGGCCTACATCGACGAGCACGGCAAGGCGGACCCGTTCGGCGGGGTGCGCGCGGGCTTCGAGGCTCTCCCGGATGCCGAGCGGCGGGCCCGTGCGGCGGCCCTCGCTCCGACCATCCGCGGTCTGGCCTCGACCGACAAGCCGATGGTCGGCCACTTCACCGACGCCGACGTCGTGCTGGACTTCCTCGCCTCCGAGAAGGCCCCCGCCCTCGCCGCGCTCGGCACCAGCTGCCCCGACCACTTCCTGCGCACCAAGGTCAAGCCGATGCTGCTCGACCTGCCCGCGAGCGCGCCCATCGAGGACGCGATCGCGCGGCTGAAGGAGCTGCACGAGCGGTACCGCGCCGACTACCAGGCGTACTACGACGCCCACGCCACCGCCGACTCCCCCGCGATCCGCGGCGCCGACCCGCTCATCGTCCTCGTCCCCGGCGTCGGCATGTTCTCGTTCGGCGCCAACAAGCAGACCGCGCGCGTGGCCGGCGAGTTCTACGTCAACGCCATCAACGTCATGCGGGGCGCCGAGGCGCTGTCGACCTACTCCCCCATCTCGGACGCGGAGAAGTTCCGCATCGAGTACTGGGCGCTGGAAGAGGCCAAGCTGCAGCGGATGCCCAAGCCCAAGACCCACCAGGGACGCATCGCGTTCGTCACGGGCGCGGCATCCGGCATCGGCAAGGCCATCGCCACCCGCCTCGCCGCGGAGGGCGCATGCGTGATCGTCGCCGACCTCGACCTGGAGAAGGCGCAGGCAGCGGCCGCCGAGCTCGGCAACACCGACGTCGCGATCGGCGTTGCGGCCAACGTCGCCGACGCCGACGCGGTGCAGGCCGCCCTCGACGAGGCGGTGCTCGCGTTCGGCGGTGTCGACCTCGTCGTCAACAACGCCGGCCTGTCGCTGTCGAAGCCGCTGCTGGAGACCACCGAGAAGGACTGGGATCTGCAGCACGCCGTCATGGCGAAGGGCTCGTTCTTCGTCTCCAAGGCCGCCGCGAAGATCCTCATCGACCAGAAGCTCGGCGGCGACATCATCTACATCTCGTCGAAGAACTCCGTCTTCGCCGGCCCGAACAACATCGCGTACTCGGCCACCAAGGCCGACCAGGCGCACCAGGTGCGCCTGCTCGCGGTCGAGCTCGGCGAGCACGGCATCCGCGTCAACGGCATCAACCCCGACGGGGTCGTGCGCGGGTCGGGCATCTTCGCGTCGGGCTGGGGCGCCAACCGCGCCGCCACCTACGGCGTCAAGGAAGAGGACCTCGGTCAGTTCTACGCCAACCGCACGATCCTCAAGCGCGAGGTCGTGCCCGAGAACGTCGCCGACGCGGTGTTCGTCCTGACCGGGCCGGAGCTCTCGCGCACCACCGGCCTGCACATCCCGGTGGACTCCGGCGTCGCGGCGGCGTTCCTCCGATGACCGGCGCCGACACTCCAGCCCTCACTCGTCGACACCGCACGGTATCGCCGAAACCGCACGTCGTGCGCGTCGTCGACGTGCGTCCTCGGCGAGTACGCACGTCGTCGACAGGGAGCACGATCGCCCGGAGCGCCGAATGAGCGCGACGGGCGGGGTCGTCGCGGCGGTCGACCTCGGTGCGACGAGCGGCCGCGTCATGCTCGGCTACGTCGAAGACGGGATGCTGCGCCTCGAGGCCGTGGCGCGCTTCCCCAACGGGCCCGTGCCCGCCGGCGACGGACTGCACTGGGACTTCACCGCCCTGTACCGCCACATCCTCGACGGGCTCGCCGAGGCGGTGCGGCGCGAGCCGGCGATCGCCAGCGTCGGCATCGACTCGTGGGCCGTCGACTACGGCCTCGTCCGCGGCGACGAGCTGCTCGGCGAGCCGTTCCACTACCGCGACGAACGCACCGCCCGGGGCGTCGAGGCCGTGCACCGGCTCGTGCCCTTCGATGAGCTGTATCGCCGCAACGGACTGCAGTTCCTGCCCTTCAACACGCTGTACCAGTACGCCGTCGAGGACCGACTCGCCGACGCTGAGACGGCACTTCTCATCCCGGACCTCGTCGCGCATCTCCTGACCGGCGCGCGCGTGGCCGAGCGGACGAACGCCTCGACGACGGGACTGGTCGATGTCCGCACCGGCGCCTGGGACCGCGAGCTGATCGAGCGGCTGGGCGTCGAGGCATCCGTCCTGCCCGAGCTCGTCGAACCCGGCGCGCACCTCGGCCGCCTGCGCGGCGAGGCGCTCGAGCGGGTGGGTGCGGACCTCGAGGTCATCGCCGTGGGGTCGCACGACACCGCTTCGGCCGTCGTCGCGGTGCCCCTGAGCACACCGGATGCCGCCTACATCTCGTGCGGCACGTGGGGTCTGGTCGGGGTCGAGCTCGACGAGCCGGTCGTCAGCGACGAGGCGCGCGAGGCGAACTTCACCAACGAGGGCGGCGTCGACGGGCGCGTGCGGTTCCTGCACAACGTGACAGGACTGTGGCTCCTCAGCGAGTCCGTGCGCGCCTGGGAGGCCGAGGACGGCAACCCGATCGACCTGCCGACGCTCCTGGATGCTGCGGCATCCGTCGAAGGCGGCATCCCCCTCTTCGACGCCAACGATCCTCGCCTGTCGGCGCCGGGCGACATGCCCGCCCGCATCGCGGCGGTCCTCGAGGAGTCCGGCGCCCCCGTGCCGGCCACGCGCGAGGCCTTCGCGCGCACGATCGTCGAGAGCATCGCGCAGGCCTTCGCCGACGCGGTCGCCACCGCCGCGCGACTCACCGGCCGCGACATCGACGTGGTCCACGTCGTCGGCGGCGGCGCGCTCAACCGGCTGCTGTGCCAGGCGACCGCCGACCGGTCCGGTCTGCCCGTGCTCGCAGGCCCCGTCGAGGCGACGGCGCTCGGGAACGTGCTCGTGCAAGCCCGCGCCCACGGCTGGTTCGGACCGGATGCGACGCTGGAGAACCTCCGCCGCGCGGTCGCGGCATCCTTCACGCCGCAGCGGTACGAACCGCGCAGGTGATGGCGGCGCCGCTCGCATTCGGATCCTCCGCGAGGATCCGGCTCGATCGGCGGTGTCGGCCCGGATCGGAGGCGCGGATCCGATTCGGCGCACGCCGAGCACGGGCGCTCGGGAACATGAGGGAGGAACGATGACGGGATACGGCGCCGCTTTCGACTGGGCCCGACGACACGTCGATGCCGGACGTCTTCCCACAGCCGTCCTCGGCGTCGCCACCGCCGAGGGCGTCGTGGCGCTGGATGCCTTTGGGGCGACAGAGGGGCGACCGGCCCGTGTGGGCGACCCCTACTGGCTCTTCTCGATCACCAAGGTGCTCACCGGCCTCAGCGCCGCGCGGGCCGTCGAGCGCGGCTTGCTCACGACCGAGACGCCGCTCGCTCAGGCGATCCCGGAATTCGGCGCCTCCCGCGACGACGTGGTGCGCCTGCGCCACCTGGTGAGCCACACCTCCGGCATCCGGGAGCCTTCGCTGGACCCGCCCGAGGGGCTGCGGACCGCGCTGCTCGCACCGGGGCGCGACTTCGCGGCGGGCACCGCGTCGCGGTACTCGACCGTCGCCTTCGACGGCATCGCCGAGCTCGTGCGCTGCACGGCCGGGTGGGAGTGGGATGCCGACGTCGCGGCGTGGGCCTCGACCATCGGTGCCCACGGGTTCACGCTCGACCCGGCGGCCGAGCCGCACACCGTCGTCGACGCGGCGCGCCTGGGCCTGGACATGCGGAGCTTCGCACAGCACCGGAATCCCGGGGCGGGCATGATCGGCACCGCCGCGGATCTGCTCGCCGTCGGCTCGGCGCTGCTGCGCATCGGCCGCGGCGAGACGGGCGGGATCGTGCGCCCCGGGACGCTCGCGATGATGCTCCGGCCCCTCACGCAAGGGCTCCCACGGCTGGAGCCCTACCCCGCCGAGCGCGGGCAGGACTGGGGGTTCACGTGGAACCTGCGGACGCGCGCCCCGGGCCTGATCGACCGCGACGTGTTCGGGCACGGCGGGTGGGCCGGCACCGAGTTCTGGGTGCATCCCTCCGCGGGCGTGGCGTTCGTGCTGCTGACCAACCAGGCCGAGCGGCCGGGCGTGGAGCTCGACGAACTCGACAACGCCGTGATCTCCGCCCTCTGACCCCTTCCTCCCGCGGGGCTTCCTTCTTGTCGAGAACGTACGGTCTCGCCGAGGACGCATGGTGTCGCCGCACGGATCGTGCGGTCTCGGCGACCACATACGGTCTCGACGACACACCGCAGGCTCGGCGACCACACGGGCGGGCCGGCGGGCGTGTGCATGACGCGACGCGCCGGATGCCTCGACGTCAAGCCCTGTCGTGGGTGTGGGCGGCGACGTAGCGTGAGGGCATGGACGAACAGCGCGCCGAGGACCAGCCGCAGGACGACGACACCCCGACCGGCGGGATCGAGATCACCGAGGAGCAGCTCGAAGCAGACAACCCCGTCGAGGAGGACACCCTCAAAACCGTCGAGCCGGACAACCCGACGTCCTGAACCGCCGCCCGGCGCTCAGGAGGCGGGCAGGTACGCCGCGAGCTGCTCGAGGTCCGGCTGCGACTGCGGGTCCGCGACGGCGGCCGCGCCGACCGCGCAGGCGGCGGCGAGGGCCGATTGCGGATCGTGCCCCTCGAGGAGGGCGACCGTGAGGGCCGCGGCGAACGCGTCCCCGGCGCCGACCGAGCTGACCACCGACGCCGCGCGAGCCTGTGCCCGCGCGATCTCCACGCCGTCGCGCAGGAGGATCGCTCCTTCCGCCCCGAGGGTCACCGCGACGAGCGGGCGCGCCCGGAGCTCCGGGAACTGGGCGTACTCGCCCTCGTTGACGATGAAGAGGTCGACCCGGTCCAGCAGCGCGTCGGGCAGCGGCTGAACGGGCGAGACGTTGAGGGCGAAGAAGCCGTCGGTGCCGAACGCGACGCGCTCGACGACGGCGAGGTCGACCTCGAGCTGAGCCAGCACCGCGTGGCCGGAGACATCCGGAATCGATGCCGACTCGATCGCGGTGTTCGCGCCGGGGCAGACGACGATCGAGTTCTCGCCGGTGTCGTCGACGACGATGAGCGCGGTGCCCGTGGCGTCGCGTGTGCGCTGGACGCCCTCGACATCGACGCCGGCAGCGGCCAGATGACGCCGCATCTCGTCGCCCGCTTCGTCGGACCCGACCGCGCCGATGAGGCGCACGCGAGCCCCGAGCTTCGCCGCGGCCACCGCCTGGTTGGCGCCCTTGCCGCCCGGTTGGCGTGACAGGATGCCTCCCGTCACGGTCTCGCCCGGGGCGGGGGCCCGCCGCACCCGTGCGGTCATGTCGACGTTGATCGCTCCGACGACCACGAGCGGGGTCGCACTCGCTCCCGGACCCGCGCTCATCGCGTGTGTCCGAGGCGCTTGGCGACGACGACGTTGACCCCTGCCTTACGCAGCCGGTTGACGTGGCTGCGGTCCGTCGCATAGTCGACGATGACGGCGTCGAACTCCGCCAGCGGGAGCATGGCGTGCAGCGCGCGCTTGGTGAACTTCGTGTGGTCGGCCAGGAGGATCCGCGTGCTGGCGGCGTCGAACATCGCGCGCTTGACGTCGACGGTCTCGAGTGTCTGATGGAAGGCGATGTCGTCCGAGATGGCGGAGGTCGACATGACGAGCAGGTCCGCGCGCAGCGCGGAGATCGCGGTCGTCGTCATCCGCCCCATGTAGGCGCTGCACCAGTTGTAGTACTGGCCGCCGAGCCCGAGCAGCGTGATGCCGTTGGTCGACTTCAGCTCGTTCATGATCGTCAGGGTGTTGGTGATGACGGTGAGAGGCTTCTTGGCGTGCAGATGCGGCACCAGGTGCAGCGTCGTCGTCGAGTCGTCGAGCATGATGGCCTGTCCCGGCTCGATGAACTCCAACGCCGCGTGCGCGATCGCCTCCTTCTCGGGCAGCTCCCGGCTGGAGCGGTAGACGTCGCTGGATTCGACGAGCGCCGTGGACAGCGCGGTGGCGACGCCCCGGCTCTTGCGGAGCAGGCCACGTGCTTCGAGCTCGTCGAGGTCGCGGTGGACCGTCATGTGGCTGATCCCGAAGCGGTCGGCGAGGTCCTCGATCCGCACCGCGCCCGCCGACATGACGGCTTCGGTGATGGCCCGCTGGCGGGCGGCCTGCCGGTTCTGCCGCGACCCGTTCGACGTGTCGCCGGGGGGCACCGTCTGCGAACTCATGTCTCTCCCTCCGGTCTACCGGAGCGCTGCCGCCTCGTCGATGATGCGGGCCAGGCTCGCGGTGTCGTGTGCGAACCGGCCGAGGAACAGCCCGTCCACCGCATCACCCAGCTCACCGAGCATCCCCCGCTGAGCGCTTCCCCCGTAGATTACCGAGGAGGCCGCGACGCGTTCGTCCTGGGCGAGACGATCGCACAGTGCGGCCGCGACGACCCGGATGTGGTCGGTCGGCGCGGGGGTCGGCTTGCCGATCGCCCACACCGGCTCGTACGCCACGATGAGGTCGTCGATGCGCATCCCGTCCAGACCCGCCAGGGCCGAGTCCAGCTCGTCGAGGCACCGGGATGCTGCCTCGGCAGCGGGCATCTCGTCGCTCTCGCCGACGCACAGCACCGGGGTCAGCCCGTTGCGGACCGCGGCGGCGAGCTTTCGTCGCACCACGTCGTCGTCCTCACCGAACAGGGCACGGCGCTCGGCGTGACCGACCTCCACGAGCGTGCATCCGATCTCTCTGAGGTCCGCACCGCTCACCTCGCCGGTGTAGGGGCCGCGGTCCTCCCAATGCAGGTTCTGCGCGCCCACTTCGACGGTCGTGCCGGCTGTCGCCTCCCGCACTCCGGTCATGGCCGGGAAGGACGGCATCACGAACAGACGCACGGCGCCGCTTCGGACGGCGGTGTGGCCGCGGGCGATGGTCGCGACTCTGCGCGCCCAGTCCACGGTCGTGGCGACGTCGAGGTAGAGCTTGAGGCTGACTCCGAGCGTGACAGGCTGATGTGGCGGACGCGCGTGGGCGCCGTCAGCCACAGCTGCCGGTCTGCTCGTACTCCGTCAGGACGGCGACCTTCTCCGCCGACGGCGAGCCCTCGTCGAACTCGTACCCGAGCCACTCCTTCGCCAGGCGCCGGGCCAGCTCCAGGCCGACCACGCGCTGACCGAACGTGAGCACCTGCGCGTTGTTGCTCAGCACGCTGCGCTCGACGCTGAAGCTGTCGTGCGCGGTCACCGCCCGGATCCCCGGCACCTTGTTCGCGGCGATCGCGACGCCCAGGCCCGTGCCGCAGACCAGCAGCGCACGGTCGGCGTCTCCGTCGCGGACCTTCTCCGCCGCGGCGATCGCGACGCGCGGGTAGGCCGTGTGCCCGTCGGCGTCCACTCCGACGTCGATGACCTCCGACACGCGGGGGTCCTTCTCGAGGTCGGCCTTGAGGGCTTCCTTGTACTGGTATCCGGCGTCGTCGCTGCCGACGACGACTCGCCACTGACGGCTCATGTCTGACTCCTGTTCTCAGTCGTTCGCCAGGACCGCGGCTGCCGCGGTCATTGCGAGAGCGAACGAGATCGCTCCCGGGTCGGGGGTTCCGACGCTCTTCTCCATGTGAGGCCGCGCGCGTCCCATGCGCGGCATGAGCGAGGCGGTGGCCTCGGCGGCGGCGGTCGCATCCGCTGCGGCCGCCTCCCAGGCGCGGGGCAGCGCCTCGCCGGCGGCCACGCGCCGCTGCAGCGATTCGGTGAACGGGACGAGAGCGTCCACGAGGGTCTTGTCGCCCACCTGCGCCTTGCCGTAGCCCTGCACCTTTGCGCGCGCCGCCTCGACGGCCTCGGCCACGACGGCCGCGTCCGGAGCCTGCGCATCGCCGATGCGCTCGCCGGCAGCGCGCAGCCCCGCACCCCACAGCGCACCGGAGGTGCCGCCGGCCTTGAGCGCCCAGGCGTCGCCCGCGAGGGCGAGCACCGTGCCGGCGCCCGCGCCGAGGTCCACGGCCCGCGCCGCCTCCTCCGCGGCGGCCCGCGCCCCGCGCTGCATGCCGATGCCGTGGTCGCCGTCGCCCGCGATCGCGTCGAGGCGGCCGAGTTCGTCCGCCTCGCGGTCGATCACGTCGCGGATGGCCTCCACGACGGCCCGGACGGCGCGACCGGCCGCGATCGAGTCGTCGCTGGCCGCGGGGATCTCGTCGGCGGCATCCGCGACCGCCTCCTCACCGGCGATGGAGCCGGTGAGATCGCGTGTGCCCTTGCGGTAGGCCGGGGTGTAGGTGGGGGCGTTCCACGCCGCCTCGAGCTCGTCGTCGAGCCACAGCAGCGTCAGCGAGACACCGGCCATCTCGAAGCTCGTCGCGTACTCGCCGACCTCGGGCTGGACGATCGTGAGGCCGGCGGCTTCGAGCTGCTCGGCGACGGTCGCGTAGATGACGAACAGCTCTTCGGACTTCACCGAGCCGAGGCCGTTAAGGATCACCGCGACGCGGGCGCCGTCTGCGGCGGCGACGTCGTCGGGTCGTTCCTCCAGCAGCGCCTCGACGAAGAGCCGGCCGAGCTCGGCGGCGGTCGCCAGCGGGCGGATGCCGATCCCCGGCTCGCCGTGGATGCCCATGCCGACCGCCATCTGGCCGGCGGGCACGGTGAAGAGCGGCTCGCTCGCGCCGGGCAGCGTGCAGCCGGTGAAGGCGACGCCGAAGGAGCGGGTGCGGTCGTTGGCACGGGAGGCCACGTCATACACGCCGTCGAGGTCGTAGCCCTGCTCGGCGGCCCATGCGGCGGCGCGGAACACCGCCAGGTCGCCGGCGATCCCGCGGCGCTTGTCGCGCTCGTCGCGGGGGGCGCTGTAGATGTCGTCGGTGACGCGGACGGTGCGGCACGGGATGCCCTCGGCGTTCAGGCGCTCCTGCGCCTGGTCGAAGTTCAGCACGTCACCGGCGTAGTTCCCGTAGCTCAGCAGGACGCCCGCCTCGGTCGCGACGGACTTGGCGACGCTGTAGACCTGCTGGGCGCTGGGCGAGGCGAAGACGTTCCCCATGGCGGCGGCGTGCGCCAGACCGGGACCGACCAGGCCGGCGAAGGCCGGATAGTGTCCGGATCCGCCGCCGATCACGACCGCGACCTGGCCGGCAGGGGTGGCCGTCGCCCGGGCGACACCGCCGGGAACCCGCCGGACGAGATCGCGATGGGCTGCCACGAAGCCCGCGGCGGACTCGTCGGCGAAATCGGCGGGATCGTTCAGAACGTAGCTCATGGTGCCTCTTGAAGTAGAAGGGGGACGGGGGCGGATGCGAGTGGCACCCGCCCCCGTTCGGCCGCACGGGAGCGCGCGGCCGGCTTGTCGTCGTCAGCCTTCGAAGGTGAAGGCACCCGTCATGCTGTCGACGTTGTCCTTGGTGATCAGGATGCAGTCGAACGACTGCTTCTCGGTCTCCGGAGCCTCACCCGTGCGGATGAACTCGTCGGCGAGGCGGACGGCCTCCTCCGAGAACGTGGCGACGGGCTGCAGCACCGTGTAGGCCAGCTCGCCGGCCTTGATGGCGTCCACCGCGTCGGGCGAGCCGTCGAAGCCGCCGACCACGATGTCCTGAAGCCGGCCGGCCTCCTTCAGCGCGGCGATCGCGCCGAGGGCCATCTCGTCGTTGCCGGCGATCACGCCGTTGATGGCGGAGTTCGCCTGCAGCAGCGACTGCATCTTGTCGTGACCCTTGGTGCGGTCCCAGTCGGCGACCTCCTTGCCCACCTGGGCGAGCTCGGGGTACTGGCTGATCACCGTGGTGTAGCCGTTGGAGCGGGTCTGGGCGTTGTTGTCCGAGGGCGCGCCGAACAGTTCGACGTAGTTGCCCTTCTCGCCCATGAGGCGCACCCACTCCTGGGCGCCGAGCGCGGCGCCCTGGGCGTTGTTCGACACGAGCTGCGCCTTGGCAAGGCCCGACTCGTTGATCTCCGCGTTGACGAGGAAGACCGGGATGCCGGCAGCATCGGCCTTCTTCACCGCGGCGATGGAGCCGTCGGCGTTCGCCGGGTCGAGGATGATGGCCACCGACTTGTTCGAGATCGCGGTGTCGATCAGGGTGTTCTCGGTGTTGGTGTCGCCCTTGTGGGCGCCCACCGTGGTCTCGTATCCGAGCTCCTCGGCGGTGGCCGCGGCGATGTCGCCTTCGGTCTTCCAGTAGGGGTTGGCCGGGTCGTTCACGATGATCGTGATGAGGCCGCCGGCCTCACCCGATCCACCCGAGGTCTCGCCCGAGCCCGCCGTGTTGCCGCTGGAGCAGGCGGTGAGGCCCAGAACCAGCGCGCCCGCGGCAGCGAGGGCGGCAAGCGCCTTCTTGCGCAGCATGTGATGTGTCCTTTCTTGGTGGCTCGGCAGCGTTCTTCGATGCCGATTTCGCGGTCAGGGGGCTCGTGGCCGTGGCCTAGGCGCCCTGTCCCGACGTGGAGGATCCCTGTGTGGCCGCCACCGGGGTGGGGGCCGACGGGGCGGAGGGGGTCGTCGTCGCGGCGGGGCGACGACGGCGTCCGTACTGGAGGGTGTTCAGCAGGACGGCCACGACGATCACGGCGCCCATGAAGACCATCTGCCAGTAGGCCGACACGCCGACGATGACGAGGCCGTCGGAGAGGAAGCCGATGACGAACGCGCCCAGCAGGGTGCCGCGGATGTTGCCGCGCCCGCCGCTGAGGGCGGCGCCCCCGATGACCACGGCGGCGATCGCGGTCAGCTCGTACGTGTTGCCGGCGGTGGGGCTGGCGCTGGTGAGCGTCGATGCCAGGATGAGGCCGGCGATCGCGGCGCACACGCCGGAGATCACGTACACGTAGATCTTGACCTTCTTCACCGGCACACCCGACAGCTCGGCCGCGCGCTCGTTGCCGCCCGACGCGTACAGCCAGCGGCCGAACTTCGTCCGTCCCAGGACATAGCCGAGGATGACCGCGACGATGCCCATGATGATGACGCCGATGGGGATGTTCAGGATGCGGTTGAAGCCGAGCCACTCGAAGCCGGTGTTGCCCAGCTCGGGCTCGCCCGCCAGGTCGTTGATCGTCAGACCGTTGGTCATGAGCAGCGCGAGGCCGCGCACGACGTACAGCATGCCCAGCGTCGCGACGAACGGCGCGACCTTGAACTTCGACACCAGGATGCCGTTGACCAGGCCCACGAGCGCACCCACGCCGCACGAGAGCAGCACGACGACCGGCACGCTCGGGAAGAGTGTGATGCCGAAGATGTTGATGGGCACGCCCTGCAGCAGGAAGCCGGCGATCACGGCAGAGAAGCCGAGCGTCGAACCGACCGACAGGTCGATCCCGCCGTTGAGGATCACCATGAGCATGCCCATGCCCAGCAGCGCGTAGATGGCCACGTGCGAGGCCATGATGAGGATGTTGTCGACCGTGAGGTAGTTCGGTGACAGCAGCGAGAACACCACGATGATGAGGATGAGCGCGAGGAACGCCCGCCCTTCCAGCAGGAGCTTCGCGATCGAGAACCTCTTCTTGTTCTCGAGGATGGTCGTTGTCGTCGTCGTCATTGTGCGATCCGTTCTGGGCGTCAGGCGGCCACGGCTTCGCCGGAAGCGGCCATGATCATGTCTTTGGTGGCGTCCGGCGTGAACTCGGCCGAGATCCGGCCGCGGCGCATCACGATGATGCGGTGGGCGATGCTGAAGCACTCGCCCACTTCGGACGTGGAGTACACGACCGCGAGGCCTTCGCGGGCGCGCTCGGCGAGGAGACGGAAGACTTCACCCTTCGCGCCGACGTCGATGCCACGGCTCGGCTCGTCCAGCAGCATGACGCGCGGGTTCGTCGCGACGATCTTGCCGATGACGACCTTCTGCTGGTTGCCGCCGGAGAGGGCGCCGATCGGGAGGTCAGGACCAGGGGTCTTGACCGTGACGGCGCGGATCAGGTCCAGCGCGCGCTTCTTCTCGACGCGCCGCGAGATCGCACCCCGGTTCAGGCTCCGATCCAAGCTCGCAAGAGTGAGGTTCGTGCCGACGTCGAAGGTCTGCACGAGCCCGTCGCGCTGACGGTCCTCCGGCACCAGCCCGATGCCGTCCGCGATCCGCTCCGCGATGGTGTCGGAGAGGATCGAGGCGCCGTCGAGCAGGATGTCGCCGCCGGCGACCGGCTCCTTGCCGGCGATCGCCTCCAGCAGCTCGGTGCGTCCGGCTCCCATGAGGCCGTAGATGCACACGACCTCACCGGCCCGGACATCGAGGTTCAGGCCGTTCACGATCGCGCGCTCCGGGTTCTCGCGGTCCACGACCGTGAGATTGCGGATGCTGAGCACCTTGTCGCCGAAGTCGTAGCCCGTCGGCGGAGACCCGAGGTCGAAGTTCTCGCCCACCATGTTGCGGACGATCCACTCGAGGTCGATGTCCTCACGCTCGCCGCGCGCGGTCATCGTGCCGTCGCGAAGGACCACCGCGTGATCGGTGAGCTCGAGCGCCTCCTCGAGATGGTGCGAGATGTAGACGATCGCGACGCCGCGTGCGAGGAGGTCGCGGATGATGCCGAAGAGCACCTCGACCTCGGCTGCGGCCAGGGCGGACGTCGGCTCGTCCATGATGAGGATCCGCGAGTTCACGGAGAGCGCACGGGCGATCTCGACGATCTGCTGCTGACCGACGCGGAGATCCGCCACGAGCGTGTCCGGCTCGATCGGCAGCTGGAGCTCCTGCAGCAGCGCCTTGGTCTGCCGGGCCTCCTCGGCGTAGTCCACGCCGAACGGACCGGTGATCTCGCGACCCATGAAGATGTTGTCTCGCACCGACAGGTTCGGCGCGAGGCTCAGCTCCTGGTGGATGATCGAGATGCCGCGGGCCTGCGCGTCGGTGGTCGAGGCGAAGACGACCGGTTCGCCGTCGAGGACGATCTCGCCGGAGGTCGGCTGCTCGACGCCCGAGAGGATCTTCATGAGCGTCGACTTCCCGGCGCCGTTCTCGCCGAACAGCGTCGTGACGGTGCCCTGTCGGATCTCGAAGTTCACGCCCTTGAGCGCCCGCGTGCCGCCGTACGTCTTGACGATGTTCCGCGCTTCGAGGACGACGTCGTTGAAGTGGGTCGTCTCGCTCATGAGACCTCGATCTCGGTGGGCGTGACCAGCCAGGATGCCGGGTTGATGAGGGTGAACGCGCCGGTCACCGTGATCGTCCTGCCCGTCAGCGCCGTGGTGTCGACATCCGCGAGCACCTGCGCCTTGAGCTCCTCGTTCAGAGCCGCGGCGGCGTTCTGGTAGTCGATCTGGTTGGTGAACTGGCCGAACGTGATCTCGCCGGTCGCGTCGCGCAGCTCGGTGCCGTTGATGGCCGGACCGGTCTGCACCCGGATCAGCAGGTCGTCGGGAACGCCTTCGACGTCGACCTCGTAGATGCCGGACTGCCCTTCGCCGACCACGCCGGTGAAGGTGACGCTGTACACCGGGCCGCCGGAGCTGGCGACGGCGTACTCCTCGGCGGCCGCCGCGGGATCGGCCGCGATCGCCTCTGCGAGGGTGGTGGCGTCGGTGGCGCGCTCGGCGATCGCCTCCTGGATCTGCGGGAAGTTCTCGGCACCGAAGGTGGCAGGGTTGAACTCCTGCGCGCCCTGCAGGGAGGCGTCGTCGTTGCTGACGACCTTGGTTCCGAGGATCACGCCGAGGACGACGAGCGCGATGACACCGATCCAGATGCCGCGCTTGGCACCGGTGGAGAGCTTCTTGCGGGGCGTCGTGGCCGACGCAGCCGTCGCGGCGCTCACAGGAAGACCCGCGATTCGGTGTCGTTCGGGCGGATCTGCAGCTTGCGGCCCTCGCCGCGGCGGAACATCTCCAGCGCGTCCGAGTAGTCGTCCAGCGTGAAGGAGTGGCTGATCATCGCCTTGGCGTTGATCGCACCCGCCTCGAAGAGCTCGACGGCGCGGCCGAAGGAATTCAGGACCGCCATGGTGCCGACGATGGTGATCTCGTCGCGGTAGACGCGGAAGGGCGAGAACTGCGCCGTCTTGTCGGCGGGCGCGACACCGAAGTCCTGGAAGTAGCCGGCCGGCTTGACGCGGGTCAGGGCGTCCTCGATCGCGCGGATGTTGCCGGTGCAGTCGATGACGACGTCCCACTTCTCACGGTCGGCGTCGTCGGCGCTGGTGTAGCGCAGCTCGATCCCGCACTCGGCGGCGGTCTGGAGACGGGCCTCGTTGAGGTCGACGATCGTGACGGTGGCCGCCCCGGCCTTCTTCGCCAGCTGCGCCATCATGAGGCCCATGGTCCCGGCGCCGTAGACCAGCACGTGGTCGCCGAGGCGACGCGGCAGCACGTCCCATCCACGGATCGCGCACGCGAGCGGCTCGATGAGCGCGGCCTCGTACAGGTCGGTCTCGGGCTTGAGCTTGTAGACGTTCCCGGCGGGGGCCGTGAAGTACTGCTGCGACGCGCCATCCGAGGCCACGACGCCGAGGCCGTTCCAGAACCGGCACAGGTTCTGGTGGCCGTTCTGGCAGAACTCGCACTCGCCGCACGTGGTGCTCGGGTTGACGGCCACGTGGTCGCCCACCTGGAAGTCGAACACGCCGTCGTTCACACCCTCGCCGAGGGCCACGATCGTGCCCGTCGCCTCATGTCCCGGCACGAGCGGGAACACCGTCCCCTCGAACTCGCCGTCGAAGACATGCGTGTCGGTTCCGCAGATACCGACCGCGGCGGTCTCGATGAGGATCTCCTTGTAGCCGGGCGTCGGCATGGGGCGCTCTTCGAGTGCCAACTCGCCTTCCGACGTGAATACAACTGCGCGCATCTTTGCTCCCGTTTGGGCCATCGCCGTCGGTGGGCCGGAGGTCACGGCGACGGTGGCGTTCTCGCTGTCCCGCGCGGTGGCATCGAACTTTCGGGCTGATGTCCGCGCGGCACAAGGCCGATGAGCCTTGTGTTATCTTTCCTGTGATCTTGTCACGTGATCACGTGAGATACACCATAAGAACATCACATATCCGTGTCAAACTGGATCCGAGACCGCAGCTGGTCGATCCCACGCACCCGTCGAAGGAGACCCACATGAGCACCCTCACGGACGCACCCGCCGACTCCGGTCGCATGCGCGCGGCCGTTCTGGTCCGCGCCGGCGAGATCGCGCTGGAGGAGCGCCCGGTGCCGGTGCCGCGTCCCGACGAGGTGCTCGTGCGAGTGACGGCGGTCGGCGTGTGCGGCAGCGACGTGCACTTCTACAAGGACGGGCATCTCGGCGACTGGGTGGTGACCGAGCCGCTCGTGCTCGGCCATGAGTCCGGCGGCACGATCGTGGCGATCGGCGACGACGTGGACCCGGGTCGGATCGGCGAGCGCGTCTCGATCGAGCCGCAGCATCCGTCGACCACCTCCCGCGAAACGCTGCGCGGCGACTACAACCTCGACCCGCACATGGAGTTCTACGCGGTGCCGGGAACCGACGGCGCGTTCCAGGAGTACGTGACCATCCAGAGCCACTTCGCCCACGCGATCCCCGACAGCGTCAGCGACCACGCCGCAGCGCTCATGGAGCCGCTCTCCGTGGCGATCGCGACCGCGCGCAAGGCGCAGTTCTCCCCCGGCGACCGCGTGCTGGTGACCGGCGCCGGTCCGGTCGGCATCGCGATCGCCCAGGTTGCGCGCGCGTACGGCGCTGCCGAGGTGATCGTGTCGGACATCGCCGAGGACCGGCGCGCCGCCGCGCTCTCGTTCGGTGCGACCTCGGTCGTGGACCCCAGCAGCCCCGACTTCGAGGCCGCCGTCGCGGGCGTGGACTCGTTCGCCGACGCCTCGGGGGCCGCGTCCGCCGTGAAGGCGGGCATCCAGGCGCTCCGGCCCGCGGGGCGCGCCGTGCTCGTCGGCATGGGGCTGCCCGAGGTGCCGCTTCCCATCACCGCCATCCAGAACAAGGAGCTCGTCGTCACGGGCGTCTTCCGCTACGCCAACACGTGGCCCACGGCCGTCGCGCTCGTGGCCAGCGGGCAGGTGGATCTGGACCGGATGGTCACGGGCACGTTCGGCCTGGGGGCGGTGCGCGAGGCGCTGGAGTCCACGGCGAACCCGTCGACCATCAAGTCCGTGGTGGTGCCGACGCAGGACTGAGGGCGCCCGGCCGCAGACCCCGTGGCAGCGCCGGCGCCCAATGGCGCCACCGGGTGGCACGAGCGTTCCGGTGCAGGTGTTCTGAGCGAGCGTTGGACCGCGTCGGCGGTCGCTGTGTAGCATGCAGGAAGGCCGGTCCTGGGGAGGGCGGCCGTCACTGGGGACCTGGGGGGGTACTCGTGCCTGAACAATTGGACGCGTTCGTCGCGCGCCTGCTCGAGCTTTCGACCGCCGACAAGGACACCGGCAAGCGCCGTCTTCCACCCGAACGGGAGCTGTGCGAGGCGCTGGGAGTCAGCCGGGGCGCGCTCAGGGAACGGCTCGCCGTGCTGGAGCGACTGGGATTCCTTCGACGCACGCAAGGGCGAGGCACCTACCTGACGAAGCCGCCGTACGACTTCGTGCGCACCTTCTTCACGATCGCCCGCGCACTGGGATACCTCACCGACGCGGAGTTCGCCGAGTCACGCGTCCTGCTCGAGGAGGCGATCGCCGAGGCGGCGGCACGGCACGCCACGCCCGCCCAGGTCACGGCTCTGCGCCGGGACGTGGACCGCATGGTGGCCTCGCACGAGGCCGGCGACGAAACGGGCGCCCGAGATGCCGACGTGGCGTTCCACGAGCACCTTCAGGCGATGGTGGACAACTCGGTGCTGCGCTTCCTCGAGGAGGGACTGCGCCCGGTGCTGCGCGATGACATCGCGGCGCGGCGGCGGGAGGTCGCCGGCGCGGCGGCCGACTCTGAATCCACGCAGCTGACCGATCGGGTCCACTACGAGATCGTGGACGCGATCGAGGCGCGCGATCCGGAACGCGCGCGCAGGGCCATGCGCCGGCACTTCGGCGGCCCGCCGGCGCACTCACGCCTGAGCCGCACCGCCTGAGTCAGCCGGCGAGGACGACGCGCAGCTGCTCGACAGCCCAGTCGATCTCCGTCGCCCGGATGACCAGCGGCGGGGCGATGCGGATGGTGTGGCCGTGCGTGTCCTTGACCAGCACGCCTCGGGCGATCAGACGCTCTGCGATCTCGCGCCCCGACGCGACGGCGGGATCGATGTCGATACCCGCCCACAGCCCGGCGGAGCGGACCGCCGTGACGCCGTGCCCGATGAGCTCCCGCAGCTTCGTGTCCATGTGCTCGCCGAGCAGCTTCGCACGCTGCTGGAACTCCCCGGACTGCAGCATCTCGACCACGCGCAGGCCCACCGCGGACGCGAGCGGGTTCCCGCCGAACGTCGAGCCGTGCTCGCCGGGGCGCAGCACCCCCAGCACATCCCGATCGGCGACGACCGCCGACACCGGAAGGATGCCCCCTCCCAGGGCCTTGCCGAGCAGGTACACGTCGGGCACGACCTCTTCGCGGTCGCAGGCGAACGTCTCGCCGACCCGGCCGAGGCCCGACTGGATCTCGTCGGCGATGAACAGGACGTTGCGGCGGGTGCAGATCTCCCGCACCTCACGCAGGTATCCCTGCGGGGGCAGGACGATCCCCGCCTCGCCCTGGATGGGCTCGATGAGCACCGCGACGGTCGTCTCGTCGATGGCCGCCTCGATGGCGGCCGCGTCGCCGAAGGGCACGTGGACGAAGCCGGGGGCGAAGGGACCGAAGTCGTTGCGCGCGTCGGGATCATCGCTGAAGCCCACGATCGTCGTGGTGCGGCCGTGGAAGTTGCCGTGCGCGACCACGATGGTCGCGGAGTCGGGCGTGACGCCCTTGACGCGGTATCCCCACGCCCGTGCCACCTTGATGCCCGTCTCGACGGCTTCGGCGCCGGTGTTCATGGGAAGCACCATCTCCTTGCCGCACAGCGTGGCAAGAGCGGCAGCGAAGGAGCCCAGCCGGTCGTTGTGGAAGGCCCGGCTGGTCAGCGTCAGGCGGTTGAGCTGTTCCTGCGCGGCGGCCAGCAGCGCGGGATGCGCGTGCCCGAAGTTCAGCGCCGAGTAGGCCGAGAGCAGATCGAGGTAGCGTTTGCCCTCCACATCCGTCACCCACGCGCCCTCGCCGCGTGCGATCACGACGGGAAGCGGCGCGTAGTTGCGGGCGACGTGCTCCTCTTCACCGGCGATGACGCGGACCGTGGTGGTGTCGGGCGAGGTCGATAGCGAGGTCATGGTCGTCTCCTGTCAGCGCCGCAGCTCGAGCGTGCAGCACTTGATGCCGCCGCCGCCGAGCAGCAGCTCGGACAGGTCGACGAGTACCGGGTTGTAGCCGCGCTCGCGCAGCTGTGCCTCGAAGCCGGTCGCGCGGGGCGAGATGATCACATTGCGCCCGTCGCTGGCCGAATTGAGACCGAAGACGGCGCCGTCGGCATCCGCGACGCGGATCGCATCGGGATAGCGCTCGGCGAGGATGTCCTGGCTGCGCTGGTCGAAGGCGCCGGGAAGGTAGGCGATGTTCGCCCGGTCGACGCCGCCAGGGCCCTCCACCGGGTCGAGCACCGAGATGGCGGTGTCGAGGTGGTAGAACCGCGGGTCCACGAGGGTGAGGCTGAGCACCTCGCGGCCGAACACGTCGGCGATCTCACGGTGGCTGTCGCCGGTCGAGCGGAAGCCGGTTCCGGCCAGGATGGTGTCGCCGACGAGCAGGAAGTCGCCCTCCCCCTCGTTCACCTCGACGGGCTCGACCACGTCGAAGCCGTTGTCCCGGAACCATGCCATGAACGCCGGCCCCTCCGGCATCCGCTCGGGATAGCGGAACTTCGCACCGTACGCGACGCCGTCGATGAGGAACCCGCCGTTGGCCGTGTAGACCATGTCGGGCAGGCCCGGGATGGGGTCGATGAGGTGCACCTCGTGCCCCAGCTCGATGTAGGCGTCGTACAGGGTCTGCCATTGGCGCAGTGCGAGCGCCGTGTCGGTCGGGTTCTTCGGCTCCATCCACGGGTTGATGGAGTAGCTCACCGTGAAGTGCTCGGGGCGGCACATCAGGTAGCGGCGGTGCTGCTGCACCCTCTCGGCGACGCCGAGGCTCTCCGTCGCCGAGTCGAGGTTCTCGGTCGCTGAGCTTGTCGAAGCGGGCGCGGTGTTCTGCGTGGACATCGATCTCCTTGCGAAGGGCGGCGGACGCTGTCCAGAGGCCCGGCGGCCTCCTGTCTCGGTTCTCGAGCTCGTCGGAGGGCGACCCGGGCACGCCGAAGCCATTCTCTCACGTCGCCTGTGCAGCGCCTGGAAACAGTCTGTCGTCAGCTCGCCGCGACGACCACCTTGCCGACGGTGTGCCCGGCGGCGACATGTGCCAGCGCGGCGGCGGCGTCCTCGAAGGCGTACACCCGCTCGATCACGGGACGCAGGCGGCCTTCCGTGGTGAGGTCGAGGAGGCGACGGAGCACTTCGGGTTTCGCCGTGGCGGCGAGGGGACGCAGCGGACGCCGGGATGCCAGCGAGAGGACCGCGGCCGATGCGATGCGTCCCACCGGCCCGAGCACACGGCCACCCTCTCCTGCGACGAGCACGGCGGCGCCTCCGTGGCGGACCAGCCGCTGGAGCGTGCGAACCGGTGCCGTCCCGGCGATGTCGATGACGGCATCGAAGCGCCCCTCGCCCAGTTCGGGTGCGCCGGGCTGCACCGCGCGGTAGTCGAAGGTCCGGGCGGCGCCCAGTCCTTCGACGAGTCGCCGGTTGCGCTCACCGCACAGCGCCCACACGTCAGCGCCGCGGAGCGCGGCGAGCTGCACGGCGAATGTGCCCACCCCGCCGGAGGCGCCGATGACCAGGACGCGCCGCGGCGACGTGGAGGTCGCCTGCTCGGGGACGCCGGCGCGGTCCAGCGCCTGCCAGGCGGTGCCGGCGGCGATGGGAAGGGATGCCGCGACGACGGGATTGAGCGCACGGGGGCGCCGGACCAGTCGCGAGGCCGGCGCGATGGCGAAGCCCGCCAGCCCCCCGCCGGCCGGCAGCTCGCCGACCACCTCGTCGCCGACGACGACGTCCTTCACCCCGTCGCCGACGGCGATCACGGTGCCCGCGGCATCCATGCCCCGCACCGGCTGACGCGGGCGGCGCACCCCGAACGCGGCGCGCACGAGGAGCGGCTCGCCGCGCATGACGTGGATGTCGCCGCTGTTGAGGCCGACGGCCAGGGGCCGGACCAGAACCTGCCCGCGTCCGGGCGCCGGTGTGGGGACCGGCTGCAGCGTCACGACATCCGCGTCGCCGTAGCGCTCCTGCCGCCACGCTGTCATGACGTCGGGATGGCGGCGCGCGGCAGCCGTCGTCGATGGGGTGTCCATGTCAGTCCTCCGGATACGAGAAGAGATCGTCCAGCCCGACGCCGAACGCGCGGGCGAGTTGGAATGCGAGCTCGAGCGAGGGCGAGTACCTGCCCTGCTCGATCGCGATGAGGGTCTGACGGGTCACCCCGACGCGGCGGGCGAGCTCAGCCTGCGTCATGCCTGCGTCCTCGCGCACGGAGCGGACGGAGTTCGTGACCTTCGTCGGCTTGACCATCAGGCGAGCCCGCGCCGGTACGCGGTGACGCTCGCGATGCCGCCCACGATGGACGAGAGCCCGAAGCCGTAGAACATGGTGCTGGCGATCCAGAACCAGTCGGACTCGAGGATGCACAGCGCGATCACGCCGAGCCCGGCGAGCACGAGGAAGGCTTGACCGACGCGCGTGTTCATGTGGGCGATGTCGCGATCGCGCTGGTCGGAGGCGCCGACCCCGTCGGGATCCCGCATTCCCGCGAGGATGCCCCACACGATGCTGATCACGATCGACGCGGCGATGCTGCCGCCGATGGTCCACAGCATGATCGGCACCCACTCGACATCCGTCAACGCGCCGCCGGCTGCCTCGGTCAGGACGACGGCCGCGTACGCGATCATGGCCACCACGCTCACGATGAGACTCGACCAGACGTTGCGTTCCTGATAGACCACGACCGCCTCCTCCATGTAAAAGATTGTTTACACGTGAGACTAGGCGTCGCCGACCTCGGTGTCAAACATCTTTTACATGGCCGTGCATGGCGGCCGCCGAGCCCGACAGGAACGAACGGGTCGGGCTGTGCTCAGATGACGTCCTCGGACCACCGGTCGGGGTTGCCGAAGCGGTGAGCGGTGATCGTGACGGACTGCTCGCGCAGGAACGGCAGCAGCTCCAGCCGCCCCGCGGTGGTGACCTCGTTGTCGTAGACGGAGAGGTCGGGGTCGCCGTGGACGGCGACCGCGAGACGACGATGCAGCGCGTCGACGGAATCGCGCGGACCGATGAGGCGCACCCGGGACGGGCGGGGCTGCGGCTCGTCCTCGCCGGCGGCGACGGTTCCGCCCGCTGCGGTGATGCGCTCGATCCACTGCTCATCGGTCTCGACGAACACCCCGACGCCCTGGTCGCTGAGCGCACGCCGTGCCGACGCGGGCAGGCCGACCGGGGCGCTGAGGGTCAGCGCGGATCCCGCGCGGATGCCGGCGATCGCGACGCGCAGCACCGCCTGCCACGTGGCATCCGATGTCGCGCGCAGCGCCACGGAACCGACCGGACGATAGCGGAAGAGGTTGCGCTCGACGCCGAGACCCGTGACGTCGCGCACGCGGCCGAACTCGCGGTCCCACGCGATGGCATCCGAGAGCGCCCCGCGCCGCAGCCACTCGAAGGACTCGTAGTCCAGCGACGGCTGCGCCGCCTCGATCACCGACGTGATGCGCGTGTCCAGGCCTCGGAGGTGCAGCGTGGCCGAGGCGGGCCCGCCCGCGGTCGGCCGCCAGCGCCCCAGGCCCACGAGGTAGTTCGGTCCGCCCGCCTTGGCGCCCGGCCCGACCGACGAGCGCTTCCATCCGCCGAACGGCTGACGCTGCACGATGGCGCCCGTCGTGCCGCGGTTGACGTAGAGGTTCCCCGCGTCGACCCGATCCAGCCACAGGGCGAGGTCGTCCGGGTTCTGGGTGTACAAGCCTGCGGTCAGGCCGTACGCCACCGCGTTCTGCAGCTCGATCGCGTGCGACAGCGACCTGGCATGCATGATGCCCAGGACGGGTCCGAAGAACTCCTCGCGGTGGAAGCGCGACCCCGGCTGCACGCCCGTGCGGATGCCGGGCGACCACAGGCGGCCACGGTACTCGGGGTCGACGTCGAGCAGATCCGGTTCGAGAAGCCAGCGCTCACCCTCCTCGAGGGTCGTCAGGGCCCACTCCAGCTTGCCGCTCGGCGGCTCGATGACGGGTCCGACCTCGGACAGCGGATCCGAAGGCGGGCCGATCCGCAGCGACCTCGTGGCGTCGACGAGCTGGCGCGCGAACCGCCGCGAATGCCCGACCGGTCCGACCAGGATCGCCAGCGACGCGGCCGAGCACTTCTGGCCGGCGTGCCCGAAGGCGCTCTTGACCAGGTCGGATGCCGCGAGATCGAGGTCCGCGGAGGGCATGACGATCATCGCGTTCTTGCCGCTGGTCTCGGCGAGCAGCGGCAGTTCCGGCCGCCACGACCGGAAGAGGGCCGCCGTCTCCCACGAGCCGGTCAGGATGACCCGGTCGACGTCGGGATGCGAGATGAGCGTCTGCCCGAGCGCGCCCTCCTCGATGTCGACCAGCGCGAGCAGGTCGCGCGGCACGCCGGCCTCCCACAGCGCCTCGGCGACCACGGCGGCGCAGCGGCGCGCCTGCGGCGCGGGCTTGAACACGACGCCCGAGCCGGCGGCGAGCGCGGCGAGCACGCCGCCCGCGGGGATCGCGATCGGGAAGTTCCACGGCGGCGTGACGACGGTCAGGCGTGCCGGCTCGAACATCGCACCGCTCACGCGGTCCAGTTCGCGCGCCGACGCGGCGTAGTAGTTGGCGAAATCGACGGCCTCGCTGACCTCGACGTCGGCCTCCGAGAACACCTTCCCGGTCTCGGACGCCGCGACCTCGATGAGCTCGCCACGCCGCCGCTCCAGGGCCTGCGCGGCTCCTGCGAGCACGCTCGCGCGGTCGGCCGCGGGGGTGGTGCCCCACATGCCGGCGGCGTCCCGGACGCGCTGCACGATGAGCCGGAGCGCCGCCTCGTCGGTCACCCGGGCGGCGGCGATCGTGGCGTCTCCGGCGCGGGAGCTCTCGATCCGCGCCAGGATGTCGCGCGCCCACGCCCGGTTGGCCGGCAGAGCCGGGTCGCTGTCGGGTGCGTTGCGGAAGCCCGCGACGCCGCCCACGGGCGCGTCGCTCTCGCGCGGCGAGAACACCGCCGTCTCGACGAACGGCACTCCGCCGAAGACCTGCTCGGGCACGAGCGGCGCGACGGGGGTCGTCTCGCCAGCCGCCTGCTCGGCGATCGCCGAGCGGGCGATGCCGATGACGGCCTGCGTGAGGCCCGCCTGCTCCTCCTCGGCCGCAGGCCGCACACGTCTCGCCTGCTCGCGGGGCGGTTCGCCCGCCGTGGCGGTGCGGTCCTGGAGGCGACGCGGACCGATCGGGAGCGAGGGGTCGTCGGCGCGGTCGAGCGAGGCCAGGAAGCGGTCCCGCTCCCGCGCGAACATCGCCGGGTCCTCGGCGAGGTCGAACGCCGCGGACAGGAAGTTGTCGCTCGAGGCGTTCTCCTCCACGCGCCGCACCAGGTAGCTGATGGCGACGTCGAACTCGTCGGGGCGGACCACCGGCACGTACAGCAGCACGTGCCCGACTTCGCGCGAGACCGCGGCGACCTGGCCCTGCGCCATCCCGAGGAGCATCTCGAACTCGACGTCGGCACGCACGCCGGTCGCGCCCGCGAGCAGCCAGGCGAACGCGATGTCGAAGAGGTTGTGGCCGGCGACCCCGACCCGCACCGCGGCGGTGTTCTCCGGCTGCAGAGCGAAGCGCAGGCACCGCACGTAGTTGGCGTCGGTGTCGACCTTGGCGTCGTAGGTCGCGGGCGACCAGCCGTGCATCACCGCGTCGACCCGTTCCATGGCCAGGTTCGCGCCCTTCACGAGGCGGATCTTGATGCGCGCACCACCGGCCGCCCGCCGCTGCCGCGCCCAGGCCGTCAGCTCCTGAAGCGCCGGAAGGGCGTCGGGCAGGTAGGCCTGGAGCACGATGCCGGCTTCCAGCCCGTGCAGACGAGGATCCTCCAGGAGCCGGGTGAACACCGCGATCGTCAGATCGAGATCGCGGTACTCCTCCATGTCCAGGTTGATGAAGGTCGTCCCGCCGGATGCCGTGGAAGGACGCGCGGCGGTGAGGTAGAGCGGCATCAGTCGCTCGACGACCCGGTCCACCACCTCGTCGAACGCCCACATCGAGATGTGACTGGCGATGGCCGACACTTTGACCGACACGTAGTCGACGTCCGGCCGGCGGATGAGCTCGTGGATGCCCTCCAGCCGCCGAAGCGCCTCCTCCTCGCCGAGCACGGCTTCCCCGAGCAGGTTGAGGTTCAGGCGCGCACCGGACTCGCGGATCTTCTCCAGCGCCGGGCCGAGCTTCTCGGGCCGCGCGTCCACCACGAGGTGTCCGACCATCTCGCGCAGCACTCGACGAGCGACCGGCACGACCGGCGCGGGCAGCACCGGCGCCACCGCGCCGCCGATCCGCACCGCCTGTCGCAGGTACCACGGCAGGAACTCGGGGACGAGCGGCGCGACGCGATGCAGATTGGATGCCGCGGCGGCGAGGCTCTCCGGACGCATCACGCCGTCCACGAAGCCGATCGTGAAAGGCAGACCGTTGCGGTCTTTCAGCACGCCGGCCAGTCGCTCGGCTGCGGGGTCCACCTCGACCTCGGCACTCTCGGTGATCCACCGCTGCGCCAGTGCGACGGCACGCGCGGCGAGGTCGTCGCCGGGGGCCGGGCGGTCGGTGTCCCCCTCGTAGAGGTCGGTCACCATGGCGACAAGCCTACGGTCTGCCGGGGCTGTCGCAGCCCGTTCTCGGCGGGAGTGTCGGGTCGGATGCGCCGCCGCGGGCAGTCACACCGCGACGAGCATCGCTACGCCGGGTCGCGGCGGATCGGCGGATGATCGGTCGTGGCGTCGGTCGGGCCGCGGTCCGCCGGCGAGTGGTCGCCGTCCCGGCGACCCGTCGCGTCCGCCGCGGGCCGATCCGCCGCACCGGTGTGGTCGCCGGCGCCGTCGACACGTCGGTCGCCTTGGCCGGCATCGGTCTGCACGAACGGGTCGACGTCGTCGGCTTTCCGGAGCTTCTCGGCCTGCTCTGCACGCAGCTTCTCGGCGTTCGAGGTGTGCTCGTCGATCGTGCCGGCCCGACGGTCGGCGTCCAGCGACGCCTCCGCGGCGCGTGCGCGTGCGGCCTCGGCTGCGGCGGTCGCCGCGGACGCCTCGGCACGCGCCCGTGCGACCTCGGCCTCGTGCTCGCGGGCCCGCAGGTCGGTCTCGCGCGCTTCCTCGCGCAGGCGCTCCGCCTTCTGGTGCTGGGCGGTGCGATGGCGCTCCCCGCGCGCCCGCGAGATCAGCAGCAGCGCGACGACCACGATGACCAGGACGATGGCGATGCCGACGATGATCCAGATGATGGTGGTGGCGTCCACGGTCCCTCCTTCCTCGGCGCCGACTGTCGCGACGCTCCCACGGTCCACGAAAGCGCCGCCTTCGACCCACCGGCAACGCCCTTGCGCGTGCAACGGCGTTGGAGTAGTCCGGCGATCCTCGCCCTACGATGGGAGGGCTTCGCCGGTGACGCCGGAGAGCCGTCCCCGAAGGAGGCGCTGTGACGGACCACCCGGCACTGTCGTTCCACAGCGATTCCCTCCGTGACAGCGGCGAGCGGAGGCGGCTGGAGGAGTGCGCCGCCGAGCCCATCCGCACGATCGGTCGCATCCAGTCGCACGGGATGCTGCTCGGCGTGGAGGAAGGCACCAGCACGGTCGTCGTGGCCAGCGACAACGCGGCCGGCTGGCTGGGGCGTCCGATCGCGGACGTGGGCGACGGCGTGCTGGACCGGGCGGTCGCGCACGGCGTGGCCGTGGACCCGGTGCGGGTCGTGATCGAGGGCCGGTCCTACGACGTCATCACGCATCGCGCCACGGCGCCGCTGCTGGTCGAGCTGGAGCCGGTCGTCCCTGACCTGGAGTACGTGCGGACGGGGGTGGTCGGCGCCATCCAGCGGCTGGCCTCCGTGACCGATCCCGACGAGCTCCGGGTGCGCGCAGCGGACGAGATCAAGCGGCTCATCGGGTTCGACCGCGTCATGGTGTACCGCTTCCACGACGACGGCCACGGTCAGGTCGTCGCCGATGCACGGGAGTCCGACATGGAGCCCTACCTGGGTCTTCACTTCCCCGCCTCCGACATCCCGGTTCAGGCGCGCGCGCTGTACGTCGAGAAGCGCTCGCGGCTCATCGCCGACACCGAGGACCCCGGGCGGGAGGTGCGCACGCTCCTTCCGAGCGCGGAACCGGTCGACCTGGGACCGACCGAGCTGCGCGCGGTGTCTGCGCACCACCTGCAGTTCATGCGCAACATGGGTCAGGCTTCCACCGTCTCGTTCTCCCTGGTGGCCGAGGAGCGGCTGGTCGGGATGATCACGTGCGCGCACCGGACGCCGCGTCGGGTGCCGGTGCTCCTGCGGCGAGCGCTCGAAGTGCTCGCGAGCCAGCTCACGATGCAGCTCACCGCGGCTGAGGAGATCACCCGCCTTCGCCGCGAGCTCGGAGCGCGCGCGCGACGGGCGACGCTCACGGCGCCGCTGCACGGCCCGGTCGACGTCGCCTCCGTCCTGCTGCGCGGCGCGAGCACCGTGCTGGATGTCGTGCCCGCTGACGGCGTGGTGCTGAGGCTGAGCGGCGCCCTGCACACACTCGGCTCCGTGCCGCCGCTGGAGCGCACGGCCGACCTGCTCGCGGCCGCAGGAGACGGCGGCTTCGTGTCGGAGGCGCTGCCCCGTGAGCGGCCCGACCTGGCCGCGGAGCTCGACGGCATCGCGGGTGTCATCGTGGTGCCGCTCGAAGGCGATGACCGGCTGGTCTTCCTGCGGAAAGAGGTGGCGCGCACCGTCGAATGGCTCGGGGACCAGACCAGCGCGAACCGCGATCACGACCTGTCTCCTCGGCGCTCGTTCTCCGCATGGAGGGAGAGCGTGACCGGGCAGTGCCTGCCCTGGGGCGCACACGCCCAGGATGCCTTCGCCCTGGGAGCCGACATCCGCGGCGCTCTCGCGGGCCGCGCACAGGCCGAGCTGGCGGAGCTCGCGATGCGCGACGCCCTCACGGGGCTGCGGAACCGTCGCTTCCTGGCCGAGCGGCTGGATCAGGTGCTCGAGAGCGAGCGCGGGCACGTCTCCGTCGTGTTCATCGACCTCGACGGCTTCAAGGCGGTCAACGACACGCACGGCCACGATGCCGGTGACGCGGTGCTGGCCGCCGTCGGCCGGCGCCTGTCAGGCCTCGCCCGCGGCTCGGATGTCGTGGCGCGGCTGGGAGGGGACGAGTTCGTGATGGTGTGCATCGACGTCGGCGATCCCGGCGTGGTGGCCGAGCGCGCGCTCGCCGCCGTGTCCGAGCCCATCGCCGTGGGCGGCATCTCGATCGCGGTGACGGCGTCGGCCGGGGTCGTCGCCGTGAGCGAGGCCCGGACCGCGTCGCAGCTGCTGGCCGCCGCCGACGCGGCGATGTACCGCGCGAAGCGGCAGGGCGGCGCTCGAGCGTCAGGCTGACGTCGAGGGCTCCTCGAGGATGCGCAGACCTGTCGGCGAGTTCGCCGCCTCGACGAGTTCCTGCAGCCACACCCGGTTGATCTCGGGCATGGGTGCGTCGTACTCGAACCGGACCGTCGCCGCGGGCGACAGCCAGATGGCCTGACGCACGCGGGTCGTCTCGTCGGTGATCGAGAAGGCGAGGCCCTCCTTGCGGCGAAGCTTCGCCACGATCACCAGCTCGAGGTGTGCGAGCGTGCGGTCGTCGATCGAGAACTCGGCCGAAGGCGAGCCGTAGTGGAGAGTACCCATCCCTTCGATCCTACGAGGGAAGCGGGCACTTCCGCGCCGCTACGCTGGAGGGATGGCGATCATGCACCGGCTCACAGTCGACGGGCGAGACTACTTCCTGCCCGATCCTGTCACCCCGCTCAAGCAGCAGGTTCTCGAAGCGATCCGCGATGGCGGCGGGTACGTCAACATCCCGGGTCTGCGCGGAGGCCCCGGCATCGACATCCTGTTCTCCCCCGGGATGCCTGTCACCTGGACGACGATCGACGTGGGGGACAACTCCGCGGCCGACGAGGACGACGACGCGGACGGGCACTACACCGCGCTCTGATCCCGTCCGTTCAGGACTTCCTCGATCTCCTGCGGGCCCGTCGGCCTGCCCAGCAGATACCCCTGGCCGCGGTGGCATCCGCGGCGGCGGGCCCGCTCGAGATCCGCTTCGGTCTCGATCCCCTCGGCGACGACGCGCCAGCCGTGCTCCGCTGCGAGGGCGACGACCTCGTGGACGGTGTCGTCCGCTTCACCGCTGCTGCTCTGAGTGAGGCTGCGGTCGACCTTGACCTCGTCGATCGGCAGCATCCGCAGCATGTCGTAGGTCGTGTCGCCGGCTCCGAAATCGTCGATGGCGATCGCCACACCGGCCTCGTGCAGCAGCGAGAAGGCTTCCGCCATGCCGGGGATGATCTGCGGCGACGGCACCTCGATGATCTCGACCGTCAGGCTGCCCGGCAGAAGCTTCAGGTGGTCCAGGCGCGTGAGCATGACGTCGACGTACGCGACCGTGAGGTGCGACGGCGACGCGTTGACCGACAGCCCCAGCCGGTGGCCTGCCGCCTGCCACACGCGCAGCTGCTCACCGGCGTGCACGAGGACGTACTCGTCCAGAGCGTCCAGGAATCCCGCACTCTCGGCCAGGCGGATGAAGCGGTCGGGCGAGACCTCGCCGACCGACGGATGCGCCCACCGACTCAGCGCCTCCACCGCGGTCAGACGCGCGGTGCTCCCAGGCCCGTTCCCCAGTTCGAAAATCGGCTGATACGCCACGGCGAGACCGTCGTCCTCAACGGCCATCCGCAGGTCGCGCGTCAGCACGGGCGAATCGATCATCCCCTTAGCGTCGGTGACACGACGGGATTCACGCAACATCGGACAAATGATAGTCGAATGCGTATAATTCGCTGACCGCATCCGCGCGCGTGTCCGTTCGGTGTCGTCGCCCGGTTCCCCGCGTGTCCCGCCCGCCGAGTGGGCCCGCCGCCGACAGACGCGTAAGGTGGGTGCGATGGGCACGCTCACCTACGACTCCAAGGTCACCGTCTCGCTGGATGACCGCGTGCTGGCGCACCTGCAGGTCGTCATCTGGTCCAAGCTCCGTCGCGGAGAGACCTTCGCGTTCACCTGGACCGATCCGATGCGCAGCGGCATGGGCCGCATGTCGGTGTGGCTGAGCCCGAACGTCTCCCTCGCGTTCGAATACTTCGGCAGCCGTCAGCCGCGCCTGAATCCCGCGTGGGTGGAGGCCCTCACCAAGTCCGCGAACTCTCCCGGCGGCCTGATGATCGTGCCGGAGCCGGAGGACCCCCGCGCGGCACCCTGAGCGGACCCCGCACCGCTCCATAGACGGTGATGCGCCTTCTGTCAAGGGCGGCCGGGCAGCCCGCCGGTTGCTTAACGTCGGAGCATGACGATTCGACCGAGCCGAGGCGCGGTGATGGCCCGGCGCTCCACTCAGGTGTGGACGGCGCTGCTGGCCACCATCAACATCGCCATCGCCGGGTCGCTCTCCCTGGTGGTCGCCGCGCTGCTGCGCTGACCGCTCAGCTCCACACGCTCGGCGCCTCGGCGCGCGTGGGAGGAAGAGCGGATGCCGCCGCCCAGTCGTGCACCCAGGCATCCACCTCCGGTATGCCCTCGGGGCGACCGACCGCGGCGAAGAGCTCCTCGTGCGAGAGCGTGCCGCCGGAGCGCTTGAGCATCCGCGCCCGGATGATCGCTCGGGCGTACACCTCCCCGGCGACGACTGCTCGATGCTCCAGGTAGATCGCCTTGTCGTCGTGGCCGATCAAGCGGGATTCGAGCTCGAATCGCTGCCACAGATTCAGCGACTTGCGGAAGGTCACCGTCTCGCTCGACACGACGGCGTACCAGCCGTGCCTCCTCATGACGTCCCAGAGCCCGGTCCGCACGAGCAGATCCCAGCGGCCCAGGTCGAACAGGGACAGATAGCGGCCGTTGTTCATGTGCCGCAGCAGGTCGATGTCGGTCGGCAGCGTCGTCAGGCGGATGCGGCCGATCTCGGTCGGACCCAGTCGCCCGTCCCGCCGGGCACGGCGTCGCGCCGTCAGCATCACCAGGAGCGTCCGCCAGATCACGTTCACGTCGAGCGATGGTAGTGATCTCCCCGTGAGACCGGGATTCGTTTGTCGGTTTCCGACAGTGCGCTTCCCGCGTGCGAGCGCGGGCCGGAGATCGTCCGATGCGTCGTCCGCGTGGCATCCGTCATGGGCCGTTCACACGGCGTTCGCGCGATTTCTCGTTCCGCGACCTCGCGCGTAGAGTCTGGCCATGGGAGCCGAAATCCAGACCGACATCGTCGTCCGTCCGGTGCGAGACGTCGACGCGGAAGCCCTCGGGCGCGTCCACGCGACGTGCTGGCATGAAACCTACGATCACCTGATCAGCAAGGCCGCACTCGAGGCCGTCTCGCCCAAGCGCCTGGCGGAGCTGTGGACGCACTGGGCCGCACAGGGCCCGCAGTTCAAGATGTACGCCGCACTCGTGAACGGCGAGATCGTCGGCTTCGCCGGCTCGGGCCCGGCGCGCGACCGCGACGCGCCGCGCTTCCGCGAGCTGTACTTCATCTACCTGCTCGACGCGTACCACGGCACCGGCATCGGCCAGAAGCTGTTCGACGCCGTCGTCGAGGAGGGCGAGCCGCTGTACCTGTGGGTCGCGGATGACAACCCGCGGGCGCATCGCTTCTACACGCGAAACGGCTTCACCCTCGACGGCGCGACGCACACCGAGCCGTTCCTGGGCGAGACGCTGACCGAGGTGCGGTTCGTCCGCTGACGCACGTCGGTTCCAGGAGACTGGAGGGCATGACCCCTCGTCCCCGGCTCACCGTCTGGCCGCTCGACGGCATCCCTGAGATCACGTCCGGCACCGACCTCGTCGAGGTCCTCGCGCAGGCAGCGGGTGACCAGCTGTCCGACGGCGACATCCTGGTGGTGACGTCGAAGATCGTCTCCAAGGCGGAGGGCCGGTTCGTCGCGGCCGACGATCGCGAGGACGCCATCACAGCCGAGACCGTCCGGGTCGTGGCATCCCGCACCTCCCCCACGGGCCAGACCACCCGCATCGTCGAGAACCGCCTGGGGATCGTCTCGGCGGCCGCGGGCGTGGACGCGTCGAACACCCCGCACGGGACCGTGCTTCTGCTGCCCGTCGACCCCGATGCCTCGGCGCGCGCACTCGCGGCGGGCCTGCGAGCCCGCCTGGGCGTGCGCGTGGGCGTGATCATCTCAGACACGCTGGGACGCGCGTGGCGCGAGGGTCAGACCGATCACGCCATCGGCGCGGGCGGCGTGCTCGTCTTCGAGGACATGCGCGGCGCAACGGATGCCGAGGGCCGGCCGCTCGTGGTGACCATGCCGTGCGTGGCCGACGAGGTCGCCGCCGCCGCCGACCTCGTCAAGGGGAAGGCGGCACGCCGACCGGTCGCGGTCGTCCGGGGCCGCGCGGACCTGGTCGGGGCTCTCGACCTGCCCGGCGCGCGGACGATCGTGCGGCCGGCGGAGCGCGACATGTTCCGGCTCGGCGCCGACGAGGCCTACGCCGAGGGCTACGAGGCAGGCCGCGCCGCGGCATCCGACGGCTGACGTCGAGATGCGCTCCAGGCGCGGGGCAGCGCTCCGGGGCATGCGGGAGGCGGGAGCGGACGATGTCGCCCGCTCCCGCCTCCCGCGTCCCGCGTCAGTTCGCCCTCAGGGTCACCTGTCCGGCCGCGACATCGACGCGGATCGTGCTGGCCGCGCCGGGAGAGGAGCCGATGCGGTTGTCCAGGCCTCCCGCCGACACGCTGCTGGTCACGTCGTAGTCGCCGTCGGGCACGGTGACGTTCACCGATCCGGCGCTGACGTCGACCTGCACATCGTCCGGCCGATTCCCGGAGAACTCGGCGTCCAGAGACCCTGCGCTGACCGACAGCGCCACCGTCGACACATCGCTCAGCTCGAGCGATCCGCGTCCGGCCTGCACGTCGACGGACGCTTCCTCGGCGCTGCCCGTGACGGTCGCACGCCCGGCGTTGAGCTCGAGGTCGAGCTCGCCGAGGTCGCCCTCGAGCGTGAACTCGCCGGCCGACAGCGTCACGTCGGCATCCAGTCCCTGCAGGGCCGTGGGAAGGCGCAGGACGGCGTCACCCGGGCGTCCGAACCAGTCGCCGAAGAACCAGTCGCGGAAGAACCACGGGCCGAAGCGGTCGGGCGAGGCGACCACGAGTGAGCCGTCGGATTCGTCCAGTCGCCACCGGTCGGCGCCGAACACCCCGGTGACCTCCAGCTCGGCCTCGTCGACGTCGGCGAACTCCACGCGGATCGAGCCGGCCGCGGCATCGACGGTGAGGTCCTCGACGCCGTCGACGGCGACCGTGCGGGTGGAGCTGTGCACCGACGCCGCCGCGATCGTCCCCACGACCGCGGAGGTCAGCGCGCCGAGGACGACGACGGCGCCGAGGACGATCGCGAGGATCGCCACCACGCGGGAGGCGGATCCCGACGGCGGCTGGGGGACGGGCGCCGCCTGAGGGGCCGGCGCGCCGGGAGGGGGCGGAGTGATCGTGCTCATCGATTCGTTCCTGTCTGCGGAGCAGGGCCGCTTGATCCGGGAGCGGGACGGGACCCGCCGTGTTCGAGGTGTGCGAGCGCCGCGAGCACCCGCCGGTTGCCGGATTCGTCCGGCTCGAGGTCGAGCTTCTGGAAGACCGCCGTGATGTGCTTCTCGACGCTGCCTTCGCTCACGTGCAGCGCCTTCGCGATCGCCTGGTTCGAGCGACCCTCGGCGATCAGCGCGAGCACGGATGCCTCGCGATCGGTCAGCCGCTGCATCCGGTCGTCCCTGCGGCGCCGGCTCAGCAGCTGCGCCACCACCTCGGGGTCCAGCACGGTCGCGCCGCCGCCGATGCGGTCGATCGCCTCGAGGAAGTCCGACACGTCGGCGACCCGGTCCTTCAGGAGGTAGCCGAGCGCTCCCCCGCTGGAGGAGATGAGGTCGGCGGCGTAGCGCTCCTCGACGTACTGCGAGAGCACGAGCACGGCCAGATGAGGCATCCGTCCGCGCAGCGACAGTGCGGCGCGGATGCCCTCGTCGGTCCAGCTCGGGGGCAGTCGCACGTCGAGGATGCACAGGTCGGGCGCTGTCGCATCGACCGTCTCGTCCAGACGGCCGGCGTCGGCGAGGCTGCCGACGATCTCGTGGCCGGCATCCTCGAGGACCCGGACGAGGCCCTCGCGCAGCAGCGCCGAGTCCTCGCAGATCACGATGCGCACGGGATGCTCCCCTCGATGCTGGTCGGACCGCCCACGGGGCTGTCGATCCGCAGCTGCCCGCCTGCGGCGAGGACGCGGTTCGTGATGCCGTCGAGGCCGCCGCCGGCCACGACGCGAGCGCCGCCGACGCCGTTGTCCTCGACGCGGACCCACAGCGTGCCCGGCTCGCGGAGCCGCACGACCACCCGGCACTCGGTGGCGCGCGAATGCTTGGCCGCGTTCGTGAGCGCCTCCGCGATGGTGAAGTATGCGGCGGCCTCGGCGTCGCGGCTGCAGCGTCCGTCCAGGCGCACGTCGAGGTGCACCGGGATCACGGAGCGCCCGGCCAGCGCCGACAGGGCGGCGTCCAGGCCTCGGTCGTCGAGCACCGCGGTGTGGATGCCGCGGGCCAGCTGCCGCAGCTCCGTGATGGCCGCCTTGGTCGAGGTGTGGGCTTCGGCGATGAGCGCCTTCGCCGCTTCCGGGTCGGCGTCGATCTTCTGCTGCGCGAGGCCGAGCGTCATGCCGACCGAGACCAGTCGTGGCTGGACGCCGTCGTGCAGGTCGCGCTCGATCCGCGTCCGCTCGACGTCGGCTGCGCGCACTGCGCCGACCCGCTGCTCGTTCGACGTGCGCGCGTCCTCCGCGAGCTGGGCCTCGCGGGAGGGCACCACGATGGCGCGGGCGAGGATGCCGTGCAGCAGCGCCAGCCCGATCACGGCGGCGGCCGACAGCACGGCGGCGACGATGCCGACGGGGACGGTCCACGACAGCGGGACGTCGATACCGGTGCGCGCGAGCGGCACGGAGCCGGCATCGGCGAACAGCGGCGCGAAGGCCATCACCAGCGAGGACGCGAACGTGCCGACGAGCACGAGCGTGATCCAGCCGAGCAGCGTGGCGATCGCCGCGTTCGCGACCGCGCGCCACGTGGTCGGATCGATCGCCTGCTGCCACAGGGTCCGCAGGAACCCGCCGAAGCCGGGCCGGCCGCTGCGGCGCGGCCGCGGGAGGGTCAGGCCGAAGCCGTACAGCCCGTCGATGCGCGCCGTCTCGAGCCAGCCGAGGGCGAAGAGTGCATAGACGAACGCGAGCAGGAAGAGCAGCCCTATACCCAGCAGCGGAAGGAGTCCGAGTCCGAGCGCGAACAGGACGAGCACGATCGTGAAGAGCACGGGGCCGACGGAGCCGAGCGCGGCGAGGTGGACGACGGCGCCGGCGACGCGCGCGGGCGAGGTCGTGGCGCCTGCGGCGACGGAGCGAGGTGGAGAAGCCATGGCTCAAACGTAGGACGGGGCCTCATACCGCGCGTCCGAGGCATCCGGAGACTTCTCTTCGGGTTATCCCCCACACCGCGTCAGCGGCCGGAGACCGTCCCGAACAGCCGCGCGATCGGGGCCAGCACCGGCGGGCGTGCGGCGACCCAGCCCGCCGCGATGACCACCATCGAGGCGACGAAGATCCAGAAGCCGGTCCAGTTGACGGCATCCTGCGCGGCGTACATGTGGTTCAGGTTCCGCAGCGCCCCCGTGGCGAAGACCAGGGCGACGTGCACGAGGATGAACAGCACGAAGTAGATCATCACCGGGAAGTGGATCGCGCGGGCCCACTCCACCGGGTAGACGCGGTTCAGCGCCGCGGCGTTCTTCGGCCACACGCCGGACATCCGCACCCCCGTCACCGCCGCCAGCGGCGCCGCGACGAACACGGTGGCGAAGTACGCCAGCTGCTGCAGGCTGTTGTAGTTGACCCAGCCGTTCTCGGTCGGCCAGTCCAGCGAGACGTACTGCAGCGCCGCCGACAGCGCGTTGGGGAAGACCTCCCAGCTGGTGGGGACGATCCGCATCCACTGCCCGCTGACGAACAGCAGCACCACGAACACCACGCCGTTGAGCACCCACAGCACATCCAGCGCCTGGTGGAACCACAGCGTCAAGCTGATCTTGCGCTTCCTGTTGGTCCGCGGCGACCAGAACGCCGTCGGCCGTTTCTCGGTGCGCACCCGCCACCCCGAGCGGATGATCAGCACGATCAGGAACGTGTTGAAGAAGTGCTGCCAGCCCAGCCACGCCGGAAAGCCCACCGGCGCCCCCTCGGGCAGGTGGTACTCGCCGGGGAACGCCTGCAGGAAGTCCGCACCCCACGGAGTGGACAGCAGCCACCGCACCACCAGCACGGCCATCGCGGCGGCGACCAGGAGCCCGCCACCGGCCACGATCGCCGCGCCCGCCCACTGCAGACGCGTGAACGGCCCGACCCGCTCCGGCTCCGGCCGCGGCGCCGGTCGCGTGCGCGCGGCAGCACCGGCCCACACCGTGCGGGTGAACGGAAGCGGCTCCGTCAACGGCACCCCGGTGGCCGTGGCGAACGGCTGCTCGGACGCCCCTGTGCCGGCATCCGCAACGAGCGCTGCCGTTCCCGGCGAGCGCGGCGCTTCTTCCTGCAGCCCTCGCAGGGAACCGGCGCGGTCGGGCGTCTCGAGAGGGGCTGTGCTCTCGGCGGAGCGATCCGACCGCGTCGGCGCGAGCCCTGCGGGGGGCCAGGGCTCACCGCCCGGCACGCGCGGCAGCCCGCGTCTCAGAGCGCGCCCCGCACCCGCGGGAGCGGCCGCCGTCGAGCCGGGCGCCACGACGCGCGGAGTGGAGCCGCCCGAGCCCGTGGTTTGCGACACTCCAGCAGGCTTGGGCTGGATCTCGGGCGTCGCATCCTGTGGGGTGTCACTGTCGGAGGCGGCGGGCTGCACCGTCTGGGCACCCGCCGGCGCGGCGGTCGCCCGTCGCGCGACGGGCACCTCTCGCGCGGGCGGCCACGGCTCGCCGCCCGCCACACGGGGAAGCCCGCGCCGCACCACGCGCGCGCCGTCTGCGGACGCCCGGAGTGACGCAGCCGACGACGCCGCGGCATCGGGGCGCACTCCCGGCGTCACCGGAGCGGCCTGTGTCACCGAAGGAGGCCCAGCGGGCTCCCCCGGTGCGGCGGGCCGCGGCGCGACGACGGCTTGCGCGGACGGCTCCGATGCTGCAGACGACTCCGCTGACGGGCCCGTCCCGACCTCGCCCTGACCTGGGATCGCGGCGGCAGGCGGCCACGGCTCGCCACCGGGCACCCGGGGCAGTCCGCGTCGCACCGTCGAGCCGAAGGTCGCCATCAGTCCTACCTCTTCTTGGCGTCGAGCGCCGCGATCAGCTGCGGCACGACGGTGAAGAGGTCGCCCACCACGCCGAAGTCCGCGATCTCGAAGATCGGGGCGTCGGCATCCTTGTTGATCGCCACGATGGTCTTCGCCGTCTGCATGCCGGCCTTGTGCTGGATGGCCCCGGAGATGCCGAGGGCGACGTACAGCTGCGGGCTCACCGACACACCGGTCTGACCCACCTGGTACGACTGGGGGACGTATCCGGCGTCGACCGCGGCGCGAGACGCCCCGACGGCGGCGCCGAGCGCGTCGGCGAGCTGCTCCACGAGCTCGAACTTCTCCTTCGACCCGAGGCCCCGGCCGCCCGAGACGACCTTGGCCGCGCCGCGCAGCTCCGGCCGCGTCGACGTCGCCTGCACCTCGTCGAAGGCCTCGACGCTCGCGGCGGGCTTGCCGGACGCGGTCACCGCCAACGGCACCGCGTTCACCGGCTGCGCCTCGGCGCGGGCGTCGATCGCGCCTTGACGCACCGTGATCACCGGCGCGCCGAAGGTCACCGCCGCGTCGACGTTGTAGGCCCCGCCGTACACCGAGTGGTGTGCGACCACGCCCTCGGCGTCGCGGGATACCCCGACGGCATCCACGCACAGCCCCGACCGGGTGCGGGCGGCGAAGCGCCCGGCGATGTCACGCCCCTCGATCGAGTTCGACACCAGGACCGCGTCGGGGTGCACCAGCTGGGCGGCGGCGACGAGTGCGTCCACGACGGGCGCCGACAGCACGCCCGGATCGCCCTCGGCGGTCAGCACCGCCGTGGCGCCCAGCGTCGCGGCCTGCTCGGCGGCCTGCTGCACCTTGCCGGGCGTCGTCACGACGACCGCCACGGGGGTCCCCACCTCGGCTGCGGCGCCGAGCAGCCCCGCGGCGCTCTTGGCGAGCTCCCCCGAGGGCATCACGTCGACGAGGACCAGGATCGAATCCGCTGCGAACTCCGCCACCACCCGCTCCTCACACCAACCGGTTCGACACGAGGAACTGCGCCAGCTGCTCGCCGGCATCGCCCTCGTCCACGATCTTCATGCCTGCTTCTCGGGGCGGTCGCTCGGACACCGCGATCATGATCGAGCGCGCCGCCTCGGGCTCCTCCGCCTCGATTCCCAGGTCCGCCAGGGACAGCGTCTCGAACGGCTTCTTCTTGGCCGCCATGATGCCCTTGAAGTTGGGGAACCGGGCGTCCGGCAGCGCCTCGGTGATGGAGACGACCGCCGGCAGCGGCGCCGACACCGTCATGGATCCCGCGTCGCTCAAGCGGACGCCCCGCACCGCGGCTTCGCCGATCTCGACGGTGCTCAGCGCCGTGGCGTGCGGCACCTCGAGCAGTTCCGCGATCATGGCCGGCAGCACGCCCCCGGACCCGTCCGTGGACTGATTGCCGGCGATCACGAGATCGAATCCGATCCGGCGCAGGGCGGCGGCCAGCACCTCCGCGGTCAGGCCGAGATCCGCGCCGAGAAGCGCCTCGTCGACGATCTGCACCGCCGATCCGGCACCCATCGCGAGTCCCTTCCGCACGGTCGCAACGGCCGATTCGGGCGCCATGGACAGCACGACGACCTCCGTCCCGGCGTGGGAGTCGGCGTACGACAAGGCCACCTCGAGCGCGCGCTCGCAGATCTCGTCGAGCACCGCCTCAGACGCCGCGCGATCGGCGAGCCCGGTCTCCAGCGACAGCTTGCGATCCCCGTACGTATCCGGGACTTCCTTGACCAGGACGACGATCTTCATGACGATCTCCTCACGCTGGCCACGAGTCTATGGCGCGCGATGCAATGTACCCAATCACGCGCTCGAGCTCGGGTGAAGCGCACCGCCGCGGCGGTCTGTGTATACATAAGCCCGCGCGACGGGGCATCCGAGCGCTGTCCGGCACGACCCCGGTACGGTGGAGCGAGGAGGTTCACGTGGCAGGCACCAGGCGTCTTCCGATCGACCCGATCGCCGAGGCGAAGCGCCAGTGGATCGCGCATGGGTGGGAGCCGGCGGCGGCCGGCATGACGGTCGTCACATCGATCATCCGGGCACAGCAGCTGATCTTCGCGCGCATCGACGCCGCGCTGAAGCCGTTCGGTCTCTCGTTCGCGCGCTACGAGATGCTGAGGCTCCTCGGGTTCACCCGGGAGGGACGGATGCCGATGGCGAGCGCCATCGCCCGCCTCCAAGTGCATCCCACCAGCGTCACCAACACCGTCGACCGGCTGGCCCGCGACGGGCTGGTGTCGCGGGAGCCGCACCCCGGCGACGGGCGGGCCGCCATCCTGGTGATCACGGAGGCGGGGCGGTCGCTCGTCGAAGAGGCCACGCTGGCCCTCAACGAGCAGGTCTTCGAGCAGCCGGGCCTCAGCGAGGAGGACACGACCGAGCTCGTGCGCATCATCGCGCGGCTGCGCAAGGACGCCGGCGACTTCACCGATCCCAAGCCGCAGCCCGAGCCGCTCTGAGCGCTCCCCTCCCGGGTGCCCCTCCGCAGGGCTCGGTCGCTCCCTCATCGACGGCCGCCACGCCACGTCGTCAGCGGTTCTCGAACCTCGGAGGGCGCTTCTCGCGGAACGCGGCCATGCCCTCCTTCTGATCGGCGGTGTCGAACAGGCTCGCGAACACGTGGCGCTCCAGCCGCAGGCCCTCGGCGAGAGGCACCTCCATCGCGGCATCCAGCGTCGCCTTCGCCGCGTACACCGACGGCAGCGACTTCGACGCGATCGCGTCGGCGAGCGCGCCCGCCTCGTCGAGGAGGTCGGATGCCGGCACGACCCGCGAGACCAGCCCCGAGCGCTCGGCCTCCGCGGCATCCATCGCCCGGCCCGTGAGGATGAGGTCGGCCGCCTTGTAGTAGCCGACTGCGCGGATGAGTCGCTGAGACCCGCCCATGCCCGGGATGACGCCGAGGTTGATCTCGGGCTGGCCGAACTTCGCCGTGTCGGCGGCGAGGATGATGTCGCACATCATCGCCAGCTCGCAGCCGCCGCCCAGCGCGTACCCCGCGACGGCGGCGATCACGGGCGTGCGCACGGCGGCGAACCGGCTCCAGCCGCCGAAGTGGTCCCCCATGAGCATCTCGAGCCCGGACTTGCCCTCCATCTCCTTGATGTCGGCGCCGGCGGCGAAAGCCCGCTCGGAGCCGGTGAGCACGATCGCGCCGATGCCGTCGTCGGCGTCGAACGCGGATGCCGCGGCGACGACGTCCTGCATCACCTGCGTGTTGAGCGCGTTCAGCGCTTCGGGGCGGTTCAGCGTGATCCACCCCACTCGTCCGCGCGTCTCGACGAGGATCGTGGCGTACTCGGTCATCGGTCCTGCTTTCGCTTCGGGGTGTCGGCGCCTCGCGAGGCGATGGTTCTCGCCGGCACACGTCGATCTTGTCGGGGATCGTCCTGCGCTCGCCAGAGCGAGAACGCGGGAGCGGACGAGCCGCTCAGGCGGAGTGGTCGCGGATGGTCGTGATGATGCCCGAGAAGTCCATGCCCGCGCCGGGACCCTCGGCGAAGCGGGCGTAGATCTCGCGGGCGAGCATGCCCATGCGGGCCTCGACACCCGTCGCCTCGATGGCATGCTCCGCCAGCCCCAGGTCTTTGTTCATGAGCGCTCCGGCGAACCCCGGCTGGTAGTCCCGGTTGGCGGGACTCGTGGGGACGGGGCCCGGCACGGGGCAGTTGGTGGTCAGTGCCCAGCACTGTCCCGACGCGTTCGAGGCGACGTCGAAGAGCGCCTGATGCGACAGTCCCAGACGCTCCCCGAGCACGAACGCCTCCGCGACGGCGATCTGCGACACCGCCAGGATCATGTTGTTGCAGACCTTCGCCGCCTGCCCCAGCCCCGCGCCACCGCAGTGGACGACACGGCGACCCATCGTCTCCAGGAGGGGGCGGGCCGCTTCGAAGTCCTTCTCGGTGCCGCCCACCATGAAGGCCAGCGTGGCGTTCTCGGCGCCCACCACACCACCCGACACCGGCGCGTCCAGGGCTCGGTGGCCCGAGGCCTCGGCCAGTTCGTGGGCGGAGCGCGCGTCCTCGACCGAGATGGTCGAGCAGTCGATGAAGAGGGTTCCCGGCGCGGCCGCGGCGAGCAGCCCGTCATCCCCGCCCGGCCCACGGTAGGCGTCGAGCACCTGTCCGCCGGTCTGGAACATCGTGATGACGACCTCGGCCTGCGGCGTGGTCGTGCCGACGGCATCCGTTCCCGACTCGGCCACCGTCAGGCCCGCGGTGCGGCCCGACTCCCTCGCAGCGGGGACGACGTCGAAGCCCACCACGTCGTGACCGGCCGCGGCCAGGTTCTTCGCCATCGGAAGGCCCATGTGACCCAGGCCCAGGAATGCGATCCTCATGTGTGCGGACCTCCTCGTCCGGACACGCGTCAGGCGTCGAGCAGCTGCCGGCCGATGATGACGCGCATGATCTCGTTCGTGCCCTCGAGGATCTGGTGCACGCGGAGGTCGCGCACCACCTTCTCGATGCCGTACTCGTGAAGGTACCCGTAGCCGCCGTGCAGCTGCAGCGCTTCGTTGGCGACACGGAAGCCCGCGTCGGTCGCGAAGCGCTTCGCCATGGCGCATCGCATGGCGAGATCGGGCACATCGCCCCCGGCGACCTTCGCATCGAGGGCTGCGGCGGCATCGCGCACCAGCGCGCGGGCGGCGCGCAGCTCGGTTCCCATGTCGGCGAGCGCGAACACGACGGCCTGGCGTTCGGCCAGCGGCTCACCGAAGGTGAACCGCTCGTGCACGTAGCGGATCGCGCGGTCCAGCGCCCACTGCGCGCCTCCCAGCGAGCACGCGGCGATGTTGATGCGGCCGCCGTCGAGCGCCGACATCGCGATCTTGAAGCCCTGCCCCACGCTCCCGAGCACGTTCGCCGCGGGCACCCGCACCTCGTCGAGGATCACCTGCCGTGTGGGCTGGGCGTTCCAGCCCATCTTGTGCTCGTTCGCTCCGAACGTCAGGCCGGCGGCGTCGCCCGGCACGAGGAAGGCGGTGATGCCTCGGGCGCCCGGCTGGACGGGTTCGCCGACCGAGGACGAGCGCGCCATCACGACGTAGACGGATGCCTCGCCCGCGCCGGAGATGAACTGCTTGACGCCGGTGAGCACGAACTCGTCGCCGTCGCGGATCGCGCTGGTGGTGATCGCCGCCGCGTCGGAGCCGGCTCCCGGCTCGGTGAGGCAGTAGCTGCCGAAGCCTCGCATCGAGGTGAGCAGGGGAAGCCACTCCCGCCGCTGGGCGTCGGAGCCGTAGGCGTCGATCATCCAGGCCACCATGTTGTGGATCGAGATGTACGCGGCGATGGCGGGGTCGGCCTGGGCGAGCTCCTCGAAGATCGCGGCTGCGTCCGAGCGCGACAATCCCGAGCCGCCGACATCCTCCCGCACGTACACGCCGCCCAGGCCCAGCTCCCCCGCCCGGTGCAGGGTCTCGCGCGGGAAGTGGGAGGCGGCGTCCCACTCGAGCGCGTGGGGCGCGAGCTCCGTCTGCGCGAAGTCGCGCACCGCCTCGAGGATCGCGGCTCGCTCGTCATCGGGGAGCGCGGCGGGGGCGGCGGGAGTGATCGTGGTGGACATCGTTGCTCCTTCGATCGCGACGCCCTCGTGAGGCATCCGGATCCGGGTCATCGGCCATCGTCGGCGCGACGGATCCAGAATACCTGGATGTCCTCGTATTCGATAGGAGGACCGAGCAATCGGCGGCGCGGCGTGCTCTCGCCTACGATCGGGTGGGGACGGCACCTCGCCGAAGATTGGAACGCCGCACCCATGACCACCTCCGAGATGACCGACGTCCTGCGCCGGAACAACGTCACGATCAGCGGCAACCCGGCCGGACGCACCGTGATGTTCGCACACGGCTTCGGGTGCAGCCAGGAGACGTGGAACCTCGTCGCACCGCAGTTCGAGGAGGACTGCAACGTCGTGCTGTTCGACCACGTCGGTTCGGGCGGATCCGATGTGTCGCAGTACGACCACGGCAAATACGACTCGCTCGACGGCTACGCCTCCGACATCCTCGAGATCCTCGACGCGCTGGATGCCTCCGACGTCGTGTTCGTCGGCCACTCCGTCAGTGCGATGATCGGCGTTCTGGCCGCCAACCGACGCCCCGAGCGGTTCGGCACGCTGGTGCTCATCGGCCCCTCTCCGCGCTACACCAACGACGGCTCCTACTACGGCGGCTTCGAGCAGGCCGACATCGAGGCGCTGCTGGAATCGCTGGACGCCAACTACCTCGGCTGGTCGCAGGAGATGGCGCCGGTCATCATGGGCAATGCGGATCGCCCTGAGCTGGGCGAGCGCCTCACCGCGAGCTTCTGCCGCATGGACCCGCGGATCGCCCGGCACTTCGCGCATGTGACCTTCCTGTCGGACAACCGCGCCGACCTTCCCGCTGTCTCGGTGCCCACCGTGGTCATGCAGTGCAGCGAGGACCTGATCGCCCCGGTCCCCGTCGGCGAGTATGTGAACGCCACCATCTCGGGCAGCCACCTGACGATGCTCGAGGCGACGGGGCACGTCCCGATCCTGTCGGCACCGGATGAGGTCGTCGCGGGAATACGCCGTCATCTATCGTGAGCGCCGGGCCCAAGAGCGACTGGTTCCAGAGCGCACCCTGCGGGCTCGTCGCCACGACCATCGACGGAACCATCGTCGAAGCGAACGGCACCCTCCTCGACTGGCTCGGCCACACCGCCGAAGACGTCATCGGGAGGAGGTTCGTCGAGCTCCTCGACCCGGGAAGCCGCCTCTTCTTCGAGACCCGGCACACCCAGCTGCTGCATCTGCGCGGAGCCGTGGAGGAGGTGGCCATCACCATGGTCACCGCCGGCGGGCAGACGCTGCCCGTGATGGTGAACTCCCGCCACGACGTCGAGGCGGCTCTCGTCCGGACGGCGGTGTTCAACGCCAGCGAGCGCACGCGATACGAGCGGACGCTCCTGCAGGCCCGGCGCGAAGCTGAGGCCTCTGCCGAGCGCGTCAGAGTGCTCCAGGAGATCTCCAGCCGCTTCGACTTGAGCGCCACCGACGAGGACGTCGCCGAATCGCTCGCCGCCGTGTCGCGCAGCGCCTTCTCGGCGCGTGAGACTGCGGTCCTGCTGACCGACGAGCACGGCGCACTCGTGCTGGCCGGCGGATCCGGTGTGCTGGAGGATGTCCTCTCCGCCGCTCCCGCACTGCACGCGGCCACCGCGCCCGTCGTCCTCACCGCGCATGAGGCGGAGCGGAAGCACCCGGAGCTCGCCGCCGCGCTGCGGGCAGCGCGGCTGGTGTCCGTCAGCGTCACGCCCATCGTCGCCGACGCGGAGCGACTCGGCGTCCTCGTCTGCGCGTTCGCCCGTCGCACCGACTTCGACGACCAGTTCTCGGAGCTGCAGCGGGCACTGGGTCGCCAGGCGTCGCAGACCCTGGTGCGTGTGCGGCTTCAGCGGCGGCTGGCCCTTCTTGCGCTGCACGACCAGCTCACCGGTGTCGCCAACCGCGTGCTGCTGCAGCAGCGACTCGACGATGCGATCGAATCTGCGACGCGCGACGGCGAACCGCTGTCGCTGCTGTTCCTCGATGTCGACGACTTCAAGAGCATCAACGACGCCTTCGGTCACGCCGTCGGCGACATGGTGCTCGTGGAACTGGCCGCCCGCCTCAAGCATGGCGTCCGCTCCGGCGACATGGTGGGCCGAATCGGCGGCGACGAGTTCGTGGCGATCTGCGCCGACGCGGACGGCGATGCCGCGGCGGCGATCGCGGCACGCATCCTCGAGATCGCGCAGGAGCCGATCCTCGCTCAGGATGCCGTGATCTCGGCATCGGTCAGCGTCGGCATCTCGCTCTACCGGCCGGGCCTCGACTCCCCTCCCACGGCCGAGCAGCTGCTGGTCCGCGCCGACGGCGCGATGTACGAGTCCAAGCGGGCGGGGAAGCGTCGGGCGACCTTCGACAGCACCGTCTGAGGCGATGGGCAGCCCGGCCGACGCTGGATGCGGCGTGCGAGCGCGCGCCCGTTCCCCCCGTGTTCACCCGGAGGACACCGGGCACCGGTAGGCACGGAGGGCGCAGTCCGCGCGTCACCCGTCCCCTCCGTGAGGAACCCGATGCTCTCGCATGCCTCTCGCCGCCTCGTCGCCGCCGCGACGACGACGGCAGCCGTCTGTGCGCTCGCGCTGACGCCGTTCATCCCCGCCACCGCGGCGATCGTCCCCGATCCCATCGAGCACTCGGCCGAGGACGCCGCCCTGTCGCTCTCACCGGTCGGCACGTTCGAGACCGGCGTCTTCGACGACGGCGCGGCCGAGATCGTGGCCGCCCATGGCGACCGCCTGTTCGTCGTGAACGCGCAGGCGGGCTCCGTCAGCGTGATCGACTACCGCGACCCCGCGGCCATGGCCGAGGAGTTCACCATCAGCTCCTCGGGCGTGGCCAACTCCGTCGCCGTGCGCGCCGACGGCCTCGGCGTCGTGGCGTTCGAGGCGGAGGTGAAGACGGACCCCGGGCATCTGCTGTTCTTCGACGCCAACGCGACGGATGCCGCCTCCGCAGCGCTGGGCACGGTCCAGGTCGGCGCCCTGCCCGACATGGTGACCTTCTCGAAGGACGGCGCCTTCGCGGTCGTGGCGAACGAAGGCGAGCCTGCGGAGGACTTCAGCGTCGATCCGGAGGGGTCGATCGGCGTCGTGGCGCTGCCCGACACCGTCGCCGCTCCCTCGCAGGAGGCGGTGCGCACGGCGGACTTCCACGCGTTCGAAGCGGGCGGATCTCAGACGCTCCCGGCTGACGTGCGCGTGTTCGGACCGGCCCCCCACGCCGACGACCTCCCGGTGAGCCGCAACCTCGAGCCGGAGTACATCACCGTCGAGGGCGGCACCGCCTACGCGTCGTTGCAGGAGGCCAACGCGGTCGCGGTCGTCGACCTCGCCTCGGCGACCGTCACCGGCATCTGGGCGCTCGGCGCCAAGGACCACTCGCTGACCCGGAACGCCCTCGACCCGAGCGACCGCGACGGCGGCTTCTCGCTTCGCACCTTCGCCGGACTCAAGGGCATGTACATGCCCGACGGCATCCAGTCGTACACGGCGGGCGGCCAGACGTATCTCGTCACCGCGAACGAGGGCGACGCCCGCGAGTGGGGCGACTACGTCGAGCCGGCCCGCGTGAAGGACCTGGCCACGGACGGCCGGGGTCCGGTGTGCGCGCCGCTGGCAGCCCTGACCGGCGACGCCGACCTCGGCCGCCTCAACGTCACGACCGAGGACGGGTTCGACGCGGACGCCGGCTGCTACAGCGAGCTGTACGCCTACGGCGCCCGATCGTTCTCGATCTGGACCGTCGACGGGCAGCAGGTCTTCGACTCCGGCTCCTCCTTCGAGGAAGTGACCGCCGCGGCGGCTCCGGAGTTCGTCAACTCGAACCACTCCGCGTCGAACCTCGAGGGACGCAGCGACGACAAGGGTCCCGAGCCTGAGAACGTGGCATTGGGCGCCGTCGGCGGCCGCACGTACGCGTTCGTGGGCTTCGAGCGCGTCGGAGGCGTCGCCGTCTACGACGTCACCGAGCCGGCGGCATCCGAGTTCGTGACGTACGTGAACAACCGCGACTTCTCCGTGTCGGTCGAGGACGGCGGGGCCCTGAGCGCGGCCGGTGACCTCGGTCCGGAGGGCATCGCTTTCATTCCCGCCGAGACCTCGGCGACCGGCGAGCCTCTGCTCGCCGTGGGCAACGAGGTGTCGGGGACGACGACGCTGTACGCGATCTCCGAGGTCGTCGAGCCCGCGACCACCGACATCCAGGTGCTGACGATCAACGACTTCCACGGCCGCATCGAGGCTAACTACGGCAACGGGGAGGCGGGGGCGGCGGTCCTCGCCGGCGCGGTGAAGGCCTTCGAGGCGCAGAGCCCGAACACGCTGTTCGTCTCGGCCGGCGACAACATCGGCGCCTCCACCTTCACCTCGTTCATCCAGGAGGACGAGCCGACGATCGATGCGCTCGTCGCCGCAGGACTCGACCTCGGCGCGGTCGGCAACCACGAGTTCGACCGCGGCTTCGATGACCTGACCGACCGCGTGCTCCCCCGCTACGGCGACGACCTGTTCGGCCTGGGGGCGAACGTCTACCTCAAGGGAACCGACACGCCCGCGCTGGCGGAGTACGCCGTGCGCGAGGTCGACGGCGTCCGCATCGCCTTCATCGGCACCGTCACCGAGCAGACGGCATCCATGGTGACCCCGACCGGCATCGCCGACATCGAGTTCGGGGATCAGCTCGAGGCCGCCAACCGGGTGGCCGGAGAGCTGACGGCCGCGGATGCCGCGGATGTCATCGTGCTGCTGACGCACGAAGGCTCCGCGTCGAGCGACTGCGCGGCGGTCGCAGCGGACGACACCGCATACGGCGAGCTCATCCGCGGAGCCTCGGCGGAGATCGACGCGATCGTCTCGGGCCACACCCACCAGAAGTACGCGTGCTCGGTTCCCGTGGACGGCGCCGCCGGGACGGAGCGCCCGGTCATCCAGGCGCACCAGTACGGCACCACCCTGGGCACGCTGGACATCTCGGTGGACGCCGGAACCAAGGAGCTCGTGTCGATCGCGGGCGGACTCGTTCCGCTGGTGGTCGACGGCGTCGCGGCGTTCCCCGAGGACGCGACCGTGAAGGCGATCGTCGAGGATGCCGTGGAGGTGGCCGAGGTCGAGGGCGCCGTCGAGGTCGGCTCCATCACGGCCGACATCCTGCGCGGCGGCACGGCCGGTTCCGACCGTGGCGTCGAGTCGACGCTCGGCAACCTCGTCGCGGATGTGTACCTGTGGGCGACGTCGAACGAGGACTATGCCGGCACGCCGGCCCAGATCGGGCTGATGAATCCCGGTGGTCTGCGGGACGACCTGCTGTACGGCACCGACGGCACCATGACCTACCGCGACGTGGCCGACGTGCAGCCCTTCGCCAACACGCTCGTCACGGTGACGCTCACGGGCGCCCAGCTGAAGGCGGTGCTCGAGGAGCAGTGGCAGCCCGACGGAGCGTCGCGCCCGAAGCTGCACCTCGGCGTCTCGGAGGGCTTCTCGTACGAGTACGATCCCGATGCCGCGCGCGGCGAGCGCATCGTGTCCATGTCGCTGAACGGCGAGCGGATCGCACCGACGGACCGCTTCACCGTCGTGACGAACTCGTTCCTGGCCGCCGGCGGCGACAACTTCTTCACCTTCGCCCAGGGCGCCGACCGCACCGACACCGGTCAGGTGGACCTGACCGCGACCGTGGCGTACTTCGAGGCGAACTCGCCGGTCGCCCCCGCGCCCCTCGGTCGCGCGGTTGTCGCCGACGGCTCGGAGCCGTCGCCGGCCCCGGGTACCGCGTGGGCGACGGTCGACGTCGGCTCGGGAACGGTCGAGCAGGGGGGATCGCTGCCGGTGACGGTGTCGGGGCTGGAACCCGGTCAGCAGATCTCGGCGACGCTCTTCAGCGACCCGGTCGTCGTGGAGGGCATCCCGGCGGCGGACGCGAACGGCACGGTGTCGTTCACGCTGCGGGTGCCGGCGGACTTCCCGCTCGGCGCTCACACGCTCGTGATCGAGTCCGCCGGATACGAGCCGCTCGAGGCCACCGTCACGGTGGTCGCCCCGGGACAGCTCGCGGTGACGGGCGCGCAGCTGCCGCTGGCGCTCGCGCTGATCGCTGCGGTGCTCGCCGTCCTCGGCGGCGCCGTCCTGATGGTGCGACGACGGCCGATGGCACGCGTCTGACCGACAGCCGGAAAGAGGGCCCACGGATGCCGCATCCGTGGGCCCTTCCCGTTTCACCAGCAGGATCATCCCTCCGACGGAGCGGGATACGACTCGAGGCCGACGCGGCGTGCGAGCGCCGGTCCGTACCGTCGGAGTCGTGACCGCTTCCGTCAACACCCGTCCCGTCGCCGTCGGCCGCCGGACCCCGTCCGTGGCCGCCGCGTTCATGCTGGCGATCGCCGGCAACATCCTCGTCGCGCTGATCCTCGCCCTGGCGTTGGGCGCGTTCGTCCTGGCGGCCGCAGCGGTCTTCGGCGGCGGCCTTCTCGCTGTCGTGTGATCGGCCTGGGGCGACGTCCTGGCGAACGCTCACGGGCTGACGCGGACCGAGGCGATCCGCCAGCCGTCTCCCTCCGCACGCAGGATGCACCGCAGGTCGGTGTGATGCCCCGCGCCGTCCTGCTCGAACGACGCGGTCCCCTGCACGCGGTAGCCGTCGCTCGTCTCGGTCACCTGCATCGCGGATGCCGCAACCTCGATGTCGGTGGCGCCGCGGCCCTCGAGCAGCGATTCCGCGGCGGAGGCGCACTGCTCGCGCATGACCGCCTCGGGTTCGGGCCGGCCCCTCGTCGACAGCACGGCGACGACGATCAGCGCCGCGACGGCCAGCAGCGCGAGCGGCACCACGATCCGAGCCCACATCGGCGTCCGCGCCAGCCAGTCCCGGCGCGGCGCCGCGTTCCCTCCGGAACCGCCCTGTCCCGAGGCCATGCGTGCATGGTAGACCCGGGTCCGCGCGGGCGGAAGGCGGCTGTGGACGGCCGGGTCGGCGCTACGCCGCCGCTGATCAGCGCATCCGGGCTGCTCGGGAGACGTCTGCGCGCATCACCTGTCCGCTGTCGTGCGCTCGACCAGCACCGCCGCGGTGCGCGCAGGGATCGTGAGGGCACCGGTCGACGCATCCCACGTCGTGGTCTTCACGATGGCATCCGAGCCCTCCGCCAGCGCGGAGGCCAGGGCGAAGTCGCGATCGGCCAGCTCCGGCAGCGCCTGGGTGCGGGCGTCCGGCGAGGCGTTGAACACCACGATCGCACCGTCGAGCGCGGGGTCGACGTCCTCGCCCACCAGATCGTCGATGAGCATGACCAGCAGACCCGGCTGTGCATCCGGACCGCTTCCCGGGAACGACACCTTCTGCTGGATCAGCTCGGCCGATCCCAGCCGCAGCAGCCCGACCTCCTGACGCACCCGCAGCAGATCGAGAGCGGATGCCTCGGCCGCGGCGATGTCGGCCGCACCCGGCTTCAACGCCGGGTCGGCCAGCAGCGGCGCCATGATGCCCCACTTGTCCTCGTTGTCGGCGGCTCGCGGGAGCCCCGACCCGAAGGTGGACTCCTGGCCGGTCCAGTCGATGCGGTTGAACCAGTCACCGGAGTTGTAGCTGTTGCGGTCGAGCGACTTGGACCGCAGTAGCTCCGTGCCGGCGTGCCAGAACGACGGCGTCTGCGCGAAAGCCGTGGTCGCGAGGGACAGCGTGTTCATGCGCACCCGGTCGGACATCGGCGTATCGGCAGGAAGCTTCAGCACCGACAGGTCGTACAGCGTCTCGTTGTCGTGCGCGTCGACGTAGGTGATGATCTCGTCGGGCTGTTCGGCGTAGCCCGCCGGAGAGCCGCGGTAGTCGAGCTGATCCCCGGCTCTCACCGAGCCGTCGGACACGGTGAAGGTGAAGTCCCGAAGGTTGCCGGCGAGGCCGAGCTTCACCAGGTCGGTCTGGTGCGCGAGGTCGGCGAGCGCCTGCTCCGGCGTGCCGTTGATCGGCGCGCCGTTCGGGTCCGTTCCGAGCCCGGTGCCGAAGCCCTGCTGCTGGACCGTCTCTGCCGCCACCGGGCTGCCGCCGTGCACGGCGTCGCGCAGGCGGTCGCTGAACGTGCCGATGCCCGTGCCGCCGAGCTGTCCTTGCGTCGCCTGCTCGAACAGTGCGTTGTTCGCGACCTCCCCGAAGTTCCACCCTTCGCCGTACAGGTAGACCTTCGACCCGTCGACACCGTCCTTCTTGAGGGTGAGGGCATCGAGCGCCTCGCGGATCGCGAGCATGTTCGCCTTCGAGTGATGCCCCATGAGGTCGAAGCGGAACCCGTCCACCTTGTACTCGCGCGCCCACAGCACCACCGAGTCCACCATGAGCTTCTGCGCCACGTCGTGCTCGGTCGCGACGTTCTGGCAGCACGTCGAGGTCTCGACCCCGCCGGCGAGGTTGAGCCGGTGGAAGTAGCCGGGCACGACCTTGTCGAGCACCGACTTCTCACCCTGGCCCGACTGCGCGGTGTGGTTGAACACCTGGTCGAGCACGACCTGCAGACCCATGCCGTGGAGCGCGCCCACCATCTCGCGGAACTCGTGCACGCGCGCGCCGCCCTCGGGATCGACGGCGTACGAGCCCTCGGGCGTCGAGAAGTGATACGGGTCGTAGCCCCAGTTGAAGCCGTCGGCGTCGGCGACCGCTTCGAGGCACGCCTGCTGCGCGGTGTCGGCCGGGCCGTACGAGGCGAGGTCGCAGTCGGGCACGGCCTGCTTCGAGCGGTCCTCCTCGATGGTCGCGATGTCGAACGTCGGCAGCAGGTGCACCGTGTTGATTCCGGCCTCGGCCAGCTGCCGCAGCTGCCGTGTCCCGGCGCTGTCGCGGGTGAAGGCCCGGTACGTGCCGCGCTCCGCTTCGGGCACGGACTCGTCGGTGATCGAGAAGTCCCGCACGTGCAGCTCGTAGATGGCACGGTCGACGGGCCGGTCGATCACCGGTGCCTTGGTCTTCTCCCACAGCTTCGGCCGCCACTGCTTGTCGTCGAGGTCGACGGCGACGGAGGCCTCGGAGTTCAGGGTGAGCGCCACCGAGTACGGGTCGGTCACGACGTTGGTCTCGACGGCGTCCGTCGTGGGAGCGTAGACCACGACCTCCCACGAGTATTCGTCGCCCTTCAGCGCCTTGCCGCCCTGCACCGTCCAGACCCCGGATGCCTCATCCCGGTGCGCCTCGTGCCTCGTGGCGTCACCCTCGGAGCCGGCATCGCGCGTGAGAAGAGCGGCCCGCTGAGCGGTAGGCGCCCACAGGCGGAACGTCGGCTTGTTCGCTTTGAAGGCCACCCCGAGGTCGGCCTCGCCCACCGCGTCGGCGTAGAGGTCGTCCAGCACGCCCGGGATCTGCACCCCGGTGAACGCGGACAGGGTGCCGTCGGCATCCCGCTGGGAGACCTTCAGCTGCCCGCGCAGCAGCTCGGCGGCATCCGCGTCGTCGACGCGAAGGGCGATGAAGCTCGCCAGAGCGGGGAATCGGGCCTTCTGCGCCTGGGTGAGGCCGCCCTGGATCGGCGACAGATCGATCGCGTCGCCGCCGATGACCTCGTTCTCGGCGACCTCGAGGGACGCCTCGGGCGAGGTGTGCAGCTGCCAGGTCGCGCCGTCGGCCGGTGCGCCGAGGTCGGCGGGCCACGCGATCGTGCCGGCGTCGATCCAGTGCGCACGCTGCTCGCCCGTGCCGGCCAGCGGCGGGTCGGACACCTCGATCTCGAGCACGTGGGTCTCCAGCGTGTAGCGGAACACGATCAGCTTGCCCTCGGTCGCGCTGAATGAGTAGTTCTGTCCGTCGCGGGCACCGCCGACGCCGTAGTTCTCCGCCCAGCTGAGACCGTGGGCGACCTTCGCCTCGTAGGCGCCGGTCGGGATCGCATCGGTCGCGAACTCGTACACGCCGTCCTTGTCGCCATCGGCCATGAGTGTCGCCAGACAGTCCGGCGCCCAGTCGGCCGCGCACCCGAGCTCGCTCTGCGCCGACCCCGGCAGCGTCACGATGGGACCTTCGGCCGTCGACTGCACGATGTTCGTGCGCGGATCGAAGTAGAACGTGATCGACCCGCCCCCGTGCGCGATCGCGATGTTGGCGCCGCCGGGGGCCCCGTTCGCGCCGTAGTTGACGTCCCACGAGCCGTTGACGGCGACCTTGTACTCGTAGTCGCCGGCCGGCAGGTCGAACGTTCCCGCCCAGATCCCGTCGGCGCGCAGCGTGAGCCTCGCCGCCTCGCAGCCCGGCGCCCAGTCTCCGGCGCAGCCCATCTCGGAGTTGAGGCTGCCGGGCACCGTCACCATGTCGATCGGCGACTCCGGCTCCTCCGGCGCCATGAGCGAGACGGCGTTGCCGACGGAGGCGTACGTCGAGGCGGCGGCGTGGCCGCCTGCGGCATCGGTGGTCACAGCGCGGTACTCGACGAGCGTGCCGCTCGGGAGGTCGCTGATCTCGTGGAAGACCCGCGGATCGGTGTCCTCGGCGGTTCCGAGCGCGTGCCATTCGTCCGCGCCGACGACGCGCCACGCGAAGCTCGTCTCCTGCCACGTGGAGTCGTCCACATCCGCGCTCACCGCCGACGAGCCGGTCACTGCCGCGCCGGCTGCCGGCGCCGCGACCGTGATCGCCACCGGCGCGTCGGGCGCCGTGACGGGAGCGTCCGCGCGATAGACGACGGCCGAGAGGGCCGGGACGGTGACGGATGCCTGGGCCGAGGCATCCGTCGACAGCGACCGGTCGGTGCCGTACACGGGCGAGAAGGAGGCACCTGCGGTGAGGGTCGGCACGCTGACGGCCTTGTCGGCCGCGGTGTTGTTGAGCGCGACGAGGTACTCGACCTTCTCGTCGCGATCCACCCGCGAGAACGCGTAGACCCCGGCGCCGCTGTCGGCGTACCGCTCGATCTGCGCGCCCGTCACCAGGGCGGGGTGCGCCTCCCGCAGCGCCGACAGCGCCGCGATGTGCTCGTAGACCGGCGCGGAGGCGTCGTAGCGGTCGACAGACCCGGCGCTCTCGCCGGTGATGAGCGGCTGGTTCTGGTACTCGGCGACCTGGCTGGCGAACAGCGACTGACGTGCGCTCTTGTCGTTCCCCGGCGCCGCGCCGGCGAAACCCTGCTCGTCGCCGTAGTACACGACGGGCTGACCGCGGCCGAGGAACATCAGCTCGTGGGCGAGCAGATCGCGCTCGAACGCATCCGGGGTGGACTGCAAGTGGTAGCCGACCCGCCCCATGTCGTGGTTGCCGAGGAAGGTCGGGAGCGCCGCCGCCGAGGCATCCGGCGTGGTGTAGCGGTCGTCGCCCGCGTACAGGCTCTGCAGTCCCTTGGCGCTGTTGCCGGCGGCGAAGCTGACAGCGGCCGACTGGAAGGCGAAGTCGAGCACGCTGCTCATGTCGGTGTCGCGGACGTAGGGGGCGAGCTTGACCGGATCGGCGTCGTACACCTCGCCGAACATGAAGAACTCCGGCTTGCCCTGCGCGTGCGCGTAGTCGAGGACCTCGGCCGACCACTGCTCCCAGAACTCGAAGTTCACGTGCTTGGCCGTGTCGATGCGGAAGCCGTCGATCCCCAGGTCGATCCAGTCCTGATAGACCTCGACGAAGCCGTTCACGACGGTGGGATGCTCCGTCATGAGGTCGTCGAGACCGTCGAAGTCGCCGTACGTCACGGACTCCCCCGACCAGGTCGAGTTGCCTCGGTTGTGGTACAGCGTCGGATCGTTGAGCCAGTCCGGGGTCTTCGCGTCGGCATCGTCCGCGTCGACCGCGGGCGTGTACGGGAACGACGTGGCGGGATCCAGGGCCGGGAAGCCGCCGGTGCCGGCATGGTCGGCCGGGTCGAAGGGCGTGCCGCTCGCGTCGCGGTACGGCTCGGTGGCCTGATCGATGTAGGAGTACTGCTTCTCGGCGTAGTCGATGACGTCGGCCGTGTGGTTGGTGATGATGTCGAAGTAGACCTTGATGTCCTTCGCGTGCGCCTCGTCGATGAGAGCCGCGAGCTCCTCGTTGGTGCCGAGGTGGGGGTCGATCCGTGTGAAGTCGGTGACCCAGTAACCGTGGTAGCCGGCGCTGGCGTTCGCTCCCTCGCCCTGCACCGGTCGATTCGCGAAGCTCGGCGTCAGCCAGATGGCCGTCGTGCCGAGCCCCTCGATGTAGTCGAGGTTCTCGCGGAGGCCGGCGATGTCGCCGCCGTGGAAGAACCCCTTGTCGGCCGGGTCGAAGCCGTGCGCCATCCGGTCGCCCGCGATGCCGCCGGTGTCGTTCGACGGGTCGCCGTTGGCGAAGCGGTCCGTCATGACGAAGTAGAACTGCTCCTGGCTGCCGGGCTGGCGCACCGGAGGCGCGACGAGCGCGTCATCCGCGTCGGTGTAGCCCGCGCGAAGGCTCTCGACCTCCAGGCCCACGCGGTGCGTCGTGTCGTCGAAGAGGAACCGCAGCGTCGCGGGGCCGGCGACGGTGAGCGGGATGTTGTCTCCGCCGCCGTCGAGCCCGTACGACTCGTCCCACGAGTCGTTCACGGCCACCTTGTACTCGTACGAGCCCGCCGGCACCTCGAACTCCGCGGCGTAGACCCCGTCGGTCCCGGTGGCGGCGAGCTCCGTGGCGGCGCAGTCCGGCTGCCAGTCGGCGGGGCAGCCGAGCTCGGACTGCAGACTGCCCACGAGCGCGAAGGTCCGGTCGGCGGCAGCGGCGGGAAGTGTCGCGGTGAGGCCGGTCACGGTGAAGGCGGTCGCCGTGAGGGCGGTCGCTGTCAGCGCGGCGAGGCTGCGGCGGGCACGCGGGGAGGTCGTCATCGACACGGGAGCTCCAGGCTGAGGCGTTGGCACGGCGACGTGCCGGGGTGTGCGTGTGTGGCCCCGACGTTAGCGGCTGCCGGCCCGCAGATGCAAGCGCTTACAGAATGAGAACCGTCTCATCGCGCGTGAGTGCGAGCTGTCGACGCGGCGGAAGCGGCCGCAGGAGCAACCGCTTGCAGTCGGCAGGCCCGGTCACCGATCCCCGCGGTCCACCGCGCATCCCCAGCCGGGCGACGGCCGCGTACGGCTGCGACAGCGACGAAGCGCTCAGAGCCGCTCGATGATCGTCGCGTTCGCCATGCCGCCGCCCTCGCACATCGTCTGCAGACCGTAACGACCGCCGGTCGCCTCGAGATACGACACGAGGGTGCCGAGGAGCCGCGTGCCGGACGCGCCGACCGCGTGACCGAGGGCGATCGCACCGCCCCACGGATTCAGCTTCGCCGGATCGGCATCCAGCTCCTGCAGCCAGGCGAGCGGGACCGATGCGAAGGCCTCGTTCACCTCGTACGCGTCCAGCTCGTCGAGCGAGAGTCCGCTGCGCTCGAGAATGCGCCGCGTGGCGGGGATCGGCCCGGTGAGCATCATGACGGGGTCGTCGCCGACCACGGCGAACGAGTGGAAGCGCGCCCGCGGCGTCAGGCCCAACTCCGTCGCCTTCTGCTCGCTCATGATCAGGACCGCGGAAGCGGCATCCGTCAGCGGCGACGAGCTGCCCGCCGTGATCCGCCAGTCCAGCTCCGGGAACCGCGCGGCCAGCTCCTCCGTGCGGAACGCCGGGCTCAGGCCCGCGAGCCCCTCGGTCGTCGTGCCGGGTCGCACGGTCTCGTCGAACGCGACCGCCTCTTCCGCACCGAGGACCGGAAGCACCTGGGAGTCGAAGCACCCCTTCGCCCAGGCATCCGCGGCCCGCTCGTGCGACAGCACCGCGAACGCGTCGAGGTCCCCACGGGACAGACCCCAGCGGTGGGCGATGAGCTCCGCCGACACACCCTGATTCACCAGGCCGTCCGGGTAGCGGCGGCGGATGCCTGACGCCGGCGAGCCGCCCTGCTGGGAGGAGCCGAGGGGCACCCGGCTCATCGACTCGACACCGCCCGCGATCACGATGTCGTACGCGCCGGCGATCACGCCCTGCGCGGCGAAATGCGCCGCCTGCTGACTGGATCCGCACTGGCGATCGATCGTGACGGCGGGAACGGTCTGGTCGAACCCGGCCGCGAGCACGGCCTGCCGCGCGATGTTCATCGCCTGGTCGCCGATCTGGCTCACGCATCCCAGCAGCACGTCGTCGACCTGTCGCGACTCGAGGCCGTTGCGCTCCAGCAGCCCGGTGAGCACGTGCGCCGCCAGGTCCACCGGGTGCACGCCGCTGAGCGCACCGCCGGGCTTCCCGCGCCCGGACGGAGTGCGGACGACGTCGACGATGACGGCTGCGGGCATGGTTCTCCTCCTCCTTCGAGCCTACGTCCCTCCCGCCCTTCCCTCGCCCCCTCGTCTTCCTCGTCTCCCTCGTCTCCGTCGTCTCCCTCGTCTCCCTCGTCGAGACCGCATCCTCTCGCCGAGTCAGCACGTCGACGGCGCCGGCAGCGTGCGGCCCCGGCGAGTACGTGCGGTCTCGACGGGAGGCGGATGCTGCACGGCGGCGCGTCAGCCGCGCGAGCCGGGCGGGGCGTAGGTGCTGCGCTGCTCGATCACGGCGAGCGTGCACCGCGAGATGCACACCAGCCGGCCCGCCTCGTCGACGATGCGGATCTCCCACACGTGCGCGCGGCGGCCGATGTTCGCGGGAGTGGCCGTCGCGGTCACCCAGCCGGACGCGATCGGGCGGACGTGGTTCGCGTTGATCTCCTGCCCGACGACGTGGAACTTCTCGCGGTCGACCGCCAGGTACCCGGCCCACGATGCGAGGGTCTCGGCGAGCGCGACGGATGCCCCGCCGTGCAGCACACCGGCCGGCTGCACGGTGCGGTGATCCACCGGCATCCGGCCCACCAGTGCGTCGTCGCGCACCTCGACGATCTCGATCCCGAGGTTCTCGATGAGCGTGCCGGTCGCCATCGCCGGGAGGTCGACGGCGGCGACGTCGCCGTGCCACAGGGTCATCGCGTCATCCCGCGGACTCCTCGGCGCGCTCGGCGGCCTCGAGCGTCGCGGCATCCGGGACGTACCCCTCGATGTGCCGCTCCGCCGGACCGTTGTACTCCGACAGCGGACGGATGAGCGCGTTCGCGGCGAGCTGCTCCATGATGTGCGCGGTCCACCCGGTGACGCGGGCGGCGACGAACAGCGGCGTGAAGGTCGCCGTGTCGAAGCCCATGAGGCTGTACGCCGGACCCGATGGATAGTCGAGGTTGGGGTAGATGCCCTTGCGACTGACGAATTCCGACTCGAGCGCGTCGTACAGCGCGGCGACATCCGGTCGGTCGTAGTGCTCGACGAGCGTGTCCAGGGCCGCCTTCATCGTCGGCACGCGCGAGTCGCCGCGCTTGTACACGCGGTGCCCGAAGCCCATGATCTTCCGCTTCTGGGCGAGGGCCTCGTCCAGCCACGGCCCGACCTTCTCGGCCGACCCGATCTCGGTGAAGATGTGCAGCACGGCTTCGTTCGCGCCGCCGTGCAGCGGTCCTTTGAGAGCGCCGATCGCACCGACGACAGCCGAGTACAGGTCGCTGAGGGTCGACGCGATCACCCTCGCCGTGAACGTCGAGGCGTTGAAGGAGTGCTCGGCGTAGAGGATCATCGAGCGGTTGAACGCGTCGACGACGACGCCATCGGCCTCCTCGCCGAAGGTCATCCACAGGAAGTTCGCCGAGTAGTCGAGGTCGTCCCGCGGCGCCACCGGCTGCAGGCCGCGGCGACGGCGCTGGCCGTAGGCGACGATCGCCGGCAGGACCGCGAAGAGACGGATGCTGCGCGCCAGGTTCTCCTCCGCGCTTCCACTGGCGTCGAGCACCGATCCCGACCCCGCGAGGTCACGGGCGCCGATGAGACTCACCGCGGTGCGCACCTCGTCCATCGGGTGCGCGTCGATCGGCACGAGATCGATCGCGGCGCGCACGTCCACCGGAAGGTGGCGGTACGACCGCTCGGTCGCCCGCAGCTGTGCCAGCTGCACGTCGTTCGGCAGCTCGCCGTGCCACAGCAGGTACGCCACCGCCTCGAACGGCTGCGTCGACGCGAGCTCCTGGACCGGGTATCCGCGGTACAGCAGCGAGTTGGTCTCGGGATTGACCTTCGAGATCGCCGTGTAGTCCACGACGACGCCGGCGAGGCCCTTCTTGATGTCGGGTTCGGTCATGTGCCTGCTCCTTTGCTGGACTCCCGGTCGCTCACCGCTGGATGTGGAAGTTGAAGACGTTCGAGTCGAAGTGGTTGTACTGCTCGTAGTCGATCAGGTCGTACAGGTCGGCGCGGTGCTGCATCTCGTCGAGCTTGGAGGCGAGGTGCCCCTCCTCGTCGAGCGTATCGAGTGCACGGGATGCCGCGCCCATGGCGATCCGCAGGAGCGAGACCGGCCAGATCACGATGTTGACGCCCACGTCGCGCAGCTGGTCCACGCTGAAGAGGTCGGACTTGCCGAACTCGGTCATGTTGGCGAGGATCGGCACGTCGACCGCGGCGCGGATCGCCGCGAACTCCTCGAGCGTGCGCATGGCCTCGGGGAAGATCGCATCGGCGCCGGCGTCGACCAGCGCCTTCGCCCGGTCGATCGCGGCGTCCATCCCCTCCACCGCCCGGATGTCGGTGCGCGCCATGAGGAGGAAGTTCGGGTCACGGCGGGCGTCGGCGGCGGCGCGGATGCGCTTGACGGCGGTGTCCTCGTCGACGACGGCCTTCCCGTCGAGGTGCCCGCAGCGCTTGGGGTTGATCTGGTCCTCGATGTGCGTGCCGGCAAGGCCCGCGTCCTCGAGGGTCTGGATCGTGCGCGCGACGTTCATGGGCTCGCCGAATCCGGTGTCGGCGTCGATGATGGCCGGCAGGTCGGTCATGCGGGCGATCTGCTGGCCGCGCCCCGCCACCTCCGTGAGCGTGGTGAGGCCGATGTCGGGAAGCCCGAGGTCGGCCGACAGCACGGCGCCCGAGATGTACACCCCCTCGAAGCCCTTCCGCTCGATCAGGCGGGCGCTGAGCGGGTTGAAGGCGCCGGGGAAGCGCAGCAGCTCACCCGAGTCGAGCCGCTCGCGGAGGAGCCGCCGCTTCTCGGCGGGTGACACGGTCGAGTACAGCATCAGCGATTCCTCCTCTGCCCCTCCGCGTGCGCATAACTCAGGCAGATCAGTTCCGGATGGACCGGAAGCGGGCGCTTCTGGCCGGATCTGCCTGAGTCATGCGCGGTGGCAGCAAGCCAGATCGACATCAGAACAGGCCCTTCGGCGCCGGGGCGGAGGCGAGCACGCCGAAGTCCGCGACGATGGTCAGCTGCTGCACCTCTTCGGGCGTGAGCTCCGGCAGACGCTGCGCGAGCTCGAGGAAGCGCTCGATCTCGGCAGCGGCGAGCACGCCCTCGGCGAGGGTGCGGAACTTGCGGATGTAGTCCTCGCGCGCGAAGGGGCGGGCGCCCACCGGGTGGGCGTCGGCGACGGCGATCTCGTCCTCGACGACGGATCCGTCGGTGAGCGTGATCACCACGCGACCGCCGAACGCCTTCTCGTCCGGGTCCTCCGAGTGGTACCGACGGGTCCACTCAGGGTCCTCCGCCGTCGAGACCTTGCGCCACAGCTCCACCGTGTCGGGACGGGCAGCGCGCTCGGGCAGGTACGAGTGCACGTGGTGCCACCCGCCGTCCTGCAGCGCCACGGCGAAGATGTACGGGATCGAGTGGTCGAGGGTCTCACGGGAAGCGCTCGGATCGTACTTCTGCGGGTCGCCCGCGCCCGACCCGATGACGTAGTGGGTGTGGTGCGAGGTGTGCAGCACGATCGACTCGATGTTCGCGGGGTCCCGCAGCTCCGGCCGCTCGGTGCCGAGCCGCCGGGCGAGGTCGATCCAGGCCTGCGCCTGATACTCGGCCGAGTGCTCCTTCGTGTACGAGTCCAGGATGCCGCGCTTGGGCTCCCCGGCGGCGGGAAGCGGCACGTCGTAGGTGGCATCCGGCCCGTCCAGGAGCCACGCGATGACGCCGTCCTCGCCCTCGTAGATCGGGCTCGGCGAGGTCTCGCCGCGCATCGCGCGGTCGACCGCCTCGACGGCCATCTTCCCGGCGAAGGCCGGTGCGTGCGCCTTCCAGGTGGAGATCTCCCCCTTCCGGGACTGGCGCGTGGCGGTCGTGGTGTGCAGCGCCTGGCCCACGGCCTGATAGATCGTCTCGACGTCCAGTCCGAGGAGCGTGCCGATGCCGGCCGCGGCGGAGGGTCCCAGGTGCGCCACGTGGTCGATCTTGTGCTTGTGCAGGCAGATGGCGCGCACGAGGTCGATCTGGATCTCGTAGCCGGTCGCGATCCCGCGCACCAGCGCGCGCCCGTCGGCCCCGACGTGCTGCGCGACGGCGAGGATCGGGGGGATGTTGTCACCGGGGTGCGAGTAGTCCGCCGCGAGGAACGTGTCGTGGAAGTCCAGCTCCCGCACCGCGACGCCGTTGGCCCAGGCGGCCCACTCCGGTGAGGTGCGGCGCTCGAGGGCGCACCCGAAGACCGTCGCCCCCGCGCCGCCGACCGACACCGCGTGGTCGAGGGCCTGCTGACGCGCCGCGCTGACCGGGCGACGGGTGAGGGATGCCGCAGCCACGGCGGCGTTGTCGATCACACGGTTGATGATCATGTCGACCACATCGCCGTCGACCTCGACGGGGTCCGTTGCGACCTGGGCGATGTGCCACGCCAGCTGCCCCTCGCGAGGGAGGTTCTCGTCGCTGCGGTGGACGCGGAGATGGTGGATGACGGTCATGATCGTCCTTTCAGGGGCGCGGCCCGTCGACGAGCTCCGACGGGCCGGCGGGCGTGACGGCATGCGAGCCATCGCCGTGGCCCGACGGCCGGGACGCGGCGTCGAGGGATTCGAGGATGTTGGTCAGCGCGTTGTGCAGGTGCACATGGGTCGCGTGCGCGGCGAGGTCGGCGTCGCCGCGGGCGATGGCGGAGGCTATGAGCCGGTGCTCGGCGACGGATGCCGTCAGCCGGTCCCGGTTGTCACGAGCGAGCCTGCGCACCCTGACGAGGTGATTGCGGACGGTGCGCAGCGCGGCGGTGAGATAGTCGTTGGCCACCGCGTCGTCGAGCGTCTCGTCGAAGCGGGCGATGAGCCGGTAGTAGGAGTCGAGTCCGTCACCGCCGTCGAGATCGACGCCGGCGAACGCACGCTCGAGCTCCGCGAACGCCGCCGCATCCCCTCGTGCGGCGGCCAGCCGCGCGGCGGATTCCTCGAGTGCGCGTCGCACCTCGAAGATCTCGCGGATGTCGTCGGCGTCGATCGCCGTGACGACGGTCACGCGCGGCGACTGCTGGGCCACGAGCCCGTCCGCGGCGAGGCGTCCGAGCGCCTCTCGCAGCGGGGTGCGGCTGACCCCCAGGCGGGCCGCCTGCTCGACTTCGCCGAGGACGGCGCCGGGACGGAGCACACCGGACTGGATCTCATCGAGGAGCGTCGCGTACGCGCGGTCACTGGCTCGCACGGCGTCACCTCCTTCACCACGGCCCGACCCAGTGTATACAAACGCGGTCAGATCGGGAGCGAAAGGCAGGATGCTCGGTCGACTGGTATACAAAGCCGCCGATGCGCTCGTCCCGAGCGCTACACGATTCACAAATTCATGAAACGCGCGTATCCTCGCCACCATGAACACCGTCATCCGCACGAGCGGCCTGACCAAGACCTATGGCAGCGTCCACGCCCTCGACGGCCTCGACCTCGTCGTCGAGGAGGGCCGGATCCACGGGTTCCTGGGCCCGAACGGCGCCGGGAAGTCCACCACCATCCGGATCCTGCTCGGCCTTGCGCGCAGATCCGGCGGCGAGGCATCCGTCTTCGGTGCCGACCCGTGGCGGGATGCCGTCGCGCTGCATCGCCGCATCGCCTACGTCCCGGGCGATGTCAGCGTCTGGCCGAACCTGTCCGGAGGTGAGGCGATCGACCTCATGGCGCGGCTTCGCGGTGCGTCCCGGCACGACGCCCGGTACCGCACCGAGAAGCAGCGGCTGATGGAGGCCTTCGAGTTCGACCCCCGGAAGAAGGGTCGGGCGTACTCGAAGGGCAACCGGCAGAAGGTCGCTCTCATCGCCGCGTTCGCCGTGCCGGCCGACCTCTACATCCTCGACGAGCCCACCAGCGGCCTCGATCCCCTCATGGAGGTCATGTTCCGCCGCGAGATCGAACGGGTCCGGGATGCCGGAGCCACGGTGCTGCTGTCGAGCCACATCCTCTCGGAGGTCGAGCACCTGTGCGACCGCGTGTCCATCATCCGAGCGGGCCGCGTGGTCGAGAGCGGCACCCTGTCGGAGCTGCGGCACCTGACGCGCGACGAGGTCTCGTTCGAAGGCGCCGATGCCGCCGCCTTCGCGGAGCTGACCGGGGTCCATGACGTCAGCGCCCGGGACGGACGCGTGCGCTTCACCGTCGACAGCGATGCGGTGGCGACCGTGCTGCCCGAGCTCGCGCGGCGACGCGTCTCGGGGCTGCGTATCGCACCGCCGTCGCTCGAGGAGCTCTTCCTGCGCCACTACGGCGACGAGCTCCGCGGCGACGCAGGAGACCGCGCATCGTCGAGTGCCGGAGTGTCCGGTGGCCGACTCGAGGGTGCCCGGTGAACGGCTTCACGGCCCTCCTCGGGCTGCGCGCGCAGCGCGACGGCGCGCAGCTGGCCGTGTGGACGCTCGCGACAGCCGTGCTCGCGTACGGCTCGAGCGTGGGAGTGGCCCAATCCTTCGGCTCGCTCGAGGAGCGCACCTCGCTGCTGGCGCTGGCGGTGGCCAATCCCGTGGTCCTGCTCTTCCGCGGGCTTCCGTCGGGCACCGACGAAGGGGCGTTCATCGTGTTCCTGGTGCTGCCGTTCCTCGCGATGCTCGCCGCCCTCATGGCGGGGTTCCTCGCGGTCCGGCACAGCCGGGCCGAGGAGGAGACCGGACGGGCCGAACTCGTGGCGGCCACACCTGCCGGGCGAGGGGTGCCGTTCGCCGCCACCCTCCTGCACGGTGTGCTCGCATGCGCACTGATCGGCGTGGCGGGCGCGAGTGGACTGCTCCTCAGCGGTCTCGGCCTCGCCGGGAGCGCATTCACCGGCGCGGCGATCGCCGCCACGGGCGTGGTCTTCCTCGCCGTCGGGCTGCTGGCGGCGCAGCTGTTCCACAGCGCACGAGCCGCCAACTCGCTGACCGTGATGCTGCTCGTCGGGACGTTCCTCGTGGGCGGCATCGGCAACGCCCTCGGCGCACCCGACGACACGCTGACCCGGATGACCAGCAGCGGGCTGGCGTGGGTCTCGCCCTTCGTGTGGGCCGAGAACAGCCGCCCGTTCGCCGATGATGATCCGCTTCCCCTGCTTCTCGCGCTCGGCGTGTCGGCAGCGCTCATCGGGATCGCCCTGGTCCTGAAGTCGGCGCGTGACCTGGGAACCGGTGTGCTCGCCGCGCGCCGGGCTCGTCCGGCGGCATCCCCGCTCCTCTCCGGCCCGGTGGGACTGGTGTGGCGGCTGAGCGCCGGCTCGCTCATCGCCTGGACCGTCGGCGCGGCGGTGGTCGGCATCCTCTCGACATCTCTCGCCTCGGTGGTGCAGCAGGTCGCGTCGGAGAACCCGGCCGTCAGGGCGATCCTCGATCAGCTCGCCGCCGAAGGATCGATGGATCAGGGCCTCATCGTGACGTTCTTCGTCATGGTCGGCGTCCTGGCGGCGTGCTACGGCGTGCAGACCGTCCAGCGTGCACGGCAGGAGGAGACGCATGGCACGGCCGAGGCGGCGCTCGCGACGCCGGTGAGCCGGGTGAGATGGCTCAGCGCGTTCCTGGTCGTCGCACTGCTCGGCATCGTCGTCATCGCGGGCGCCGCGGTCCTCGGGGCGGGGATCGCCCTGACGGCGTCAGGGGGCGAGGAGTCGCTGGTCGGGGATGCCCTGGTGGTCGGAGCCGGGCAGGCCCTCGCCGCGACGGTGTTCGCCGTGCTCGCAGCGCTGGTGTTCGCCGTCGCACCACGGGCGACAGTCGTCGTCGGATGGGCGCTGGTCCTGGCGGCGGCCTGCCTGGCTCTGTTCGGGACGATCTTCGGCATCGACGAAGACCTCGTCGCTCTCTCGCCCTTCGCTGCCATCCCGGTCCCGGACGGCGACGGTGTCGATCAGGGAGGCATCCTGTGGCTCTCGATCGCGATGCTCAGCGGGGGCGCGGCGGCGCTCGCCTTCATGCGACGTCGCGAACTCGCCCCGGGCGGATAGGTTCGAGTAGGGGAGGATCCATGGGCGATGGGCATCCGGGCGTCGAATCCGCGGAGCAGGCAGCGGCGATGCTGGCGGCGGCCGGCATGGCTCGGATGCCTGCCCGCGTGATGATGGCGCTCGTCGGCTCGCCCGATGAGGGGTACACCGCCGCGGAGCTGGCCGACCGGCTCGGCGTCTCGGCCGCAGCCGTGTCGGGCGCCGTGCGGTACCTCATCTCGATGCGGCTCATCCAGCGGTTGTCGCGGCCCGGCGACCGTCGTGACCGCTACGACCTGACCGACGACGCGTGGGCCGGCATGATCACGTCGAACGCTCCCCTGTACGCCGCCCTCGCGGCGCACATGGAGCGCATCGCGGATGAGAACGAGGATGCTCCCGCGTCGGTCGCGCGCGCCCGCGAGACCGCCGACTTCCTGCGCTTCCTGACCGAGCGGATGCCGCAGCTCGTGGACGAGTGGAGAGCGCAGCGCCGGTAGCCTTGCCTGAGTGACCGACGCTCCTCCCCGCTACATCGTGGCCACCGACGGCGCCTGCAAGGGCAACCCCGGACCGACCGGATGGGCGTGGGTCGGGGAGGACGGCCACTGGGCCGCGGGGTCGATCCCGCTCGGGACGAACAACATCGGCGAGCTCACCGGACTGCTCAAGGCCATCGAGGACCACATGGATGTGGTCGATCTCGTCGTCCAGGCCGACTCCCGGTACGCGATCGACACGTACGAGAAGTGGATGGACGGTCATCGCCGCCGGGGCTGGAAGACCTCGACGGGGGCGCCGACGAAGAACGTCGATCTGCTCGAGCAGCTGATCCGCGTGCGGGACGCGCGCCGCGCGGCGGGCCTTCCCGATGTCGTGCTCGAGCATGTGCGCGGCCACTCCGGACACGTGCTCAACGCGTGGGCGGACGAACGCGCCGTGCGGGCATCCGAGCATGCCGCCAAGGGCGTCGCGAGCGCGTGGTCGTCGCTGGGCTCACAGGATCGGATCGACGTCTCGAGCGCCCCCCGCAACGGACGCTGAGGCGGACCGGCCTCCTTCGTCGCCCATCCGGGACGCGCAGCTCACAGCGCGGCGAGGTGCTCCTGCAGCTGATCGATGGCGGCGCGCTGGCCCTTCACCAGGCGCTCCCGGGCGGCATCCAGCCCCATCCACTCGGCGCGGTCGACCTCCGGGAAGGACGCGGTCCGCCCTGAGCGGGGCGGCCACTCCATCTCGAACTCGCCGAACTCCAGGTTCTCGACCGTGAAGTCCTCGCCGTCGGCGACGAACACCGTCACCCGCTTGCCCGACGAGTACGGGAACGTCCCCAGCTCGGCATACGGCCCCTCGGGCGGGTCGACCCCCAGCTCCTCGCGGAACTCCCGGCGTGCGGCATCCAGCGCCGGCTCCTCGCCCTCGTCGAACTCGCCCTTCGGGATCGACCAAGCGCCGGCATCCTTCGCAGCCCAGAACGGCCCGCCCATGTGCGCGATGAGCACTTCGGGCTCGGGGCCGGTGAGCCGGTACAGCAGGATGCCGGCGCTGGTCGTGGGCATGATCTCAGATCAGGCCGGGCGCTTCTTCGGCGACACGGAGTAGGTCTCCTGCGGGTCGGTGACCGCGACGGGGGCGAGGGCCTCGTCGATGGCGGCCATCGTGTCGGCGTCGAGGGCGATGCCGGACGCCTTGACCGTGTCGTCGAGCTGCTCGGGGCGGGATGCCCCGACCAGCGCGGCCGCGACGTTCTTGTTCTGCAGCACCCACGCGATGGACAGCTGCGCCATGGTGAGCCCGGCCTGCTCGGCGACCGGCTTGAGCTTCTGCACCGCCTCGAGGACCTCGTCGCGCAGGAAGCGGGCGATGAAGTTCGCGCCGCTCTTCTCGTCGGTGGCCCGCGAGCCTTCGGGCGCGGGCTGCCCGGGAAGGTACTTGCCCGTGAGCACGCCCTGTGCCATCGGCGACCAGACGATCTGCGAGATCCCGAGCTCCTCGGAGGTCGGCACGACCTTGCCCTCGATGACCCGCCACAGCGCGGAGTACTGCGGCTGGTTGGACACCAGCTGGAACTTCAGCTCCTTGGCGAGGGCGTGACCCTCGCGCAGCTGCTCGGCTGTCCACTCGGACACGCCGATGTAGAGCGCCTTGCCCTGCCGCACCACGTCCGCGAAGGCCTGCATGGTCTCCTCGAGCGGCGTCTCGTAGTCGTAGCGGTGCGCCTGGTACAGCTCGACATAGTCGGTGCCGAGCCGCTTGAGGGAGCCGTTGATGGACTCGAAGATGTGCTTGCGGCTGAGGCCGTTGTCGTTCGGTCCCTTGGGCCCGGTCGGCCAGTAGACCTTGGTGAAGATCTCGAGCGACTCACGACGCTGGCCCTTGAGCGCCTCGCCCAGCACCGACTCCGCCGCCGTATTGGCGTAGACGTCGGCGGTGTCGAAGCTCGTGATGCCGAGATCCAGAGCCCGGTGCACCGTCTTGATGGCGGCGTCGTTCTCCACCTGCGACCCGTGGGTCACCCAGTTGCCGTACGTGATCTCCGAGACCTTGAGCCCGCTGTTGCCGAGGTAGCGATATTCGACCATCCGGATGTGATTCCTTTCGAGGGGTGGCTGGTGCCGCGCCGGGAGGGCGCGGCGGTTCAGGGGACGCGGTACCCCGCTGCGCGGAACAGCTCGTACCACTGAGCGCGCGTGAGCGGGATGTCGGAGCCGAGAGCGGCGCCGGCGACGCGCTCGGGAGTCGTGGTGCCGAGCACGACCTGCATGCCGGCGGGATGCCGGGTGATCCAGGCGGTCGCGATCGCGATCGGCGGGACGTCGTACTCGGCTGCCAGCCGGTCGATGACCTCGTTGAGCTCGGCATACTCGGGCGCACCCAGGAATGTGCCCGTGAAGAAGCCGGACTGGAACGGCGACCACGCCTGGATCGTGATGCCCTCCAAGCGGCAGTAGTCGACCACACCCCCGCCGTCGAGCGTCACCGACTGCTCGAGCCCCGCCATGTTGGCCGCGACCCCCTGCGCGATGATCGGCGCGTGGGTGATCGACAGCTGCAGCTGGTTGGCGACGATCGGCTGGCGCACCGCGGTCTTCAGCAGCGCGATCTGTCCGGGCGTGTGGTTGGACACCCCGAAGGCGCGCACCTTGCCGGACTGCTCCAGTTCGTCGAAGGCCCGGGCCACCTCGTCGGGCTCCACGAGCGCGTCCGGACGGTGCAGCAGGAGGACGTCGATGTAGTCGGTCTGCAGCGCCTCGAGCGAGCCCTCGACCGAGCGGATCAGGTGCTCGTACGAGAAGTCGAAGTACGGTCCGTCCTTGACGATCCCCGCCTTCGTCTGGATGGTGAACCCCTCCCGCTGCGACGGCGTCAGCTGCATCGCCTCGGCGAAGCGGCGCTCGCAGCCGTGCAGCTCCTTGCCGTAGATGTCGGCGTGATCGATGAAGTCGATGCCGGCGTCGCGGGCGGTGCGGACGAGCTCGCGCACCTCGTCATCGGTCTTGTCGGCGATGCGCATCAGGCCGAGGACGATGTTCGGCGCCTCGGCGGCGTCCGGACCGAAGGGGATTCGCTTCACTGCTGCTCCTCGCTGCGTGGGGGTTCCACCCTAGGCACCGCACCAGGCAGAAGTCCAACAACTGACAACAATGCGATTCAGAAGTATCGTGTGTGAATGGATCTCCGTCAGATGGAGTACTTCGTCGCCCTCGCCGACGAGCAGCAGTTCACGCGCGCAGCGGCGATCTGCGGTGTCTCGCAGTCGGGCCTGTCGGCTGCGATCCGCAGTCTCGAGGAGGAGCTGGGCACGAGCCTGTTCTCGCGCACCACGCGCCGTGTCGTTCCGACCGATGCGGGGCTCGCTCTGCTGCCGCACGCGCGGGGCATGCTCGCCGAGTCCGCCGCCGGGCGGGATGCCGTCGTCCGGGCGACGCACCAGCTGTCCGGGAGCCTGCGCGTGGGCGCGGAGCAGTGCCTCGGGTTCGTGGACCTGCCGCCGCTGCTGGAGCGCTTCCATCGCCGGCATCCGCTGGTCGACATCCACTTCACGCAGGCCGGCTCCCACGAGCTGTCGGCGCAGGCGCGCGGCGGCGAACTCGACGTCGCCTTCGTCGCGACGACCGAGCACGTCTCCACGGTGCGCGCCACCGAGCTGGGCCGCCGCCCGCTCGTGCTGCTGACACCGCCGGACGACGCGCTCGCCGGGTCGGCCCGCGTCGCGTGGGCTCAGCTGACCGATCGCGAGTTCGTCGATTTCCGCCCCGCGTGGGGCGTCCGGTCGCTCAACGACGCGGCCTTCGCCTCTCACGGGATCCGCCGCCGGGTGCGGTGCACCGTCGACGACGTCCACACGCTCCTCGACCTCGTCCATCGCGGGCTCGGCATCGCGCTGGTGCCGGAGCACGTGGCATCCAAGCCGCACGCGGAGGGCCTCGTGAAGGTGTCGCTGCCTCAGGATGCGACGCCCCAGTGGGTCGTCTCGGCGATCGTCGCACCTACCGCCGATCCGTCGGCCGGCCGCCTCCTCGACCTGCTCGCGAGTGAGCGGGCCTCGCGTGACGCCGAGCCGGCGGCCGAGGCGCTGGCGCCCGCCTGACGGTCGGCGCGGACGGCCGCGATCAGCGCGCCGAGGTCATGCCACGCCGCCCTGGGCGACGTCGACGCGCTCGCGCCAGCTGCGCGCGGTGACGCGGTCCAGTGCGACCTGCCGTCGCAGGGCGTCGGCCTTCTCGTACAGCGACGGCTCGCCCCAGCTCGTGAGCACCTTCACCAGCACGGGCAGCAGCTCGATCATGAAGAAGAGGCCCGCGATGAGCCAGTGCGCCCACGCGAGCACCGGCTGCTGGTGCGACAGCCGCTCGAGCCCGCTGATCTGGCTGAGCAGGCCCGTCGCACCGGCGTTGCCGCCCGCGATCTCCGCGGCGCGGGCGTTGTAGGCGGCGAGGGCCGCCTCGTACTGCTCGCGTGCGGCCGGCAGCTCGTCCCGCGCCTGCTGCTTGTTCTGCGCCTCCGAGGCGGCGACGTCCGCGGTCCCGGTCGCCTGCGCGGCAGCGAGATCGGCCTCGGCGGCGCGCAGCTGCGAGGCCAGGTCGTCGTATGACGCCTGGGCGGCCTCGAGCTGGTCCTGAGCGGCGCCGGAGCTTGCCCCCTCGCCGGCGACACCGCTGCAGCCGGCGACTTCGCCGGCGCCCTCGCCACTGATCTCGCACTGGTAGATCGCGCGTGCCTGATCGATCACCTGCTGCTGGGCGGCGAGCTTCGCGGTCAGATCGTCGACGGTCTGCTGCGCGGCCGCGGCCGACGCCGACATGGTGTCGGCGCCCGCGACGACGCCGGTGGCCGCCTGGCTCTCGAGGGCGGCGACGCGCTCGCTCGCGGCATCCAGCGCCTGCTTCTCAGGGCCGTTCGCGACCGCGTCCTGGTCCGTCTGCGCCTGCACGACATTCGTGGCGTTGACCTCGCGGGCGATGTCGTTGTGGAAGATCTGCAGCACGAGCGGCTCGGCCACCACGATGCCGATGACCGCCGCCATGATCACGCGCGGGAACGCGAGGCCGATGAGCCGCCAGATGCTGTGGCTCGAGCGCATCGTCGACGTGAGGAAGCGGTCGAGGTTGAAGATGATGAGCGCCCACACGATCGCCAGCGGCACGGCGGCCCACGCGAGGATCTGCACACCCGTCGTGAGCGCGAAGAACATCGAGATGGCCGAGACCAGAGCGGTGCCCGCGAGCACGAAGAACATCTGGACGAAGCGGGGCGTCTCGGTGGGGACGTGATCCAGCACCGAGCCGTCGGCACCGCCGAGCACCGCGAGCCGCCGCGCGGCCGAGCCGCGGCTGCGTGCCCGCCGCGCGCGTGCGGGGCGTCCGGCGAGCGCGGGATCGGCGCTGCGTTCCGGGCTGCCCTCGGCGTCCCCGGTGCGCTCGGCTTCGGGGCCGCGTCCCGCACGATGCTGCGCCGGGGTGTCGATCAGCTCGTCGGTCGCCGGAAACGGGTCCTCGGGACCGTCTGTGTCACCTGACGCTGCACGCGCCCTCCGGAGGTCGTCGAGGTACAGCTCGTCCGCCGTCTCGGAGTCCGCGTCGAGCTCGATGCGGCCGTCGGAGCCGAACCTGCCCGGCCGATGAACGGAAAAAGACATTCGGCCACCATAGGCAAGCCAACCTGGGCGTCGGGTGTGTCACGCCTCCTGCGGCGTGACGGCGGCCGCGGCCACGTCCTCCTCCGTCGCGACCAGCTGGCCGCACGCGCCGTCGATCTCCTTGCCACGGGTGTCGCGGAGGGTCGTCGGGATGCCGGCGGCGTTCAGCCGCCGGACGAACTCGTTCTGGACGTCGCGTTCCGAGGCCGTCCAGATGGACCCGGGCGTCGGGTTGAGCGGGATGGGGTTCACGTGCACCCAGCCTCGTCCGCGCGCGTTGAGCTTCTCGGCGAGCAGGTCGGCGCGCCACCCGTGATCGTTCATGTCCTTGATCAGGGCGTATTCGATCGACACGCGGCGCCCGGTCTTCTCGAAGTAGGCCCGTGCCGCATCGAGGGCCTCGTCGACCTTCCACCGGGAGTTGACCGGGATGAGCTCGTCGCGCAACTGGTCGTCGGGCGCGTGCAGCGACAGCGCGAAGGTGACGGGGATGTCCTCGTTCGCGAGCTTCGTGATCGCGGGGACGAGGCCCACGGTCGACACCGTGATGCCCCGTGCGCTCATTCCGAGCCCGTGATCCTTGTCGGTCATGACCCGCACCGCCTGCATGACGCGCGCGTAGTTGGCCAGCGGCTCACCCATCCCCATGAAGACGATGTTGGTGACGCGCTCGTCGGGATGCTCGGGGCGTCCGAAGCCGCGGTCGCGGATGATGCGGTTCGCCCGGACGACCTGCTCGATGATCTCGGCGGCCGACATGTTGCGCGTGAGGCCCGCCTGCCCGGTGGCGCAGAAGGGGCAGTTCATGCCGCATCCGGCCTGCGACGACACGCACAGCGTGATGCGACCGGGGTACCGCATGAGCACCGACTCGACCAGGGCCCCGTCGTGCAGCTTCCACAGGAACTTGATGGTGTCGCCGCTGTCGGTCTCGAGGCGGCGCACCTCGGTGAGCAGCGGCGGGAGGAGACCGTGCACGAGCTCGTCGCGCCCGGCCGCCGGCAGATCCGTCATCTCGGCGGGGTCGTGCGTGTAGTGACGGAAGTAGTGCTTCTCCAGCTGCTTGGCCCGAAACCCCGGCATCCCCAGCTCCTGCACCTTCGCCACCCGCTCCGGCGGCGTGAGATCGGCCAGATGCACCGGCGGCTTGCCGCGCTTGGGACTGGCGAACTGCAGCAGCGGCCGGCCCTCGGCATCCTTCTTCTGGGTCCATCCCTCGGTGCGCGGCCGCACCTGCGCCACGCCGCCGGACTCGCCGTCCTGGCGCACCGGACGGGGCTTCGTGGCGCGCACGGGCGAGATCTCGGTCATGGTTCCCAGGGTAGGCGACCCGCCTGAACGGATGCCCGGCTAGCGTGGTGTCGTGAGCGACGAGGTGACGGTCAGACCCATCCGACCCGAGGACGCCGGCGAGGTGCTGACCCTCCAGCGCGCGGCGTTCGTGTCGGAGGCCCTCATCTACGGCACCCCCGAGATGCCGCCGCTCACGCAGACCCTCGAGGAGCTCGAGGCGGAGCTGCGCGAGAACCTCGGATGCGTCGCGCTGTCGGGGCCCCGGATCGTCGGGGCCGTGCGCGCCCAGCGAGACGGCGAGCTGCTGCTGATCGGCCGCATCGCGATCGCGCCCGATCAGCAGGGCCGAGGCGTCGGCACGACGCTCCTCGCCGCGGTCGAGGCGCGCGGGCGCGAGGTCGGCGCGACCGAGGCGGAGCTGTTCACCGGGTCGCTGAGCGAGGCGAACCTGCGGCTGTACCAGCGCGAGGGCTACCGCGAGACCCAGCGGGTGCCCGGCGACGACGGCACAGCGCAGGTCTTCATGCGCAAGTCGCTGCGCGACTGACTCCGGCTCCACCGGGCGCTTCGGCTCGCGCGGCGCGGGGACTAGGGTGACGTCGTGGTCCCACTCGAGAACCTGCTGGCCTTCACGCTCGCCGCTGTGGTGCTGATCGTGATCCCGGGTCCGAGCGTGCTCTTCACGATCGGGCGCGCGCTCGCCCTCGGCCGGATCGGAGGTCTGCTCAGCGTGCTGGGGAACGCTCTGGGCCTGCTGCCGGTCGTCGGGCTCGTCGCCCTCGGGGTCGGCGGCATCGTCGCGCAGTCCGTGATGCTGTTCACCGCCGTGAAGATCCTCGGCGCCGCCTACCTGGTCTTCCTCGGCATCCAGGCCATCCGCCATCGCTCCCGCGCCGCCGCGGAAGCCGCCGGCGCGACGATGCCCCGCTCCGCGTGGCGCCAGCTGAGCGAAGGGTTCCTCGTGGGCATCACCAACCCCAAGACCATCGCGTTCTTCGTCGCGGTGCTGCCGCAGTTCGTCGATCTGTCCAGCGGCTCCGTGCCGCTGCAGATGATGCAGCTCGGCCTGGTGTTCTTCGTCATCGCCCTCGTCTCGGACGGCATCTGGGCGCTGGTCGCGGCCGCGGCGCGGTCCTGGTTCGGCCGCTCCCCGCGCCGCATCGCCACGCTGTCCGCGACCGGCGGTGGGCTCATGATCGGGCTCGGCGGCATCCTGCTGTTCAGCGGGGACCGGCACTGATGGCGCCGGACACCGCGAGCTCGCGCACCATCTTCCTCGACGTCGACGGGACCCTTCTCGAGCACGGGGAGCACATCGCACCGCGGACGGCCGAGGCGATCCGCGCCGCCCGCGCCGCGGGGCACCTCGTGTTCCTCAGCACCGGACGCTCGGCGGCCGACATCCACCCCCGCGTCGCCGAGATCGGCTTCGACGGGGCGATCACCAACTCGGGGGCGCTCGTCACGGCGGGTGACACGGTGGTCGCCGACCGGCCGCTCGCCCCCGCACTGACCCACCGGATGCTGTCCGCCTTGCATGCCCGTGGCATCCGGTATTTCCTGCAGACGCATGACGGGGTCTACGCGAGCGACGACATGGCGGAGCTGCTCGCGACGTATCTGCAGCAGCTGCGCGACCGCGAGACCGCCCGCGGCGGCCTCCGGCCCGAGGACTCGTTCGCCGGCCTCGCCGGCCGCCGGTTCCCGAGCACGGCCGACGCCGACCTCACGCGCATCGCCAAGGCCGTGTTCGTGAGCGACCACGCCGAGGGCCTGAACGAACTGCGCGCCGACCTCGGCGAGGACTTCCTCGTGGTGCCGGGGAGCATCCCGCTGCCGGGCGGCTCGAACGGGGAGATCAGCGAGCGCGACACCACCAAGGGGTCGGCGATCGAGCTGCTGCTGGAGCACCTCGGACGCGACGCGGCGAGCGCGATCGCCGTGGGAGACAGCTGGAACGACGTCGAGATGTTCCAGGTCTGCGGCACGAGCGTCGCCATGGGCAACGCGCACGACGAGCTCAAGGCGATGGCGGACTTCGTCACGACGAACGTGCTCGACGACGGCGTGTGGCACGCCTTCCGGCGGCTGGGCCTGGTCTGACCGGCGCCGCCGGCGGGAGCTTTCAGCCGACCGCCGGTTCGGCGCCGAGGTTGACGAGGTTGCCGGCGGGGTCGCGCACGCGGGCGACCCGTTCGCCCCACGGCATGTCGGCCGGCGGCTGATCCGCCTGGGCGCCGGCGGCGATGCACGCTTCGAAGGCGCTGTCGACGTCGTCGACGTAGAACCACAGCGACGAGCGGTCGTGAGCGGCGGGCGCCGGCTCGACGTCGGGGTCTCGACCGATGCCGAGGGACGCGTCGCCGAGCGTGAGCGAGACGTAGTCGTCGACGTCATCGGCACCGAAGCGGTAGGTCACCGCGGCGCCGAGCGCCGCTTCGTAGAAGCGCACGATGGCCGGCAGGTCGCGCGTCACCAGGATCGGGAAGAGCTGCCGCACCGCCATGCGGTCACCTTACGCCGGCGCTGTCAGTTCAGGAAGACGTCCGGGAAGAGCTGCTCGTCCGGCGTCCCGGGCACGGCGGCGTACCGCGAGAAATCCGTCACGCCGGCCGCTTCGAGGACGTCTTCGACGATCAGCGTCTGCCCGGTGTACCCGCGCGAGGGCTTGATGAGCACCTCGTACGCGGCGTCGGCGTAGATCTCGGGCGTGCGGCTCGCCTTCATCATCGCGTCTCCTCCGAGGGCGAACCGCACCGCGGCGGTCGCGATCGTCGTGCGCGGCCAGAGCGTGTTCGCGGCGATGCCGGCGTCGGCGAACTCGGCCGCGAGTCCGAGCGTCGCCATCGTCATGCCGTACTTCGCCAGCGTGTAGCCGGTGTGCGCGCCGAGCCAGCGCGGCGACAGGTTCAGCGGCGGCGAGAGCGACAGGATGTGCGGGTTCGCGGCCTCCTTCAGGATCGGGATCGCCGTCCGCGACAGCATGAACGTCCCGCGCACGTTGACGTCCTGCATCAGGTCGTACTTCTTCGCCGGCAGGTCGAGGGAGCCGGAGAGGTCGATCACGCTGGCGTTGTTCACGACGATGTCGATGCCGCCGAACTCGCCCTCGGTCTTGAGCACCGCCTCGGTGACGTCGTCGTCGTTGCGGACGTCGCCGACGATCGGCAGCGCCCGACCGCCCGCGGCGCGGATCTCCTCGGCGGCGGAGTGCACCGTCCCCTCCAGCTTGGGGTGCGGCGTGTCGGTCTTGGCCAGGAGCGCGACGTTCGCGCCGTCGCGCGCTGCCCGCAGCGCGATGGCGAGTCCGATGCCCCGGCTGCCGCCGGACATCAGGATGGTCTTGCCGGCGAGTGTTCCGTTGGCGGCATCGGTCATGTCGAGGTCTCCTTGCTGGCCGTGATCACGTCTGGCTCCTGGCGATGGTGTGTCCCGATCTCGCGGTGACGTGTCCCAGGAATGCGGCCTGGGAGGGCGTTCGAGCAGCGAATTCGGGACATGGTCAGTCTCGGGGTCGAGCGGATTTCGCGGATGCCGCGGCGAAGGCCGCCACTCGCGCTCTCGATTCCTCGGTATTGAAGCGGGCGCCGATCGACGCGGCCTCGTCGTCGAGGTTGTCGGAGAAGGCGCGCCCGGCGCCGGAGCGGATGAGGCGCTTGGCCTGCCCGAACGCGCCCGTGGCACCGTCGAGCCAGGACCGCGCGACCTCCTCGGACCTCCCGGCGACGTGTCCCGCAGCGACCACCTCGGTGACCAGCCCCCAGTCCAGCGCCGTCGCGGCCTCGATCGTGACATCCTGCAGCAGCAGCTGAAGCGCCCGGCGCTGACCGATCGCCGCAGGCAGCAGGGTCGACACCCCGAGGTCGGGCGTCAGGCCGATGTTCGCGTATTTGCTGACGAACTTCGCCGAGTCCGCCGCAACGATGTAGTCGGCCGTCAGCATCAGTCCGAGCCCGCCGCCGGCGACCGCGCCCTGCACCGCGGCGACGATGGGCTTGTCGGACTCGACGAACGTCCGGATGCCCTCGTGGATGACTTTCGCGGCGGCGGTGACGTCGGCGCCTGCGGCGCCGGACGTCGCCATCGCCATGACATCGCCGCCCGCGCAGAACGCCGGGCCGGCGGCATCCAGGATCACCGCACCCACCGAGGCGTCGTCCACGACCGTCCGGGCGATGTCGCGCCAGCGCGCGCCCATCTCGAAATCCATGGCGTTGAGGAAGGCGGGGCGGTTGAACGTCACGCGGGCGAGGCCGTCGCGGACGTCGAGGAGGATCGAATCGGTCATGTCAGCCTCGTTCACTTGGGCGCCATCCGGATCGCGCCGTCCAGGCGGATCGTCTCGCCGTTGAGGTAGCCGTTGTCGACGATGGCGAGAACCAGACGCGCGTACTCGTCCGGGGTGCCGAGGCGCTGCGGGTAGGGCACCTGCTGCCCGAGCGACTCCTGCGCGGCCGGCGGCAGGCCTTTCAGCATCGGCGTCTCCATGATGCCGGGGGCGATCGTGCACACCCGGATGCCGTAGCGGGCCAGTTCCCGCGCGATCGGCAGCGTCATGGCGTGCACCCCGCCCTTGCTCGCCGAGTACGCCGGCTGGCCGATCTGCCCGTCGAAGGCGGCCACGCTGGCGGTGTTGACGATGACGCCGCGGTCGCCGGAATCGCTGGGGTCGGCCTGCGCCATGACGGCCGACGCCTGAGCGATGACGTTGTACGTGCCGATCAGGTTCACCCGGACGATGCGCTCGAAGCCGGCGAGCGGCGTCGGCATCCCGTCCCTGTCGAGCACTTTGGCAGGCGGCGCGATGCCGGCGCAGTTCACGACGACGCGCAGCGGATCGGAAGCCGCCGCGGCCGCCACCGCTGCCGCCACCTGGTCGGCATCGGTGACATCGGCCGGCGAGAAGGACCCGCCGAACTCACGTGCGACCTCGGCGCCGGCCGAGCCCGGAAGGTCGACGATCGTGACGGCCGCTCCAGCTTCGGCGAGGCAGCGTGCCGTTGCGAGACCGAGGCCGCTCGCCCCTCCTGTGACGAGAGCGGACGCACCCGTGATGTCCATTCGTTCTCCTTCGAACCGGTATCGGGTTCCACCATACGTGGTACTGCGTTCCAGCACGCGCGGCATGCCTCACCCCACGCTACCGATGCGACCGCCCGGTCGGGTCAGCGGGCGTCGACCGGGTCCGCGAGGGCGTCCTCCTGCCGGAGGACGTCGCGCTCGCGGCGGGCGGCCGCGACGAAGCCCCAGAGGAAGACGAACCCGACCACGGGCAGCAGGATGTCGGTGTAGAGGATGCTTCCCGCGTTGCCCTGCGCCTGGTTGCCGCTGGTGACGAGCTGGTAGACGTGGCCGGCCGCGGCGCCCCACAGGAACAGCGCGGGCCCGAGCAGGGCGGCGAGCTTGACCACCCAGCCCTGCCGGTCCGGGAAGGCGAGGAAGCCCACGGCGGCGAAGCCGAGGCTCGCGAAGGCGACCTCCAGCTGGAACGGGCTCTGCTCCCAGCCGATGATCTCGGCCGTGAAATCTCCGAAGACGCTGTGCATGACGAAGTTGTAGAGGTAGCTGACCCCCACCGACAGCAGCAGGAAGTGGTTGAGCAGCTTCTCCCACACATCGGCCGGTGAGAGCTCGCCGGTCCGACGCTTGCGCCTGAGCATCCCGATGCCGGCGGTGATCAGGCCGAGCAGCAGCAGCGTGACGGTGAAGTTGGACAGCACGAGAGTGATGGTGTTCGCGATGACGGATTCCATGGACGTCCTTCCGACAGTCCCCCTGACGACCACGGCGGGTGCCGCGATTGCACTGTACTGGCCGTCCCGCCGGGGAACGACGATGACAAGGGGCGTCGGCCTGACTCGAATGAGCCCCACCCCTCCCCCGACCCCGTCGACGACGTGTGCTCTCGCCGAGACCGCATGTCGCGCACGCCCGCAGCGTGCGGTCTCGGCGAGGAGATACGGTCTCGGCGATGGGGCAGCCGGAATGAGCGGACGCGGCAGGGCAGGATGGACCCGTGTCGATCCCGATCGAGCCGGTCGCCGTGCCCGAGGTGGTGCGGAAGCTCGCCCGCGGGGCGCGCCTCGAACCGGTGTGGCGCAACGACTACGGCGGTCTGACATTCCGCACGGACGATGGTCGCTACATCAAGCACGGCCCGCGCAACGCCGAGTCCTCGTTCGCCGGCGAGGCTGCTCGCCTTGCCTGGGCCGCACCCTACGCGCGTGTGCCGTCGCCGCTGGAGCTGGGCGGTGACGACACGCACGAGTGGCTCGTGACGGGCGCACTGACCGGGCGGTCGGCGGTGGACCCGCGCTGGGTCGCCGAGCCCGAGCTCGCCGTGCGCGCGGTCGGCGAGGGCCTGCGCGCCCTGCATGATGCGCTTCCGGTGGCCGACTGCCCCTACGACTGGTCGGTGCCCGCGCGGATCGCGAACGCCGAGCGCCGAGGCATCCGGATGCCGGCAGCGCTGCGCGAGGCGCCTCCGATCGACCGGCTCGTGGTCTGCCATGGCGACGCCTGCTGCCCCAACACCCTCATCGGGGACGATGGTCGATGGAGCGGGCATGTCGACTTCGGCACGCTGGGCGTCGCGGACCGCTGGGCCGACATCGCGGTGGCGTCGATGTCGACGGCATGGGACTATGGCGACGGATGGGAGGACGCCCTCATCGAGGCGTATGGGATCGAGCCCGACCCCGTGCGTCTGTCGTACTACCGAGAGCTCTGGAACGCGACATGACGACCATCACCGGAACCGTCGCCAAGATCGACGGCGACCCCCACCTCGTGATCCTTCGGCGCTTCCGCGCCACCCCCGAGGAGGTGTGGCGCGAGCTGACCGAGTCCGACCGGCTCGAGCGCTGGATCGGCCGGTGGGAAGGCGACCCGAGAACCGGCGGCGTGACGTTCTTCATGACGGCGGAGGGAGCGGATGCCGAGCCCGAGGAGTACACGATCCTCGAGTGCGATCCGCCCCGTCGCTTCGCCGGCGACACGTCGCAGGCCGGCGGCGCGTGGCACCTGTGGTTCGAGCTCGCCCAGCAGGACGGCGACACCATCCTGACCTTCGGCCAGCGGCTGAACCCCAGTGAGGACGTCGGGACGATCGGGCCCGGCTGGGAGTACTACCTCGACCGCCTCGTCGCCGCTCAGGCGGGGCTCGACGCGGACTCGGTGCGGTGGGACGACTACTTCCCCGCGCTGCAGCCGGCGTACGAGGAGCTCGTGGCCGCCGACTGATCGCGCGGGGGGCGCGACGTCACGACCATACGAAACGGAACGATCCGGCAGCGACCGCTGCGCCGATCGCGATCGCCATGATCGCCACGCCGCCTCCGAGCGCCGCGAGGTCGCGCGCTCCGAGCCGTGAGGGACGCGACCACGTGCGCGGGATCCCCGAGCCGAAGCCGCGCGCCTCCATCGCCATCGCGAGCTTCGTGCCCCGGCGCACGGCGAACACGAGCAGCACGAAGGCCATGGAGAAGAAGCGGCGCACCGCGCCGGTGTCCCCCACGCCCCGCGCGCGACGGGCGAGGTCCATGCTGCGCCAGTCGTCGAGGAAGAGACCGAGGGTGCGCGTGCCGGCGAGCACGCCGAGCACGAACCGGCTGGGGAGTCTCGCGATCTGCGCGAGCGCATCGGCGAGATCGGTGGGGTCGGTGCGTCCGAACAGCAGGATCGTCGGCAGTCCCAGCGCGAGGACGCGCACGCACACCGCGAGGGCGAGCGCGATGGAGTCGTCGCTGATCGTGGCGTACCAGAACGACCAGTGCACCGTTCCACCGGGCTCGGCGTACAGCAGCATGCTGACACCGGCCACCGGCGCGAAGATGAGGATCGGCAGCATCCGCTTCGTCACCGTCGATACCGGCAGACCCGTCAGCGGGATGCAGCACAGCTGGAGGGCGATCGCGGCCAGGGCGCTCACGACATCGATCGAGGCGAGGAGCGGGATCGACAGCACGAGGGCCAGCACGATCTTGGTCACCGGGTTCACGCCGTCGAGCCACGGGGTGACAGGCGACCGGCTCTCGGTGCGGACTTGCACCGCGGTCACGGCATGCTCCCCGCCGGGACGGCGGTTCCCAGGTCGATGCGGTGGCCGCCGAGGTGGTGCCGGACCTCCTCGTCGTGCGTGACGGCGACGACGCTCGTGCCCGAGGCGATCTGGGCCTGCAGGAGGCGCACCAGCTCGATCCAGCCGCGGCGATCCTGACCGAAGGTGGGCTCGTCGAGAACGATCACCGGCGGCGCGTCGGCGAGCGCGGTCGCCACCGACAGCCGACGCTTCTGGCCACCCGACAGCGTGAACGGGTTGGCCGCCGCGAGCGGTGCCAGGTGCAGCCGCTCGAGCAGGTCGTCCACGATCGCGGCCACCGCCGGCGCGTTCAGGCCCCGGGAGCGCGGACCGATCGCGAGCTCGTCCCGCACGGTCGAGGCGAGGAACTGGTGCTCGGGCTCCTGGAACACCGTGCCGATGCGGGTCAGCAGCTCGCGGGACTTCCAGCGCGAGGGGCGCCGGCCGGACCGCGCCGCGAGCTCGGGTGCGGCGATCACCTCCCCGGCCGCCTCGGGCAGGAGCCCCGCGAGCGTCAGGGCGAGCGTGGACTTGCCCGCTCCGTTCGGGCCGGTGACGACCGTCGCGGCGGCACGGGGGACGCGCACGTCCAGTCCTTCGCGCACGACGGCGCGTCCGTCGCGCGAGATGGACAGAGCGGATGCCTCCAGCACGGCGTCGGCGGCCGGCGCGGCCGGGTGCAGCACCGGCAGCTCGAGCGGATGCCCCGGCACCCACACGCCCGCCGACGCCAGCGTCGCGCCGTGGCGGGCGAACACCTCGTCAGGTCGGCCGTCGGCGAGGAGGCCGCCCTCGGCACCCACGACCAGCACGCGATCCATGAGGTCGACCCATACCGGGGTGCGGTGCTCGATGACCACGAGGGTCGCACCGGTCTCCGCCACGGCGCGCGCCACGGATTCCCGCACGTCGCGAACGCCCTCGGGATCGAGGTTGGCGGTCGGTTCGTCCAGAAGCAGCACGCCGGGACGCATGGCCAGCACCCCGGCCAGAGCCAGTCGCTGCTTCTGCCCGCCCGACAGGGCCTTCGTCGGATGCGTCAGCGGCACGCGGAGCCCGACCGCGTCGAGCGCCTCGCGCACGCGCGCCGGGATCTCGGCCGCCGGGACGCCGAGGTTCTCGCAGCCGAACGCGACGTCGTCACCGACACGTGAGAGCACCACCCCGGCGTCCGGATCCTGCAGCACGAGCCCCACACGACCGCGCTGCGCTTCGGCGCGGTGGCCGTCGACGAGCAGCGAGCCGGTCTCGTCGCCTTCGTCGGCACCGCCGAGAAGGCCCGCGATGCCGGCGAGCAGCGTCGATTTGCCCGCACCGGACGCGCCGAGCAGCAGCACGCGCTCGCCGGGCTCGATCGTGAAGGACACATCGCGCACGGCCGGTGCACGACGCCCGGCGTAGCGCCATCCCCAGCCCGCCGCCGTGATGCGGGCCGGGCGGGTGGTCGGCATGTCAGACCTCGCGGCGCGCTTCGCGTCCGGCCGCGAAGCGGTTCAGCGCCCCCGTCGCCGCGAGCGCCCGCACCGCGGCCCATCCGACGACGCCGGCGAGCACCGCCCCGGACGCCAGCACCGACCCGAGGTAGATGAGGTTGAACTCCAGCGTCTTCAGGATGTTCGGCGAGCTGCCGTAGAACAGCTCGAAGATCCACGCGGCCGCAGCGGCGCCCGCGCCGGCGAGGATCGCCACCGGAAGAGTGAACCGCCGGTACAGGAACAGCGCGAAGATGAGCTCCGCGCCGAGCCCCTGCACGAGGCCGGAGAGAACAGTGGACACGCCCCACACGTTCCCGATGAGCATCGACACGATCGCGGCGATCACCTCGACCAGCAGCGCGGCTCCCGGCTTGCGGATGACCAGGCCGCCGATCACGCCGCCGATGAGCCAGATGCCCACGGCGATCCCGCCGAGGCCGGGGGTCAAGCCGTCCATCGCGGTGAACCAGGCATAGCCGACGGTGTTCCAGGCCCAGAACACCAGGCCCAGGGCGACGCCGAGGACGGCGGCCACCACGATGTCGACGACGCGCCAGCGGTAGCGGTTCGTCGGGGTCTTCCCGCCGCGAGCGGAGTCGACGGTGGACGTGGACGTGTGCATATGAACTCCTCCCTGCGCCGGCATGATCCGGATCAGGTTCGACGGTCGAAGCGTGGATCGCTTCCTCTCAGCCCGGCTCACCGGACTCCCGTGGTTGTGGCCTCGAGTATACCGCCGCGCGTGCGGGGTATCTTGAGCGAGTGACACTGGACGACGCTCCCCCGCGCACGCGCCGCGAACGGCGCGCGCGGACGGGTGCGATCCCGGTCCTGTCCGGCGACGCGGCGCAGGGAGAGGCGGCCCCGCCCCGGCAGTCGGACACCGCGGACACCGCGCATCCGGCGCGCAGCGCGGCGCCCGCCGCTGCCGGCGACACCGGGCTCACCGTCGCGTCGCCGCCGGTGCCGGCGGCGACGGCCACCGACACCGCCACGGACGCCTCGATCGGCACCGGCTCCCTCTCGGCACCCGAGTCCCCCGCCGGCGCCGCCACCGCGGCGTTCCGGCCCGCCGAGGTCGTCAGCCGGCCTCGGGCATTGGCGTGGGTCGACGGGAGCACTGTCGGCCGGATGCCGGCTCCGGGCGACCTCACCGCGGCAGCGAGTCCCTACGTGCCCGTCGAGAAGGACCTGCTCGCGAACGCGCCGCGCCGCTCGCCGCTGCGAGCGGGGGTCATCGCCCCGGTGGCGGTCATCGCGGGCCTCCTCGGCGCCTACTCCGGCACCACGCTCCTGTGGCCGCTGCACGCGGTCGCGCCCACCGTGACCGCCGTGCAGGTGCAGCCGGCGGCGGCGCCGGCGGCCGCGCTGACGTGGCCTGCCGAAGGCAGTGCGGCGGTGGCGGTGGACGGCTTCCCCGGCGCCGTGGCCTCCGCGACGGACCCCGACGCGATCGCGAGCATCACCAAGGTCGTGACGGCGCTGGTCGTCCTCGACGAGATGCCGCTGTCGCCCGGCGAGCAGGGTCCGGAGTTCCGCTTCACCGCCGCCGACAGCACCCGCTACTGGCAGTACCGTGCGAACGGCGAGTCGGCGCTCGACGTTCCCGTCGGGGGCGTCCTGACGCAGTATCAGATGCTCGAAGGCATGCTGATCGGCTCGGCGAACAACTACGCCGACCGTCTGGCGCAGAACCTCTGGCCCTCGGATGCCGTCTTCGCGTCCGCTGCTCGCGCGTGGCTGGAGTCGCACGGTGTCCCCGGCGTGACGGTCGTGGAGCCGACCGGCATGGACCCGGGCAATGCCGCCAGCCCGGAGGCGCTCATCGCCCTCGCGCAGAAGGCGCTGGCCAATCCCGTCATCGCCGAGATCGTGGCGAAGCCGTCGGTGCAGCTGCCCGGCGCCGGACTCGTCGAGAACACCAACGGCCTCCTCGCCGACCCGGGCGTCCTGGGCATCAAGACCGGCACGCTCGACGCGTGGAACCTGCTGTCGGCCAAGGACGTCGCGATCGGCGACACCACCGTGCGTCTGTTCGCGTCGGTGCTCGGCCAGCCGGACGACGCTGCGCGGCTCGCCGCCAGCCGGGATCTCTACGCCCAGCTGGAGCAGGACCTGCAGCTGGAGCCGTCGGTGACGGAGGGCAGCGTCGCAGGGTACGTCGAGACGCGGTGGGGCGAGAAGGTCGAGATCGTCACCGCCGAGGACGCGTCGGTGGTGCTGTGGAACGGGCAGGCGGGCACCGTCACGACCACCTTCGACCTCGGCGACGACCGCGACGCCGGTGAGACGGTCGGCTCCCTCGATGTCGCCGGCCCGGTCGACACCGCGACGGTGGACCTCCGGCTCGCGGACGACGTCGCCGACCCGTCGCCGTGGTGGCGACTCACCCATCCGCTGGACCTGTTCGGCCTGAACGACTGACGAGGGGTTCCCTCGTTCCGCCGGCGGTTTTCGGACGTCAGGCGAAGCGCACGGTCTGCTGCAGGCGGGTGCGCACGTCGAAGACCTCGTTGCCGCCGATGTCGCGGGCGCCGGTGATCCCGCGCCGCAGCACGGTGGCCAGGGCGCTGCGGGAGACCACCGCGACGCGCACCCCGCGCACCTTGCCGATCTCCTCGATCGCATCCAGCACGTCGTCATCGGGGAGCACGACGATCGCGCCGCTGAAGCGGACCCCTGCGGCCCGCGCGATCACCCGCATCCGTGCGAGCAGCTGCGCGACCGGGGCACCGGGAACGCCGTCGCCGACGAACTCGCCGCGGCGGATCCGCACCGGCCCGCCGAAGTCCTCCGAGAGGATGCCGTAGAGGCCGCTCGGACCGAGCACGATGTGGTCGATCTTCGCGTCGGCGTCGGCATCCCGCCCCACGGCCGCGACGTCATGCCACACCGTGTAGCCCATCCCGAGGTCGGCGACGATGCGCGCGGTCGCCTCCTCGGCGAGCGCGTCGGCCAGAAGGCGGCGCAGATGCTGCGGAGCCGACCGCACCAGCGCGGGGTCGTACGGATCCTCCAGCGCCACACCGCGGCCGACCCACTCGCGCATCAGATCCAGATAGCGCTCGCGTCGCCAGCCGCCGGGATGCCCGTACGACCGGGCCCGGGGTCGTGTGTCGGTGCGCGCCGCCGGCGGGCGCCAGCTCTCGCCGGACGACCCGGACCACTGCGCCGCCGGGGTGTCGCCGAAGCCGTGACCCCGGTCGTAGGCCGCCCGCGCCTCCGGCGTTCCGATGAGCTCCCATGCACGCTGCACCTGGATGAAGAGCGCCGCGTCGCCGCCGGTGTCCGGGTGCGTCTGCCGCAGGCGCAGGCGGTACGCGCGCCGAAGCGTCTCATCGTCCGCGTCCGGCTCCACCGCGAGCACCTCGTAGGCCGAGGCCGACAACGGACTGTCGAACACGCGCACCCTCCCGCTTTCCGCCGCCTTCGCGGCCGGACTCAGGGTACGCCACGGGCCCGGAGGCGGCTCTCAGCCTCGATCGCGCAGCCGGCTCAGCGTCTTTCGTTGCGACGCGCATACGCGGCGGCGCTGCGACTGGACAGGGCCAGCAGGATCAGGATGTCCAGGCTCAGGGAGAAGTAGGTCCCCTCCACCTGGATCTCCTGCCCCTGCGCCCACCACGCGAAGAACGACGTGCTGATCGAGATCGCCGCGATGACCATCACGATGACACGCGCGGGGTTGCGCCCGAGGTAGACGAACACCGCCAGCAGCAGGTCGATCGCGAGGACCGTGCCGCCGGCGGCGAGCACGAACCACAACGCGGCCTGCGCCCCCTCGGGCGAGGGGTCGAAGCCGTCCAGCAGCGAGTCGGCGTCGTCGATCAGCGAGTCCCAGCCCGCTGCGATGCCCACGAGCACGACGATCCCCGCGATCACTCGCACCAGGACCAGGGCGGCACCGGCGACCGTCGTCACCGGCCGCTTCATGTCGGGGTCGTAGCCGGTGGGGACCAGCAGCCGCGTGGCCGGCTCGTACGCGGGGCGCTTGTGGGGCGTGGGCTCCCGGGCGGGCGGGGTCGCCTCCGGCCGGGGGTCGCTCATGCGTGCACCGCCTCGAGGGCGCGGACGTCCACGATCGGCAGGTCGCCGTCGGTGCGGATGCTGTCGCCCCCGCCGTTGCGGGCGTGGTAGCCGGTCGCGAAGTCCTCGATGACGTCGACGACGACGCGAGGGTCGGCATCCCGCAGCGATGCGACGATGTGGTCGCGCTCGACGTCGGTGTCGGCGTCGATGCGGTGCGTCACCTGCAAGGTGAACAGCGACAGTCCGACGCTGGTGTCGAACGTGCCGGCGGCGAGCCAGTCTACGCGGCGTCCGCCCGGCAGCAGCCAGCCGTCGGGGCACTGCCAGAACCGGACATGATGACGCTGCGCGGGATTGCCCGAGACCTCCTGCTGATAGGCGAAGTCCTGCTGCCGGCCGAACAGGAACAGCGGGCTGACGGGCGCCTCGTCGTAGCTGCGGCGACGCAGGGTCGAGGTGATGAGGCGCCATGAGGACGCGAGGGTCACGTCGTCCGCGCGTGTCCATCCGGCGGCGCGCATCGCCGCCTCGATCTGCTCGCCCCGGCCGAGGAAGGCGATGTTGACCGGATCGCCGAGCAGACCGTCACTCGTGCGTGCCCGGCCGATGAAGTAGTCCGGCACGTAGACGGTCGTGAGGATGCGATGCAGGCGCGGCAGCACGAGGTAGGCCAGCAGTACCCAGAACACGACGAAGAACGGGATGCCCCACCAGCCGATGCGGAACGTCTCTGTGAAGCTCAGGTACGCCAGCCACACCGACGCGAGACCGGCGAAGACGAAGAAGAACCAGTCGATCGCGATCCCGATCGAATACGGGCGACGACGCGGCTCCCGGTTCATCACGCCTCGCGATCAATCCCAGAGCGGCCTGTCGGGCTGATGCGCCAGAGCGGAGTCCGCGACGTCCGGTGGGAGCTCGGCGAGGGTCGGCGGCTGCCAGCGCGGGGAGCGGTCCTTGTCGATCACCTGCGCCCGGATCCCCTCTCGGAGGTCCGGCTGCGTCGTGGCGAACCACATCACAAGGCCGTACTCCTGCGCGAGGACGTCGCGCAGCCCCGCCAGCTCGCGGGAGCGACGGACGGATGCCAGCGTCACGGCCAGGCCCGTCGGCGAGAGCTGCTCGAGCAGGTCGGCGGTCTCGGATGCCTCGGCCTCCGGTCGCTCCCGCAGGCGCTCGATGATCTGCGGGACGGTGTCGGCGGCGAACGCGTCGTCGATCCACTCCCGTGCGCGGGCCAGTCGTGACGGCGGCGGCGTGTCGTCGAAGAGCAGCACGAGCTCGGTGGGGCTGGACGGGTCCGCGCGCGTCTCGAAGGCGTCGCGGAGGTCGCCGAGGCTGTCCGAGTGGACGAAGTGATCCGCGAAGCCGGCGTCGATCGCATCCGAGGCGTCCATGGTCGAACCCGTCAGTCCGAGGTACTCGCCCAGCCGGCCGGGTGCGCGCGCCAGCAGCCACGTCCCGCCGACATCGGGCGTGAAGCCGATGCGGGTCTCGGGCATGGCGAGCTGCGAGCGCTCGGTCACGACGCGGATGGCGGCGTGGCCGGCCACCCCGATCCCGCCGCCCATGGTGATCCCGTCCGCGAAGGCGACGATCGGCTTCGGATACTCCGCGATCCGCGCGTTGAGCGCGTACTCCTCGCGGAAGAACTGCGCCGTCTCGTCGGCGCGTCCGGCGTTGACCCGCTCGGCGAGTCCGCGCACGTCACCCCCGGCACACAGGCCCCGCTCGCCCGCGCCGTCGATGACGACCAGGGCGACCTCGCTGTCGCGCTCCCACGCGTCCAGCGCCTGGTGCAGCGCACGGATCATGCCGAGATCGAGGGCGTTGATGGCGCGCGGACGGTTGAGGGTCAGGCGCCCGACACCTCCGCGCGTGCGAACCAGGACGGTGGGCTCGTCGACGTCGGTCACGAGCGCAACGTTACCGGGAGGCGCGCACCGGCGGGATCGGGCCCACGAGCCGCCGGCCAGGGGTCTCGGCGACCCGGCGACGGAGCGTCGGGCCCGCCATTCCCGGCGGCCGGAGCGGAGTTCCGCCAAGATGGGGAGGATGCTCAGCACGACGAGAGGGTTCGGCATGCCCGAAGGACAGCCGCTGGAATTCTCCGGGGTCAGCAAGCGGTTCGGGTCCGTCATGGCGGTCTCCGATCTGACCGCGCGCGTCGAACCCGGACGGGTCACCGGCTTTCTGGGACCCAACGGGGCCGGCAAGACCACCACCCTGCGGATGCTGCTCGGACTGGTCAAGCCCACCGCGGGGTCGGCGACCATCGGCGGCATCCGCTACGCCGACCTTGCGCGTCCGCTGCAGACGGTGGGCGCGGTGCTGGAGGCATCCAGCTTCCACCCCGGACGCACGGCGGCCGCGCACCTCACGGTGTACGCGCAGGCGGCGGGTGTGCCCAAGAGCCGCGTCGACGAGGTGCTGGGGCTGGTCGGTCTCGCGGATGCCGCCGGCCGGCGGATCGGCGGCTTCTCGCTGGGCATGCGGCAGCGGCTGGGGCTGGCGTACGCGCTGCTCGGCGACCCCGGTGTGCTCGTGCTGGACGAGCCGACGAACGGGCTGGACCCCGAGGGGATCCGCTGGATCCGCGGGTTCCTGCGGGAGCTCGCGCGCGAGGGGCGCACCGTGCTGGTCTCGTCCCACCTCCTGGCCGAGGTGCAGCAGACGGTCGATGCGCTGCTGATCATCTCGCGGGGGCGGCTGGTGTTCCAAGGGACGCTCGATGAGCTGTCCGACCCCGCCGAGCACGCCACCGTCGTGGATGCCCCCGACCGGGTCTCGCTCGCGGCGGCGCTGCGCGCCGCGGACGTGCCGTTCGAGGTGCTGCGGTCGGGTCTGACCGTGCGCGGCGTCGAGCCCGCCGCCGTGGGGAAGGCCGTCGCAGCCGCCGGCATCGCCCTGTCGACTCTTCACAAGCGAGGACCGGCGCTCGAGGAGGTCTTCCTCGAGCTCGTCGATGGGCGGCGCGTGCATCACAGCGCCGCCGGCGTCGATGCCCCGGTGTCCGGCGCCGCCGGCGCGCCGGCGGCCGAATCCGAGGACGCCGCGGGAACGCCCGCAGCGGTGGGCGTCGCGGCGACGGAGGCCGGTGCGAGTGCGGCGGCGGATGACGCCACGGATGCCGCCGGCGCGACGGATGCGTCCGGTGCGGACGAGTCCGTGACGAGCGCCGGCGCCGCCGCGACGGCCGCCGAGGCGCGCCCGACGGATACGAGCGCGGCGCCCGATGCCGACGTGTCGGTCGCCGATGCGGCTGCGGCGCGCTCTCCGGAGCTCGCCACGACGAACACCGCGACCTACGCGGTCGCGCGCACCGGTGTCATCGACGTCGTGCCGCCGGCGGCGTCGGCAGCCGACGCCGGAGAGCACGCGTTCGAAGACGACGCCGCGGCCTCGTCCGACGCACCGCCCACGCCGGAGGACGCCGACCCCGACGTCGAGGCGATCGGCGCGATCGATCAGGAGCTGTCGGCATCCGATCCGGACCGGCCGTGGGAATCGAAGGTCAAGACTGAGTCCGACGTGGAGGCCGACCGCTTCTTCTCCTCCTTCGACGCTCGCCGCGCCGAGGGGAAGCAGGTCGTCCACTCCCCGTCGGCGCCGAACGCCGAGCATCCGGCCGATCCCGATCACGAAGGCCACGACACCGAAGGGGGCGAGCCCCGATGAGCCTCACCGCCGCCACGCGCGCAGAGACGACCAAGCAGTTCACGACGTCGCTGTGGTGGATCCTCGCGATCGTCCTCGTGGTCTACATCGGCTTCACCGCCGCCGCCGTCGCATTCGTGTTCGCCGCCGCCGCGACCGGCTCGCTGCCGGGCGACGCTCCGGCGGTTCCGGAAGACGCTCTTCCGCCCGTGCTGTACAGCACCGCGACCTCGGCGGGGTACGTCTTCCCCCTCCTCATCGGCACCCTCATGGTCACGTCGGAATACCGGCACAAGTCGCTGACGTCGACGTTCCTCGCCACCCCGCGCCGAGGCCGCGTGCTGACGGCGAAGGTGGCGGTCGGCGTGCTCCTGGGCGTGCTGTTCGGCGTCGTCGGCATCGTCGCGTCGGTCGGCCCGTCGGCCGGCCTGCTCGCGGCGTACGGGCTCGAGACGGCGATCGCGTCGGGTGACACATGGGCGCAGTTCGCCCGGATGCTGCTCGCCTATGTCCTGTGGGCCCTCATCGGCATCGGCGTGGGCGCCCTGGTGCGCAACCAGGTCGGCGCGATCGTCGGCGTGCTGGTGTTCACGCAGTTCCTGGAGCCCATCGGCCGCATGGCCGCGGGCTTCGTCGAGGGCCTGAGCGACGTGACGCGCTTCCTGCCGGGCGCCGCCGGCGACACGCTGGTGGGGGCGAGCCTCTACGCCACCGCGATGACGGGCGCGACGACCGGTGGCGACCTCGACTGGTGGGCGGGCGGCCTCGTGCTCGCCGGCTACGCCGTCGTGCTCGTCGTGGTCGGACACCTGGTCAGCTGGCGCCGCGACGTCAGCTGACGCCCCGGGGCCAGTGGGCGCGCTCGGCGACCGCGGTCAGACAGCGGGGATGGGAGCGGGCGCCTTGCGCTTGCGGGGCTTCCTGCCGGCTCCGGCAGGCGTGCTCGCCGTCTCCGCAGCGATCTCGGCCACGTCGGCCGGCTCCTCGTCGACCTCGAGACGCAGTGCCTGCGCCAGCGCGACCCCGTGCCGCGTGGTGAGGATCACGCGCTCGAACTCGTGATGGCCGTCGAGGTCGATCACGACGCTCGGGCGGCGGCGGCGGACGACGGCGAAGTCGTCGCCGGCGGCCGAGCGCCACGTGCCCATCGCGACGAGGCCGCGCACGTGCGTGCCGGGGCTGGGTGTTCCACGCAGCCAGGTCCACGCGTCGTCGGTGAGCTGCACCTTGGTGATGGCGGATCGCTCGATCACGACATTCCCCTTGCGGAATGACATGGCACGCTCCGTCGGCGAGAGCACGACCGCGAGCTGCGTCGAGTCCAGCAGCAGGGTCACCATGGATCTAGTCTGCCAGCGCAGCGCCGCCGCGCCAGGACGATTTTGCTCACGAGAGGGCAACGATCCTCGACGCCGGCCGGCGCGCGCGATGCGAGACTGTATCGGTGACCGTCGTGTCCCCTTCCGGCACCTCCGCCTCGCTCGTCGACCATGCGCTCGCGCGCGCGGCAGCGGGCGAGCGCCTCGACGTGGACGACGCCGTCGCACTCCTGACGGCGACCGGGGAGCCCTTCGAGCGCCTGCTGGCGTCGGCCGGCGAGGTCCGCGACGCCGGGCTGGAGGCATCCGGCCGGCCGGGGATCCTGACCTACTCGCGCAAGGTGTTCGTGCCGCTGACGACGCTGTGCCGCGACCGCTGTCACTACTGCGTCTTCGTGGACACGCCCGGCCAGCTGCTGAAGAAGCGCAAGCCCGCGTACATGTCGCCGGAGCAGGTGCTGGCGGTGGTGCGGCAGGGCCAGGCCATGGGATGCAAAGAGGTCCTGCTCACCCTCGGCGACCGCCCCGAGGACCGGTGGCCGCAGGCCCGCGCATGGCTCGACGAGCATGGCTTCGCATCGACCCTGGACTACGTCGCGCACGTCGCGCGTCTCATCACGGCCGAGACAGGCCTTCTCGCGCACGCCAATCCGGGCGTCATGAGCGCGGAGGAGCTGCGGATGCTGCGGCCGGCCGCGCCGTCGATGGGGATGATGCTCGAGACGACATCGCGCCGCCTGTTCGAGGAGCGCGGGCAGGTGCACTACGGATCGCCCGACAAGGATCCCGCTGTGCGACTCGCCGTGATCGAGGATGCCGGGCGCGAGCGGATCCCCTTCACCACGGGCATCCTCGTGGGCATCGGCGAGACGGTGCGCGACCGCGCCGAGTCGCTCGTCGCGATCCGCGAGGTCCACGAGCGCCATGCCGTGGGCGGGCAGGGTCATGTGCAGGAAGTGATCGTGCAGAACTTCCGGGCCAAGCCCCGCACCGCGATGGAGGGCGCGCCGGACGCCGACCTGCGGGAGTACGTCGCCGCCGTGGCGGTCGCCCGCCTCGTGATGGGCCCGCATATGCGGATCCAGGTGCCGCCGAATCTGTCCGACCCGTCCGAGTTCGGGCTGCTGGTGCGGGCGGGCGCCGACGACTGGGGCGGCGTGTCGCCGCTCACGGCCGATCACGTCAACCCCGAGCGGCCCTGGCCGCACCTGGACGATCTGGCACGGCTCACCCGCGAACTCGGCTTCGAGCTGCGCGAGCGCCTGACTGCGCAGCCGGAGTTCGTGCAGGACGCCGGGACCTGGATCGATCCCGCTCTCCACCCGGCCGTCGCCGCTCTGGCCGACCCCGCCACGGGTCTCGCCGCGGGCGCGGGCCTCGCCGAGGGTCCCGAGGTCCGTCCGTCACACCGGTTCGCGCCCGGCCCGCGATCGCGGACAGCCGTGGCGGACGGACACGGAGTGGCTGAGGGGCGCGCGCGCCGGGGAGCGGCGGGCCGTCTGGCCGAGACGGCCGCCGCCGACCCCTCGGCGCTCGAGGACGACGAGTGGGTCGCGCTGCTGCACGCGACCGGCGACGACCTCGACGTGCTGGCGGCGACCGCCGACGACGTGCGCCGCTACACCGTGGGCGAGGCGGTCGGCATCGTCGTGAACCGCAACCTCACCTCGACCGGCCTGCGCTCGGCCCCGGAGCCCGACCCCACGACCTTCACGCTCGACGACGTCCCGGCGATCGCCCGCGACGCGTGGGAGCTCGGCGCGACCGAGCTGTGCGTGCAGGGCCGGCTGCCGGCATCCGAGGATCCCGAGGGATACCTCGAGATCGTGCGCGCCGCGAAGGCGGCGGTCCCGCACCTTCACGTGCACGCCTACCGCCCGCAGGACGTGTGGGATCTCGCCGACCGCGGCGCGCTGGGCCTGGAGGGAGCGCTCGACGCGCTGCGTAGCGCCGGGGTCGACACCGTCCCGGGCACCGGCGTGAAGGTGCTCAGCGAGCGCGTCCGCCCGCTCGTGGCCCCCGGCGATCTCGAGATCGATCGCTGGATCGCCGGCATCGCGGCCGCGCACCGCGCGGGCTTCCGCTCCACGTCCGTGCTGTTCTACGGGCACGTCGAGACGGCCGCGGAGCGCATCGCCCACCTGCGGGAGCTGCGCCGGATCCAGGGCGAGACGGGCGGGTTCACCGAGTTCGTCCCGATCCCGCTCCCCGGCCCCGCGGGGGGCGTTCCGCTCGTTCCGGGGCGCAGCGCCCTCGACGAGCACCGCGCGATGGTCGCGGTGTCGCGGCTGCTGCTCTCGGGAAGCATCCGGCACATCCAGATCCCCTGGACGCGCGTCGGCCGCAGCGCCGCGGCCGAGCTGCTGGGCGCGGGCGGCGACGACCTCGGGGGCACGCTGCTCGACGGGCGGGTGAAGCCCCAGGCGGGCATCGAGTACGGCGCCGAGCTGCCGGTGCGGGATGCCGCGGCGCTCGTCGCCCGGCTCTTCCGGCCGTTCCGCCAGCGGACCACCGACTACGCCGAGCCGCCCGCCGACCGCAGGGCGTCGCTGCGATGACGCCGCTGCATCCGCCGGGATCCGCTCCCGGCACCGGGGCATCGCCGACCGCAGCCGCAGGCGGTCCCGCATGACCCGCGTCGAGGTCGCGATCATCGGTGCGGGCTTCGCGGGGATCGGCACGGCCATCGCCCTGTCGCGCGCGGGCCGCGAAGACTTCGTCATCCTCGAGCGCGCGGCATCCGTCGGCGGCACGTGGCGCGACAACACCTACCCCGGCGTCGCGTGCGACGTGCCCTCGCACCTGTACGGGTTCGCGACGCACCCGAACCCGGCGTGGTCGGGGACGTACGCCCGGGGCGACGAGATCCGCGAGTACCTCGAGCACGTCGTCACCGCCGAGGGGCTGCGGGACCGCCTGCGGCTGCGGTCGGCGATGCAGTGGGCGGACTGGGACGCCGAGCACGAGGTGTGGCGCATCGGCACACCGGCCGGCGTCGTGGCCGCGGATGCCATCGTGCTGGCCTGCGGGCGACTGACCGAGCCGCGCATCCCAGACGTCGCGGGGCTCGAGACCTTCCGCGGGCCGCTGTTCCACTCCTCACGGTGGGACCACGGCGCGGACCTCGCGGGTCTGCACATCGGCGTCGTGGGGTCCGGTGCCAGCGCCGTCCAGCTCGTGCCGCAGCTGGCTCGCATCGCGTCGCACGTGACGCTGTTCCAGCGCAGTCCCGCCTGGATCGTCCCCCGCGGCGGCGTCGCCTACACCGACGCCGACCGCGCGCGCTTCGCGGCGCGTCCGGACGAGCTGTCGCGTCTGCGTGCCGAGCTGTACGCCGAAGGCGAGGCGCGCTTCGCGTCGCGGTCGGGAGATGCCGCGGCGTCCGCGCACGCGCGAGCGCAGGCTCTCGCCCACCTCGAGGCGCAGGTGGACGACTCGGCTCTGCGTGCGATGCTCACGCCCGACTACGCCTTCGGCTGCAAGCGGGTGCTGCTGTCCGACGAGTTCTACCCGGCCGTGGCCTCGGACGCGGTCACCCTCGTGCCGTCCGCACTGCGAGCGGTCGCCGGGCCGACGCTCGTCGCCGCCGATGGGTCGCGTCATGACGTCGACGCCCTCGTGCTCGCGACGGGCTTCGCGTCGACGCAGCAGCCGTACGCCGACCTGGTGGTCGGCGAGCATGGCGAGACCCTTGCGGCGCACTGGTCCGAGGGCATGACGTCCTTCGCCTCCACGGTCGTCGCAGGGTTCCCGAACCTGTTCGTGCTCAACGGTCCGAACGCGTCGCTCGGCCATTCCTCGTCGGTGCTCATGATCGAGGAGCAGGCGGCCTACGTCGCCCGAGTGCTGGGGCACCGCGGCGCGGCCGGCGGCGTCCTGCGCGTCCATCCTTCCGCGGAGCGGACCTACACCGACGAGATCGCCTCGGCAGCGGCATCCACCCCCTGGATGACCGGCGGATGCCGCAACTGGTACGTCGACGAGCGCTCCGGCCGGCTCACGCTGCTGTGGCCGGGGACCGTCGACGCCTTCCGCGCGCGCCTGGACCGCGCCGACGGCTCGGAGTTCCTCCCCGCGCCGGCCCCCGTTCCCCGCACCACCGCACAGCACGTCCCGATGGAAGGAGTCGCATGACGCTGCGACAGGATCAGCGCACCGCCGTCCCCCTGCGTTTCGGCTACAAGGCGTCCGCGGAGCAGTTCGGCCCGACCGAGCTGCTGGACTACGCCGTCCTCGCCGAGGAGGTGGGCTTCGACTCCGTCTTCATCTCGGACCACCTCCAGCCGTGGCTGCACGAAGGAGGTCACGCCCCGGCATCCGTCCCATGGCTGGGCGCGATCGGGGCGAAGACGTCGCGCGTGCTGATCGGCACATCGGTGCTCACGCCGACGTTCCGCTACAACCCGACGGTCGTGGCGCAGGACTTCGCGACGCTCGGCGTGATGTATCCGGGGCGCGTGATCCTGGGCGTCGGCACCGGCGAGGCCCTCAACGAGGCGAACCTCGGCATCGCATGGCCCGACCCGCCCGAGCGCTTCCAGCGCCTGAAGGAGGCGATCGGGCTCATCCGCAGGCTGTGGTCCGAGGAGCGCGTCAGCTTCGACGGCACCTACTACCACGCGCACAACATCACGATCTACGACAAGCTGCCAGAGCCCGTGCCGATCTACATCGGCGCGGCGGGCCCCGCCGCGACGCGTCTGGCGGGCCGCATCGCGGACGGCTTCATCACCACCAGCGGCAAGAAGCGCGAGCTGTACACCGACACGCTCATGCCCGCGCTCGACGAGGGCCTGACGAAGGCGGGCCGCACCCGGGACGACATCGACACCCTCATGGAGATCAAGGTGTCGCTGGCCGACACGGTCGAGCAGGCTCGGGAGAAGACGCGGTTCTGGGCGCCGCTGGCGCTGAGTCCCGAGGAGAAGATGGGCGTCGACGACCCGATCGAGATGCAGCGGCTCGGCGAGGCGCTGCCCCTCGAGCGGGCGGCGTCCCGCTTCATCGTCTCGGACGACCCCGACGAGCACGTCGAGCGCATCGGCTGGTACATCGACCTCGGATTCCGCCACCTCGTGTTCCACGACCCGGGGCACGACCAGGAGGCCTTCCTGCGCAGGTACGGCGAGGAGATCCTGCCGCGACTGCGGGCGCGGTACGCGTCATGAAGGTCCGCCTGAACACGCTGTTCCGGCGGCGGTCGAAGGGCACGGCGTCGGATCCCGACGACCTCGTGCTCACGGAGGCTGCCGCGACCGACGAGACCGGGGCGCCCCGGTGGATCGTCGTCGTGCCGGTCAAGCCGCCGTCGCGGGGCAAGTCGCGACTGGACGTCGACGGTGTCGACCGGGCCGCCCTCGCTCGCGCGATCGCGCTCGACACGCTCGCGGCCGCGAGCGCCTGCGAGGCGGTGGCGCAGGTGGTCGTCGTCACCGACGACCCCGCCCTCGCGCGCGAGTCGGCCTCCATCCCCGCGCTGCGGTATGTGTCCGAGGGGGGAGCGCTGGGTGTCGACGCCGCGGTGGCGGCGGGCATGACCGCCGTCGATCCGCAGGGCCGGATGCCTCGCGCCGCGCTGCTCGGGGACCTTCCTGCGCTGCGGCCCGCCGACCTCGCCGACGCGCTCGGCGCTGCGGCATCCGTCGACCGCGCCGTCGTCGCCGATGCCGAGGGGACGGGCAGCACGCTGGTCACCGCGCGAGCGGGCATGACCTGGGCCTCCGCGTTCGGCGACGGCTCGTTCGCGCGCCACGCGCTGCTCGGGTGCGAGGCGCTGCCGGTGGCGGAGACCTCCACCCTGCGCCGAGACGTCGACACCGCGGAGCAGCTCGAGGAGGCCGCGGGCCTGGGCCTGGGTCCGCGGACGACGGCGGTGCTCAGGGACGGGTCCCGCTGACCGGACGGGACCAGGCATCCGGCGTTTCGACGAGGACACGGCCGCGGCCGGAGACGTCCGGCGCGCCATCCGTCCCTCGATTCCGGCCATCTCCTCCCTCGCGTGCCGCCGGAAGCGCGGGACGAGCGGGCGCCCGGCTAGCCTGACGTCGTGAGCGACTATCAGGTGCTGGAGATGGGCGGGCTCGAGCAGTGGCGGGAGCACTACGGCGGCTTCCGCGCGGACAGCTCGCGCGACGGTCGGCGGGTCGTGGACCACGAGCTCGCGATGCAGTACATCGGCATGACCGCCAACGCGTACGAGCCGGGCGAGGAGGCCGGGTACTGGCACACGCACTCCCGCGTGGAGGAGGTGTACGTGTTCCTCGCCGGACGCGGTCAGATGGCCCTCGACGACGACATCGTCGACGTGAGAGCGGGCACCGTGGTGCGGGTGGGTCAGGACGTGTGGCGCACATGGCGGGCGCTGCCCGACAGCCCCGAGCAGCTGCGGTGGCTCTGCATCCGCGCCGGAGGCGAGCAGCTGCCCCACCTGCCCGATGACAGCCGGCGCGGTCCCGACCGCCCCTCACCCTGGACCTGACCCCGTCGGCTCACGCACCGGGGGACGGTTCGCGGCGCGGGCGGCCCGCCGAGCGCGTTCTGCCCGCGGATGTCACGCCGACCGGATGCCGCGGAGCCGATCAGCTGAACAGCAGGTACGCCGCACCGACGATCGTGAACACGATCACCAGGCGCTCGAACAGGCGCTGGTTCAGCCGGTAGGCGATCCATCTGCCGCCCAGCGCGCCGGCGATCACGAGCGGCACCAGCACGAGATCGACCAGCAGACCGGCCGGTGTGATGACTCCGATGCCGATCGAGAACGGCACCTTGAACAGGTTCACGAGCGCGAACAGCCACGCCGCCGTGCCGAGGAACGCCTTCACCTCGAACCGCGCCGCCAGGAAGTACATCGACATCACCGGCCCCGCGGCGTTGGCGACCATCGTGGTGAAGCCGCCCAGCGTGCCGTAGACGGCCGCGGCGACGCGGTGCGACCGGTCCGGCGGAGTGCCGGCCTGCATCCGGCGACGCAGCAGCGTGACGGCGATGACGCCGAACAGGATCACGCCGATCGTCCGCTTGACCCACACGTCGTCGGCGACCGCGAGGAACCCGACGCCGACGATGACGCCCGCCACGATCGCCGGCGCCAGACGGAGCATGGTGCGCCAGTCCGCGTGCCGCCGGTACATCGTGACGGCGAACAGGTCGGCCACGATGAGCAGAAGCAGCAGCGTGCCGGTGGACTGCTTCGCGGGCAGCACCGCCGCGAAGATCGCCACCGCGACCGTGCCGGCGCCGGGCACGGCGGTCTTCGACAGTCCCACGACGAGGGATGCCAGCGCGAGCAGCGCCCACGCGAACCAGGTCAGTTCGGGCACGTCAGGCGCCGGCCGCCACGAGGGTCGCCTCCGCGAGCGCGGCCGATCGCGCGGCATCCGTCATCCACAGCGGGGCAACCACCGAGCGGATGCCGAGTTCGGCGACCGCCGGCGCGAGCGTCTCGTCCTCGTCGGCCACCAGCCACGCGTCCAGGAGGCCGCCCTGTGAACGGGCGCCGTAGTGGGCGGCGACCGCGGCGGCCGACGTCTCGACGCCGATCGCCGTGAGACACACATCGGCCATCCCCCGGACGACGCGCCCTCCGATGATGGGCGAGACGCCGACGACGGCTCGCGCGCCGCGCAGCGCCTGACGCATCCCGGGCACGGCGAGGATCGGCCCGATGGAGACGACGGGGTTGGACGGGGCGACCAGCACCGCATCCGCGGCGGCGATCGCCTCGAGGACTCCGGGCGCGGGCGACGCCGAGCCGATGCCGGGATTGTGGAACGCCGCGGGCGCGAGCGTCGCGCGGTGGCGGGTCCACCACTCCTGGAAGTGCATCCGGGCGCCGTCGACGAGCTCGACGACGGTGTCGACCTCGGCGTCGGTCATCGGCAGCAGACGAGCGCCCAGCGGCCAGCGTCGCGACATCCGCTCGAGCACCTGCGTGGGCGTGCGTCCTTCGCGCAGCCAGCCCGTGCGCGCGACGTGCGTGCCGAGATCCAGGTCGCCCAGCGTGAACCAGGGCCATCCGGCGCCCCAGGCCTGGAGCTCCTGGTTGACCGTCTCGGTGTCGCCCGCACGACCCCAGCCGCGCTCGGAGTCGTTGACCCCGGCGAGGGCGTACGTGATGGAGTCGACGTCCGGCTGCAGGCGCACGCCGGAGAGCCACAGGTCGTCGCCGGTGTTGACGACCACCGTCAGCGCGTCCGCGGTGTCGTCGATGCCCCGCGCGCGCAGGGCGGCGCGCACGCCGAGGACGAAGCGCGACCCGCCGACGCCGCCCGCCAGGACGACGATGCGCGTGGCGGTCATCGACCGGCCTGTCGACCGGGAGTCACGCGTGCACCCGCGATCACGCCCCGCGGTCCGCGCGCGGCAGCGGCAGGGCGCCGGTGCGCGGTGCGAACTCGTCGGTCGCGTGCGGAAGCGGGAACCTCGCGACGGCGTCGATGAGCGCCTCGACGGTCTGCGTGTCGGCGACGACGTCGACGTCGAGACCGGCGCGCTTGGCGTCCTTCGCGGTGCGGGGGCCGATCGCGGCGATGAGCGTGGTCTCGGGCAGATCGGGGAACTGCGCGTGCACCTGCTCGGCGACCGATCCGCTGGTGACGAGGATCGCGTTGATGCGGCCCGAGCGCACATCCTCGGCGATGCGATCGGTGACCGGAACGCCGACGGTGCGGTACGCCACCACGCTGCGGACGCGGTGGCCGGCCTCGGACAGCATCCGGGTGAGAACGGGCTTCGCGATCTCGCTGCGCAGGGTCAGGATGTCGCGCGGCTCCGGCTCGAGCGCGATGAGCTGCTCGGCCATGCCCGCGGCGGAGTTGTCCCGCTCGGGCACCAGGTCGACGCGGTACCCGACGGCGAGCAGCGCGGCCGCCGTCGTCTCACCGACAGCCGCGATCTTGGTGTGCGGCGGAACCATCGCGCGATAGGCGTACAGCACGTCCACCGTGGTGGCGCTCGTGACGGTCAGCCAGTCGAACGCACCCGCGGCGAGGTCGGCGAGCGCCTGCTCGAGGGTTGCCTGGTCGTTCGTGGGGGCGAAGTTGATCAGAGGCGCGATCACGGGCGTCGCGCCCTGCTTGCGCAGCGTAGCGGCGACGCCGTCGCCCCAGGGGCCACCGCGGGGCACGAGAACGCGCCATCCCGTCAATGGCTTTGTGGGCTGATGGTGTGCAGCTGTGTTCATGAGGGGTCGACTCTCGTGGTGCTCAGTCGGCCGCCCCAGACGTTCGAGCAGCCGACGCGCGATTCGAATCGGGTTCGCGCGGTCGGCAGCATACGCACCATTGCACTGCCTTGCCTCCCGAGCATACCCCTCACCTCCGGAGGGTGCGTCCGGCGGCCGGTCAGCGCGTGTACAGGCGCACCAGACCCCACACCGCCGTGCCGATCGCGAACGCGGTCGCCACCACCGCCGCGGTCGCCGCCTGCGGGTTGCGGCGGCGGAACGCCCGCGCCTTCTCTACGCCCTCGTCCACCGCGCGCCCGACGCGGCGCGGCACGTTCGCCTTCTCCTCGATCGCCGCGAGCGCGGCCTTGAGCTCGGCCCTGGCCTGCTCGACGGGATCCGTGATGCCCAGCGGAACAGCGGTGCGGGGCACGGGCACGGGAGCCTCAGAGCTCATCGCGCACCTCCTTGACGTCTTGAGCGACCGACTGGACGGGGTTCTGGCGCTGCCCGATCCGCCGGAAACGAAGGATGCCCAGGAGCGCCAGGACGGCGGTGACGATGAGCATCGCGAAGAACACCACGAGCGCCGAGAGCCACACCGGCCACCACGACGACAGTCCCGCGATCACGAACGTCCCGAGCACGGGAACGGACCAGAACAGCACGAACAGCGCCGCGAACATCCACAGCGCGCCCCACCCGCCGTCCTTCGCGGTGCGGCCCACCCACTTCTTCGCCGCGTCGATCTCGGCGACGACGAGGTTGCGGATGAGCTCGGGCACCTCGCCCAGCAGCGTGAGCAGGCTGTCGTCCGCGCGATCGCGGAAGCCTCGCGGCGTCGTCACGTCAGGCTCCGCCCCGGCCGCTCGTCCCCTCGACACCGTCGTCGACCGCGTCCTTCACCGCCGCAGCCGAGGTCTTCGCCGCCGTGTCGACGTCGTCGACCGACTCCTTGCCCGCCTTCAGCGTGGCATCCAGCTTCTGACCCGGCGTGCCCTTGGAGGACGCCGCCTGCGTCACCTTGACCGCCGACTTCCACAGCGTGGAGGGCAGCGCCGCCGCGGCCGAGCCGGCGGCCTCCTTGACCTTCCCGACCTGCTCCTGCACCTGGTCGAGGTTCCAGACCTTGAGCCACTGCTCCTTGATCTGCTCGTACCGTTCCCGCCCTGCCCGTGAACCGAGCACGTACCCGACGGCCAGTCCTACGACGAGTCCTGCTTTGCCCTTCATGAGGTCTCCTCACGCTCGGTGGTGCACTGACGACGCTCCCCAGGGTAGCGGCGTATTCCGATCCCGGCATCCGCTCTTGACACGCGGGGTCCGAGCGCACTCACCCCGCCGGTGATCGGCCCCACAGCACCGCACGCCGTACGCGGTCGGCTTCGCGCTGGGCGTCGGCGACGACCTGCGCCAAGCCGCTGCCCGAGAGCCAGCCGCCCACCGCGCCGAGCCCCGGCCGAGGCTCGATCCGCGCCCGCAGCGCGGCGGTGGCGTCGCGACGGCCGAGGGCGGACGCGGGCGGGACGAGGGTGTAGCGCTCGCGATGCGCTCCCAGGACCTGGGCCTGCTCGAGCGGCACCCCGAGGAGGGCGGATGCCTCGGCCCCCGCGAGCCGGCCCGCCTCGGTGTCGTCGAGGGCCTGTGTGGCAGGCGCCACGCCGGGCGCGCCGAAGGCGACCCGGACGATGTGCCGGCCGGGACCGGCGGCCTCGGCGAGCCACGCCCACCGCGCGGTCTCGTGGACGACTCCGACGGCCTGGTGCGAACCGGGGATCGCGTGGATGTGGGGACCGCGGGCGGAGGCGTCCAGCGACGGCGCGTCGACGACGAGGGTGACGACCTCCCGCGCGATGCCGCCGGGCGGTTCGACCGTGAGAGACGGCGCCTCGAGCGCCGGCGCCAGCAGCGTGCGCGCGGAGACCTCGTCCGTCGCGACGATCACGGCCGCCGCCGACTCCGCGCCCGTCTCCTCGAGCGTCTCGGTGTCGACGATCCAGCCGTCCTCCACGGGCGCGACTCCTGTCGCCCGCGTGCCGGTGCGCACGTCGACGTCCCGCTCGGCGAGACGGTCGCCGAGCGCGGCGACCAGCTGCGGCATCCCGCCCACGAGACCCTCGTACGCCGCTGCCGTGTCCTCGTCCAGGCTCAGCTCCGCGGCCGCGCCGGCGAGCGAGCCGGTGCGGGTGAGCGCCGGGTTCAGGGCGGGGGCCGCGATCTCGACGTCGACCTCTTCGGGATGCAGCCCGAACCGGTCGACGCTCAGCGGGGCGACGAGCCGGTCGTGCACGACGGCGCCCATGCGGGAGCGCACGAGGCGGCCGAGGCTGCGCTCGGACCCGATCGTCAGCGGAGGACGGAGCCGATCGACGTAGGCACGCCACGCGCCGCGCCAGCCGATGATGCGGCGGACGCTCTCATCCCAGGGGTTGGCCGGGATGCCGAGCACGGTCGCCGCCGGCAGCGGCGCCGCCCCCGTCCTCGGGATGCCGGCGATCCACTCGGCGTCGGCGCGCGGCCGGGCGACGGCCGCCCCGGGGGCGACCTCGTCGAGGAGCCTCCGGACGGCTCCGCCTCGCGTCGACCAGCACGTCGGACCGAGTTCCACGTCAACGCCCGCGATGCGGGCCTCGCCGATGACACCGCCGAGGCGGTCGGATGCCTCCAGCACCGTGACCGCCATGCCGATCTTGGCGCACTCCCATGCGGCCACGAGGCCCGCGATGCCGCCCCCGATGACGACCACACGGCGTTCGCCAGCCCACGCGGCCAGGTCGTCGAGGTCGGAGGTCACGGCATCCATCCTCCCACTCGGGCTCGTCGCGGGCCGGCAGCCGGGGTCAGGGGTGACCGCGGCGGCGTGCCTCGGCCCGGGTGAGCGGCGCGGCGGGCGGCTCCGTGTCGGCGAACGGCTCGAGCGCGACAGCGGTATCGGCGGCGCGCGGCTTCCCGTCGACCGAGGTGACACGGCCGTCGTGCAGCTCGATGACGCGATCGGCGCGCTGCACGAGCAGCGGATCGTGCGTGGAGACGATCGCCGCCAGACCCTGGGAGTGCACGAGGTCACCGATGAGGTCCATGACCGTTGCGGCGGTCCGTGAGTCCAGCTGACCGGTGGGCTCGTCCGCGATGAGCACGCGCGGGCGCGCCGCGATCGCGCGGGCGATGCCGACCCGCTGCTGCTGTCCGCCCGAGAGCTCGCCCGGGCGCTGCGCACCGTGATCGGCCAGCCCGACGAGCCGCAGCGCCTCCGCCACGCGGGCATCGCGTTCGGCCGGCGGCGTCTTGACGATCCGCAGCGGCAGCTCCACGTTCTCGGCGGCGGAGAGGATGGGGATGAGTCCGAAGGACTGGAACACGAAGCCCAGGCGCTCGCGCCGCAGTTCGGCCAGCGCGTCCTCGTCGAGCGCCGTGGCCTCGACATCGCCGATCCACACCCGCCCCGACGTCGGGCGCTCGAGCCCGCCCAGCATGTTCAGCAGCGTCGTCTTGCCGGCGCCGGATGCCCCGCGCACGACGACCAGCTCCCCCTCGGCGACCTCGATGTCGATGTCGACGCAGGCGTGCACGTCGCCCGCCGCCGAGTGAAACGTGCGACTGAGCTTCTCGCCGCGGAGCGCGCTGGTCATGACTCCTCCTCGGGGACGGATGCCGCGGCCGGCGCGGTCTGCCCGGGCCAGACGCCGACGTGGTCCGGTTCCAGCGCCAGGCGGACCCGGTCGCGCAGGTCCAGCGCGGTGACGAACTCGTCGGGCAGCTGCAGCCGTCCCACCCGGTCGAGCACCGCGTACTCCTCCGCGACGTGGTGCTCGGCGCCGTGCTCGTCCAGCCGCGTCGAGCGCAGGACCTCGGTCGAGGTCCTGCCGTCGCGGATCTGCACCGTGCGGGCCACGTGCTCGGACACCGCGGGGTCGTGCGTCACGATCAGGGTGGTCACCCCGAGCTCCTGGTTGACCGATCGCATCGCCTCGAGGACGTGGGCGCTCGTGGTGTCGTCGAGCTCACCCGTCGGCTCGTCCGCGAGCAGCACGCGCGGCTCGTTCGCGATGCCCACCGCGATCGCCACCCGCTGCTGCTCGCCGCCGGACATCTCGGCGGGCCTGCGGTCGGCGCAGTGCGAGACCTCCAGCAGGTCCAGCAGCTCCGCCACCCGAGCACGGCGAGCGGTCCCGCCGCGCACCTTCCCCGTGATGGCCAGAGCCGTGGCGACGTTCTCGCTCGCCGACAGGTACGGCAGGAGGTTGCGCGAGGTCTGCTGCCAGACGAACCCGACGCTGTGCCGGCGGAACTGGACGCGCTCCTTCTCCCTCATAGTGAGCAGGTCGTGGCCGGCGACCCACGCGACGCCGGCGGTCGGCTGATCCAGGCTCGAGAGGATCGACAGCAGCGTCGACTTGCCCGATCCCGACGCGCCGACGACGGCGACGAGCTCCCCCGGGTCGACACGGAGGTTCAGGCCCTGCAGCGCCTGCACCTCGACGCCAGGGCCGCTGGTGGAGGCCACCTTGAAGATGCGCACCAGATCCAGACACAGGATGTCGGCATCCGGGGCGGTCGACCCCAGGGTCTGTCGCGTCACGGCCATGGTCCTATCCTTCCTCCACCGTCCGCAGCGCACCCGCCGCACGCACACGCCGGGAGGCGGTCAGCGCGACGACGGTGAGCAGCGCCGCGAGGGCGATGAATCCTCCGAGCGTGAGCCCCAGGATCCCGGGGTCCACCTGGTATGCGGGCGCCACCGAGGAGCCGGTGAACGGACGCAGGTCGACGGCGGCGAGCACCACGAGCGGCACCAGGGCGCCGAAGGCCGTGCCGGCGACCACGGCGGCGACCGCGGGCGGGCCGATCTCCCACAGCGCCAGCGAGGTCGCCGAGCGCGACGGGGCGCCGAGCGTCCGCAGCAGAGCGAGCACGCGGGCGCGAGGACCGGCCGCGAGGGTGAGCGTCATCACGATCGCGAGCGCGCTGAGCAGCGCCGCGACCGCCGTCGCGAGGAGCAGGGCCCACCGTACGCCCTGCACCGCGGGTCCCGCTTCGATGCGCCGGGTGATCTCGTCGGCGGTGTCGATCCGGATGTCGGCGCCGAGGATCGTCCGCAGTTCTGCCTCCACGTCACCGGCGGCGACGCCGTCGGCCAGTCGGACGAGCACCGTGCGATCCGCGGGATCCCGGCCCAGCACGTCCTCGGCGTACGAGGAGTCCAGCGCCACCCAGTTCTCGCGGGCGCCGATGGGCACCGGTCCCCGCGTCACACCGACCACCTCGGCGTCGACCCCGCCGATCCGCAGCTCGCCGGAGCCGTCGATCATGCCGTCCGTCGCCCCGGCGACGACCAACGGCACGACCTCGCCTTCCGCCTCGAGCGAGACGCCGGCCGGCAGCATCCCGGGCCCGTCGCCCTGTACCGCGCGCAGCGCGGTCGTGTCGACGACGAAGACCGAGGTCGAGCGCTTCGCGCCGCCGATGTCGAGGATCTCCGGCTCCGCGCCCGAGATCCCCGCGGCGGCGGCGACGCCGGGGATGCCTGCCGCATCGTCCACCTGGTCGCGCGTGAAGCTGGCGCCGGTGACGCGCACATCCGCGCCGGCCTGCGCGCGAGCGGACTCGGCGACGCCGTTCTGCAGTGCCGAGAGGAGGATGCCCGAACTCACGGCGACCGAGACTCCGACCACGAGCGCGAGCACAGGCGTGAGGCCGATGGTGGGCTCCCGGAGGGCACGGGCCGATCCGAGGAACGCGTCGGCACCGGGGGCGGACCGGGCGCGGCCGAGGATCGCCCGCACCGGCACAGGGTAGAGACGCAACGTCAGCAGGCACGCGACGAGGGAGAGCAGGAGCGGGGTCGCAGCGAGGAGCACGTCGACCCCGGCGCTGTAGCCGCGCACGAACAGCAGCACGAGAGCCAGGGCGGCAAGGCCGGCGATCACCGCCTCGACGATCAGCCGCAGGCGCGATCCCCGGCGGCCGAGATCGGCGCGGGCCGGGCGCTCGGCGGCCGTGGGCGCCAGCGCCACCAGGATGACGCTCGGAGCGACGGCGAGCAGCACGACGGCGACGCCCCCGACGAGACCCGGTGACGCGCCGAACAGAAGGGCGCCCAGGACGATCGCGCCCGTCGCGCCGATCACGGCCGGCACCGCAGCGAACAGCGCCCCCTCCACGCCGAGGAGTCCGCGCAGCTGTCCGAGCGAGGCTCCGCGCGCCGACAGTAGGCGGAGACCCGGCCGCCGCCCCTCGAGGATGAGCCGGCATCCCAGGATCAGCACCGCCGCCGCCACGCCCACCGGTCCCGCTACGAGCATCGCGATCACGCCCGCGGTCGACGTCTCCTGCGCGCGCGCCAGCTCGATCTCGCCGGTGATGTCGGCGTCGAAGCGAAGGCTCAGGATGCCGACGCCGTCCGCCTGCGTGCCCACGGCGTGGGAGACGGCGGTGAACTTGCGCAGGGCGGCGACGGTCTGCCCCGCGATGCGCGCGTCGATCGCCGGGACGTCCGCCGGAAACCAGACGCGTGTCGTGTAGGTCCCGACGAGCCCGGCGCCGATGAGCGAGGCGGGGTGGGCGTAGACGGTCCCCGTGGTGACGCGGGGGCCATTGCCGTCGTCGAAGATCTTGGGCGTGAGCACGGACGGCATGTGCTGCCAGTAGTCCGACGCCGGGTCGACCGCTTCGAAGAGGCCGACGAGGACCATCTCCACGGGCTCGGCCGGCAGTCCCAGGGAACGGGTCTCGCCGACCGTCCACCCGAGATCGGATGCCACCGTCGTCGCGAGGACGACCTCGAAGCGGTTGACCAGAGCGCTGCCGCCGAAGCCGGTCCCCTCGGCGGTGAGATACGCCCCGGCCGGATCGGGCAGCCGACCGTCCACGACGCGGATGTGGTCCTCGTATCCGGGATCGAAGGCGACGGTCAGCGCCTGCGTCTGCGGGTTCTCGAGCACCTGGTTCTCGCTGGACACGGTGACCGCGTGAGCCGTTCCGAGGACGGCGGGAAGCGGGGCATCCGCCGTCGTCCTGATGCCCTCCAGGGCGCGCTGGAAGGTCCCCCACACCCGACCGACCGGCATCGGCTCGCCCGAATCCGCCTCGGGCAGCTGCGGCGTTCCGGGATTCTCCGACACCACGTCCCGCTCGGTGGCCGAGAGGGCGTCCAGCCGGTCCCGCAGCGCGGCGTCGCCGAGGAGCCCCAGGGCGAGCGGCGCGCCCATCGCGATCAGCGACAGCACCAGCACCAGCAGCGCCACCGTGGCGCCGCCGCCGGGACGGGACCGAAGGTGGTGCGCAACGAGCGCGCCGGTCGCCACGCGCCGCGTCATCGGGCCTCCTCCCCCACCGTCGCCACGCGGGCCGCTCGTGAGACCGCGGCGGCGGCGACTCCCACGATGACGGCGAGACCGGCCGACAACGCCGCGATCGTGACGGCGAAAGGCGTCCACGACATGCTGACGCCTCCGGCCAGAGGAAGGATGCCCGGGGTGATCGCGCGGACGAGCTCGGGGACGATCAGCCACGAGACCAGCACACCGGCGGCCGTGCCGAGGACGATCGCGGCGCCGAAGACGCCGCCGAGCTCCGCCGCCCGCATGCGTGCCTGCGCACCCGCGGTGATGCCGAGGGCCCGCAGCACGCCCAGCTCGCGCCTGCGCGCCGCGGCCAGGGTCTGCGCGATGGCGAACGCGGCGATGAGCGCGAGCGCGGCGGATCCGGCCGTGGCGATCCACCACCCCGCGCCGAGGGCGCCCACCACGCTCGCCGCGACACCGGGCGCCGAGGTCTGGACCGGCCGGTCGCCCAGCGCGGCGCTCAGGGCATCATCGGCCGTCGTCGCCCCCGCCGCCCACAGGGAGTTCGCCGGCACGAAAGATGTGCCGCGCTGCAGCTGGGAGGTCAGCAGGCTCTCGAGCGGCACGAAGACGGCGAGGGAGGAGGAGGCGCCGGGCACCGCCTCGACGATGGACGACACGACGGCGGCGCCGCGACGCCCGGTTCCGGCGTAGCGGAATTCGAACGGCTCCCCGACCCCGAGGCCGAGGCGCTCCGCCAGCTCCGCCGTGACCGCCGCGGCGACCGGAGGAAGGCCCGCCCCTTGTGCGGCGCCCTCCGACGGCGGGGCGTCCGCGAGCGCACCGCCGTCGGCGAGCCACAGGAGGTCCTCGGGGGCGCTGCCCCTCAGCACCGCCGTGCCCGCGATCTCGAGGGCACCCTGCCCGACAGCCTCGACGCCCGACACCGTCACGGCCAGGTCGATGGCGCCCGCACGCGGCCCGACTCCCGCGGCGAGGGCGAGCACGCGCCACGGGGCGGTCCCCGCGGGGAGGGGCGCCTCGGCGATCACACCGGCTGCTGCCCCGTCGCGCAGCACGTACTCGCTGTCCAGGCCCATCAGGACCGGCGTCCCCGTCGCGTCCAGGAGCAGCGCATCGATGACCAGCGACGCGGTGTTGCCGGCCGCGGAATCCACATCGGCGGTCACACGCAGACCGGTCGCCCCTTCGCCGAGCTCGACGGGGTCCGTCGTGACGACCGGGGCACCCTCATCGGCCGCTTCGGCGAGGGCCGCCAGCGCGCGTGCGTCGATCAGCCCATCGGCCTCCGTCACCACGGTGCTCAGCGCGGCGGCGGGTGTGGCCACCGCCTGCGCGACGACCTGGCCGATCTCGACGTCGCCGACGAACGCCGGAGAGACCGCATCCACCCCTTCCACGGCCGCCGCCGTCGCGACGTCCTCGGGCTCGACGGCATGGGGAGCGGTGTCCACGCGAAGGGCGGCGCCGGCGCGCACGGCCGCGGAGCCGGTCGTCATCGCCTGCCACGTGGCCGCGTAGGCGGACGTGAACGCGGCCTGTGCGACGGTGAGCGAGACGAGCAGCACCGCCACCGCGTAGACCGGGATGCGGCGGGCGATCTGCCGCGCTGGGTATCCCGGCCGCAGCGCGGGCAGCGCGGCGGCCGGTGCCGACCACGCCGACGACGCCGCACCGAACCCCGCGAGCGCCAGGAGCGCGCCGGCGATGAGCACGACCGCGGGCGCGATCGCGACGACGGGGTCGAACCCCCTCCCGCGCGCGAGCGGCAGCTGCCAGATCACGAGGGCCGATGCCAGCACCACGACGACGACGAGGGCCGCGGTCGTGGCGCGCGTGACCCGCGACGACGGCCTCGCTTCCTCACCGCGACGCAGCGACACCGCGTGCACGGCGGCCAGCACGACGGCGGTGACCAGCGCCCACGGCCACTGCGCGAGCGCGGCGGAAGCGGTCATCCCGGTCGTCGCGGCGATCCCGGCGGCGAGGGCGACGCCGATCGCCAGCCCGAGGATCGCCACGACGGCGGCCTCAGCGCCATCGGTCGTCCAGGACTGCGCGCGCGAGAACCCGCGGGCCCGGATCGTCGCGGTCTCGTAGTCGCGGGCGGCGGCGGTCAGCCGCGCGATCTGGGCGACGGCGGTGCCGGCGAGGATCGTCACGAGCAGGACGAGGGCAGGAGCCGCCGAAGCCAGCGCCGCCGCTCCCTGCGCGGCCTGTGCCGCCACCTCTCCGGCCGCGACGCCGGGGGGCGGCGGGCTCCCGGCGCCCGCGACCGCCCGCTCGAGCCAGGCGAGGACGAGCGTCACCGTGGTGATGGCCACCGCGACGGTTGCCGTGGCACTGGCGAGCAGCGCGCGGCGGGCCAGGGCGCGGGCGGCCAGCAGCCGCGCCGACGACAGCGAGCGGCGATCGGGCATGGGCTCGGTCCTCCGCGGCTCGTCGTCGTTCCTGGGTGGTTGACAACCTACTGGAGGAGAGCCTGCGGCGGGGATGCCGACGTGGCGCCGCGATGGGAGACTGAGGCCATGACGCTCCACATCACGGGCGATCCCGCCGCCGATCGACTGCTGACCGACGACCCGCTCGCGCTGCTGATCGGCATGCTGCTGGACCAGCAGGTCGCGATGGAGACCGCCTTCGCAGGGCCCCTCAAGATCGCCGAGAGGGCCGGAACGCTGGATGCCTCCGCCATCGCGACCTTCGATCCCGAGACCTTCACCGAGCTGTTCAAAGCGACTCCGGCGGTGCACCGCTTCCCCGGCTCGATGGCCGGCCGCGTGCAGGCGCTGTGCGCGGCTGTCGCCGACGACTGGGGCGGCGACGCCGCCGCCATCTGGACGCAGGGCTCGCCGGACGGGGCGGAGGTGCTGCGGCGTCTGAAGAGGCTGCCGGGGTTCGGCGAGCAGAAGGCGAGGATTTTCCTCGCCCTCCTCGGCAAGCAGTACGGGTTCGCCGGTGAGGGCTGGCGCGAGGCATCCGCCCCCTACGGCGAGGAGGGCGCGTATCGGAGCGTCGCCGACATCGTCTCGCCGGAGTCGCTGACGAAGGTGCGCGAGTACAAGCGGGCGGTGAAGGCCGCCGCGAAGGAGAAGGCATGAAGCCGACCGGAGGAAGCGTCGACGAGTTCCTCGCCGCAGTGACGCCGGCCAAGCGGCAGCGGGATGCCGTCGCCATGGTCGCGCTCATGCGCGAGATCACCGGGCGCGAGCCCGAGCTGTGGGGCACGATCGTCGGCTTCGGATCGTGCCACTACCGCTACCCCACCGGCACGGAGGGCGACATGCCGCTGGTCGCCTTCGCTCCCCGCAAGCAGGCCACCACGGTGTACCTCCTCGACACGGGTGCCCACAGCGCGGGTCTGGCGAGGCTCGGACCCCACGACACCGGCGTCGGCTGCCTCTACATCAAGGACCTGCAGTCCGTCGACACCGAGGTGCTGCGCGACATCATCGCCGAGGACTACCGGCGCACGCTCGCGGGGGAGACCGGCTCGACCCGGATCACCGTCACCGGCTGACCGCCGTGGAGCGGACTACTCCGCGCCGCGCCCCGTCTTCTGCTGCAGGCGCTCGATGTGCTCGGAGGCCTCGGCCTTCGTGAGGTCGGCCGAGATCTCCTCGCCCGCCTCGCGAGCCAGCGTGTCGAGGTAGCTGCGCTGAGCCGCGGTCATCGGCTCGTCGCCGGTGACCCACTGGGAAGGATCCTTCGCCGCCGGGTTGTCGGTGGGCTCGCCGGCCCCCAGCACGTCGGGTGCGTCGTTCGAATCGGACATGGGTGCGAGACTAACCCGCCTGGACGACGCCGGACCGGGGTTGACAACCCCGGTCGCATCCCCTCGTCAGGCGCCCTTGAGGCGCTCCGCGAGGTACCCGTGGAGGGCCTCGAGCGGCACGCGCTCCTGGCTCATCGTGTCGCGGTCGCGCACGGTGACGGCACGGTCGTCCAGGGAGTCGAAGTCGACCGTGACGCAGAACGGCGTGCCGATCTCGTCCTGCCGGCGGTAGCGACGGCCGATCGCGCCGGCGTCGTCGAAGTCGATGTTCCACTCGCCGCGCAGATCCTCGGCCACCTCGCGCGCGATGGGCGACAGCTGCTCGTTGCGCGAGAGGGGAAGGATCGCGGCCTTCACCGGCGCCAGCCGCGGGTCGAGCTTGAGGACGGTGCGGGTGTCCATGCCGCCCTTCGCGTTCGGGGCCTGCTCCTCGTGATACGCATCGACCAGGAACGCCATCATCGCGCGGGTGAGACCGAACGACGGCTCGATGACGTACGGGATGTACTTCTCACCCGAGGCCTGATCGAAGTACGTCAGGCTCTGGCCGGAGGCCTCCGTGTGGCTCTTCAGGTCGTAGTCGGTGCGGTTGGCGATGCCCATCAGCTCGCCCCACTCCTTGCCGGGGAAACCGAAGCGGTACTCGACGTCGATCGTGCCGGCCGAGTAGTGCGCGCGGTCCTCCTCCGGCACGTCGTAGCGGCGCATGTTGCCGGGGTCGACGCCGAGGTCGACGAACCAGTTCCAGCACTCCTCCACCCAGTGCTCGAACCACTCGTGCGCCTCGGCCGGGGGCGTGAAGTATTCGATCTCCATCTGCTCGAACTCGCGCGTGCGGAAGATGAAGTTGCCGGGCGTGATCTCGTTGCGGAAGGCCTTGCCGACCTGGCCGATGCCGAACGGCGGCTTCTTGCGGCTGGCGGTGAGGACGTTGGAGAAGTTGACGAAGATCCCCTGCGCGGTCTCGGGACGCAGGTAGTGCAGGCCCGACTCGTCGTCGACGACGCCGAGGTAGGTCTTCACCAGTCCCGAGAACGCCTTCGGCTCGGTGTACTGGCCCTTGGTGCCGCAGTTCGGGCAGGGCACGTCGGCGAGGCCGTTCTCGGCCTTGCGGCCCTTGCGCTCCTCGAAGTCCTCGATGAGATTGTCGGCCCGGAAACGCTTGTGACACTGCAGGCACTCCACGAGCGGGTCGGTGAACGTCGCGACGTGACCCGAGGCCTCCCACACGCGCTTGGGCAGGATGATCGACGAGTCCAGGCCCACCATGTCGCCCCGGCCCCGTACGAAGTTCTGCCACCACTGGCGGCGGATGTTCTCCTTGAGCTCGGTGCCCAGGGGCCCGTAGTCCCACGCCGACCGGGATCCGCCGTAGATCTCACCCGCCTGGAAGACGAACCCGCGGTGACGGGCGAGGGCGATGACTTTGTCGAGGCGGGACTGCTCGGCCACGGTGGCTCCAATGGTCGGGAAGGAAAGGCACGAAGGTGCGGATGCCGCGGACGCGGCATCCGTCGATTCTATCGATCACGCCGCGAACGGCCGCTCGACGCTCATCCGGCGAAGCCGCACCAGTCCGCGACCCACCCGAGGATCTCGCCGCGCAGCTCCTCGCCCACGAACAGCTCGATCTCACCGGACTCGCCCCCGTCCCCCTCGAGCTCCACCCGGACGTCGAAGACGGTGCCGCGCTTGTCCTCCTGCACGGCATGCGGATCGCAGCGGAACGGCACGATCGGCAGCGCGACGACGATCGGCTCGGCGGCACCGGGTGCGATCCGCAGGTCGAGGGGATACGCGCCCTCCGCCGTCCCGGCGTCGAAGTCGACGAGATTCGTCCGCTGGACGCCGGCGATGGTCGCCGCGGCGTCGCCGGTCGGCGTCACGGTGAGCTCGAGCGCTGCCGGTTCGCCCGGCGGCGACGGTCGGAAGCCGGTGAAGGCCAGCGTCGCGGCATCCGCCAGCCGTTCCCGCCGGCATTCGCGCGCGTGCAGGGGCGAAAGGAAGCCGAGCGGATCGGAGGCCGACGCCCTCACCTCGATCGCGCGGTCGCCGGTGACCAGTTCCAGCACGACGCTCGGCCGCCCGTCCGACGAGGCGGCGCAGTCGACAGCGGGCAGCTGGACGCGCACGTCGACGCTGCGACCGGCGGGGATCACGCTCGTGCGTCCGGCGACGACGCGCCTGGCGGGGCCGTCGAAGCGGGCGTCCTCGACACGGACCTCGCCGACCGTCACCGCTTCGTCCGAGCCGTTCACCACGTGAACCTGCGCCTGCCGCGGCGCCAGATCGGCGCGCAGCTGCACGAGGTCGACCGAGATCCCGGCCGGCAGCGTGGGCGTCGGTCCGGCACCGGCGGGTGCGGACGCGGTGCAGCCGGCGAGCACGGCGGAAGCGGCGAGCGCTGTCAGCGCGAACGTCACCGCCCAGGCGCGGCGGACGGGCCCGCGGCGGACCGATGCGCGCTCGAGCAGCCGCCGCTGCCGCCCGACGCGTGCGCGCAACTCAGGCAGATCGCCGCTGCCAGGGCCGTACGACGGCATCCCACGCCCGTTCTGCCTGAGTTGCGAACGCGACGGCGTGGACACGACGGCTCCGGCTACCGCTTGAGCAGTTCTCTCGCGACGGTGAAGTCCTCGAGCGCGACCGGGTCGATGTCGACGCCGAGCCCATGACCGGTGGGCACGCGGACGTGTCCGTCTTCGAGCGTCGCCGGCTCGGTCACGATGTCGCGGGCGTAGAAGCGGTCGGATGCCGACACGTCGCCGGGCAGCGTGAAGCCCGGCAGCGCGGCGAGCGCCGCGTTGGCCGCGCGGCCGATGCCGGTCTCGAGCATGCCGCCGCACCACACCGGCACGCCGGCCCCGCGGCACCGGTCGTGGATGCGGACCGCTTCGAGGTAGCCGCCGACACGGCCGGCTTTGATGTTGATGACGGATGCCGAGCCCAGCGCCAGGGCGTCGGCGGCGGCCTTGTCGGACACGATCGATTCGTCCAGGCACAGCGGGGTGCGCAGGCGCCGGGCGAGCGTCGCGTGGTCGACCAGGTCGTCCTCCTGAAGCGGCTGCTCGATCAGCAGCAGGTCGAACCGGTCGAGCTCGGCCAGCGTGTCGGCATCCGCGAGGGTGTACGCCGAGTTCGCGTCGACCTGCAGGGGGATGCCGCCGAACGCGTCCCGCACGGCCGCGGTGTCGTCGACGTCGCGGCCCGGTTTGATCTTGATCTTGATCCGCACGTATCCCTCGTCGAGGTATCCCGCCACGGTCTCCACGAGCGCAGCCGGATCCCGCTGGATGCCCACCGACACGCCGCTGGGCACGCGGTCGCGCTTCGCGCCGACGTATTCGCCGAACGGCCGTCCCTCGGCGCGCAGCGCCGCGTCGATGACCGCCAGCTCGAGGCCGGCCTTGGCCATTCGGTGGCCCTTGAACGGCTCGAGCACGCCCGCCACCTCGTGCGGCGCCAGGCGTCCGCGATCCAGCAGGGCCGGCACCAGGAACCGGAGTGCGACATCCCACGCACCCTGCGTGTACTCGCTGGAGTACAGCGGCGCGTCGCCCGTCACGACCTCGCCCCAGCCGTCGCCGTCGGCCGTGAGCGCACGCACGATGATCACCTCGCGGACGGTCTCGGTGCCGAACGACGTCGTGAACGGCGCGACCAGCGGCACGTGCAAGACGCGCAGCTCGACGGCTTCGAGAGCGACGGATGCCGCGGGCCGGGCGATGGGCATGCGTTCAGGGTACGCCGGGCCCTTCCGCTGGGGTGGCGGCGCTCCCGGGACAGCTCGAGCACCGGTCGGCCCCGTCAGGTGCCGAGCGGCGCCGGCATCCGCCTCAGTGCGCGTAGCGCATCGGCGCGTGCGCCTCGCGGCGCAACGGCACGTACGTCGACCGCGCGACCCGCGGACGGCGTCGCTTCGGTGCAGTCCGCATCGGGCCGCGCCGGTGCCGCACCGCCGTGCGCTCGGCTCCGCCGCCGCGCAGTGCGCTCCCCAGCGCCTGGATCAACATCTCGATGTGCTCGCGCATGGCTCTTCCCCTCGCTCGCAGGGAAGAGCCCCGGCCCCCGCAGCTGATACACCCGCCCCTCGCCTGTCGCCGAGTGCTGAAAGGACGGCACCCGTGACGCGCCGGCCGCTGCGCGAATCGCGGCCGCGGGGCGGAGTCAGGCGGGGAGCTCGGCGAAGGCGCGGACCGGGAACGTGCCGAAGCCCTCGACGGCGGGCGGCGCGGCGGTGAATCGCGCGCCCCGCGGCGGAAGGGCCCCGAGGTTCGTGAGGTGCTCGACCACGTGCATGCCCGCCGCGAGCAGCAGCGAGTGCGCAGGTCGCTCGCCGCCCGACTGGGTGTCGTCGATGTTCACCGAGTCGATGCCGACGAGCACCGCCCCCGCATCGATGAGCCACTGGGCGGCCTCCCCGGTGAGGAACGGGGCCCCGACTCCGTACTCGGGGCGGCCGAACCACCGGTCCCATCCCGTGTGCAGGAGCACCGCCGCCCCGCGCACGTCGCGGTCGGCGAGGGTCTCCGCGCGGATGCCGCGGCGCGCCTGATCCCAGGCATCCTCGAGGTGGAACACCTCGGCGCGCAGGCCCACCATCGTCGACAGCTCGAGCCCGGCGAGGTCGGGGCCGTCGGCGTAGCGATGGAACGGCGAGTCCAGGTACGTGCCGGTGTTGCCGATCATCGTGATGAGGTCCATCGCGAACTCGGTTCCCGGAGCGTAGCGAGCGCGGGAGTCCTCGCGCGTGAGGTGCGGCGTGATGGTCGGCGCCGGAAGACCGGGGTAGGTCACCAGGCCCGCGCGGATCGGGTGGCTGAGGTCGACCACCCGTGCACCCGCACCCGAGTCCGCGGGGGCCACGCCGCGACTGCCGCGGTGCGGCTCCTCGACGATGCGCACCCCGCGCAGCTCGACCTCGTCCACGAGGGCCACCCCGAGATGGGCGACCAGCAGCCGCCCGAGCTCCTCCTCGGTGACCTCCGCCGAGGGCAGGTCGAGGCGGAAGCCCGTGCCGGCCAGCCCCCCGCCGTTGGCGAACCGGATGTCGAAGTCGAAGTGGGCGCGGTACTGCGCGGGCGTGTGCGACATGCGGCCAGCATCCCACCGGCAGCCGGGCGCGGTCGGAGATTCGCGCTGGGTTCGGAGGATTCGGCAGGAATGCTCCGACGAACGGCCGATCCTCCGACATGCAGGCGTCGTTAGCCGGTCCGGCGCCGTGAGGCAACCCCTTCAACCGGCCGCCCCACCGGCCTAGCGTCGGCACATGGACACCTTCGACTTCGCACCGCGACGCGCGATCGTGACGGCCTCCGACTCCGGCATCGGCCAAGCGACCGCGATCGCTCTGGCCGACGTCGGCATGGACGTCGGCATCACCTGGCACTCCGACGAGGAGGGCGCCCAGCGCACGGCCGAGGCCGTGCGCGAACGCGGCCGCACCGCCGAGGTGGTGCAGTTCGACGCGACGAAGCTGGATCAGGTCGCACCCACCCTCGAGCAGCTCATGGACCGCCTCGGCGGCATCGATGTGTTCGTCAACAACGCCGGCGGCGGCTCCGGCGGTCCCTTCCTGGAGCTGTCGCTCGAGGACTGGCGGAGCATCGTCGCGCTGAACCTCGACGGCGCCTTCGCCGGCATGCAGGCCGCAGCCCGTCGCATGGTGTCGGCGGGAGCCGGTGGACGCATCATCGCGATCACGAGCGTCCACGAGACGCAGCCCCGCGTCGGATCCGCGCCGTACGTGACGTCCAAGCACGGCCTCGGCGGCCTGGTCAAGACGATGGCGCAGGAGCTCGGCGAACACGCCATCACGGTGAACGCCGTGGCCCCCGGTGAGATCGCGACGCCCATCAACGACATGGACTCCGAGGACGCCGAGAACACCCACCGGCCGGGAATCCCCCTGGGACGCCCGGGCAAGGCGGAGGAGATCGCGGCGGTGGTCGCCTTCCTCGCCTCGCCGGCCGCGAGCTACGTCACCGGCGCCAGCTGGAGCGTCGACGGCGGCATGCTGCAGATGGGCCCGCAGGCCGGCTCGCATCTGACCAGCGACGACTGGCGGGAGGGATGAGCATGCGATCCGATGAGTCCGGCGAAGAGCGGGACGAGACCGGCATGACGCACGAGGAGAAGCGTCGCGATCAGCTGCTCTCGGCACCGGATGCCGTGGAGGAGGATGCCGCGCCGCGCATCGACGTCACCCACCGCGACGGTGTGACGCGCATCGACATCCGCGAGGATGCTCCGGTGCGCCCCGGCAACCCGTACGAGGAGCCCGAGGAATAGCGTCGGGCGCGTGCCCCCGCATGGCCCCGACGTCAGCTCGTGACGCGGAAGTCGACGGGTACCGGCTCGTCGGAGTGGCGGGCGGCGCGGGCGTCTCTCTCCAGGCCCGAAGACTGCGTGAGGATGCCGTAGAGCTCGGGGCGACGGCCGAGCAGCCAGCGGCGCCCGGTGGCCAGCGCAAGCAGGTCGAGGTCGAGGTCGGCGGTGACGACGGCTTCGTCGGCGACGGCGGCCTCGGCGACGACGCGGCCGTACGGGTCGAGGATCATCGCGTTGCCCGTGCGGATCTCGTCGTCATCGGGCCCGACCCCGTTGCTGAACAGCACGAAGATGCCGTTGTCATGCGCACGCGACGGCAGCCACCGCATCAGCCAGCCGCGCCCGGAGGGACCGTCGACCGCCTCCGCGAGAGCCTCCGGATCCTCATGGCGGTTGTGCCACAGAGCGGCCGGGATCGGCTTCATGCCGTGGGGACTGCGCGAGTTCGTCCCGCCGGTCTGGTGGGGCGCGATCAGCACCGTCGCGCCCAGGAGCGCCACGGCGCGGACGTTCTCGACGAGGTTGTTGTCCCAGCAGATGAGGATCGCCGTCCGCTGTCCCCAGGGGGTGTCGAACACCGTGAACCGGTCGCCGCTCGTGATCGCCTCATGCTCGAAGGCGTGCAGCTTGCGGTGGATGTGCACCTCCCCGCCGGGAAGGCACACGGCGTACGAGTTGTAGAGCCGGCCATCCTCCGACTCGAGGAAGCCCGCGCCGATCCCGACGCCCAGTTCGGCCGCCATCTCCTGGATCGCTCGCACGAGCGGACCGTCGGCAGGCTCGGCCAGCGCGCGCAGGCGTTCGGAAGTCGTCTTGGTGAGGTGCCAATAGCCGAGGAGGCACATCTCCGGGAAGACGACGAGCTGGGCTCCGTCGGCCGCCGCCTGCTCCGCGAGACGACGGACGGTCGCGAGGTTCGCGCTCTTGTCGGACGGTGCGGGCGTGAACTGCACCACGGATGCGCGGATGCCCGCGGGCTGGGTGTCGGGCATCGTGCCGTCTGCTTCACTCACGCATCCAGCCAACCTCACCCGCGCGATAACGTCCAATGAAGATCCGGCGCCGTTCTATACCATCGAGGAATGGAATTTCGCCTGTTGCAGGCGTTCACGAGCGCCGCGCTCTCCCCGACGTTCAGCGCGGCGGCGGCGTCGCTGTCGATCACGCAGCCCGCACTGACGAAGCGCATCCAGCAGCTCGAGGCTGTCGTCGGCACACCGCTGTTCCGGCGCGGCAGGCACGGTGCCGAACTGACGGACGCGGGCGCGGCGCTCCTGGAGGAGGCCCGCGAGATCGTCGACCGCGTGGCACGTCTGGAGGGGCGGGCACGGCGGGTGGCGACGGGCGAAGAGGGCCACCTGACCGTGGGGTTCGGCCTCTCGAGCATCTCCGTCGCACCGCGCGCGATCGCCGCGTTCCGGAGAACGAGTCCCGGCGTGTCGGTGAGCCTGCACGACATGTCGTCGTCGGCGCAGATCGAGGGACTGAGGGTCGGCCGCATCGACGTGGGGTTCGCGCGACTGCCCGTACCCGGCGACCTGCGCAGCATCCCCGTGCTGAGCGACCGTCTTGCCATCGCGCACCCCGATGATGTCGATCCGCCGACCGACGAAGCCACCGTCGCGGGGTGGCTCGACCGCCAGCCGCTGGTCCGCCTGGCTCCGGCGCGTGGACCAGGACTGAGCTCGCAGATCGCACGGTTCCTCGACGACATCGGAGCGCATCCGGCGGTGGCCCAGGAGGCCGACGACCTGCAGACCGTCCTCGCTCTCGTCGCGGCGGGCGCGGGAACGGCCATCGTCCCCGAGAGCGGCCGCCACATCACCCCTCCCCGAGTCCGGATGACCGCAGTGAGCGGACGCAGCGCGTCCTGGCGCGTCGGGGCGGTGTGGAAGCCCGGCACGGAGACGCCGGTCGTCCGCGCGTTCCTCGCCCGGCTCACGCAGCCGGCGCCGCGCTGACCCGCGGCGGCGCTCACGGCATCCGCGCCGCACGGGCGCTGCGGACGATCGGTCGGATGCCGCGGACGAGTGGTCGGGCGGTGCGGCCGGCCGCTTGACATCGTGGCGCTATGCCCACGACCGCTTCGATCCCCGTCGCCCTGTCCGCCGCCGCTGAGAAGATGCGCTACGGCGGACTGATCGCCATGATGCTGATGAGCTTCCTGCTCGTCACCGCAGAGTTCCTCCCCAACGGCGTGCTCACCGAGATGGCAGCCGGACTGGGGGTGACGGCGGGGCAGGCGGGCCAGACCGTCACGGTCACCGCTCTCGTCGGCCTCCTCGTCGCACCCACCGTGGGACTGGTCTTCCCGCGCCTGGACCGCCGCTCCCTGCTGGCGTGGATGGCGCTGGCGGCCGCGCTGTCGAACCTCGCCGTCGCCGTCGCGCCGAACCTCCTGATCGTCCTGCTGGCGCGGTTCTTCCTGGGCGCCGCCATCAGCGCGTTCTGGTCGATGTCGATCACCGTCGCCGCGCGGATCGCCGGGCCCGAGCGGCTCGGACGGGCCGTCATGTTCGCGTCGGCGGGTGCGTCGCTGGCCACCGTCGCGGGCGTTCCGGTCGGTGTCATGCTCAGCGAGCTGCTCGACTGGCGAGTCGTGTTCGCGCTCGCCGGCGTCGTCACGGGTCTTCTCGCACTGGCCCTCCGCCTGCTGCTGCCGTCCGTGCCGCCCGCGCAGGCGTCCAGCTTCGCCATCCTTCGCGACACCGCCCGGCGCCCCGGCATCACGCTCGGCCTGATCGGGCACATCCTGGTCGTGCTCGGGCACTTCCTGGCCTACACCTACATCCGCCTGGCACTCGAGCGCATGCAGGTCGGACCCGACGCGGCCACCGTCGACGCAGGCACCATCGTGCTGCTGCTCGCCCTGTTCGGCGTCGGAGGCCTCATCGGCAACATCGTGATCGGCATGGTGGTGGACCGCTCGTTCGCGTTCTTCGCGGTGCTCGCCCCGGTCGTGATCGCCGTGGCGGTGATGGCGATGCTGCTGCTGTCGGGATCGGTCGTCGCCATCTCAGTGGTGTCGTTCGTCTGGGGCTTCTTCTTCGCCTCGTGGCTCATCGTCATCAACACATGGGTGGGACACCGGATGCCTGACCGGCTCGAGCCGGGCGGCAGCCTGGTGGTCGTCGGCTTCCAGGCCGCGATCACTCTCGCCGCCGCCGTCGGCGGGTTCCTCGTCGACAACGTCGGGGTCGAGCTGGTCTACATGATCGGCGCGGCGATGCTCGTGGTCGGCGCGGTGCTGTTCGGCGCTTCCAACCGCATCCGCACCTGACGGAATAGCCCTCGACCGGGGCATGTTGCCGACCTCATGGTGACTGTCGACCAGGATGCCTTGGCGCACGTGCTCGCCTCCGTCGACCTCCGTGTCGGAGTGGCTCGACGCGTCGCGCTGGAAGCAGGATCACTGCTGCCCCTTCGGTCAGGCGCGGTGACCCTGGTCTACATCGCGGAGGGCGCGCTTCGCGGGCGCCCTCCGCTCAGTGCGGGCTGCCGCCTGGACGTCGACCGCGCGTCGCGCCGCATCGAGGTCGCCGCACCGGGGGACCACTCGCTGCTCCGGACCGGCGACGCCCTGCTCGCGCTGGGAGGAAAGCCTCTCGCACTGCAGGCGCAGAGCGCGTCGGCCGTCGTGGTGGTCGATCTGCAGCTCGCGGACGCGGCCGCGGGGCTGCGCGCCCTCCTGCCCGACGACGTGCTCGCGGTCACCGACTTCGCGGGCCTGGAGCCGGCAGCCGCCGCCCTGGCCGCCAACATGGGGCTCGTCGACCCTGACCGATGCGCGACGCGCTCGGGTGATCCCGTCATCTGCCGCCTGATGAACACCACGGTGCTCCTCTCGCTCATCCGGGCGTGGGCGGAGAACGGCTGCGCCCCCGAAGGCTGGCCCGCGTCGCGACGCGATCCGTTCCTGACGCGCGTCATCGAGGCGATCCACGACCAGCCTGGGCGCGACTGGACGGTCGAGCTCCTCGCGAACGTCGGCGCCATGTCGCGCTCGGTGTTCGCCGAGCGGTTCCGGGCGGCGCTGGGCCGCTCCCCCGCGAGCTACGTCACCGAGGTGCGGATCGACACCGCCAAAGGGATGCTCGAGCGCGGACTGCCCGTGTCCACGGTCGCGCGCGAGCTCGGCTACTCGTCCGACGAGGGCTTCAGCCGCGCGTTCCGCCGGCAGACCGGGATGACGCCGTCGGCGTGGCGGCACAGTCGGCGTCCGGCTGTCGTCGCGTAGCCGAGTCCCGGCGCTCGGCCGGGTGAGCCGTCGTTCACGCCCGCTGCGGCGTGGTCACGGGCGCACCATCAGGTATCCGCGCTCGTCGTCGAAGCCGCCGATCACCAGGCCCTCCGCGAGGTGGCCGAGCACGGCCTCGCGCACGCGCAGGCGCCACGCCGCGGCATCCGCCGGCGACTGGCGCCGCATCGCCTCGATGTCGTGAGGGATCGGCACCGAGGCCACCACCCGATCGTGCGAGGGGGTGGGCACGGGCGGCGCGGCGAGCGCCCAGCGCACCATGATGCGGTCGGTCTCGTCGCCGCGATTGACGCCGTCGTCCATCGGGCCGTAGTGGTTGACGAGGTAGTCGGTGACGCGGGTGCCAAGGACCCGCAGGTTGAAATGCGCATTCCGCGCGACGAGCGGGTCGAAGGTCCAGGTGATGTGGCCGACCTCGCGCTCAAGCGCCCACTCGCGCTGGTGCTGCTTGAGCAGCCGGCCGAGGCCGTGCGCCTGGAGACCGGGAAGGATGCCGGTGATGTGGCTGTGCATCGACCGGGTCGCGGGCGCGGCGAAGAAGGCGACGGATGCTCCGACCATCCGGTCGCCGTCGTAGAGGCCCACCGCGTAGTTGCCGGAATGGGCCAGTGCCCGCAGCAGGTTCGGAGGCATCCCGGCGCGGTCTCCACCCCACACCTCGGCCAGCACGTCGGAGGCTCGGAACACCTCCTCCACGCTCTCCAGCGGACGGATCTCGATTCCCGGGCGCGGCGCGGTCTCGGCCATCCGCCCACGCTACCTCGTGCGCACGGCGGTGCCGCCGCAGAGCCGGGGTGCGAGGGCGCAGTTAGCCTGGACGGATGGGCAGCCGAGGCGAGGACGACAGACGGAGCCTCACCCGGATGCCTCGGCAGGGCGCCATCGTCGCGGTCCTGGCGATCGCGGGGCTCGCCTCGTCCTTCATGTTCACCCTGGTCGTCCCGATCCAGTCGGAGTTGCCGGAGCTGCTCGATGCCAGCCGTGAGGATACGGCGTGGGTCGTGACGTCGACGCTCGTCGCGGCCGCCGTGATGACCCCCATCTCCGGGCGACTGGGCGACATGTACGGCAAGCGCCGGATCGTGCTGGTGCTTCTCGGGCTGCTCGTTCTGGGATCGGTCATCGCGGCGCTGTCCCCCGGGATCGTCGGAGTCATCGTCGGCCGGGCCCTGCAGGGCACGGTCACCGGGGTCGTGCCGCTGGGCATCTCGATCCTCCGGGACGTGCTGCACGAGGACCGGGTGGATGCCGCCATCGCGCTGATCAGCGCCACGCTCGGCGTCGGCGGGGCGCTCGGCCTCCCGATCAGCGCGCTCATCACGGAGCACAGCGACTGGCATGCCCTCTTCTGGATGTCGGCCGGTCTCGGTGTCGTGGTGATCGGGCTCGTGCTGTGGATCGTGCCGGTCAGCGCCCTGCGGACCGGCGGCCGGTTCGACTACGTCGGGACGGTCGGGCTCGCGGTCGGTCTGCTGGGCATCCTTCTCGCCGTCTCGCGCGGCAACGAGTGGGGCTGGTCCTCCCCTGCGGTGCTGACGCTCGGCCTCGGCGGTGTCGCCGTGCTGCTGGCGTGGGGCTGGTACGAGCTGCGGATCGACGAGCCGCTCCTCGACCTGCGTGTCGCGGCACGCCGCCCCGTGCTGCTCACGAACATCGCATCGATCGCCGTCGGCTTCTCGTTGTTCGCGTCGAACGTGATCTACCCGCAGATGCTCGAACTCCCCGTCGCGACCGGCGGTTTCGGCCTGTCGCTGCTGGCGGCGAGTCTCGTCGTGATGCCTGCAGGCCTGGTGATGATGGTGCTGTCGCCCTTCTCCGGAAGGCTCGCACACGCCGTGGGTCCGAAGCTCCTCCTGATCGCGGGGGCTATCGCGCTCATCGTCACCTACGCCTTCACGCTGCTGTTCCAGGACGAGGTGTGGCAGATCGTCGTGGCGAACATCGGCATAGGTGTCGGGATCGGATTCGGATACGCCGCCATGCCGATGCTGATCATGCGTTCCGTGCCGCAGTCCGAGACCGGCGCATCCAACGGGCTGAACGCCCTGTTCCGCTCGCTCGGCACGAGCACCGCCGCGGCCGTCATCGGCGCCGTGCTGGCCACCTTCGCGATCGATGTGGACGGCGTCGCCGTCCCCGAACCCGTCGCATTCCAGGTGTCGTTCGTCCTGGGCGGCGGTGCGGCAGTGGTGGCTCTCCTGGTCGCGCTGTTCATCCCGCGTCACCACTCGACACGTGAGCAGCATCCGTCGTTGCGGGAGTGACGTTCGCCGCTGCGTGATGGGGATGTCCTGCCGCAGTGAAGGGCCACGGCGCAAGCCCCCTCGCCGCGGCGAGTCGGCGTGGCTACCCTGGCGCCATGGACGACAGGCGAGACTCCGAGCCCGAGCAGGTGCCGGTCGGTCCGCCGACCGGGGCGACCGCTGCGGCCGATCCTGCCGCAGGAACCCGCCGCGGGCGACGGGCAGCGGAGGAGAGCGGCACCGACGCCGCCGCGACGACCGCGCCTCCGGGCACCGAGGACCACGACACCCGGTTCTTCGGTCAGCCCTGGGCTCTCGCGCACGTGTTCGGCGTGGAGATGTGGGAGCGGTTCAGCTTCTACGGCATGCAGGGCATCCTGCTGATCTACATGTACTACACCGCCACCGAGGGCGGACTCGGGATCGGCGAGGGGGTCGCCACCGGCATCGTCGGCGCGTATGGCGGCACGGTCTACCTCTCCACGATCCTGGGGGCGTGGATCGCCGACCGGCTGCTCGGCTCCGAGCGGGTGCTGTTCTACAGCGCGATCGTCATCATGGCGGGCCACATCGCGTTGGCGATCCTGCCCAACGCCTCTGGCCTGGCCATCGGCCTGGTCCTCGTCGCCGTCGGCTCGGGCGGGCTCAAAGCGAACGCGACGGCCGTGGTCGGCACCCTGTACAGCGAGAAGGACCCGCGACGGGATGCCGGGTTCTCGCTGTTCTACCTGGGCATCAACCTCGGCGCGTTCTTCGGGCCGATCGTCACCGGCGCTCTCCAGTCGACCGTCGGCTTCCACTGGGGCTTCGGCGCCGCGGCCGTCGGCATGGCCCTGGGCCTCCTGCAGTACTCCTTCGGCCGCAAGCAGCTGCCCGAGTCGGCGCGGGCCGTGCCGAACCCGCTGCCACGCAGCCGGCGCGGCCCCGTCATCGGCATCGCCGCGGCCGGCGTCGCCCTCATCGCGGTGCTTGTGCTGGTCGGCGTCATCCGAGCGGAGAATCTCGACGGCATCGTCATCCTCGTGACGCTGGCCGCAGCGATCGCGTACTTCGCGGTCATCCTCTCCTCGCGCGCGATCAGCGCCGTCGAGCGCTCCCGGGTCTTCAGCTTCATTCCCCTCTTCATCGTCAACGTCGGCTTCTGGTCGCTGTATCAGCAGCAGTTCACGGTGCTGACGATCTACTCCGATCAGCGGCTGGACCGCGACCTGTTCGGGTGGGAGATGCCGGTGTCATGGGTCAACTCCATCAACCCCATCTTCGTCATCGTGCTCTCCGGCGTCTTCGCCGCCGTCTGGACGAAGCTCGACACCCGCCAGCCGTCCACGCCGACGAAGTTCGCGCTCGGCGCGATCATCATGGGCGCGGCGTTCCTGCTGTTCCTGCCGTGGGCGAACGGTCCGGCCAACTCCACGCCGCTCCTGGCGGTCGTGATGATCCTGCTGGTCTTCACGCTCGCTGAGCTGTTCATCTCGCCGGTCGGGCTGTCGGCGTCCACGAAGCTCGCGCCCCAGCGCTTCCACACGCAGATGGTCGCGCTGTACTTCCTGTCCGTCGCGCTCGGCACGGTGATCGCGGGGTGGCTGGCGCAGTTCTACAACCCCGAGGACGAGGTGCCCTACTTCACGATCCTCGGGGCGATCTCGATCGTGCTCGGCGTCGCGCTCGTGCTGTCGGTCAAGCCGGTGCTCGCCCTGATGCGCGGCGTGCGCTAGACCGCGCTCGCCGACATCAGCGCCGGCGCCAGTTCCTCACGCACCCACGACGTCAGAGAGGTGGCCGTCGTGGTCGCGGCGGTACGAGGCTGCTCGGGCGCGAAGCCGTCGCGCAGCCCCGTCGACATCCCCAGGAGCGCATCGGCGGCGCGAGGGGGGATCCCCGCAGCGAGGTACCGGTCCCGCATCGCCTCGTCCGGGATGCGCACCACCCGGATCTCGCGCCCGAGCTCAGCGCTCAGGATGCCGGCCACCTCGTTCCAGCTGAGGTCCGCGGCGCCGTGGACGGCCTGGACGCGCCGCCCCGACCAGCCGGGGTTGAGCAGCCAGGTCGCGCCCACTTCTGCGATGTCACGGGGAGCGACCCAGCTCATCCGCGCATCGGGCGGCAGCACCACCTCGATCGTGCCGACCCGGAGCGCCTCCAGCTGGAACAGCAGGTTGGTGAAGAAGTAGCCGCAGCGCAGGTGGACCACGTCGACGCCGAGCGCATCCAGGGCGACCTCGGTCGCCGCCAGGCCATCGATCTCGCCGGCGCCGTGACGCTTCTCCGCCCCGACGCTGCTCTGGAACACCACCCTGCGGATGCCGTTGCGCCGGACCGCGGAAACGAGCGCATCCGCTCCGCGGGCGTAGTCCGCCAGCGGGTCGGCGCTCGAGGGTGACGGCGTGACCCAGTACAGCGCGTCAGCCCCGGAGGTCGCGGCGACGACCTCCTCGGCATTCCAGGAGTCGGCCCGCACGATGTCGACGTAGTGGTGCAGGTCTCGGGGCACGCGCGACGGCGTGCGGGTGAGCAGCAGTGGGCGGATGCCGGCCCGCACCAGGATGGGCACGAGGTGCTGACCGACGTGGCCGTTGGGAGTCGTGACGGCGATTCGCATGACGTGATTCCTTTCCTGACGAGGTCCCGGATGCGACGCTACGAGGGGATGCGGCCGATTCCTGGCCGTTTCTCCCGGCAGGATGGTCGCATGGCGGGACCGACCGAGCGCAGGCTCCAGCTCCTGTCGCTGCTGCAGGGCGGCGGCTCCTGGGCGGTCGACGTCCTTGCGCGCCGGCTCGAGGTGAGCGAGCGCACGGTGCGGCGCGACGCCCAGCGACTCCGGGAACTCGGCTACGACGTCCGCTCACGCCCTGGCCCGGGGGCCGCGTACGAACTGCGTCCGGGACTGAAGGTGCCGCCGCTGCTCTTCACCGAGGAGGAGGTCACCGCCATGGTCGCCGCTATCGCGGTGCTGGGCGCCTGGGTGCCTGGCGACCCGGCGGTGGCGACGGCCGCCATGAAGCTCGAGCAGGTGCTCCCGCCGCGGCTGAGTCGCCGCGCTCGGGCCACGGCGCTGTCGACGCAGGTGCTGGAACGGGCGAAGGTCCCTGTCGACGTCGCTGCGATCGGCGTGCTCGCCGACGCCATCGCCGCCGGCGTGCGGGTCCGCTTCCGGTACCGCGATCAGCGCGGTCGCGTCTCGGACCGGCTGATCGAGCCCTACCGCCACATTCTCCGCGGTGGGAAGTGGTACCTCATCGGCTTCGACGTCGACCGCGACGATTGGCGCCTGTTCCGCCTGGACCGGCTCGGCGACCTCGAACCGACACCCAGCTCGTTCCGCGCGCGCCCCTTCCCGGACGTCTCGATCGAGCACTGGCTCCTCACCGACTTCGGCCGCGCGCGCGAAGAAGAGCGGCGCCGCCGAGCATGACCGGCGCTGAGGCACCCTCGAGCCGCGGTCTCCCGGCCGCGGGTCGCGCGGGTCAGCGCAGGCGGCGCCCGGCGAGCATGACGGCCACGACGCCCACCACGGCGGCGACCAGCATCGCGCCGGCGGAGACGGCGGTCGTGAGGGTGGGGCGGAGGTCACCGCCGGTGACACCTCCGAGCCAGGGCCCGACGGCGATGCCGACATTGAACAGCACCACGATGCCGGCGCTGGCGAGGGTCCTCGTGCGATCGGTGGCGATCCGCATCAGCGTCGTCTGCAGCAGCGGGAACAGCGCGCCGATCGCGAAGCCCCACACCACGAGCGCGCCGATCACCGCCGGCAGCGATGCGGCGAACCCGGTGAGCACGGCGAAGGCGACGACGAAGCCGACGAGGATCGTCACGAGCGCGCCGCGCGGGAACCGGTCGGCGAGGAAGCCCGCCGCCACCACCCCGACCATCCCCGCCATCCCGTAGGCGAACAGGAGCCCCGCCGCCCAGTCCGCCTCCACGCCCGCGGAGACCTCGAGGTACGGGCGGATGTACGTGAACGACGCGAACTGCGAGACGGCGATGAGCACGGCCGCCATCCCGAACGCCGCGAGCGCCGGGAGCGAGGGATCGCGCAGAAGACCGGCGCCGCGGTCGGATGCCTCGGCCGGCGCGGGCTGGAACCGCGGCATGGCGCGCACCACGATGACCCCGAGGATCAGCGCGATCGCCCCGAGCACGATGAAGGCCGCGCGCCACCCCACCCCCTGGGCGAGGAGCGTGGCGGCGGGCAGTCCTGCGACGGTCGCGGCAGTGCCTCCGGCTGTGACGATCGCGAGCCCGCGGCCCAGATGCGAGGGCGACAGCAGCGACGTGGCGTAGACGATCACGACGGCCCAGAACACCCCGTGCGCCGTGGCGGCGACGACGCGCATGGCCAGCGCGAACGCATAGCCGGGTGCGAGTGCTGTGGCGAGGTTCGCCAGCGCGAAGACCGCGAGCGAGAAGCCGACCACGAGCCGTCGATCCACGCGCGCCGTCGCCCGCGCGAGCGGCAGGCTCGTCACGATGACGGTCAGAGCCCACACCGAGATCAGCAGCCCGATCTGCATCGGCGACGCGCCGAGGTCCGCCGACATCTCGGGCAGAAGCCCCGCCGGCAGCGACTCGGCGGTCACGGTGATCAGCACGCCGAGACTGAGGATGAGCAGGGCACGCAGCGGGAAGCGGAGGGCGGCTGCGGGTGCCGCGCCCACAGGCGTTGTCGTCGTCATGGTGCGAGACTAAACTTTGACACCAATGTCAAGGTCAAGCTCTGTCACGAACGACGAGAAGACATGAAGATCGGCGAGCTGTCGGAGCGCACCGGCATCCCCACCCGCATGCTGCGGTACTACGAGCAGCAGGAGCTGCTGTCGTCGCACCGCTGCGCGAACGGCTACCGCGCGTACGACGAAGCCGACGTGGAGCGCGCACGCCGTGTGCGCGGACTCATCCAGGCGGGGCTCTCCACGCGGATGGCCAAGGTCGTGCTCGACATCGAACGCCAGTGCGAGCTGGCCGCGCCGCCGGAGTGCTCCCTCGCCCTCGCCGAAGAGCTCGCTTCCGAGCTCGCGGCGCTCGAGGAGCGCATCGCGTGCCTGACGAAGAGCCGCGACGCCGTCTCCCGCTATCTCCAGCTGACGCGTCACGGCGATCTCATCGGCGCACTGCGGGCGGGGTGACGGCATTCGCTTTCGGGTCCGCCGTCGAAGCAGGGCAGAATCGAACAATGGCCGTCTCCCCGCTGCTCAACCCCGATCACGCCTGCCTCATCGTCCACGGCAGCGACCGCCCGGGAATCGTCGCGGCGGTCTCGGCGATGATCACGCGCATCGGCGGCAACATCGTCGCCTTCGACCAGTACTCCGACGACCCGACCGGCGGCGCGTACTTCCAGCGCGTGGTGTTCCACCGTCCCCGGTTCGCAGCCGACCGGCCGCACATCGAGGCGGAGATCGCTCAGACCCTCGCGGGCTTCGATCTCGAATGGTCGCTGACCGACCAGTCTGCGCCCAAGCGCATGGCGATCCTGGCGTCGCGCCAGGACCACTGCCTGCTGGACCTGCTGTGGCGGCACCGCCGAGGCGAGCTTCCGGTGACGATCCCCATGGTGATCTCGAACCACACCACGTCGGCCGAGGACGTCCGCTCGTTCGGCGTGCCGTTCTTCCACGTGCCGTCGGTCGCGGGTCCCGACAAGTCGGAGTCCGAGGCGAAGATCCTCGAGCTGCTGCGGGGCAACGTCGACTTCGTCGTGCTCGCTCGCTACATGCAGATCCTGTCGCCGGGCTTCCTCGAGCGGCTCGCCGTGCCGGTGATCAACATCCATCACTCCTTCCTGCCGGCCTTCATCGGAGCCGAGCCGTACAAGAAGGCCAAGGAGCGCGGCGTCAAGCTCATCGGCGCGACGTCGCACTACGTCACCGGGGACCTCGACGAGGGACCGATCATCGAGCAGGACACGGTGCGCGTCACGCACGCCGACTCCGCCGCCGAACTGGCACGCCGCGGCGCCGACGTCGAACGCCAGGTGCTCTCGCGCGCCGTCCTGTGGCACGCCCAGGACCGCGTGATCCGTCACGGCAATCACACCATCGTGTTCTGACCAGCGCGCGGTCAGCGCTCGAGCACGACCGCGAGGCCCTGACCCACGCCGATGCAGATCGCCGCGACGGCGACGCCGCCTCCGCGGCGCGCGAGCTCGTGCGCCGCGCGGCCGATGATGCGCCCGCCCGATGCGCCCAGAGGGTGACCGATCGCGATCGCGCCGCCGTGAACGTTGAGCTTCGCGGGATCGAGCTCCGGCCACAGCGCCAGGCACGCCAGGCTCTGCGAAGCGAACGCCTCGTTCAGCTCGACCAGATCGACGTCGGCCCACGTGCGCCCCGCCCGCGCGAGCGCGCGATCGGCTGCCTCGACGGGGGCCACACCGAAGACATCCGGATCGTTGCCGGACGCGCCGCGGCCGGCGATCCGGGCGAGCGGCTCGGCATCCACCGCGCCGTCGCGGCCGATCAGGACGGCCGAGGCGCCGTCGCTGAGGGGCGACGCGTTGCCCGCGGTCACCGTGCCGTCCTCGGCGAAGAGCGCGGCCAGCGACCCGAGCCTCTCCAGCGACGTGTCGTCGCGGATGCCCTCATCGCGGGCAAGCGGCGCGCCCGGCACCTGCACGATCTCGTCGTCGAAGACGCCGTCGGCCCAAGCCCGCGCGGCGCGACGGTGGCTCTCCAGCGCGAACCCGTCCTGGGCCGCGCGGGAGATGCCGTGGATCCGGGCGAGCTTCTCGGCCGACTCGCCGTTCGAGATGGTCCACGCCGTCGGCAGCGCCGGGTTCACCATGCGCCAGCCGATCGCGGTGTTCCACAGCGTCTGGTTCCCCGTGGGCCACGGCCTGTGGGACTTCTCGACGACGAACGGGGCGCGACTCATCGATTCGACGCCTCCGGCGAGGACGACATCGGCGTCTCCTGCCTCGATCGCGCGCGATGCCTGGATCACGGCTTCGAGACTGGATCCGCACAGCCGGTTCACGGTGATACCGGGCACGGACGTGGGAAAGCCCGCCAGCAGTGCGGCCATCCGCGCCACGTTGCGGTTGTCCTCGCCCGCCTGGTTCGCATCGCCGAGGATGACGTCGTCGAGCTGCGCCGGATCGATGCCGGTCCGCTCGACGACAGCGCGGACCGCGACCGCGGCGAGGTCGTCGGGCCGGACGCCCGACAGCGCGCCGCCGGCTCTGCCGAACGGCGTGCGTACGGCGTCGTACACGTATGCGGGAGCCACGTCGCTCCTTCCCAGGCTCAGAACACGTACTCCATGAGCTCGACTCCGAGCGTACGGAAGGCCTCGTGCGCCCGCAGCCGGTGGTAGATCGACAGGTCGTCGAAGCACACGATCAGCGCGTACGCCACACCGGCGCGCGGGCCCGCGAGGACACCCGCCTCGACCCGGATGCCGGCATCCCGGCCGGTCTTGTTCACGAAGAGGAGTCCGTAGTCATCGTTCTCGTGCGCGAAGGGGTCCAGTCCCGTCGCGGATGCCACCAGCGACAGGTCGTGGTTGAGGCTCAGCCACTCCGCGACCTGGGCGCTCACTCCCGGGGAGACGACCTGCGAGTTCACCAGCGCGGCGAAGATCTCGGCCAGCTCGCGTGCCGAGCCGAGCGCGAAGTGCGGGGCGTCGTCGGGGCCCCGTTCGTCACGGAACCGGTCCAGCAGCGCGGAGCGCGTGAGGCCGAGCTGCTCGATGCGGGTGCGCACCGCCTCCAGACCGACCCGGGACAGCAGCGCGTTCGTCGCCAGCGCGTCACCCGTGGATGCCGTGAGCACGGCGAGGTCCGACAGCGGCAGCGCCGGCGCCTTCAGGTGCTGCCAGACGCCGCCGACGGTCACCGTCTCGACGCCGGACCGGTCGACGATCTCGAGCGGGTCCAGCCGCCCGGATTCGAAGCCGGCCGCGACCTCGATGAGCAGCGGCACGACACCGAGCCCGGCGATCGGCAGGGTGACGAAGTCGTCGCCCGTGAGGACGGAGGTCCCCCGGTCGAGATCGTTGATGCGCACGGAGACCTTCGCTCCGGACGCGGCGAGGTCATCGAGCGCCTTCAGCGTCGACGTGAATGAGCGGCGTCCGACCGCCGCCCTTCTGGGCGGTCGGCGACTGGTGCCGCGCCGCGACCCCCGCAGCGATTCGGCATCCCTTCTGGGCTCAGTGCCCACGGGGCTTCCTTCCTGTGCGTTCAGGTGGCAGGTGTTCCGTCGGGTCCTTGCGTGTTCAGTTGGATGCGAGCGGCCTCCGGCCGGCTCACCAGATGGTGACGCGCTGCTCGGGGTCGAGCCACAGCCTGTCGGCCTTGGTGACCCCGAAGGCATCGTAGAACGCGTCGATGTTGCGCACGATCTGGTTGCAGCGGAATTCGTTCGGCGCGTGCGGGTCGATCGTCAGCAGCCGGATGGTCTCGGCATCCCGCCCCTTCTGCTGCCAGATCTGCGCCCAGCTCAGCAGCAGGCGCTGGATGCCGGTGAAGCCGTCGATCTCGGGACCGTCGGGGTCCCCGCCGTCCGCGGACTTGGCGACGTGGAGCCGGTAGGCCTTGATGGCGATGCCGAGACCGCCGAGGTCGCCGATGTTCTCGCCGATCGTGAGCGAGCCGTTGACCTTGTACTCCTCCGACAGCCCGGTCGGCGTCAGCGCGTCGAACTGCGCGATGAGGTTTCGGGTGCGCTCCTCGAACGCCGCACGGTCCTCGTCGGTCCACCAGTCGCGCAGCGACCCGTCCCCGTCGAAGCGGCTCCCCTGGTCGTCGAACCCGTGCCCGATCTCGTGGCCGATGACAGCCCCGATGCCGCCGTAGTTGGCGGCGGCGTCGCGGCCGGCGTCGAAGAACGGATACTGCAGGATCGCGGCGGGGAACACGATCTCGTTCATCAGCGGGTTGTAGTACGCGTTGACCGTCTGCGGCGTCATGTACCACTCGTCGCGGTCGATCGGCTGGCCGACCTTGTCGAGCTGCCGGTCGTGCTCCCACACGTGCGCACGCCGCACGTTGCCGACGAGATCGGTCGCATCGATCTCGAGCGTGGAGTAGTCCTTCCACTTGACCGGGTAGCCGATCTTGGGCGTGAAGGCATCCAGTTTGGCCAGGGCCCGCTCGCGGGTCTCGGGGCTCATCCACTCGAGCTCCGCGATCGACTGCCGGTACGCCTCGATGAGGTTCCCCACCAGCTCGTCCATCGCCCCCTTGGCCGCCGGCGGGAAGTGCCGCTCGACGTACACGCGGCCGATCGCCTCTCCCATCGCCGCCTCGGCCAGGCTCACGCCGCGCTTCCAGCGCTCGCGGTTCACGGGAACGCCCGTGAGCTGGGTGCCGTAGAACGCGAAGTTCTCGGCGACGAAGTCGTCGGAGAGGAACGGCGCCGCCGAGTGCACGACGGTGAACCGCAGCCACGCCTTCCAGTCCTCGAGCCGGTCCTCGACGAGCAGCGCGCCGAGGCCCTCGAGATAGCTCGGCTGGTACACGTTGACCTCGCCGAATGCCTCGCCGCGGCCGGGCGCGGCGCCCTCGAGCCACGGCGTCAGGTCGGCGCCGACGAGCTCCTGCACCTCGTCCCACGTCTTGAGGTTGTAGGTCTTGACGGCGTCGCGGCTGGCGACGTTGTCCCAGTGGTGGGTGGCGAGCTCTGTCTCGAGGGCGAAGACGCGGTCGGCGGCGGCCGCGGCATCCTCGACGTGCGCCAGCTCCAGCATCCGCTGCAGATGCGCGCGGAAGGCGGTGCGGGTCGGCTCGAAGCTGTCCAGACGGTAGTAGCTCTCGTCGGGAAGCGACAGTCCGCCCTGGATGAAGAACGGCACGTATCGCTGCGGGTTGCCCGGGTCCGGCTCGATGTACAGGTGGATGAGCGCCGCGACGCCGTCGCGCTCGAACTGCCCGACGACGCCCAGGAACTCCGGGATGCTGCCGATCGCGTCGATCCGTGCGAGCACGTCGGCCAGCGGAGCGGCGCCGAGCTCCTCGATGCGCTCGACGTCCATGAAGCTCGTGTAGAGGTCGCCGATCTTGCGCGCCTCCGTGCCCGGCTCGGCGCGCTGCGACTCCTCGACGATCGCGTGGACGTCCTTCTCGGCCTGCTCGGCGATGAGGTGGAACGAACCCCAGCGGGCCTTGTCGTCGGGGATCTCGGTCCGCTCCAGCCATGCGCCGTTGACGTGGCGGAAGAGGTCGTCCTGAGGGCGGATCTCGGCGCTCAGCTCCTCGAGCGCGAGACCGGAGCGGGCGGCGTCGGTCATGGGTCCAGGGTAGTGGCCCGCCCGAGGGCAGCGGTCGTGCGGCCTAGGCTCGGAGCGTGACGAGCACGCGCGACACGCTGAACCGCGACATCCTGCGATTGGCCGTCCCGGCGCTCGGCGCGTTGATCGCCGAGCCGATGTTCCTCATCGTCGACTCGGCACTGGTGGGTCACCTCGGTGTGACGCCGCTCGCGGGACTGGGGATCGCCTCCGCGGTCCTGCAGACGATCGTCGGCCTCATGGTGTTCCTCGCGTACTCGACGACGCCGGCAGTCGCCCGGCGGTTCGGCGCGGGCGACCCCTCGCGCGCCGTCTCGGTGGGGATCGACGGCATGTGGCTCGCGCTCGGCATGGGCGCGGTGCTGGCCCTCGTCGGGTACCTCGCCACCCCGTTCCTGGTGTCGCTGTTCGGCGCGGCGCCCGCCGTGGCCGGGCAGGCGGAGACCTACCTCGGCATCTCGATGTGGGGCCTGCCGGCGATGCTGGTCGTGTTCGCCGCGACCGGGCTGCTGCGCGGCATGCAGGACACGGTGACGCCGCTGTGGATCGCCGGTGTGGGCTTCGGTGCCAACGCCTTGCTCAACTGGCTGTTCATCTACGGCTTCGGCTGGGGAATCGCGGGGTCGGCGGTCGGCACGGTCGTCGCGCAGTGGGGCATGGTCGCCGCCTACGTCGTCGTGGTCGGCCGGCTCGCGCGCCGGCACGAGGCATCCGTCCGCCCGCAGCGGGACGGCGTCAGCGGATCGGCCCGATCGGGCGGATGGCTCTTCCTGCGCACCGTGTCGCTGCGCGTGGCGCTGCTGGCGACGGTGGCCGTCGCGACAGGCCTCGGCACCGGCGAACTGGCGGGCTGGCAGGTCGCCTTCACCATCTTCTCGACGGCGGCCTTCGCCCTCGACGCCCTCGCCATCGCCGCGCAGGCGCTCATCGGCAAGGGGCTCGGCGCGGGCGACACCCCCCTGGTGCGCCGTGTGCTCGGCCGGACGGTCGCATGGGGCGCGTGGTTCGGCGTGGTCGTCGGGGCGCTCATCGGGGCCTTCTCCGGTGTGATCGGCCTGGTGTTCACCGGTGACGCCGCCGTCGCGGCGCTCGTGCAGCCCGCTCTTGTCGTGCTCGCCGTCGCGCAGCCGGTGTGCGGAGTCGTCTTCGTGCTCGACGGCGTGCTGATCGGCGCCGGCGACGCGAAGTACCTCGCGATCGTCGGCGTCCTCAACCTCGTGCCGTTCCTGCCCGTCCTCGCCCTCGTCGGGATGCTGCATCCGGCCGGGGCGGCCGGTCTGGCGTGGCTCGCGGCGGCGTTCTTCGGCGTCTACATGCTCGCGCGCCTGGTGACGCTCGGCTGGCGGGTGCGCGGCGCCGCGTGGATGACGGTCGGCGTCTGAGCGCCGTCCGGACCCGTGTCACGCCCAGCGGCGGCACCACTCGTACATGACGACGGCGCCGGCCGCACTGGCGTTGATCGAGCGCGTGGAGCCGTACTGGGTGATCTCCACCACCGCGGATGCCGCCGCCAGCGCCTCGGGTGAGAGCCCGGGTCCCTCCTGACCGAACAGCAGCACGCACGCCTCCGGCAGGTCGGCGTCGGGAAGCGGCACCGATCCCGGCACGTTGTCGATCGCGATCACCGGCAGGGATGCGGCATCCGCCCATGCCGCGAAAGCCGCGACGTCCTCGTGATGGCGCACGTGCTGGTAGCGGTCGGTGACCATCGCGCCGCGGCGGTTCCAGCGCCTTCGGCCGATGATGTGCACCTCGGCCGCGAGGAACGCGTTGGCGCTGCGCACGATCGAGCCGATGTTCATGTCGTGCTGCCAGTTCTCGATCGCGACATGGAAGCCGTGGCGGCGCGTATCGAGATCGGCGACGATCGCCTCCATCCGCCAGTACCGGTACGCGTCCACGACGTTGCGGCTGTCGCCGCGCGCCAGCAGGTCCGGGTCGTAACGCGGATCATCCGGCCATGCGTCGGGACCACCCGGCCACGGACCGACGCCGACGGGGAGCGTCGGCTCACCCGTTCCGGGCGCGTCAGCAGTGGTCACCGGCTCAGGCTATCCCCGTGTCCCCCGCACGGCGGACGCGCCAGAGGCGCGTTCACGCGCCTATCGGACATGATCGCCAGGCGAGGGACGACGCCGGCGCAACACCGACGTGAATGATCTTTCGGTGCGCCGAAACTGCGGTAATCTTTCGGGGTGCCGAAAGATTCCGTCGTCGCCGACGTCGACCGGACGCCGCGGACCGACCGTCCGCGGACTCCGCGGTCGCTGCCGCGTCTAGCCTGGCTGATCGGTCCCGCGCTCGTCGCCGGGGTGGCCTACCTCGACCCCGGCAATGTCGCGAGCAACATGACCGCCGGCGCCCGGTACGGCTACCTCCTGGTGTGGGTGGTGGTGATCGGCAACGTCATGGCGTGGCTGATCCAGTACCTGTCGGCCAAGCTCGGCATCGTCACCGGCCGGAGCCTTCCCGAGACGCTCGGCATCCGGATCCGCAGCCGATGGGGACGGCGGGCGTACTGGCTGCAGGCCGAGCTCGTCGCGATGGCCACCGACATCGCGGAGGTGATCGGCGGGGCGGTTGCGCTGTACCTGCTGTTCGGCGTCCCGCTGCTGTGGGGCGGCGTCATCACCGGCGCGGTGTCGATCGCGCTGCTGCTGATCCAGTCGCGACGGGGACCGAAGCCGTTCGAGTTCGTCGTGATCGGCCTGCTGGTCATCATCGCGGTCGGGTTCTCGTTCGGGGTCTTCCTCGCGCCGCCCGAGCCCTCCGCGGTCGCCACCGGACTCGTTCCACGGTTCGAGGGAACCGACTCGGTGCTGCTGGCCGCCTCGATCCTGGGCGCAACGATCATGCCGCACGCGATCTACGCGCACAGCGCCCTCGCGCGGGACCGGTTCGCGCCGGCGGCCGCGGTCGGGCGCCTGCGGGGCTCCCGCTCGGAGCCGGACGCCTCAGCGGGCCCCCGGGTCGACGTCCCGCTCGAGGAGCTGCGCGGCATCTCGACCCGGCGGCTGCTGCGTGCCACGAGGTGGGATGTCACGATCGCGATGCTCATCGCCGGCACGGTGAACCTGTGCATCCTGCTCCTGGCGGCGGCGAACCTGGCCGGCGTGCCGGGCACCGACTCGCTCGAGGGCGCGTACGCCGCCCTGGACGTGGGGCTCGGGCCGCTCGTGGCGACGCTGTTCGCCGTGGGACTGCTCGCGAGCGGCCTCGCCTCGACGTCGGTCGGCGCGTACGCTGGCGCCGAGATCATGCACGGGCTGCTGCACGTGCGCATCCCGCTGCTGGCGCGACGGCTGATCACGCTCGTCCCGGCGCTGGCGATCCTCGCACTGGGCTTCGACCCGACTCTGGCCCTCGTGCTCAGCCAGGTCGTCCTGTCCTTCGGCATCCCGTTCGCGCTCGTCCCGCTCGTCGTGCTGACGGCGAAGCCGGACGTGCTCGGCGGGTACCGCAACCGCGTGTGGACGACGGTCGCGGGAGCCCTCGCCTCGGTCTTCCTCATCGCGCTCAACGCGGTGCTGCTCTGGCTCGTGCTCACGGGGGCCTGAGCGGCGCCGGTAGCCTGAACACGTGGCATCCCCCGCCGTCGACGACTATCTCAAGACGATCTACCACCACACCGAGTGGCAGGACGACCGGATCACTCCGTCGCAGCTGGCGGCAGAGCTGGGCCTGGCCCCCTCGAGCGTGACCGAGATGGTCCGCAAGCTGGCGGCTCAGGGACTCGTGACGCATCGCCCGTACGGGCCCATCTCACTGTCGGAGGAGGGTGCGCGCCGCGCGGCATCCATCATCCGACGACACCGTCTCATCGAGACCTGGCTCGTCAGCGAGTTCGGCTACGCGTGGGATGAGGTGCACGACGAAGCCGAGGTGCTCGAGCACGTCATCAGCGACCGGCTCCTCGAGGGCATCGACGAGCGGCTGGGCCGCCCCCGCTTCGACCCGCACGGCGATGCGATCCCGGATGCCGACGGCACGGTGCACCGCGAGCCCTTCGTCCTGCTCGCGCTGGCGCCCGCCGGGCACGTCGGACGCGTGCTCCGGGTGAGCGACCGCGATCCCGAGGTGCTGCGCGCTGTCGAGGCGGCTGGGGTGCTGGTGGGGACGACCGTGACGGTCGCGGATGCCGCCGCACCGCGGCTGACCATCGGCGCCGCAGCCGGCGGAACGGACGTGTCGCTGCCGGCGGCCGCCGCCGACGCCGTCTGGCTTTCCGCCTGATCACATCCGCGGGCGGCCGCTTGGAACGTCCGAGTGTTCACAACTCAGGCTGGAGGCCGCATCCTGGCCGGCTCGGGACCACGGGGGCCCGTTCAGCCTGAGTTATGCGCAGAGTGGTGGCCGCAGGCAGTCGGGTTCCGGTGCCGCGGCGGCTCAGTGGCGCGGCCGGGCGGCCGCTTCGAACGGCCAGTGCACGCCGGTCGCGCTCTCGGCCGCCTCCCACAGGCGCGACGCGATCTCGGGGTCACGGGTGATGCGGGATGCCGTCGCGCGGCGCGGCTCGCCGCGGGTGCCGGTGCGCGGGCCCCAGAACTCCCCGCCGCGCACCCCGGGGTCCACCAGCGCCCGCACCAGCGGCCAGGCCCCGTGCTCCTTGGACTGTGCGATGCCGGCCTGCAGCCGGTCCTTCAGGCGCTTGGCGCGTGACGGCTCGTTGACTCCGGCGATCTCGGGGGTGCGCCCGCCGATGGAGTAGCCGGGGTGCGCGACGATGCTCGACACCGGCACGCCCGCAGCACGCAGACGGCGGTCCGCCTCGAATCCGAGCGATGTCGTGGCGACCTTCGACTGCACGTAGGCGCGCCACGACGAGTAGCGCTCGGTCAGATGGGGGTCGACCGGGTCGTACGGCGTCAGCGACGTCGACACGCTGCCCACCCACACCATGCGCCCCTCGGCCTCGGCCAGGGCGGGCAGCAGCTCTCCCGCGAGCGCGAAGTGCCCCAGCACATTCGTCGCGAACACGACCTCGTGCCCGTCGACCGTGGTCTGGCGCGTCTTGGGCGCGTGCACGATGCCGGCGTTCAGCAGCACGCCGTCCAGGCGTCCGCGGCCGCGCACGCTCGCCGCCGCCGAGCGCACCGAGCCGAGGTTGCTGGTGTCGAGGATCAGCGGCTCGGTGGCATCCGGCGAGGCATCCGGAACCCGTCGCCGGATCGCGGCGCGCGCGCTCGAGAGCCGGTTGGGATGCCTCGCCGACATGACCACGCGCGCGCCCGCGCGCACCAGCTGCTCCGAGGCGAAATAGCCCAGGCCCGCGTTGGATCCGGTCACGAGATAGACACGGCCGGAGAGGTCGGGGAGGCTCCGGGGGTCCCAGGTCACGACTTCGACCTTATGCCCGCCGCCCCCATAGTCTGGACGCATGCGCACCCGTGCCGACATCGATTGCTGGCTGACCGACATGGACGGGGTGCTGGTCCACGAGAACACCCCGATTCCGGGCGCTTCGGCGCTGCTGCAGCAGTGGCGCGACAGCGGAACCCCCTTCCTCGTGCTCACCAACAACTCGATTTTCACGCCGCGGGATCTGAGCGCCCGGCTGCGGGCTTCCGGGCTCATCGTGCCCGAGGAGTCGATCTGGACCTCCGCCCTGGCGACCGCTGACTTCCTCCGCAGCCAGATGCCCGGGGGCACGGCGTTCGTGATCGGCGAGGCGGGTCTCACGACGGCGCTGCACGAGGCCGGTTTCATCATGACGGAGACGCGCCCCGACTACGTCGTCGTCGGCGAGACGCGCAACTACTCGTTCGAGGCGATCACCAAGGCAATCCGGTTCATCAACGCCGGCGCCCGGTTCATCGCGACCAATCCCGATGCGACCGGCCCGTCGACCGAGGGGGTGCTGCCGGCCACGGGGGCGATCTCGGCCCTCATCACCAAGGCCACCGGCATGGAGCCCTACGTCGTCGGCAAGCCGAATCCCATGATGTTCCGCTCGGCGATGAACCGGCTCGGGGCGCACTCCGAGAACACCGGCATGATCGGCGACCGCATGGACACCGACGTGGTGGCGGGCATCGAGGCGGGTCTGCACACCGTGCTGGTCCTCACCGGCATCAGCGACGCCGCCGAGATCCAGCGGTACCCGTTCCGCCCCGACGAGGTGCTGGAGTCGGTCGCGGACCTGCTGCATCACGAGCCGGTCGAGTCGGAGATGCCCGAGGGCATCTGACCTTCGACGCGAGGCGACCGCGTCGGGGGTTCCCGGTAGGGTCGCACCATGGGAGCGCTCGACGTCGGCGAACGGGTGGAGGCGCGGGATGCCGCGGCCTGGCGCGCGTGGCTCGAGCAGAACCATCGCACCTCCACGGGTGCGTGGCTGGTGCGAGCCCGCCCGGGCTCGGGCCTGACGTTCGTCGAGTACGAGGACGCGATCCTCCAGGCGCTGTGCTTCGGATGGATCGACGGACCGGTGCGCACGTTCGACGACCTCCGGGGCGGGCTGTGGTTCGCGCCGCGGCGACCGTCGAGCGGGTGGGCGGCGACCAACAAGGCGCGCGTGGAACGGCTCGAAGCCGAAGGGCTCCTCGCCGAAGCCGGCATCCGCGCCATCGAGGTCGCGAAGGCGAACGGCTCGTGGACGGTGCTCGACAACGCCGAGGCCCTCCGGGAGCCCGACGACCTCGCCGCCGCGCTCGACGCCGTCCCGGCCGCCCGGGCGGCGTGGGATGCCTTCCCGCCGTCGGTGCGCAAGCTCGGCATCACGAACGTCGACACCGCACGCCGCACCGAGACCCGCGCGGCGCGCATCGCGAAGCTCGTCGCGGACGCGGCGGAGGGGAAGAGACCGTGATGAGCGAGTTCGAGCAGAGCCTGCTGCTGATGACGAGCGGCCTCATCATCCTCGGCACGCTCGTGGTGGTGCTGTGGCAGTGGTGGCGCGGGCGCGGCCGCGGCGGAGACCGCGACTGACCGAGGGAGCGCAGCGACCGAGACGAACGGCCTACTGCGGCGCGAGTCCCAGGTCGTCGAGGTCGATGGCCGCGAGCCACTGCAGACCCTCGGCCTCGACCGCGGCCTGGGCACCGGTCTTGCGGTCGACGATCACGGCGACGGCGACCGGCTCGGCACCCTCGCGCCGCAGCGCCTCCACGGCTTTCAGCGCCGACTGGCCGGTGGTGGAGGTGTCCTCGACCACCACGACGCGCTTGCCCGCGACATCCGCTCCCTCCACCTGACGGCCGCGGCCGTGGTCCTTGGGCTCTTTGCGGACGACGAAGGCGTCCAGCGGCCGCGTCGTGCGGGCCGACTCGTGCATCACGGCGTTCGCGATCGGGTCGGCGCCGAGGGTCAGTCCCCCGACGGCGACGATGCCGTCGATATCGCGGATGAGATCGAGCATGATGCGCCCGATCGCCGGAGCGGCACGGTGGTCCAGGGTGAGCTTGCGCATGTCGACGTAGTACGACGCCTTCTTCCCGCTGGAAAGCGTGAAGTCGCCGTGGAACACCGCCTCGGCCTTGATCAGCGCGATGAGCTGCTGGCGGTCGAGTTCGAGCTCGGGCGTCGAGGCGGCGGTCATGGGATCGAGTCTACGGATGCCGCGATCCGGCGAGAGATCGCGGCATCCGTCTCACCCGATCAGTCCAGGAACGTCGAGATCCACGCCAGGTCGTCGGCGCGGTCGATCCGGTAGACGCCGCCCGTGCCTGCGCACGTGACGTTCAGCCCGTACGAGGTGACACCGGCGATCACGTTCGAATCGCCGATGAAGTTCGGGCCGCCCGAGTCGCCCGAGCACGTTCCACCGGTGTGGGCGTTGTTCGACAGCAGCAGCGAGCCCTCCCCCGTGAAGCCGGTGTTGATCTGGTTCAGCTTCGGGTACGAGACCATCCGCAGCCGGTCGGCCTGGTTCTTCACGTCCGCGATCGAGTCGGGGAAGCTCTTCTGCAGGCCGTATCCGACCGCGGTGAAGGTGACGTCCTGCTTGCCGCGCTGGGTGGCCAGCGCGTCGAGCTGGTTGAGCGTCGGCAGTGCTCCGTACTCGTCGACGATGACGGGTTCGTCGAGCACCACGATGCCGAGGTCGTAGAGGTAGAAGGCGGCGTCGTCGTACTGCGGGTGCGTGTAGGGGGTGCCCGAGACCTCCCCGTCGGTCGGGTAGCCCACGGCCGCGGCATCCCTCAGGTCGTCGTCGAACCAGATCTCGACATGGTCGGCGCCGTACGTGCAGTGTCCGGCGGTGAGGTAGACGGTGGGCGAGATGAGCGTCCCGCTGCAGCGCCACTGCGGCTCGCCGTCGATGAAGGCCACCATCAGGCCCACGTTCGGATGATCGTCACCATCGGGCACGCCGTTCGTGATGGCTTGGGCCGGTGACGCGATGGACAGGAACAGAAAAGCCGCCGCGGCAGCCGCGACGGCGAGCGCTGGTTTGCGCATGGTGCCTCCCTTTGTCAGGTTGCGGTAGAGCATTCCACCGCGGCGCGGCGGCGACAAGGGGTTCCTTCGCACGGGAGCGTCGCCGCCCCGACCTAGGCTTGATCCCATGCGCTTGGCCACCTGGAACGTCAACTCCATCCGCGCGCGTGTCGACCGCATCGTCGGCTTCGCCGAGCGCGAGCACATCGACGTGCTCGCGATGCAGGAGATCAAGTGCAAGGTCGACCAGTTCCCGTTCGACCGCTTCGAGGAGGCCGGCTACCACGTCGAGGCGCACGGCTTCTCGCAGTGGAACGGCGTGGCGATCGCCAGCCGCGAGCCGATCACCGACGTGCGGACCGAGTTCCCCGGCATGCCGGGCTTCGCGAAAGGACACACCGGCCCCGATGCCCCGCAGGAGGCGCGCGCGCTCGGCGCGACGATCGGCGGCGTCGAGGTGTGGAGCCTGTACGTGCCCAACGGCCGGTCGCTGGGCGACCCGCACTTCTTCTACAAGCTGGAATGGCTGTCGGCCCTGGCGCAGTACACCGGTGCGGCGCTGACGGCGAACCCGGATCTTCCGCTGGCGCTCGTCGGCGACTTCAACATCGCTCCGACGGATGCCGACAACGGCGACCCCGCCGTCGTGCAGGGCTTCTCGACGCATGTGTCCCCGCCCGAGCGCGAGGCGTTCGCCGCGCTGGAGGCGGCCGGGCTGCAGGACGTCGTGCGGCCGCTCGTGCCGACGGGCTTCACGTACTGGGACTACAAGCAGCTGCGCTTCCCGCGCAATCAGGGCATGCGCATCGACTTCATCCTCGGCTCGCACGCGCTCGCCGATGCGGTCACCGCAGCGGCGATCCACCGCGACGAGCGCAAGGGTGAGGCGCCGAGCGACCACGTTCCCGTCGTCGTCGACCTGGATCTGCAGGGCCCCGATGACGACGATCGGCCCATGATCTTCTGATTCGGCGCTAGATTCGGAGAAATTCTTCGTTTCGCGTCACGTTTCGCGAATCGAGACGTCCTGTCTTGTGTACGCCACGCTGCGTCCATTCAGGGGGGACTCCGTACGGGGTCACCGCGGGACGCGGCCGGCGCCTGGCGCGGTGTCGCCCGCCAGGCCGCACCCGTGAAACGCACGCCGATCGGCGAGGAAGGTGAACCCGTGTCGAGCCCCGTCCACCCCAACGTGGACGACGCTCCCCTCGAGCCCTCGGACGACGAGCTCGTCGTCGCGGCCCGGAGCGGCGACGACGCGGCGTACGCGACGCTGTGGGAGCGCCACGTCGGCAGCGGACTGCGTGCCGCGCGCGCGGTGGCTCCGAGCTTCGACCCCGACGACCTCGTGTCGGAGGCGTTCACGTCGATCCTGAGCGCCATCCGCAACGGTGGCGGGCCGCGAGAGGGATTCCGGCCCTATCTGTTCAGCACCATCCGCAACCTCGCCGCGTCGTGGGGACGACGCGCGCAGGAGCTGCCGGTGGACGACTTCGACGATCGGCTCGAGAACGCGTCGGAGGACGCGGCCGAGAGCATCGCCGAACGGTCTGTGCTCGTGCAGGCGTTCCGGACGCTGCCCGAGCGCTGGCGCGAGCTGCTGTGGTACACCGAGGTCGAGGGCATGAAGCCGCGCGAGATCGCGCCGCTGCTGGGGATGTCCTCCAACGCGGTGTCGGCCCTGGCCTATCGCGCCCGGGAGGGCTTCCGGCGAGCGTGGCTCGAGGCGCACGTCGCCGACCCGAATCGGCCGGCCGAGTGCCGGTGGGTCTGCGAGCGCATCCTCGCCGGCGGCAAGATGTCGCGCGGCGACCGCCGTCGCTTCGACGAGCACCTCGCGCAGTGCGCGGCGTGCCAGATCGTCTCGGCCGACATCGAGAACGTCTCTCACAAGCTGCGAGTGGTCCTTCTCCCACTCGTCCTGGGCGGGGCGGGGGCCCTCGCCTACACCGCCGACGCCACTCCGGCCGCGGCGGCAGGGGCCGCGACCGTCGTGGGGAACGGCGCGGATCCATCCCAAGGGATGGCGACCGGCGACGCGGGGGCACGTCGCGCGGGGGATGCCGGGGGCATCGGGGTTGGCAGCGCTGCGGCGGTGGGGGCCGCCGCGAGCGTTGCAGGGGCTGGCGGCGCCGCGGGACTGGGGACCGCGGCGACCGCCGCAGGGGATGCGGGCGCCGGGGCGGTGGGGACCGCCGCGAGCGCCGCAGGGGCCGCAAGCGCCGGGGCGGTGGGGACCGCCGCGAGCGCCGCAGGGGCCGCAAGCGCCGGGGCGGTGGGGACCGCCGCGAGCGCCGCAGGGGTCGTGGGCGCCGGCGGTGGCGCTGCCGGTGCGGGGGGCACCGGCGGCGCCACCCCGGCGGTCATCGGCATCCTGGTGGGTCTGGGCGTGGCCGCCGTCGCCGCCGCGGCCGCCATCGTGATCGCGGTGGCGCCGTGGGGAACGCCACCGGCTCCCGACCCGGACGTGGCCATCGAAGCGCCGTCCGACACCGCACCCGATCGACCGGCCGCCGACCGACCGGCGCCGCAGGCTTCTGCGGCACCCGAGGCGCCCGTCGCCGCACCCGTCACAGAACCGATCACGTCGCCGCCGGTGACGGCACCCGTGCCGCTTTCAGACCCGTCACCGGCACCGCGGCCGGTCACACCGCCGCCGCCCGCACCGAGTCCGGCTCCGGATCCGGTGCCCACACCGACACCCACGCCGAGTCCGACACCCACCCCGACGCCCACGCCGGTCTCGGCCACGCCGACCCTGAGCGCTCCGCAGCGCCTCGATTCGCCCGTGCCCGACGAGGTCACGGGCACCGGCGTTCCCGGGGCGGTCGTCACGCTGCTCGACGAGACCGGGACCGAACTGACCCGAGCCGACGTCGCGCCCGACGGGACGTTCACCGCTGCGCTGCCGGGCGACGCGCTGCATGACGGCATGACGGTCCGCGCCGTGCAGACCGACGCCCAGTCGCTGCCGTCCGAGCCGAGCACCGCGATCGGCCCGTATGTCTTCCCCGTGCCCACCGTGGCCTCGGAGGACGGCAGCCTCGACGCGACCCTGACCGACGTGGACGGCGACGGCGTCGGCGAGTTCCCGATCTTCCTCAGTGGCATCCCCGGCGAGACCGTCATCGTGGCCGTCGATTCCGTCTTCACCGGCAACGAGCATCGCCTGGAGGCAGAGCCGATCGAGCGGGTGGTGCGCAATGTGCGCGCCGGCACGCATGTGATCGGCATCCGGTACATCGATCCCGTCACCAAGCGAGTCGGACGTCTGGAGTCCTACACCTTCACCGTGACCGACCCGACCGGCTCGGCGCCCTGAGTCCGCACCGGGCGGCATCCGCTCTCCCCCGTGCGACGGATGTGGCGGATCGGGCCCGGCCGTAGCGTGGAGGGATGGCCGATTCCGCTTCCGCCCGCCTCGAGCGCCGACCGCCGCCGACGGCACGCGACCTCCGCAACGACGCGTGGCTGGCAGGCGCGCTGCTGCTCGGCGCCGTACTGAGCGCCGCTCTGGGCTCTGTCGCGGGCGTCTACGGCGGCGAGGAAGCGGCCGACATGCAGTGGGCGCTGCTGTACGCGGTCGGCCTCGCCGCCCCGCTCGCTGTCCGGCGCCGGTACCCCGAGATCGTGGCGATCGTCGTCGCCGTGGTGTTCTTCGCCGGGGTGTCCGCACGCATCCCGGAGCTGTACGTCAGCAACATCGCCGTCTTCATCGCGATGTACACGGTGGGCGCGTGGGTCGACGACCGGCGCCGGGCGATGTTCGTACGCGTCGGCATCATCGTCGGCATGTTCGTGTGGCTGCTGATCACGACGTTCCAGGCGGCCATCGATCCGAGCGATGAGACCCTGTCACGGGCCGGCCTGTTCTCCCCGTTCGCGGCCTTCATGCTCATCCAGTTCCTCGTCAACGCGGCCTTCTTCGGCGGCGCCTACTACTTCGGCGATCGGTCGTATGCGGCCGCGCTCTCGCGGGCCGCGCTCGAGGAGCGCACGCACGAGCTGGAACGCGAGCGCGAGGTCACCGCCGCCCAGGCCGTCGCCCTCGACCGCGTCCGGATCGCGCGCGAGCTTCACGACGTCGTCGCGCACCACGTCTCGGCGATGGGCGTGCAGGCGGGTGCGGCACGCGCGGTGCTGGACCGGGACCCGGATGCCGCGCGGGCGGCGCTGCTCGGCGTCGAGGCATCCGCTCGGTCCGCACTGCAGGAGCTGCGGCATCTGCTGGAGACGCTGCGGACTTCCGCGACCGACGCCGAGGGCGGCTCGACGGTCCACGTGTCGGCCCTGCCCGACCTCATCGCGCACGCCAACGACAACGGCCTTCCCACGACGTTCACGGTGATCGGCGAGCCGGTCGAGCTGCCCGAGGTCACCCAGGTGAACCTCTACCGCATCGCACAGGAGGCGCTGACCAACGCCCGCCGTCACGGCGGGCCCGGCGCCTCCGCCGACGTCCGGCTGCGCTACGGCGACGACGCCGTGGAACTCGAGGTGTCGAACACCGGGCGTTCCACCACGCCGATGCGACCGGGGCTCGGGATCGTGGGGATGCGGGAACGGGCGGCGGCATCCGGGGGAACGCTCGAGGCGGGACCGCGCAGCCGTGGCGGGTTCCTGGTCCGGCTGCGCATCCCGCTCGGCGGGGACTCCATCGATCGGGCGGCGTCGTCCGGCGCGGCGGTGCGCGCATGACCGCCTCCCCGATCCGCGTGCTCCTCGTCGACGACCACGCCGTCATGCGCGCCGGATTCCGCATGATCCTGGAGTCGGCCGGCGACATCGCCGTCGTCGGTGAGGCGACGACCGGCGTGGAGGCCCTGGCGGCGGCATCCGCCCTTCGGCCTGACGTCATCTGCATGGACGTGCAGATGCCGGACATGGACGGGCTCGAGGCGACCCGGCGCCTCGCGGCGGACCCGGGCGTGACGGCGGCCGTCGTGATCGTGACGACCTTCGACCGCGACGACTACCTGTTCGACGCGCTGGCCTCCGGTGCGAGCGGCTTCCTGCTCAAGAACGCCGGGCCCGAGGAGCTGGTCGCCGCCGTGCGCGTGGCGGCTGCCGGCGATGCGCTGCTGGCTCCCGAGGTGACCCGCCGCGTGATCCAGCGGTTCGCCCGCTCGCCTGTCGAGGCCCGGGCCGCCGGTGCCGGCCGCGAGAATCCGCCGCACGGCCGAGACCGTGGGGTTCACCCGGAGTCTCGGCCGCCGGGTGGATTCTCGGCGCGCGAGGGGCCTGCGCCGGTGCCCGACCTGACCGAGCGGGAGGCGGAGGTGCTGCGGCTCGTGGCGCAGGCGCTCAGCAACGCCGAGATCGCGGCGCGGCTGTACATCGGCGAGGCGACCGTGAAGACGCACGTGTCCAACGTGCTGCAGAAGCTCGGCGCCCGCGATCGCGTCGCTGCCGTCGTCTACGCGCACCGCCACGGTCTCGCCTGACGCGTCCCCGGCCGCGGTGCCGGCCGCCGGTGCCCATGACTCAGGCTGGAAGGGCCCGGATGCCGGCATCCGGGCCGGCGAGGCGGGTTCTGCCTGAGTTGCGATCAGGGGCGCGGGGCCCGAGACGACGGATGCCCCGGCCGGGCGCAGTGCGCCGGACGGGGCATCCGTGATGCGTACCGGAGGAGATCGGCGATCGGGAGGACGGACTCGGGTTCTCCGTCCTCCGCAGGAGCGATCTCCTCCGGAGGTGCGAGGACGCGGCTCAGGCCGCGACGGGGACCTCGGCGAAGCGGTCGATCAGCGCGACGAACGCCTGGAGGTAGCCGGCGAGGAACTCGGCGGTCTGCTCGTTGGTGACCTCGCCGTTGTCGGTGAACAGGCCCGGCGTGCTCTGCACGTAGCCCTCGGGCTGGCCCAGCGTGGGCGCGTTGTAGTGGCTGAGGATCGCCTTCAGGTGCTGCTGCGCCGCGGCGGTCGCGATGCCGCCCTGCGACGTGCCGATGACGGCGGTGGGCTTGCCGTCGAAGGATGCCTGGCCCCACGGGCGGGCCGACCAGTCGAGGGCGTTCTTCAGCACGCCGGGGATGGAGCGGCTGTACTCCGGAGTGATGATGATGACGCCGTCGGCGTCGGCGATCGCCTGCTTGAAGTCGCGCGCGACCTGGGGGAAGTCGGCGTCGTAGTCGGGCGTGTAGAACGGGAGGTCCTTGATGGGGATCTCGACGAGGGTGGTGCCCTCGGGGGCGAGACGCTCGAGCGCCTTCGCCAGGCGGCGGTTGATCGAGGTCGACGAGATGCTGCCGACGATGTAGCCGATGGTCCGATCGGTCATGGTGCGTCTTCTCCTTCACACGGCGGCGCTCCAGGCGGTGCGCCGGGGACGTTCCAACATCTATTCAAGTACATGCACTGGCCATCTATTCCCTCGCATGAAAATCCGCCGGCGTCTTCGACCCTCCCCCGCGGGGCGGTCCCGCGGAATCCGCCTCAGGGCGGAGGCGCGGCGCGACCCCGCTCCGTAGCGTGGAGCACGTCCCGATCGGATGCGGGCCGGAAGGAGAGAGGGATGCTGCGACTGCGAGGCATCACCAAGAGCTATGGCGGGCGCCGTGTGCTCGACGACGTGTCGTTCGACGTGCGGCCGGGACGGCTCACGGGCTTCGTCGGCGGGAACGGCGCGGGCAAGACCACCACCATGCGCATCACCCTCGGGGTGCTGTCCAAGGACGCCGGCAGCGTGACGCTCGACGGCGCGGCGGTGACGACCGGAGACCGCCGCCGATTCGGCTACATGCCCGAGGAGCGCGGGCTGTACCCGAAGATGAAGGTCCTCGAGCACATCGTGTACCTCGCCCGCCTGCACGGCTTCTCCAAGACGGATGCCACGCACCGCGCACGCGCGCTGCTCGAGCAGCTCGGCCTCGGCGAGCGGCTCGAGGACAACGTCGAGACGCTGTCGCTGGGCAATCAGCAGCGCGCCCAGATCGCCGCTGCCCTCGTGCACGAGCCGCAGGTGCTGATCCTGGACGAGCCGTTCTCGGGACTGGACCCGCTGGCCGTCGACGTCGTCGCGAGCGTCCTGCAGGAGCGGGCCGCGGCCGGTGCGGCGGTGCTGTTCTCGTCGCATCAGCTCGACGTCGTCGAGCGCCTCTGCGACGACCTCGTCATCATCGCCGGCGGCACGATCCGCGCCGCCGGGGCCCGCGATGCGCTGCGGGCCGCGCACTCCACCCGCCGGTTCGAGCTCGTCTCGGCCGGTGACGCCGGTTGGCTCCGCACCGAGCCGGGCGTCGAGGTGCTCGACTTCGACGGCGGCTACGCCGTGTTCGATGCCGACAGCGACGAGACCGCGCAGCGGGTGCTGCGTCGAGCGGTCGCACAGGGGGACGTCGCGAGCTTCGCGCCGCAGCATCCCACCCTCGCCCAGATCTTCAAGGAGGTCATCCAGTGAGCACGCCTCTCCCCTCATCGACGACCGCGTCGGGTCTCAGCCCCGCGCAGGGCATCTGGCTCGTGGCCGAGCGCGAGATCGGCTCGAAGCTGCGCAGCAAGGCGTTCGTCATCTCCACCGCCATCCTGTTCGTCGGCGCGCTGGCGCTGGTGATCTGGGGCGGCTTCTCGGCGGCCAACTCCAGCGGCACGCCGGTGGCCGTCACCTCGGATGCCGAGCAGTACGTCACGGACGCGGAGGGCCTGGAGATCACCGATGTCGCCGACCGGGGCGAGGCGGAGTCCCTCGTCGAGAGCGGCGACGTGGACGCCGCGATCGTGGGCGATACGGCGTCGCCGACGGGCTTCACGGTGCTCGCCGACGACAGCGCCCCGACGCAGCTGCTGCTGCAGCTCGCACAGGTCCCGCCGGTCGAGCTGCTGAACCCCGATGACACCAACGCCGCGCTCGGCTACGTGGCCGCGATCGGCTTCGGTGTGGTGTTCCTCATGGCCGCGTCGCTGTTCGGTGGCACGATCGCGCAGAGCGTCGTCGAGGAGAAGCAGACACGCGTGGTGGAGCTGCTCATCTCCGCCATCCCGGTCCGCGTGCTGCTGGCGGGCAAGGTCATCGGCAACACGATCCTCGCGATGGCGCAGATCCTGATCCTCGCCGCGATCGCCGTCGTGGGCCTGACCGTGACGGATCAGACGGCGCTGCTGCAGGGCCTCGGCGGCCCCATCGCCTGGTTCGCGATCTTCTTCCTGTTCGGCTTCATCCTCCTCGCGTCGCTGTTCGCCGCGGCAGCGTCGATGGTGTCGCGTCAGGAGGACATCGGCTCGACCACCACGCCGCTGACGATGCTGATCATGGCGCCGTACTTCCTGGTGATCTTCTTCAACGACAACCCGCTGGTGCTCGGCGTCATGTCGTACGTGCCGTTCTCGGCGCCGGTGGGCATGCCGATGCGGCTGTTCCTCGGCGAGGCGCAGTGGTGGGAGCCGCTGCTGTCGCTCGTGATCCTCATCGCGACGTGCATCGCGGCGATCCTCGTCGGCGCCCGCATCTACGAGAACTCGCTGCTGCGCATGGGCGCGCGCGTCAAGCTCACCGAGGCGCTCTCGAGCTGACACGGCGCCTCGGATCGTTGAGCGAGCGAGGAAGGAGCGAGACGAAACGCGCGCGGCGTTTCGTCTCGCTTCGCTCGCTCGTCGACCGGATGCGGCGTCGGGGCCGGCCGCTCAGCGGCCGATCATCTGCGGATCGGCTGCGATGACCGCGATGACGTTGCCGGCGGGGTCGCGGAACCAGGCGATGTCGGGGCCGCCCTCGAATCCGCGGGAGACCCCCTTGTCGTCCGTTCCGTAGTCGGGGTCGGTGTAGATCTTCGTCACCACGCCGCGCGCGTTCAGGTCATCGACGGCGGCATCGACGTCGTCGACGATGAAGTTCAGCACCGTGAAGACCGCGGGCTGATGATCGGGCTTGGGGTAGACGAAGATCTGCCCGCCGCCGGGCAGCGCGATGGTGAAGCCGCCGCCCATCTCCTCATAGACGGTGACGTCGAGCCCCAGCGTGTCGCGATAGAAGGCCACCGCTTCGCCGACGTCGGGAACGGCGAAGCTCGAGAACGGCCGATTCGGTGTGAACATCTCTCCTCCGGGACTGAGCTGACCCCCGCATCCCACGATCCTCCGGCCGGCGGTCGTTGTCGAGATCCCGGTGGACGCGGGGCGGGATGCCGCCGCGCAAGCCCCTCTTCCGGGGCCGGCCGGCGTCGGTAGGTTGGGCCGCATGGCGACGGAGACCACGCTTCTGATCCTGGGCGCCTCGGGCGACCTCACCTCGCGGCTGCTGCTGCCGGCACTGGGGCAGCTGCTCACGATGGAGCCCGATCGCCGGGTGCGGCTGAGAGGGGCCGGCATGGACGACTGGGACGACGAGCGCTGGCGGACGGTGGTCCGTGACGCGTTCACGTCGGCCGGGTTCGCTGCCGCCTTCGACACGATCGCCGAGACGAGCTACCAGCGCGCGGACATCACCGATCCCGCCGATCTGACGAGCCTTCTGTCGGACCCCGGGAACCGGATCGCCCTCTACTTCGCCGTGCCGCCCGCCGTCGCCGCGACGTCGTGCGAGGCGCTGCAGGACGTCGCCATCCCCGAGGGCACGATCCTGGCCCTGGAGAAGCCCTTCGGCGTCGACGAAGCGAGCGCCCGCGCGCTCAATGCGACCCTGGAACGTCTCGTGCCCGAGGAGCAGGTGTTCCGCGTCGATCACTTCCTCGGCCGGTCGACCACCCTCAACATGCTCGGCGTGAGGTTCGCCAACCGGGTGTTCGCACCGGTCTGGTCCGCCCAGCACATCGAGTCGGTCGTCGTCCGGTACGACGAGACGCTGGGTCTCGAGGGGCGGGCCGGCTACTACGACCGCGCCGGGGCGCTCGTGGACATGATCCAGAGTCACCTGCTGCAGGTGATGGCGGTGCTGGCGATGGAGCCGCCGGCGACGCTGCACGAGCGCGACTTCCGCGACGCGACCGGGGCGGTCCTGCGCGCCACGCATGTCTGGGGCGATGACCCGGCCACCGCGTCGCGGCGAGCGCGGTACACGGCCGGCTCGGCAGGCGGGCGGGACCTGCCGTCCTACGTCGACGAGCCGGGTGTCGACCCCGCGCGCGAGACCGAGACGCTCGCCGAGCTGGTCTGCGAGGTGCGCAACGACCGGTGGGCCGGCGTGCCCTTCCGGCTGCGGTCGGGCAAGGGCCTGCCGGCGAAGCATGGCGAGGTGGTGGTGACCTTCCGCCCCGTCAACCTCGTCCCGGCGGGTCTGACCGGCGACGCGCCGGGATCGGTGCTGCGCTTCTCGCTCGGGCCCGACCGCATGGACCTCGAGCTCAACGTCAACGGCGGCGACGACCCGTTCGAGCTGGAGCGCGCGACGCTGGCGGCGGATCTCGGCCCCGGCGCCCTCAAGGCGTACGGCGAGGTGCTCTCGGGCATCCTCGACGCCGACGCGACGCTGTCGGTGCGCGGCGACGCCGCCGAGGACTCCTGGCGCATCGTCGAGCCGGTGCTGGCCGCCTGGCGGCGCGGCGAGGTGCCGCTGCAGGAGTACCCCGCCGGCTCGCTCGGTCCCGAGGACTGGCCCGCGCTTCCTTGACCCGGCAGCCGCCGACCCGCCGCCGCAGGACGCCGCCCCGGAGTGCGGCGACTCAGTGCAGCGACGGCGGGTTGTGGTCGGGGTGCAGCGCGGTGAACAGCGAGTACGTGTCGCCGTCGGGGTCGGGCCCGCGCTCTTTGAACTCCTGCACGAGCTCGTACAGACGCTGCTGCAGCTCGGCCTTGTGCTCGGCGTTGAGCTTGAGCCCGAGCCAGGTCGCATCCAGGTCCGCGTCCGAGACGCCCTCGATCTGCTGCAGAAAGGTCTCGACGAGGACGTGACTGCCCTCGGGCATGGACGTGCGCCACGACAGGCCTGTCGCGCGGTACGGCACTTCGCGCGCACCCTGGGCACCCGTGCGCTCCGGCTCGGCGGCGAGGTAGCCCGTCTGCACGAGAGTGCGCACGTGGTGCAGCATCGTGCCGGGATTGACGCCGAGGAGTTCGGCGAGCTCCTTGTTGGTGCGCGACTCGAAGGCGCACAGTCGCAGCACCCGCAGGCGCAGCGGCGAGCTGAGGGCCCGCATGCGCGCCTCGGCCTCGGGATCGCCTCGCCGCAGCTCGATCCGGTCTTCGCGATGCTGGACCACGACGCCAGAGTACGTTACTGATTGACTTTCCTCAATCAGCGGGCGCACACTGATTGACATGTCCCAATCGCCGCCCTCCGAGCCGCCGCCCGGCGTCGACGACGACGTCGTGGCACAGGCGCGCGCGGAAGCCGCAGGCGCGCTCACCACGCGTGCCGACGCCGCCGCGGATGTCGCCGCTGCGGACCCCGCAGCCACCTCGAAGCGCCGCCGCCGCGCCGCCTCGCTGTGGCGCGATCGGAACTTCATGACGATGTGGAGCGGGCAGGCGCTCAGCCAGTTCGGGGCGCAGCTGACAGAGCTCGCCGTGCCGGTGCTCGCCGTACTCCTGCTGCAGGCGACCGAGCTCGAGGTCGGCGTCCTCAGTGCCGCCAACGTTGCGGCGTTCCTTCTGGTGGGCCTGCCAGCCGGCGCATGGATCGACCGGATGCGCAAGCGCCATGTGATGATCGCGGCGGATCTCGTGCGGGCGATCGCGCTGGCCGTCGTACCCCTGCTGTGGCTCGCGGGCGTGCTGGAGATCTGGCACCTCATCGTGGTGGCCGCGATCGTCGGCGTCGCGACGGTCTTCTTCGACGTGTCGTATCAGAGCATCGTCCCGTCTCTGGTGCGATCCGATCAGATCGCTGAGGCCAACGGCAAGCTTCAGGCCACGTACGAGCTCGCCAACATCGCCGGCCCCGGCGTCGGCGGCTGGCTGATCGGCATCGTCACCGCCCCCTTCGCCGTCCTCGCGACGGCGGGGACCTATCTCGTGTCGGCGCTGGCGCTGGTGTTCACCCGGGACCACGAGGATCGCGCCCCCACCGAGCACGGGCCCATCCTGCGCGACATCTGGGAGGGCCTGCGCTTCGTCTTCACCGAGAAGCTGCTGCGCCGCATCGTCGGCACCACCGGAGCGTCGAACTTCTTCAGCACCATCTCCATGACGCTGCTGCCGCTGTTCCTGCTGCGCGAGCTGGGGTTCTCACCGGCCGCGATGGGCGTGGTGTTCTCGCTGGGCGCGGTGGGCGGGCTGGTGGGCGCGATGGCGACGCCGCACATCGTGCGCTGGATCGGCGAAGCCCGCGCCATCCCGGTCAGCTCGCTGGGGTTCAGCCTCGTGGCGATGCTGCTCCCCGTTGCGGCGATGGTGCCCTCGATCGCGTTCCCGCTGCTGATCGCCCAGTCGTTCGTCGTCACCTTCACGGTGCTCCTGTACAACATCACGCAGGTCACGTTCCGTCAGCGCATCACGCCGTCCCGGCTGCTGGGGCGGATGAACGCCTCGGTCCGATTCGTCGTGTGGGGCGTCATGCCGATCGCCGCTCTCCTCGCGGGCGGACTGGGCACCTGGCTCGGCGTCGTGCCGACGATGTGGATCGGCGCGGCGGGCCAGCTCGCGTCGGCCGCCTTCGTCGTCTTCGGGCCCTTCTGGAGGATGCGCGACCTCCCCGACGTGCACACGACAACAGCGGCTGCGGACGAGTCCCGCCCCGCGTGACGCGGGACCTCCGGCCCTCATAGACAAGAAGGGCCTCCGGCGCAACGGTCTGCCGCATCCGCCGCGCGGATGCTTAGGTTGCAGCATGACCGCGCGCATCGTGTCGATCGGGACGGCGGTTCCGATCACCCGGCTCCCCCAGGCGCATGTGCGCGACCTGTTCGCCGGCCAGCCAGGCGTCGACCGGCTCACCGCACGTCGCATCACCGCCGCGTTCGACGCCGCGCAGATCGACACGCGATACACCGTGCTCGCCGAGCTCGGCACCGCGACGGCGCACGACCGCGGGGAGCGATCGACGGATGCCGCCTTCCTCGACGCCACGGGAGCCCTCAGGCATCCGCTGACCGGGACACGCAATGACCTCTACACGCGACTGGCCCCGCCGCTGTACGCCGAGGCCGCCCGTGACGCCCTCGCGGAGGCCGATGTCGAGGCATCCGCCATCACGCACGTCATCACGGTGTCGTGCACGGGATTCTTCGCGCCGGGGCCGGACTACCGCCTCGTCCGCGACCTGGGACTGCCCACGACCGTCGAGCGCTTCCATCTGGGTTTCATCGGCTGTGCCGCTGCCATCCCCGCCGTGCGGATGGCGGAGCACATCTGCCGATCCCAGCCACGGGCGGTGGTGCTGGTGGTGTGCGTGGAGCTGTGCTCACTGCACATCCGAGCCTCCGAGGACCCGCAGCAGATCGTCGCGGCGAGCGTCTTCGCCGACGGCGCCGCAGCGGCCGTGGTGACGGCCGACCCTTCCGTCGGCTCGCCCGGCGGGCTCGAGATCGAGCGGTTCGGGACCACGGTGACCGCCGAGGGCGAGGCCGACATGGTGTGGACGATCGGCGACCACGGCTTCGAGATGACGCTGACGCCGCAGGTTCCCCGGATCATCGGCCGGGAGATCGGCGAGGCCGTCCGGGGCTTCCTCGGCGACGCGCCGACGCCGGAGGCGTGGGCGGTGCACCCGGGAGGGCGCAGCGTGCTCGACCGTGTGGAGAGCGGCCTGGCCCTCCCGCCGGGCGCGATCGACGCCTCGCGGCGCGTGCTGCGGGACTACGGCAACATGTCGAGCGCGACCGTGCTGTTCATCTTGAGGGAGCTCCTCCGCGACGACGCCACCGGCGACGGCGACGCGATCGCCGCGATCGCGTTCGGTCCCGGGCTCACCGTGGAATCCGCGCTCCTCACCAAGCGCGCGATCGACGCCGCACCGACCGCGGCGGACGATCGCGCGGGATGGGCGATGGCGGACGCATGAACCTCACCGTCCGCGACGAGACCGTCCGCGAGCTGATGGACGACCCGGAGTGCGATGCCGAGCGACTGCGCCTGACCCTCGAGCGCTTCGAGACCGTCAACCGCCTCGTGGCCGGGTGGGGCACCGTGTACCGCACCCGGCTGCGCCCGTATCTGGCGGCGCTCGGACGACCTGCGCGCGTGCTCGACCTCGGGTCCGGCGGCGGCGACCTCGTCGTGCGACTCGCACGCCGCGCGGAGCGCGACGGCCTCGAGGTCGAGTGGACGGGCGCCGACCCCGACCCCCGCGCGCACGAGGTCGCCTCGCGCCGCGAGCACCCGCCTGCCGTCACGTTCCGGTGCGCGGACGCGGCGTCGCTCCTCGAAGCCGGGGAGCGATACGACGCCGTGCTGTCCAACCACGTGCTGCATCACCTCGGCGACGACCTCGCCGGCTACGTCACGGCATCCCAGCGCCTGAGCAACGGCCTGATCCTCCACGGCGACATCGCCCGCAGCCGCCTGGCCTACGCGCTGTACGCGGTGGGTGTCACACCTCTCGCTCCCGGAACGTTCCTGCGCACCGACGGGCTGCGCAGCATCCGTCGCAGCTTCACCAGGGCGGAGCTGCAGGACGTGCTCGACGGCATGGCGCCCGGTCGATGGCGTGTGCAGGCGCCTGCCCCGTTCCGGCTGCTCGCCGTCGGACTCGGGCGGGCCTGACCCGGTGGCGGATGTCGTCGTCGTCGGCGCCGGCCCGGTCGGCCTGCTCCTGGCCGGCGAGCTGACCCGGCAGGGCGTCGACGTCGAGGTCCTCGAGCGCCGCGTGAGCGCCGGAGCGGGCTCGCGGGCGATCGGCGTGCACGCGCCTGTGCTCGCGGCGTGCGAGGCATCCGGTGTCACCGACGCTCTCCTGGCCGACGCCGTCCGCGTGCGGCGCGGCGAGGCGCGCGCAGGAGGGCGCACGATCGGCGCCGTCGACTTCGGCCGCCTCTCCGCGCGGTTCCCGTTCGTGGCGACCCTGCCGCAGGCTGCCACCGAGCGGGTGCTCGCCGCGGGAGCCCCGCAGCCGCGACGGGGCATGCGCGTGTCCACCGTGTCGCCGGAGGCGGATCGGGCGCGGGTGCGCGCGTGGACGGACGGCATCGAAGAGGACATCCGGGCGCCGCTCGTCGTCGTCGCCGGCGGCGTGGGCGGACGCGATGTCGTGTATCGGCGCGGCGCGGTCCGCGTGCACGAGTACCGCGATCGCTACCTCATGACGGATGCCGTGGTCGGGGACCGCGACGACTCCGAGGTGGCGGTGGTCAACCTGGACGCCGAAGGCGTGCTGGAGTCGTTCCCGCTGCCGGGTGGCGTCCGCCGGTTCGTCGCCTGGGACCGGCCCGGCGGCGACCCCAGTCCCGCGGCGCGCGCCGAGCGCCTGCGGCAGGCCGTCGCGGCACGCGACGAGACGGCCGCCGCGGGTATCGTCGAGGCGACCGAGTTCGGCGTGCGGCGCGCGGTGGCACGCCGCATGCGCAACGGGCGCGTCTTCGTGATCGGTGACGCCGCGCACGAGGTGAGCCCCATCGGCGGGCAGGGGATGAACCTCGGACTGCTCGATGCGGCGACGCTCGCTCCTCTCCTGGCCGGCTGGATCCGTACCGGCCGGGAACCGGCTGCCGACCTGCAGCGCTGGGAGCGCAGACGGCTCGCATCCGCGCGCACCGCTGCACGACTGGCGGCGGTCAACACCGCGCTCGGCCGGCCGGCGTCGGTCGCGAGCGACGCGGTGCGCCGCGGTGCCGTGCGGGGGATGCTGACGCCGCCGGTCGACCGGGCATTCGCGCACGCGTACGCGATGGGCTTCGACCGCGACGCCGGTCACTGATCCGGCCTGCTCAGCCGGCCAGCGCACCGCCGGACGCGACGAGCTGCGCGGCGAGAAGGAGCGCTGCCAGCATCACCAGGCGGAAGAGCACGCGCGCGGGTGGCCGCACCGACGCGCGGACCACGGTGGCCACGGCGACGAGCACGACCGCGCAGAAGAACACCCACGACACCGGCGACACGCGCGCGAGATCGCCGCCCGCGGGACCCACCAGCACGGCGACCGCGCCCGCGAGGATGCCGGCGGCGGCGAGCACCGCCGACATGCGCGCGCCGAGCCGATGCGGAAGGCCGCGGACGCCCGTGCTGGCGTCGTCGTCGAGATCGGGCAGGACGTTCGTCAGGTGGACGGCCGCGCCGAGGACCGCGCCCGCGATCCAGGCCCAGCCGGCCGCGAACGCCGGATCGGCCGCCGACAGCGGCGCGAGCGACGGGAAGATCCCGAAGCTCACGAGGAACGGCACGAGCGAGGAGGCGGAGGATTTCAGTCCGACGTTGTACGCCCATGCCGATCCCAGCATCAGGGCATGCGCCGCCAGCATCCGCCATCCCAGCGGAGCCGACAGCGCCAGAGCCGCGACGAGGGCGCCGGATGCCGCACCCCACGCGACGCGCTCGCTCACCTCGCCGCGTGCGACGGGCTTGTCGGTGCGACCCACGGCACGGTCGCGCACCGCGTCGAGGGCGTCGTTCGAGATGCCGATCGACAGCTGACCGGTGAAGACCGCGAGCGCCAGCAGCCCGAGCCGCCACGGCTCGAGGCCGACCGCGATGCCCAGCGCCATCGCGAGCGCCGTGACCACGAGCGTGGGGCCGGGATGCGAGGATCCCCACAGAGCCCGGACGGTGCGCACGCTCGATGCTCTCACGGGCACTGGTCGTGGCCGGTGAGCTTGCCGCCGCGCCACCCGACCGATACGGCGGCGAGACGAGGCTCGGCGAACCGTGTCACTCTTCGAGCAGCTCGGCCTCGATCACCTCGTCCTCGTCGAGAGGCGTATCCGATGCCGAGGCCGGCCCGTCGCTGGTGAGCACCAGCTGTGAGCTGTCGGCAGCGACGTCGACGCGCACCACGTCGCCGTCGCGCACGCCGCCCGACAGCAGGGCCATCGCGAGGCGGTCCTGGATCTCGGACTGGATGAGCCGGCGCAGCGGCCGCGCGCCGAACACGGGGTCGTAGCCGCGCTCGGCGAGCCACGCGCGCGCGTCCGGGGTGACTGCGAGCGTGAGGCGGCGATCCTTCAGGCGCCGCTGCAGCGCGTCGACGGCGAGCTCGACGATCTGCGCCAGGTCGTCCTCGGTCAGCGCCGCGAAGATCACGATGTCCTCCAGACGGTTCACGAACTCCGGCTTGAACGCCTGCCGCACCAGCCCCTGCACCTGCTCGCGCTTCTGCTCGACCGACAGCGTCGGGTCGATGAGGATCGGCGAGCCGAGGTTCGACGTCAGGATCAGGATCACGTTCTTGAAGTCGACCGTGCGCCCCTGACCGTCGGTGAGGCGGCCGTCGTCCATGACCTGCAGCAGCACGTCGAAGACCTCGGGATGCGCCTTCTCGACCTCGTCGAGCAGCACGACGCTGTACGGGCGCCGCCGCACCGCCTCGGTGAGCTGACCGCCCTGTTCGTACCCGATGTAGCCGGGAGGGGCGCCGACCAGACGCGACACCGAGTGCTTCTCGCCGTACTCGGACATGTCGATGCGCACCATGGCGTGCTCGTCGTCGAAGAGGAACTCCGCGAGCGCCTTGGCGAGCTCGGTCTTTCCCACACCGGTGGGCCCGAGGAACAGGAAGGAGCCGGTCGGCCGATTCGGGTCGCTGATGCCCGCCCGCGACCGGCGCACGGCGTCGGACACCGCCTTGACGGCATCCTTCTGTCCGATCAGGCGCTTGCCCAGCTCGGCTTCGAGGTGCAGCAGCTTCTCGGTCTCGCCCTGCAGCAGGCGTCCGACCGGGATGCCCGTCCACGCTGCGATGACCGCGGCGATGTCCTCGTCCGTGACCTGCTCGTTGACCATGCGCTCCTCGGCGGGGTTCGCCTCGGCGCTCTCGGCGGCGGCGAGCTCTGCCTGCAGCTGCTTGATCGTCTCGTACTCCAGGCGCGACGCCTTGGCGTAGTCGGCGGCGCGCAGCGCCTGGTCGCGCTCGGTGATCGCCGCGTCGAGGCGCTTCTTCAGCTCGCCCACGCGGTTGAGTCCGGCGCGTTCCCGCTCCCAGCGCGCCTCGAGCTCTCTCAGCTCGACGGATGCCTGCTCCATCTGCTCGCGCAGCCGGGCGAGGCGCTCCTTGGATGCCTCGTCCTTCTCCTTCTTCAGCGCGAGCTCTTCCAGGCGCATCCGGTCGACCTGGCGGCGGAGCTGGTCGATCTCGACCGGGCTCGAGTCGATCTCCATCTTCAGTCGGCTCATGGCCTCGTCGATCAGGTCGATCGCCTTGTCGGGCAGCTGCCGGCTGGGGATGTAGCGGTTGCTGAGCGACGCGGCGGCGACGAGGGCGCCGTCGGTGATCGTCACGCCGTGGTGCGCCTCGTAGCGCCCCTTCAGTCCACGCAGGATCGCGACGGTGTCCTCGACGTTCGGCTCGCCGACGTACACCTGCTGGAAGCGGCGCTCCAGCGCGGCATCCTTCTCGATGAACTCCCGGTACTCGTTGAGCGTCGTCGCGCCGATCATGCGCAGCTCGCCGCGAGCGAGCATGGGCTTGAGCATGTTGGATGCCGCGACCGAGCCCTCGCCGCCTCCCGCGCCCATGAGCACGTGCAGCTCGTCGATGAACGTGATGATGCGGCCGTCCGACTCGGTGATCTCCTTCAGCACGCTCTTGAGGCGTTCCTCGAACTGGCCACGGTACATCGCGCCGGCGACCAGCGCGGAGATGTCGAGGGCGACGAGCTCCTTGTCCTTGAGCGACTCGGCGACGTCGCCGGCGACGATGCGCTGCGCGAGGCCTTCGACGACGGCGGTCTTGCCGACGCCGGGCTCGCCGATCAGCACGGGGTTGTTCTTGGTCCGTCGCGTCAGCACCTGACTGACACGGCGGATCTCGCTGTCACGCCCGATGACGGGGTCGAGCTTGCCCTGTCGGGCACGATCGGTGAGGTTGATCCCGAACTGCTCGAGGGCGCTCTGCTGCTCCTCCTGTCCGGGCTGCTGTGTGGCGTTCATACGTCTCCTGAAATCTGTGGGGCTTCCAAAGTTGAGCCTGCACGACTCAAGTTTACCAGTCGCGGGATGCCACGGCAATCGCACCAGCGCTTCTTCTCGTGCACGAGACCCCCCTTACGAAGCCCTGCGCGGGGCGGCTACGTTCGTCGGCATCGGCGTCAACGAGGTCGCCGACATCCGAGAAGGAGGAACCATGACGCTCACGAGGCGCAGGTGGGGAGTCGGCATCGCCGCTTCCGCCATGGTCGCCACGGTGGGGCTGGCTGCGCCGGCCTACGCCGTGCCCGAAGCGGACACCGTCGAGAAGATCACGCGGGCCGTGAAGATCAGCCAGGTGATGAATCACCTCAAGGAGCTGCAGGACATCGCCGACGAGCACGGCGACCGCGCCGCCGGTCGACCGGGGTACTCGGCGTCCGTCGACTACGTCGTCGAGCAGCTGGAGCGTGCGGGATACACCCCGCAGGTGCAGGAGTTCCCGTTCACGTACACCGAGGAGAACAGCGCGCTCAGCCGCGCCAACCCGGCCACCACGTGGGTGGAGGGCCAGGACTTCGTGCGCAACACCTTCGACAGCGGCACACCGGAGGGCACGGCCACCGGCCCGCTCGTCCCGGTCGACCTCATCGTGCCGTTCCCCGCCGACGGAACCAGCACCAGCGGATGCGAGGCGGCCGACTTCACCGGCTTCCCCGTCGGAGGAGTCGCCCTCGTGCAGCGCGGCTCGTGCGACTTCAGTCTCAAGGCGCTGAACGCCCAGGCAGCGGGAGCATCCGCGGTGATCGTGACCAACGACGGCCGGCCGGGCCTGGTGAGCATGATCGGCGACGCGACCGGTCTGACGATCCCCGCCGTCTTCGTGGCCTCTCCCGTCGGTGAGGACCTCGCCGGCACGCCCGGGGCGCAGGTGACGGTCACGGTCGACTACTTCGCCGAGGAGCGGACCTCCTACAACGTCTTCGCGGAGACGGGCACGGGCGATGACACCAACGTCGTCATGGCAGGTGCTCACCTCGACAGCGTGCAGGGCGGCGCCGGCATCAACGACAACGGCACCGGCAGCGCGGCGCTGCTGGAGACGGCGATCCAGATGCAGCGGGTCGAACCGACCAACACCGTGCGCTTCGCCTGGTGGGGCGCCGAGGAGGACGGCCTGCTGGGCTCGGAGTACTACGTCGCGAACCTGTCGGAGCAGGAGGTGGCCGACATCGCGCTGTACCTCAACTTCGACATGATCGGCTCTCCGAACTACTTCTACGGCATCTACGACGGGGACAACTCCAGCGGCACGGCGCCCGACGGGTTCATCCCGGAGGGCTCGGCGGCGATCGAGGACGTCTTCGAGCAGTTCTATGACGCCCGGGGTCTCCCTTATCAGGACACCGACTTCTCGGGTCGCTCGGATTACGGTCCGTTCATCGCGGTCGGCATCCCGGCGGGCGGGCTGTTCACCGGCGCCGAGGAGCTGAAGACCGCGGACGAGGCTGCGCTGTACGGCGGCGTGCCGGGCGCGGCGTACGACCCCTGCTACCACCAGCCGTGCGACAACTTGACCGGCGAAGGGCAGGACGAGGCGCTGTACGACGCGCTGAACGACGCGTACAAGCGGCGGCTGACCGGCAACGTCAACCGCATCGCGCTCGACGTCAACTCCGACGCGATGGCGGCCGCCGTCATCACGTTCGCGTTCGACACGTCGACCGTGACCGGCGGCGGCGTCGGCACCTTCAGCGCGAAGTCCTCGGGGTCGGGTGCCGACCTCGACGGACTGCGCGATCGCGCGCTGCGCTGACCGGATCCGGGAGCGGCGGGGACGGATGGGCCCCGCCGCTCCCGTCGTGCCCGTCAGGCGACCGGCTCGAGCAGGGATGCGTCGATGCCGCGGTTCTCGGGATCGGCGGCATCCGGAGCCGACGCCGCTGCGGCGGAAGCGGCCTCGGCCGTGCAGCAGAAGCGGGCGCGATACGCCGTCGGTGTGATGCCGAGGACGCGGGCGAAGTTCTGGCGCAGCACCGCAGCGGAGCCGAAGCCGCTCTCGTATGCGATGCGATCCAGGCCGAGGTCGGTCCTCTCCAGCAGGCGCTGGGCGTGGATGATGCGCTGCCGGGCCAGCCACGCCGCCGGCGTCGCGCCATGGTCCGCCTTGAACCGGCGCGCGAACGTGCGCGGGGACATGTGGGCCTTGGCGGCCAGCTGATCGACGGTCAGCTCCAGGCGAAGGTTCTCGAGCATCCAGTCCGTGACCGGAGCGAGGGACAGCGACGTGGTGGTCGGCAGCGGCTTGTCGATGAACTGCGCCTGGCCGCCGTCGCGCTGCGGCGGGACGACCATGCGCCGCGCGATCTTGTTGGTCAGCTCGGCGCCGAGCTCCTGGCGCAGCAGGTGCAGGCAGGCATCCAGCCCGGCTGCCGTGCCCGCGCTGGTGATGATGCGCCCGTCCTGCACGTAGAGGACGTCGGGATCGACCTCGATCTGCGGATACATCGCCATCATGGTCGGCGCGTACATCCAGTGCGTCGTCGCGCGCCGACCATCGAGGACGCCGGCGGCGGCCAGGATGAACGATCCGCTGCACACGCTGAGCACCCAGGCGTCGCGGGCGACGGCCGCCCGCACCGCGTCGAGAACGCGCGGGTCGGTGCGCTGCCAGTATTCGCGGGGCGTCGGGCACACGACGACGAGGTCGGCCTCGTACGCGAACGAGAGGTCGTTGTCGACGTTGATCGAGAATCCGAGCTTGGAGTTCACCGGGCCCGGGTCGGGTGTGACGACCCGGAAGTCGAAATTCGGGATGCCGTCGTCCGCGCGGTCGAGCCCGAACGCCTCGCACGCCACGCCGAACTCGAACGGCGCGAACCCGTCCTGGACGATGCACGCCACCGTCTTCATGAGATCTCCCTCTGCGAGATGGAGCTGGCAGTTTTCCTACGAGCGCTGTCCATTCTGCCACTCGTGGCAGAATCACCGCAAGCGTAGCGTTTCTGCCATGTTCATCGTGATTGCCTTCGCCGCCCTGTCGGTCGCTGCGATCGCCTCGACCGTCGTCTCGCTCCGCACCGACGGCTACCGGCGCATCCCCACCGACCGCGCCCGTCTCCCCTGAGAGACGACCTTCTCTCGTCCGCACCGGACCGTTCAGTGCGCGGCGATGACCCGCTCGTACACCTCGACCATCGCGGCCGTGCGCGACGACTGGCGGAACCGCTCGCGGATCGACACATCGGGCACCCGCGGGGTGCCCGCGGCGATGTCGGATGCCGCGGCGCGCAGCGCGCCCGCCAGCGCGTCGACGGACGTGTCGGGCGTCGTGCCGTCTCCGACCGGCCACAGCCCCGAGCCGAGCTCCGCCGCGAGATCCGGGTCGCTCACCACCGACGGCGTGCCCAGCGACGCAGCCTCGAAGATCGTCATGCCCTGCGTCTCGAAGCCGATGGATGTCTGGACCACCGCGTCCGCGGCGGCGATCCGCCGCAGGGACTGGGGGTACGGCATCCGTCCCGCGAAGCGCACCCGCGCACGCGGCGGGCGCCGGGCGAGGAGTCGCTGAGCCGCGCGCAGCTGGCCGCCGGCGCCGATCAGCTCGACCTCCGCGTCCACCTCAGACGCGACGACCGCCTCGAGGAAGGGCAGCAGGCGCTTCTCGGGACTCATGCGGCCGAGCCACACGAAGCGTGGTGGGCCGGCGACCCGTTCGGCGGGTGTGGCGGCCAGCGTCGTCACGAGCAGGTCGTCGTCGATGCCGTTCCAGATGACGTCGACCCCCTGCGCCGCCTCCACCGCGCGTCCCGGGCGGACGCCGTGCTGTTCGAGACGACGAGCGAAGTGTGTCGACGGCGCCGTCACCGCATGCGCGCCGGCGGCGAGGCCGCGCAGGTACGCCCACCCGTCGTGCCCCGCCGTTGCATGCATGCCGGTGGCCCCGAGCGCCCGTCGCTGCCACGAGTGAAGGGCCCGCAGCGCGACGGAGGGGAACGGCACCGTCGCCTCGACGCCGACGTCGAGCCGGTTGTGCATCGTGTGGACGACCGGCAGCGCGTGCCGCGCGGCGAACCGGTACGCCACGAACGCGCTCCAGAAGTCGGCCTGGACGTGCACCACGTCGACGGGCGGCCGCGTCGCGAGCGCCGCATCGACCCGTCGGTCGGTGCGCGGTCCGGGCCACGCCAGCGCGTACTCACGGTCGGCGGTGATCGGCATCGACGGCAGGTCGACGTACGCGGCATCCGGCTGCGCGGACCGCGCGCGCGATCCGTGTCGCGCAGGCGCGACGATCGTGACGGTGTGTCCTGCCTTCTCGAGGAAGCGCCGCTGCAGGCGCATGGAGACCTGGGCGCCGCCGAGCGTCTCGGCGTGCTGGTCGCCGAACATCACGACGTGCACGGGACCTACTCGGGCAACGGCTCGTCGCGATAGAGCGCTTCGAAGGTGTCGAGCGTGCGGCGCATGTCGTGCACCTTGACGCCTTCGAGCGAGGCCCGCTGCATCCGCAGCCGCTCCTCGGGCGCCTGCGTCAGCACCGTCGTCAGCTTGGCGGCGAGGTCGTCGACGTCACCCGGCGTGAAGAGGTACCCGTTCTGGCCGTCGTGCACGAGGTGCGGCAGGGCGACCGCGTCGGCTGCGACGACGGGAAGCCCGGACGCCATCGCCTCCATCGTCGCGATCGACTGCAGTTCGGCGATGGACGCGATCGCGAAGACGCTCGCACGCGTGAGCAGGTCCCGCAGCTCCTCATCGGAGGTGTGCCCGTGGAAGTGCACCCGGTCGGCGAGCCCGAGCTCGGCGGTCAGGTGCTCGAGGTCGCGCCGTCGGTCACCGGTGCCGACGACGTCGAAGCGGACGTCCAGCTCAGGGTCGAGCTTCGCGATGGCCCGCAGGATCACGTCGATCTGCTTCTCGGTGGTGAGGCGGCCGACGAAGACGATCCGGTTGTCGCTGCGCGGGGTCAGGTCGGCGGTGTAGTTGGCCGCTTCGATCCCGCAGCTGATCGGGATGACGCCGCTGATGTCGATGGTCGACTCGAGGAAGTCCGCCGCCTTGCGCGTGGGGGTCGTGACCGCGCGCGTCAGCTGGAACGTCCGCTTGGCGTCGGCCCATGCGATCTTGACGAACCACTTGTTCAGTGCGTCGGGCAGCGTCGTGAAGTCGAGGATGTTCTCGGCCATCACGTGGTTGGTGGCCACCACAGGGATGCCCCGCTTCCTCGCCTCTCGTGCGAGCCCGCGTCCGATGACGATGTGGGACTGGATGTGGACGACGTCGGGCTTGACCTCGTCGAGCACGATGCGGGCGTAGTGCTTCGACCGCCACGGCAGCACGAACGTCAGCCAGTCATGCGGGTAGTACCGCCACGAAGGCAGGCGGTGCATGGTCATCGGCTGGCCCTCGATGACCTCGGTGAAAGTTCCGTGCTCCCGATGCGTCCTGCTGGGCGCCATGACGTGGACGCGGTGCCCGCGCGTGACCAGACCCGCGGCGAGGCGCTCTGCGAACCGGGCGGCGCCGTTGACGTGCGGAAGGAACGTGTCGGCCCCGATGAGGATGGTCAGCGGGGGGTTCGAGCCGGTGGAGGAGTCGGCGGGCGTCGCAGGATCGGTCACGGGATGGGGGCCTGTCTGTGCGGCGGACGCGCGGCGGCGAGGGTCGTGTCGCGCGGGGTCCACTGTACCCGAGGGGTTTCGCCGGACACGGGAACCGGCGGGCGTGGCACGTACGCTGGGGTCATGCCCCGACTTCAGGCCGACGCGGATCCGACGCTCTGGGTTGCTGTCACGGAGTCCCTCGGCCTCCGCGGTCGACGCCACCGCAAGGCGGCGATCCGGATGCTGCTGTCGCAGGCGGGCTCGGCCATGGGAATGGAGGCCCGACCGGGGGGCGGCGTCGCAGCGTGGGCGATGAGCCAGGCCGCGCCCTTCCTGATGCGCCGCGCCGCCGGCCGCGTGCTGGTGTGGGTCTGGAAGGCCGATGCGGAGCTCGTCGTCGTCATGGCCCAGCTGCAGCAGGCCACCAACGAGCTGCGCGCAGCGCGGGCGATGATGCCGATGGAGTACGACGACACCGTCTCGTTCCCCAACCCCTACCTGGGGGTCGGCGAGAAGCTCGAGATGGCGCTTCCGAGCGACGCCCGCACGCCGCCGTTCGCGACGTACACGTGGGACACCGGCACCCATTTCGTGACGGTGACGGCCGTGTGCTCGGATCGTGAGCGCTTCGGCACCGTGATCGGCGCGGTCGACGATCTCGCCCGCACCGTCCGCGTCACCGACGAGCTGACGCTCGCCCCCTCACCCGAGGTGCTGCGGATCGAACCTCCGAGGTGACGCGAGCCACGCTTCGGCGTCGCGCTTGGTCGCCCGGGTGAGCCATGCGTCGGTGAGCACCTCGCGCAGGAGGTCTGGGGCGATCGAGGACACCCGCAGCAGCACGGCCGGATAGCCGTCGAAGTGCGGGATGGTGAAGAACGTCTCGGCGTACGTCTCGACGAGGGCTTGCTTCACGTCCAGGCCGTCCGTGCGCACATCGACCACCTCGCCAGGCGGCCATTGCCGGCCGTGCCGCCTCAACTGCTCGAGGTCCCGCCCGCTGGGGACCCGCTGCCAGACGAAGGCTCCCGCCTTGGTCCGCCACGTCGGCAGTCCGCTGTGCCCATCCTCGGCTTCCGTCACGCCCGGAAAGCCGAGCGCGATGGCCCGGACGTCGTCCAGTGTCGCCATGCGTCCATCCTGCGTGGTCCTCACCGGATCCGCGACCACCCGGCGCGACCTCGGTGCCTTCGCTTTGGAGGACGCCGAAGGAGGCGGGTCCCGAGGAACCCGCCTCCTTCCGCTGTGAGCGTCAGACCCGGCGTCGGCGCAGCGCGAACAGCACCAGTCCGAGCGCGAGCAGCGCCGCCGCGAGAGCGGCCGGAAGGATCCAGCCGGCGCCACCGGTGATGGCGAGCGGCTCGGTGACGAGCACCGGTGCGCAGACCGCCTCATCGTCGTCGCCGCACGGGTTGCCCGCGTCGATCGGACGCCAGGGGCCGTCGGGATTGGTCACCGTCGCCCGGTTGACCGTCTCGCCCGCGCGGTCGTAGCGCACGTCCACGGTGAACACCGCGGCCTCACCCACAGCGAGCTCGGCGAGCTCCCATTCGACCGCCCCGCCGTTGGCGCGGGCCGTCGGGTTCGCGGCCACGAAGGACGCACCCTGGGGCAGCGTGTCGGTCACCGTGAGGTCGACCGCGTCGATCTGCCCGGTGTTGCGCACCATGATGGTGTAGCGCACGGTGTCGCCCACCAGCGCGGTCCCGCGGTCCGCGATCTTCTCGATCTGCAGCTGGCCGACGTCGAACCGGTTGGTGATCAGCACCGTCGCGACCTCCTCGGTCGCCTCCGGGTCGAGCACGGTGACGAGGCCGTCCGCGGGGCTGAGGGTGACCTCGGTGGCCAGCCCCTGATCCGTCTCGGCGACCGCGCACTCCGCGCCGACGAGGATGCCGTCGATCCGCGCTTCGTAACCGTTCTCCTCCGAGAGGGTCACGAACCCGCCGTCCGCGAGCGGGACAGTGAGCGTCTCACCGTCCTTGACCCAGGTGCACACCGCCTGCGCCTCGAACGGGCCGGCGCCGAACTCCTCGACGCCGTCGCCGGTGCGCTCCTTCTCGATCAGAAGTCCTCCCGTGCGGAAGTCGTTCGTCACGAGCGCCGTGACGGCACCCAGCGCCTCGCCGTCCTCCGGTGCCGGGATGACGACAGCCGGCGGGTTCTCGGTCTCGGTCGCGCCGCCGGTGAGCACCTCGCTCACCTCGCAGACGGTGCCGGCGGGGAATCGCGCGTCGACGAGCGTCGGCTCGTCGGGGACGATCTGCAGGGCCGGGTTCGTGTAGACGATCTCGCCACCGTAGGTGCACGACACCGCTGCCGCGAACGGGCCCGCGCCGTACTCGGCGGCGCCATCGCCGATCACCGTCTTGAGGACCGACAGCTCGCCGGCCTCATAGCGGTTGACCGCGGTGACCGCGGCGGCAGCGCCGACCGTGATGGTCGCCGAGCCGTCGCCGGCATCGGTCACACCGTCGCCCGAGAACGTCGTCGCATCCGCGGCGTCGGCGTCCGTCTCGGTCACCTCGCAGGTCGCGCCCATCGGGACGGTGCCCGCGGTCACGGTGTGCGTCTGCCCGTCGGCCAGCGTGAACGAGCGGTCGGATGCCGCCAGCTCCACGTCATCGCCGAGCCCGGTGGTGCACGACAGCTCGAACGCGAACGGTCCGAACGAGCCCACGGTGGCCGCCGTGTCGACGTCCTTCGTGATGCTCAGCGCGCCGAAGTCGTACACATTGGTGATCGTGGCGACCTGAGCGCCGGGCACCTCGGTGCCGGACTGCAGGACCAGGATCGGGGCATCCGGCTCGATCCGGCTCGTCTCGCCGAACTCGCCGACCTCGCCCTGCTCGGACACCGAGCACTGCGCACCCAGGGGGATGCCGTCGATCCGTGCCGCGAAGTCGTTCCCGGCGTCGAGCGTGACGGTCGCGGCCGCGCCGAGGTCGAGCGTCGCATCGGCGACCGTGCAGGCGACGTCGACGCGGAACGCATCGGCGGCGTAGGCCGCGGCAGCACCGCCGACCTCCTTGCGCACCTCGATCGGACCGCTCACGAGCGTCACACCGGCTTTCACCGGTGCGCGCCGCAGCGTGTTGCCGTCCATCAGCTCCGCCTGGGCGCCGTACTGGTTCCACGCGAACTGGTCGGTGACGGGCACATCGATCGGCGCGAGATCCGGGTCGTCCGCCGTCGCCGGCTCGTTGACCGTCTGGTAGCGGACCACGACCGCACCGCCCGGCGCGAGAGAGCCCGCCGCGGTCGTCGAGAAGTCCAGCCGCACGCGCAGGCCCGTCACCTCGGACCAGTCGCCCGCGAAGGCGGCCATGTCGGTCCAGGTCTGAGCGTCGCACGTGGGGTCGGACGGCCACGTCGTCCCGGTGCCGGATCCGACGCACACGTCGGCGTCGGTCGTGACCTGACGGACGATCGTCGTGCCCTCGGGCGCGGCGACATCGAGGCCGAAGGCGCCGTCGAGGATCGGCCGGTAGGTCGAGCCGCGGGCGGCACCCGTGGCGAGCATGCGGTCGCCCGGGGTCGGGAGCGGCTCGACGATGGTGAGCGCACGGTACGGCGAGGTGCCGCTGTTGACCGTGTCGAGCTTCCACGCGTCGGTCGCGCCCACGACGGTGTACGCCGCGCACGGCGTGCGGTAGTAGCCCTCGGCGTCCGACACGCACGGTCCGCCGGCGGTCACGGTGTTGACCGCGCCGTCGACCAGGACCCCGTCGATCTCGCCCTTGACGCCCTTGACGGTCGCCAGCGATGCACCGGGGATCGGCTCGACGAAGTTCGTCGTACCGCACTCGTTGGCCGCGAGGCCGTCGAGCACGCCCTGATTGTTGCCCGACGTGTTCGTGCACGACGTCAGCTCCTGCGCCGTCGTGACGACGAACTGGTTCGTCGCACGCTGCCCCTGGGTCAGTCCCGGCTGCAGGACGATTCCGAGCGTGATGGTGAACGTCTCATCGGGAGCCATCCGGCGCCCGTTCTCGGGCCACGTGAAGGCGATCTGCCTCGTCGCCGGGTCGTACGCGAACGTCACGTCGGTCGACAGCAGGCCGCCGTCGGAGGTCTCGAAGGCCGGCGCCTCGGAGAAGTCCGGCTCGAGGGAGGTCGGCAGGGTGTCGGTCAGCCGCTCGACCGTCATGTAGCCGGTTCCGGCGTTCGTGAACTCGAGGGTCCACGGCACCGTCGTCGCCGCCTCCACCGTGTGGACGTTGTCCTCCGGAGCCTTGGCGACGTCGACCGCGTACGTGCCGGTCTCCAGCGCGATGTCGTCGGCCGCGTCGGCGGTGACTGCCGGGTACGCGGCGTCGTCCGCGCGCGCCGACTCCGTCTGCACCGTGTTGTCGACCGTGCTGGGGAACGGGATCGCGTCCTCGGTGCCGCGCAGCGTGTCCAGCAGCTGCACGGTGAGATCGGCGGCGGCGGTCCAGTGCGCAGGCGGCGCGGTGTGCGAGAACACGCCGCCGTCTGCCCGTGTGAAGACCAAGCGGATGCCGGTGACGTCCTCGAGCGGAGCATCCGGCAGCGTCGCCTGCGGCGCCGGCTCGCCCTCGATCCACTCGCCTCCGACTCGGAGGTCGATCTGCACGCGGTCGGCGCCGGCGGGCAGCTGCACGCCGTCGAGCGAGACGAAGCGGAAGCGGTCCCAGAAGTCCGTGTCGGAATCCTCGATCGTCACCCGCTCGGTCGCGACGGTCGCCTCGCCGTCGGTGGCTTCCAGGCGCACGGCGACGGGGTCGTCGCGGTCGCGCTCGAGAAGCGTCGCCGGGGTGATCGTCTTGGCGGCGGTCACATCCAGGCGTCCGGTCACGAGGCGGAGGTCGGCCTCGGCGGGGTCGTACGGGGTCGCCGTGGCGAAGAGCACCGGGTCGTACGACTGGGCGACCACGTCGTTCGGCACGACGACCGGCTCGGTGGCGTTCGCCCCGGTGCTGCGCTCGGTCACGCGCAGACGTGTCGTCAGCGTCATGCCGAGGTTCACATCGGTCGCGATGGTGCCGCCGGTGACTTCGGGGTTGGTGCCCTGGTACAGGACGCTCACGCCGACGACGTCCGCGAGCTCGTCGGCCGACAGCGCGGCAGCGTCTGCGACGCGGACCTGCTGTGTCGACAGCGTGCCGTCCGCGGCGCGCTTCCACAGCGTCAGCGTGGAGGCGGCGGGGTCGACGCCGGCGTTCCCCGGGATGCTGAAGGCGATCGCCGTGAGGTCGACCCGTTCGAACGGGTTGGTCGCCGGGTCGTACGCGGCACCCGCGTAGGGGTCGGCATCCCACGCGTCGGCGTCGGAGACGCAGCTCTCCACCGTCGCGTCGGTGCACGGCATCGGATCGGTCACGCGGAGGTACGACGCGCGCGACGACGAGTCGTTGTGGGCTCCGACGGTGTAGACGATCTGCGGGTAGCCCTCGGCCGGCACTTCACCGATCACCGGGATGGGCACGACATCGCGGTCGACCGACTTGGTCGCCACCACGGCGGGCGGCTGGTCGATCAGCGTGATGTTGTCGCGGTCGGTCCGCGGGCCCACGGCCTCGCCGCGCTGCACGCCGCTGATGCCGACGGTGTTCCAGATCGTCGCCGGATCGGCGTCGTTGTAGCCGTGCTTGGCGGTGGCCCACCGGCCCGCGTCGTCGACCACGCGGACGACGTTGCGCAGCTGCCAGACGAGGTCGAAGGAACGGAAGTCGTCGAGCGGGCTGGGAGCGACGCCCGAGCCGGGCGCGGGGCGCAGCGGATCGGTGCTGGCCGCACGCGCGGCGTCGTTGGGCACCACTGTCAGACGCACGCCGGTCGCGGCGGCCGACTGCTCGGCGGTGAGGGTGTAGCCCTTGAACGCGGGGCCGTTCATCCACGAACCGCCGGGGGCGGGCACGGCCGCCCAGGCGCCGTTGATGTACAGCTCCACGCTGGACACCGAGTCCCATCGCCATCTGGCGTCGTTCGACGAGCGGATCTGCCGCAGGTCGAAGGCCTGGAAGACCGTCTGCTCCGGCGTCGCCTCACCGTCCGCGGGGTCGGAGATCGTCACGGACTCGAACCCCGTGGCGGTCACGCCCCAGCCCAGGCGGCTGGTCGCCTCGGCCCCGGACTGCGAGCTGAGCGACGACGGCGTCCAGTTCTTGTCCGCCATCAGGGTGCCCACGCCGCTGAAGGCGACGATCTCGGCAGGTGCGTCGGCGGTGACGAGGTCGCTGTCGACGCGGGTGCCGCCGGCGACCAGGCCCTCGGCCTGAGCGGTGGCGACGTTCTCGTACTCGACGGGATCGGCGTTCGGGGTCGCAGTCGGGCCGTCGCCGCTGCGCAGCGTGCCGCGCGCCTCGAACACGGTGTTCGGGCTCACCGTCGTCCCCGCGGGGAAGCCGTCCGGGTGCGCGAACGTGTAGCGCAGGCCTTCGATCTCCTCGACGTCCAGATCCGGGTCGAGGGTCGCGAGGTCACCCGAGAACACCTCGGTCGTGCCCGCGGGGCCGAACACCGTCACGTGCTGCCAGCCCGAGGCGGTCAGCGCCTCGATCGTCAGGGTCGAGCCGGAGAGCACCTGCGTCGGAGCGATCGCGGTCGGGGTGAACGCGTTCCAGAAGTCGTCGGCCTCGCTCTCGCGCCAGAGGTCCTCCACGACGATTCGGTCGGGTCGCACATAGGCCGAGTCGGTCGAGGTGGTGGTGGGCAGCTGCACGACGACGGTGCCGCCGGCCGTCACCGGAGCGGCGGCAGAGATGCTCTTGTCCAGCGCGAGCCGGATGTCGGGGTAGAAGACCGAGAGCGGAGCGGTCGCGTCGTCGGACGCCGTTCCCGCCGGGTTCACGGCCGTCACGTCGACCGTGTTCGGCAGCTCCACAGGACTGCCCGCCTCGGACTCGACGAGGTCTGCGGTGGTGCCGATGCCGAACGAGGCGTTGAAGACGGTGCCGGCGGCGATGGCGCCCTCGAAGGTCAGCGCGAAGCCGGTGAGGTGCGCACCGGCCGGGGGCGTCGGATCCGCCGGCGTCTCGCCGTTCGCGACCGGCACCGTGACCGGTGCGCCGCTGCTGAACGTCCAGGTGACGCTCGCCGACGTGGCGCCGCTCGGATAGGCGATGGGTGCGGTGAAGCCCTCGAACAGGACGTCCTCGGTGAAGTACTCGGCCTCCGTCAGCGTCAGCGACGTCAGCGGGCCGTTGGAGTTGTTGCGCGCGCCGATCGTCGCAGTGGCGCTCGTCCCGGCCGGGATGCGCGCCGGAGAGATCGACTTGGTCGCCTCGACGAGCACGGTCAGCGCGCCGACGGCGTAGGGGGCCGTGGCGGTCTTGGTGACGGGCGCGGTGTCGGGAACGGTGACGGTGCCCGCGACGCGGTTGGTCACCTCGGCGCCGGTGATGAGCGAGGCGCCCGAGTTGCGGTCCGTCGCGCGCTGCGCGACCGCCAGAGCGACCGAGCCGGCCGCGCCGCCCGCCACGATCGCCCCGTCCGACGAGCTGAAGGTGAAGCGGAGCCCGCCGACGGCAGCCGGGGCGACGCCGCCCGGCAGCGCGATGTCGGCGATCGGCGCCGGCGCACCGGTCACCCACGTCCACGACCCGGCGTTGTAGACGTAGGCGTCGACGGCGACGAGGTCGGCACCCTCCGGCGCGGTCACCGGACCGAAGCCGGTGAAGTCGACCAGGCGGAACGGGTTGGCGGCATCCAGGGTCGCGGCGCTGTCGTCGGCGGCTGCCGGGTCCTGAAGCGTGAGCGAGGAGGCATCCACGTTCGAGGTGTTCCGCACGGTCAGGTCGATGGTGGAGGCCGCACCGGGCTGGAACTGCTGCGACGCCGGCTGCCAGGTCTTGCCCACGGCGACGTCGATCGTGCGGGCGATCTCCACGGTGACGGTCGCGGTGTCGGACACCGAGTCAGCGGTGGTGGCCGACGCCGTGGCGGTGTTGAGCACCGGGACGCCGTTGGAGGGCCACATCGGCGTGAGGTCCTGCGGCACCTTCAGGGTCAGCGTCACCTGATAGGTGTCGCCCGCGCGGATGCCGACACCACCGCCGTCGAGCGGCTGCTGGAAGTCCACGTGCAGCGAGCAGTCCTCGGTGACCGTCGCCTGGCAGCCCTGCAGCGTGAGTGTCGCGGGCTGCGACGACGGCTGCGAGGCGTGCCGCAGGATCTCGAAGCCCGCGAACGCCGCCGGCACCTCGTCGATGAGCTCCGCCTCGATGCAGTCCGCGTCGTCGCAGCCCACCGTGATCGTGTACGTGAACTCGTCACCCGGGCGGTGCGTCGCCGCGTCGACGCCGTCGACCACCTTGTTCACGGTGAGGGCGGCGTCCGCGGCGCTGGCGGGCGGTGCGATGACGAGGGTGGCGAAGAGGGAGAGGACGGCGGCGACCGCTGCGACGATCGAGGTTCGCGAGCGGGCGAGCGGGTATCTGCGCGCACGAGTGGATGCCATAGGTGGTGCCCTTCGCATGCCGAGCGCCCGCGTCGTTGTGCGGGCACTCGGGAGGTAGCTGACCGGCGCCGTGGATACGGCGCCGATGATCAAGACGCAGCAGCAGACGGATCATGACGCGGCGTCCCGGATCGGATCCCCGCGGCGCCGCTCCCCCTGGTGCCGAGCGCTTCGTCGAGCGCAATCGCGATGGGAACGGTACCAGTCATTCGCTGGCCCGTGCGGCAGCCATCACCCCGGCGTTTCACCCTGGCCTTCACCCGCGGCGCCGCTGCCCGCCGGCATCCGTGCAGCGCTCAGCGGGGAGCCGCGCGGCGGATGCCGGCCTGCAGGAGGAGGCGGGCGACCGCGGCGACGAGCAGCGCGACGGCCATCTGGCCGACGACCCGGCAGACGAGCGTCGCAAGCAGCACGGGCAGGACGAGGTGGTCGGTGGAGAAGACCGGGAGCGAGACGACGAAGAGCGCGGCGCCCACCGCGGTCGCGGCGATCAGGAGCCGCCAGAGCGGCACGCCGTCCCGCCGCCGATGCAGGATGACGTCGTACACGATCCCGGCCACGAGCATCGGCACGGCAGCGAGGAACCCGATCGGAGAGAGCACCGCCGTCAGCAGTCCCGTGATCCCCGCCGTGATGGTGGCCGTGCCGGGCAGTCCCGTGACCAGTCGCGCGAGGAGCGGCATCGCACTGTGAAGGGCCGCCACCAGAGCGTAGAGGGGCGGGGCGGATGCCGCGAGAACGGTCGTGACCGGAACGACGAGCGCGAACATCACCGTCTGCACCGCCGCGAACGACGCGGAGATCAGCAGTGCGCGCGTCGGCATCCGGCGATCAGTCATGGTCGGAGAGCAGATCACGGGCTACCGCGGCGGCGACCGCCTCCTCGCGGCTCGTCACGCCCAGCTTGCGGTACACGCTCTTGACCTGCGTCTTGACGGTGTTGAGCGACACACCGAGGTCTGCTGCGATCGTCTGCAGCGGATCGCCGGACGACAGCGCCCGCAGCACGACGAGTTCCCGATCGGTCAGCGGCGGCACGCCGACGGACTCGGGCAGCACGGACTCCGCTGTCTCGAAAGCCTGCGGCGAGTCCTCGCGCAGCATCGCGATCACGGCCCGCGCGTCGGCGGGCGGAAGCAGCGAGAGCGGCCACCGGAGGCCGCGGTCGCGCAGCAGAGCACTGAGCGCCTGCACCTCGTGACGAGCCGCGCCGGGGCCGCCGGTGCGGATCAGGGCCGCGGTCCTGAGTGCGCCCGCCGACGCCCGCAGCCGCGACGTGCTGGGCGCCACGCGGCTCTGCAGGATGCGCAGCGTGTCGCGCGGCCGGTTCTCGATCAGCGCGATCCGCGCGCGTTCGACGATGGTCTCGTAGCGGTCCTCGGGCGAGTCCTTGTCGAGGATCGCCTTGGCTGCGGTCGTGTTGCCGAGCCCCAGCTGCAGGAGGAGCCGGGGTCGGCTGAGCGACCGTCGCGCGCTGCTGGAGGTCCCCTCGCGTCCTCGCAGCTGCACCAGTGACTCCAGCTGCGCCACACCGAGCGCCGGCTGGCCGCGACGCAGGGAGACGAGCGCTTCGATCAAGGCCATCGTCAGCCAGTGCTCGCTCGTGGCACGGTGGTGCTCGAACGCCCGGACGTGCTCGGCGGCGCGCGAGGCATCCGATTCCTCGAGGGCGAGGATGGCCTCGGCGACGCGATAGAACGTCCCCTGGTAGCCGTCGAGATATCGCCTGCCCCAGCGGCCGCTGCGGATCAGCTCGACGTAGTGCCGCGCCTCGGGGATGTCACCGTTGATGGCGTGGATGCCGCTGAGCATCGCGAGGTTGCTGATCGCGTGCTCGTTCTCGCCGGTCGCGGCGAGCGCGGCCCCGAACGAGAAGCACTCGATGGCCGCACGGTGGTCGCCGCCGTAGTACAGCGAGATGCCCAGCTGTGCGGAGAGGAGCGGAATCTGCTCGGCGTAGCCCTCCTTCTCCTCCTCGGGCGTGTCGACCAGCAGCTTCAGCGCTCGGGTCGCGACCCCGGCGGCGCGATCGTGCATGCCGAGCAGACGGAGCGCGACGCTCTCGGCGACCCAGATGAAGATGCGGTCGATGCTGGACAGGTCGGAATCCCGGGCGTTGGCCGCGGAGACGGCGATACGGAAGAGCTGCAGTCCTCGTACCCGGCGCACCCGCACGGCGTTGTAGCAGACGGCGAGGAGCATGACCAGCAGCGGCTCCTGCTTGAGGGTGGAGATGGGGATGGCGCCGAGGACCGTGCGGACGGTGTGACCGTGGTTGAGCAGCTGGTACCACGACGCGATGACGACATCCCGGGCCAGTGCGAGATCGGCGTCGTCCCCGACGGCGATGCGAAGCGCCGCATCGGGCCGGCGGCGGCCCAGCGCCCACTTCGCGGTCGCGCGTCGCATGCGCGGAAGGTCGTCGGCGTAGGCGCGCTCGAGCTCGCGGCGGAGGAGGAGACGGGCGAACGGGGCGAACCGGAACACCGCTCCCCTCGCATCCGAGGACCAGGCGCCGAAGCCATAGTGCTCCGCGTCGTCCAGCACGCCGGCCACGTCGACGTCGGGATCCGCGGTGAGCTCCCGCGCCAACGCGACGTCGAGTTCGTCGGCGAAGCTCGCCTTGACGAGCGTCGCGATCACCGTCGGGTTGTAGCCCGACCGCGCCACCCGCATCCGCATGTACTCTTCGACGGCCTCTGCCGAGACCTCGAGCAGCGCTTCGGCGTCCCCGGCGACGCCGCGTTTGGCCATCGCGTGGATGAGCGCCGGGAATCCGCTCGTGAGCGCCCGGACCCGCCGCGCCGACTCGGCGTCTCCGCCCAGCGCGCGCTGGATCTCATCCTCGTCGAACATGAGCTCGGCCGGCCCGATGACGAGCCGGTCCAGCATCAGCGCCACGCCGTCGTCGTCGAGCACGGTGCGCCGGTTCGCCGCCGCGATCACGCGCACGTTCGGGACCGCCGCGACCGTCTCGCACAGCTGCACGAGAGCCTTGCGGGACAGGAGTGCGGCGTCGTCGACGATGATCACCAGGGAGTCGCGGAAGTCGGCCAGTGCCTCACGGACGCCGCGCCATCCCGCACGGGCGGCATCCGCGGACCGGACGTCGAGGCGCCGGAGGAGCTCGATGGCGAGTCGGTCGCTGTCGGCTCCGTCGGCACCCGCGGTCAGCCAGACCACGCGGTCGTCAGCGGTGCGCACCCAGTCGTGCAGCAGCACGGTCTTGCCGGCGCCGCATGCGCCGCGCACGAGCGTCAGAGGCGCTTTCTGGTCGAGCAGCGCGAACAGCCGCGGCCGGGAGATGACGTCGCCGGGCACCCGAGGCACTCCGACGTCGAGCCGCTGCACTGACCACACTTCGCGTTGCGTCCTTTTTCCGGCCCCAGTCACCGTCCATTGTGCCAGTCCGGCGGAGTGGTACAACCAATCCGGTCGGCGCGGCCCGTATGTCGCTCGGTTTTCGCGATTCTCGGTCGCCGCATCGCCGAGCCGGCGTCGAGGGCTCGTCTGCGCTCATAGGTCCAGCGAGCGCTGCAGTTTCCGGCGACAGCTACGGCTTGATGTGCAGCGCTCGCAGGAAACGGCAGCGCTCGGTGTGGGGGCGACCGGAACGCATCGTGCCCCGCCTCCGGAGAGGCGGGGCACGATGGCGGTGGGGTCGGTCAGCTCAGCGTGACGTCCGGCCGGCTGCCCTCTCGACGGCGGCGGGCCATGATCATGGCCGCGGCTCCGGCGAGGACGAGCAGCGCCGCGATGCCGGCGGCGGTCCAGACGATCGTGCCGCCGGTGATCGCCAGCGGCGGCGGCGCGGGCACGTCGTGCTGGGTGGCGCAGACACCGGCCGGGTCGCAGATCGCCCGCTCGTCCGCGCTCGTGACGGCGTTGACAAGCTCCGCCGGCCCGCCTGCGGTGACCCTCACCGAGTAGGTGATCGTGGCCGTCTGCCCGACCGCGAGGTCACCCCTCCAGGTGAGCGTGTCGCCGTCGCGGGTGACGTTCCCGGTGGTGGCAGTGGCATCGTCGTTCCAGGACGCCGCGGTCAGCACGCCAGACAGGTCGTCGGTGACGACAGCGTCGGCGACAGCGCCTTGGCCGCGCTGCGTGACCGTCAGCGTGTAGGTGATCGTGTCGCCGGTGTGCACCTCGGTGCCCGACGCCGGGTCCGCGCTCTTGGCGTAGACGTACCCGCCGGTCTTGTGCACGGTGCGGCAGTCTTCCGTGCCGTCGGCGGCGGTGACACACGAACCCGCCTCCGACGGGGACGTGACGACGTTGGCCAGCGTCGTGTTCCCGGCGCCCGTCACCGTCACCGAGTACGTGACCGTGACCTCGTCGCCGGGCGCCAGGTCACCGGCCCACGTCAGCGTCGACCCGTCCACGGCGGCCGCGCCGGCGGTCGCGGCGACGTCGTCGTTGTACGTGGCGTCATCCAGCACGTCCGACAGGTCGTCGGTGACGGATGCCGCGACACCGGCCGGGCCGACCTGGCTGACCGTGACCGTGTAGGTCACCGTGTCGCCGGCCTGCACGTCACTGTTGTGCACCGGGTCGGCCATCTTCGAGAACTCGAACCGGCCGGTCTGGTGCGTCGTGGTGCACTCCGGGTTGCCGTTGGCGGACGGCACACACTCACCGTTCTCCCCCGGCACCGCCACGTTGGTCAGCACCATGTCGCCCTCGCCCGTGACGGTCACCGTGTAGGTGATGGTGGCGACCGCCCCGACCGCGAGGTCGCCGGACCAGGCGAGCCCGGCTGCGGCGTCGTCGAACGAGGCCGTCCCGACGCTCGCGGTGACGGCGTCATCCCAGCTGGCGTCGTCCAGCACCTCGGAGAGGTCATCGTCGAACGACGCTCCGGTGACGGCACCCGGCCCCCGCTGCGCCACGGTGACCGTGTAGGTGATCGTGTCGCCCACGGCGACATCGCTTCCGGGTGCGGGGTTCGAGGTCTTCGACACGGTGTAGTCCCCGGTCTGGTGCGTCGTCGTGCAGGATGCCTCGTCGACGCAGCCGGCGCTGGTGACCACGTTCGTCAGCGTCATGTCGCCGTCGCCGGTGACCGTCACCGAGTAGGTGACCGTCACAACGGCGTCGACAGCGAGGTCGCCCGACCACGTCACCGTCGGCTCGGCGTAATCGGCCGCGCCGGCGCCGGCGTCGAGGTCGTCGTTCCACGTGGCGTCGTCCAGCACCGCCGTCAGGTCGTCAATGAGCGACGCGTCCTCGACGGCCGCCTCACCGACCTGCGACACCGTCACGGTGTACTCGATCGTGTCTCCGATCTGCACGTCGCTGCCCGAGGCCGGGTTCGACATCTTGACGGTCTCATAGCGGCCGGTCAGGTGCTCGGTGCGGCAGTCCGCCGCGGTCTCGCAGCCCGGGGACTGCACGACGTTGGCGATGGTGGTGTCACCGGCGGCGGTCACCGTCACCGAGTACGTCACGACGGCGACGTCGCCCGGTCCGAGGTTGCCCGTCCACGAGATGCGGCTCGTGGCCGGATCGAACGACGCCGTCCCGGCATCAGCCGCGAGGTCGTCGTTGAACGTGGCGTCGTCGAGCGCATCGGTCAGGTCGTCGTTGAAGAACTGCGCGACCACGCGGCCGAGACCCGACTGCGTCACGGTGACGGTGTAGGTGATCACGTCACCGACCTGCACGTCCGTGCCCGACACGGGATCGGACGTCTTCACCGTGGTGTAGCTCGCGGTGTAGTGCTCCGTCTCACAGGACTCCGGCGTGGCACAGCCATCGCTGGTGACGACGTTGTGCAGGTGCGTGTCGCCCTCTCCGGTGACGGTCACCGAGTACGTGATGGTCGCGACGGCGTCGACAGCGAGGTCAGCCGACCACGACAGGGTCTGCGTGACCGCGTCGAAACCGACGGTGCCCGTCGACGCGGCCAGGTCGTCGTTCCACGTGGCGTCGTCGAGGACGTCCGACAGGTCATCGACCAGCGACGCCCCCTCGTACGCGGCCTCACCGAGCTGCGTCACGGTGACCGTGTACTCGATGGTGTCGCCGACCTCGACGTTCGACCCGTCGACCGGGTCGGAGGACTTCACCACGCGGTAGTCCGCGACAGGGTGCTCGGTGGTGCACTCGCCGACACAGCCGGGGCTGGTCACCTCGTTGCCCAGCAGGTAATCACCGTCGGCAGCCAGCCCGGCGGAGTCCTTCACCGTCACCGAGTAGGTGACGGTCGCGGTGCCCCCGACAGGGACCGCGCCCGACCACGAGATGACATCGCCGTCCAGCGACACCGTGCCGATGTCCGCGGACAGGTCACCGTTGTAGACGGCGTCATCGGAGACATCCACCAGAGTGTCGGTGAACACCGCGTCCGCGGGCACCGATCCCTCCTGCGCGACCGTGATCGTGTAGGTGATGGTGTCGCCCGGCTTGACCGTCTCACCCGAGGCCGGGTCGGACGACTTCACCGTGGTGTAGTTGACCACCTCGACACCGGCCGGGTCGCACAGGATCGTCGGCGCCTCGGCGTCCGGCGGCGTGGCGGCCGTGCCGCACGCGTTGTTGATGACGGTGCCGCCACCGGTCATCGTCACGGTGTACTCGTGCACGTCCTCCTCGCCGCGGGCGAGCTCGTCCACCGTGAACGACCCCTCGGGGAAAAGGTCGTCGGTGATCTCAAGGTCGGTGATCGTGCCCTGCCCGATGTTCTCGACCACGATGCGGTACGTCACCTCGTCGCCGACGCGGAACGTCGGGTAGTCGGCGGGCGTGTTCGCGTCGTGCCACTCACCGTCGGCATCCTGCACGTACTTCTTCAGGTCCACCGCGTAGCAGTTCGCGATCTCGGTGACCGAGGACGACAGCATCGGCAGCGCGCTGTGCTCCGCCCACGACCCGGCCGTGTTCACCAGGATCTGGCCCGGCTTGTTGTCGTCCGCCGCCGGGTTCTCACAGCTCGAGCCGGCCGGCGTCTCGTACGCGATCCGGATCGTCTGCGTAGCACCGGGCGCCAGCGCCGGACCCAGCACACGAATCGCCGTCGGGCTCTCCGAAGCCGTCGTCGACCAGCCCACGGTGTTGCCGCTCACCGACCCCGGCGTGCCGCCGTTCGACGGGTCTCGCGGATCGGTGCTGAGCTCAGACAGCGGCGCGTCGGTGTAGTACACCGTCGAACCCGCCGGCGCGTCGACACCCGTCACCGTGTACGTGCCATCGATGTCCGTCCCCCGACCATCGCCGACGGCGGGGAGGATGTCGATGGTGTCGGTGAAGTCGCTCGCCTCCGGATCCTGCGAGTTGATGGTCAGCACCCACGCCGAAGTGTCGCCCTCGAACGACAGAACGTTGTCCACCGAGGACTTGCCGAACACCGTCGCCGACGCGCTCGGCACCGTGACCGTCGCGTACGCCGTCCGCCCCGGCGTGTGCGCCGGGCGATTGTCACCGGGCACGTTGATCACCGCGACGTTGGTCAGAGTCGTCCCGGGAGCGATGACACTGTCAGCCGGACGCTGCGCCTGGTAGCGGATGCTCTGGAAGACGTTCGCTGCAACATCGGTGAAACTCCAGGTCAGCGTCCGCCCGTCCGCGCTCACACTCGACGGGGCCGGCTGCCCGGAACCCGGCACGTAGACCATGCCGGCCGGCAGCGTGTCGACCACCTCGAAGGACACCGGCGGCGGGCCGGTCACCGTGTTCTGCGCCTGAGCGCGCAGTGTGTACGTCACCGGAACACCCGGCTCAGCCGTCGTACTCGAGACTGCCTTCTCCACGAGCCCCTGCGGACCCTGCAGCCGGAACGCGTCCCGGATGCCGTTCGCGTTCGGCCCGTACGTGCTACCGGGAATGACCGCACCGCCGGGGAGGGTGCTCAGGTTGACCCAGTTGTTGGAAGTCGGGTACCCAGGCCACGTGGCCGCGGCATCGGCCGGCGAGTTGAACGCGCCGACCGTCCACCCCTCACCGCTGGTCGGAGCATTCGGGTCGATGTACCCGAACGCGCGCACGAACGCAATGCCGTGCGGAGTGCGGACGCGGTCGACGGCCGGGTCCCATGTCATCTTCACCGCCGTCACGCCAGCGGGAAGGGGCATCAGGATGTCGCTTCCCACACGTGGATCGGTGAGCTCGTGCCCGGCCGGCGGAATCACCTCGACCCACTTGGCACTCGGAGCCGCGTCGCCACAGGTCTCGGTCTTCGTGTCGAGCGCTTGCGTGGTGTAGTAGAAACGCGCGGTGGTGAAGGGCAGGTATGCCCCCGGGCCTTCGTCCCAACCTCCACCATCGAACGATGTCGGCACGAACGCGGGAGTCTGCGTCATAGTGCAGATGCCGGCGAGCTGCGCACCGCCCGCCCCCTGGTACGTGTTCCACATGCTGCTGTTCGCCTGCATGTACAGCGGCAGTTCCTGCTGGTACGTGCCGTTCGCGATGGCTTCGTCCCAGTCGGCTTGGTCATCGATGCCAGGCTGCGGCAAAGGCACGTTCTGACTGGTCCCGGGGCTCACCCACAGGTTCGCGTCCCATGCCGCCCGAGAGTACGCCGGCGACCCGTGCCAGGCGTTGCTGAAGCCGCCCGGCGGAACGAGCGTGGTGTTGGACGCGTTGTTCGAAGCGTTTCCGTCCGCACGCACGGTGCCGTCGGTGAAGGTGAACGGCCCGGGCGCCGCGGCGAAGGCGATGTCCGTGACCTGCGTGACCGGCGACGGGATGCTGAACTGCACCGTGCCCGACGCGATGTACGCCCCATTCCCGCCCAGCAGCTGACCGAGGCTGTCGACGGTCGGTGTGTTCACAAGCGAGTAGTCGAGGTTCGAGAGAGAGACCTGATACGTCGTGCCTGACCCCGTCACCGAACACGTGGGGAAGTTCGTGCGATCGGTCTGCGCGGGATCAGAGTACGGCTGTCCGGTCGACCGCGCATTGGTGCCGATGGGGACACAGCCCTCCCACTGCAGACCGGCCAGGCCGTTGGGCACGTTGGTGCTGACCGTCACGGGGAACGAGTAGTTCGACGGCCCGGGGCGGCTTCCGGCGTCGAGGATGAGCGAGTAGTTCATAAGCACGAAGATGCGGTTGCCACCCGTGCGGCTTGGCTTCACGGTCCCCTGGTACGTGGCGCCGGGCACCGAGTCCAAAGAGAGATCCATGCCATAGGAGTAGGTGATCGGCAGCGGCCCGGGGTCGACCGGGCCGGCCACGGCGACGGCAGAGTCGGACGTCGCGGTACCCGACACGGTGAGGTTGCCGCCGGCGGTCGACGACGCCCGCAGCGGCGTCTGGATCACCGTGGCGGTGCCCTCGCGCACCGTGCCCAGGTTGCAGAGCAGGGTCGTGCCGTCGGGCGAGATCTCCGAGGCCGGGGTCACATCCCGGGTCTTGCAGACGGTGGGGATGCTGGTGAAGACACCATTGCCTGCCGTCAGCGTCGCCCGCACGTTGTCGACCGGCTCGTTCGAGTACGGGTCGTCGGCGTCGTTGGTGTTCACCCGCCACTCCGCCGTGACCGGCTGCCCGAACGGCGCTGAGGTCGGCGCCGGGTCGCCCGCCCATCTCGCGGTGATCTCGTGCACCGACACCGGCGCCGCGAACGCGACGGCCGGAACGAGCGCCGCCGTCAAACCGGTGACCGCTGTCACCACGCCGAGCTTCAGCATCCGTCGCCGTCCACCGGTCGCCGAGCGTGCGTGCGTGAACGTGCTGAACCAACCCGAACGGCTCAAGTTTCCCCCTCTTGCCATCGTTCGTGACCGAACACGAACAGGCACCCGCAAGGGTGCCCTCACCTGCCTATCAGGAAACCTTCAGGAGCGGTCGCGATTTCACCCGTCGCTTCACCCCTTGCCTCACCCGTCGCGAGGACGCCGCCCGCTCGCGATCAGCCACCACGACACCCCAGCGAGAGCAAGGACCGAGCCGGCACCGATGAGGACCGGCACCGACCACGCGAATCCGTCCGCGCCGTCCGGCGTCATGCCGGGCACGGCGGCGGGGGCGTGGGCTCCCGGGATGCCGTCGGCATCCGCCGCTCGTACGACGAGGTCGCCTGACGCGTCCCGGACCTCCGCCAGCGCCACCACCTGATAGGCGTCGCCGGCGTCGCGGGCGAACGTCACCTCGGCCTCGAAGTCCGCACCCTGCCCCGCGGGCAGCTCGACGCTCCAGGTGGCGGTGCCGCCCTCTACGCCGGTGTCGGCGGCGATGTCGGCGAACTCCGGCAGGCGGAGGTCGACCGAGCCGGCGAAATCCGCGCCGCCGGAGTTCTCCACGATCACGCGGTAGGTCGACGTGTCGCCGGGTGCCGCCTGGTCGACGCCGTTCGAGACGGTGACGGAGATCGCCGGCTGCCCCGAGTCGGCGACCGCTCCTGCCGGCGCTGTCACCAGCGCCGGCAGGGCGATCGCGAGGGCGAGAAGGCGCGTCATGCCGTCCGGCGGCTGCGGCGACGCAGGCCCATCCAGAGGAAGAGACCGCCCGCGACGAGCAGGCCCGCGACGACACCCATCAGCGAGAGAGCCAACGTGCCGCCGGTGATCGCCAGCGGTCGCTCCACCAGCGTCTGCACCTGGCAGCCGGCGACGTCCGATGCGACGCAGTTGCCGCCGATCTCGCCCGAGCTGAAGAGGACGTTGAGCATGCGGTTGTCGCCGCCCTGCTCGTTGACCTCGAAGCCGTAGGTGACGGAGGTCACCTCGCCGATCGCCAGCGGACCGGCCCACGACAGCTCCGGCGCCTCGTAGCGGGCTCCCCCGGTGGCGTCACCCAGGTACGTCGCGTCGTCGAGCACACCGCTGAAGTCGTCGACGAACAGCGCCGGCTCCTCCTCGGTGTACGCCACGAGCCCCGTGTTCCGGACCGTGATCGTGTAGGTCACGGTGTCGCCCGGCGCCACCTTGTCGCCCGCATCCGAGGTCTTGACGGTCTCGTACGACTGCACCAGCGTGCGGGTCGCGCAGGCCTCGTCCGTCGACGCGGTCGGATCGACCGCGCTTCCGATCGGGGCGTCCGGCGCCTGCGGCGGGATCGCGGTGCAGTTGCTCGGCACCTCCGGCGGCGTCGTCACGACGTTGTCGAGAATGCCGTCGCCGGTGCGCGGCGCGTTGATCGTGACCGAGTACTCGATCGAGACCGACTCGCCGACCGGCAGCGCTCCCTGCCACTGCAGTCGCGACCCGACGAGCGTCGCACCCTGGGTGGCGTCGTCGTTGTAGGTCGCGTCATCCAGCACGTCCACGAGCGAGTCCTCGATCTGAGCCGGACGGTCCGCCGTCCAGTCGACGCCGCCGTTGTTCGTCACGGTGATCGTGTACTCCACGACCTCACCGGCGAAGGCGGTCTGCTTCGACGAGGTCTTCTCGACCTCGACCGAGGGTCCGCCGAGGTCGACCTCGCACACGGGGTCCCCGCTTGTGGGCGAGCAGTTGCCGCCGGGCGTCGTGGAGCTGACCCGGTTGAACAGGATCTTGTCGGCCGTCTCCGGCGCGGGGCTCAGCACCGACACGGTGTAGGTGAAGGTGATCACCTCGCCGACCGCCAACGGGCTGGACCAGCTGAGGGTGCCGGCATCCGCATCCCACGCGACCTCGGCGGGGTCGCTGCCGGGCACCGACGAGGTGGCCGCCGCGTCGAGGTTGTACACCGCGTCGTCGAGGACGTCGGTGAGCGGGTCGTCCCAGACGACCGGCTCGTCGGCGGTGTAGGGCACCTGCCCGGTGTTCTCGAGGGTGATGGTGTACTCGACCACATCACCGGGGAAGAACTCGGTCCGGTCGGCCGACTTCTCGACGTGGTACGACTTCACCAGCGTCGTGGTGCCGCAGAGCGGGTCCTCGGAGTCCCGGCCGCAGTTCGACGGGATGTCGGGAGGCGTCACGATGCGGTTGTGCAGGGCGTGATCGCCGCGGTTCGGATTGGCGATCGTCACCTGGTAGGTGATCGTCGCCGTGGCTCCCGCGGCGAGCGGACCCTCCCAGTGCAGCGTGCTGGTCGCCACGGCGTAGCTCGCCTGACCCGCGCTGGCATCCAGCTGCAGGGACGCCTCGGTGACGGGATCGACGTCGTCGAGGACCCGCGCGAGGCTGTCGTCGAACGAGGCCGGGTCGTCGGCGGTGAAGTCCACCGCACCGGTGTTCTCGACGGTGACCGTGTACTCGATCACGTCGCCCGCGAGAGCGACCTCCTGGTCAACGGTCTTCTCGAAGTGCAGCGCCCGCACCGGCGTCTCCGTCGTGCAGTCAGGAGCGGCGGTGTCCGCACAGCCACCCTCGGGCGGCGTCACCACGGCGTTGCGGAGGATGCCGTCAGCCGGAGGCGTCGGCGTCTGCGCGGGGTCGAGCACGGTGACCGAATACGTGACGGTCCTGACGGCGCCGATCGGCAGCTCCCCGGCCCACGAGATGGCACCGTCCGCGACGGTCGCACCGCCAGTGAGCCCGGTCGGCCCGCTCGCGTCGTCGAGCACGCCCGACAGGTCGTCGGTGAACGTGGCGAGCGTGGGTGCCGCGTACGCCACCTGCCCGATGTTCTTCACGCGCACGGTGTAGGTGACGACGTCACCGGGACGGACCTCGCGGTGGCTGACGGTCTTCACGGTGTCGTATGCCCGGATCGGCGTGACCGTCTCGCAGTCGCCGCACTCGCCGCCTGGACTCGTCGGGGTGACGACGTTCTCGAGGAGGAAGTCCGCCCCGTCGGCCACGGGCGCGTCGACGGTCACGGTGTACCGGACGGTGACGACGCCGCCGACCGGCAGCTCGCCCTCCCAGCGCAGCTCTTCGTCCGCCGCGTGCCACGTCGGCGCGTTGTCGCTGCCGCCCTCGACTGAGAGGTCGAACGGCTCGCCGGCGACATCCAGCACGTCGGCGAGATCGTCGGCGAACGAGGCCGGGTCGTCATCGGTGTACGCGACGGCACCCGTGTTGGTGACGGTCACCGTGTACTGAACGTCGTCGCCCGGGGTCACGACCGCGGGGATCGACGACTTCTCGACGAGATAGCTGCGGACCGGGGTGTCGGTCGTGCACGCGCCCTCTTCGGCGCACTCGCCCGTCGAGCTCGTGACCGCGTTGACGAGGTGGTGGTCACCGGTGTCGGGGTCGTTCACGGTCAGCGTGTAGCGGATCGTGATCGTCTGGTCGACGTCGAGGGGCCCCTGCCACCGCAGCGCGCTGCCGTTCGCCGTCGCAGCGCCCCGATCGGGATCGATCGTGATGTCGCGGAGGTCGCCGGCATCGTCGAGCACGCCCGAGAGGTCGTCGACGATGTCGGCCGGCGCCGCGTCGGTGTACGCCACCGCGCCGGTGTTGGCCACGGTGATCGTGTAGGTGACATCGTCACCCTCGGCCAGCGAGGTCGCGTCGACCTGCTTGTCGTAGGTGAACGACCGGATCGGCACCTCGGTGGTGCAGCTGTCGGCATCGACGCAGTCACCCCCAGGGCCGACGGGGTCCACGTCGTTGACGAGGATGTCGTCGTCGGTGTCGCCGTTCGCGATGACGGTGTAGCGGATGACCGCCTCACCGGCGACCGGCAGCGCTCCCGACCACGAGAGGGTGTCCACGCCGTCGAAGATCGCGCCGCCCTGCAGCACGGCGCCCCAGTCGGCGTCGCGCAGCACGTCGGTCAGGTCGTCGGTGAAACCGGCCGGGTCGCCGGTGGTGTAGTCGACGGCGCCGGTGTTGCGCACCCGCACGGTGTACACGACCGTGTCGCCGATCTCGGCGACCTCGGGCGCGACGGTCTTCTCGACCGTGAACTCGCGCACGAGCACCGTGACGTCGCAGTCGCCGTCGGTCGACATCGTCGTGCAGTTCCCGCCGCGTCCGGGCGGGGTCTCCACGCGGTTGTCCATGCGGTGGTCGCCGGTGTCGGGGTCGTCGACGTCGACCGTGTAGACGAACGTGACGGTCTGGTCGACGGCCAGCGGCCCTGCCCCGACGAGCACGCCGTTCTCGAACGTCACCTGCCAGCCCGCCGGCTGCGAGACCAGCACGGGGTTGCCGGCGTCGCCGAGCGTGTCGGTGAGGTCGTCCCGGATCTCCGCAGCGTTCTCGTCGCCGATCGTGGTGCCGGTGTAGTCCTCCGAGCCGGTGTTGGTCACCGTGATCGTGTACGTCAGGTCCTGCTGGCCGGGCTCCACGACGGTGTCGTTCACCGACTTGACGACCTGGTACGAGCGCGTCGGCAGCTCCACCCAGCAGCGCGGGTCGGCCTGATCGATGTCGGTGGCCGGGTCGCAGTTGCCGCCGGGGCTGTCGGTGCTCGCGCGGTTGACGAGCCGGTCGGGCGGTGTCGCTGCCGTCGTGATGGCGACGCTGTAGGTGATCGTCACCGGGTCGCCGCCGACAGGGAGGTCGCCCGTCCAGCGGATCGTCTCGGATGCCGGATCCCACGTCGCCGTTCCGGCAGATGCGGTGACCGCGCCGTCGAAGGCGGCGTTCTCGAGCACGTCGCCGATCGGGTCCGAGACCTGGGCCTGCGGCTCGCCGGCTCCTGCCGGGTACGGGACGTTTCCGGTGTTGCGCACCGTGATCGTGTACTGCACCGTGTCGCCCACCTCGACCACGTCGGTGTCGGCGACCTTGACGAGCTCGTAGGACTGCACCGGCGTCTCGGTGACGCACAGCGGGTCGGCCGAGCCGGTGTCGCAGTTGGCGAGCCCGGTCGGGGTGGTGATCCGGTTGGCGAGCAGGTGGTCGCCGCGGTCGGGGTTGTCCACCCGCACGTCGTACTCGATCGTGACGGTGCCGCCGACCGCCAGCGGGCCGCTCCAGTCCAGGATCGAACCGCGGTAGGTGAGCTCGCCCGCCGTCCAGGTCACGCTTCCGTCGACGATCTGCCCGTCGTCGTCGATCGTCGCCGCGAGCTCGCCGTCGTCGACGATGCCGGCGAAGGAGTCGCGGAAGGATGCCGGGAACGCGTCGGTGAACGGCACGCCGCCGGTGTTGGTGACGACGATCTCGTAGTGCACGGTGCCGCCGGGGTTGACGTACGCCGGCTCCGCGGACTTCGCGACATGGAACTGCGCGATCGGCGTGGAGGTGTCGCACAGTCCTTCACCCGCACAGCTGCCGCCGGCCCCCGTCGGCGTGACGGTGTTGTTCAGCACCATGCTGTCGAGGTTCGGCGCCTGCTTGACCGCCACCGAGTACGAGAACGTCCGGACCTGGCCGACGGCGAGCGTCCCCGCCCAGGTCAGATGCCCGTTCGCGAACGCGGCACCGCCGGTGGCGCTGCCCTCGACGAAGTCGGCGTCGTCGAGGACGTCCGCGAGGTCGTCGTCGAAGGATGCCGGGTTCTCGGCGGTGTACGCCACCTCTCCGGTGTTGCGCACGGTGATCGTGTACGAGACGACATCGCCGCGCACGACAGGCGTCTCAGCCGTGGACTTCTCGACGGTGTACGACTGCACCAGCACGGTGGCGTCGCAGGCGGGATCGGTGGAGTCCTCGGCGCAGTTGCTGCCCGGGGTGTCGGACACGATCGTGTTCACGAGCCGGTCGTCGCGGATGTCCTCGTCCACTCCGGCGGGCTTGATCTGCACCTGGAAGCTGAACGACGTCGCGGCGCCCACGGCGAGCGGTCCGCTCCACGTCACGCCGACAGCCGGGTCGAAGGTGACACCGGGCGACGACGTGCCGAGCCACGTGGCATCCTTCAGCACGTCGGTGAGCGGGTCGGTCACCGACGCCGTCGCGAACCCGTCCTCGCCGTAGGCGACCTGTCCGGTGTTGACGACGTCGACGGTGTAGGTGACGGTGCCACCCGGGGTCACCGTGCCCGGCGCCGCCGACTTGGTGAAGCGGATGCCGGGCACCGGGTGATCGGTGGAGCACACGTCGCACTCGATGTCGGTGCCGGGGGTCACGACGTTGCGCAGGCGGTGGTCGCCCACCTCGTCGTAGGCCTTCACGGTCACCGCGTACGTGATGGTGATGGTCTCGCCCGGGAAGATCCGGTCGGCCGACCACCGCAGCGCGTTCCCGTCGAGGACCGCGGTGCCCGGCTCGCCGTCCGCGGCCGAGGACGTCACGGTGATGCTGTCCTCGTCGATCACGGCGTCGTCGAGGACGCCGGAGAGGTCGTCCACGAAGCTCGGCGAGAGGAACGGCGCCGGGCTGTCCTCAGGCTCGGAGATCGTCACGGTGTACGTGATGCGGTCGCCCGCGAGCGCGGGCGTGCCGGTGGCGGGATCGGCCGTCTTGGTCACGCTGGGCGGCAGCGGCACGACGATGCCCGCGGGGTCGCTTCCCGTCAGCGCTTCGCCGACGGGCGGCGTCACGTTGACGAACGCCTCGTTGACGGTGGTGCCGAGCGCTGCAGGACCGGCCGTGCACTCACGGCTCTCGGAGGCCCCGGCCGCGAGGCTCGCGACCGTGAAGGCGCACTGGGGGAACATCGGGTCGGTCACCGCGACGTTCGTGAGGGTGCCGGTGCCGCGGTTGGTCACGACGATGCGGTAGGGCACCGAGTCGCCGCGCGCGTATTGCGGGGAGTCGCTGAGATCCTGGGCGTCGTGCCAGGCATCGGGGTCGCTGCGGTCGCCGCCCTTCTCGAGGACGTACTTCTTGATCTCGATCTGATTGCAGTCCGCGATCGTGGTGGTCGCCGACGACTTCATCGGCAGGCCGGTGTGGGCGGCGATGCTGGTGGCGGCGTTGACGATGACCTGGCCGGGCTTGTTGTCGCCGGCCGCGGGCGCGGCGCACTCGGTGCTCGTGGGCGCCGCGGTGGTGAAGTGCACGTCGAAGGACTGCTGCGCACCCGGCGCGAGCGCCGGTCCGATGACACGGATCGCCGTGGCGTTCGCGGGGATGGCGGCGTTCGTGCCGCTCAGAGCGACAGCGGTCCAGCCGACGGTGTTGCCCGCGATCGCGCCGGGGTTGGTGCCGTTGGACTTGGTGCGGGGATCATCGCTGAGCGTCGTGGGGTCGGCCGTCGTGTAGAAGACGCGCCAGGTGTTCGCCGGCACGGCGACGCGGGTGACCTCGTAGCCGCCGTCGATGTTGGTGCCGTTCTCGTCGCCCTTGTACGGCAGGATGTCGATCGTGTCGGTGTAGGCGTTCGAGGACGGGTCGAGCGAGTTGAGCGTCATGCGCCAGAACGAGCTTCCGCCCGCGTAGGGCACGAACGTCGCGGCCGAACTCTTGCCGAAGGACGTCGTGCCGTTGTTCGGCACGACGACGGATGCCGAGGCCTGTCTCAGAGCCGCCTCCCGGTTGTCACCGGGGACGCGGACCTCCGCGGTGTTGGTCAGGGTCGTGCCCGGAGCGACGGTGGAGTTCGCCGGCAGCATCGCCTGGTAGGTGATGACCCGCTGCGTATTGGCGGGCGAGTTCGTCATGGCGAACGTGAGCTGCTGCCTGCCGCTGACCGTCGTGGAGGAGGGGGTGACCGCGGTGCCGTCGATGCGTGCCGAGCCGGCGATGTACTGCATCCCGGCGGGGAGCAGATCGACGACGGTCAGGTTGCTGTTGGTCGGCGGCGTGGTCGTGCTGTTGGTCGCCGCCCGCACCGTATAGGTGACGGGCTGACCGGGGCCCGCGGTCTGCGGGCTCGCCGACTTCGAGATCGTGCCGGTGTTGCCGATGATGCGGAAGACGTCTCGGTATCCGTTGGTGCCGCCCGCAGCGCCGGTGTACGGGCTCCAGGGGGTAGCCGCGTTGACGCCGCCTACGGCGCTGTTGTTGTACCAGGTGTTCGCTGCCGCCGTGACGGTGTTGGGCCGGTTGAACGACCCGACGGTCCAGCCCTCCTCCGCGATGTTGTTCGGCGCCCCGGCCACCCAGGGGGTGGCATTCGCCTTGATGTAGCCGAAGCCGCGCACGAAGACCATGAACGGCTTGTCGACCGCGGGGTTCCACGTCACCTTCAAAGCGGTGACGTTCGCGGGCAGCTGCACGACGCTCGTCCCCGTGACGCGCGGGTCGCCGACGGTGACGCCGCCGGCCGGCGTCGCGGCCACCCAGGTCACGGCCGTCGAGTCGCAGGTGAACGTTCGTGTGTCGATGTTGGCGGTGGTGTACCAATAGCGCAGGCTCGGGACCTGCAGATACCCGCCGCGAGCGGGATCCCACCCGCCGCCGTCCATGTAGCGGTAGACGAAGTTGTTGCTCTCCGGCGGGGGCGCGTTCGTCGCCGTCTGATTCATCGTGCAGACGCCGGCGATGTTGCCGGCGTTCGGGCCACGGTAGTCGTTCCACGCGTAGCTGTTGGCCTGCGAATACAACGGGAGGGGCTGACCCGCCGCTTGACCGGTCGGGCTGGGCAGGGTCCACGTCGAGCCGGTACCCGGCGCGACGAACAGCTGGTCGTCCCATGCGGAGCGCGAGGACGCCGGAGTGCCGGCCCAGTGGTTGCTGAAGTCGCCGGGCACGTACAGCGTGATCGCGTCGGCGTTGTTGGCCGTCGGGTCGGCTGTCTGCTGCGTGGTGCCCGGGTAGGTCCATGCCGGAGCGGCGGCGGTGAAGTTGAACGTCTGGTTGAACGTGGCCGGCGAGGGGTGCGACAGCATGAGAGCACCCGACGCGATGTAGTTCTTGCCTGCGGGAAGGTTTTGACCCTTGGAGTCCTTCACCGGAACGCGGGTGAGGCTGTAGTCGATGTTGGTCAACGTGACGCGGTACTGCGTGGCGTTGAGCTTCGTGATCGTGCAGCCGCCCGGGAAGGCCGCGCGATCGGGGCGGTTCGCCGCCGAGAACGGGATGCCTGCCGCGATCTCGCCGTTGACGGGGCGGCACTCCTCGGGCGTGATGAGGTTGGGGTTGGCGTTCGGAGTGGAGCTGGAGACGTTCAGCACGAAGGAGTAGTTCGCCGGGCCCGGGCGGCTGCCGACGTTCGCGGCGATCGCCCAGTCGACGATCATGTACTGGCGCTCGACGTTGCCTTCGAAGTAGCGGGAGCGCTGCCCGCCCTCGGCGGGGTTGCTCGACGGCGTCGAGATGACGAGGTCCATGCCGTAGTTGTAGGTCACCGGCACGGGGGGCAGCGTGGCCACGGCGGACGGGGCGGCCGCCTGGTCGGACGACACCGAGCCCGAGGCCGAGAGCGGCTGGCCGTTCGTGCTGGTGGCACGGATCGGCGTCTGCAGCACGGTGGCGGTGCCGGCCTTGACGGTGCCGACGTTGCACACCAGAGTGACGCCGTCTGCGGAGATGGAGGAGGCCGGCGTGACCCCGGTCGTCCGGCACACGCTCGGCAGGTTCGCGAACTTTCCGTTCGCCGCCGTAAGGGTGGCCGTGACGTTCGTCACATCCTGGTTCGACTCGGGCTGCTCGGCGTCGTTGGTGTTGATGTGCCACTCGGCGATGACCGGGTTGCCGTACATCACGCTGGTCGGCGCCGGGGCCGCCCAGTTCGCGGTGATCTCGTGGGCCGCCACGATGGCGGCGCTGGCCGCCGTGGCGCCCGAGATCACCATCAGCGCCGCGGCGAGGCTGGCCACTGCCGCCTTGGCCGTCCGCCGGATGCTCCGTCGCTGTGTGTGCTCACCGAAAATCGCGCGCCGGCGACCGCTCATGTCACTCCCCCGAATGCGCGATGACGCTGGGTCGTCATCACGTGTCACTCGGCCGCATCCGGTCAGATCGGATTACGGCCTCCAGGCGGGAGGCTATCGCGAATGAGAATCCGCTGAGCGAATTTTCACCCCTCGCTTCACCCGCGCCGGGGGCCGACCCGGCGGCATCCCGAGCGCGCCACATCCCTGCGACCGCTGCAGTTCCGACTGCAGCGATCGCCGGTAAGTGCAGCGCTCGTGCGCGAGGCGCGAGGAACGTGCCGCGCGATCGTTCGCGCCCGGCTACGCGTCGTCGTCGGAACGGCCTGCGTCACCGGCGGGCGGAAGCGGGTGACGCGGGCGCCACACCACCAGCTCGGTCGCGCGGCGCACGCGCGTGCCGCTGCGCAGCGTCACCACCGACCCGGTCGATCCGGCGGCGAAGACGCGCGCGCCGGGGCGCCGCTCCAGCTCGACCCGCACCCGCTCCTCGAGGTCGCGGACGCGACCGTGCAGCTCGCGCACCCGGTCCTCGAGTTCGAGGATGCGCGCGATCGCAGGAAGCCCGATGCCGTCGGCCGACATCCGCGCCACCTCGCGGAGCTGCTGCACATGCCGCAGCGAGTAGCGCCGGGACCCGCCCTGTGTGCGCGCGGGCACGACGAGCCCGAGCCGGTCGTACTGGCGCAGCGTCTGGGGGTGCATGCCGGAGAGCTCGGCGGCGACGGCGATCGCGAAGATCGGCGCGTCCTCGTCGATCTGGTGCTCCTCTGCCATGTCAGTCACCCCCTTGCCTACTCTCGTCTATCGCATGTCGTCCGGGTCGCGGACTCTCTCGCTCAGCGAGCGCATCGTCTCAGCCGCGCGCCTTGGCCATGAGGTCGGCACGCGGGTTCTCCTTGGGTTCGAGCTCGTGGAAGCGCTCGAGCGCCTCACGCGCCGCACCGTCGAGATGCGATGGCACGACCACCTGCACCTCGGCGAGGAGGTCACCGGTGCCCTTCGCCGTCGACACGCCGCGCCCCTTCACCCGCAGCACGCGACCGGACGGCGTGCCCGGCGCCACGCGCAGCTTGACCGGTTCACCGCCCAGCGTGGGCACTTCGATGGTGGCGCCCAGGGCAGCCTCGGTGAAGGTCACCGGGACGGTCACACGAAGGTTCAGCCCGTCGCGGGTGAAGACCGGATGCGGCCGCACGGTGACCAGGACGACGATGTCGCCGTTCTCGCCGCCGTCCGGCGACGGACGACCCCGGCCGCGCAGACGGATCCGCTGCCCGTCGGCGACGCCGGCGGGGATCTTCACCTTGAAGGGCTTGCCGTCCTCGCCCTGAAGCGTGATGGTCTCGCCTTTGGTCGCGGTGACGAAGTCGATCGTCGTGCGGGCGGTGACGTCGGCGCCCCGTGTCGGTCCGCCGAAGCCGCGATAGCCGCCGCTGGTCTGCCCGAACCGGCCGCTGCCGAAGCCGCCGCCCTGCTGATTGAACATCGCGAAGATGTCGTCGAAGTCCTGCGCCTGCGTGCGGGTGCCGCGACCCTGGCCGAACATGCTGAACACGTCCTCGAAGCCGCCGGCGCCCTGGCCGCCCGCGGTGAAGCGGGCGCCGGACCCCATCGCACGGATCTGGTCGTACTCCTGCCGCTGCTCCGGGTCGGAGAGCACCGAGTAGGCCTCGCTGATCTCCTTGAACTTCGCCTCCGCGGCGGCATCCCCCGGGTTGGAGTCCGGGTGGTACTTCCGGGCGAGCTTGCGGTAGGTCTTCTTCAGGTCCGCATCGGTGACGTCCTTCGAGACGCCGAGCACCGCGTAGAAGTCCTTGTCGAACCAGTCCTGACTGGCCATGGATCTCCTTCGGTGCTACTCGGTCGGCACGGCGACGACGACCTTCGCAGGGCGCAGTTCGACGGTGCCGAGCCGGTACCCGATCTCGACGACCTCGAGGATCGTCGGCTCGGTCGTGCCCGGCGTCGGCGCCTGAAAGATCGCCTCGTGCTGCTGGGGATCGAAGACCTCGCCGGCCTCCCCGTACGTCACCAGGCCGATGCGCTCGGCGAGCGTGCGCAGCTTCTCGGCGATCGCGGCGAAGGGCGAGCCGTCGACGAGGTCGCCGTGCTTGGCGGCGCGGTCGAGGTCGTCGAGCACGGGCAGCAGACCCTTCGCCACGGCGCCCTGGGCGCGCTGGACCTCGATCTCGCGCTGCTCCTCGGTGCGGCGCCGATAGTTGGCGTACTCGGCCTGCAGCCGCTTGAGGTCGTCGAGGAGCTGCGACTCCAGCGCCTCCACGCGGTCGGCGGCGGTGTCGGCGTCGGCGGCCTCGGCCGTCTGCGACGCACCCAGGATGTCGTCCACCGTGAGCTCGTCGGCCTCGCCGGCGGCATCCTGTCCTTCCTGCGGGGCGGGGTCGGAGGCGTTCGCCTCCGACCCCTCCTGAGCAGGCCGGACCTCGTCAGCGCCGCGGGAGTCCTCGGGCTCGGGAACGGAGCTGTGGTCCTTGTCAGCCATGATTACTTCTTCTCGTCCTCGTCTTCGACGACCTCGGCGTCCACGACGTCCTCATCGGAGTCCGCCGAACCCGTGTCGCCTGCGGGCTGCTCGCTCGGGGCATCCGTCGACTGCGACGCCTGGCCGGCGGCGTAGATCGCCTCGCCCAGCTTCGTCTGGCTCTGGCTGAGCTTGTCGAAGGCGTTTTTGACCGCCTCGTCGTCGTCACCGGCCAGCGCGGCCTTCAGCGCGTCGACGTCGCCCTGCACGCTCTCCTTGACGTCGGCGGGCAGCTTGTCGTCGTTGTCCTTGATGAGCTTCTCGATCGAGTACGCGAGCGTCTCGGCCTGGTTGCGCACCTCGGCGGCCTCGCGGCGCTTCTTGTCCTCGGCGGCGTGCTCCTCGGCCTCGCGCACCATGCGCTCGATGTCCTCCTTCGGCAGCGACGAACCGCCGGTGATGGTCATCGACTGCTCCTTGCCGGTGCCCTTGTCCTTCGCCGACACGTGGACGATGCCGTTGGCGTCGATGTCGAACGTGACCTCGATCTGCGGGATGCCGCGCGGAGCCGGGGCGATGCCGGTCAGCTCGAACGTGCCCAGCGGCTTGTTGTCGCGGGTGAACTCGCGCTCGCCCTGGAAGACCTGGATCGCGACCGACGGCTGGTTGTCGTCGGCGGTCGTGAACGTCTCGCTGCGCTTGGTGGGGATGGCGGTGTTGCGTTCGATGAGCTTCGTCATGATGCCGCCCTTGGTCTCGATGCCCAGGCTCAGCGGCGTGACGTCGATCAGCAGCACGTCCTTGCGCTCGCCCTTGAGGACACCGGCCTGCAGGGCGGCGCCGACGGCGACGACCTCGTCCGGGTTCACGCCCTTGTTGGGCTCCTTCCCGGCCTCGCGCTGGACGAGCTCCGACACGGCGGGCATACGGGTCGAGCCGCCCACGAGCACCACGTGGTCGATGTCGCTGACCTTGATGCCGGCCTCGCGGATGACGTCCTCGAACGGCTTCTTGGTGCGGTCGAGCAGGTCCTTAGTGAGGTCCTCGAACTTCGCCCGCGAGATCGTCTCGGACAGCGACACCGGTCCGGACTCCGTCAGCGACAGGTACGGCAGGTTCACCGAGGTGCTCGTCGAGGACGAGAGCTCCTTCTTCGCCTGCTCCGCGGCCTCCTTGAGACGCTGCAGCGCGATCTTGTCGTTCGAGACGTCGACGCCCGTGGTGTCCTTGAACTGCTTGATCAGGTAGTCCACCAGGCGCTGGTCCCAGTCGTCGCCACCGAGGCGGTTGTCACCGGCCGTCGCGCGGACCTGGATCGTGGAGAAGTCGTCGTCCTTGCCCACTTCGAGCAGCGACACGTCGAACGTTCCGCCACCGAGGTCGAAGACGAGGATGAGCTCGTCCTCCTTGCCCTTGTCCAGGCCGTACGCCAGCGCGGCGGCGGTGGGCTCGTTGATGATGCGGAGGACGTTCAGGCCCGCGATCTCGCCGGCCTCCTTGGTGGCCTGACGCTCGGCGTCGTTGAAGTAGGCGGGGACGGTGATGACGGCATCCGTCACGGTGTCGCCCAGGTACTGCTCGGCGTCGCGCTTGAGCTTCTGCAGGATGCGCGCGGAGATCTCCTGCGGCGTCCACTTCTTGCCGTCGACGCCGAAGGTCCAGTCGGTGCCCATGTGGCGCTTGACCGACGAGACGGTGCGGTCGACGTTCGTGACGGCCTGGCGCTTGGCGGTCTCGCCGACCAGCACCTCGCCGTCCTTGGTGAAGGCGACGACCGAGGGGGTCGTGCGGAACCCTTCGGCGTTCGCGATGACCTTCGGCTCGCCGCCCTCGAGGACGCTCACGACCGAGTTCGTCGTACCGAGGTCGATTCCAACAGCACGTGCCATGTGTTCTCTCCTTCGTGTGGGCCGAGGCGGCTGCCTGAGCCCGTGGATCGGGTGAAGTCTGCTCGCGACGTCGCTTGGATCGACCCAAGGTTGAGCCGCGATGGCTCAACCATACGCCTGCGTCCGGGCATCCGTCAAATCAAACTTGATATGAACCGGCTCAAGTTGCTGGAGCGACACCCGGCGGGGGCGCCACCGAGGCGCGCCTGATGAGACGCGTGTCGAGAGTGTGGCGAATCCGGCCCGACGCGTCCTCCGGCGATGTATCGCTCGACGCGGCGCGGTCGATATGGCCGAGCAGGACCTCCGCGGCGCGAGTGCCGAGGGCGAGCATGGGCTGCTCGACCATGGTCAGGGGCGGGTCCATCACCGAAGCCCACGAGCTGTCGTCGAAGCCGATGAGCGACACGTCGGCCGGGATGCGCAGGCCTGCCGCCCGGATCGCGTGCAGCGCACCGGTGACCGCGTCGGTCTCGGTGCAGAACAACGCCGTCACGCGGTCGTCGAGTCGCAGCATCCGTTCCACCTCGGCGATCGCGCGCGCCTCCGTCTTCTCCCCCACCATCACGAGGTCGGCGTCGAACGGCAACCCGGCGTCGTCGAGCGCGTCGAGGTAGCCGCGCAGGCGCTCGCCGTCGGTCCACAGGTTCCGGGCGGCCGCATCCACGAGCTCTCGCCGGCGGGCCGGACGCTCGGGAACGGGCGGTCCCCAGACGAAGCCGATGCGCCGGTGACCGGCGGCGATGAGCGAAGCCACCGCCTCCCGGCTGGCTTCGCGGTTGTCGATCACGACGGCCGCGAGGTCGTCGAGCCCGGGAACCGCGCGGTCGACGAGAACGACCGGGATGCCGCGCGCCCGCGCCTCCTCGATGTGGGCGGTGCCGGCGGGCGTGAGCGCCGCCGACGCGACGATGATGCCGTCCACGCGCTTGTCGATGAGCACGTTCACCGCGGCGATCTCTTCGGTCAGATCCTCGTGCGTGCTGAGCACCAGGGTGTCGAACCCGCGGGCGCGCGACGCATCGGAGATGCCCCGCACGACGCCGGCGAAGAACGGGTTGCCGATGTCGGCGACGACCACCCCGAGGGTGTGGCTGACGCCCGTCGACATGCTGCGTGCGAGGGCGTTCGCCCGATACCCGAGGCGCTCCGCCGCCGCGAGAACGCGCTCGCGGGCTTCAGGACTCACGTACCCGTAGCCGCCGAGCGTGCGGGCCGCCGTCGCGCGCCCGACATTGGCTTCGGTGGCGACGTCGGAGATCGTCGGAGGAGTCGAGCGCTCGGGGGACATCGTCCGCGCCCCCTTCCGCGTCACCGGCTCACCACATGCTACTGGCGACCGCGTCGCCGACCGGGCGGCCGCGGCCGAACGCTCCCTCGACGAAGCACTGCGCCCAGGCCGACTGGGCGCCAGCAGCGAGCGCCCGCTCCAGTTGCCCGGCGGTCGGCCCCGCAGCCTTGCGCCAGCCCTCACCGAGGAGCGACACAATGAATCCTGCGACGAAGGCGTCGCCGCATCCCATCGTGTCGACGATGGCGGACTCGTCCTCGATGCGGTGCGCGGGAGCACTTCGCCAGAAGCGGCCGTCGGTGACGAGGGCGCCATCCGTGCCGCGCGTGCCGAGGGCGAGCGACGCACCGCGTCGGACGATGTCGGCCAGGAGCGCCCGCGCCTCGCAGTCGTCGAGCCCGGAGCAGGACACCAGAGCGAGGTCGAGGTGCGGGGCGACGGCGTCGAGGTACTCGCCCGTCCGGAACTCGTCCTCGCTGGAGAAGTCGTAGCTCACCAGCACGTCGAGGCCGGCGAGCCGCTTCAGCTCGGACTCGACGCGCGAGTAGACGCTGGAGTGCACCAGGTCGAATCCCGCCGCGTACTCCAGCCGTCCGTCCTCGAGGTCGATCGGCTCGCGCACCGTGACGCCGCCGCCGTTCCATCCCAGGAAGACGCGGTCGCCCTCCCGGACGTGCAACGACGAGACGCCGGTCTCTCCGGCGCGGACGACGCTCCGGTCGATGGCGATGCCCTCCGCGTGAACCGCCTCACGCAGGAACGCGCCGAGGTCGTCGTCCCCGAAGACGCCCACGTACGCCGCGTCCGCCCCGAGCCGTCGGGCGAAGACCGCGACGTTCACCGCATTGCCGCCGGGGTAGTCGATGCCTCGATCGAGGAAGCGGTCGACGATGTTGTCGCCGAATCCCAGTACGCGCATGTGTGCCTCCACCTGCCTCTGACCCGGCGCCCGCGCCGCAGGCGTCCGGCGGGTCGAGCGGGGCCGGACGCGCGTCCGGCCCCGCGGATCGTGTCGTGCTCAGTACTCCATGACGCGGTAGTAGCGACGCAGGTCGAGCGAGTGATCGCGCACGCGTTCGAGGTGCTTGCTCACTCGGCCCATCACGGTGTCGAGCACGATCGGCGCGATGTACTGCCGGTTCTCCTGACTGAAGCCCTCGAGCGCGTAGTCCCGGGTGTCGAAGACGGTGACGTCTTTCGAGATCCGCTTGGCGAAGGCCTCCGCGCGGTCGGTGACCGGACGCGTGCGGTCCTCGCCCTGGAAGATGAGCACCGCCGTGTCCTCCTCGAGCAGCTCGAGTGAGCCGTGGAAGAACTCCGCGCTGTGCACGCGCGTCGTGCGCAGCCACTGCATCTCCTCGAGGATGCACATCGAATACAGGTAGGTGAAGCCCCACAGCGGCCCACCGCCGATGAGGAAGTAGTAGTCGGTTTCGACGTGCGCTTCGGCGAACGCCGCGGCGAGCGGCTCAGCCTGCTCCGCCGCGGCCACGAGCGCGTCGGGCAGATGCACCAGCTCGTCGGCGAGCGAGGGGTAGCCGTCGAACTCGCCGCGCCGATACAGGATGCGGCCCACGAGCAGCAGTAGCTGCATGTCGAACGGCCAGGTCTTCGGCTCGGAGACGAGCGCGTGGTCGACGTTCAGGGCGATCGGCGACGTCGGCACGCCGGTGAAGGCGACGGTCTTCGCACCGAAGCCCTTGACGTAGTCGAGCGCCCGGACGACGTCCTCCGTCGTGCCCGAGACCGACGCCACCACGACGAGCGTGCGCTCTCCGAGGAGCGCGTCGCCCGACTCGATCAGCTCAGCTGCGATCGCGGAGCGCACGGGAAGGCTCGAGCGCTGCCGCGCCAGGAACTCGTACGGCCACATCTGGGCGTACGTGCCGCCGGAGCCGACCAGCAGCACATTCTCGATGCCGTCGTCGAGAAGGCCCTCGACGAGTTCCTCGACCTGCGGGCGGAGGGCGACGGCGCTGGCCGTCTGAGCGCGGAATTCGGGCTCCTCAAAGCCGAGCATGCGTGTGTCCTTTCGCGTGGTTTCCCGGCCGGCACGGGATCCGAATGTGATACCGGTCTCAGGTGGCGACCATGTTGACACGGCCTTGACGCGACTGTCAAGCATGCGCGCCGCGGGAATCTTTTGAACTCGAGACTGGTACCGGTCTCAGGTTTCATGTACATTCGGCTCCCAAGTCACGCACCGCAATATCCAGCGTCGGATCGGTGGGCGCCCGGGCGCCGTCGGTCCCTCCCGAGAACCGTCCTTCGGAAAGAGGTACCCATGCACGTACGCAGATACGCGATGACCGCGGCCGCGACGGCCGCGGCCCTGACCCTGGCGGGGTGCGCCGGAGGCTCTCCTGCTCCCGCAGCCGACGTCACGGCGGAACCCGAGTACTCGGGCACGCTGAGCATCCTCACGAAGTTCGCCGGCGAACCCCTCGGCCCGTACTTCGAGGATCTGGCGGCGGCGTACGAGGCCGAGCATCCGGACGTCGACGTCGAACTCATTCAGGAGACCGACCAGTCGGTGAAGGACAAGACGAAGACGCTCACGGCCAGCGGGGCCCTGCCCGACATCTACTTCACGTGGGCGGGCGACTGGGCGGAGAACTTCATCAGCGGCGGCCTCGCCGCCGACCTCACCGAGGTCATCGCGCCCGGCACAGAGTGGGGCGACCGCTTCGGCGAGGCGTCGCTGGACGCCTTCGCGGTCGACGGCAAGTACTACGGCATCCCGCTGTACAACAACGGGAAGTTCATGGGGTACAGCAAGACCGCGTTCGCCGAGGCAGGCGTCGAGGTGCCCACCACCTTCGAGGAGCTCATCGAGACGTGCGCGCCGCTCCGAGCGTCCGGATACGAGCCGATCGCCTTCGGCAACAAGGACGGCTGGCCGGCACTGCACTACCTGCAGCAGCTCTTCGCGTACAACGTGCCGAGCGACGTGCTGCACGCCGACTTCGATCCCGCCTCCGCCGAGTGGAGCCACCCCGGATACACGGCCGCACTCGAGCAGTTCAAGACCCTCGTCGACGAGTGCACCGACACCGGCACCGGCACGAACGGCGTGCTCTACACCACGGCGCAGGAGGCCCTCGCCGGCGGGCGGGCGGCGATGTACTACCAGGAGATCCTGGAGTTCGACACCGTCACGGCGGAGGGCAACGTCCTGACGCCCGACCAGTTCGGCATCTTCGCGCTGCCCGCCCCCTCGGATGCGGCGGGCGACACCGCGGCGATCGAAGGCTCGCCGGAGGGCTACCTCATCAATGCGAAGTCGCCGCGCGCCGCCCTGGCGGTGGACTTCATGAAGTTCGTCACCGACGAGGAGAACGCCAAGACACTGTCGTCGCCGCCGTATGGCCAGCCGAGCACGGTCATCGGCGCCGTCACGGAGGAGACCTCGAGCGCCGCGGTGTTCGAAGGGATCACGAAGGTGAACGAGGCCTCGCAGCTCGTCGTCTGGCTCGACACCGTGACCGTCCCTGAGGTGGCGGATGCCTGGCTCGCCGGCGGTGAGGCCCTCATCAGCGGAAGCTCCACGCCCGAGCAGGTCATGGAGAGCGTGCAAGGAGCGAACTCATCAGCACGATGACCACGAGGGGGCCGGCCACCGCCGGCCCCCTCGTTCCCACAGACACCACGTCCGTCGTTCTCGGCCGTCGGCCGAGAACGGGCAGGCCCGGCCGGTCGGTCGGCGCCTCGCCTGCCCGTCGACTCGCAGGCCTCGCGTGGGTGCTGCCCGCGATCGTCGTCATCGCCGTCTTCGTCTACCTGCCCCTTATCCAGAACTTCGGGTTCTCGACGCTCGAGTGGGACATCTACAGCGGGACGCAGACGTTCGTCGGCCTCGACAACTACGTGAAGCTCGCCGGTGACCCGGTCTTCTGGGCCTCGCTCGGCAACAACGTTCTGTACGCCGTGCTGTCGATCGCGTTCCAAGTGGCGGGCGCTCTCGTGCTCGCCGCGCTCATCGAGAGCCTGCGCCGAACGAGCTGGCGCAAGGCGCTGAGAGCGATCTACTTCGTCCCCTCGGCGATCTCGCTGACGGTCGCCGGCCTGCTGTTCTACTTCATCTACGAGCCGAACCTCGGGCTGCTCAACTCCTTGCTCGACGTGCTCGGTCTCGGCGCTCTGGCCCAGCCGTGGCTGGGGCAGGAGAGCACGGCGATGGTCGCGATCATCGCGATGAGCCAGTGGCAGGGCTTCGGGTACTCGACGCTCCTGTTCGCCGTGGCGATCCAGCGCATCCCGTCGGAGCTGTACGAGGCGGCATCGCTCGACGGCATCGGCCCCGTGCGGCGGTTCTTCCACGTCACGCTGCCGCTCGTCCGCGAGATGACGGGCTTGATGATGATCGTCACCATCTCGGGCGCCTTCCAGGTCTTCAACGAGGTGATGGTCATGACCAGTGGCGGTCCCAACAACTCCACGCAGGTGCTCGGCACCTGGCTCTACCGGAACGGGTTCGTCCGCAACGACTTCGGCTACGCCGCGGCCATCGCCACCGTGATCTTCGTGGTCACGCTCGCCATCGCGCTCGCGCAGCTCTGGTACACGCGCCGCAGGAGGGTCGAATGGTGACGGCAACCGTGTCCGATCGCACCGTGTCCAATCGCACGGTCAACCCGCGCAACGTGCGCTCGCGCTCGGTGACGCGGGCAGGCTTCCTCGGCGTCGTGGGCAAGGTCTTCATCTGGTCGTTCCTGCTCGGACTCGTCACCGTGGTGGTCTACCCGCTGCTGTGGATGGTGCTGAACGGCTTCAAGACCAACGCCGAGCTCTTCGGCAACCCGTTCGCGCTGCCCCTCGAGTGGAGCTGGCAGAACTACGCGAACGCCTGGAACCGCGGTGTGAGCGGATACCTCACCACGAGCGTGCTCGTGACGGTGACGTCGACGATCACGACCGTGTTCATCAGCGCCTGGGCGGCGTACGGGCTCACCCGCGTCCGCGTGCCCTTCGGCCGGGTGACCGCCGGGCTCATCCTGGGCGGACTGATGCTGGCGCCGGCGGTTGCACTGGTTCCGCTGGTGAAGATGTTCCAGGCGATGGGTCTGTACAACACCTTCTGGGCGCTGCTGATCCTCTACACGGCGTTCCGGATCCCGTTCACCACGTTCCTCATCCGGGCGTACATGATCGATCTGCCGCGCGAGGTCGACGAGGCGGCTGAGGTCGACGGCGCGAGCCGGTGGACGACTTTCTGGCGGATCATCCTGCCGATGTCGAAGCCGATCATCATCTCGACGGTCATCCTCCACGTGCTGTTCGCGTGGAACGAGTATCTGTTCGCGATGGTGTTCACCAGCGGCACCGACGTGCAGACGCTGCCCGTGGGGCTGACGAGCCTCATGAGCAAGCACGGCACCGACTACCCGGTCGTCTTCGCAGGCATGGTGATCGCAGCGGTGCCGGTCGTGGCCCTGTTCTTCCTCTGCCAGCGGTACTTCATCAAGGGACTCTCGGAAGGGATCGGCAAATGACGATCGCACTCGACCAGGTGAACGGGTCGAACTTCTCCTACCAGCACCGCCCGCTCGCGGAGTGCTTCGACGATCTCGCCGAGCTCGGCCGGCAGCGTGTGGAGCTGTGGGGCATCGCTCCGCATCTCCACGTGAGCCGGACCAGCGATGGCGAGGCTCGGGCGATCCGCCGTCTCGCCGCCGAGCGCGGCCTGCGGATCGACTGCCTCACCCCGGAGCAGGTCATGTACCCGGTCAACGTCGCCTCGCCCGACACGCGCCTGCGCGCCGCCAGCGTCGCGATGTTCCGCCGCGCGGCCGAGCTCGCCGTCGAGTTGGGCGCGTCGCGGCTGTTCCTGACCCCCGGTCGCGGGTTCGAGAGCGAATCGACGGATGCGGCATGGCGACGTGCCGTGGACGCGATCGGCGAGATCGCGGCCTACGCCGACAGCCTGGGGCTGGACTGCGTGCTGGAGCCGCTCCAGCGGGTCGAGTCCAACCTGGTCAACACGGCCGGGAATGCCGCCGCGATGCTCGCCGACATCGCGGCCGCGAACCTCGGCGTCGCGCTCGACACCGTGGCGATGACCGTGGCGGGCGACGACGTCGACGCGTACTTCGACCGGCTCGGCTCGCTGGTGCGGCACGTGCACCTGATCGACGGCAGTCCGGCCGGTCATCTCGCCTGGGGTGACGGCGAGCTGCCGTTGCGCGACATCCTCGCCGCCCTCGACCGCCGCGGCTACACCGGGCCGATGACGGTCGAGCTCTTCGGTGACGGCTCCTACGCCTTCGACCCGAAGCCGGTGCTGCAGCGCTCGCTCGCGGCGATCGAGCAGGCGCTCCCACGAGCCGCCGCTGCCTGAGACGGCACCTGCCGAACCGCGCCCGCCCGGCGCGCGCCTTCCGGGTGCATGACCACGGGCGCGCATTCCTTCGTTCCCCCTCACTCTCAAGGACTTCTCCATGCTCAACCTCGACACCGAACGCTTCTTCGACATCCAGTCCGGCGCCGTCGCGCTCGCTCCTCGCATCGACGAACTCGTGCGCCGGCGACTCGCAGCCGGGACCGACACCGTGATCTTCGCCGGCTCCGGCGGGGCCGGCATCCTGATGCAGCCCGCCGTCCGGTTCCTGCAGACGCGCTCCCGGCTTCGCGTGCTGCAGGAGATGCCCGCGGAGCTCGTGCACACCGGGTCGGTGCATCTCGGGCCAACGACGCTCGTGGTGATCCCGTCGCTCTCGGGAACGACGGTCGAGAGCATCGAGCTGCTGCGTTCCGCCCAGGCCGCGGGCGCGTTCGTCGTGACGCTCACCGGCGATGCCGGCACCCCGCTCGCGAAGGAGGCCGACGCCAACCTCACGACGTTCGCCGCGGACGACACCTCGAGCGAGACCTTCACGGTGCAGGCACTGCTGCTCGCGCTTTCGATCCTCGAGGCCTTCGACGGCGACGACGACGCACCGCGGCTGCGTTCCCAGCTCTCGGACCTGCCCGGCGCCCTCCTCGGCATCAAGCGCACCTTCGAGGGCCGGGCTGAGGAGATCGCCCGAGTGATCGCCGCGAGCGACTACCACATCGTGACGGGCGCCGGCGGAAGCTGGCCGGAGGCCTTCTACTACGGCATGTGCATCCTGGAGGAGATGCAGTGGATCCGCACCCGGCCGGTGCACGCCAGCGACTTCTTCCATGGCACCCTCGAGCTGCTCGAGCCCGGCGTCAGCGTCCTCGCGCTGAAGGGTGAAGATGCCGGACGGCCGCTGATCGAGCGCGTCGAGGCGTTCGTACCCACCGTCACCCAGACCCTCACGGTGATCGACACCGCCGACTTCGAGCTGCCGGGATTCTCTCCACAGCTCCGAGCGCTGCTCGCGCCCACGCTGCTTGCGACCGCGCTGGAGCGCGTCAGTGCCCACCTGGAAGTGCTCCGCGACCACCCACTCACCACGCGCCGGTATTACAGGCGCGTGCAGTACTGAGGCGGCGACGGATGCGGCGGACCGCGGCGGTGGTGGGTGACAACACCATCGACGAGTACATCGGCGCGGAACCGGCGCTGTTCGTCGGGGGCAATGCGCTCAACGTCGGCGCTCAGCTCGTGGCCGCCGGCATTCCGACGGCGTACTTCGGAGCCATCGGATCCGATGCCTTCGGCCGCGCGGTCGCTCGGGGCGTGCTGCGAGCCGGCTTGACGCCCGAGGGCCTCGTCACTCGTCCGGGTGCGACGGCACTCACGCGCATCGACGTGAAGCCCGGCGGTGAGCGTGAGTTCGTCTCCGAGGATTTCGGGGTGACCGCGAACTACGTTCCGCGGCGAGCCGAGCTCGCGCTGATCTCCCGCGCCGACTGGGTGCACCTCGGAATGCTCGCCGAAGCCGATGCCGTCCGCGCTGCCATCCGCACCATGGGCGGACGACTGCCACGTCTCAGCCAGGACGGGGCGGTCTCTCGGGGCTTCGCCGGACTCGACGTCGCGTTCGGATCGGTTGCCGATCCGCCTGAGGAGGAAGCACGCGCGTGGGCGCGTCGAGCCATCGCGGGAGGAGCGGCCCTGGCGGTGGTGACGCGCGGTGCGTTGGGTGCGATGGCAACCGACGGCTCGCGGTGGTGGCGGCAGGATGCTGTGCCCGCCGAGGTCGTCGACACCACGGGCGCCGGCGACGCCTTCATCGCCGGATTCATCGCCGCACGCCTGGGCGGTGCAGGCGTCGGGACGGCGCTTGCTGCGGGCGCCCAACAGGCCGCTCGCGCCTGTGAGCATCGGGGCGGGTGGCCGGACGCGCGCATCCCGTGAGAACGACGGTCCCGGGTCGCGGCATCCGTGTCCCCGTGCTCGCTCCACAGGAGAGCGCCCTTCCACAGGAGTTCTCGGGCTCGAGCCTCCTGCGGAGAGACACATCTCCTGCTCGGAAGGGAACCTTCCACGACCTCGGGTTCGCTGCCTGTCAAGGCCGCATGGATCGCCTCCGCCGAACCGGTCATCAGCCTGCGCTCGAGACCGGCGGCTCACCCCCGTGGGCACTCCTGGGCGCCGGTCGCCGCGTCGAGCCCGGTCTCTGAGCCGGACAGCTGCTCGACCACGCGCACCGCGGCCGGCCAGTAGCGGGCGTAGTGCTGAGGGTCGGCGTTGATCTGCGTGCGGTGCGCCACCAGTGTCGGTGCGAGACCATGCCTCTCCACCTCCGGCACGACCTTCGTCATGGCGCGGTAGAACAGCGACGCCGCGGCGTACGGGTCCAGGCGCTGCTCTCGAGTTCCCCAGCCGTCCTGCTGCTGGAAGAGCCCGATCGACGTGGTGCGGCTGCCGTCCGGGTTGGTGACGCCGCTGGTCTCCCAGTCGCCGTAGTCGAGGTTGCGCAGCGAGGACTCCCCCATCGCCGTCATGACGGCGATCGCCTGATCACGAGCCGACAGCCCCAGGTCGCTGCCGGCACGCATGATGACGGCGGCGTTGTCGAGCTGCTCGGCATCCCACCCGCTCGCCGACACAGCCGAGCGCTGCGGCACCAGGGCCGCGATGCGGCAGTCGCCGGACCCCCGCATCACGGTGCTCGCGAGCGCGACGGCGGCGAGGAGGCCGAGGACGGCGAGAGAGGCGGCCGACGTGATGAGCAGGATGCGCACGCGGCGAGCGCGCGCGCCGCGGGAACGCCGACGGCTCGCGCCGGAGCGGCGCCGATTCCCGTTCGCCCGCGCATCGGACGGCGTGCGCTTCCTCGGCGGCCGGCGGGCGTGGCGCGCGGCCGCACGTGAGGGACCGGTTCGCGCCATGCCCCGAAGTCTCCCAGTCCCGGCTGGGAACGGGCCTCGTCTCCGCCGGGAGCGACGTGTTGCTCGCGAGCGGCGCGGTGCGCAAGACTGCCGGGATGCCCGTCTTCGATCACATCGGCATCACCGTCGACGACCTCGAGATCGGAATCGCGCAGTTCGATCCGGTGCTCCGGGCGCTGGGGTTCACCCGCTGCGACGCCGAGAGCGGTGTGTCCTGGCATACCGAGGGCGAGACCGAGCTGATCCTCTTCCCCGCCCGCGAGCCGGGTACCGGCCCTCATCGCCACGGGCGCGTGGGGTGGCAGCACCTCGCCTTCGCGGTGGACTCGCGCGCCGAGGTCGATCGCCTGCACGCCGTGGCCATGGAAGCCGGCTGGTCGGCGGTGCGGGAGCCGAAGCTATACCCGCGCTTCAACGATCGGTACTACGCCTCCTTCGTGGAGGACGACAACGGCATCCGGATCGAGTTCATGCACAACCCTCCTCACGGCGCCTGATCGCTCGCGCGGCTGCGAGCGCGACCGCGGACGACGTCCCCCACGTGACGTACGGTGGTGCGACGATGCGCGCGATGATCATGGATGCTGTGGCGGGTCCACTCTCGATCCGCGAGGTGCCGGACCCGGTTCCGCCGCCCGGCGGTGTGGTCGTCCAGGTGCGAGCGACCGGACTGTGCCGCAGCGACTGGCACGCGTGGGCCGGCCACGATGACATCGCGCTTCCGCACATTCCCGGGCACGAGCTCGCCGGCGTGGTCGTCGCCGTCGGCGAAGAGGTGCGGAGGTGGTCGGTCGGCGACCGCGTGACGGCCCCGTTCGTGCTCGGCTGCGGCCGGTGTGAATGGTGCCTCGCCGGCGACGCCCAGGTGTGTCCGCAGCAGGAGCAGCCGGGCTTCACGTACTGGGGCTCGTTCGCCGAGGCGGTCGTCCTCCACGCCGCTGACGTCAACCTCGTCGCGATCCCCGAGGGCGTCTCCTTCGAGGCCGCGGCCGCGCTGGGATGCCGATTCGCGACGGCCTATCGAGCGCTGACCGCACGCGCGAGGGTGCAGGCGGGCGAGTGGGTCACCGTGGTCGGTGCCGGCGGCGTGGGCCTGAGCGCTGTCATGATCGCGACGGCACTCGGAGCTCGCGTGATCGCGGTGGACCGCAATCCCGATGCCTTGGCGGAGGCGACCCGGCTCGGCGCGACGCATACCGTGGATGCCGCGACGGATGTCGCCGACGCGGTGCACGCCCTCACCGGTGGCGGCGCTCACGTCACGGTCGATGCCGTCGGCAGCGAGCAGACCTGCGCCGACGCGGTTCTGAGCCTGCGGCGACGGGGACGCCATGTGCAGATCGGGCTGCTGCCCTCGGCCACCGGCCTCACGGCAGTTCCCATGGCGCGAGCCATCGCGTGGGAGCTCGATCTGCTCGGCAGTCACGGCATGGCCGCCGTGGACTATCCGGACATGCTCACGCTCATCGGACGCGGGGTGCTTCGACCGCACGAGCTCATCGAGCGGGTCGTCGGCCTCGAGGAGGCCGCTCGGCTGCTCCCGCATCTTGACACCGCCACGCCCGCGGGGATGACGATGATCGATCCGCGACGGTGACGAGCCCGCATCCGACGTCAGAACGGGTGCGTCGTGGCGGCTCCGCCCCGCCGCGAGGGCGGGGCGCAGCCGTCACCCGATTCAGTCAGCCGCGATGTCCGCGGCCGCTCCCGCACGCCGACGGCGCGCGATGACGAGCGCTCCGCCACCGCCCAGCAGCAGCACCAGCGCGCCGAGCACCGCAGCCCACGCGATCGTGCCACCGGTGATCGCGAGGCCCGGCGGTGACACCAGGACATGTTCGGTGCACAGGTTCGAGCCCGGCGCGCAGATCGGCTCTTCGCCGGTGACGGCGACCACGTTGCCGAGTCGGTGGTCGCCCTGCTCGTCGTACGCCTTCACGGTGACCGTGTATGTCACCGTCACAGTGTCTCCCGACGCCACGGCGCCGGTGACCCGGATCGCCTGGCTCCCGCGCTCCGCCGTCACGCCGGGATCCGATGCCACCGGACCCGCCGAGACGTTGGCGTCGTCGACCACGTCGGCCAGGTGGTCGGTGTAGTCGATCGGCGTGCTGGCGGCATCCGGGTTCGTCGACACGTTCTCGAACGTGAGCGTGTACGTCACGCGGTCGCCCTGCGACACCTCGGTGCCCGACGCCGGGTCGGCCGACTTCGACGCGATCACGTTGGAGACGTGGTTCACCGTGCAGTCCGGGCGGTCGGAGTCGACCGGCACGCAGCTGCCGTCCGGGTCGGTTCCGGTCGGAACCAGGGCGTTCCCAAGACGGTCATCCCCGCGATCACCGTCGGCGTTCACCGTGACGGCGTACATGACGGTCACGTGTTGGCCCGGCGTCAGCGTGCCGGACACCGTGAAGCGGTCCGCGCTGATGGGCGACACCGACAGGGCAGGGTCGGAGCTCGTCGGCCCGGTCGTGACCGCCGCGTCATCGAGCACCTGCGTGAGCACGTCGTCGCGATTGACATCGACGTCCGCCTCTCCGGTGTTCTCGAAGTGCAGGGTGTACGTCACCTGCTGGCCTGGGCGGACGGTGCTTCCCGACGCCGGGTCGACGAGCTTCCAGTCGTCGAGCTCGCTGATCGGGTGCGTGGTGGTCGGCGGCGCGAACGGCTCGCAGTCGGCATCCGCGTCCTGACAGAGGTACGGCGGCACGTCGGGCGTCAGCACGTTGGACGCGATGTTGTCACCGCGCTCGCCGTCCGGCTTGATCGTCACCGAGTAGGTGACCGTGACCGTCTGGTCGGGCTGCAGCGTCCCCGTGACGCGGATCTCGTCGCCGGTGCGCTCCGCGGTGATCGCCGCGTCGGACGGCGCGGGCTCGGAGGTCACGTCGGCGTCGTCCAGCACGTCGGACAGGTCGTCGGTCGAGTCGACGGCCCCCGCTGCCTGGCCGTCGTTCGTCCACGAGAGCGTGTACGTCACGACATCGCCGCCCTGCAGAGCCTCGCCCGATGCCGGGTCCGACGTCTTGCTCGGCACGATGTGCGGGAGGGGCGTGGTCACGATGGCCGGCGGGTCGCAGATCTCCGGGCTCGCACACACCGCGGCGGCGGTGTTCTGCAGCACATGGTCTCCGCCGTTGGTGACCGTCACCGAGTAGGTGAAGGTCTCGGCGTCGCCGGCCGCGAGGGGCCCGGTCCACGTCAGGATGGGTGCGGTGTACGAGATCGACCCGGCCGACGCGGACACATCGGCGTTGTAACTCGCGTCGTCGAGCACGCCGGACAGGTCATCCTGGGCGACGGCGGGGGCGTCGTCGGTGTAGTCGCCTTCGCCGTCGTTGCGAATGGTGACGGTGTACGTGACGACATCGCCGGTGGTCACATCCGTCTCGGCATCCGACGTCTTGGTGACGGCCAGGTGCCGCACCGGGTTCTCGGTACGGCACGTCGGGTCTGCCGTCGGGCATCCGGCGTCGCCCCCGAGCACGTTGCCCAGCACGTGGTCGCCCTGTTCGGCGAACGCCTTGACGGTCACCGTGTACGACACCGTGTAGGTCGCAGCGGCGGGCACCGCTCCGGTCACGTCGATCCGCGTGCCGTTCACCACAGCCGACAACGCCGGGTTCGATGTCGTCGGACCGCCGGTGAGCGTGGCGTCGTCGAGGACGTCGGACAGATCGTCGAACGTGTCGACCGTGGCCGTGGCCAGTCCGGTGTTCTGGAAGTACAGCGTGTACGTCACCTGCTGACCGGCGACCACCGACGTCCCGGATGCCGGGTTCACCGACTTGCGGTCCTGCAGCGCCGAGCCGGGAATCTGCACCGATCGGCACGGATCGGCAGGGTCCGTGGCGAGTTCGGCCGGCACGCACGCCACGTTCACCAAGCTGTTGTCGCCGGCGGACGCGTCATACGTCACCGAGTAGGTGATCGTCGCGATCGCACCGACCGCGAGCGGACCTTCCCAGGTGAGCGAGTCGTCCGCCGGATCGAAGCTGACCGTCCCGATGTCCGCCGAGGCGTCATCGTTGTACGCCGCGTCGTCGAGCACAGCCGAGAGGTCGTCCGTCATCGTGCCGGGCGCAGCCGCGGTGAACACGCCCGGACCGGTGTTCTCCACCGTCACGGTGTACGTCACCACCCCGCCGTCGGCCGGCAGTTCGGTCGTGTCCGCGACCTTGGTGTGCGTCAGGCGCGGCAGCAGGAGCTCTGTCTCGGCACATGGCACGCCGGTGACCGGATCCACGCCGCCCACGGGCGGTTCGCACGCCGGGGCGGTCGTGTCGCACGCCGGATCCGCCGGGTCGCACCCGGGGCCGAACGCCACGTTGCGCACCACGCCGTCGCCACCTGCGGCGAGCGTCACCGAATAGGTGATCGTCACCGTCTCGCCGGCATCCAGCGGCCCCGCCCAGCTCAGTCGCGGGCTCGAGAACGTCGGCGCCGGGCCATCGGAGGCCTGCGCGTCGTGGTTGAATGCCGCGTCATCGAGCACACCGGACAGGTCATCGAGCACCACGGCGGGGTTGGCGGTCGTGTAATCGCCGTCACCGGTGTTCTGAACCGTGACCGTGTACGTGATGGTGTCACCCGGCCGCGAGTCCGCCGTCGCATCCGACGTCTTCGTGATCGACAGTTCCCGTTCCACGACGGTCACCGGGTAGTCCTCGACCTCACCGGCGGTGGCCGCGCCCGTCGGCGAGAACGTCGTCACATCACCCGGGAAGAGACGGAACCGAGCGAACGTGTCGGTCGTCACGGCGCCCACCGGGAAGGTGAGCTGGTAGTCCGCGGTCCCGGAGTTCGCCGGCACCGGAGCCGTCACGAGCTCACCGTCGTCGAATGCGCCGCTGCCGTTCAGGTCGATCCAGCCTGCGAGCGTCGCCGCACCCGAGGTGCCGTTCGTGACCGACACCGTGACCGTCGTCTCGTCGCCCACTGTTACGACGACGTCACCGGCAACGCCGTCTTCGTCCGCCACACGGTCGGTGTCGTCGCCATCGGCGGCGGCGGTGGGCTGCCCGTCGGGATCGAAATCGATCAGGGAGCCGATGGCGAGGCCAGGGGTGATCGTGTGACGCGGACCGTTGCTCGCGAGGGTGGTCCCGTACGAGTCCGGCGCGTCGCCGAAGTCGGAGCAGGCGGGAGGCTGGATGGTCAGGTCCCCGTCGCCGTCGAACCCGAAGCCGGAGCCGTTCCCGCCTCTCCAGAGGATCTCGAACGAGCTCTTGTCCTCGAGCGCGACCTGGAAGCGGCTTCCCGGGTCTCCGAACGATGCCTTGCCGCCGCTGAACACGATGTCATCGCCAGTCGTGCGGATCGTCACCGCGCTGCCTTCAGTGACCGCGTAACCGGCCAGATCGGAAGCGGTGAACGTGGCGGACTCCACGTTCGGGCCGTCCATGTCGTTGGCGGTGAACACACCGCTGATCTCGACGGGACTCGTCGTGCCGGCCTCGTAGAACGAGTACCGCAGTCGCGCCATGGTGTTGATCTGCCACTGGCCGTCATCGATGCCGAAGTTGATCCCGTCGCCGCGACCGATGCCGTTGGGGGGCATCTGGTCGGGCCTCATGACGCCCTCGAGCACCTCGACGACCATGTCGACCGGTACACCCTGGATCACGCTGACGTTCGCGAACCGCGTGGACGATCCCACCATCCCGATACCGGTGGTGGCCGCCACGTTGTCGAACGTGAAGGCGTAGTACTGCGAGCCGGTCGTGACACATGAGTCGGGCTGGATCAAGCGCTCCACGAGCACGCGGTAGTCTTCGACCTCCCCATCCGGTGCGGCACCGGAGGGCGAGGCGATCGACGCGGCGTCCGTCGAGTACCGCACACGAACATACGTCTGGATGCCCGCAGGATTGGTTCCCTGAGCGAAGGTGATGTCGTTGGAGCCGGTGGTCACCGGCTGCGCGTTGGCGACCTGCTCGCCGGTATCGAGGAAGTCGCCGTCCTGGTTCCAGTCCACCCACACGCTCACGAACCCGTCAGCGGATGTCTCCACCTCCAGAGTGTTCTCGACCGGCTGCTGCGAGTCGGGGTCCAGACCGGTCCGGATCGTGGCGCTCGGATACCCGAGTGCCGGGTTGAAGCTCACCCCGTCCTCGTCCGCCAGACGATCAGAGTCGTCGCCGTCGGCCTCAGCATTCGGCTGACCGTCGCTGTCGAAGTCGATCCGGGCGCCGAGCGTGAGGCCCGGGGTGACCGTATGCCGCGGACCGTTGCTCGCGAGGTCGGTGCCGTACGAGTTGGGAGCATCACCGAAGTCGGAGCAGGCGGGCGGTTGGATGCCGATATCGCCGTCGCCGTCCATGGAGAACCCGGAACTGCGGGCGCCTTCCCAGCGGGACTCGAATGATTCGATCCCTTGGAGCACGACCTGGAACCGGCTTTCCGGTCCCGCGTCGCTCGCGACGGTTCCGGTGAATGTCACCTTCCCCTCCGCCTCGCTGATGGCAACGGTGCTTCCCTGGGTGACGGCGTATGAGCGAAGGTCAGCGAGGTCGAAGGTCGCCCGTTCTCTGACGTCGGCGGTGAATGCGTCCATGTCGTTGACGGTGATCACCGCGTTGATCGGCACCGGCGTCGTCGTGCCGGCCCCGACGAACGAGTAGCGGATCGTCGCATCACCGGTCGTCCAGGCGGCGTCGTCGTGTGCGCCGGCGGAATCCCCGAAGCCGTCCGGCGGCCGAACGCCGGGGTTCAGCGCACCCGACTCGACCTCTCCTATGACGTCGACGGCGACTCCGTTGACGACCGTCACGTTGGCGTACCGAACCCGGGTGCCCGGAGCGCCGCCGTTGGACACCTCGGAGATGGGAGCGCCGAACGTGAGTGCAGAGAACTCCACCGTGTTGGTAACGCAGGAGTCGGGCTGGATCAAGCGCTCCACGAGCACGCGGTAGTCTTGGACCTCCCCATCCGGTGCGGCACCGGAGGGCGAGGCGATCGACGCGGCGTCCGTCGAGTACCGCACACGAACATACGTCTGGATGCCCGCAGGATTGGTTCCCTGAGCGAAGGTGATGTCGTTGGAGCCGGTGGTCACCGGCTGCGCGTTGGCGACCTGCTCGCCGGTATCGAGGAAGTCGCCGTCCTGGTTCCAGTCCACCCACACGCTCACGAACCCGTCAGCGGATGCCTCCACCTCCAGAGTGTTTTCGACCGGCTGCTGCGAGTTCGCGTCCACACCTGTACGGATCGTGGCATTCGGATAGTCGAGCGCGGGGTTGAAGGCGACGCCGTCCTCGTCAGCGCCATCGCCGTCCGCGGCGGCGTTCGGCTGGCCGTCCGCCTCTGCATCCACATCCGAGCCGAGCTGGATGCCGTCGACGATCATATGGCGGGGACCGTCGGAAACCAGCGTTGTGCCGTAGGAGTTCGGCGCGTCGCCGAAGTCGACCGAGAGCGGCGAGTTGAAGCAGCGGGCGCCGTCGTTGAACCCGGATGCCGGACCTTGCGCGAAGAACGCGGCTGCGCCGGTCTCCATGTCGAAGCGCCAGATCGCGCCGGTGCCGTTGTCGGAACCGTAGAGGAAACCGTTGGGGTCGCTGTAGACGGCGCCGAACAAGGCACTGACCGGCTGACCACCGGGGTTCTGCAGAGGGCCGAGATCCCGCACGAGCGACATGGTGTGCGTGTCGGTGTCGAAGCGGACGAGCGCCATGCGCACGGGCGTGACGGTGTTCATGTACGCCGTGGCGTAGAGGTCGCCGTCTTCGACGTTGTAGCCCCAGTCGGGGCCCTGCAGCCACCCTGCCGGCATCGTGAAGCTGCCGGCGGAGACCACTTGCATGTATGTCGGCGAGGCGGGGTCGCTGAGGTCGATCTCGACCCAGCCCGGCTGAGCAGCGTTCGAGTTGCTCACCCAGTAGTGGCCGTCCGCGTCGAACTCGCCGACGTTCAAGGCGGTGCGAAGGGCGGTGGGTACCGGGAACGTCGTCCAGTTCGAGGGCAGCCCGAGGTCGTCGATCGCCCAGTCGCTGCCGATGCGCACGAAGGAAACCGACTGGTCGAACGCGTACATGAAGTCATCTGCCGGGTTGTAGCCGGCCGCGTTGAGGTTGCTCGCCGCGATGTCACTTGCGACTTCAGAACTGGCACCGGTGATCAGATCGACACTGTAGACATCGGTCGGCGCCTGCTGGAAAAGCGTGCCGGGAGCACCCGCGAGGCAGGAGAACGGCACCGGCGACTCCGGCGCCTCAGTCACGGTGAGGGTGGTGTCGGCATCCGGGATCAGGTTCGCCACCGAGGTGGAGAGGTTGTCCGTGTCGTTCGTGTAGCTGCCCACCGTGTCCGACGTGACGTTGACCGTGATCTCACACGTCGCACCGGCGGCGACAGAGATGCCCGAAGCGGTGATCTCGGTCGCACCGGCAGCGGCGTTGACCGTCGGAGAACCACAGCCCGGCGTGGCAGCCACGGTGTCGTCGGCCAGCGTGACCCCCGCGGGAAGCTGGTCGGTGAAGTCGAGCGGAGTGAGGGTCGGCTGCGTCGGGCTGGCCGGGTTGCTGATCGTGAAGGTGAGCGCACTGGTGCCGCCCGCTGTGATGCTGGCCGGGTTGAACGCCTTGGTCATCGGTGCGGTCGGGTACGACAGCGTGTAGCTCCACGAGTCGTTGCTGCCCACCTCCGGCAGCGTGCTGCCCGTCGTGTCGTTCGTCAGCGTGAAGGTGGTGACAGGAGCCGCGGACGTCAGCCGGAACGACCCACACGCACCGTTGGGGTTCGACCCGTCGTCACCGGCGCAACCGACATTGAGTGCTTGCTGCAGCGTGGAGTTCAGCGTGGTGCCCGTGACCTCCATGGCGTTGTTCTTGGCGAGGGTGGTGAGCGTGATGCCCGCGCCGGTGATCCCGGCTCGAGAGGCGTCCAGATTCACCGCATGAAGAACGGGGGCGATCACCGGCTTGCTGAACTCGACGGTCGCGGTTCTCGCCCCGCCGCCCAAGTAGGGCCCGGCGCAGTTGATGTCCGCGGATCGCACGTCCGCAGGTGGGTCGGGCTCGAGGAAGGCCGCCACATTGTTCGCGCCGGCCGAGCCGGTACCGAACGGGTTGCACCTTCCGGTGACGGAGGTCGTGGTCTCGGTGGCGGTGACGCCGGTGTCGAACGTCAACGTACGCCACGCACCGTTGCCGGCAGCGTCGCCGGCGCTGACGGCCGAGACGCCCGTCACCCACGCCTGCGAGGCTGAGACTGCCGCGGATGCAGGAGCCGCCGCACCGAACGTCACCATTGCGCCGCTGGTCAGCAAGCTCGCCGCCATCGCGAAGACGGCGACCGCGGCCGCGCTGCGCTGCCGCCGCGCCATCCGCATTCTGCGACGCGGCGCGGTCGTGCCACGGTCCGCCCGCATCGCCGTCATCGATCGCCGCGCGAACAGACGCGTATGACTCACAAACAACCCCCCCGGTCGGCACGCATCGCCAGGCAAGCGGTGCGCCGTGCGTGAAATCTGGGATCTCGCTGAAGACAGACTTCCAGCCTTTCTACCAAGTGCCCGCGGAAGCGTCCCGAAATTCACCCCTCGTTTCACCCGGAGCCTTGCCGCCGTGCGGGATCGCCCGGGAGGTAGCCTGACGAGGTGCCGCGGTGTGGCGGCGCATGTACCGGCGACACCAGCCGTTCATCGAAGGGCCATAGCGTGACCGACATGAGTTCGCCCGAATCCCGCGTTCCCGCACCGACCGTCACCGGCCTCACGCGGACCGACGGGATCGCCGCGGCCGCGGCGGGCGAGGGAGCTCAGCGCACCAGCGGGCGGGCGGTCTTCGCCTGGGGACTGTGGGACTGGGGCTCGGCGGCCTTCAACGCCGTCGTCACGACGTTCGTCTTCACCGTCTACCTGACCAGTTCGAGCTTCGGCGAGCCCGGTGCCGTCGAGGCGCAGCTGGGCTGGGCCCTCGCTGCCGCGGGCCTGCTGATCGCCCTGCTCGCGCCGGTCACCGGTCAGCGCTCCGACACGTCCGGCCGCCGCAAGCTGTGGCTCGCGGTGAACACGTACATCGTCGTCGGTTTGACCGTGGCGATGGTCTTCGTCGCACCCGACCCGTCGTTCCTGTGGCTGGGGCTCTTCCTCGTCGCCGCAGGCAACGTCTTCTTCGAGTTCGCCGGCGTGAACTACAACGCGATGCTGTCCCAGGTGTCGACGCCCCGCTCCATCGGCCGCGTCAGCGGCTTCGGCTGGGGCATGGGATACGTCGGCGGCATCGTGCTGCTGCTGATCGTCTACTTCGGCTTCATCCAGGGGCTCTTCGGCGTGCCGGACGAGGACGGCTGGCCGGTTCGGCTCGCGATGGTCGTCTCCGCACTGTGGTTCGGCCTGTTCGCCCTTCCCGTGCTGTTCGCCGTTCCGGAGTACCGCGGCGCGGGTGCCCGGCGCGAGAAGGTGGGATTCTTCGCCTCCTACGCGCGCCTCGGCCGTGACATCGCGCGCCTGTGGCGTGAGAGCCGCCACACCGTGTGGTTCCTGCTCGCCAGCGCGGTGTTCCGCGACGGGCTCGCGGGCGTCTTCACGTTCGGCGGCGTGCTCGCGGCATCCGTCTTCGGATTCTCCCCCGGTGAGGTCATCCTCTTCGCCATCGCCGCCAATGTCGTCGCGGGACTGTCGACGATCGCCGTGGGCGCGCTCGATGACCGGCTCGGAGCGAAGCCCGTCATCGTCGCCGCACTCATCGGCCTGGTGATCTCGGGCCTGCTCGTGTTCTTCCTGCACGACGGCGGGCAGATCGTCTTCTGGACCGCGGGCCTGGCGCTCTGCCTGTTCGTCGGCCCCGCCCAGTCGGCGTCGCGGACATTCCTCGCCCGCATCATCCCGGCGGGGCGCGAGGGCGAGGTGTTCGGCCTCTACGCCACCACCGGACGCGCGGTGTCGTTCCTCGCACCGACGATGTTCGCCGTCTTCGTCTCCGTCTTCGGTGCGGCCTACTTCGGCATCCTGGGCATCGTGCTGGTGCTGCTGGCGGGCCTTCTCCTGCTGCTGCCCGTGCGGGCGAAGCAGGAGAAGCTCAGCCACTGACGACGCGGGCCGTTCGCGACATCCGCGTCACTCCGGCGGCGCGCCGTCACGCGGGGCTCGCCCGCGCGTGTGGAACCAGCGCGGCAGCTGCGGCCAGCGGATCCCGCGCTGGTCCGGCTCCTCCACTTCCAGCCCGTAGTACTCGCCGATGCGCTCGACGAACGCCGCACGTCGAGCATGCTCGTAGGCATTGCGCTCGCGTCGGAAGGCGACGATGGTCGCCCAGCAGATGAGGAGCATGACCACGCTGAACGGCAGGGCGATGGTGATCGCTGCCGTCTGCAAAGCGGTCAGGCCGCCGGTGAGCAGCAGGGCGATCGCGAGCAGCGCCGTGACCAGCGTGAAGAACGTGCGGACCCACTTCGGCGGCTCCTGGTCGCCGCCGCTTGCGATCATGCCCATCACGAGTGCGCCGGAGTCGGCCGAGGTGATGAAGAAGATGCCGATGAGGACGATCACCCCGATCGTCAGCACAGCCGTGCCCGGGAAGTGGCCGAGCAGCTGGAAGATCGCCCCTTCGAGGTTGACCGTGCCATCCGGCCCGGTCATCGCACCAGGGTCGTTAAGTTCGAGGTAGAGCGCGGATCCGCCGAGGACGGCGAACCACAGGACGCCGAGCATGGTGGGCACGAGGATCACGGCGACCACGAACTCGCGGACCGTGCGCCCGCGCGAGACGCGGGCGATGAAGATGCCGACGAAGGGCGCCCACGAGATCCACCAGCCCCAGTAGAACGAGGTCCACGCCGCCTGCCACGCCTCGCCCTCCGTTCCCTGGAACGCGCTGACGGTGAAGGACAGGCCCACATAGTTCTGGATGTACCCGCCGATGGACTGCACCCACTCCCGCAGCAGGAACTCGGTCTGTCCGAAGACCAGCACGTACACCAGCAGCAGCCCGGCGAGCACCAGGTTGGTCGACGACAGCCACTTCATGCCGCGTGTGACGCCCGAGAGCACGGAGAGCAGCACGAAGAGCGTGATGACGCCGATGATGCCGACCTGCATCGCGACATTGGGCTCCCCGAAACCGGCGGCACCGAGACCGGCGCTGATCTGCAGGACCCCCAGCCCCAGCGACGTCGCGACGCCGAACAGCGTGCCGGCGAGTGCGACGACGTCGATCGCGTGGCCCCACGGCCCTTCCACCCGCTTGCGCCCCAGCACCGGTTCGAGGGTCCAGCGGATGGAGATCGGTCGGCCGCGGCGGTGGATCGCGTATGCGAGCGCCAGACCGACGATCACGTAGATCGACCACGCCTGGACTCCCCAGTGCAGGTAGGTCTGGGTGAGCGCCTGCTGCGCAAGCTGCTGCGGCGTGCCCTCGACACCGGGGCGCGGGTTCACGAAGTGACTCAGCGGCTCGCTGACGCCGTAGAAGACGAGGCCTATGCCCATGCCGGCCGCGAAGAGCAGCGAGAACCACGCGCCGATCGAGAACTCCGGTTCGTCATCGTCGCGACCGAGCTTGATGTCGCCGAATCGTGAGAAGCCCACGACGAGCACGAATGCGACGAAGAGCGCGGCGAGGAGGACGTAGTACCAGTTGAAGGCGTTGACGATGGTCGACTGGATGCCCGAGAACAGCGATTCCGCGGCGCGGGGCGCGAGGATCGCGAACGCGCTGAAAGGGAGCACCACCACGGCCGCGGGCCAGAAGACCCAGCGCTGAATCCCTGCCCGCCCCGTGGCCGGGACGACGGCTGCGCCGGTGCCCGGGGACTCCGTCGCGTCCTGTCCTTCTGCTCCTCCCGCGGGTTCGGGCGAAGTGACGCTGTCGCTCACCGTCTCACGCTAACGGACGGGCCCACCGCCGACCCAGGGGGCTAGACCTGCGGCCAGGAATCTGCAAGCTTCGTCAGCAGCCGCGCCAGCTCTGCCCGCTCGTCCTCGGTGAACGAAGAGAGCGCCGCGTCGATCGCCTCTCGCCGCTCACCTCGAAACCCGCGCACGAGCCGGCTGCCAGCATCCGTCAGCGCGACGCGGGTCCGGCGTGCGTCGTTCGGGTCGACCTCGCGGCGGGTGAGACCGAGGTCGACCGCCTGCTGGACGAGGCGCGAGGCGCGGGGCTGGTCCACGCCGACGGCCTGCGCGATCTCGCCGATCGAGAGCGGGTGGGATGCCTGCGCCAGGGCCTCGAGCAGGCGCATGCGGGCTGGCCCGCCCAGCCGCGACGCGGCCCACGGCTGGGCGCCATGGCCGTGTCCGCGAGCACCGTGCCCCCATCCTGGAGCGCCATGCGGCCCGAAGCGCGCACCACCGCCATGGATATCGGCCGGCTGCGGCCCCTGGCCCCGGTGCATCGGTCCCTCGCCCCAGGGCGGTTTCGGCATCCGCCGCGCCCGCAGGCGCGAGAGTGCCGTGGCGATGGCGTCGGCCGGGTCGACGGGCGAGGACGGCATAAGCCCAAGATACATGCGCATTGACATGGACCTGGAACACATGTCACACTGCATGTACATGCGTTATGACATGCAATTGACGCGGCGGCGGGGCCGTCGCACATCGGAAGGACTTCTCATGGACACGGATGACACACCAGACGCCCCGGGCGGCGAACAGCGCCCGACGGACCGACGACCGCTCGGCTACTGGCTGCGCGTGGTCGACGAACTGCTGACCCGCGAGGTCGGCGCCGCGCTCGGGAGCGAGGGGGTCACCCGCAGCGACTGGATGCTGCTGAACGTCCTCGCCGGCGACGTCGACGGCCCGAGCCCGAAGGAGCGCCCGGCCGGCAAGGGCAAGCGGCTGCGCACTCTGGCGGAGCGCGGCTGGGCCGAGCAGCGAGGCGACGGCACATGGACGCTCACTGACGAGGGCCGCGCAGCCAAGGACCGCCTGGGCGAGGTCCTCGACGGGCTGCGCACCCGTCTCGTCGACGCGGTGGGAGCCGATGCGTTCGCCACCACGATGGCCTCCCTCGAGGCGATGGCACGCGAGCTCGGCCGGGATGAGGACCGCGCGGCCGGGTTCTTCCCCGGACCGGGCCGCCTCGGAGGCTGGGGCGGCCCCCGGCCCTTCCGTCCGGAGATCCGCTACGGCTGGGGCCCGAACCGGCACCACGGCTTCGAGCCGGGGCGCCCGGAACACCCCGGTCGCCGACCCGACGCGCACGAGGGCCCGCGGGACGGCTTCGATGAGGGATGCCACGGCCCGTGGTCGGCGCACGGGCACGGTTTCGGCCATGGACATCGGCGTGGTGGCCACCACCACCAGCCGCACGGCCATGGCGGACGGAAGGCGGAGCGCGCGTACGAGCGCGGTTTCGACGCGGGGTTCGAGCGGGGCCGTCAGGCCGGCGCCGCCTGACCGGTCGGCATGGACGCGCTCGCCGCCCGCTGCTCGACCGCCGGGGATGCCTCGCCTCCGGCGATCGAGCAGCGAGCAGCGCGTATCGAGATCCCCCGTCCTCCCTCCTCCGGGTGACCGATGTGGAGGAAGATGGCAGAGTGCCCGAACAGTTCAGCGACGAGCTGAGGGCCCTCCGCGAGCGCGCGTACGGCCCGGCCGCCGACATCCACGGCGATCCAGCCGCGCTCTCGCGGCTGCGGGAGCTGGAGGAGCTGTCGCGCACCCAATCCCAGGCCGCGCCCACGACCCCGAACCCCACGTTCCCGACGGTCCCGGCCATGCCGGCAGATGGCGTCGCTCCGGTGCCCGTCGGCGCGGCCGAGCCCGTCGGGCCGGGTTCGATCGGCGGGACGGCAGCCGTCGCATCCGCCGACATCAGTGAGGCGACGTCGACATGGGATGCCGACCCCGAACGCGAGCGCTCGCCCGGTCGCGCCGCGGCGTTCACCGCCGCGCCGCTCGACCACGATCCGGTCTACGCGCCCGCTGACGGCATCCCGCCGGGGGTCGACGCGGAGCGCGCTGACCGCGAATCCGGGGGCGAGTCCCCCTCGTCAGCGGCAGCGGAGGGCAAGCCCGCACCCTGGTGGCGCAGGCGTGTGCGGCTGGTCTGGGCCGGCTCCCTCGTGCTCACCGCGCTCGTCGCCGTGGCGGTGACGCTGTGGGCCGTGCAGGACAAGGACCAGGTCGCCGTCCTCCACGTCGCCGAAGAGACCGAGTGGCCCGAGATGGTGCTCGGCGATCCTCCACCGGACGCGCGCGTGTTCGACACCTATCTCGGTCTCGTCGTCGTCATGATGCCGCAGTCGCTGGGAGCGGGCGACTCGATCGACTGCCTGTACGTGCTCGACAGAGGCAACCGAGGGGTCATGTCCACCATCGGCTGTGCCGCAGGAGCGTTCGCCCCCACCGCGGCGCTGTCCGTATCGGATCAGGCACCCGAGGAGCTGCGCGATCGGTACGCCGACGGCACGGCGCTGCAGTTCGTGCTCAACGGCGACGACGTGCTCGTCTACGCGAACGAGCCGTGAGACGGCGGGCGTCAGTTGCCGCGCGCCCCCGCGTCGCTGGCGCCCACATCGGTGCGATGGAAGTTCTGGAACGAACGGGATGCCGTCGGCCCGCGCTGCCCCTGATACCGGTTGCCGTACGGACCCGAGCCGTACGGGTTCTCGGTCGGCGAGGACAGCCGGAAGAAGCACAGCTGGCCGATCTTCATGCCCGGCCAGAGCTTGATCGGAAGGGTCGCGACGTTGGACAGCTCGAGCGTGACGTGACCGGAGAATCCCGGGTCGATGAATCCAGCCGTGGAGTGCGTGAGCAGTCCCAGTCGGCCCAGCGAGGACTTGCCCTCCAGCCGCGCCGCGACGTCATCGGGCAATGACACGAGCTCGAAGGTGGAGCCGAGCGCGAACTCGCCGGGGTGAAGGATGAACGGCTCGCACGGGTCGACCTCGATCAGTCGTGTGAGCTCGGGCTGATCCTCGGCGGGGTCGATGAACGGGTACTTGTGGTTGTCGAAGAGCCGGAAGTATCGGTCGAGCCGCACATCGACACTCGAGGGCTGCACCATCGCGGGGTCCCACGGATCGAGGCCGATGCGCCGCGCGTCGATCTCGAGATGGATGTCGCGGTCGCTCAGCAGCACGCCGCCCAGCCTATCGGGGGTGTGCTGTTATGCTGGCCCTCGACCATCCGGTCGTCGAGGAGCGCGCCAGCGCTCATCGACACACACGGGGCTGTAGTTCAATGGCAGAACTTCTGCTTCCCAAGCAGACAGCGCGGGTTCGATTCCCGTCAGCCCCTCTCTATGGCCACCGTCGCACCCCACGAGTATTCACCGTGGGATTTCTGGCGGGATGCCGACGCCGACGCCCAAGAGGCCCAACGGGCGCTGCTCCGCGAGCTCGGCGAGCGCCCGGACCACGAGTTCGGCGATGAGGCGTTCGTGTCGAGGCACGCGTCCGTCGACAACGACGTGCTGCGATTGGGGAACCGCAGCTACGTGGCCGCCGGCGCCTACCTCACGGGCCGGCTTCACGTCGGCGCTGATTGCAGCATCAACCCCTACACGGTGATCCGGGGCCGCGTGTCGATGGGCGACGGCGTGCGGATCGGCGCTCACACCTCCATCCTCGGTTTCAACCACTCGATGGAGCCCGGTACGCCGGTGTTCCGACAGCCGCTGTCGTCGAAGGGCATCGTCATCGGCGACGACGTCTGGATCGGTTCGCACGTGGTCATCCTCGACGGCGTCCGCGTCGGCTCGCATTCGGTCCTCGCCGCGGGCGCCGTGGTCACCAAGGACGTACCCGCCGGCGCGATCGTCGGCGGCAACCCGGCGAAGTTCATCCGCTGGCGGGTCGAGCCGGTCGAAGCGGCGGGCGCGCCTCCCGCCGGTTCGGAGCCCACCGGTAGGACGGCCCATCCGACGGGACCCGACGCCGTCACCGGCCTCGCCACCCGCGTCTCGAGATTCGCGGATCAGGCGCGCTCCGAGGCGGCCGCCCTGCTGGATCGGGCATGGGATGCCGAGCGCGGACTCTTCCTCGACCGGCCCGGTGCCGCGCCGACCGTGCGCGCCCAGGCGGATGCGATCGAGATCGCCGACCTGCTGCTGGCCTCTCCTCCCCCACAGCTGCCCGCGGCGGACCAGGTCGCCCGGCTGCGGGGGTGGCAGGATGCCGTCAGCGGCGCCGTCGCGCCTCTGGACGCCGACGGCCGCCAGGTGGCGGGCCTCGATTTCCGGCATCCGGATGTCGCGTACCACGTGCTGAGCGTCGGGTATGCGCTCGACCTCCTCGGATCGTCCTTCAGCGTGCCCCTCGGCTGGGTCGCCGACGCGACGCCGTCGTCCGTGATCGCGTTCTGCGCCGACCTGCCGTGGGGCACCGACGCCTGGAACGCCGGCCACCACGTCGACGGGTTCGGCACGGCCCTGCTGTGGACGCGCCGCGATGGCCGCGACATTCCGCCCGGAATCGCCGAGGCGCTGTTCGGCTGGCTCGTGACACACGTGGATCCGAGGACGGGGATGTGGGGCGCCGAAAGCCCGCAGCGGGGTCTGCTGCTGCCGGTGAACGGGTTCTACCGCGCCACGCGTGGCACGTTCGCCCAGTTCGGCGTGCCTGTGCCTTACCCGGATCGCGTCACCGACACCGTGCTGCGGCACGCCGCCGATGCTCGCTACTTCTCGGCAGGCGTGCGCGATGCCTGCAATGTGCTCGACGTCGCCCACCCGCTCTGGCTCGCACGCGCAACGGGCAGTCCCGGGTACCGCGAGGCCGAGGTGCGTGCACTGGCCGCTCGACTGCTGGCGGATGCCCTGGAAGCGTGGAGGCCCGCTGCGGGCTTCGGGTTCCGCGAGCCGGGCGTCGCAACCCAGGGGCGACCTGAAACGGAGCCCGGTCTTCAAGGCACAGAGATGTGGCTGGCCATCCTCTGGTATCTGAGCGATCTGGTCGGGATTTCGGACGCGCTGGGATATCGTCCTCGCGGCGTGCACCGGCCCGAGCCGGCCGCGACGCTCGGCTAGTCCGCAGGGGGCGGCCCGGTTCGGGCGGCCTACTCTTCGCGTGGGCCGAGGTCGGGCGCGGCGACGAAGCGCGCCTCGGGCGTGACGGATCGTTCGATCTCGATGATCACGAGCGTGTTCCGTCCCGTCATCAGAGCGCCGGCCGGTACGAACAGCGTCCGCTGGGGTCCGCTGCTGCCGTACCGCCCGAGCAGGAACCCGTTCACGAGCGCATAGCCCTTGCCCCAGCCGTCGGTCAGCAGGAAGAGGTCGACCGGCGCCTCCAACTCGAAGGTGCCGCGCAGCGCGAACGGTCCCACCAGCTCGGACTCCGTCGTGGTCGCCCCGGCGTCCGTGGCCGCCGCAACGGCACCGGCCTCCGCCACGTCGATCGGAGTCGCCGCCCAGCCGGTGAGCTGCGCATCTCCGACGCAGACAGGGCCGACCAGTCCCTTCGGCTCCCCGAGCCGGGACGCGTAATTGACGCGTCCCTGCTCCTCCACGAGCATTCTCAGCCGCGCGCCCGGGGGCAGCATCAGCGCGTCCTGATGCGACGTTCTCGACAACGTGCCGACCGGGCGACCGTCGACGCTGATCCAGGCGTGGTCCCGCACTTCGCCGACGGTCAGCACGCCGCCCGGGAAGTCGTCCGGCAAGTCCACCTCATACGACACGAGCGCGCTCAGGTGATCCAGCTGCTCGAACGTCGGCGGTGCGTCCCAACTCCGCTCGTCACGCGGAGGAAGCCAAGCGCCGGCGTCCAGCCGCGCAAGCGGGACCGAGAACTCGGGCGCGGCGGCCGAACGGACCGGCAGCTCGTCGGGCACCGGCGCGTACTTCGCGATGACGTCCCGGAAGGCGAAGTACTTCTCGGTCGGGTCGCCCCGCTCGTCGAGCGGAGCGTCGTAGTCGTACGACGTCACGATGGGCAGGTACCGGCCCTTGTCGTTCGCGCCATTGGTCAGACCGAAGTTCGTTCCGCCGTGGAACATGTAGAGATTGACGGATGCTCCGGCAGCCAGGAGCACGTCGAGCTCCGCGGCCGACTCCACCGCCGATGTGGTGTGGTGGTAGCCGCCCCACCAGTCGAACCAGCCGTCCCAGAATTCCGCGCACATCAGCGGACCCGTCGGCTGATGGCGCCGCAAGGTCGCGAGCCGCTCGGCCGCCCGGGAGCCGAACGACCCCGTGAGGTGCACCCCCGGGACGCTGCCGTCGCGAAGCATCTGGTCCGTGGGCTGGTCGATGGTCGTGAGAGGCACCGTGATGCCGGCATCCTTCGTCACCCGTACCAGGTGCTCGAGGTACGCGGTGTCGTTGTCGTATGCGCCGTACTCGTTCTCGATCTGCACGAGGATCACCGGACCGCCCCGATCGATCTGGCGCGGAGCCACGATGTCGTAGACGCGCTCCAGGTAGCCGGTCACCTCGGCGAGATACGACGGCTCGGACCGGCGCAGCCCGATGCCTGGCATCCCCGTCAGCCACACCGGCAGCCCGCCGTTGTGCCACTCGGCGCAGATGTACGGGCCTGGGCGCACGATCGCGTGCATCCCCTCCGCCGCCACCAGGTCGAGGAAGGCACCCAGGTCGTTCCAGCCCGTGGCGCTCCACTCGCCGCGGCGAGGCTCGTGAGCGTTCCACGCCACGTAGGTCTCGATGGTGTTGAGGCCCATGAGCCGCGCCTTCCGGATGCGGTCGGCCCACTGCCCGGGATGCACCCGGAAGTAGTGCAGCGCACCCGACAGGACACGGAACGGCTCGCCGTCCAGCAGGAAGTCCGATCCACCGATCGAGAAACGCTGCTCGCCCGCCCGGTGGGGCTGGTGCCAGCCGCCCTTCGTGACCGATGAGTCCGCGAAGTCCGCGCTCATCGGGCTGACTTTCGTGCCCGCAGCAGGGCAGCCAGCCGCTCGAGCTGCGTCGCGTCCTCCAGCGCCGAGCCGACGGCGGCGACACGCACGCCGGCGTCGAGGAACTCCTCGACGTTGGAGGCATCCAGACCGCCGGTCGCGACGAACCGCACGTGCGGGAAGGGACCGCGGATGTGCGTGAACCAGTTCACCCCGAGCCATGTGGCGGGGAACGCCTTGAGCCATGTCAACCCGAGCGAGACCGCCAGCTGGACCTCGCTGGGCGTCGCGACGCCGGGGAGGATCGGGATGCCGGCGTCCTGCGCCGCCCGCACGACCACCGGATCGAGTCCGGGCGAGACGAGGTACGCGGCGCCGGCGTCTGCGGCGAGCGCCACCTGATCGGTGGTGATGATCGTCCCAGCGCCCACCCTCTTGCCCCGGGTCGCCGCCAGACGCGCGACCTCGCGCAGTGTCCGCTCGTCCTCGTCGGTCTGCAGAGGCACCTCGACGGAGTCGATGCCGAGGTTCCACGCCGTGTCAGACAGGCGCACGCTGCGCTCGACGCCCATTCCCCGCAGGATCGCCATGAGCGGTGCCGCGGCGAACGCCGTGTCGAACCAGTCGCCTCGCGGCGCGGGATCCGTCGGGGAGATCGTGTTCGAGGTCATACGGGGATCCTTCGTGCGTCGATGCGGTTGATCTGAGGGTGCGGGCAGGCCCCGCCGGACTGGACGATCCGGTGCCCGTCGCCCGGAGCGGCGGACCTCATGGGCCGCTGGACGCGGACTCGTCGATCGAGTCGGTCGTGGTCTGCAACGTGCGGGCGGCGCGGAGATGACCGGCCAGCAGCCGGTCCTGTACGGGATCCCCCGAGAGGTACCCGGCCAGATAGCCACCGGCGAAGGCATCGCCCGCTCCGACCGGCTCGACGACCTCGACGACGAGAGCGGGAACGAAGACCTCATCGGCGCCGGCGAACGCCGTGGCTCCGACGTCGCCGTCCTTGACGATGAGCTCGGCGACCTCGGGCAGGAGCGCTCGCACGTCGGTCGCCGCGACCGTGCCCCACAGCGCCTCGGCCTCATCACGGCCGACCAGCACGATGTCGGCGCGTCGAGCGAGATCGAGCAGCACGGGTGCCGCGGTGCGGGCGTCCCACAACGGCGCGCGGTGGTTGACGTCGAACGACACCGGCACGCCGTGGTCCCGCGCCCGTGCCATGACCCGCGAGAGGAACGCGGAGGCGGATGCCGAGATCGCGGCAGTGATGCCCGACACGTGCAGCACGTCGACGCCGTCGAAGGCCACCCTCTCGGCGTCCGCCTCCGAGAGGTGCGCGGCCGCCGAGCCGCGCCGGTAGTACAGGACGCCGTTCCCCGGATCCTTCACGTACAACCCTGTCGGGTGCGCCTCGTCATACGCCACGCGCGAGACATCCACACCGCGGGCCGTCAGCTGACGAGCGATCCTCCGTCCGAGGGCGTCGGCGCCGAGCCTGCTGAACCACACCGCACGGTGACCGAGCGCTGCGACATGAGAGGCGACGTTGGACTCCGCACCTCCCGCGTCGAGGAGGAAGGCGTCGGCGTCGACCACGGGAGTCGCAACGACGGGCGTGACCATCGCCATCGTCTCGCCGATCGCGAGCAGCGTGCGCGGCACCCCGCCGGAGTCGTCAGGCTGCGGCATCGGTCACCCTTTCGGTCGGGAGGCGGGATACGTCACCGCAGGTCGGTGACCGGAGCCGCGTCCATGTCGTCGAACGCCTGATTCTCGCCCGCCATCGCCCAGATGAACGAGTAGGCGGCAGTGCCGACGCCCGAGTGCAGCGACCACGAGGGCGAGATGACGGCCTGACGATCGGCGACCACGAGGTGACGGGTCTCTTCGCGCTCGCCCATGAGATGGATGACGCGCGCGTCCTCGGGCAGGTCGAAGTACAGGTAGCACTCGGTGCGGCGGTCATGGGTGTGCGCCGGCATCGTGTTCCACATCGAGCCCGGATGCAGCTCGGTCACGCCCATCACGATCTGGCAGCTCTTCACGCCGTTCTCGTGGATGTACTGGTTGAGCGTGCGGCGGTTGGAGGTGACCTGATCGCCGAGCTCGCGCACGGTGCCCTCCCCGGGCGACACGAGCGCGGCGGGGTACGCGGTGTGCGCGGGTGCCGAGAACAGGTAGAACTGCGCCCCCGCCTCGTCCGAGCCCGGAGCGTCGGCGAACGACACGTTCCTGATGCCGCGGCCGAGGTACAGGCACGCGCCCTTGACCAGTGTGTAGACCTCGCCGTCGGCGGTGACCGTGCCGGTGCCGCCGACGTTGATGACGCCGACCTCGCGATGCTCGAGGAAGTAGTCGCTGCGGATCTCGGGGTATCCGCCCAGCTCGAGCACCGAGCCGGCGGGCACCGCGCCGCCGAGCACGATGCGGTCGTGGTGGGTGTACGTCAACCGGATCTCGCCCGGCACGAACACGTCGGGAATGAGGTACGTGTCGCGCAGGTCCTTCGTCGTCATGCCCGGGATCTGAGCGGGGTTGGTCGCGTAGCGCTGCGGAATGTGCGTCTGGGTCACGGATTCTCTCCTGGTTCTGCGTGATCTCGGGTGTCGGCGGCCGTCAGCGGACGAGCCAGCCGCCGTCGACGGGGATGACAGCGCCGGTGATGTAGGCGGCGGCATCCGATGCGAGGAAGACGAAGGCCCCCTGCAGGTCGGATGCCTCGCCCCAGCGACCTGCGGGGATGCGCGACAGGATCGACGCGGCGCGGTCCTCGTCGGCACGCAGCGGCGCGGTGTTGTCCGTCGCCATGTAGCCCGGCGCGATGGCGTTCACCGTGACGCCCGCCGCGGCCCATTCGTTCGCCAGCGCCTTCGTGAGACCGGCGACGGCGTGCTTGGAGGCGGTGTAGGCCGGCACGAGGATGCCACCCTGGAACGACAGCATCGACGCGACGTTGATGATGCGGCCGCTCCCCTGAGCGAGCATGTGGCGGCCCGCGGCCTGCGAGAGATGGAACACCGCGTCCAGGTTGATCGCGAGCACGTCGTCCCAGTCACCGGCCGGATACTCGGCCGCCGGCGAGCGCCGGATCGTGCCGGCGTTGTTGACGAGGATGTCCAGCCCGCCGAGCTCGGCGATCACCTCGTCGACGGCCGACGACAGCTCGTCCGCCGTCGCCGAGGCCAGGTCGCGCTGCACGCGATGCACGCGACGGCCCTTCGCCTCGATGAGCGCGGCGGTGGCGGAGGCGTCGCCGCGATCGAGGAGGGCGACATCCGCCCCGGCGTCGGCGAGCGCGACGGCGGCACCTTGTCCGAGTCCGCGGCTCGAACCCGTGACGAGCGCGACCTTGCCGTCGAGGCGGAACGATTCGAGGATCATGTGGCGGACTCCCCTGCGGTGACGGGCGCTGCGGCGACGGCCTGAGCGGCGATGAATCTTGTGGTGAGCTCGCCGATCCCGGAGATGCGGACGGTGACGGCGTCTCCGTCGGCGAGCGGGCGGTGGGTCTCCTGCGCGGCAGGCAGCTTCTGCGGCGTACCGGTCGAGACGATGTCGCCCGGCGCGAGCGTCAGGATCTGGCTCAGGTGGTGGATGACGTACGCCACGCTGAAGATCGTGGTCGCCGTCGACTGCGAGACCGTCACGACACCGTCGCGCACCACTTCGACGAGCAGGTTCTGCGGGTCGGGCACCTCGTCGGGCGTGACGATCCACGGGCCCAGGGGCGCGAAGCCGTCGGAGCACTTTCCCAGGGCCCACTGGCTCTGCCGCCGCTGCCAGGCGCGCTCGGACACATCGTTGAGGATCGTGTAGCCGCCGACGTGGTCGAGCGCGTCCTCGAGAGGGACGTGCCGCGCGCGCTTGCCGATCACGACCGCGACCTCGCCCTCGTAGTCGACGTCCGTCGCTCCCGGCGGGATCAGGACGGGATCGCTCGGCCCGCCGAGCGTGTTGGCGGTCTTGACGAACACGTCCGGGAACTCCGGGTCGTTCGCCGTCGGGGCCGCGCCGTCCGGCACGTGGCCGCGGTAGTTGTAGCCGAGGCACAGGATCTTCCCCGGCCTGACGGGGGCCAGGAGCGACGCTGGGTCGACGGCGGGAAGGGAGGCGGCATCGCATGCCGCGACCTCCGCGACTGCGAGCTGAAGCAGCCCGTCCCCGGCGAGCAGTTCGGTCACGTCGCGTGCGAGATGACCGAGGTCCAGGAGACGGTCCTCGCCGCCGGCACGGACCACGGCCGCCGGCCGGGCGCCGCCGGGGCCGGCATAGGAGGCCAGCCTCACCAGTACTTCCTCCACTCCGGGCGCGTCACGCGCATCAGCGCTTCCAGGTAGAAGTAGTCACCCCAGAGCGTCCCCTCGTCGACGCCGTTGTCCTTGGGCAGGTCGTAGACCGAGTGCAGGATCAGCGCGTCGGAGTCCTCGGGCGCTGACGGCGTGTAGTTCGCGATGAGCGACGCCAGGATCGAATGGGCCCGAGCGGTCCACTCGGCCGCGCGCTCGGCATCCGTCTCCAGCTTCGCCAGCTCCAGCAGGCCGCACACCGCGATGGCTGCGGCGGAGCTGTCGCGGGGGGCGTCGCTGCCGTCGGTGTACACGAGGTCCCAGAAGGGCACCTCGTCGGCGGGCAGGTGCGCGAGGAAGTACTCGGCGCAGCGACGGGATGCCTCCAGCAGGCGCTCATCGCCGGTCACGGCGTAGTTCATGGCGAAGCCGTAGATGCCCCACGCCTGCCCGCGAGCCCAGCACGACTCGTCGAACGCGCCCTGCTCGGTCGCGCCCCGCAGCGGCTCCCCCGTCTCGGCATCCCAGTAGAAGGTGTGGAAGGTGGAGTCGTCCTCGCGCAGGATGTGCTCGCGCAGCTGGGCGGTGTGGCGTGCGACGGCGTCAGCGAAGCGCTTCTCGCCGGTCTGCTCGTGCGCCCACGTCAGCAGCGGCATGTTCATGAGACTGTCGATGATGGTGCGGCCCCGCTGCGCCGGGTCGGAGAGGTCCCCCCACGCCTGGATGATTCCGGCAGGCTCCAGGAACCGGCGCATCAGGTGCTCGGCGGCCAGCAGCGAGGCCTCGCGCGCCTTCGCGTCGCCGACCAGGCGCCAGGCCGCGACGGTCGACAGCGTGTAGAGGAAGCCGAGGTCGTGGGTGTCGAGGTCTTCCTCGGCGCGCACGCGGCGCTCGAAGTCGACGACGTCGGCCATGGCCGCATCCTTGAAGTCCTCGTCGCCGCTGAACTGCCACGCCAGCCACAGCATCCCGGTCCGGAAGCTTGTCGTCCACCCGCGGTTGCCGCCGACCGGGATACCGCCCTCGGCAGGCCGCAGCTCGTAGCGGTCGTCGACGGTGGTGTCGCCGGGGAAGCCGCCGCCGAAGCTCGCGCTGTTGCGGCGGACGGTGGACAGCGCGGCCGCGATCGCGGCATCCGTCCCTTCGGGAGCGGAGGGTGCGCTGATGCCCGCAGCGGGCGAAGTGGACGTCATGAGTGAGGGATCCTTCGTCGGGGAGAGCCGGAGCGCCGTCAGGCGGCGGCCGGCTCGTCGAGGTCGAGCACGGGGCGGAGCGTGAAGCGCGAGTTGGTCCAAGCGAGATACAGGGCGGCGGATGCCGTCAGCCCCAGTCCGATCGCGGGTGCGGTCGCGAACACCGCCGCCTGCGCCGCGAGCGCCGCGAGCGACACGGCGGTGAGGTACCAGCGACGCACAGCGAGATGGACGCTCGCGCGGAGCACGTCGCCGAAGCGGGCGCCGGGCACTTCGGCGATCGCGACGAGGGCGACCAGCCCGAAGGCCACCGCGAGCACCGCAAGCACGCCGAGGAGCGGAACCGTGAACACGGCTGCGGGCGTGGCGGACAGCATCCGCACGTCCACCAGCAGCACCACGACGACCGCCGTGACGGCTGCGCCGGTCACGAGCGCGCGCCACCACGTCTCGCGGATCCCCGCGATGAACGCGCGCACCGGGCCGAGGCCGCCCGCCGCGTGCTCGCGGAACGCGCGGAACGCCGCCGCGACGCCGGGAGCCGCGAGGGGCGCGGCGACCGCGAGCAGGGGCCACGAGCGGGCCGGGTCGGTCATCATGAGGAGCGCCACGAGCGGCATGCACGAGATGACGAGCAGGAGGTTCACGACCAGCGCCAGGTACACCATGCCGATGAGGGACGCCCACGTGTCGTGCGGAACGAGGCCGTTGAGCTTCTGCAGCGGGCCGGACTTCTTCATGGCCTAGCCCTTCAGTCCGCTCGTCGCGATGCCCTCGACGAAGTACTTCTGGCCGAGGAGGAAGATGACCGCGATCGGGATGACCGAGATGGTGAGCCCTGCGAACAGCAGCGCGTAGTTGGTGTCGTAGAGGTTCGAGACGAAGCCCTTCAGGCCGAGCTGGATCGTCCACAGGTCGGGGTTGCGCAGGTAGATGAGCGGCCCGAGGTAGTCGTTCCACGTGTTCACGAAGGTCAGGAGCGTGAGCGACGCCAGCGCCGGAATCGACAGCGGCAGCATGATCTTGCGCCAGATGGCGTACTCGCTCAGGCCGTCGAGCCGTGCCGCCTCGGAGAGCTCCTCGGGGATGGTCTCGTAGAACTGCTTCATCAGGAACACGCCGAACGCGCCGAAGGCCTGCAGAAGGATGATCGACCACAGGGTGTCGGACACCTTGAAGTTCGACAGCAGGATGAACTGCGGGATCATGTACGACTGCCACGGGACGGCGATCGTGCCGACGTACAGCAGGAACAGGACGTCGCGCCCGCGGAAGCGCATGCGCGCGAAGCCGTACGCCGCGAACGACCCGGTCAGCACCTGCAGGAACGTCACCACCACCGCCAGGAACAGCGTGTTGCGGATCCAGACGAGCATGTTCGACTGCGTCCAGATGTCGACGTAGTTCTCCCACACGAAGGCGTCCGGGAACCACTGCACCGGCACCGAGAACACCTCGTTCGCCGACTTCAGCGAGCTCATGACCATCCAGACGAAGGGCGTGAGCAGGCCGATCGCGAACGCGATCAGTGCGACGTACATCGCGATCCGACCGACCCGCCGGGCCGGGGTCAGCTTCTCGCGTCCGGCCGGCTGCGGCGCGCCGCCGGAGAGCTTGCGCAGTCCGCGGCGCGGCATCTCGGGCGACACGATGGCCATCGTCTGCAGGTCGGACGCGGTCTGGGTCGTACCGGTCATCAGATGCTCCGCTTCTTGTTCCAGAGGAACTGCAGGATCGTCACGATGATGCACATGAAGAACAGCGCGACTGCCGCTGCCGAGGCGTAGCCGAACTGGCTCTCCTCGAAGCCCTTGCGGTAGATGAACTGCGACAGCACGAGCGTGGACTGCCCGGGGCCGCCGTCGGTCATGACGAGGATCAGGTCGAAGATCTTGAACGAGTTGATCGTGAGCATCACGGTGACGAAGAACATGGTCGGCCGCAGGCACGGCAGCGTCACGTTGACGAAGCGCTGCCACACGCTCGCTCCGTCCACGCGCGCCGCCTCGTGCAGCTCACGCGGAACGGTCTGGAGGCCGGCGAGGAAAAGGATCATGTAGTAGCCCATGTCACGCCACGTCCCCACGATGACGACCGCGGGCATGGCCCATTCGGGGGAGGTGAGCCATCCGGGCGGGTTCTGGATGCCGATGAACCGCAGGAACTCGTTGATCGGGCCGTAGTCGGGGCTGAACAGCAGATTCCAGACGACGGCGATCGCGACGATCGATGTGATGTAGGGGAAGAACGCGGCGGTGCGGAAGAACGCGACGCCGCGCAGCTTGTTGTTCAGCAGGAGCGCCAGTCCCAGCGAGACGATGATCGTCAGCGGGATGTGCAGCACCGAGTAGTAGAGGGTGTTGAGGACCGAGATGCGGAAGCTGCCGTCGCCGAGCAGCCGCTCGAAGTTGTCGAGGCCGACCCAGTTCGCCGTGCCGAACACGTTCCAGTTCGTGAACGACATGTAGAACAGCACGATGATCGGGATGAGCGTGAGCAGCCCGAAGCCCAGGAAGTTGGGAAGGATGAAGCTCCACCCGATGAGGGTGTTGCGCAGCCTCAGCTTCGAGCGCCGACGATGCGCAGGCACGGGCGGGGGCGGCGCGGCACCGGTCTCGGCGGCGGCGGTGATGGTCGCCATGGCGGACCTCCGGGTGGATGTACGAGTGCGAAGGATGGTCCGCCGGCGGGCCCGGGCCGGATGTCCGAGCCCGCCGGCGGGAAGGGGATCAGTCGAGACCGACCTCGTTGGCGACGCGCTCCTGCGCCTCGGTGATCGCGTCCGCGACGGGCTTGGAGCCCGACAGGATCGCGGTGTGCATGTCGTTGAGGATGCCCTGGATGGCGGCAGCCTTGTTCGACGTCGGGTTCTCCGGGAACACCTCGTGGGTCGAGTAGGCGAACTTCGACAGGTCATCGGCGGGAGCGCCGTCCACGGCGAAGTAGGTCTCGACGACCGAGTCGCTCAGCACGGCCGGCGTGATGCCGATGCCGGCGAGGATCTGCGCGCCCTCCTCACCCGCGGCGAAGGCGAGGAAGTCCTTCGCGGCCTGCACCTTGGACTCGTCGATGCCGGCGTTGATGCCGAAGCCGGTCGGGTCGCCGAAGGTGACGGGGGTGTTCTCCAGTCCCGCGGTCGACTCGTCGGCCTGCGGAATGGGGGCGATGCCCCATTCGAACTCGTCGGCCTCACCAGAGGCCTGCTGCGCGATCAGCGTCGCGACGTACCAGGTGCCCATCGGCAGCATCGCGGCGTTCTGCTTGCCGAACTCGCCCTGGTAGGTGAGCTGGTTCGCGCTCGACGTGTTGAAGTCGACCTGCGCGCCCTCGGACTGCAGCTCGAGCACGTTCTCGTAGAAGGGCTCCATGTACTCGTACTCGCCCTCGAGGATGTCGGACCCGGTCTGGGCGTTGGCGAAGCCCTGCACGGTCGACTGCCAGCGGTGCAGGTACGCGCCCTTGGCCGAGCTGCCCGCCGCGGCGAGGCCCTCGGTCAGTGCAGTGGCCGCCTCGTTGTAGTCGTCCCAGGTCCACGAGCCGTCGGGGTACTCCACGCCCGCCTGGTCGAACAGCGCCTTGTTGTAGAAGAGCACCCACGAGTCGTTGCGATAGGGCACCGCGTATGCCTTGCCGTCGACCTCGTACGAGGCGGCACCGCTGATGCCGTCGGGGAGCTCGACATCGGACACGTCGAGGAGCTGACCGCCTTCGACGAATGTCGGGACGAACTTGACCTCCTTCTGCGTGATGATGTCCGGGCCCGATCCGGCGGCCAGGTCGGCGGTGAGCAGCGTGTTGTACTCGGCGGCGTCGTAGCCCTTGAGCTCGACGGTGACGTCGGGGTTCGCTTCGTGGAAGGCGTCCGCCAGGGCCTGGAACTCGGGCGTGGTGTCCAGGCTCCAGCCCGAGAGGCTCAGCGTGACGGGACCCGACTCCTCGGCCGCGGGCTCGGAGCCGCCGCTGCAGGCCGCGAGCGACAGCGTCGCCACGACGGCGATGCCCGCCGCGGCTGCGTACTTGCGCTTCATTCTGGGAATACTCCTTTGTGATTGCGGACCCGTCCTCGGGCCCATCGGGGTTACCGGTCAGCGTCGGACGCGTCTCCGGGGTGTGCGAGGCGACTCGTGGTCGCCGTCCCGTCCGGCCACGTGACCGTGACGGTGGTTCCGATGCCGTCGGACGCCAACGCGACGTCGGCGCGCGCGTCGGCGGCGAGGTCGTCGGCGGTGAGCTCGAGCAGCGTGGCCGTCCACTCCCCCACCGCGACCGGCTGCGTCGTGATCGGCACGGCGGCCTCGGCCCCGAGAGGACTGGCGTCGCGCCGCGTCTCGATGGCCCCGACCGCTGCGCCGAGGAGGGGGCGGATGCTGCTGCGCAGCCCGTTCCCGGACACCCAGGCCCCGGCGTCACCTGCCTCATGCACGACGCTGTCGGCCGCGATCGCCCAGCCGCCGACGCGAAGTGTCAGCGATCCGGCGTCCACGCCATCCGCCAGGGACTCGACCCGCGCGAGGCGCACCTCCCACGGTCCGCGCAGCAGCGAGTGGACCGTCACGGTGCCCGCCGGCTCGACGTCGCCCTCCACACCGGAGCCGTGGCGATGTGCCGAGGGGCGCGGCGTGATCCAGTGCGCCCGCGAGACGGATGCCGACATGCCGACGCGACCGCCTTCGTCGTCCTGGACGCGCACGTCGATGAGCTCCATCGCGGCGCGATGCGTGGCCCGGCCTTCGGCGTCGACGAGCGTCACCGACTGCTCGAGCGGCTCGTCCCAGGCGCGCAGGTCCGCCAGCGGCGCGGCTGCCGTCGCGTAGCCGATGCGGGCGTACAGCGGTGAGTCGCCGACCATGCTGCCCTCGGCGGCGTGGTCGGTGCCGTGGTTGGCGATGCGGACGATGCCGTCGGCGCAGGTTCCGGAGACGACCCACCCCGCCGCGCGCACGACCCGCAGATCGTCGGCGGTCACGATGGGCAGCGCTTCAGCTGTTGCGGACCACACCGGGTGGTCGGCGGGCAGCACGATGCCGAGGAGGCCCTTGACCGCCCAGTACGGCGAGCCCGGACCGGAGTACGACTGCGCGAGGTGCCGCCACTCATGGTGCCATCCCATGGTGAGGACGCCGTCGGCTGCGGGCACGCCGCGTGACGCGAAGTGGCGCACGACGGCTTCGGCCGCAGTGCGCAGTCGGCCGAGCGGCACTGTCGGCACCTCGGCGATGGCGCCGGCCCAGAACGGGGCGGCGGCGGCGAAGCGGTAGATGAGACTGCGACCCTGCAGCAGGGGCGAGCCGTCGGCGCCGATCAGCGCGACAGCATCCTGCAGGAAGCGGTCCAGCCGCGCGACGTCGCCCGCGGTGCGACCGTCGGCGAGCTCGTCTGCGCCCTGCATCCGTGACCACAGCACCGGGTAGACGTGCAGCGCCCAGCCGACGTAGTGGTCGAAGGAGCGCTCGAAGCCGTCCGAGATCCACCCGTCATCGCGCACGAGCGCGTCGTGCAGCGCGAGGTCGTGCGCGATGTCGTCGGCCGACCACGGTCCGCCGACCGAGCGCAGGAAGGTCTGCACGACGACGCGGAACCAGAGCCAGTTGGTCTTGGGATACGTGTCGTCGCCCACGACCGGCGCGAGGTAGTCGATGACGCGCTGCTGCGTGACCGCGTCGAGGCGATCCCAGATCCAGGGACGCGTCATGTCGAGCACGAGGGCGATGGAGGCGGCCTCGACCTTGGCCTGCGCGTGCTCCTCGAGACGCACCCAGCGGTCCTCAGCGTGCGGGTCGACTCCGGTGACGACGCCGCGTCGGTAGAACTCGGCGAGCTCCTCGGTGCCTTCGCCGCGCGCGCCGGCGATGCGGAAGCCGGCCAGCAGGAACGTGCGGGCGAAGCCCTCGAGGCCGTCGACCGCGCGGCCGTAGCCGCCCTCGGCTCCGGGGAAGAGGATCCGTCCATTGCCGGGCGAGGCGTAGGTGCGCGCCGTGCCGAGCAGTCGGTCGGCGTACGTCAGCCAGTCCGCGCGGGTCCAGCCGGAGCCGATGCCGGCGAGCGCCGACGTGCTCTGCTGCAGGTCCGTCACTGGGCTCTCCTCGCTGCGTTCTTCTCGCCGTTGAAGCGAACGTTTGCGAGCGTATCAACCGGAACCGGTCGTTGCAAGACTGGTTCAGACTTGTTATGATCGTTTTTGATCGATTCGCCGTCCATCGGGCCGCGGATCCGCCCATTTCTCGAGGAGGAACCATGTCGGCGGTGATCGCAGAAGCCCGCTTCGAAGGCCGCCTCGCGTCGGCTTTCCGGCGACAGACGGGGGTCGACACCGCCGGTTTCGCCTCCGTTCTCGCGTCCCTCCTCGTGCCGCCGCCTTCGTCGCTGCCGGTCGCACCCGCCGCCGATCGGACGGTGTGGGGCCCCGGTGGCGTGGCCGATGCTCGGAGCGTCTCCGACATCATCTCCCGTGCCGAAGCGGACCTCGCAGCCCAGTGGCCCCTTCCGCGCGCGAGCGCGGCTGCCCGCGTGCATCTGGACGGCGACCGAGAAGGGTGGGAGCGCGTGGCCTTCGGTCGGCAGCACCGCCTGAGCCGCGCCGTCGTCGCGGCAGCCGTCACCCTCGACGACCGGTGGCTCGCGGAGGTGCTCGACGGCGTGTGGCTTCTGTGCGAGCAGAGCTCGTGGTGCTGGCCGGCCCACGACGACGCCTTCGTCCGACGCGGGTCGGTGCTCGCCACGGTGACCGAGCCGTTCGTGGACTTGGGCGCGGGCGAGGTGGTGGGGCAGCTCGCCTGGATCGATCACCTCATCGGCGCGCAGCTCGAGGCCCGCTATCCGGGGTTCCGCGCACGGATTCGTCACGAAGCCCGCACGCGGATCTTCAACCCGTTCGTCCAGCGCCGCGACTGGCACTGGCTGGGCCTGGACGGCGACGTCCACAATTGGAATCCCTGGATCCACGGGAACGTGATCGTCGCAGCGCTGCGGCTGCTGGACGACCCGCATGCCCCGATCGAGAGGGCGAGCGTGATCGCGCTCGCGATCGAGGGGCTCGACCGCTACGTGTCGTCGCTGCCCGACGACGGTGCGATCGACGAGGGCTACGCGTACTGGTGGAACGGCGCATGCCGCGCCCTGGAGGTGCTCGAGATCCTCCGTCACGCCACCGGCGGGGCGCTGGACTTCCGGGACATCCCGGCGCTGCGCGAGACGGTGGCCTTCCCGCACCGCGTCCACCTCGGCGGCGCCTGGTACCTCAATCTCGCCGACGGCCAGGCGCGGCCCACGGAAGCCCAGCCGTGGCACGCGCTGCACCGAGCGGCGCGCGCCCTGGGCGATGACGACGCCGCATCCCATGCGGCCGCGCATCGCGTTCCCGGTGCGCCCGCCGCACACGAGCGCGAAGGCCTCGGCCGACTCCTGCGTGGTCTCACCGACCGCGCGTGGAGCGGGCTCGCGCAGGCGAGATCCCCTCTGCCCCGCGACGTCTGGTTCGCCTCGACCGAGGTGCTGCTCGCCCGCGAGCGCGCCGGCTCGTCAAGGGGACTCACCGTCGCCGCGAAGGGCGGGAACAACGCAGAGCACCACAACCACAACGACGTGGGCTCGTTCGTCGTCGCCTCCGACGGCGTGCCCGTCATCGTGGACGCCGGACGCCCCACCTACACGCTGCAGACGTTCGGCCCCGGCCGCTACGACATCTGGACCATGCAGAGCGGCTGGCACAACGTGCCCGCGATCGAGGGCACCGAGCAGCACGACGGCCGTCGCTTCGCCGCCGCGGATGTCGAGGTCTCGCTGACCGACGAGACGTCGTCGTTCGCGGCGGAGATCGCCGGCGCGTACCCCGGTCCGCCGGTGTCGTCCTGGCGTCGCACCGTTCGACTCGACCGGACGACGCGGCAGGCCGTGATCGAGGACGCCTGGACCCCGGGGAAGCGACACGGCGAGAGCCGGACGACGGTGCGGATGCTGCTGGCCGGCGACGTGCGCCTGGAAGAGGCATCCGCGTACGTGACGCCACTGGACGGCGTGACGCCGGTGCGCATCTCGTGGCCCGATGGAGTCGTCGCCGCGCTGCTCGTGCGCGAGCTGGACGACCCGATGCTCTCGAGCGTCTGGGGCCAGCGCCTGACACGCCTCGACCTCGACGTGACGACGCGCACGGGCCTCACGGTCACGGTAGAACAGGACTCGACGAACCCGGAGGACGCACGATGACCGACCAGCCCCAGGTACTGCTGGCCGCCGAGCGGCGCGCGCACGTGCTGGCCGCGCTCGAGCGGGACGGCGCAGTGCGGGTCGCTCAGCTCATGGACGAGCTCGGCGTCGCACCCGTGACGCTTCGCCGCGACCTGGCTCAGATGGAGCGCGAAGGTCTTCTCGTGCGCGTGCACGGCGGAGCCGTGCCCAGCACGAACAGCTTCGACGACACCGACGCAGCGCACGCCAGTCGCTCACGCACCGGCTCCATTGCGATGCTGGTGCCGTCGCTGAGCTTCTACTGGCCGAGCGTCGTCCGCGGCGCGGAGGCCGAGGCGGCGCAGCTCGGGATGCGGGTGGTCCTCCGCGGCGCATCCTACGAACTGCAGGACGAACGACCGGTCCTCGAGCGCCTCGTGCACACGGAGGGCGTGCGCGGCCTCGTCGTCGCACCCAACACCGACACGCCGCACGCTCAGGACGTCGTCCAGTGGCTTGCCGACTGCGGGGTCCCGAGCGTCCTCGTCGAGCGCGACGCAGTGCTGCTGCCGGGAGGCACCCCGGTCGAGAACGTCACGACCGACCACGCCCTGGGTGCCGTGCTCGCCGCCCGCCATCTGGCGTCGCTCGGCCATCGGCGGGTGGGCCTGATCATCGCGCGCGACTCGCCCACGTCGCGCAAGATCGCCGCAGGCTGGCAGGCCGCGTGCGCCGAGCTCGGGCTGACGCCCGCCGACCACTTCGAGACCAGCCTTCCACCCCGCACCAGCCCCGACTTCTCGGCTGTGGTGGACGCCGCTCTCGACGCCGCACTGTCGAACGCGGTCACCGCGCTGGTCGTTCACTCCGATCCCGAGGCGATGGCCTTCGTCGACCTGGCGCTCAACCGGGGCATCTCCGTGCCGGGAGACCTCTCGGTGATCGCCTACGACGACGAGGTCGCCGAGCTCTTCACGCCGGCACTGACGGCGGTGAGTCCGCCGCGCGCCGCTGTCGGCCGAGCCGCTGTCGACCTCGTCGCGCGACGCATCGAGGATCCCCTGCGCCCGATCCACCGCGTCGTGCTCAGCCCGATCCTGAACGTGCGCGGCTCGACCGCGCCCCCGCGCGGCGCCTGAGTTCCGCACGGGAGCCGGCGATCAGGCGCCGATCGCGTCTGCGCGCCACTGCGTCAGCACGCGCGCGACCGCGCGCGTATGCGACCACGGCATCTCGGGCACCTCGAGCCGCCCGTCTGCGAGGGCGAGCGACATCGCATCCGCTTCGGCCGCCATGGGCTGCACGACCGGCAGCTCGACACGGCGCTCGCGATCGCGGCCTCGAACGATGATGCTGGACGGGCTGCGGGAGCGGCTTCCCCATGCCTCGGGGAGGACGAGCTCCCCACGGGCGAAGCGGATCGCTCCCGACCGTGGAAGCGTCCGGACGATCGAGGCCGACACCCCCGCCGACAGCCCGCCCAGCGAGATCCGGGCCGACGCGGTGGCGTCCACCCCGTCGACCTGGTCCGCGACGACGTTCGCGATCGTCGGTGTGTCCAGCGGCTGATGGCCTGCCGCTGCGATCTGCACCGCGAGCGCGACCGGGTAGCACCCCACATCGAGGATGGCGCCTCCGGCGAGTGCGGGATCGAACAGACGGCCCTTCCGCGACCCGGCGGCGAAGCCGAATGCGGCATCGACGTGCACCGGCGTGCCGAGCTCACCCCCTGCGGCGAACCCTCGCAACGCGTCGGCGAACGGGCCGAACCTCGTCTTGAATGCCTCGAGGAACGGCCGCCGCACGCGCTGCGCCGTCTGAAGCACCTGTTCCACCTCGTGGGTGGTCGGACTCGCGGGCTTCTCGCACAGCACCGCCTTGCCCGCCTCGAGCGCCCGGATCGCGAGGTCGGCGTGGGTCGTGTGCACGGTCCCGATGTACACCGCGTCCACGTCTTCCCGTGTCAGCACGTCGTCGTAGGAACCGGATGCTGCGGCACCGTGCTCGGCGGCGAAGGCTGCCGCGCGATCGGGTGAGGAGCTGCCGACCGCACGGAGCACGCCGAACTGGGACGCGCGCAGACCCGCCACGAAGTCGCGGCTGATCGCACCCGGGCCGAGCACCCCCCATCTCGTCGCGCGCATCTCGTTGACGGTACCAGCGGCGCAGGTCGTCCACGCGGCGCCGGCGCGGGCGCTCGTCCACCGAGCGCCCGCTCCGTGTGGTCACTTGGTGACCTTGACCGCCAGCTCCTTCGAGGTCGTCGTGCCGGCGGCGTTCGTGAACTCGACCGTGTAGGTGTACGTGCCCTTCGCCTTGTCCGACACCTTCAGCGTCGCACGCTGCGCGTCGGGGCTCGCCGCCTCGAGTTCACCCGCACCCACCTCGGCGCCGTTCTCGAGGAACCGGTACGACGTCGCGTTCGTGCCCCACCACAGGTTCGCCGTGACCGTGTAGTTCCCGTCGCCGTCCTTGTTGTCGGCCGAGAGCGCGGGCTTGCCGGGCGAGGCGTCCGTCACCTTCACCGTGAGCGGTTGCGTCGCCGTGGTGCCCTTCGAGTTCAGCAGCTCGCCCGTGAAGACGTAGGTGCCGTTGGGAAGGCCCTCGATATCGACCACGGCGCGCTGGGCGCCCGGCGACATCATCGTGAGCGGCACCTTCGCGACGATCTGGCCGTCGCGGTAGAGCTTGAACAGCGACCCGTTCTCACCCCACCAGAGGTTCATCGTCACCTGGAAGGTGCCGTCCTGCAGGCCCGTGTCCCAGCCGTCGTTCGACGCCAGCACGCCCTTGCCGGGGGCCGACTTCGCGCCGTCGTCCGATGCGACCTCCGGGAGGGTGACGGGTACCGTCGCCGCGGACCGCTCGCCCTCTCCCAGCTCGTTCACGCCGGCGACCTCGTAGGCGTGCGTCGTGCCGAGCTCGAGGCCCTTGACGGTGCAGGCCGTCTCAGCCGTCTCGCACACGGGCTCGGTGCCGCCGGCCTCGTACACGCGGTAGCCGGTGAATCCGGGTCCGGTGAGCGCCGAGGCATCCCACGAGACCTTGATCGAGGTGTCGCCCGCGGCGACCGCGGTCGCGTTCTGCGGAGCGCCCGGCAGGGTCCGGTCCGCCACCGCGAGCCACGAGATGACGGGTCGCTCACTGCCCGCCCCCTCGTTCGTCACGATGTAGTCGACCGTGGCGGGGCCGGTCAGTGTGAAGGTCAGTGCGGCGGCGAGCGGGGTGCTCGAGCCCGACAGCGGGATGTTGCCCTTCGCGAGCTCCGTGCCCGCGACCGAGACGGTGTGGTTCATCGTGCGGTTGAGGTTCCACCACTCGGTGAAGCCGCCGGTCAGGGTGTACGTGCCCGCGTCGAGCGGCAGCCGGTAGATCAGCTTCGTCGTGTCCTGGTACAGACCCGTCGAGTACTTCTCGTTGATGTCGGTCGTGCCCTTGACCTTCATCCCGTCGGCGACATAGCCCCACTGTTCTGCGGCGGTCGAGACCTGGTCGACCTTGTCGTTCCGCAGGCCGGGGACCGCCTCTGCGACGGCGGAGTACTGCGGCGACGCGGCCCCGTTCGTGCCGGAGTCGATGTAGTACACGAGCGCCGGCGGCACGACCTCGAAGCCGGCGACGACACGCTGGTCGGTGTCCGCCAACCGACCCGTGACCGTGAGCTTGCCGTACTCGGCGCGAGGCTGCGCGGCGGACTCGGCATCCCATTCCACGGCTCGCGGCGTGCCTGCGACGTCGACGGTCCCGGGCAGCTCGTCGTCGACGCCGAGAGCGCCCTGCACTCCGAGGTCCCGCGGCAGGGTCTGCACGTAGACGAGCGCGAGGCGGGCGTTGTAGCCGCTCGTGCCGTTGGTGCCGAACTCGACATCGACGATGGCATCCGCGTCGAGCGTCAGCGTCTGCGCGACCGGGGTGGCCGCACCGTTCGAGACCGCCGTCTTCGTCGTCTCGGCGCCGGCGACCTTGATCTTCGAGTACACGTTGGTCGTGAGGCCGGCACGCGGCGCCTGAACGGCGACGATGTTGTACGAGCCCGCGGGCAGCGCGAGGTGGTACGTGACGGGCTTGTTGTAGTCGGCGCCCACGTACGACGAGCCCCAGTCGCGCGGAGTGCCGGCGGCGAGCGTCGTCGCGGCGGTGGAGTAGCCCCACGTCTTGCCCGCGGTCGTGCCGTCCCACTTCTGGTCGGCGGCATCGTTGCGCAGGTCCGGGAAGGATGCCTTCACTCCGGTGTAGACCGAGCCCTCCGGCGCGCCCGACGCCCCCGAGTCGATGAAGTACTCGAGATCGGCGGGTACGACGAGCACGGTCGCGCTGAAGCGCTGGTAGTAGCCCGACGACAGCTTCTCGGTCGAGCGACCGGTCCCCGCGAAGGTGCCGAGCTCTGCAACGGTCTTGGCCCCGGCGGTCGAGCTGAGGCTCCACGTCACCGCGGCATCCGTGCCGGCGAAGTCGAGCTTGGCCGGAAGCTTTCGCTCGCTGGACGTGACCGTCACCACGCCGAGGTCGAGGACGTCGGGGCTGACATCCTTCGGTGTGAGGCCGTCGGCGGCAGCGGTGAGGCGCGTGGCGATGGCTGCTGCGCCCTCGGCGTCGAGGCCGTACTCCTCTGGCGCGTCGACCGCCTCCTGTGCGTTGGCGAGCACGGCGGCGAACACGGCCCACGATTCGGCGCTGTACTCGCTCTCCTCGAGGCCGTCGACCGTGTCGATGGCCGCGGCGAGCGGGGCCGTGTCGACGGCGGCGGAGTCCGCGGTCGCGGTGATCACACCGACCGCATCGACGTTGATGGAGCTGTCGTTCGCCGTCCTGATCACGACTGTATGAGCGGTGTTCTCGAGCCCGCGCAGCATGAACGCCGTCTTCTCGCTGCCGGCCGGGAAGGTCGGCGCGGCAGTGGCAACGGTGATGCCGTCGACGATCACGTCGACGGTGGGCGCGCCGCTGTTCGTGCCGATGATGTCCAGTCCCGTTCCGGTGAACGAGTACGTCATCGCGGCACCCTTGGCCGTGCTCTTGGAGGCGGTGCGCTGCCACTCGAACATGCCCTGTCCGTTCACGTGGCTCCAGCTGCCGTCGAACTCGAGGACCGGCTCCGAGGTGTCGTCCCAGCTCGTCTGGTGCATGCCGTCGACGATCGCCGCGTAGTACGGCGTGTAGCCGGGCACGGTCTCGACCTTGAGGTTGTCGAACTGCACGAAGCTGAAGCTCGAGCCGAGCTGGATACGACCGGCCGCCTGCGGCGCGGCGTCCGTATAGGCGGCGACCTCGACGCCGTTGACGTACGCGGTGTAGACGTTGCCGGCCACCTTCACGGCGACGTTGTTCCAGACGCCCGCACCGGGCTGGAAGCCGACCGCCGCGTTGCCTGCGACGCTGCCGCTCGACAGCGTCGCTCCGTAGCGCATGAAGGTCCACGCGCCGGCCGGATCGATCCGCAGTTCGGCCGCCGACACGTTCTGCCCGTTCGGCGTGCCGCCCTGCTCGCGGGCGCCGACGGTCGCGTACTGGGATCCGGATGCCTCGAACAGCACATCGGCCGAGACGGTGTAGTTGGCCCAGCGCGCGTCACCGATGGTCGTCTTCGGATCACCGCCGTTCCAGGCTCCGCCCGCCATGCCCGGGCCGACCTGCTGACGCAGCACGCGCCCATGGGCGGCATCGGGGGTCGCCACCGACTCGAACGCGCCGTTGGTGTCGTTCGTGTAGCGCGGCGTCACGCCGTTGTCTTCTGCCTGCAGGGCGGGTGTGCCTTCCGGCTTGGCTCGGCCGCCACGGGCGTCGAGGAACGACTCGTCCGTGTCGACCACCCGACCGGTCTCGGGGTCGTAGCCCTTGATCGGCTCCTGTTCGCGATAGTCGAAGTCGTCGCCGTAGAGGAAGGCGTCGTCGGTCACGCCGTTGACGTGACCCGACACATCCGTGTCGAGGACGTCGCGACCGCCGTCGGCGTCGGTGTACTCCTTCGCGCTCGGCAGCGAGCTGCCGTAGCCGTCCCTCGCGGTGATCGCGCCGTCGGCACCGGCCGTTGCATGGTCGAGGGTGGTGAAGGTCAGTGCCGACCACGGCTTGACCGTCACCGTGTACGAGCCGCCCGCGTCCGGCGTGAGCTCGCCGACCGGCTGCAGGTAGTTGGCGTCGTACGCCTCGCCCTTGTCGGCAGCGCGGGTCTCCCACAGCTCCGCCGTCTGGTCGGAGCCGAGGTTCAGGCCCTTCGCGTTGATGCGATAGGTCTTCGTGAATGTGGAGTCGTTGATGATCACCGTCGAGAAGTCCGAGGCGTCGGGCGCCGCGAGCGTTGTGTACGACGCGCCGCCCGCACGGGCGCCGCCCGGCGGGTTGCCGGTGCCCAGCTCGCTGCGCGAGGCCTGCGGGATCGCGCGCCAGATGCCGGCGGTGTTGTCGGCGTTCTCCCACCCGAGCTTCGCGAACTGCGTGAACTGCTCGATCACGGAGAGACCGCCGTCGTAGTACAGCCAGCCCGACCAGGGCTCACGAGCGTTCACGAGCTCCTTCGAGGAGTACTGGAACCCGTCGTAGAACGAGCCGATCGCCGGCTGGAAGATGTTCATCGTTCGGCGCGACGCGTGGAACCCCGTTGTCACCCAGTTGCCCATCTCGAGCGCGCTGTTGGTGCCTCCGAATTGGGTGCCGAAGCCGCCCTGCTCGTCGCTGGCGTTGTTGTTCGGGCGGTCGGCGGAGCTGGAGAACGTCGACTGGCCCTCGGAGTTCCAGACCTCCTTGTCGAGCTGCTCGGCGATCTTCTTCATGTTGCCGGCACTGTCGTCGGCGCTGGAGTAGTGGAAGCCGACGATGTCGACGGCGTCGCGCAGCGACGGGTCGGTGGCCGAGGTCATCGCGTTGCCGAATGATACCGGTGGTGTCCCGACGGTGTCGGCGGCGATGGTCTGGATGGCCTGGTAGAGGCTCTTCTCCTCCTCCGACGCGAAGCCGTTGTTCGGATCGGTGGCGGTGGCGCCCTCGTAGCCCTTGGAGTCATTCGCGACCCAGGCGGAGAAGTCCTTGTACAGCGGGATCTCGGGGTTGCCGGTCTCGTTGGCGTCGGGGTTGATCGAGTCGACCATGATGCCGAACTCGCGATAGGCGGCGAGGACGGTGTTCTTGAACCAGATGTACTGGTCCTGATGGTTCGTGACCCACGTCGGACGGTTCCAGCGCAGGAGGCTCACGTGCACGTCGCCATGAGCCACCAGCTGCGCATCCGCGGCGAGCTGGAAGCCGGGTTCGCGCAGCACGTTCGGATATTCGTCGCGCGACCGCATCGTGGCGGCGTTCGGACCCGTCGAGGTGTTCCGGTCGTTGCCCATCTCGATCTTGACGGTGTTCATGATCGGGTGGTCGCCGCCGAAGAGCGTCTCGATGAGCTCCCAGTACTTGTCGGGATGCTGCGCCTTGTAGTCCAGCAGCAGCGCGCTGGTGGAGTTCGCCGACAGCACGCCGAAGCCCTTGAAAGTCAGCCCGTTCCGATTCTGCGCCGCTGCGGCGACGTCGGCGCCGTCGACGGTCAGCACCACCGGATCGGTCACCGCCGCCGCGGCAGGCGAGAGCGGAATCGCAACCGCTGTCAGCGCGAGCGCGGCGGTCGTGAGGGCGGCCGTGATCCGGGCAGATGACATCTTCGCCATGGAAGGTTCCTCGTCGTTGAAAGGATTAGCCCACTCGGGTCCGCTCGCCAGGGAACCACCTCGCGCTGAGAGTCGAAAAGCGAAAAGCACACAGTCGAACACACTCGAATCGAATCGAACTGCTCGACCTGCCAGTGCACCGATTCCGGCGCATCTCAGGCTGCGGACTATCCTCGATCGAACACGCTCGCACGCACCGATCGAGGGAGATCGCCGTGGAATCTCGCACGCCGCCGCCGTTCGGCCTGTCGCGCCGTGAGCGGATCATGGACGAGCTCCGGCGCGTCGGCTCCGTGCGCGTAGCCGACCTGGCGCGCGAATTCGGCGTCGCCGAGCTCACGATCCGCCGCGACATCGGCGCGCTCGCCGACAGGGGTCTGCTCACGCGCGTCCACGGCGGCGCGACGTTGCGCAGTCGGCTGGACACGACGGTCGCACACGGCGCTCGAGGATCGGACCCACCGCGCTTCAGGGTCGGGATGGTCGTGCCGTCGCTCGGGTACTACTGGCCGCATGTCATCATCGGCGCCCGCGCCGCCTCGACCGATGCGGGCGTGCAGCTCGTTCTGAGAGGCGCGAGCTACTCCGCCGCGGACCAGCGCCGCCAGATCAGCTCGCTCGTGGAAGCGGGAACGCTCCATGGGTTGATCGTCGCCCCGGAGACGCAGGGGCCGGAGGGCTCGGCACTGCTCGAGTGGCTGGACAGTCTGCCGATCCCCGTCGTGCTCGCCGAGCGACGCGTGCCCTCGTCGCTGGCCCTGACGCGGCTGGAAGCGGTCACGTCCGATCACGTCTTCGGAGGCTCGCTGGCAGCTCGCCATCTCGCATCCCGCGGCCACCGCCGTGTCGGGCTCCTCGCCTCTCCCGGCTCACCGACGTCATGGCAACTCCGGCGGGGGTGGACACGCGCCGTCGACGAACTCGGCCTGACCCCGACGTTCGACCTCGACACGGCGCTGGACACCCTGGACGGCGCCAGCAGAGAGCAGGAGATGGAGAATCTTCTGCGCACCTGCCGCGATACCCGGACGACGGCGGTGCTGATCCACTCCGACCCGCAAGCCGTGCTTCTGCAACAGCACGCGCGGGATCACGGCTGGGTCATCCCACAGGACCTCGCGGTCGTGGCCTATGACGATGAAGTGGCCGAAAGCGCTGAGCCGGCTATCACGGCTCTGCGTCCACCGAAGCAGCAGGTCGGCCGCCTCGCGATAGAGACGATCGTGGGGCGCCTGACCGAGGGGCGGCTCCGACCCGTGCAGCGAGTGCACCTCCTGCCGGAACTGCGACCACGCGAGTCCACGAGGGTCGCATGACGCCGGCCTGCGCCCTGACCTGGCAGCGGGGCGTCCCCGCTGATCACTTCAGCGGGTCGTGACCCCAGTTCATCAGTGAGTAGCGCCAGGGCGTGTCCTCGACGCCCCACCGACGTCGACTCGTCGGTGTCGAGCCACGTCTCGAGCTCGCCGGCGGTCATGTTGACCGAACGGGCGAACTCGTCCGCGATCTGCTTCTGGTCGTCCTCGCTCATGCGGGCAGACTCCTCGAAGAGGGATGCCACCGCGAGGGGCTTGCGCGACCCGCGCGATTCCGTCACGGGGGTCGCGGAAGGTCGACGGTGCGGCGTCCGGCGCCAGGTCACCGTGCAAGGCGTATGCTCAGATGCGGTTTCCCAGAAGGCGGGGAACCACGGTGTGCCGGGAAGTCTGGTCGGCGGTAGCGAAGGGAAATGCAGACCAACAATGTCAGCCGACATTCTCGTGCGGGGCGATCATCTGCCCGCACTCAACGAGCTGGCCGTGAACCAGACCGAGGCGACGGCATCCCCACGAGCTCTCGTATGGGGCATCGACCTCGGCGAGTGCTCCACGCGCTTGGCGGTCAAGCGGCAGCTGCGCCACGCCTTCGACGACGTGGTGCGGATCGCACGTTCCGACAACCGTCTCGTGCATCTGTTCCTGCCTTACAGCCATCGCGGAGCGATGCCGCAGGGAAGCTGCCTGTCGAGCGCGGCGCGCCTGGCGGCCAAGCTGCACGCGGCCCTCGAGCGCGAGCTGGGTCGGGATGTTGACGTCGTCGCGATCGACATCACCGGCTGCGAGAACGGCGAGCTGCTGCGCGACCGCATCGCGAACACCGTCTCGGCGCCTGCCGGTCCCGCCGGTGACATGGCGCTGGCGTGGCCCGAGCTGACGCGGCAGTCGATCCGCAGCGCCGCCCTGCAGCAGCAGCTCTAGCCGAGCGTCGAGCGCGCCGCTCATCACCCGACCGGTTCGGCGGCCTCCCGCGCGGCCCGCGCCGACGAGCGCACCGCACCGATGCTCGCCGCGATGACGAGCGCGATGCCGACGATCTCGAGCCACGACAGACGCTGCCCGAGGAAGATGAAGCCTGCGAGCGCGGCCGTGGCGGGAGCGAGGCTCATGAGGATCGCGAAGGCGGCCGCCGGCAGTCGACGGAGCGCTACGAGCTCGAAGGCATACGGGATCGTCGACGACAGCAGGGCCACCGCCGCGCCCAGAGCCACCAGGTCTACGCGCAGCAGAGCCGCGCCGGCATCCGCGATGCCGAACGGCAGGGCCAGGACGGCTCCGACCGTCATCGCGAGCGCGAGCCCATCGAGTCGCGGGAAGGCCCGCCCGACGCGCGCGGACGCGAGGATGTAGAACGCCCAGCTCGCGGCGGCGCCCAGGGCGAACACGACGCCCAGAGGGTCGAGACGGTCCCAACCGCCACCGCCCAGCGCCGCCACCCCGGCGAGCGCCAGCAGCGCCCACAGCCACGCCGACGCCCGCCGGCTGGCGACGATGGACAGCACCAGTGGACCGAGCACCTCGATCGTGACGGTGACGCCCAGCGGCAGGCGGGCGAGCGCGAGGTAGAACAGCCCGTTCATCACCGCGAGGACCACGCCGAACAGCACGACAGCGGTCCAGTCGGCGCGGGCGTGGCCCGACAGGCGGGGCCGGGCGATCGCCAGCAGGATGAGCGAGGAGAACACCAGCCGCAGCATCACCATGCCGAGCGGACCGACCTCGTCGAACAGCAGGACCGCGAGCGACGCGCCGACCTCCTGGCACGCCAGACCTGCCACGACGAGCAGGATGGCCGGGGTCGCGCCTCGTCGGATGGTGCCGGGCGTCACTAGCCGGCCGGCGGTGCGCACACGGCCGCAGCCCCGATCGCCTCGCGGTACTGCTCCGCCGTCCACGGCAGGCCCGCCTCCGGGATGGTGCCGCCGTCGGCGGCAGGCGCCTTCGACGCGATCGCCGCGAGCTCCCACGCCAGGTAGGCGCCCACGGCGCCGTCCGCGGCGGAGTTGTTCAGCACGACCGCGACGGCCAGGCCGCTGCGGGAGTCGGCGAACGCCGCGGTGATGTAGCCCGGCACCTTGCCGTACTGGCCGACGAGGGGGCCAGCCTGGATCGCGCCGCCCGCCGCGGTGAACCAGGTCGGCCCATCCGCGGCCACCGGCAGCGCGTCGGCGAACCGCTTCTCGTCTTCGACGAGCGAGTTCGAAGCCAGCGCCTGCACGTACTTCCCCAGGTCGTCGATGTCGGTGACCGCTCCGCCGTCGGTGAATCCCGTGCTGGGCGAGGCCTGCGTGAGATCCAGCGGCTGCGCGCAGTCGAGCGCCCCGCCTTCACCCGGCAGGGACTGCCCGCCCTGCAGGACGGGCTCGGCGTCGAGCGCACCCAGCGCGGTGGCGGACAGGTCGAGCGGGTCGGCGACGTAGGTTCGGAAGAGCTGACGGGCGGACTGTCCCGTGGCGCGCTCGAGCGCGAGGCCCAGCAGCACGTAGCCGGCGTCCGAGTCGCGGTATGCCGCACCGGGTTCGCTGTTGCGCGGCTGCCCGAGTCCGAAGCTCGCCAGGTACCGCGGGTCCCACTGGCGGGTGGGGTTGCCCATCCACGTCGAGTACAGCTGGCCCGAGTAGGACCCGATGCCCGACGTGCCGTCGCACAGCTCACCGAGGGTGACGTCGAGGTTCGGCACTCCTGCGACGTAGGTCGAGACCACGTCGCCGAGCTTGACCAGCCCCTCCTCGGCCACCTGATAGAGGATGTCGCACGTCATCGCGCGCGTGAGCTTCCCTGCGCGGAACTGCATGTCCGCACTGACCTCACCGCCGCCGTCCGGACGCTGCGTGCCGAGCCCGGTGACCCACGAGCCGCTCCACGGCGCCCACACGCCCACGATGGCACCGGACGAGCCGGTCGTACCCATGGCGTGGGTGACCGCATCCTGCAGCTGCTGGACGGTCTCCTCGGGCAGCGGCCGCTCGGCCTGCGTCGGAGTGTCGAGCTCGACGTGCCGATCCACCGAGCAGGCGGCGAACGCGAGCACGCATGCGAGGACGCCGGAGATCGCCGCGACGGCGCGGCGTGATCGGAAGCGGACCGGCAACTGACACCCCCGGAGGATCGTGTTATGAATTCAAACACACCAGGGTCACGGTCGCGTCTCGCTCCTCCGTAGTGTATGGGGATGACCCACCAGTTCGATGACGCGGTGCTCGAGGGCGTGCTCAGGCACATGAACGGCGACCACGGCGATGACAATCTGCTGATCGCCCGCGCGTTCGCCGGCGACGTCGGCGTGGCACCGGGCGACATCATCGCGGCGCGCATGGACGGCTTCGACGGCGACGGCGGCCGCTGGCAGGCGACGCTCACGGACGGCTCCACCGCACCGGTCGCCGTCCGCTGGCTGAACGGCCCGATCTCCGAACGCCAGCAGGTGCGGCGCGAGATCGTCGCACTGTACGACGAGGCGTGTCGCCGCCTCGGGGTCGCGCCGCGGCCTCACTCCTGAGGCGGGAGCCTCGCCTCAGCCCGGCCGTCCGGAGAACGCGGAGGTTAGGCACGCCTTACTTTCGCTACACTGGCGCCATGAGCGAGCCGATCCCGTTCTCGACCGCCCTGCGGGAGCGATCAAGCCGCGCCCACTCGTCGAGCGAGGGCGCCGGGTTCATGGCCGACCTCATGAAGGGCGAGGGCACCCGGGACGACTACGTGGCACTCGTCGCGCAGCACTGGTTCATCTATGAAGCGCTGGAGCGGACGGCGCGCCAGATGCGGAACGATCCCGTGGCCGCGGTCTTCATCAGCGACAAGCTGACCCGCCTGCCGGCCCTCGAGGCGGACCTCGAGTTCCTCGTCGGCCCGGACTGGCGCGAGCGCATCGAACCGCTGCCGACGACGCAGCGCTACGTCGACCGCATCAACGAGGTCGGGGCGACGTGGGCGGGCGGCTTCGTCGCCCACCACTACACCCGCTACCTCGGAGACCTCTCCGGCGGGCAGTTCATCGGGCGCCTGATGGCGCGCCGCTTCGGTTTCGACACCAACGGCATCGGGTTCTACCTCTTCGAAGACATCGCCGACCCCAGGGCCTTCAAGGACGTCTACCGGGAGCAGCTCGACGCCGCGCCGTGGGATGCCGCCGAGCGGGAGCGCGTGATCGATGAGGTCCTGCTGGCGTACCGGTTCAACACGGAGCTCTTCGAGGATCTCGCCGCGGCGAAGGCATCCGTGCAGGTGGCCTGACCCGGAAGGCCGACCCCGGGATCAGGACGCGCGGGCGCGCACACCGGCCATGAAGCGCTGCACGTCGGGGTCCACCTGGATGTCGCGCGGACGCAGCGGCCGGGACAGATAGAGCCCGTCGAGCGAGGTCAGCCGCGACAGCGCGACATAGGTCTGACCCGGCGCGAACGCTCCCGATCCGAGGTCGATGATCGCGCGGTCGTAGGTCTTGCCCTGCGACTTGTGGATCGTCACCGCCCAGGCCAGGCGCAGCGGGAACTGCGTGAACTCGGCGACGATCTCCCGCGAGAGCGTCTTGGACCCGGGGTTGTACGCGTAGCGGTACTTCTCCCACACCGCCGGCTCGACGTCGAACTCCTCCCCGTCCACGTCCACTCGCACCGTGTCGCCGGCGATCCGCGTGACCGTCCCGATGGTGCCGTTGACCCACCTGGGCGGCTCACCGAACGACTGGGTGTCGTTGCGCAGGAACATCACCTGGGCGCCGACCTTCAGCTTGAGCTCGACGTCAGCGGGGTATGCGGCATCCCCGCGGCCGAAATCGCCGTTGATCTCGGCGACGGCGGTCTGCTCGCGACCGATCAGCTCGGTGAGGTGGCGGCGGTTGATGTTGTTGACGATGTCGTTGCGCGTGGCGAGCGTGATGATGGGATGCTCGCCGTCTGCGGGGTCCGGGGGCGTGCGGGCGCCGGTGTCGTTGAGGATCTGCGCGATGTCGGCGGTGACGCGCCCGTAGCGGACGGCGTTCAGCATCGCCTTGAAGGCCGGGTCGGACTGCCGGTGGATGTCCACGAGCTCCCTGATGTGCAGGTCCGCACCGTACGAGCCGATGTCGATGATGCCGTCGCCGGCGGTCTCGCCCACCCACACCTTGGCGTCGAAGAACCAGAACGAGCGGTAGTGGTCGCGGATGTACCGCAGCTCGTCGCCGCGCGGCGGCACCGGGGCGAGCTGATACGGGTCGCCGAACATGACGATCTGCGCGCCGCCGAACGGCTCGGCCCGGCGCCCCCGCGCCTGGCGCAGCGCGCGGTCCATGGCGTCCATGAGATCGGCGTTGACCATCGAGATCTCGTCGATCACGAGCGTGTCGATGGCGTTGAGGAGCTTGCGGGTCGCGTCGGACTGCGGCTCGTCGTGCGCGCCGATCAGTCCGATCGGCAGCTTGAACAGCGAGTGGATCGTCTGCCCCTCGACGTTCAGCGCCGCGACCCCGGTGGGAGCGCAGATCGCGATCTGCTTGTCGGTGTTCCAGGCGAGGTGCTGCAGGAGCGTCGATTTGCCCGTGCCGGCGCGGCCGGTCACGAACACATGCTCCCGGGTGTCCTCGATGAGCCGGAACAGCGCCTCCTGCTCGGCGGACAGAGGCGGCGTGTTCACCGATTCATGCTAACCAGCGGATGCCCGGCTCCGGTGTGCGCCGTGAGCATCGGTGGACGGCGCCGCGCCGTCCCCTGCTGCGCCCTCCCACGGCGCCGTGCCGATCGGCGGTTCGGCATCCCGCCAGGGCCCGGTGCCGGCGACGACGTCGGCGACGATGGCGCGGAAGCGGGGGCACGTGGTGATGTCGTGCGCGCGGCAGTGCAGCGCGTGCTCGGTCATCCGCCGCGAGCGCTCCATCTCGGCCATCCGGCGCTGCAGGTCGGCGATGTGGTCCTCGAGCACGCGGTGGCGCTCGGGTGCGTTCTCGTCCAGGAGCACTCCGATCTGCTCCAGGCTCATCCCCGCGCGCTTGCTCCGCACGATCACGGCGATGCGCACGAGGTCGTCGTCGTCATAGCGTCGACGGCCGCCCCCGTCGCGGACGGGTCGCAGCAGACCGACGTCCTCCCAGTGGCGGAGGACATGCGTGGGAAGCGCGAACCGGGCCGCGGCATCCCCGATCGACAGACCACTTGACTTCATGTCGACATGAAGTCACACGATCGAGTCGAACGCAACTCGAGGAAGGGAACCCATGTACGAAGCGATCGTGATCGGCGGCGGACCGGCCGGCCTGCAGGCCGCGTTGACCCTCGGGCGGATGCACCGCTCGGTCTTGCTGCTCGACTCCGGCGAGTACCGCAACGGCACCGTGGAGCACGCCCACAATCTCATCACCAACGACGGCCGGAACCCGGCTGAGCTGCGGGCACTCGCCCGCGCCGAGCTCTCCGCGTACGGCACGGTCGAGGTGCGCGATGCACGAGTGGAGGAGATCGCGGGAGCCATCGGCGGCTTCACGGTGCGCACCGAGAGCGGGGTCGAGCGGGCGGCCCGCATCATCCTCGCGACGGGCATGCGCGACGAACTGCCGGCGGTGCCCGGTCTCGCCGAGCACTGGGGCGCCCGCGTCGCGCAGTGCCCGTTCTGCCATGGTCACGAGTTCGCCGGGCAGCGCGTGGGCATCGTGATGGACGGCGACCACGCCGTGATGGTCGAGCGGATGCTGCGTCCTGTCGTCGCCTCCTCGCTGGTCGTCGCACCGAGCGAGCTCGAGCGGGTCTCGCCACGCGACGACGGCCTCGAACTGCACCTGGCGAACGGCTCGCACGTCGACGTCGCGGGCGTGTTCACGGCGGCGACATCCCGGCAGCGGGCACCGTTCGCACAGCAGCTCGGGTGCCGGATCCTCAGCAGCGGCGGCGTCGAGATCGATCCGCTCGGGCGCACGACGGTGCCGGGCGTGTACGCCGCCGGCGATATGGCGCACGCGGCGACGGCGGGCGGGCCGATGGTGTCGCTGGCCGCGGCCATCGCGGCGGGCCAGGTCGCGGCGGCCTGCGTCGTGCGCGACGCGATCGTGGCGTGATCGCGTCGCAATCCCCCGACATCCAGGGCTTTCCCGGGTGGCGCCTTTCTAGACTGGTCGCGTGGACCAAGGGGCGGTGGACACGACATCCGGTCGCGCGACCGCGCAGCCGGTCGCCCCTGTGTCTGCGCGCGCCGAGTCGCCCGCGCTGATCCAGCCGCCGCGCAAGATGCTGTCGCGACGCGGGCTCGTGACCGATCTGAGCCTGCTCGGCGTCATCGGCATCCTGCTCGCAGGGGCTGCGGTCGCCGCCTACGCGACGATCCAGAAGGAGTTCTACAGTCCGTCGGCGTTCGTCGAGCGCTACCTCGGACTGCTCGCCGACGGGGACGCGGCGCAGGCTCTCACGGTCCCGGGCGTGACGGTGAGCTCGGCCGATCTCGAGGCGGCCGGCCTGCCGCCCAATGCTTCGGAGGCGCTGCTGCGCAGCGCCGCGCTGGCTCCGTTGAGCGATGCGCAGGTCGTGTCCGAGGAGCAGAAGGGGCAGATCACCCGCGTCACGGTCGAGTACGAGGCCCGCGGGCATCCGGGCATCACCACCTTCGAGATCGAGCGCGCCGGCACGATCGGCTTCGCCCCCACGTGGCGGTTCGCCACGAGCCCGCTCGCGGTCATGGAGCTCGGCGTGCGCGGCTCGATGGTGTTCGAGGTCAACGGCTTCGAGATCGACAAACGGCAGGTCTCACCCGACGGGGCGGATGCCGACCCGCTGGCGCCCCTTCCCCTGCTCGTGTTCTCCCCCGGGCTGTACTCGGTGTCGGTGGACACCGCCATCTCGAGCACGCCCGGTGTCGCGGTGCTCTCGGACAGCCCGTTCCGGTCGATCCCCATCGAGGTGCAGGCCGAGCCGACGGAGGAGTTCGTCGCGGTCGTGCAGCAGAAGGTCGAGGAGTTCCTGAGCGCCTGCACGACGCAGCAGGTGCTGCAGCCCACGGCCTGCCCGTTCGGCTACGTCGTGCGGGACCGCATCGACTCGCTCCCCACCTGGTCGATCGTGCGGCAGCCGTCCGTGTCGGTCGCCCCGGACGGCGCGCATTGGCGCATCAGGCCCGCCGAGGCGGTCGCGCACATCGACGTCGACATCCGCTCGCTCTTCGACGGCAAGGTGCGGTCGGTGAGCGAGGACGTGCCGTTCGTCGTGGAGGGCTCGATCACGGTGCTGCCCGACGGCAGCGCGTCGATCGTCGTCACCGGCCCCACCACCGAGTGATCGTCCCGGTCGCCGACCACCGCGGTGACCGAGCCGGCGCCGCGTGGAGTGTGCGCGCGGGGACGGGACGGAGACGAAACGTCCCTAGCTCCGCGAGGCGGCCTTCGCGTCACGCTCGGCGAGCGCGGCGAGGCGTGCGTTGTAGGCCTCCAGCTCGGCGTCTCCAGTGCGGTCGGCGTGCCGATCCCGCCGCTTCGTCTCGCGGTCGTCGCTGCGGCTCCACTGGATCGCGACGGTGATCGCCAGGATGAGCGTGGGCACCTCGCCGATCGACCAGGCGATGCCGCCGCCGGTGTATTGGTCCTCCAGCGGCGTCGCTCCCCAGGTACGCCCCATGGAGCCGAACCACTCGGCCACCATCAGGCCCTCCTGCATCATGATCGCGATGCCGAAGAAGGCGTGCATCGCCATCACGCCGATCAGGAGCAGCAGCCGCCCGGCGTAGGGCAGACGGAAGGGCACCGGGTCGATGCCGATGAGGCTCAGGACGAAGAGGTAGCCCGTGATGAGGAAGTGGGCGACCATCCACTCGTGCCCGAGATGGTCGTACAGCGACCAGCGGAAGAGGTCGGTGTAGTAGAACACCCAGAGCGAGCCGATGAAGAGCCCGGCCGCGACGAACGGATTGGTCAGCACGCGGGCCACCGGCGAGTGCACGGCCCACAGGATCCACTCGCGGCCGCCGCGGGTGCCGTCGTCGCGCTTGCGGATCGCGCGCGCCGCCAGCGTGACCGGCGCGCCGGCGACCATGAGGAGCGGGATCGCCATGGTCAGCAGCATGTGCCCGACCATGTGCATGCTGAACAGGTAGTCCTGGTAGACGTTGATCACTCCGCCGGTGACCCAGACGAGCAGCGCGAACCCCGCGATCCACATGATCGTGCGGTAGACGGGCCACGCGTCGCCGCGCCCGCGCAGGCGCCATACGCCGGCGAGGTAGAAGAACACGGCGAAGCCGGCGACGACCGCCCAGAGCAGGTCGATGTTCCAGGCGGTGAGCCACCGCTCGGGCGTGAGCTCCGGCGGCAGCGGCGCGTCGGTCAAGCGCTCGGCGGGCGAGGGCACCTCGGGGATCGCCGGCGGCACGGGAGGAGGCGTGCGCGCGAGCGCCGCAGCGGCGCCGCTCGCGATCCCCATCAGCGCCAGCTCGAGGGCGATGAGCTTCCAGAAGGCGCCGGCCGCTGCATCCGACTCCCGCATGCGGCCGATGAGGCGGGTGCGGTACCAGGCGCCGAAGAGCCCGAGCGCGATGAGCGCCACGACCTTCACGGCGAGCACGACGCCGTACGAGGACAGCAGCGCGCTCCATTCGCGCAGGCCGATCGCCGCCCGCACCGTGCCCGTCAGCGCCACGACGGCGAAGGCGGCGAGGGCGATGCTCGAATACCGCGCCACCGTCGAGGCGAGGTCGCCGCGGGACTGCAGGGGCCGCACGACGACGAGAAGCAGCAGCCCGCCGAGCCACACGGCCGCGGCGATGATGTGCAGGATCAGCGCCGTCATGGCCTCGTGGTGGAACGCCTCCTCGCCGGAGTGTCCCTGCGTGCCCATCGGCACGAGCGACGCCGTCGCCACGAGGGCGACGAACACCGTCGCCGTCCACGAGCGCACCGCGAAGGTGAGGACGGTCAGCGCCGCGCCGGCGATCGTCGTGATGAGCCACGTGCGGCCGAGTTCGGTCTCGACGAGGAAGCGCCCGAGTTGGGCGCCGAACTGCGGGCCGGCGTCGACGGCGGGGTTGAAGGCGTCGACGAAGGTGAGGAATCCCGTCGCGGCCGACGCGATCGTGAACACCGCGGCGCTGATGGATGCCGTGTCGAGGGCGACGTCGAACTCCCGGTCGCCCGCCCGGAGCGTGAACAGGGCGGTGATGAGCACGCCGACCATCCCGGCCGCCGAGAGGTTGACCAGCAGCTTGGCCACGGGCAGCCCCCAGCGCGCGAACGGGCCCGGATCCCCGATTTCGAGCGGCGCCGCCCCTCCCCCGAACGCGAGCCCCCACAGCAGAGTGGCCAGTGCGGCTGCGACCAGGATCGCGGGACCGGCAGCCCTGAGGAGGCGGGACGGCGATCCGGCGGGTCGCGCGGCTCCGTCAGGCGCGGCGACGCCGGGTCGAGCCGAGGTGGAGGTCACCCTCCCAGCCTACGTCGCGGCAGATCGACGCTCGCTGGGTGACGCGGGCTGCCGGGCGCCCGAGGAAGACGGAGGGGGATGCCGCGGTGCGCGGCATCCCCCTCTCGAGGTCTTCGTCGATTACTTGACGGCGGCCTTCAGCTTCGAGCCCGCGGTGACCTTGACGCGCTTGCCTGCGGGGATGCTGATCTCCTCGCCGGTCTGCGGGTTGCGGCCCGTGCGAGCCGAGGTCTCGACCTGCTCGAACGAGATCCAGCCGGGGATGGCGACCTTGCTGCCCTTGGCGACCGCCTCGGAGACGGTGGAGAAGAGGGAGTCGAGCACGCTCGAGACGGCGGACTGGCTCTGCCCGGTCGCGCTCGCGATGCTCGCAACGAGCTCGGTCTTGGTGATGGACTTGTCGGCCATTGGGTATGTCCTCCAGCGACGACGGATCGCCGTCTTGTCATTGCTCGGACCGTGAGGCCATCGCCTCGCGGTTGGTCTATCGACCGGGTCCGAATGTACCCGACCAGACCGCTCTTTCCGCGTATTTCTGCGGTTTTCGGGCCTTTCGAGCGGCGTGTCGCACGATGCGAGTGACGGATGTGGCATTTGTGACGCTCACCGGGCTCGATCGCCCCGCGTCGGAGATCGCGCGCATGTCGGGAGGATCGGCGTCGGATCGTCCGGCGAAGGGCTGGATCCCGGACCGTTCCAGCGCAGCGGCGGGTCAGCTGTGCAGCCGTCGCAGCGCCGTCACCACGTCATCGTGCCACCGCTGTGCGGCGGGAAGGACGCCGGTGAAGATGGGGGTGTCGTGCGTGACGCCGAGGTACTGGACGGCGCTCGCCTCCACCCCCGCACGACGGAGGGCCGCGGCGTACGCGGCGCCGTCGCCGCGCAGCGGATCGAACTCCGCGGTGAGGATGACCGCGGGCGGCAGCCCGGCGTGCGAGCCGGCCAGAAGCGGCGACGCGTACGGGTCGCGGGCGTCCGACACCTCGGCCAGGTACGTGCGCGCCACCGAGCGCAGCTCCCGCATCGCGAGGAACCGCGGGATGCCGAGGGCGCGCGTCGCCCGAAGATCGAGGTGACGGCCGGTGAGGTCGACCACCGGGACCTCCAGGATCTGGAGGCGCAGCGGATGCCCCGCGCGATCGCGGTTGACGAGCGTGAGCGCCGCGGCGATGTTGCCGCCCGCCGAGGTGCCGGCCAGCCCGATGCGGTCGCCGTCGATCCCGAGTGCCGCCGCTTCGCGGAACACCCATTCCAGTGCGGCGTACGCCTGCTCGACGGCTGTCGGGTAGCGGTGCTCGGGCGCCAGGGCGTAGTCGACCGCGACGATCGCGACGCCGGAGTCGGCGGCACGACGGCGGTGACCGGCATCCGTCGTCGGATAGTCGATGCCGCCGATGCGGAAGGCACCGCCATAGAACGCCAGCGCAGCCGGCACCGGCTCCTCCCGTGCGGTGCTGCCGTGGAGCTCCGGGTAATAGATGCGGACGCGGAAGGCCGGGACGCCGTCCGGTGACAGGCGATGCTCGGTCATGCGCACGTCCGGACCCGCCGTGCCGACCGTCTGAAGCTCTTTGCGGTCCCACGCCAGCGCTGCGCGGCGGTGACGGGCTCTGGCGCGGGCGTGCGGACCGAGCGGAGGCTTGCCCTTGCCGGCCGAGCGCCGCGGGGACGCCGCCGTGGTCTTCGCCTCCGGCGGCGCCTTCGCCCCCTCGGTAGGCCCGGATGCGCGCCCGAACGGCCAGAGCGCCGTCAGCCGCGCGCGCACGCCGCCCAGCGCCTGGTCGAAGAGGTACCGGCGGTGGACGCGGAGTCGCTCTTCGAAGACCGGATCCAGCGGCATGCACCCTCCTCCCCCGTTGCGCTCACGCCCGAGTGTAGATGTCCCGTGAGACGCGGAAAGACCCGGGATTCCGAAGAATCCCGGGTCTTTCGCGTCAGACTCGGCTTACCAGCTCGACTTGGTCACGCCGGGCAGCTCGCCACGGTGCGCCATGTCACGGAAGCGGACACGCGAGATGCCGAACTTCGTCAGGACACCGCGGGGGCGGCCGTCGATGACGTCGCGCGAACGCAGGCGCACGGGCGACGCGTTGCGGGGGAGCTTCTGCAGCCCCACACGGGCGGCCTCGCGCTCCTCGTCGGTCGAGTTGGGGCTCACGAGAGCCTTCTTCAGCTCCGCGCGCTTGGCGGCGTAGCGGTCGACGACCTCCTGGCGCTGCTTGTTGCGCGCGATCTTGCTCTTCTTAGCCATGGATCAACGCTCCTCGCGGAATTCGACGTGCTTGCGGATGACCGGGTCGTACTTCTTCAGCACGATGCGGTCGGGGTTGTTGCGGCGGTTCTTGCGCGTCACGTAGGTGTAGCCCGTGCCGGCGGTCGAACGCAGCTTGATGATCGGACGAACGTCCTGTGCCTTCTTCGCCATCAGAGCTTCACACCCTTCGCGATCAGGTCCTTCACAACCGACTCGATGCCGCGCGCGTCGATCACCTTCATGCCCTTGGCGGACACGTTGAGGGTGACCTTACGGCCGAGCGAGGGCACGAAGTAGGTCTTCTTCTGCACGTTCGGGTCGAAGCGGCGCTTCGTCCGGCGGTGCGAGTGCGAGATGTTGTGACCGAAGCCGGGAACTGCTCCAGTCACCTGGCACACTGCTGCCATAGTGATGTCTCCTTAGTACCGTGGAGCCGGACGGCGCCACCCAAGATCCCTTGTCTGCATCCCACGCCCGACCCGGCCCGTGAAGGCCCGCGATCAAGGTGGGGACACGAACTGCGTGCTGGAGTGCGCGCAGACAAAGAGTCAGTCTAGCACGGACCCGGCGCGCGGCCCGACGGCCGTCATGGTCACCAGGCAGCGGCCGTCGCTTCCGACCGCCGCGCGCAGGCGACGACCCGGGGAGGCGCCCTAGGGTCGGAGTCATGGCAGAAGCGGTCGCACCGATGAGCCGACATCGCGCGCGCACGTGGGCTCCCGTCGTGCTCGCCCTCGCCGCCATCGGCGTCGTCTCCGTGGACGCGCCGCTGAACGCGACGGTCCATGGGATGCCGGCCGGGCTCGCCTTCGCGGTGGCCCTCGTGCGGGCCGCGGCGCTCGTCGCGGCGTGGTACCTGCCGCTCGGAGCCGCGGTGGGATCGACGGCGAGCGCCGTCCTCTTCGCGTCCACCGCGGCAGCCGAACCGGGTGCGCCGTGGCCGTGGTCGGTCACCGGTCTGATCGCGGCGGCGGCGACGGCGGGCGTGCTGGCGATCCGCGGGCACTGGCTGGTGGCGGCATCCGGCCTTGCGGCCTCCGTCGTGGCGACGGTCGCCGTCGTGGCGCTCGTGCCCGGCGGCGACGATGAGGCGGCGTCGGTGAACATCATCGTCGCCCTCTCGGTGTCGGCCGGTGTGCTGGCGCTGGCGGCCATCGGTGAGCGGTGGTGGCGGACACGCCGCCAGCTCGCCGAGGCGAACGTGGTCACCGCGCAGGAGCACGCGGCCCGCGTCATCGCCGAGGAGAAGGCGCGCATCGCGCGGGAGCTTCACGACGTGATCGCACACAGCATGTCGCTGATCAACGTCCAGGCGCTCAGCGCACCGGCGCGCCACCCCGGGACGCCACCGCAGCTGAGGGCGGAGTTCGAGGAGATCGCGGCGGCGTCGCGTCGCGCGCTGGGCGAGATGCGAGAGCTGCTGGCGGTGCTCCGCGGAGGCGACGAGGCCCCGCGGGCGCCGCTCGCCCACGCGGGCGACATCCCGCGTCTGGTCGAGCAGGCCGCGTCAGCCGGGGCGGATGTGTCGTTCCAGGGCAGCGCCGGCGCGCCGGAGGACCTCCCCGAGGTGGTCAGCCTGGCGCTGTACCGCATCGCTCAGGAAGGCGTGAGCAACGCGCTGCGGCATGCCCCCGGCGCACCGGTGAGGATCGCGCTCACGTCGGACGATGACGTCGTGCGACTGTCGATCGTCAACGGCGCGGCGCCCGCACCCGGCCCGCGCGAGACCGGAGGAGGAAGCGGCCTGGAGGGCGTCCGCGAACGCGTCACGCGTCTGGGAGGCGTCGTCTTCGCGGGGATGCTGCCCGACGGCGGCTTCGAGCTGACGGCGTCCATCCCCCGCTCGTCCGTCCACCAGAGGAGTGCGACATGATCACGGTGCTCATCGCCGATGACCAGGCCATGGTCCGCGCCGGCTTCGCGGCGCTGCTGGACGCGTACGACGACATCCGCGTCGTCGGCCAGGCGGCCGACGGCGCGGCAGCGGTGAGCCTCGCCCGCGAGCTGCGCCCGGACGTGGTGCTGATGGACGTGCGGATGCCGGGAACCGACGGCATCGCCGCGACACGGACGCTCGCTCAGGACGACGATGCTCCACGGGTCATCATGCTCACGACGTTCGACATCGACGAGTACGTCTTCGAGGCGCTGCGCGCGGGGGCCAGCGGCTTCCTGCTGAAGGACGCACTGCCCGACGAGCTCGCCGCCGCCGTGCGCGTCGTCGTCAACGGCGACGCGCTGCTGGCGCCGAGCGTCACCCGCCGGCTGATCGAGCAGTACACCGCCGGACCCACGCCTCGCCGGACCGATCGCGCGGTGCTCGAGGAGCTCACCGAACGGGAGCGCGAGATCCTGACGCTCGTGGCGCGAGGACTGTCGAACGCCGAGATCGCGGCGTCGCTGTTCATCGCCGAGCAGACGGTGAAGACGCACGTCTCGCGCATCCTGCAGAAGCTCGAGCTCCGCGACCGCGCTCAGGCGGTCATGGTCGCGTACGAGTCGCGGCTCGTGATGCCCTCCTGATGCGCCGGCGTCCGATCGGGAGCGGTCCCCCGGCGAGTCCGTAGGCGAGCGTCACACCCATCGCGCCGGCCCAGGCGCCCCAGAGGGCGAAGCCCGACAGCAGCACGACGCACACCGACGCCGTGGCGACCGCGACCGCGGCGACGGTGCGCGCACGCCCCTCGGCTCGGGGGGCCGTCCGGCGTGCCTCGAGCCGCCCGGCGACGAGGGCGAGCGGCACGGCGGCCGCGGTGACCGCGGCCAGCCACAGCGGCCGCGTGATCCACCAGTCGACGGTGAGCGGGGTGGGGAACGACGCGTCGATCCACAGCATCCCCAGCGCGACGATCACCAGCGCCGACATGTGCCAGAGGTAGATCGACATGGATCGCGCGCCGATCGCGTCGACCGCCGCCGACAGGGCCGCGCTCCGATCCAGCGCGCGCGTGAGACGCGGGGCGAGCGCCGCGACCACGAGGGTCTGCGCCGCGCCGAGCACCACGAGGGCCACCGTCGGGGGGTTCAGGTTCACGTACATGTCGGGGCTGTATCCCATGCCGACGAGCACCGCCAGGGCACCGACGCAGCCGACGACGCCGGCGATGAGCCGCTCCGGCGTCAGCGAACGGAACCAGCCGTCCGCCCAGAAGAACCCCAGCTGCTGCATCGCCAACCAGACGAAGGCGAGGTTCAGGATGCCCAGTGCGGAAGCCCCGCTCGCCATGCCGGCCATGTCCACGCCGAACGCCGCGGCTACGAGGAGCCCCAGCGTCAGCCACGGCGCGCGCTCGTGCGCCCGGTGCAGCAGCGGCACGAGAGCCGATGCGCCGACGTAGACCGCGAGGAACCACATCGGCTGTGCGAGCCGCCACCCGATGTCAGCCAGCAGATCCGCCGGCGTCCCCGCGAGCGCGGCGACGGTCAGCACGGCGGCGATCACGCCGAACGCGACCGCCGCGGGCAGCGCGAGTCGGCGCACGCGTCCCGCCGCGAACTGCCACGCCGTGGTGCCGCGCGGCCGCACACGCCGCCACTGCGTCGCGGCGGCCACGCCGCCGGCGAGGAAGAACAGCGGCATGACCTGCACGAACCACGACACCGGCGCGAACCAGTCCTGACCCTCCACGGCGTTGACGATGCGGATCTGGCCGCCCTCGACCCAGATCCCCGCCATCAGGCCGTGCAGCAGCACCACGACGACGAGGCTCGCGGCGCGCACCACGTCGATCGCGCGGTCCCGCGACGGTGGACCGCCGGCCACCGGGTCGGTACGGGGGAGAGACGGAGCGAGGGGCGCGGCGACGGACATTCGGAGGCCTTCCATGAGCGTCCTCCGACGCTATGGACGGCGGCCATCACCCCGAATCCCTCCGGGGTACCGCTTCTCACCCCCTACCGGGGTAGGGGTGGGACGCGGTGGGCCCGTCACCGTGAGCGCTGTCGACCGCCGCCCGGGCGAGGTGCGCGTCGAGGGCACCCCGGCCCCAGCGGAACGCCGAGACCGTGGGCTCGCCCGGGATCCAGAAGCGCCAGGGGAACTCGTCGGTGCCCGCGAGCCCTGCCACCCCGACGCGCGGGCCGGCGGCGACGTCGGCGACGGGTCGCTCGCGCAGCCGCAGCAGCGCGACCGCCCCGTGCCGCGGCTCACCGGTGACGACGTCGATACCGTCGTGGACGGGATGCTTCAGGCCGATGGCATCGCCCAGCCGACCGGGGCCCCGTGCCAGTTCGCGGTGCGATCGCGCTGCCGGGCGGCGACGGGCCGCCGCATCCGTTCCCTCGATCACCTCACCGCCGCGCAGCAGGATCCCGCCCGCGAGACCTTCCGGCCCGCAGACGACGTTGACGCAGGAATGGATGCCGTGGCTGAGGTACACGTACAGGTGCCCGGGTTCGCCCCACATGGTCGCGTTCCGGGCGGTCGGACCCATACGCGCGTGCGAGCCCGGGTCGGGAACCGGCCCGGTGCCGCGGCCGTGATAGGCCTCGACCTCGGTGATCCGCACCGTGACGGTCTCGCCCGCCACCGTCGTCGACAGGTGCGCGCCGAGAAGGCGCGGGGCGACGTCGGCGGGCAGTCCCATGAGGTCGGCGCGGGTCACCGCCCGCAGCCGTTCCTCCGCCATGGCCCGAGTCTACGGCGCTCGCAGAGGCTCGCCGTGGGGGCGGCGCTGGACGACAACGCGTCCCGGGATGCCGTGCCGAGCGGCCCCCCGGGACGCGCTCCGGCGGTCACGGGGTCGAGGCCTGCGCCTCGCCACGCCGGAGTCGATGAGGTCTCATGCGGTCGCCGGGCCCGTCGAGAGGGGCGCCGTCCGGAAGGAAGCCCACACGAGCGCGGTTCCCGCCGCAGCGGCGGCGAACCACGTCAGGCCGACCGCGCCGGCGTCGTAGCCGACCATGACGTAGCCGATCGGCGTGATGCCGACGGCGAGGAGCCCCGAAGCGGCGAGCGTGAGCCGCCCGACATCGCGACGCGGGACGGACCGGAGCACCTCGACGGCGGCGCCGACCACGACGGCGATCGCGACCGCCATCACGAGGGGCGCCCACCACAGGATCGCGTACATCGATCCCCCCGCGACGACGAGCACGCCGGCGGTACGTGGCATCCGCGCTCGCAGCACGACGCCGGAGGCGAGCAGCAGCGCCGTGACGAACCCTTGGATCGTGCCTTCGAGATACGGCATGCCCGGCTGCAGCAGCTGACCGGTGCTCATGGCCAGTCCCCACGCGGAGACGACGGCGGCGCCGAGCACCCACCACCAGCGGGAGAGGAGACGGACGGTGTTGTTCATGGATCGTGCCTTCTGTTCGGCCGGCAGACCCCGTGATGCCGCGCGTTGCGTGTGTACCCAGAGCAGGTCGGCCGGCGCGCCGGCCGCTGCTCGTCTCGCGATGGACAGCGTCGCGGTCAGCCGCGGCGCTCCGTTCGCGCGTGCGTCGGCCTGCTGCTCCCACAGGTCTGAGTGGATCTCCTCGCGTCGGCGCTCGGCCGCCTCCGCGCTCACCCATCCTGTGTAGCAGTCCACCCACGCCAGGACCATGCGCACGGCGACACCGGTCGCCGTTGTCCTGTCCCGCTCGCGGGCGGCACGCCCGGTCACGGTGTCTCCCACGCGGCGCGCCCGAGCGGGGCGCTCCGCGGGATCGTCTGTCGGTGCTCGGCGAGGGCCACGGCGGTCGCTCCGGTCACCCGATACAGCCGGCGCCGGGGTCGTCCCTGTTCGGTCGCCAGGTCGGCGTCCTCCCAGTCGCTGGTCAGAAGGCCCGCGGCCTCGAGCCGGCCGAGCGCCTTGTACAGCGTGCCGTGGGAGGTCAGCGCGCCCGTTTCGTTGCCGTCGGCGATCACCTTCGCGATCCCGAAGCCGTGGAAGCGGTCCTCTCCGCTGCGGTGGAGCCGCAGGGCCGCGTTGAGGATCGCCGCCTCGAGCGGAAGCAGGGATCCCGGTCGCCGTCGCATGGCACCATCATCAGGCAGATATCTTCCTATTGTCAATAGGAAGATATCGTCCGCGTCGAGCCGCGGCGTCCTACTGCGGCGGCACCTGGCACCACGAGATCGCGGAGCCGTTCAGCGCCACGACCGGGGACCCGTCCTCGAGCGCGACCACGCGGGTCTCGGGACGCTCGGGAAGCGGCAGCTGGTACGTGTCGTACGCGTTGGCGACGGCGTCGGGGGCGACGAGGACCGCGGCGTAGCGGGCGCTCGGCGCGACGCACACCTGCAGAACCGCGTCGGTGTCGGCGACCTCGGTGAGCACGCGCGTGGCGCCGTCGGCGGCGACGAGCGCGACCGATGTCCGCCCCGTCGGCGTGCCGTCCTCCAGCACGGCGGCGGTGCGGATGGTCGACCCGTCGGGAAGCGGCGTCACGGAACTCGTGCCGCCGAGCTCCACGTCCGGCGCGACGAGCGGCTCCTCGCCGGCGTCGGTCAGATCGATCACCGTCGTCTCCTCGACACGGTCGACCACGGCCTCGCTCGAGCCGCGCGCGATGCCCTCGAGCGTCATCGCCGTGCCGAGCGCCGTCGCGCCGTCGCCGCCCGAGCCGGTGAGCAGAAGGGAGCCGTCGAAGGACAGCAGCAGGATGCTGTCGGTGTCGGGCACGAAGCGCCACTCGGCCACGCGCGGATCCGCGCCTTCGACCGCGATCTCGACGGGTTTGGCCTCCGGATCCTTCAGCGACGCCGTGAACAGCCGGCTCTCCCGCCCGGAATCGGCCGTGAGATCGGCATCCGAGAAGGTGTACCCGATGAGCTCCCCGCGGTCGGCGCTCTGCAGGTTCGAGACGAACCCGTCCCCGGGAAGGGGGAGGCTGCGCTCGTCGCCGCCGTCGAGATCCGTCACGATGAGGCCGGCCTGATCGTCCTCGGTGCGCACGGACATCACCAGATGCGCGGTCGTGGCGCGGAAGTCCTCGATGTGCGGATGGCGGAACACCGCCGTGGCCCGCTCACCGGACAGGTCGGTGCGGTAGATGACGTCGCCGTCGCCCGTGCCGCGCTGCAGCAGGTACACCTGCGCCGCCGGAGTCCGGAAGCTCTCCGTCACGGTCGCCGTCGGTCCGCCGCCGAGGGAGGCGACGTCGTCGATGCGCACGGTGTACTCGGTGTCGTCCCACAGCGGCAGCGTGAAGCGCACCCCGATGCTGCGGCCTGACGTGTCCACGTCGAACGGCGTCTCGGGGGTCACGGTCACCTGGGACGGGTCGATCTCGGCGAGGGACTGCGAGGTGGTGACGATGAGGCGGGATCCGGACGCCTCGACCGCGGCTGCGGGGTCGACCGACACATCGGTGACGCGGGGTCCCTGCGCGACGCTGACGGCGGCGCCGCCCAGCCCGAGCACGGCGAGGGCGCCGACGACGGCGGCGAACGTCACGGCGAACGCGCGGCTGCGGCGGCGCCGGGCGCGGGCGCGCCGTGACGCCGGCTCAGTACTCATACGGGTCCTCCGGCTCGGCGATCCGCTCCACCGAGGTCGCGTCGATCGCGAGACGGCCGTCGGAGGTCGACCGCACCGTGCCGGTGACCGTGACCCACTGCCCGGTGTCGGGATCTCCCGGGAGCCCCACCACCGGGACGCTCGCCGGCTGGGCGTCGATCACGCAATGCGTGATGACCATGCGGGTGAGGTCGAACGCATCGCCCTCGCCGGGCGTGACGAACCCGGTGAGCTCCACCTCGTCGCCGTCGAAGGCACCCGGACCGGTCGCCGTGGCGAACGCCGTGGCCCAGTCGCCGACACCGAATGAGGACGTGTCGCCGCTGGCGGCGAGGGTCACGACGTCCTGTCCGCCGAACAGCGGCGTGGCCCCCACATCGCGGGCCATGGCGAGCTCGGCCGACAGCGACGCGGGAGGCAGGACGAGCGTGAGCACGGCGACGCCGGATGCCGCGATCCCCCCGACCGCCGTCGCGGCGACGGCCACCGGGTGCGGCGCGTGGTGGTGGTCGCTTCCGGACCGGTCGTGGTCGCCGCCGTGGTCATGCCCGTGATCGGCCTCGGCGCCGAGCGGCAGCGCGAAGGATGCCACGGTGCCGGCGAGGACGACCACCGCCATCGACACCGCGAACCAGGTCGAGTCGGGGTTGATGTACAGCGCCAGGCGCCCCGTCGCCGCGAGCGAGATCGTCACCACAGCGAGGACGGCGGCGAGCCCGACCCCGAGCCACCGTGTGCCGACCCACTGCGCCTTACGCAAGGAGGTTCACCGCCGTTCCGATCGCGAACGAGGCGAGCACCACGACCACGACCACACCGGCCAGCGCGCGCCACGTGAAGGTCGTGCGCATGAGCGCGAGCATCTTGACGTCGACCAGCGGACCGACCAGCAGGAAGGCGACCAGTGAGCCCGGCGTGAAGGTCGAGGCGAACGACAGCGCGAAGAACGAGTCCACGTTGGAGCAGATCGCGACGATCATCGCGAGGGACATCATCGCCACGATGGACAGCGCCGGGTTGGATCCGATGGCCACCAGCGCCTCGCGCGGGATCAGCACCTGCACGGCGCCCGCGAGCGCCGACCCGATGATCAGCGCCGGCATGACGGCGCGCAGCTCGACCACGAACTGTGCGAGGGTCCGCCGCCAGCGGCCGCCCGGCTCGTTCACGACCAGGGCGCAGGCGTCGCGGAACCGCTCGGTGAGGAGCGCGTCGGGGTCGGGGTGCCGGCTGTAGAGCCACCCGATGAGATTGGCGATCGCATATCCGCCGAGCAGCCGCGCCACGAGGATGCCGTCGTCGAAGCCGAACGCCTGGTGCGTGGTGATGATGACGATCGGGTTGACGATCGGCGCGGCGATGAGGAACGTCATCGTCTCCGAGACGGTGAAGCCCCGCATCATCAGTCCCCGCGCGAACGGCACGTTGCCGCACTCGCACACCGGCACAATCATGCCGAGGAGCGACAGCACCGCACGACGGGCCCAGCCGCGCCGCGGCATCCAGCGCTCGATGACACCCGGAGGGACCCACACCTGCACCAGGATCGACAGCACCACCCCGAGCGCGACGAACGGCAGCGACTCGATCAGAACGCTGATCGCGAGCGTCAGGCCATCCTGCGCACGGGTGGGCAGGGGTGCCGGGAAGAGGGCGGGCGCGATGGCGTCGATGAGGAACAGGCCGGCGACGACGGCCGCGCCGACGCCGGCCCACAGCAGGGTGCGCGCCGTCGCGGATGGCCGCTGCGCGGCATCCGGACCCGTGGCGGTGCGCCGGCTCGGCGATGTGCCGAGCGGCGTGCGAGTGTCAGTTCCCGCCACGCTCTGATTCCCGGGCCTGGGCGCACGACGCACACAGTCCGAAGATGTCGACGACGTGCTCGGCGTCGCGGAAGCCGTGCCGTTGCGCGGTGCTGCGGGCCCACTGCTCGACGTCGCTCGCCTCGATCTCGACCGTCAGGCCGCACGACCGGCAGATGAGGTGGTGGTGGTGGCCGCTGCTGGCGCAGGCGCGGTAGAGCGCCTCGCCTTCGGGGCTCTGCAGCGAGTCGGCTTCTCCCTGCGCTGCGAGGCCCGCCAGCGCACGGTAGACCGTGGCCAGGCCGATGCCGGTGTTCTCGTCGCGGAGGGTCGCATGCAGCGATTGCGCGCTCACGAAACCGCGGGCGTCGGCGAGCGCCTCGCGCACGCGTTCGCGCTGCCACGTGTTGCGCTGGACCATGGTCCGAGTCTAGATGGCGGGCTGGAGAACAGGCTGGGAGCGGGTGACGCGGCCGCGACGGGCTCCGACGGCCCGGCACACCAGATAGATCCCGAACGAGATCGTGGTGATGTACGGGCTCACCGGCAGCGTTCCCATGATCGCCAGCAGGATGCCTCCCACTGCCGAGACGAAGCCGAACAGCGCCGACAGCAGCGGCACCGAGACCGGTCCCGATGCCACGCGCATCGCGGCGGCGGCGGGCGTGACCAGCAGCGCCATCACCAGCAGCGCGCCGATGATGTGCACGGCGACGGCGACGATGAGACCGAGCAGCAGCATGAAGGCCAGCGACACCGCCGTGGTGGGCACGCCCCGCGCGGCGGCGGACTGCGGATCGAGCGAGTCGAAGCGCAGCGGCCGCCAGATCAGCAGCAGCCCCAGCAGGACGAACGCGCCGATGGCGATCAGCCAGCCGAGCTGACCGGTCTGCACGGAGACGATCTGACCCGTCAGCAGGCTGAACCGGTTGGCGCTGCGGCCGTCGTAGAGCGAGAGGAACAGGATGCCCAGGCCCAGCCCGAACGGCATGAGCACCCCGATGATCGAGTTGCGGTCACGCGCTCTCGCGCCCAGCAGCCCGATGATCGCCGCGGCGATGATGGAGCCGACGATGGAGCCGCTGACGACGTCCCAGCCGATGAGGAGGGCGGCGGCCGCGCCGGCGAACGACAGCTCGCTGATGCCGTGGACGGCGAAGGCCATGTCGCGCTGCATCACGAAGACGCCGATGAGACCGCCGACGAGACCGAGGACGGCTCCGGCCCACACGGAGTTGGACACCAGCGCCAGGATCTCGCCGTAGACGGGCAGGCCGCCGAACATCGCGTCGGCGACGTCGTTCCAGTTCATGCGTGCGCCTCGTCGTGGTGATGGTGGGATGCCTCGGCGTCGGGTGCGCCGACGACGACCAGCCGGTCGCCCGCGCGCAGCACGAAGACGTGCGCGCCGTACAGGGCGGTGAGCACGTCCGAGCGCAGCACCTCCTGCGGCGTCCCGAGCGTGAAACGGCCGCCCGCGATGTAGAGGATGCGGTCGACCTTGCCCAGCAGCGGGTTGATGTCGTGGGTCACGAGCAGGACGGCGGCATCCTTCTCGCGCCGGTGCCGGTCGATGAGGCCGATGACCGCCTGCTGGTTGGCGAGGTCGAGGCTCGTGAGCGGCTCGTCGCACAGCAGCAGCACGGGATCGTCGGCGAGCGCCTGGCCCGCGCGCAGCCGCTGCTGCTCGCCACCGGAGAGAAGGCCCACCGGCCGGTCGGCGAAGGACCGGGCGCCGACCTCGTCGATCAGGCGGTCGACCCGCGCACGGTCGCCGCGGCGGGGGAACGGAAGGCCGAAACGGTGGCCGTTGACCCCGAGCGCGACGAGATCCCGGCCGCGCAGTGCGGTGTCGGGCGGCAGGGGCCGCGCCTGCGGGATGTAGCCGATCCGGCGGTTGCCGTGGCGGCGCGGCAGGTCCGAGCCCGGCCGGCCGTGGACGGTGATCGTGCCGCCCGAGAGCTGCTCCAGGCCCAGGATCGCCCGCAGCAGCGTGGTCTTGCCGGAGCCGCTGGGCCCGAGCACCGCGATCAGCTCGCCCGCTCGCACCTCGAGATCCAGGCCCGACCATAGCTCCCGGTCGCCGCGGCGCAGCGAGGCATCCGCGATCGAGAGGATCGGCGGCGCCGGATCGTGGGCGCGCGCGCTCACTCCGCCAGCGCTGCGCTCAGCGCCTCGATGTTCGCCTGCATCCACGAGATGTAAGTCTCGTCCTCGGGGAGCGTTTCCGAAAATGCGATGACCGGGATGCCGCGCGCCTCGGCGTCTTCGACGACCTGTCCCGTCTCGGCGCCGCCGGTCTGCGTGTTCGTGATGACGAGGCCCACGTCGCCGGACTCGAGGAGCTGCAGCGACTCCAGCAGGGTCGCCGGCGCGACATCCTGGCCCTCTTCGACGGCTTCGCTGAAGGCGGCGGGCGTGACGTCCTCCAGCCCCGCCGCACGCACCAGGTACGCCGGGACCGGCTCGGTCATGAACACCCGCGCGCCGGCGTGATCCGCGTCGATCTGGGCGAGAAGCCCTTCGAGGCCCTCGACCTCGGCGGCGAAGGCGTCCGCGTTGGCCGCGAACTCGTCGGCGTCGTCCGGGCTCAGCTCGCCCAGCGCGTGCGCGATCTCCTCCGCGAGGTGCGCGACGGTGTGCGGGTCGTACCAGACGTGCTCGTTGAAGCCCTCGACATGCTCATGATCGCCGTGGTCGTGCGCGTGCTCCTCCTCGGCGTGCTCCTCCTCGGCCGCGTCCTCGGTGTGCTCCTCCTCGTGCCCTGCGTTCTCGGGCCAGTCATGCGACAGCTCGACCGCCGTGACGACCGGCGCCTCCGTGCCGCTGGACTCGATGAGCGCGTCGATGAAGCCGTCGTAGCCGCCGCCGTTCTCGACGATGAGGTCGGCGCTCGAGATCGTGAGCTGGTCCCGCGCGCTCGGCTCGAACGAGTGCGGATCCTGTGCCGCGCTGGTGACGATCGAGGTCACCTCGACGAGGTCGCCGCCCACGAGCTCGGCGATCTCGCCGTACACATTGGTCGAGGCGACCACCGAGATGCGGTCGCCTCCCTCGGCGGTGGCATCCCCTCCCGCAGCCGGCGCACCGGCGCACCCTGCCAGCGCGAGAGTCGATGCCGCGGCGAGGGTGAGCAGGGTGAGAGAACGTCGGCGCGAGGTCATGCATCCACTCTAACGTTACTGATAATCGTTCTCAAACCGCCCGCGGGTCGGCTACCCGCAAGCCGGGGGCGCGTCAAGCCTGCAGGACGGGCGCTGGAGCGTGGCGTACCGTGAACGCCGATGATCGACCTTCTCCCTGCGGACACCGATGCGCCGGCCGCGCTCCCGCCCAGCCGGCAGCTCGCCGTGGCGTGGGGGATCCCGGACGACTTCGGCGGCATGACCGCCGCGCTGCTGCGCCGCTCCCGAGCCTTCGTCCAGTACGCCCATGCCGAGGTGGACGTCGTGACCTTCGAGACGCGGCCGGACTGCGCCGTGGTGCGCGCCGCGCTGCGCGAGCGCGGCGAGCTCATCGACGGCATGCGCCTGCGCAACATCTACGAGCACTTCCGCGAGGCCGAGCGCGCACCCGTGCCGGCGGTCGAGCACCCCGGGGACGCACCGGGTCCCTGCGATGCCGAGATCGTGACGCCGTACGGGTCGCTTCACCGCTGGCGAGCCGGGGATGACGACACGCGCGTCGAGCATCGGCGTGCCGACGGGACGCTGGCCGTCCTCGAGGAGCGCCGGCGTCGCGGCGGACGGCTCATCACATCGTTCGACCGCGCAGGCCGCACGACGGGGCAGTGGCGCTCGATGACGGCGTTCCGATTCGCGTGGCTGGACGAGCTCACCGGCGGCGCCCCGACGGTGGCGATCGTGGACAGCAAGACCGTCGCCCGCTCCCTGCAGAAGTACCGGCGGCCGCACGTGACGCTGATCCACATGGTCCACGGGTCGCATCACGACGCGCAGGGACGGCTGACCGCGGCGCGGCGCGTCATCTTCGAGAACCTGCACCGGTGGGACGCCGTCGTCTTCCTCACCGACCGTCAGCGCGCGGCCGCGGTCGCGTCGGTCGGCGACACCGGCAACTTCGCCGTCGTCTCCAACGCGGTGGCGCTGCCCGACCACATCCCGCGGCTGCCGCCGGACCGCCTCCACGGCGTGATCGTGTCGCGGCTGAGCCCGATCAAGCGGCTAGAGCACGCGCTGCGGATCATCGCGGCCGTCCGGGCGCTGGACATCCCGGTCACGGCCGAGATCGTGGGCGACGGCAGCCGTCGCGCGCGGCTCGAGGAGGAAGCGGCGCGGCTCGGCCTGACCGATGCCGTGCGCTTCGCCGGCTACATCCCGCACGGCGCGACCCAGTACGCGAAGGGCGCGTGGACCCTGCTGACCAGCCGGTCGGAAGGCGAGTCGCTCAGCATCCTCGAGGCGATGGCGTCCGGATGCCTGCCGGTGGCCTACGACATCCCTTACGGTCCCGCCGAGGTGATCGCCGACGATCGCAACGGCCGGCTCGTTCCCGACGGCGACATCGACGCCGCGGCACGCGCCCTCGTCGGCCTGTGCCTGCTCGAGGACGACGCGCTGGCGGCGATGCGACGGCACGCGCGCCGGACGGCGCAGCGGCACGACGACCGCTCGACCGTGGCGCGGTGGGCGGAGGTGCAGCGGGAGGCGGTACAGCGTCATGCGCGCCGTCAGGAGGTCGACGAGACGGCCCTGGAGCGCGTGCGCGTCCGCCGCCTGCGCGGCCGGCTGGTCGTCACGGCGCGCGTGGCGTCGCTGTCGCCGGCGGCGCGCGTCGACGTGCGACTGGCCACCCGCACGAACGCGTCCGCCCTGCACACGATGCGGCGGATCGGACGATGGCGCATCGCGCGGTTCTCACGCGAAGCGTCGGAGCGGCTCGCCGGCGGGGCGGTGAAGACGCGCTTCCTGCTGCACGTGGACGACACGGTCGTGGGCGTGGACGCCGGACTGCGGCATCCCGATCCCCGCTCGATCCCGCGCCGGGTCGCCGACCGCCTGCGACGCGCAGGCCGGGGCGCGTGACCTCGGCTCAGTCCAGCAGCAGGGCGGGCTCCTCGAGGATCGACGCGACGTCGGCGATGAAGCGCGACATGCCGTCGCCGTCGATGACCCGGTGATCGAACGAGCCGGCGACGGTGGTGACCCACCGGGGCCGCACCTCGCCGTCGACGACCCACGGCTTCTGACGGATCGTGCCGAGGGCGACGATGCCCGACTCGCCGGGGTTGATGATCGGCGTGCCGGCATCCATCCCGAAGACGCCGATGTTCGTGATCGTGATCGTGCCGCCCTGCTGATCGGCGGGCGTCGTCTTCCCCTCGCGCGCGGTCAGGGTCAGCCGCTCGAGCGCGCGGGCCAGCTCGCGCATCGACAGGTCCTGCGCGTCCTTGATGTTCGGCACGAGGAGTCCGCGCGGGGTGGCGGCCGCGATGCCGAGATTGACGTAGCGCCGCACGCGGATCTCGGGCCCGCTCTCGGCATCCACCCACGCGGCGTTGACCATCGGCGTGCGGCGAGCCGCCCAGATCACGGCGCGGGCCATGATCAGCAGCGGCGACACCTTGATGTCGGCGAAATCGGGCGAGGCCTTGAGGCGCTTGACGAGCTCCATCGTGCGGGTGGCGTCGACATCCGTCCACACCGACACGTGGGGCGCGGAGTACGCCGACTGCACCATGGCCGACGAGGTGGCCTTGCGCACACCCTTGACGGCGATCGTCTCCTCGCGGCCCGCGGCATCCGGGGTCGGCTGCGCGGGCGCGACGGCGGCCGGCGCCACAGCGGCCGGGCGCGGCGCCACGGGTATGGTCCGCTCGCGCTCCTCGCCCCACTCGGGCGTCTCCAGATTGCGGAAGACACTCGCCTGCGAGGCGTGGCGGACGACGTCCTCGCGCGTCACCTCGCCCGCCGGACCGCTCGGCGTGACCGACGCGAGGTCGACCCCGAGGTCGCGCGCGAGCTTGCGGATCGGCGGCTTGGCGACCACGCCGACGGATGCCGCGACGCGCTGCTGTGCGGGTGCGGCGGGCTTGCGGCGGCGCGACTGCACGTGACCTCCCGTGCCGTAGCCGACGAGCACCGCGCCCTCGCCCCCCTCGGGCGCCGCTTCACTGGCACCGCCGTGCTCGGACTGCCCGACGACGGCCGGGGCGGTGGCATCCGTCGGCGAGGCGATCGTGATGATCGGAGCGCCGACGTCCACGGTCGCGCCCTCCGCGACGAGGAGCTCGCCCACCGTGCCGGCGAACGGCGACGGCAGTTCGACCAGGGACTTGGCCGTCTCGATCTCCACCAGCACGTCGTTCACGGCGACCGTGTCGCCCGGGGCGACCCGCCACGCGACGATCTCAGCCTCGGTCAGACCCTCGCCGACATCGGGAAGGACGAATGTCTGGGTGCTCATGCGGTGTCCTTTCGAGGCATCCGTCGCGCTCCGATCCCGTCCCCTGTCCGCGAGACAGCATCCGGGCGCCGAGACTGCAGTCGTCGCCTGCTGTCTCGGCGCTCCGATGCAGTCTCGCGGAGGGAGGTGGGGTCCATCAGTAGGCCAGGGCGCGGTCGACCGCTTCGAGGATGCGGTCGGCGTCGGGCAGGTAGGTGCTCTCGAGCTTGGCGGCGGGGAACGGCGTGTCGAAGCCCGAGACGCGCAGCACCGGCGCCTCGAGGGCGTAGAAGGCCTGCTCCATGACCGTCGCAGCGACCTCCGAGCCGAGGCTGGTGAAGCCCGGGGCCTCTTGGGCGTAGACCATGCGTCCGGTGCGGCGCACCGAGTCGAGGATCGGGCCGTAGTCGATGGGCGACAGCGAGCGCAGGTCGACGACCTCGCACGAGGTCCCCTCGGACTCCGCCAGCGCGGCGGCCTGCAGCATGGTCGTGACCATCGCGCCGTGCCCGACGAGGGTGACGTCGGTGCCGCGCCGCACGACGCGGGAGGCGTGCAGCGGCAGGGCCCGGGCCGACGTGTCGACCTCGCCCTTCTGCCAGTACTTGCTCTTGGGCTCGAGGAAGATCACCGGGTCGGATGACGCGATCGCGTCCTGCATCATCCAGTACCCGTCGTTCGGCGTCGAGGGGCTCACCACCCGCAGACCGGCCGTGTGCGTGAAGTACGCCTCGGGGCTCTCCTGGTGGTGCTCGACGGCGCCGATGTGCCCGCCGTACGGGATGCGGATCACGACCGGCATCGCCAGAGCGCCCTCGTGGCGGTTCGTCATCTTGGCCAGCTGCGTCGTGATCTGGTCGAACGCGGGGAAGACGAAGCCGTCGAACTGGATCTCCACGACGGGCCGGAAGCCGGCCATCGCCAGACCGATGGCGGTGCCCACGAGACCGGATTCGGCGAGGGGCGTGTCGAGCACGCGCCGGTCGCCGAACTCGGCCTGCAGCCCCTCGGTGACGCGGAAGACGCCGCCGAGCTTGCCGATGTCCTCGCCCATGAGCAGCACGCGGTCGTCGCCGGCGAGAGCCGCGCGCAGGCCGGCGTTGATGGCGCGGCTGAGGGGCATCGTCTGCAGCGCGGATGCCTCGGGCTGTGCGGTCTCGCTGCGCATGGCCGGCGACTGCGCGGTGTCCGTCATGACGCGTTCCCTTCCAGGGATGCCTCGTACTCCGCCAGCCACCGCCGCTGCTGGTCCACCAGCGGGTGCGGGTCGCTGTAGACGTGGGCGAACATGGCGTCGCGCTCGAGGCCGCCGAGGGCGTTCGTCCGCGTGCGGGTGTCGTCCGCGAGGGCCTGCGCTTCGGCATCCACGTCGGCGAAGAACGCCTCCGAGGCGCCGCGCGCCTGCAGGTACGCCTTCATGCGGGCGATCGGGTCGCGGCGGCGCCACGACTCCTCCTCGTCCGACGTGCGGTACTTGGTGGGGTCGTCGCTCGTGGTGTGCGCGCCGAGGCGGTACGTCATCGCCTCGATCGCGCGCGGCCCGTCCCCGGCTCGCGCTTCGTCGAGCGCCACGCGGGTGACCGCCCAGCTGGCGAGCACGTCGTTGCCGTCGACCTGGATGCTCGGCATCCCGTAGCCCTCGCCCCGCTTGAACAGCGGCGAGCGCGACTGCGTCGACACGGGCACCGAGATCGCCCACTGGTTGTTCTGCAGGAAGAACACCTCGGGGGTGCGGTAGCTCGCCGCGAAGACCATGGCCTCGTGCACGTCGCCCTGACTCGACGCGCCGTCACCGTAGTAGACGATCACGGCCTCGTCGCGCTCGGGGTCGCCGCTGCCGCAGCGGCCGTCGAAGACCAGCCCCATGCCGAAGCCCGTGGCGTGCAGCGTCTGGGCGCCCAGCACGAGCGTGTAGATGCGCGTGTTGCCGTTCTTCGGGTCGGTGGGGTCCCAGCCGCCGTGGGTCAGACCGCGCATGAGCCGGATGATGTCGATGGGGTCGACGCCCCGGATCTTCGTCACCACGTGCTCGCGGTAGGACGGGAAGATGTGGTCCTGGGCGCGTGCCGCGCGGGCGGAGCCGACCTGCGCCGCCTCCTGGCCGTAGCTCGGCGGCCACAGCGCGAGCTGCCCCTGCCGCTGCAGGTTCGTCGCCTGCACGTCGAACGCGCGGATGACGGCCATGTCGCGGTAGAACGTCTCGAGCTCGGCGTCGCTGAGCGCCTCGACGAGTTGGAGATACCGCTCGGCCGCGGGCGTCGGCGCGAACGACCCGTCCGCCTCGAGGATGCGGACCAGTGCGGAGCCCTCCGCGGGCGCCGCGACGCCGGGCGTCGCCGATTCTTGGGACGGGGTCACCGTTCTACGCTAGCCCGCGCCCGGGGTGCCCCTCTGGGAGGTCGCTCACAACGGATGCCGCGATCCGTAGGACCTTCTCGACAGACTCCTCCTCGCCCACCGAGATGCGGATGCCGTCGCCCGCGAACGGCCGCACGATGAGGCCGCCCTGGTCGAAGGCATCGGCGAGCATGAGCGTCTCGGCGCCGCCCGGCAGCCACACGAAGTTGCCCTGCGCGACGGGCACGCGCCATCCGGCGTCGCGGAGGGCGTCGGCGAGCCGGTCCCGCCGCTCGGCGATGGCGCGCACGCGCTCCAGCAGTTCGTCCTCCGCGTCGAGGCTGGCCAGGGCGGCCTCCTCGGCGAGAGCCGTGACCGAGAGGGGGATCGCCGTGCTGCGGGCCGCGTCGAGGATGCGAGGGTGGCCGATCGCGTATCCGATGCGCAGGGCGGCGAGCCCGAAGGCCTTGGAGAAGGTGCGCAGCACCACGACATTCGGGTGCCTGCCCTCGCCCAGGACGCGCAGCCCGTTCACCGCATCCGGATCTGTGACGAACTCGGCGTACGCCTCATCGAGGATCACCAGCACGTCGGCGGGCACGCGGTCGATGAACGCGTCGAACTCGGCCTGCGTGACGATCGGACCGGTGGGGTTGTTGGGCGTGCAGACGAGGATCGCGCGGGTGCGCTCGGTCACCGCGGCCGCCATCGCCGGCAGGTCGTGGCGCGCGTCCTCGGTCAGGGGCACCTGCACGGCGGTGGCGCCGGCGACCACCGAGAGCCAGGGGTAGGCCTCGAAGGAGCGCCACGCGTAGATGACCTCGTGGCCCGGCCCGGCGGTCGCCTGGACGAGCTGAGCCAGGATCGACACGCTCCCCGCTCCGATGTGCACCGAGTCGGCCGTCACGCCGAACCGGGCGGCGAGGCGCTCGCGCAGCCGCATCGCCGAGGCATCCGGGTACCTGTTGAGAGCGGATGCCGCGTGCATGCGCTCGAGCACGCCCGGCAGCGGATCGAACGGGTTCTCGTTGCTGGAGAGCTTGAACGCGTCGGCCCCGGCCTGCTTGCCCTGCTTGTACGGCGGCAGCGACGCCACCTCGGGTCGCACGCGAACGGGGATCTCAGGTGCGTCGGTCACGCCCCGAGTCTACGAGCGCGGCGCCTTCCGAGCGGTCGGCCGTGCATGCCAGACTGACGCACTATGGGCTTCCTCATCCGCGTCGTCGTCAATGCGTTCGCGATCTGGGTCGTGACCCTCATTCCCGCGCTGCAGGTCTCGGTCATCGCGTTCCCGCCGGGGGAGACGCTCCAGCTGGTGCTGACCCTGCTGCTCGTCGCGGCGATCTTCGCGCTGGTGAACACCGTCATCGGCACGGTCATCAAGGTGCTGGCCTTCCCGCTCTACATCCTCACGCTGGGGCTCATCGGCCTCATCATCAACGCCTTCCTGCTGTGGCTGACCGCCTGGATCACAGGCTTCTGGGATTGGGGGCTCCGCGTCGAGTCGTTCTGGTGGGGTGTGGTCGCGGCTCTGCTCATCTCGCTGATCAACTGGCTCTTCGGCATCATCCTCCGGCCGAAGAAGAGGGACTGACAGCGCCGCCGCGGACCGCGGCGTACTCGGTGACGGTAAGGGTGGATGCCGAACCGAGTTCGGCGAACACATCGCGCAGGTGCTGCACGCGCGGGTCGGCCGAGGCATCCACGAGCGCCGCGGTGTCGGCGTACTGCACCATGCGGTGCGCCGGCACGGTGACCTCGCCCGGTCCCACCTCGGGGTGGGCGACGCGTTCGACGACGAAGCTGCCCGGAGCACCGACCGCCTCCGCGTGACCGCCGCCGGCCAGTGCCGCGACGGGGTCGTCGGTGTGGCGCACCGTGACGCTGAGCGTGCCGGGGCCCACGTCGGCGGCGACGGGTGATCCGAAGGAGACCAGCGTTCTGGTCTCGTAGTCCGCTTCGAGGGCCAGGTGCGCCGCGATCATCGCGCCCTGCGAGTGGCCGAAGGCATGCACGACGTCTCCGGGCTCGGCGCCTGCGGCTGCCAGGGCCTGCCGGGTGGCGGCGTACGAGTCGGAGGTGCGGCCGGTGTACAGCTCGGCGTTCGAGGCGTTGTCCCACGGATCGTCGCCGCCGACGGCCAGGGACTGCGTGCCGGCGATGTAGACGGCGAACTGCCTGGTGCCGTTCGGCATGACGTACCGCTCGACGCGCACCCGGGACTCGCCGGCCCCCGGCATCCGCTGCGTCACCGCGGTCAGGCTCGTCGGCGGTCCCGAGGCGCGGGCGGGCACGACCGGCGCGAGCGCCACGGGGCCCGCGGAGCCCGACAGTCGCGTGCCGCGCGCGAGCCGCCCGGTGCCCGAGATCCCGAGGGCGGAGGCGGTGCCGAGCGTCAGGAGGCCGGCCGTGGCGCCGGCGACGATCGCAGCCGGGTCGCCGAACTCCGAGCCGACCGTGACGCCCGTCTCCGTCGCCTGGCGCACCAGTTCGGAGGGCCACATCACCGTGCGCTCCCACTGCGCCTCGAGCGCCGTCGACCACGCATCGGGATGCTCTTCACGCAGCAGCGTCAACCGCGTCTCGATCCGGGCGGCTGTCACCCCGTCGCCGGCGAGGAGCGCCGCCCGATGCGCGACGTCCAGTTCGACCAGCTCGTACGCGATGGCGGCTGCACGCAGCGCCGCCGCGATCCGCTCGGCCTCCTGCCGCGTCTCGAGGAGCCGTGCCCACAGCGCGGACGTCGAAGCGAGGGCGTCGGGGGCGTGCTGCTGCACCACGAAGAGCATGTTCTGGAGCGAGCCGAGCCGGCCCCTGATGGCGTCGAGCTCGCCCTTCGCGGCGACCACGCGTGCGGCGGCGTCGCGCAGCGTCGCGGTGTCGACGGCGACCGCGCCCCCGCCGCGGATCTCGAGCCCCGGGTCGTCGCGGGGCCACACGGTCGGCAGCAGGCCGATCAGTCCGCCGTGCGCGTCGCGGGGGGCGTCACCGCCGGGCCTGCCGCTCGCGGTGTCGGGTGCGTCGAGGTTCACCTTGCCCCCGCCGGGAGGAGCGGATGCGGGTGGGCCCACGCGGCGAGAAGGGCAAGACGCTCGGATGCCGCCGCCGCATCGAGCCGCGCCGTCTCGGCGACGCACACGAGGCCCGAGACGTCGCCGGCCCAGGTCTCGGTCTTCTCGTGGAACGCCGTGGCCGCGCGCGCCTGCCAGTCGGTCGCATCGGCCAGCCCGCGAGCCGTGGCGGCGGCATCCGTGATGCGGTCGATGAGCGAAGCGAGCTCGCGTGCCACGATCGCGAGGTCCGTCACGGCGGAGTTCAGGGCGTGGTCGATCACGCCTTCATGCTGGCCCCGCCGACCGCGCCGGCGCCGACGCGATGGCGTTGTCGTGGACGCGAACGGCATCCGCGTCGATGTGGAGGAGGCGCGCCGCCTACCGCTGCGGATTCGGAGCTCCGCCGCGGATTCGGACCGGGATGCCACACCGGGCCCGGATCCACGCCCGCAATCCGAATCCGCGCCGCCGGACGCACAGTGCCGGAAATGCCAGAACGCCGCCTCGCTTCCGAGGCGGCGTCCTGACGAGCGGATCCGGAGATCAGGAGATGTTGCGGAGCCCCTTCTGCCCGACGACCACGGTGGCCGTCGCCGTCGAGGTGTTGCCCGCGGCATCCGTCGCCGTCCACGTGAACCGGTAGATCGCGCCGTTGACCGCGCGCACCTCGAAGCTGCGGTCGCCGGTCTGCTCCCACGCTCCCTTCGAGGTGCCCTCGACCGTGACGTCGGTCAGCACGACGTCCGCCTCGCCGCTGTCGTCGGCCGCCTCGATGCGCACCTGCACCGGGTGCATCTTGTTGTTCGGCACGCGGATGAACGACGGGTCGGCCTCGGCCTCGATGGTGGGCGCCACCGTGTCGGGACCCGTCAGGTCGAGCCCCACGATCACCGGGTCGTGGTCGCTGGAGCGGTACGCGTCCGGGGCATAGAGCGCGTCCTGCGCCGGCTGCTTGAACGTCATGTCGTAGTCGATGAGGCTCGGCTCATCGGCGTTCACGTTCCAGACCGCGGCGTCGGTGACCTCATCGAGCAGATCGCCGCCGGCGAGGGCGTAATCGAGGTAGCCCAGCTGCCCGTCGAACACGTACGAGTAGGCATCCTGGCCCTGGAAGTGCGCGAGCAGATCCGTGTAGCCGGCGCCGGTGAGCACCTGGATGGGGTCCTCCTGCGCGTAGGAGTTCAGGTCGCCGAGGATGAGCTCGCGGCCGGCGCCCTGACCGGTGGGGTCGGTGGCGAGCCAGTCGGCGAGCGCCGCGGCGGCCTGCGTGCGCACGCCGTTGCAGTTGCCCTGCCCGTTGGGGTCGGTCGGGTCTCCCACCGCGTTGCAGTCCGAGCCCTTCGACTTCAGGTGGTTCACGACCACGGTCACCTTCGCGCCGTCCGCGTCGGCGAAGGTCTGCGTCAGCGCCGGACGGTTGTAGTCGTCGAGCCAGCGCGGGTCGTCCTCCTGCTCGAGCAGCTGGAACGCCCCGGCGGGGGTGACGGACTCGGGCTTGTAGATGAGCGCCGTGGTGATGACGTCGGTGCCGATCACGCCGGTGTCGATGTAGTCGTACACCTCGGCGCCGAGGCGCTCGTTGAGGGCCTCGGTGAGCGTGGCGACCGCGGTGCCGTTGTTCTCGATCTCGATCAGCCCGAACACGTCGGCGTCGATCTCGGCGAGCGCAGTGACGATCTTCGCCTCCTGTCGCTCGAACTCCACCGGGTCGTTGGCGCCACGGGCGTCGGAGCCGGTGAGCGTGGTGAAGTAGTTCAGCACGTTGAAGCTCGCGACCTTGAGGTCGCCGCCCACCTCGGGCGCCTCGGGGCGCGGGTTGCCCACCTCGAAGTCGGCGCCCTCGGTCGGCTGCACCGCCCACACGTCGAAGCGGTAGTCCAGCACGCCGGTGACGTTCGTCACCAGGTCGCCGCTGCGGAACGTGTTCTCGAGGGTGAAGACCTCGCCGTTCGGGTGGATGGCCGGGTCGGGGTTCTGCGAGCTCCGGCCGTCGTCGACCGTGATGCTCTCGGCGACGTTCTTCGCGGCGAGCGCCACGGCCTCCGGTGAGCCGGCGTCGTAGACGGCGGTCGGCTGCGGCTGGCGGCCGAGGGTCAGGCTGACCGTGCCGTAGCGGCCGTACTCGAAGGTCTCGGCGACGGTCAGCTGCTGCGGCAGCGTCACGTACATGCCCTCGAGGGCCTCGCGCTGCTCGGCGCTCGCGGGCAGCGCGAGCTCGGTCGGTGCCGGCAGCTCCTGCCCCGAGGCGCACAGGGCGACATCGGCGGCGACGACCTGCGTCATCCCGAAGTGCTCCGCCGCCTCACCGGCGACCGACACGACGTCGCCGACGGCCACGTCGAGGCCGCCCGGCGCGTAGACGAACACGCCGTCGGAGGTGGCCGGGTCGCCGTCACCGGCGTCCTGCACGTAGTAGCCGTTGAAGCCGCCGGTCTGGAAGTCGCCGACGACCACGCCTTCGATCAGCACGTCCTCGCCTGCGACAGGCGTCGCGTCACCTGCGCCCTGGATGGATCCGATGGCGACCGGCTGCGCCTCGCAGTCGGCGGTCACCGGGTCCGTGCCGGGGTCGGTTCCCGGGTCGGTGCCCGGCTCGAGCGCGCAGTCGGCGTCGTGGGTGCCCAGACCGTCGAAGGTGTCGGTGGCGAACCCGATCCATCCCGCCGCCGGGTCGAAGGCGTCGTCTCCCACGGGGTCACCGACGCAGGTGGCCGCGGCGCGACGCAGGGTGTTGTCGGCGGTGGAGGTGAGCCCCGTACCCCACTCGGTGCCCGGATCCGTCCCGATCTGGCCGATGACATCGACGGCGGTGGCGCCCTTGACGAGCGCGACGGCGTCGTCGCCGTTGAACAGGCCCGACGTGGTCGTCTGGTCGGCCTGCGCGAGCACGGCCGCCCCGGCCGAGGCGTGGGCGAAGACGAACACGTCGTCGGGCGCCACCGTCCCCGTCAACGGCACCGTCAGTCCGGCCGATGCGGAGCCGTTGAAGTGCACCTGCAGCGCGTAGCCGGCGGCGCCGAGGTCGACGGCGGCGGTCATGGGGTTGTAGATCTCGAGAGCCTTGTTGTTCGAAGACCCCTCGACGTACTCGCTGAACAGCAGATCACCGGATGCGGCGGCCGCGGGCGGCGCGGCGAGGGCGACCGCCGCAGCGGCGAGGGCGGCGGCGGTGAAGGCCGCGGTGAGGCGGCGGGGTGGACGGGGCACAGGACCTCCTGGCGGGCGCGGGACAGAAGAAAGGAAGGCCGCGCGGCCTTCCTGATGCTCACAACGTAGGGGAGAGGCATCCCGGCCGGAAGACCCGCCGGAGGAGAGATCCTTAACGTTCGGTGACGGCGCGGTGCCGCGCCCTTCCGCTTGGGGGGCGCCGTGCGGCGCGCCAGAATGGAGCCCATGATCCCGAGCGCCGTGGAGCCCTTCCGCGTCGTGTTCGTGTGCACCGGCAACATCTGCCGCTCCCCGATGGCGGAGGTCGTGTTCCGGGAGTGCGCGGATGCCGCGGGACTCGGTGCCCGGGTGGTCTCGTCGAGCGCCGGAACCGGCGACTGGCACGTCGGCGAGCGTGCCGATCAGCGCACCCTGGAGGCGCTCGAGCGAGCCGGCTACGACGGCACGCGGCACCGCGCCCGCCAGTTCACGCACGCGGACTTCGCGCGCAACGACCTCGTCGTGGCGCTGGACCGCAGTCATGAGCGCATCCTGCGGGGTTGGGCGCGCGACGAGTCCGACGCCGACAAGATCGCGCTGCTGCTGTCGTTCGACGCGGCCGCACGGACGCTGGACGTGCCCGACCCCTACTATGCCGGGCCCGGAATGTTCGACGAGGTGCTCGGTATGATCGAGAGCGCGAGCCGGGCGCTCTTCCGGCAGCTCGAACCCGCGATCCGCCCGGCGATGTGATCTCCGGCGCACGCGCGTCCGCGTCGCATCTCCGCCTCCGACTTCGACGGGAGAGTCCCGTGACCGAGTTCCCCGCTCAGCCGCTCAGCCCCTTGGACGGCCGCTACCGCGCCGCCGTCGCTCCGCTTGCCGACTACCTCTCCGAGGCCGGCCTCAACCGTGCGCGCGTCGAGGTCGAGGTCGAGTGGCTCATCGCCCTCACCGACCGGTCGCTGTTCGGCACGACGCCGCTCGCCGACGACGACAAGGCGCGGCTGCGCGCCCTGTACCTCCAGTTCGGGCAGGCCGAGATCGACTGGCTCGCCGACAAGGAGGCCGTCACACGCCACGACGTCAAGGCCGTCGAGTACCTGGTGCGTGACCGGCTCGCGTCGCTGGGTCTGGACGCCATCGCCGAGCTGACGCACTTCGCCTGCACCAGCGAGGACATCAACTCCGCCTCGTACGCGCTCACGGTCAAGCGCGCCGTCGAGCGCGTGTGGCTGCCCCGGCTCCGCGAGGTGATCACGGCGCTCACCGACCTCGCCGTCGCGCACCGGGATGCCGCCATGCTGTCGCGCACGCACGGTCAGCCCGCCACGCCCTCCACGATGGGGAAGGAGCTCGGCGTGTTCGCCTGGCGCCTCCAGCGCGTTGCACGCCAGATCGAGAGCGGCGAGTACCTCGCCAAGTTCTCGGGAGCCACCGGCACCTGGTCGGCGCATCTGTCGGCCGACCCGGACGTCGACTGGCCGGCGCTCACCCGCTCGTTCATCGAGGGGCTCGGCGTCGACTTCAATGTGCTCACGACGCAGATCGAGTCGCATGACTGGCAGGTGGAGCTGTACGACCGGATCCGCCACGCGGGCGGCATCCTGCACAACCTCGCGACCGACGTGTGGACCTACATCTCCATCGGGTACTTCACGCAGATCCCGGTCGCCGGGGCCACCGGTTCGTCGACGATGCCGCACAAGATCAACCCCATCCGGTTCGAGAACGCCGAGGCCAATCTCGAGATCTCGGGGGGGCTGCTGTCGACGCTGTCGCAGACGCTCGTCACCAGCCGCCTGCAACGCGACCTCACCGACTCCACCACGCAGCGCAACATCGGCGTCGCGCTCGGGCACTCGCTGCTCGCGCTGGACAACCTGCGCCGGGGCCTCGGCGAGATCGCGCTGGCCGAGGACGCGCTGGCGGCCGACCTCGACGCGAACTGGGAGGTGCTCGCCGAGGCCATCCAGACCGTGGTGCGCGCCGAGATCGCGGCGGGCCGCTCGAGCATCACCGACCCCTACGCGCTGCTGAAGGACCTTACGCGCGGTCGCCGCGTGGGCGCGGGCGAGCTCGCCGAGTTCGTGCGCGGCCTCGACATCGGCGACGCCGCCAAGGAGCGCCTGCTCGCCCTCACCCCCGCGGCCTACGCGGGCCTGGCGTCACGGCTGGTCGACGAGCTCTGACGCGACGACGGCACGTTCCGGCGCTGCGACGAAGGACCGCTCCCGATCGCTGAGCGAAGGCCCTCGCTCAGGCCTTCGGCCCGCCGGATGCCGAGGCATCCGGCGCGTCGTTGTCCTCGTCCGGCAGCAGCACGGGCTTGTCGACGGGCTTGGCCACCTGCGCCGGGTCGATCGCCAGCAGCAGCAGCGACACGATCAGCAGCACCGCGATGAAGCTGACGCCGGCGACGATGAGCGCCAGGACGACCGCTCCCTGCGCCTCCTCGGCGCTGCGCTGCTGGAAGAAGCCCATCGAGACGAGCGTGACGATCCCGGCGAACAGCGCAGCGGCGAAGGCCAGCCCGAGCAGCTGCACGGGCTTCATCAGGTCACGGCGGGTGGGGCGTTCTTCGCTCACGCGGGATCCTTCTGGTCGGCGGGGACAGGGGCATCGACCGGAGCAGGTGCGGTGCGCGGCGAGAATCCGGCGATGCCCAGGTAGACCGCGGCGATGGCGGCGTAGCCCCCGAAGATGCCGACGCCGATGATCACCCCGGTGAGCGTGAAGGTCTGGTGCGCCTCTTCGATCGCGTAGTCGAGGGCATAGCCGGGCTGGACGAACAGCATCGCGATCCCGAAGAGCAGCGTGATGACGCCGAGCACGAGTGCGTCGCGGCTCTCCGCATGCGGGACCGGCGGAAGAGCGGGTCGCGCATCGGCGACGCCCGGCGCGACCTCACGACGCTCGGTGCGCCCGCGCAGGCCGAGGGCTCCCGCGACGAGCTCGATCACGCCGGTGACGAGCGCCCACACGATCACCACGACGAAGAAGCCCGTCACGGTGCGCAGCGGTGCGAGGCCGCCGACCATGCCGGCGACGAGGGTGGCCGTGCCCAGAGCAGCGGCCGGCCAACGCCTACCGGCCGGATACACGAGCCAGACCGAGAGGAGCAGGACGAGCCCCGTGGCGATCGCGAAGCCACTGAAGACCGCCATGCCCACCGCGGCCGAGTGGTCCGGTGAGAACGTGATCATGACCGCTGCGATCGCCGCGAATGCCGCGCGCGCCAGCTGCACATGGCGCACGTCGAACATGCGAGCAGAAGAAGCTGAGGTCACGGCGCATTCCTGGGAGCGGGGCCCTTCGGTGCAGAAGGACACCTCCAGTCTACGTGCGCGGCGTGTCGCGACAGCCTCCGGGCGGCCGCGGGATGCCTCACCTCAGGGTGTCGAGGATCCCCGTCAGCAGGTCGAAGGTGGTCAGCGGCGAGATGATCGCGAACCGGAGCACCGGCTCGCCCCGGTGGGCGCTCGGCACGACGAATCCGTGCTGGTCGTCGAGCAGCTGGTCCGACCACGCGTCGTAGTCGGCGAGCGTCCAGCCCTCCCGGCGGAAGACGACCACCGACAGCTCGGGCTCCCGCACCAGCGACAGCCCGTCGCGCGCCGTGATCTCGTCGGCGATCCGCCGGGCCAGGTCGATCCCGTGCTCGATGGTGGCCCGGTACTGGTCGGTGCCGTGCGTCGCCAGCGAGAACCACAGCGGAAGGCCGCGGGCGCGGCGGGTGAGCTGCACGGCGAGGTCGGAGGGGTTCCAGTCGGGCTTGCCGGTGATGGTCTCGAGGTACTCGGCCTTCTGCGTGTGCGCCGAGAGGGCCAGCGCGGGCTCGCGGTAGATCAGCGCACACGCGTCGAAGGGGGCGAACAGCCATTTGTGCGGGTCGACGATGACGGAATCGGCGTGCTCCACGCCCGCGAACACCGGCCGCATCCGCTCCACGAGCATCGCGGCCAGACCGTACGCGCCGTCGACGTGCAGCCACACACCGCGTTCGCGCGTGACCTCGGCGACACCGGCGATGTCGTCCACGATGCCGAAGTTCGTCGTCCCCGCGGTCGCGACGACGGCGAACACCGCGTCGTCCTGCTCGTCGAGGATCCGCGCGACGGCCTCGCCGCGCAGCCTTCCGCTCTCGTCCGGCAACGCCGTCATGACGTCGACGTCCATCACGGCGGCGGCCGACGCGATGGACGAGTGCGCTTCCGCACTGCAGGCCACGATCCAGCGGGCGGGGTCCGGGCGCCCCGCCTCGCGGTTGCGGCGGCGGGCGGCATCCCGTGCGGTCACGAGGGCGGAGAGGTTCCCGATGGTGCCGCCCTGGACGAAGACCCCGCCCGAGCCCTGAGGCATCCCGAACTCGCCCGCGAGCCAGTGCAGCACCTCGTTCTCGGCGAAGACGGCTCCCGCGCCCTCGAGCCACGAGCCGCCGTAGATGGCGGATGCCGACACCACGACATCGAAGGCGAGGGAGGCCTTGCTGGGGGCGGAGGGGATGAAGGAGAGGTAGCCGGGGTGGTCGATCGACAGGCACGCCGGAGCCAGAACGTTCTCGAAGAGGGCGATCGCGCGGCGGGAGCCGATGCCCGACGCCGTGATCGACCCCGAGGCCAGTCGGGCGAGGTCGCGCGGGCTCATCGGCTTGTCCAATGGCACGTCCGGGTACAGGGCCCGCCGGCGGGCGTAGTCCAGTACGTCATCGACCGTGTCCCGGGTGGCTTCCGAGATGGCGTGCATGTGATCGGGGCGCGGTGTCGCGGTCATGGCTGCTCCGTGGTGGGGGTGACACCTCACGGTAGGGGTCGCGGCGACGCTCACTCAAGGCGAGCGGGGCCTTGCGCGCCGCGGCCCATGCCGACGGTCGCGGATCGCGCAGGAATGGAGAAGCATCCGCGGGATCGCCGCACGTAACGTGACGATGAGGGGTCGCCACCCCGGACATCGGGAACACCGCGGAAGGAAGCGAGGAGCGACATGGCCGACAAGACCACGGCGGACGGTCTCACCAAGGAGGAGCGCGACGCCGTCAGGCAGCGCGCGAAGGAGCTGCGCGCGCAGGCGAAGGCGGGCAAGAGCCGCGAGGCCGGGCTGAAAGCCGTGCTCGAGGCGATCGCCGCCCTCGAGCCCGAGGACAAGGTCCTCGCGGAGGGTCTGCACAAGGTCGTCACAGAGGTGGCGCCCGACCTCGTGCCCAAGACCTACTACGGCATGCCCGGCTACGCCAACGACGAGGGCAAGATGGTCGTCTTCCTCCAACCGGCCCGGAAGTTCAAGACGCGCTACGCGACGATCGGCTTCGAGGACCGGGCGAACCTCGACGACGGCGACATGTGGCCGGTGGGGTTCGCGGTGCGCTCGTGGACGCCTGCCGTCGAGGAGCGAGTCACCGAGCTGGTGCGCGCGGCGGTCGCGTGACTCAGACCAGGAAGTCGAGGGCCCGCTGACGGAAGACCCTCGAGCCGGGTGCGTTGAAGTGGTGACGCCCGGGGATCTCCTCGAAGACCCCGCGCGGCGTGCTCGCCGCGAGCCTCTTCGACCGCTCGAGGATCGCGTCTCCGGAGCCCGTCGCGAACAGGATCGGCTGCTGCGGCGGACGCGCCGGATCGGGATCGGTGTCGCCGAGCCGCATGCCCTCGGCGAGCGCGACGAGCGCCCGCAGGTCGTTGCCCCGCACCCGCTCGGCCAGCGTGACGTAGTTGCGGGTGACGGGGTCATCCACGGGCACACCGTCCTCGGCGTAAGCCCGCGCCTGCTCGATCTGCAGGCGCGCCAGCGGCTTTCCGTCCGGGATGCCTCCGAGCACGGCGCGGGAGACGTGCTCGGGGGCGTCGACGGCGAACTGCCATCCGACGCGCGCTCCGAGCGAGTACCCGGCGTAACGGACGTCGTCGACGAGGTAGGTGTCGAGGACGATGAGCAGGTCCGCCACGAACGCGGCCATGGAATACGCCTGCTTGTCGTGCGGCTTGTCGCTCGCGCCGTGGCCGCGCTGATCGACGCCGATCACGCGGAAGCCCGCCCGCGTGAGGTCGCGGACCCACCCGGTCTCGACCCAGTTGTCGCGGCAGCTCGATGCGAAGCCGTGCACGCACAGCACCGGCTCGCCATCCGGCTCGCCCCACGCGTAGGTCGCGATCCTGTAGCCCTCCTCCGACATGACGAAGCTCGGCGCGGGCATCTCCGTGCGAGGAAGCGTGGCGTCCATGACGCCATTCTGCTCCCGTTATCAGCGCGGCGGAGCGGGCCGCCGGCGGGCGGGGGGTACAGGTTAGCTCCGGCGGAGCGGGCTCGCAACGGGGCTGATCGCATCCCTCGTCGCGCATATCGTCGCCGCATGAGTTCCTACGATGACCGTGAGCCGCGCACCGGTGAGCCGGTCGCGCCGCGCACCGACCGCGACGCCGACGGCGTGCCCGACGGCCGCGCAGCGAGCCTGCGAGACGAGGTGGTCGGCCGCGAGCAGGAGCGCTTCGGGGGCTTCAAGTTCGGCGCCGCCTTCTTCGGGTGGCTGACCGCGATGGGTGCCGTGGTGGTCCTGACAGCGATCGTGGCGGCGGTCGGTGCCGCGGCTGGGCTCGTCGCGCCGGAGACGGTCCAGGACGCCACCCAGGCGGCCAACGAGAACCTCGGCGGAGCGACGATCGTGGGGGCCATCGCCATCGCGGTGGTCCTGTTCCTCGCCTACTTCGCCGGCGGCTACGTCGCGGGGCGCATGGCGCGCTTCAGCGGAGGGAAGCAGGGCCTCGCCGTGTGGATCTGGGCCGTCGCGATCGCGATCATCGTCGCGATCGTGACCGCCGTCGCCGGGAGCCAGTGGGACATCCTGGCGAATCTCGACAGCTTCCCGCGCATCCCGGTGACGCCCGAGACGGCGACTCTCACCGGCATCCTGACCGCCATCGGCGCGGCGATCATCACGCTGGTCGCCGCGATCCTCGGCGGCATCACGGGGATGCGCTACCACCGACGCGTCGACCGCGTCGGCTTGGGCGCGTAAGACGAGGCCACTCAGACCGCAGTCCGAAGAGAAGGGAGATGCCCATGGGTATGGGAGACGACATCAAGCACAACGCCGAGGACCTCAAGGGCAAGGCCAAGGAGGGCATCGGCGAAGCCACCGACAACGACCGTCTCGAGGCGGAGGGCCAGGGAGACCAGGCCAGCGCCAAGCTGAAGAAGGTCGGCGACGATGTCAAGGACGTTTTCACGGACGACCGCTGAGATCGAGTCGAAACGGATGCCCCCGGCCCCAGTGGCCGGGGGCATCCTTCGTTCTGCGCACGTGATCGCGCACGGCACGGAAGCCCGCCGTTCACCGCGTCGCTGTCATCTCTTCGCCGGGCGGTCACGCCGAGGCAGGGCGGAGTGGTTTGGCTCGGAACATGAGTCCGAACCGCACAAGAGGCGCACGGCTGCGCCTGATGGCCCTGACCACCGCGGCGCTGGCCGCCGCCGCCCTGCTGCCTGCAGCGACCTCGAGCGCTGCCGCAGCGAGTCCCTCGGAGGGGCGATCCTCGTCCCCGTTCGTCCAGACCCACGTGCCCACGCTGGTCGCTCGCGCCACCCTCTCCGCCGATCACCTGGAGCCGGGACCGGCATCGGGTGCCCTGGCATCGCCGGCGAACGGTCGGACGGGGCCATGGAACGGTCAGGTGATCCCCGGCTTCTCGGCCGCGATCGACAACGGCGACGGCACGTTCTGGGCGCAGCCCGACAACGGCTTCGGAACCAAGGGCAACTCCGCCGACTTCCTCCTGCGCAACTACCTGGTGCGGCCGGCGTGGCAGACCGCCGAGGGCGGCGACGGCTCGATCCGCGTCGAGCGCTACATCTCCTACAACGACCGCAACCACGTCCTGGACTTCCCCATCGTCAATGAGGACACCTCTGAGCGGCTGCTCACCGGTGCGGACTTCGACATCGAGTCCGTCGTCCGCGCGAAGGACGGCACCTTCTGGGTGGGTGAGGAGTTCGGGCCGTTCCTGCTGCACTTCGACAGCGACGGGACGCTCCTGGAGAAGCCGTACGCACTGGACGGCGCCAAGTCTCCGCAGAACCCGTACCTGCAGCCGGGGGAGACGCCGCGTGTGCGCGCGAGTCGCGGATTCGAGGCCCTCGCGGGCTCCGTCAACGGCCGCTACCTGTACCCGGTGGTCGAAGGAGCGTACGCCGACGACCCGGATCTCCGCCGCCGCGAGATCCTCGAGTTCGACACCCGCCGCGGTGAGTACACCGGCCGCACCTGGAGCTACCAGACCGACCAGGAGGCCAACGTCATCGGCGACGCGTTCACCGTCCGCAACGACGTCCTGCTGCTCGTCGAGCGCGACGATTTCGAAGGCGAGCAGTCGGTGACCAAGCGGGTCTACGAGGTGGATCTGCGCCGCTCCGATGCCGACGGGTATCTCCAGAAGTCGCTCGTGCTGGACGCGCTGCGCATCGCCAATCCGCACCGGATCGGCGAGGGGGACGGGTACGGCACGGGGGAGGTGTTCTCGCTTCCGGTGCAGTCGTTCGAGACAGTGGTGCAGCTGCGCGACGGCAGTCTCCTGATCGGCAATGACAACAACTACCCGGGCAACGACGCACGCATCCCGGGCACGCCCGACGACACCGAGCTGGTGATCGTGGATCTCGACAAGACGAAGATCCAGCCCTCGACCGTCACCCTGGTCGGTCACCGCGGCTCCAGCGGCACACGCCCGGAGCACACCCTGGCGGCGTACCAGGCGGCGATCACCGCCTGCGCCGACTACATCGAACCGGACGTCGTGGCCACGAAGGACGGCGTCCTCGTCGCCCGCCACGAGAACGAGATCGGGGGGACGACCGACATCGCCGCCCGTCCTGAGTTCGCCTCCCGCCGGACCACCAAGGTCATCGACGGCGCCTCGGTGACCGGTTGGTTCACAGAGGACTTCACGCTCGCCGAGCTGCGGACCCTCCGTGCGAAGGAGCGCCTGCCTCAGACCCGTCCCGGCAACACCGCGTTCGACGGGCTCTACCAGGTCCCCACGCTCGACGAGGTGATCGACCTCGCGCGCCACTCGGTGAGCTGCGATGGCCGAACGGTCGGGGTGTACCCCGAGACGAAGCATCCGTCGTACTTCGACTCGATCGGCCTCTCGCTCGAGGAGCCCCTGGTCGCAGCCCTCCGCGCCAATGGCATGGACCGCGACGACGCGCCGGTCATCGTGCAGAGCTTCGAGGTGTCGAATCTGCGCGAGCTCGCCGGCATGACCGCTGTCTCGCTCGCTCAGCTCGTGAGCCCGTCGGGCCGTCCGTACGACTTCACGCTGGCCGGCGACCCCCGCACGTACGCCGACATGGTGACGCCGGCCGGTCTCGCCGAGATCGCCGAGTACGCGGACGGCGTGGGGCTCGAGAAGTCGGTCATGATCCCTCGCACGGCCGCCGGGACCCTCGGCACCCCGACGTCCGTCATCGCCGATGCCCACGCGGCCGGACTGTCGGTGCACGGCTGGACGTTCCGTCTGGAGAACCAGTTCCTGCCGGCGGAGTTCCGCTCCAGCGCGGATCCCGCTGCGCCCGGTGACCTGGCAGGCGAGCTGCGGGTCTTCCTTGCCGCGGGGATGGACGGCGTCTTCAGCGACCACCCCGGCATCGCCGCGGTCACCATCGACACCGTGACGCTCCAGGACTGACCGCCGCTGGTGAGCGCAGGGGGGCGATGCTGCGGCATCGCCCCCCTCTACGCATCGTGTGGCACCGCATCGGCCCCGTGTCCGCTCACGGCTCGCCTCCTCTCGCGGCCGACGTCCTGAGGGACATGAGGTTGCGCTCCCTCGCCGCCGCGAGCTCCCGCGCCCACAGCGGCAGAAGCCGTTCGTCGCTGTAGCGCTCCGCGGTGCGGCGGGCCGCCGACCTCATGGCGAGCACCTCGCCGGGCGGCATCGCCTGCAGCCGCAGGATCGCGCGGACGAGCCCCAGGACGTTGCCGCTCGTGACGAGGAAGCCGTCGACGCGAGGCGTGATCAGGTCGGCCGGCCCGTATCGGATGTCGTAGGCGATCGGGATGCAGCCGGCGCCCATCGCTTCGAGCATGACGAGCCCGAATCCCTCGGAGCGAGACGTCATGAGGAGGAACGAAGCCTCCGCGAGCCGCTCCCGAGCGTCGGGCACGTATCCATGCAGGCGCACGGCGTCGCCGGCGCGCGCCCGGTCGATGGCGCGTTCGAGCACCGCACGCCGGGGACCGTCGCCGTAGACGTCGAGGGTCAGACCGGGAGCGAGACGACGCGCCAGCAGGATCGCGCGCACAGCGTGCTGGGGCCGTTTCAGGCCGGACAGCGTGCACACCATCGCACCCGCCGTCGGCAGGCGGTTCAGCCGAGGCGGGGGCGGCGGCGTGCGGGTATTCGGGATCACGCAGAGGTTGGTTCCGCGTCCGAACCGCGTCTGGGTGTCCCGCCGCTGCCTTTCGGTGAGGAACACCACGGCGTCATAGTCCCCCAGGTGGCGGAAGACCTCGGCACGAGATGGCCGGAGGCGCCCCCACGGGCCGATGTTGCCGGCGAGATGCGAGCCATGCACGACGTGGACGATCGTCCGATCCCCCCTGCGGTACGTGTGGATGAACCGAGACATCGGCTTGCTGTCGGCGATGAGGAAGCTCGGCGCATCGCCGTGGGTGACCTGATCGAGCCACCAGCTGTACAGCGACCAGCTGCGACTCCAGGAACGCGCAGGCCGCCCCTCCCCGTCGCAGAGCACGACCGACCTGCCGCCGAGCGCTCCCCGCTGACGGGTATCCCGGCGGTCGCTGGCCAGCAACGAGCCGTCGGGGCGGAGGTGATCGACCTGGAGCACCGTGCGTCCGTCGTCGGCGAGACGTGCGCGGCGTAGTTCGACACCGTCGTGATGGGCGGATCGGTGCGTCTGAGCCGGCGCGAGCGGGGTGAAGGCGCGCTCCGGCGAGCCGAGTGGCACCTTCGCCGGCCGCACGCCGTGGACACGCAGCCAGTCCCAGAGATTGACGATCCGGATGCCGTCCACGATGTCGCCGGTGCGGCGAAGGCGCGCCTCCACGTCGGCGTAGTCGACGCGATCGTCGAACGTCAGGATGTCGACGGGGATCCCGGCAAGCGACGCGAAGGCGCGCGAGCGATGAAGCATCGCACTGGTGAGTCCGCCGATCTCATCGGGGATCGTCCACGCGAGCGCGAAGTGCCTGCCGCTGGGAAGAGGCGTCGTCGCCACGCACCGCACGTTAGCCACATGTCCTGGAAATGGCCTGGGCTCGAGCAGCGGATAGTGTTACTCTCCGATAGTGCGGATATCCGAATTGGCCCGGCGCGCCGGTGTGGCGCTGTCGGCGGTGAAGTACTACCAGCGTGAAGGTCTTCTTCCAGAGGGCACGCGGTCGGCACCGAACCAGGTCGACTACGGGTACACCCATGTGCAGCGCGTCCGTCTCATCAGAGCGCTGCTGGAAACGGGTGGCCTGTCGGTCGCCGCAGCCAAAGAGGTGATCCGGGCCGTGGACGCGCCGGATGAACCGTTGGCCGAGACGTTCCGGGTCGCACAGCACGCGATGAGCACACCGCGAACGCCCGAGTCGGCTCCGAGCGACGCCGCGCGCGATCGGGTGCTGGCGGCCGCGCGAGCGCAGGGGTGGCGCATCACAGAAGACAACCCCGGTATCGACGCGGCAGCGCGGGCTCTGGACGGCCTCCGCGCGATCTCGTTCGATCCCCCCGACGCGTTCATGGCCGTTTACGCCACCGCCGCCGCCGAAGTCGCCGCGGCCGACCTGCACGCGCTGACCACCATGGTCGAGCGCGACAGCGTCGCGGAGCGCATGATCGTCGGCACGGTGCTCGGCGATCCGCTGTTCGCAGGCCTGCGTCGGCTCGCACATCAAGACGCCACTCACGACCTCTTCCCCTTCGACGCGAATCGAGCCCGGCCGTGAACACGAGAGCCTCTCATGTCGTCCTGGGCGGCAACGGCGTCGCCGGCCGCGAGACCGTCCGCTCTCTCGTCGCTCGGGGACTGACCACCGCCTCAGTCGGCCGGCGGCCGTCGGTCGTCGAAGGCGCGCGGTCCGTGATGGCCGACCTGACCAGCGCGCCCGACGTGTCGCGCGCGCTCGCGAACGCCGACGTCGCGTACCTGACCGTCGGACTGCCGTATTCGGCCCGCGCCTGGGCGAGACAGTGGCCTGTCATCCTGAACAACACGATCGAGGCCGCCCTCGTGCACGGCACACACCTGGTGTACCTCGACAACGTCTACGCCTACGGACGGGTCGGCAGGCCCATGACGGAGCGGACCCCGCTTGAGCCATCCAGCAGAAAGGGACGAGTGCGCGCAGCCGCGCTGGCAGCGCTCGACGACGCCGCGTCGCGGGGGCTGCGCGTCACGGTCGGCCGCAGCGCGGACTTCTATGGGCCCGGCGCCACCACGAGTGCGTTCAACACGTTCGTGATCGACCGGGTCGCGGCGGACAGAGATGGCACATGGCTCTTCGATGCCGACCAGCCGCACTCCCTGACGTACACCCGCGATATCGGCGAAGCACTCGCGGTCCTCGGCACGAGCGCCACCGCGCGCGGCGGCGTATGGCACTTACCGACGGCGCCCGCACTGACCGGTCGCGAGTACATCCGGCTCGCGGCCGGCGAGTCCACGACCGCGCGCGTGATGAGGATGAGGACGATGCGGATCGGTGCGCTGTTCAATCGCGACGCGCGCGAAACGCTCGAGATGTCGTATCAGTACACCGCGCCCTACGTCTTCGAGTCGACAGCGTTCGAAGCGGCCTTCGGGCTCCGCGCCACTCCGATCGCGGACGGCATCGCGGCCTGTCTCGATGCAGCGCGATCACGACGGGAGGGCCGGCTGCCTGCGACCTCGTGAGCGCCACCCCTGTGCCGCGCGACACGAGCTGTCCGTCCGGAACCTGATGCTCGGGCCTCGGGGACTGGTCACCGTCACTCGTGGCGGTGATCATCCTCGCCGTCCGCGTCGAGCAGCATTCCGACGGAGGTCGCGCAGGCGTCGCCCCGCCATGCTTCGACGCCCTCGCGGACGGCGAAGGCGGCGATGACGAGCCCGGCGATCGCGTCGGCCCACCACCAGCCGAACAGGCCGTTCAGGACGAGCCCCATGAGGACGGCGCCTGACAGATAGGTGCAGATGAGGGTCTGCTTCGAATCGGCGACGGCGGTGGCCGACCCCAGCTCTCGCCCGGCGCGGCGCTCGGCCAGCGACAGCAACGGCATGATGGCGACGCTGAGAGCGGTGATGGCGATCCCCGCGGGCGAATGGGCGACGGCGGCACCGCCGGCGAGGGCCAGGATCGAGCTCGCGGTGACATAGAGGGCGAGGGCGAAGAACGCCACCGCGATGACGCGGAGCGTGCCCTGCTCCCATCGCTCGGGATCGCGGCGGGTGAACTGCCACGCGACGGCGGCCGCGGAGAGCACCTCGACCGTGGAGTCCAGTCCGAAGCCGATGAGCGCCGCCGAGGATGCCGCGGTTCCCGCCGCGATCGCCACGACGGCTTCGATAACGTTGTAGCCGATCGTCGCGGTGACGATCCATCGGATCCGACGCTGCAGAGTGTGCCGGCGTTCTGCGGCGAGGGTTCCCACACTCGCCGACGTCGGCGGACCGGGACGGGGGCTCATGCGCAGCACTCACAATCAGCACCGGCGCACGGCGCTCCCTCGTCCACGGCGACGACGGCATCCAGCAGCTGGCGCAGTCCCCGCGTGAGGTGCGGGTCGGCGATCTCGTACCGCGTGCGCCTGCCTTCTGGTGTGGCGACGACCAGCCCACAGCCTCGCAAGCACGAGAGGTGGTTGGACACGTTCGTGCGAGTCAGTTCCAGCTCGCTCGCGAGCTCGGCCGGGTACCCCGGGCGGTCGAGAAGGTTCAACAGAATCCGGGAGCGCGTCGGATCGGCCATCGCCCGGCCGAGCCGGTTCATGACATCCAGCCGCGAAGCAACAGTCAGCACACAGTGACTATACAGCGGTCACTGAACTGACATCTGTCGTTCTCGTCTCATCCGAGGCTGCCGCCCGGCTGACAGTGCGATCTCCGCGCCGTAGAGTCACGACGTGCGAATCGTCGTCTCGGGAACTCATGCGAGCGGGAAGAGCACGCTCGTGGCCGACTTCGCCGGTCTTCATCCGGATTTCGCAGTGCTGCCGGACCCGTTCGAGCTGGTCGATGAGGCCTGGGACAGCCCGAGCGCCGCCTTGTTCGCCGCCCAGCTGGGGGTTTCCGCGACGCGGCTGCATCCGGACGAAACCGCTGGCCCCTTCGTCGCCGAGCGCGGTCCTGTCGATTTCCTCGCCTACCTGCTGGCGGTGGAGGACCTGACCGGCGCTGCGGACTCTCGCGAAGTCGTCGGCCGATCGATCGAGATCACTCGGGATGCGATGAAGCATGTCGACCTCCTTGTCGTGCTGCCCATCACCCCCGCCGACGAAATCTTCGCTCACCCCGAGGAACATCTTCCGCTTCGCGAAGCAATGAACGACGTTCTTCTAGACCTCATTGCAGACGATGACATCGTCGGCTCACACCCGAATGTCGTCGAGATCACCGGTGACCGGAACCAACGACTCGCCGCTCTGGAGGCCCTGGCGGTCGATCCCAAACCCTGATGCGAACGGGCTACCGATACTCCCCTGACCCGCCGGCCGGGGTCGCCCCGTTGTTCACCCGAAGTCGCCCGGGGCCATGTCGGTGAAGCGAGAGAAGTGACCCTGGAACGCCACGGTGATGGTGTCGGTGGGCCCGTTGCGGTGCTTGGCGACGATGAGGTCGGCCTCGCCCGCCCGCGGGGAATCCTTCTCGTACGCCGCCTCGCGGTGCAGGAGCACCACCATGTCGGCATCCTGCTCGATCGACCCTGATTCACGCAGATCCGAAAGGGCCGGCTTCTTGTCGGCTCGCTGCTCGGGGCCGCGGTTCAGCTGCGACAGCGCGATGACGGGCACGCCGAGCTCCTTCGCGAGCAGCTTCAGCGCACGCGAGAACTCCGAGACCTCCTGCTGACGGGACTCGACGCGCTTGCCCGACGTCATGAGCTGGAGGTAGTCGATCACCACCATCTTCAGACCCGCTCGCTGCTTGAGCCGCCGGCACTTGGCGCGGATCTCGACGAGCGTCATGTTGGGGCTGTCGTCGATGTACAGCGGTGCGTCGTTGATGCGCCCGCGCGTCGCCGCGATCGTCGTCCAGTCTCGCGAATCCAGCGTGCCCTTGCGCATGGATTGCAGGGGCACCGCACCCTCGGCGCTCATCAGACGCATGGCGATCTCGCTGCGACCCATCTCCAGCGAGAAGAAGATCGTCGGCATGTTGTGCTTGATCGCCGCGGCGCGCGCGAAATCCAGGGCCAGCGTCGACTTACCCATCGCCGGCCGTGCCGCGATGATGATCATCTGGCCCGGGTGCAGCCCGTTCGTCAGCTGGTCGAGGCCCGAGAACCCCGTCGGGATGCCGGTCATCTGACCGTCTCGGCCGCGTGCGGCTTCGATCTCCTCGACCGCGGCATCCACGGCCACGGTCAGCGGCACGTAATCCTCTGCCTGTTCGGCACCCGTGACCGAATAGATCTCCGCCTGGGCGTTGTTGACGAGGTCGAGCGCCTCACCCTGACCCGAGTAGCCCATCTGGACGATCCGCGTGCCGGCGTCGACGAGGCGACGCAGCAGCGCCCGCTCGGACACGATTGACGCGTAGTAACCGGCGTTGGCAGCCGTCGGGACGATCGAGGTCAGGGTGTGAAGATAGTCGGCGCCGCCGGCGCGCTGAAGATCACCGGTCTTGATCAGCTCATCGGTGACCGCGACGACGTCGGTGGGCTCCCCGTGCGAGTACAGGGTGAGGATCGCCTCGAAGATGAGCTCATGCTTGGGAACGTAGAAGTCGGTTCCCCGCAGGGTCTCGATCACGTCGGCGACGGCGTCCTTCGACAGCAGCATGCCGCCGAGCGTGCTCTGCTCGGCGAGCAGATCGTGAGGTGGTGTGCGCTCGAACTCGCGAGGGCCTCCCATGCGCTCCTCGGAGATGTCGGCGATCGACATAGGCTGCACGTCCTCCAACTCTCGGGGGTCACATCTTGGGCGAGGCTCTCGCGGGTCGGGGCGCGCACGCGAAAGCTCGCGAGCATCCGGGATGCTCGCGGTCCGTCTTCGTGCCCTCCGTCGTGCCGCCGCGACGTTGCAGCGCGCCCCCTGTGAGCCGCACCCCACGCTAGGGACGGCCTCCGACAGCCGCAACAGCACCTGTGGATAACTCTGTGGAGAGCCTGCGCGAAACGCCGCGACGCCTGTGAGCAACGGCTGTGGAGAACTGCTGCGATATCCGGGCGGTGCGGCGCGTTTACAGCGCGAGACCTGGTGTTTCTTCGCTCACACCCTGTGGATGGAGATGTGGTTAAAGTGGTCGTTGAAGGTTTCCTCCTGACGAGTGACCTGTGCACAGTTTCGGCACCGCGATCGGGATGCTCCACGCGCGTACGCGATGAACGTGCCCGGTGTCAAGGTGGTAAGGGACCTCTAGACACCGCCTCGGAAAGCGCTGTACTGTCTCAGGTCCAGGCACCCTCAGGCACGTTCCGCTCGGAACGTGTGACGTCGTTCGTCGTGGGGAGGTGAACGTGGAGCAAGCAACCTGGCGGCTGCCGAAGATTCTTCGGCTGGCCCTGATCGGGGTCGCGACCGCGTTCGCCTGGATCGTCATAGCGGTGCTGTTCGGCCTCACTGCCGGGCACGCACACGCGGACGACTCCCAGGCCGACGGCGACGGCCTGCTGGGTGCTGTCACCTCACTGGTCGACCGGACGACATCCGGTGTCTCCGACGGCGTCACCTCGGTCACCGCCGGTGCGACGAGCACGGTCAAACACGTCATCGAGGTCGCGCCCGCCCCCGTCCGGCAGCCGGTCCGCGAGGCCGTCCGGACGGTGGGGTCGGTTGCCACGACCGTGACGGCGCCGGCCTCCGAGATCGTCGCCGACGGCGTCGTGGGCGGGGTCACCGCGCCCGTCGTCGAGTTGATCTCGGACGTGCCGGTCATCGGTGGGGTCGTGGCCGAGACGGGTGCCGACGATGCCCTGACTGACCTGATCGAGTCGGTCGACAGCACCCTGGGCGCGACCGTTCGCGCGGTCGGTGAGACCGCGACGTCCATCGGCCGGCCATCGAGCGGTGGCGGGCCGTCGATCCCCGCGATCCCGGGGCTTCCCGGTTACGGTGACGCATCGGAGTGGACATGCGGCCCTGCCGACGTGGCCGCGGCGCCGCTCGAGCCCGACGACGCGGTGACATCGCCCACGAGGAGCCGCTCCTCCGGGCGTGGCGATGCGTCGGCCTCTGACGTGTCCGCCGCGCCGCTCGCCGGCGCAACAGCTTCCACCGCCGTGCCTCTCGGCGGTGCTCCTGCGGCTGGGCTCTGCCCTCCCGCGACCATGACGGGACCCGGCGGTGCGGGTTCCGGCGCCTGGGCGCTCGCTGCCCTCCTTCCGCTGGCTGCACACCGTGCCTGGGTGCGCCGTGCCGGACGTGAGGACGACGACGTGCCTCCGGCGCCCGTCGGATCCACCGACGTCTTCCCCGACTGATCGGCGATCGGCCGCTGCTGAAGCGCGGCACGACTTCCGCGCGCACTCTCGGGCGCGCTCGCCAATCAACTCACAAGGGGAACATCATGCAAAGCTTCTGCAAGCGCGCCCTCCTGGGCACGCTTCTCGCGGGCGGCATCACGCTGCTCGGTGCGACGGTCGCCAACGCGACCGAAACCACAGGGGAGGATGGGCTGCTCTCGGGCACCCAGGCCGTCCTCGACGTCCACATCCCGGTCAACGTCACCGGCACCGCCGTATCCGTGCTGGGCGACGCATCCAGCAGTGATGCGTCAGCGGCCCCGCCGTCCTCCGCTTCACCCGCGTCGGCGACCACGAGCGGCGCGGACGGAGTCGGCTCCGGTAGCCAGGCTCTCGTGTCGGTGAAGGTGCCCGTCACGGTTGCCGGCAACGCGGTCTCGGTGGTGGGCGACAGCTCCTCAACGGATGCCGCCGGCTCGGCTCCCGCGAGCTCCGACGGTGCCACCAGCGGCCACACGTCCGGCGCTGATGGACTGCTCGCCGGCACGCAGGGGCTGGTGTCGGTCGCGGCACCCGTCTCGGTGACCGGCAACGCCATCTCCGTCATCGGCGACAGCCACACCGACGGCGCCACCGG